>CAWHNO010000017.1:0-475547 GCA_963830725.1 uncultured Solirubrobacteraceae bacterium | reverse complement strand
CAGCGTCGCACGCGCAGTGTGAGACTGCGGCGCGCGAGCGTCGTCGATCCCGACTTCACGACCACCGTGAGCGCGGCCCGCTTGAGGCTTCGCAGGCGGCGGGCGGCGCCGCGGATCGCGATCGTGCGGCGCGCGTTCGCCGGGATCCGGCCGGTCGCCGACAGCCGGGCTCGCACCTTGGCGGATCCCGGCCGCTTCGCGGTGACCGCGAGGCCGGCGCGGAGCTCGCCGCCGGTGCGGTTGCGCACCGTGATCCGCAGCGCTCCGCGGCGGTCGAGCGTCACGCGGTCGATCGACGCACGCGCTGTCGCGGTCGCAGGGGTGGGGGCGGTGGCGGGGGATCGCCTCCCGTCGGTGGATCGCTCCCGTCGGCGGATCGTCTCCCGTCGGCGGCTCGTCTCCCGCCAGCGGGACGCCGTCTACGCTCGCGACGGTCGTGCCGTTGGCGCCGACGCCGATCTCGAGTCGGCCGCTGAGCGACCGGTAGGTCGCGGTCGGCTTGGAGCCGGCGTCGTCGAACGGCATCACGTCGAGGTCGAGTCCGGAGGCGTCGAGCGCGATCGTGGCGGGGGACTGCCCGTCCATGACGACGGTCGTCGCGCCCGGCATCGAGATCACGTCCGCCTTGCCGGCCGCCTCCGCCGCGAGCAGCGCGTCGAGCACCGGCGGCGGCGTCGCCGCGAGCGAGCGGGCGGAGCGCCCGATGTCGGCCGACCGGATCGTGAACCCGACGCCCTTCATCGAGCACCTTTGCGTGCGCTTGGGTGGCGTGCCGTAGCGGATGTAGTCCCCGTAGGCGTCGAACACCCTGGCGTCGCCGGCGAGCGGCACGTGCTCGATGCGGCACACCTCGCCGATCGGCACGTTTGCGCCGAGCGGGTCGCTCGTCCCGACCGGGCCCTGTCTGGCCGAGCGCGCGGGCACCGTGCCGTCGCCGCTTTCGAAGCTGAGCACGACCTGATCGCGGCTGCGCTGGAACTGCACGCTCTCGATCGTCGGGACGCCGGTGCCGACGACCGCGCGGTACTCGCGCAGGCCGAACGGCTCGAGACCGATGAAGCCGTCGATTTCGCGGTGCGCGGCGAGCGCGCGGTTGAGGATCGACGCCGATCCGCCGAGCTCGGTCACGAAGTCCGCGACCCCGGCCTGGCCGAGCCGGGAGCCGTCGTCGAGCGACAGCCACGGCCCGAACGAGTCGCTCGGGTACAGCCAGAAGCCGCCGGTCAGCGTCTTGGCGAGCTCGCGCAGCTCGTCGTCGAGCAGCATCGCGGCGTCGAGCGCGCCTCCGAACGGGGTCTCCATGCCGATCGCGAGCGGGAAGATCGCCTTCGGGGAGCCCCAGTACGGGGTGCCGAGCGTGAGCACGCGCCGGACGCGCTGCCGCCGCGCCTCGTCCTCGAGCGCCGCCCGGATGAACAGGCCGCCGAACGAGTGCCCGACGAGCACGACCTCGTCGAGTCCCTGGCGGCGCGAGAGGTCGTTGTCGAGCGCGAGGTCGATCATCGCGTCGAGGTCGTCGAGCTGATCGCGCGGGTCGCGCCGCCAGTCCCACACGAGCGTCTGCACGCGCCCGGGGGCGAGGTCCTCGAGCCTGCGCGCCGCGCTGTCGTAGATGTCCGAGCCGAGGAACTTCCGCAGCAGCGTGGTCGGGGCGGCGCCGCACGCGTCGGGGTGGTTCGCGGTGCCGCTGTCGTTGAGCCGCAGGTCGAGCAGGTCGCCCGGGACCTTCGTCGTCGGCCACAGCTGGTCGTCGCCGCACCAGATCTCCGATCCCAGGAACCCGTGCAGGAAGATGATCGGGTGGCTGGCGGGCTGGAAGTCGACCTGCCAGTTGACCTCGTTGGTCGGCCCGGCGCCGGGCAGCGTGCGGTCGGTCGGCTCGTTCGGATCGACGAAGCGGTCGGACGGTGCGGCGAGCAGCAGGTGCGGGGTGCAGCTGCCGCCGAGGGTGTTGCAGGCGCCGGCCAGGATCCGGCCGCCGTCGGGCGTGAACGCGAGCCCACCGATCTTGGGGCCGAAGATCGCCTTCGTCTCCAGCAGCGCGCCGCCGGGCGTGTAGATCGCGATCGAGTTGCCGTCACGCCGCGCGTACGCGAGCCGCTTGCCGTCGGGCGCCCAGCTCAGGCGCTTGCCCTCCGGGGCGTAGAAGTGGCTCGGGCCGGGACCGGCGATCGTGGTCAGCGCGCCGGTCAGGCTGATCGTGACCAGGTAGTCCACGCTGTTGAACCCCAGGGGGACGATCCGCTCGCCCGCGATCCGCGAGCCGTCCGGGGACCACTCGATGTGCTCGAGCCGCGCGTTGGACTCCCTCCAGACCTCCTGCCCGTTCCCGGTCGCATTGGCGTCGACGATGCGCAGCTCGACGCGGTCGATCGCCGGCTCGACCACGCCGTTGGTGACCTTGCGCGAGAACGCGAGCTGCGACCCGTCCGGCGACCACGCGACCCAGTAGTCGTTCTCGAGCAGGCCCGCGCCGTTGTCCACCGGCTGCGTGACCTTCCGCCTGCCGGTGCCGTCCGCGTTCGACGACCCATACGGCCCAGGTGGAGCCGTCCCTGCGCGTGTAGGCCAGCCTCGTGCCGTCCGGCGACCAGCGAACGCTGGCACCGGTGGTGTCCAGGATGCGGGTGACGGAGTCGGGGTCGAACGGGTCGCCGACCGTCGGCCCGCCCCACGCGAGGTCGCCGGTCGATCCCGGGAACGTCGCCAGCGACGGCGCGGGCGCGGCCATCAGCGCCGCCGCGGCGGTCAATGCCAACCACATGGTCTTCCGTGCCCGACCCGACAACCGTCCTCCTCCGTGAGACGAGGTGCGCAAGCCAATCACACCGCCGCGCGATCACGCGCCGATTCTGGACGTCCGGCCAGGGACCGTCACCTGAGGTCGGGTGGTGGCGCGCCCTGGCGTCGGACGCGGTGCAGCCTGACGCTGCACGTCAGGCTGGGCGGGGTGACGCGTCCGGAATCCCGGTCCGCTCCTCGCCGGGTTCCGCGCCGGTGTTCGGGCGCGGCATCAGGCTTGCGTGCTCACCGGCGCGTTTGACGGGCTTCTCACCGTCGCGGCTGACCGTATCGCTGAGCGCGCTCGTTGCTCGCGCTACCGCTGCGCGATGGTCAGGTCGTCATCCCGCGCGGCGGCGCCGGCGGCTGGGCGACGCGCTCGGGCGGCGGGCAGGGCTCGAGGCCGGCGGGCCGGGCGACGGGCCGGAACACGCACAGCACCTGCCCGGACGGCCGCGCCGCCGAGGGCGCGACCACGGCAACGCTGCGCCGCCTGGGCGCGTTGCCCCGCGGCGGTCGCGCCGCGGCGTTGTGCTCAGCTCAACTTGTCCCGCGGCGGCCGCCGGCGGCCGCGCAGCCAGCGCGGCATCGGCACCGGTTCGAGCATCGAGTCGATGAACACGTTGTGCTGGGCGGCCAGGTCTTCCCGGTTCGGCCGCTCCTCGTCGTCCAGGAACTCGTGCCACGGCGGCTTGGTCGGCTTCGCCTTCTCCTGCGGTGCCGGTGCGGAGGCCGGGCGCTGCTTCCTGAATCTCATCGTTCGTGCCCGGTTCTGAGCGGTCGCTGGGTGACGGCCGGGAGCAGCTGGTACTCGAGCATCTTGCACCTCTGTGGCGCTCGGGGGAAGGGACAATCCCCACGCTGACGCCGCCCGTCGTGTGGGACTAGGAGTCCAAGGTGTCGCGTTTCACACCTCGCCTCACGTACTCGCGTGCATCCGGACACTGCGGCGGTGTGCCGTGCGCTAGCGACGCAGTCGTCCTTCGCGCGTGTGGGCGAAGGTCGTCGGGTACAGGCCTCGGACGCTCGCTGCGGACGAGCTTGCGGCCCGGCTCGACTCGTAACGAAGCGTCGACGCCGTCACCTTGCTTTGAGCTGCGCCCGTGGATACCGTCGTTTGTCCGCAAGGGAAGCAGATCAACATGCCCAGGGAACCCGAGTTCTGGGGCGGCGAGCTCCTCATATCTCGCTGGCTACGGCGCGTGCGCAAGCGCCCGTCCGCCGACACGCCGGAGCGACAGCGCGAGCTGCACGAGCACCGTGATGCGCCCGCCGGCAAGTCCGATCCCGTACGGGCCGCCTACGACATGCTGGGCGCGGACGCGATGTTCCTCCCGCGTGACAGCCGCCGAGACCGCGAACGCTATCGAGGGGGCCGACCGCCGGCGCCGTAAGGCTTCGGCACGCCTAAGAGCGCCTCCTGTCCAACCTGACACCGGCGACAAGACCGTCCGGACCCTAACGCGCCCCGCGGGTGAGACCGCTAGCAGCCTGGCGCCCCATCTGTTCATTCAGCCTCGTGTGATCCCCGGCTAGGACCAACCAGCCCAAACTCGCTGTCGCTCTCGGCTGCATGCACGAGCGCCTCCCCCCGCAGCGGTAGCTGCTTCCCGTGCCGCGCGAGAGTGCGAGCCTGGCCGTCTCGGATGTGTCCGGACCTAGGGAGTGGCGAGTCCGGAGCCGCGGCGGTAGCGCGGGAGCCCGAGCTCGCGGGCCCACCAGTCGGTTCCTTCTCGTCGCTGGAGCGCCTGGAACATGCCCGCCAGGCCGGCACGCTCAAACTCGCGTCGCGCCGGGAACACGGTTCGCCCGGCGCACAGCGCGGTGAGTTCGCTGCGTATGCGCGCTTCGGTCCAGTAGCGGGTCCGTCCGTCGCGCCGGTGTTGGCGGGGCAGGTTGAACTCGTCGATCCAGCGGTCGATGCCGCCGCTGCGGGTGATGGCGACGCGCAGGGCTCGCAGGCCGTCGTCCTCGAACTGCCGGCGCGTCGGCCAGCTGGTCTTGTCGGCCAGGTAGGCGGTGAGCGCTCCGCGGATGCGCTCGTCGTCCCAGCCCCAGCGACGCGGGTGGTTGCGGCGCATGCGCAGGCCGAGCTGGCCGGCCCACCAGGCTTCGCCGCCTTGGAGCATGACCTGCTGGTGCAGGCGGAAGCGTCCGGCGTCCAGGAAGCTCTCCAGCGCCGGCCAGTGTGAGCGGGTGCCGACGAAGGCTTGCAGCTCGCGCGTGAGCCGGCTGTGACTCCACGGTCGCGGCTCGCGTGCGCCTGTGGGCCGTGGCCGGATCGTCGTGGAGGGCCTCGAGGCTGCGCAGCGGGCGTGTTTGTCGCCGCGGCGTGGCAGGTCGGTCGGGCCGCAGCCGACGGGGAAGACGCTGACGCGGTCGGCGACATGCCGGTAGCCCTTGGAGACGATCGCGCAGTCGATGACCTGCCCGATGATCTCGCGGCGTGCGCTGATGTCCATCGTCGGCCAGCGCTCTTCGAGTTCGTCGGCGCCGGGAGCGCGTGGGTGGCGTGCTGGGCGCGGGCGCGGGCGAGGTCGAGCAGCGCGCGCTGCACGCGGCCGGAGCGCACGGCGAGCCCGTTCGGCGAAGGTGTCCTCGTCGAGGACGGTTTGCAGGCGCGGGCTGTCGCGGTAGGCGACCAGCGCCGCCTGGACCGCGGCCGCCTTCGCTCGGCCTCGGCGACCTTGGCGGCCGGTGGCCGGCGTCGGTGTCGCAGCAGCTCGAAGGCGATGTCGGTGACGTAGGGCTCAGCAGCGTTCCGGCGATGCTGGCGGGTGCCGGGCATCCGCCGGCGCTGAAGTGGCGCGCGCACACGTACTGGCGCATGACGCGCCCGTCGGCGGGCGGCGCGTGTGAGCCCGCGCTCATGCTCATCCCGCACCCGGCGCAGCGCACCAGGCCGGCCAGCAGCGACGGCCGGCTGGCGTGGCGCCGCGGCATTTCGCGCGGGGACTGGGCGCGTTGCCAGGTGACCGGGTCGGTCAGCGGCGGGTGCGCGCCTTCGCGCACGTGCGTGGCGCAGCGGACCTCGCCCAGGTAGACGCGGTTCTCGAGCACGCCGCGCAGGCTCGTGCAGCCCCAGGCCGAGTTCCCGTACGGGGTCATGACGCCGCGCTGCTCCATGAAGCGGCACAGGCGCGTGATCGACTCGCCGTCGGCGCGCCGGGCGAACAGCTCGCTCATCAACCGGCCGCTCGCCGGGGTCCGGGCGCAGCCGCCCGGACCCAAGCCGCCGGTAGCCGGTCGGCGGCTTGGGTGCCAGGTGCACGCCGCGCGCGATGGCGTGCGCGCGCGCCGCGTCCCAGTTCGACCGGATCCGGTCGAGGTCGTACTCGGCCAGCGAGAGCATGAGCCGCAGGACCAGCCGGCCGGTGTCGGTCGTCAGGTCGAGCCCGTTCTGCACCGCGACGAACGTCCCGCCGGCGGCCTGGATGCGGTCGATCAGCGCCAGGCTGTCGACCAGCGAACGCCCGAACCGGTCCAGCACCGCCACCACCAGACCCTGCGACACACCGGTCTCGACGCGTCCGATCGCCTCCAGGAGCAGCGGCCGGTCCACCCGCGCGCCGGACTCGTCGAGCTCCTCGAACACCTCCAGCACGTGCGCACCGCGCGGACGTGCCCAGGCGTGGATCTGCTCGCGTTGGAGCGCCGGCGAGATGAACCGCTTGCTCGCGCGACCGCCGACCTTTGAGACACGGATGTAGCCGTCGACGGCGAGCGGCATCGACGAAGAACCCGGACATGGCTTGACCTCCCGTTGGGACTGCAGGCGAGAACGACATCCTGGTCCCTGCGCGTGGGCATCGATCCTCGGGGCGCGGAGCCCGGCGGTCAGCGACGGCGGCAGCCGGCGGGCCCGCCGCCGCGCTCGCAACGGTCCGCCACCGGCGTTCGAAGACCGTTTCGCGCGTGGGGGCTCTCTGCGTCTGACCGAGATACGCAGAGCTGCCGCATGTCGCGCCAAGCAGCACTCTTTCGGGCGCAAGCCGCAGTGTCGGTCGCAGGCGAAAGCAAGAGCAGCGCCGAATCCCGAAGTGTCCTGGCCCCTGCTGGACGTCTGGACCGGACCGGAACCGTCCCTACCCCGGTGCCTCGGGCGCCGCTGGCGGCGTCGACGCGTGGCGGTGGCGGATGCTGAGCAGCAACCCCGCCATGAGCGCCGCTAGCACGCCGCCGCCCAGCGCGACGATCCAAACGTTCGAGCCGTCGCTCGCCGGGGTGGCCGCGCTCGGGGCCTCGACGACCTCATCGACGCGGGCGACCGGCAGCTTGCGTCCTCGACCACGCCCGGAAGCGTCCTCGCCGGGCGGGGCGTAAGCCCGGCTGTGAGCTTCGCGTAGGCCTCTTTGCTCTCGCTGGGCAGGGTCACCCAGACCGCGTCGTCCCCCACGCGCATCAGCCCGGCGGAGGGCACCACGGTGACGGAGACGCGGACCACCTCGCCGCGCTCCTCGGCGGGGAGCGTGTACGTGCTCTTGTACCAGGGCAGCCCGCGCTCGGGGGCGTCCGTACCCCGGGGGCGTGGGGCCGACCGCGAGCGCCGTCGCCGCCTCCGAATCGGAGACCTCCCTGCACTCGCTCGCCCCACAGACCTTCGCGGAGCTGAGCTCCGTGGCCGTCAAAGCCGGCCGGTAGAGACAGCGCACTCGGCGGCACGAGCAGGGGGAGCACGGCGACCGCCGCGAGGAGCCCAACCGCAACGAGCATCAGTCGCCTTGACCGCCTGGTCGCGATGGCGTCCCTCATGGTGGCGGGTCTCCTTTGAATAGTGCGCGCAGCATCAGCGCACTCAGGCCAGTCGGTCCACACTAGTCTCGATCGCAAGCGATAGCCAGGGAACGGACGAATAGTGCTAGCGCGAGCGTGGCCGGATCGCGGCGGGCAAGAGTGCCGCATCGAGGCAAACGCGGACATGCGCTGCTGCTGGGGACGAGTGCTGCCTATCGCAAAGCAGCACTCCGGGACTGCCCTGGCCGAGTAGCGCAAGGAGGCGAGGGGAGCGGCGAGTCTGGTGCCCGCGGCCCGCGCGGCACGGCCGTGTGGGGTCAGCTCCCGGTCGGAGCGGCGGGATATACCCGTAGCGGCGCGAGGCTCTCATCGTCCCATCCGGGCAGCTTGCGCGCCCATGCGAGGACCCGCTCGGCCTCGTCCGCGGTAGCTCGACGCGCGATCGCCCGGCGAGGATCGCGCGAATCGCCCGCGGGGCTGTGCTGCCGGCGTGGCGGGCCGACGCCCACCACGGACTTGCGGCGGCGTCCGGGCAGACCCGTAGCGCGTAGTACGAGCGCGGGGCGCTGTCGTTGATGCCTCGTGAGATGCTCATGGTTGGGCGCGGCAGACCGCAATCGATGACGCCTTCGCTACCGCGATAGCGACGACACTACCGCAACCCAGTTCCACGCTGCGAAAACAGCAGTCTTAGTATTTCGCCTCATGGAGCCGCTGCAGGTGAACCTGATGGCTGTCTCGCGGAGAGCCTTGAGCTGGCGGCGAGGCGGTGATAGCGGCCGCTGGGGGGTGCAGCGCAGCGTTCGCGTCATCGCGAGCACGTGATCGCTCACGCTCCTGCACGATTGGCGGTTGGCGTCTCGCGCCGGCACCGGGATGATCGGTCCGGTGAGGGCGAGGATGACCGGAGTCGCGGTTGCCGCGGTCCTGCTGCTGGTGGGAGCCGCGGGCGCCTGGGCGGCGTTTGTGATCGAGGGCTCGCCGTACACGGTGGGAGACGACCCGTACTCGCTCAACGCCGCCGACTTTAACGGTGACGGGCGCCCGGACGTGGCGACGATCAACGGGACGAGCTCGGACGTGTCGGTGTTCTTGCGCCAGGCCGGCGGCGGCTTCGCGCAGGAGGCGGGCTCGCCGATCTCGGTCGGCTCCGGCTCCGGGCCGAGCGGCGCGGCGGTCGGCGACTACAACGGCGACGGGCTCGTGGACCTCGCGGTGTCGCGCTTCGTCGCGCCGCGGCGGCGTGTCGGTGCTGCTGCGCCAGCCGGGCGGCGGCTTCGCGCTCGAGGGCGGCTCGCCGATCGCCGCCGGCACGGGCATGCACGCGGTCGCAGCGGGCGACTTCAACAGCGACGGACGGCTCGACCTCGCGGCGACGCGGACCGACAGCCAGGTCGTGCTCCTGCTGCGCCAGCCGAGCGGCGGCTTCGCGCAGGGGCCGCAGTTCGCGACCGGGCTGACCCCGGTCGCGATCGCCGTCGGCGATTACAACGGCGATGGGCTGGCCGACCTGGCGATTGCCAACCGGGGCGGCGACAGCGCGACGATCCTGCTGCGGGTTCCCGGTGGCACGTTCAGCTCCGAGGCGGCGGTCCCGGTCGGCGACGAGCCCGTCGGCATCGTCGCCGCCGACTTTGACGGCAACGGCCGCGCCGATCTTGTGGTCCCCAACTTCGCCGCCGGCACCGTCTCCGCCTTCCTGCGCCGGCCGTCCAACGACGGCTTCAGCGCGGAGCCGCCGATCTCGGTCAGCGCCTCGCCTGTCGGCATCGCCGCCGCCGACTTCGACCGCGACGGCCGGCCCGACCTCGCCGTGGCCGCGAACGCCGGCGCCGTCGAGATTCTCCGCCGCAACGCCGGCAGCGGCTTCACGCGCGACCAGTCGATCCCGCTCGCCGGCGCCGTCAACGACGTCGCGGCGGCCGACTTCGACGGCGACTCGCGGCCCGACCTGGCCGCGTCGTCGTACACCAACGCCACGGCCGATACGTTCTCCGTGCTGCTGAACCCGGCGCCCGCGCCGCCGCTGACGCCGCGGGCCCGACGTGACGCCGGCGGGCCCGACGCTGACGCCGCCGGTCGCCGGCAAGACCGTCAACGTCGAGCCGGTGTCGGGCAAGGTGACGATCAAGCGGCCGGGGAGCACGCGCTTCGTCACGCTGACCGCGGAGGCCCAGATCCCGGTCGGCAGCTCGATCGACACGCGCCGCGGGCGGATCACGATCACCGCCGCACAGGGCGGGGGCAGGACGGCGTCGGCGGACTTCTTCGACGGACTGTTCAAGCTCACCCAGACCAAGGGCTCCAAGCCGCTCACCACGCTGATCCTGACCGAGCGGCTCAGCTGCCCGCGCAAGGCCTCCGCAGCCGTCGCTGCCAAGAAGAAGAAGAAGCGGCGGCTGTGGGGCGACGGCAGCGGCATGTTCCGCACGAAGGGCAAGCACAGCGCGGCGACCGTGGTCGGTACGAACTGGCTGGTCGAGGATCGCTGCAGGTCGACGCTGACCCGCGTCGTCCGCGGCCGATCTCGGTGCGCGACTTCGCGAAGAAGAAGACCGTGATCGTGCGCGCCGGCAAGCGCTACACGGCGCGCGCGAAGCGCAGGTAGAGCCAAATCGCCGCGAACTCGCGCGCCTGCGAGTTGTGGAATCGGCGCAGCTCCGCGTCTGGGGCTCGCACCATCGCATCGAGGCACACGCGCAAGCCCGGCGTCGGTTCCGACGACTGCTCCGTATCGCGCTAAGCGACACTCCGCGGAGCGATCTGCAGGACCGTTCGCTGGCAGGCGAAAGCGATAGCGCGCCAAGGGGCCTCCCCGGGGCTCGCGCGGGTCCTGTACGCAAGAAGGATGCGCGCGAGCGTCAGCCTGGCAGGGGCACAGGACGATCGCTGACGGGCGTGATCTCGCAGATCGTAACGCCGGCGCCGGGCTTCAGAAAGGCTTGAAGGTGCGCGATGTCGTCGGTCTCAACGACTAGGAACGTCGTGTGCTGCGGGAAGGCGAGCCAGTAGCCATGGACCTTGACGTCGTTGACTCACCGTCGAAGAGCGACGTCGAACCGCCTCTTCCCAAAGGACAGTCCTTAGGTGCATGCGACTGCTTGATGTGGAAGAGCATGCGACCGAATTCCTCCCGCTCATGGCCTGTGCGAACTCCGCCAGTCTAAGCAACCCACGGGTCAGCACCGCCGAACGTCCTTCGCTTTGGCCGTCAATCTTACGGATCCCGAGTGCTGCATCGAGGCACACGCGACACTGCGCTGCTGCTCGGGACGAGTGATCCTTGTCGCGCAAATCCGCACTCGGCGAAGCCACGGCTCGAGTGCCCCTGGCAGGCGATTGCGATAGTCGGTGCTGCTTCCGCTGGGGCTCGCGCGAATCGTCCGAGGCAAGAGCTGGCGAATCGCATTGAGCGGCCCGGTCGTGCCGGATTGCAAAGCGCCGAGCGGCAGTGCACTTGGTGTCGATCCCCGCTCGGCCCGCCTGCGTGTAGGTTGAGGAGATGGAGGTCGTTCGGGCGAGCGGGCTCGAGATCGCCTACGAGCGCGTCGGCGAAGGGCCGCCGCTCGTGCTCGTGCACGGCGCCGCGGTGGATTCCCGCATGTGGCGGCCACAGCTGACCGCGCTGGCGGACGAGTTCGCCGTCGTCGCGTGGGACGAGCCGGGGGCGGGTCGCTCGTCGGACGTGCCCGCGGATTTCGCGCTGGCGGACTACGCGAACTGCCTTGCGGCCCTGATCGTCGCGCTCGATCTCGGGCCTGCGCATGTCGCCGGTCTGTCCTGGGGCGGCACCGTCGCGCTGGAGCTCTACCGTCACCATCCCGAGCTCGTCGCGACGCTGCTGCTCGTCGACACCTATGCCGGCTGGAAGGGATCACTGCCCGCGGCGGAGGTGCGGGCCCGGGTGGACGGCGTCCGGCGGATGCTCGCCGCCGCCGACCACTTGTTCGACCCCACGCTTCCCGGGCTGTTCGCCGGCGATCCTCCGGCCGAATTCGTCCCGCTGCTCGAGGAGATGGCCGCAGCCGTTCGCCCCGGGAGCATGAGGACTGCGCTGCTCGTGATGGCCGAGGCCGACCAGCGCGATCTGCTGCCCCGCATCGCCGTGCCGACGCTGCTGATCTGGGGCGAGCTGGACGCGCGCTCGCCGCTCACCGTCGCACGCCAGTTTGAGCAGGCGATCCCGGATGCGAAGCTCGTCGTGATCCCCGGCGCCGGTCACGTGAGCAACCTCGAACAGCCCGAGCCGTTCAACGACGCCGTCCGCGAGTTCTGCCGCGCTCACTCGCCGCGTTCAGCCTGAGCCGCCAGCTCGCCGGGCCCGCGGCGCATCCCCGAGGCCAGCGCCTGCTCTTTCACGAATGGGAGCCGCCCTCCCGGTCGAGAGCGACACGCTCGGGTCGCGACGACGCGCAGGAGTCCGGACAAGCCCGGCGCTCGCTACCGAATTGAGGCAGACGCAGCAGCGGCGCGGCAAGGCCCTCGCTGCTCCTAGCAGGCGATAGGACTAGCGAGCCCGCGGCCGTGGCCGATCGCCCCCATCACGCGAAAGGAGTACGGGTCTCCTCGCGTTTCGGTGGTGACGGCGGTGCGCGAATGACCGCGTGAGCGGGCGCTTTCGCGGCTGAGGATTCCTTCGGAGGTTGCGCAGATCGCGAGCGACACGCTGCCGCCCTCGCAGCAGGCTGCTGGCTGTTCAAGGTCAAGCGGCCCGCGAGGAGGGCGACGTGCGTGTCAGCACGGCATTCAACCGGCTTCTGCGCCTGCCCGGCGCGTCGGTGATCGACGTCAGCTTCGCCGCCGAGGGCGTGGTCGTGACGGTGCGGCTGCGGCGCCGGCGGCGCGTGTGCTCGCGCTGCGGCCAGACCGGCCGGCTGGCGATCCACGGGCGTCGGGTCAAGCGCTGGCGCCACCTCGATCTCGGCGCCAACCGCTGCATCATCGAGTGCGAGCTGCGGCGGCTGTGGTGTCGCTCGCTGCGGCGCGCAGTTCGAGGCGGTCCCGTGGGCCCGGGCCGGCTCGCGCTACACGCGCGACTTCGAGGACGTGGTGGCGTGGCTGGCGCAGCAGATGGCCAAGACGCCGATCGCCGGCCTGCTGCGGATCGCGTGGGACACGGTCGGGCGGATCGTCGAGCGCGTGATCGCCGACCACCTCGACGAGCACCGCCTGAGGGCCTGGTCGCGATCGGCGTCGACGAGATCTCCTATCGCCGCCATCACCGCTACCTGACCAGCGTCGTCGACCACCGCGCCGGGCGCGATCGTGTGGTGCGCCGCGGGCCGCAACGCCGCCACCCTGCAGCGCTTCTTCGACGAGCTCGGCGACCGCAGCCACTCGATCCGGGCGGTCTCGATCGACATGTCCGGCGGCTATGAGAAGGCGATCCGCGACGCCGCTCCCGACGGCCGAGATCGCGTTCGACCCGTTCCACGTCGTCCGCCTCGCCCAGCGCGCCGTCGACCAGGTCCGCCGCGACGAATGGAACGCCCACGAGCGCTCGCACACCCCGACCGGCCGCTGGATCAAGGGCACCCGCTGGTCGCTGCTCAAGGCCCCCGACAAGCAGATCATCACCAGCTCGCGCTGCTCGGCGAAGTCGCGACACGCCAACCAGCGCGCTCTACCGCGCCTTCCTGCTCAAGGAAGAGCTCCGCCTGCTCTACCAGCTCGACGACCCGCAGCTCGCGCCCGCGCACCTCGACGCCTGGCTGGCCTGGGCATCCAGCTCCCGGCTGCGCCCGTTCGTCCGCGCTCGCCGCACGATCCGCAACCACCGCGCCGGCATCCTCGCCGCCATCCGCCTCGGCCTCACCAACGGCCGCCTCGAGGGCCTCAACAGCCGCATCCGCCTGATCAGCCACCGCAGCTTCGGCTTTCACTCCGCCGACCCCCTGATCGCCCTCGTCTACCTCTGCTGCACCGGCATCGCGATCGAGCTCCCGCGATGACACTTCACCACCGAATCACTCGGAGCACCAGGAGTACTCCGTCGGTGTCTCGGCCGGCCCATCACGCGAACGCGGGAGTACCGACCCCGTCGCCGGCTCGCCCACTTCAGTCCACGTAGGCCTTCTCGTAGCGCGGTTCATCCGGGTTCAGCACGCCGTACCGCACGTCGTTGAGTGCCCATCTGGGGCTTCGCCTCCCGCGCCTATAGCTGAGGCAGGTCCAGCGGGCAAACCATCCCAGGGCATCGGTGTACCGAAGTAAGAACGTCGCTGACGTTGCCTGCGACATCTGCTCCCAGTGTTCATCGGCAGGCTCCCGATATATGAGTTGCCAGGACTCGCCTGGCAGCACAACGTAGTACCCGGCTCGGAACTTCTCTTCCAGTCCCACACTCTGGCCCCAGTCGGGACCGACAGCGTGCCTACGCACTGTTTGTTGTCTTGGTCAAACCAGACCCGCGAATATGGAAGCACTGCCGTGCCTGCCCCCACATTTCGGACAGGCACGACAAGCTTGTCGGCGTCCCAAAGCAGGCGTTCCGCGAGCTTGTGGAATGCCGCGCCAGTCTCTGGCACAACCCGAATACGGTGTCCTCGAAGCCGCCGCTCAACGCCGCCGACAAGTACCGGGGCGGACTGGCGCTCATCGATCTCGCGTGCGATAGCGCGCTGTCGCGACTCGAGTTCTGCCTGTTCGAAGTAGGTCACGGTTGAGAACAGGAGGGCGACGGCGGCGACCAGAAGCGACCCGAGCGGCATGACGTACTTCGTCCAACTCTCTCGATCGTCGTCGGTACGGGTCGGCTTGGGAGTCATGAATTGCCCAATGCGGATGCGAGGTCGGAGCGACCGAGCGCTTACATTCGCGAAACGTTCGCAGCTGGGCTCGCAGCGTGCCATCCGTGCGAACTCATGCATGGCGTACCGTGAATCACCGCAAAAGGCAATCCGGGCGGGCTCGAACTGCGGCCCCTAGCGCGCCGGCTCTCGCATTGCGCGAGTCGCGGCAGTGGATCAGTCGTCCGTGTCACGCGGTCGGACGTGAAGCACTGCCTCCGGGCGCACGGCAACTGGCATACCGCTGACATCGTTCAGCACCGCGAAGGTGTGCTCCCGACGCGTGAACACCTTGTGGAGTTCGTCCACCACCGCCTGGAGATCCCCTTGCACATCGATCGTTCCTCCGTCGACGCACGTGATGCGACACGCGGCCATGCCGCAACGCTACCGGCGGTGGCGGTCCAACGGCAGAGCGGGGCCCAAACCGAGGAAGCCGTCGCTGCTGGTCGTCCAACGCGGCAGCCAGCAGCGGATCTGCACGACCATCGCGCGTGCCTTTAGGCCACGCGACCGCCACGCCACGGGGCTAGCGCTTTGCGCGAGCAGCGATACTCGGCGACCTGCCGGTAGGCCTCGTCGCGCTATCGCAACGAGGCACAAGGAGCACTGCTCCGAGCAGGCGGGTGCAGCAGCAGGTCCGACCGCGGCCGTATGCGGCATCTGGCGATACTGCGACGGGCACCGTGTCTCCTCTTGCCGATCTGACCCTCGCGGCGTGGGCGCTGGTCGAAGTCGGCGTCCGGGTGCGCGAGGCCGCTCAGGGTAAGGGCCGCACTAGCCGGGATCGCGGCACGCGCGTCCTGATCGTGATCACGCTCGGCGCGGCGATCATCGTGGCGCTCGGCGCTCGATCGGCTGCGCCGGAGCTACGAATGCCCGCGCCGCTGCGGGTGGCTGGAGTCGTCGTGATGTGGTTAGGACTCGCCCTGCGCATCTGGGCGATCGCGGCGCTGGGCGGCGGCTTCCGCACCACCGTGGAGGTCGAGCCCGGCCAGCCCGTCGTTTCCAGCGGTCCCTACAGGTCGATTCGCCACCCCTCCTACGCGGGGCTGCTGCTGATCGTCGCCGGCTTCGGCGCCGCGCGCGGGAACTGGCTGTCGCTGGTGGCGTGTGTCGTCCTGCCGCTGCCGGCCATCGTCTGGCGCATCCATGTCGAGGAAGCCGAGCTCAACCGCGTCCTCGGCCAGGCATACCGCGCGTACCAATCAGACCGCGCGCGCCTGATCCCACGGCTTTGGTGAGCGCGACCACCGGCGTCTGCCGCGGAGCGGATCTGATGAGCAGCGCGCGGTGCCGCGCCGCACGGCGGGCTGCTGCTGCTTGGAGGCAGACGCGACACTGATCGCCGGTCGCCGATCAGTGTCGGTCGTCGCGCATTGCGACACTCTGCAGTCCGAGTCATGCGCAACTCCTGCCAGGCGAAAACGGCAGCGTCGGCCGTCAGCCTGCGGCAGCGCGTGCGGCCAGGCACCGTTCCCGACGCGCGGATCGCTCGCATGCCTGCGCGGGGGTACCGCAATTGCATGAGATTGCTTGCCCAGTCGGGCAAATGGTGATACGGCTGAGGCGTTAGCCCTGGCCCCATGCAAGAGGGCCTCGGCCGAAAGGAGTCGGCATGAAGGGCAGACGGTCAATCTCTCTAGTAAGCGCGATGCTGTGCAGTGCGGCGGTGATTGCCGTAGCCGCGGTCCCGGCTTCGGCCCGCGTGCCGGGGGGCCAAGGTTTGGGGATCTTCGGCTTGTTTGACTGCGGGGACCCCCTCGGTGAGGTCGAGGTTTTCGGAGCACCCGCCGTGGAAGCCGCCAACGCCTACCTGATCGACACGGAGGGGACCGGCCCGCACGTCGTCGCGACGCGCTACGAACTCAAGTCTGCTGCGGGCGAGGTTCTCTTCGAGAAGAACTTCGGCAAGAAGGCCGGCCTGACCACGTTCAACTGCACGCAGACGGGGGACCTGGGGGATGTCTTCACCCTGACGGTCGCGGTTGTTCCAGAGCACTAGGTGGGTGGACCGGACCACTTCGACGCCACGGACCAGCACCCAGGTGGAGCGGGCGGTAGCCCTCAGACGCCCGCCCAGCAGACGTAGCCGCGCTGCCGCTTGGGAGGCAGAAGGCGGCGGTGCTTCTTTGCTTGTTGGGTGCCTGATCAGTGGGTGTTGGGGATCAGCACGGCACGGCCTCTGACACGTCCGTTGTCGAGGTCGTCGAGGGCCTGCGGCGCCGCATCGAGCTCGTACGGGACCGTGTGCAGTTCGACGTGGCCGGCGGCGGCGAGCGCGATGAGCTCGGAGAGGTCGCCGTAGCTGCCGACGAGATTGCCGATGATCGTGACCTCCTTGAGGATCAGCAGCATCGTCGGGACCTGGAGCTCGCCGCCATAGCCGACGATCAGGTACGTGCCGCCCTGGCGGACGATCTCGATGGCGAGTGCGGGCGTGCCCTTCTCCCCGACGAAGTCGAGCACGACGTCGGCGCCTCGGCCGCCCGTCGCCTCGAGGACGGTCTCCGCGGCTCCGTCCGCGTCGAGCGTCACGTCGGCGCCGACCGAGGCGGCGAGGTCCCGCGCGGCCGGGGACGGGTCGACGACGATGACCTTCGCCGAGGTCATGGCCTTGAGCAGCTGCACGCCGATGTGCCCCAGACCGCCGGCGCCGAAGACGGCGACGCTCTCCCCCGCCTGGAGCACTGCCTTGGCCTTGCGGACCGCGCGGTAGGCGGTGAGGCCGGCGTCGGCGTGCGGCGCCATCGCCGCCGGCTCGATGCCGTCCGGCAGGGCGACGAGGGTCCGGGCCCCGGTACGGAGGTATTCCGCGTAGCCGCCGTCGGTGTTCACGCCTGGGAAGGCGGAGTGCTCGCAGTACATGTCCTGGCCGTGGCGGCAGCCCCAGCACAGGCCGCAGGTCTTCAGCGGGTGCACGATCACGGGATCGCCGACCGCCACGTGGTTCACGTCGCGGCCCACGGCCTCGACCCAGCCGGCCGTCTCGTGGCCGAGCGTGAAGGGCGTCTCGGCCGGCATCACGTCGGCGAACCAGCCGTCGATCAGATGCAGGTCCGTGCGGCACACGCCGGCCCCGCCGACGCGCACCAGGACGTCATCGTGGCTCTCGAGGTCCGGCTGGGGGACCTCGTCGACCGATGGCGGTCGCTTGTACTCATGCAGTCGCACCGCCTTCATTGCGAACGCCTCCTGTCGTGGTGTCCGGCACCCCGGTCGTGACTGGGAGGCTCACGCCGGCGGCGCTCGGCTCAGATAGCTGGTGCGCCAGTCCTATCAGGCGCCGACGGCCAGCGCCACGTGCGTGCTGACCGGATGCGCCAGCAGGCAATCGAGCTCGGCGGTCGCCCGTGCGACTGCAGGTCCTCGCGCTAAGCAGCACTCAAGCGGCGAGTGGCCGGGCTGCTCCTGGCAGGCGAACGGAGGAGCTCATGATGGTGTGCTGAACGGTCGAGGTGTCGCCCGGCGACACGGTCCTCCTCATGGTGAGCATCCGTCACGGCATGACCGCGTCACTGCGCCGAAGGACGGTTCGCGCCGGCAGTGCTGTCGGCGTAGTGTGGGCGTGCCATGGTCCGCCGTCGTTGGTTGCCGATGTTGCTCGTCCTACTGCTGATCGGCGTCGGCGCCGGCACCGGTGTGGTTAGCCGCGGCTTCGCGGCGGAGTGGCCGGCCGACCGGCAATTCGTGCTCGTCGCGCCGCCCGTGCAGAGCGTGTTTGCCTCGCCGCCGGGCTCGGTGGCCGAGGCCGCTGACGGCGCGTTGCTTGTGCTCATCTTCTGGCCGGTGATCCGGACGTCCAAGGACGGCTCGACCTCGGCGCAGGTTCGCTCACGGCTGGTGCGTGTCGCCGCCGACGGCTCGCTCGCCTTCGTGCCCCCGTTCGGGGACCTCGCGCCTGGTAGCCGCGACCCGCTAGTCCCCGATGTCGACGAAATCGTGCCGCTGCCCGACGGGTCGATCCTGTTCTCGCGTTTGACGCGATCGACCTCGGCGCCGCGACGGATCGATCCGCCGCTTCGCCGGGACCGGCCGCTACGCACTCCTCCGGTGACGGCGGCCCGGCGACGGCCGCCGGCCTCGGCCCACCAGGGGGCTGCCCGCTTCGCGGATGGGAGCATCCTGTTCGGCGATAACGTCGGGTCCGGCAGATCGCCCCCGACGGGCTGATCACCACGGTCGCCGGCACCGGCGATGACGGGGCGACGTCGGTCCCGACGGCGGCCAGCTCGCCAAGCGACGTGCTGCCGACGGCTGACGGCGGCTTCCTGATCGCCGACGCCTACAACGGCCGTGTCCGCCGGGTGGGGCCGGACGGCGTCATCACGACCGTGGCCGGCACCGCGAGCGGCGCTCATCGAGAGCTTCGGCGACGGCGGCCCTGCGACCGCCGCGGGCCTGGTCTGGCCGCAGCACTTCGCCCGGCTGCCCGACGGGTCCCTCCTGATCGCCGAATATCAACGCATCCGCCAGGTCGCCCCCGACGGCACGATCAGCACGCTGTTCGAACTGCCGCAGGGGAGCGCGACCCCTGGTGACTTCGCCGGGCGCAACGGCACACGATCGGGGCGATGGACGTCACGAACGAGGGCGGCATCGCCGTCATCCTGGCGGTGACCAGCTGCGGGCGTACTATCTCGCTCCGCCCCAGACCCGCCGCACGCTGGTCGACTGCGCGACGCCCGCGCCTCGCACCGGCGCGTCAAGGTCACCGTCGACGCCACAAGCCGGGGCCGCCTGCGGCTGCAGATCCTCGCCACGGCAAGGTCGTCGCGAGAGCCACCCGCCGCGTCGGGCGGGCCGGCGGGTCATCGCAGTCAGACGCCGCTTCGCCCCCGCCTTCCATGACGTCAGCGTGACATTGCGCGCCAAGCGCGGCGCCAGTCACTCGACCACGTCCGCGTGTTCACGAGCACGACGCTGCCCGAGCGGCTCGTGATCCCAAGAGATGTCGATGCCCGCGTGCAAGCGCATCGACCGCCGACGAATCGACTGCGAGACCCACGACGACCCCAGCAACGAGGAAGACGGCCCCAACTGCCTGAACACGAGCGCCTACCGGCTGTTTCCTAGCGGCATCCTCTTCCCGCGTCCATATGGCCCCGACTGCCACCGCAGACCGCTCCCGTTCGACCGCAGGCCCACGTGGACCGCACCTGGCGCGCCTGGCCCCTAAGGTGAGTTCAGCCGGCCAGGCTGCGCAGGCGGCCTATGTGGACCGCGGGCCCCTCAGCGGTCTGAGAGCGCTCACGCGGATCAGCTCAACCGCCTGGCGGCGGAACTCCGGCGGGTACGGGGGTCGGGTTCTCGGCATCTGGACATCCTTCCTGCCCGGCCCTGGCGGGCCAAGCGCTCGGTTGTCCACGAAACCGGGTCAACTCCATTCGGAGGAGTGCTCCGATTCGCCCAAAGCACTACTCCGCGCGCAGCGCGCTGCCGTAGCTGGTCTTGGCTGGGCGGCGCAGTGGGCGGGCGAACACCATCGAGACCTGTTCGGGGCGGCCGATGCCGATGTTGTCGGCAACCAATGCCTCAAAGAAGCTGCGGGCGCGGCGCGGGTCGTCGAAGACCAGCGTGCGGCTGATCTCGACCTGACGGATCGACAGCTGCCACCAGTAGCCGGCGGCGCGGTCGTGGGCGGTCAGCGGGGTCGGGATGCACGCCATCCAGCGATCGAAGAACGCCTGGATGTGAGCGGGTGCCAGGCTGTCGCAGATCGCCTGCAGGCGCTCGGGCTGCGGGCACGACGCGAACCCGTTAGACAGCGCCCGGTACTCGATCCCGGCGTGGTCGGCCTGGCGCTTGCTCCACTCGTGCCCGTTGAGCCAGACCCTGGCCGGATACGGGAAGTAGGTGCAGAGCTTGATGAACCCGGGACCGAAGTCCGGATCGAGGATGTAGAAGTAGTAGGCGCCGACGCGGCGCCGCTCACGAAAGAACGCAAACCACACCGTCCCAGGCGTCTTGGAGCGGTTGCGCGCGCTAAGACCCACTGGAACTCCTCGCAGGCCACGATCGCCACGACCCCGAAGCGCCGCTCACGCTCGGCCGCCTCCAGGTACGGGCGGACGTGATCGAGCTTGCGGTCATCCCAGCGCGTGCGGTCGGGCGTCTTGAGCCGCAGGACCGGGATCCGATTGGCATCGACATAGCGCCTGACATCGCGACGGAAGCGGTTGCCGATGCTGCCCAGCACCGCCGCCGACGCGATCGGCTTACCGAGGTGGCCGGTAATGAACCGCGCGACTTGTCCGCCGACCTGCAGATTCGGCACGTAGGCGTTAAACAACAACCGGTCGACGCACTCGACCTCCAGCGCCACGTGCCCCTCGATGACGTCGTTGATGTTCGCCACGCTGGCCATCAACGCAGGATCCACCACAAGGCCCGGCGTTGCCGGGCCGACGCCGAGACCGCCAGCAGGGGGAGGCCGGGAGGGGGACCTGTCCCCCTCCCGCTAGACGAGCTGTTCTGAGACCGCGAGCCCGAGCCGCTTGACCGCGAGGCGGGTGGGCCGGTCGAGCCGCTCACTGTTGTAGGTGCCGCTGTCGAGCATGGTGCGCAGCCGCTGGTCGTAGGGGATGGTGACGTGGCGGGGGACCTGGTGGCGGCGGAAGCGGTCCTCGAGCGCTCTGCGGTCGGCGATCTCCTTGGGCGGGACCTGGTTGAGGACGAGGCTGAGGCGGCCGGTGCCGAGCCGGCCGTTGACGTAGTGGAGCGAGTCGACGACGGTGCTGGAGGTGATCCATTCGGGGGTGGCGACGACGACGGCGTGGTCGGCGCGTTCGAGCGCGAAGCGGGCGAGCGGTTCGGTGAGGCCGGTGCCGAGGTCGAGCAGCAGGAGCTCGTAGTAGCGGCCGAGGAAGGCGACGAGCTGGCCGTAGCGTTCGGGGGTCATCTGCTCCATCAGCTCGGGGTCGGGCGGGGCGGCGAGCAGGTGCATGCCGTTGGCGGTGGCGGAGACGTACGGGTATAGCTCGGCGGCGGAGTGGATGCGGTCCATCGCCTCGATCACGTCGGTGAGCGAGCGGTCCGAGCGCCGGTCGTCGGGGGCGAGCTTGCCGAGCGTGCCGAAGTCGGGATTGGTGTCGATCGCGAGCGTGCGCAGGCGGGCGCGCGAGGCGAGCAGGTCGCCCGCGAGGAATGTGCAGGTGGTCTTGCCGACGCCGCCCTTGGGGCTGAGTACGGCGACGAGGTTGGTGCGGGTGAGCGAGGGCCGTTGGCGTAGCCGGCGCTCGAGGTCGGCCTCCTCGCGTTCGCGTGCGCTGGTGGTCAGCCGCTGCCAGGCGCGGCGCAGCCGCGTCCAGAAGTTGTTGTGGACGATCCTGCCGTCGACGACTGGGCGGGTGTAGAGGTCGCTGCGCACGAAGGACCGGCGCCGGTGCGCGTGTGGCTTCCCGTCGCCGCCGACCTATGCGGTCGCCGCCGATGACGATTCGGTCTGGATCGCCGCGGGTCCTCACCATGTGCTCCGCATCAACCCGACGACGAACGAGCCCTTCGCGATCGTCGACGTCGGCCATGCACCGGTAGGCGTGGCGGTCGGCGAGGAAGCACTCTGGGTGGTCACGACCGCCGAGCGGGCCCTGCGCATCGAGCCGCACACGAACACAGCCACAACCGAGGTGCCCATCGGGTACCCCGTCGCGTTGACCACTGGCAAGCAGGCTGTCTGGGTCTCTGACACGCGCGGCCAGGTCTGGCGCATCAACCCGGACACCGCGGCAGTGAGCCAGACGACCCCGGTTGGCAGAGGGCTGGTGGGCCTGTGCGCGACGGACGGAGCGGTGTTCGCAGCCAACAACGCCGACGGCACCGTCGTCCAGATCGATGCTCAGGACGGTCGGGTGGTAGGCGTCGTTCCGATTGGCCACGCGCCGACGGACGTGGCCGCTTGGGACGGGTTCGTCCTGGTTTCGATACAGAGCGAGAGCGCTATGTGACCGAGGTCGCGATCGGGATCTTCCCGGCGACGATCGCAGCCCTGACGTCCTCGATCTCGGCCTTGAGCGAGCGGGGCACCCGCACGCTGATCGCGCCGAGGCCGACACCGCGGTTCCGGACGGAGAAGCGGGAGGTGCGACCGGTCTCGAGCGTCCCGCGCGCGAGCTCCTCGATCGTGTCGAAGACGGCGACGTCCATCCTCTTCACCGCGCTCGTCAGTATGTGACGGCCCAGATGGGATTGGTCGACATCGACTCCGATCCCCCAGATCCCACGCTCGCTTGCCGCCTCCAGCGCCCCGAGGCCGCAGGCCCCGGCGACCTGGAACACGACTCGCGATCCCTTCGCGATCTGGCTCAGGGCGACCGACCTACCTTTCGCGGGGTCGACGAAGTCGTCGGTATAGCTGTTCAACGTCGTGACGTGAGGATTGGCTCCTCGCGCGCCTGCCTGGTAGCCGGCAATCCACCGCTCCACCGACGGCACCCGCTGGCCGCCGACCGAGCTGACCACCTCCTCCCCGGGAGAGAACCTCAGCACGAGCGCAGCCAGGTGACCGGCCAGATAACCGGCTTGCTCCTCCCTGAACGCGAGGCCAACTACGTTCTTTGGGCGATGCGCCAGATCATCGTGGGCGACGTCGATGATCGCGAACCTCGTTTCGGGAAAACCGATGGCGACTTTGTCGATCGCGGGGGCGGCAGCGCCTCCTGTGGCAATGACTCCTGTTCCGATGACGAGGTCGTACTTCTGCCGCGCGAGAAGTGAGAGGCTCGGGACGTACCCTTCCTTCGGGGCGGGTGTCAGCACTCGCCCTCTGATCCCCAACTCGCGGACGGCCCGCTCGAGGCCCAGGTAGGCCGCGTGGCTATACGAGTACTCGATGCCTCCCGGCTCTACGACGAGTCCGACTCTGAGGCGCATTTCGCTCACCAAACCAGGCTCATCTTGTCCGATGCGCGCTGGCTGCGGATAGCCGGCCCGACGGCGGTTGGCCGCGACCGGGAGGCCTGCCGGCAGAGGGTAGGCGGGTGTCCGACCGGCCAGGCGAGGAGCAGACGTGGAGTTCCGGATTCTCGGGCCGCTGGAGGATGGCCACCAGGACGTCCGGCTTCGAACGCGGGCCCTGCGGGCCCGCCCGGCGGGTCTCGCTCGCCTTATCGAATATCAGCGGCGCGGCGCGGCGCGGCGCGGCGCGGAGGGAGGCTGCGGCGCATCGGCGGGCGAGGCCGGACGTCTGTTCCAGAGCATCTACGGTGGCAAGCCACGTCCGGGCAAGCCTCCGAACGATGTCCGCCTCATGCGCGTGTACGTCGAGTATGAAGAAGGAGCGCCGCGCTCTCCTCGGCCCGGTGCGTCGAATGACCGGACGTGCGCTGCTGCTCGTCGTCCATCTCGGGCGCCGACAGGTCTGTCCACGAGCCGCGCGATCAGGTCCGCGACCGGGGCGTGGCAGGGCTGGCGCGCCCACCGGCGGTCGGTTAGGGTCGCGGCGACCGGTCCACCATGCCTGAACCCGCCATCGGACTACGGCTCGAGGTGGCGCTCGAGCCCGACGCGGACGCCGCCGAGCTCGAGCACGCGACCTCGCAGCTCCGCGAGGAGCTCCTCGAGCTGGACCTCGAGCGGGTCGACCGGCCGACCGAGCCGGGGCCGCCCGGGAGCCGCGGGCTCGACGTCGCAGCCGTCGGCACGCTGATCGTCGGCGCCGGCCGTGGTGCGATCGGCCCGGCCCTGGCGGCCGTCCAGTCGTGGGTCGCGCGTCGCTCGAGCCGCAGCGTGAGGGTCACGATCGACGGCGATTCGCGGGAGCTGAGGCACGCCTCGCGTGAGGACCAGCGGCGGCTGGTCGAGTCCTTCCTGGCTCGGCACTCGCCGTGAGCGACGGCCGGCACGCGCTGGTCGTCGCTACCGCCCGCTACGGCGACCCTAAGCTGCAGCAGCTCCGCGCGCCGGCCGCCGACGCCGAGGAGCTGGCGGACGTGCTCGGAGACCCGGAGAAGGGCGACTTCGACGTCGAGGTGGTGATGGACGAGACGCACGCCCACCTCACGCGGGCGATCGCGCGCTTCTTCCGGGACCGCAGTCCGCAGGATCTGCTGCTCCTGCACTTCTCCTGCCACGGCGTCAAGGACCAGGACGGAGAGCTGTACCTGGCGGCGTCCGACACGGACCTCGAGCTGCTGAGCGCCACCGGGATCTCGGCGGCCTGGCTGAACGAGCGCATCAGCCGCACCCGGTCGCGGCGCACCGTCGTGCTGCTCGACTGCTGCTTCAGCGGCTCGTTCCCGTCCGGCCTGCGGGCGCGCGGCGACGACGTGGACGCGCCGCAGCAGCTCCAGGGCCGCGGCCGGGCGATCATCACGGCCTCCAACGCGATGGAGTACGCGTACGAGGGCGAGCAGCTGAAGGGGCGTGGCCGCCCGTCGGTGTTCACCGAGGCGGTCGTCGAGGGGCTGCGCACCGGCGAGGCCGACCTCGACCAGGACCAGCGCGTCTCGATCGACGACCTCTACCGGTACGTGTACGACCGGGTGCGCGAGCGCACCCCGAGTCAGACGCCGAGCATCAAGAGCGACCTGGAGGGCCCGCTGTACCTCGCCCGCAGCACGTACCGGCGCCCGGTGGAGCCGGCGCAGCTCGACCCGGAGCTGCTCGCGCGCACGGAGGACCGCTACGCCGGGATCCGCGAGGGCGCCGTGCAGGAGCTGGCGGCGCTGCTCGCCGCCGGGCCGTCGGTCGCGCTGGCGGCCCGCCATGCGCTGTTGCGCATGACCTCCGACGACAGTCGGCGGGTCTCGGCCCGGGCGCAGGCCGCGCTCGAGGCCGCGCAGGACGCCGAGCGGACGGCCGGCGAGGCCGTGGAGCGGCCGCCCGCCGACGCCGCCGAGTCCCCCGTCGCCGCGCCGCCCCCGGCCGCGCCGCCCGAGGCCCATCTCGTCGCGCCGCCCCCGGCCGTGCCGCCCGAGGCCGCCCTCGCCGCGCCGCCCGCCCGCCGCGGACCCCGGCGCGTGATCGCCGCCGCCGGCGCGCTGGCGGTGATCGCCCTCGCCGTCGTCCTCGTGCTGATCGTCGGCGGGGGCGACGGCGGCGCCCAGAGTCCCATCCCGGCGGGCAACCTCACGACGAACCCGTCCTTCGAGAGCGACACGGCGGGATGGGACGTCTCGACCGCAACCATCGCTACCGAGCGCGCCGCGGACGCGCCCGACGGCGAGCATGTCGTCCGCGTCAGTGCGCTGACCCCGGGCGGCGACTTCGCGATCGACGACTCGCCCGACACGATCCAGAGCTCAGTCGCCGGCCGCCGGTACACGGCGGCCGCGTGGGTGAAGGCGACGGAGTCGACGAACGGGCAGCTCGTCTGCATCGGCCTCCGCGAGCGAGCGAGCAGCGATGGCGAGCCGGTGAGCGACTCCTACGCCGCCGGCATCGCGACGGTCGACGAGTTCCGGGAGGTCGGCACCTTCCTCGTCGCCCAGGGCACCGGGAACCGGATCAGCGTCCACGTGTTCATGGACCGGGAGGAGCGCGGCGAAAGCGACGCGTTCCTGGCCGACGCGATCTCGATCGCCGAAGGGCCTGGAGGAGTCACGTCAAGCGGCGATTGCTGAGCCGCCCGCAAAGAAGGCGACGTCGGGCTCCGGCGCCCGCCTTCGCTCAGATGCGAACGCTTGAGCGCCGGTCCCCGGCGCGCCCGCGTCGGACGACGAGCACGCGCGCGGGCTGAGGCTGCTGCTTCTCGGCAAACGAGCAGTCTTTGCGCACCGATTCGAGCGTTCGCTCACTGCTGAGATGGACGACGAGGAGCAGTCTTGCGGGTCGGCCGGCGATCGACTGCGGCGCTATCGCAATGCGCGAATTGCGCAACTCATCCCCGCGGCCGGCGCCCAGAGCGCGAGTTCGTCTTTGGCCGGCGCGATCGGCGGGCGCGCAGCTGCCGCGGCGTGCGCTGCGCGGCGTGGGGCGGGCCGTCGTGCTCAGCCGCGGCCAGCAGCTGCGTGACTAGTACGAGCAGCACCAGCTGCCGCGCCGCGTCCGCGTGTGCGCCCGACCCGCCACTCGCGCGGAGGACGATGACGAGCACGGAGGGGGGATCAGGGCCCACTCAGCGAAGGCTACGACGCCCGCCAGTGACGTCGACAGAAAGCGGCATCCCTCAGTCGACAACGGCGGCCTGGACCGAGATGAGCGCGAAAGTCGCCTGCAGAGGGGCGCTCAACCCCTGTACCGCGCGACACGCGAGCGAAGCTGTCGCTGCCGAAACTCGACAGACGCGTCACCGCACCCGCTTGGGACGAAGCAACGAGCGCGTGGTTCCGGTCTCCTCCGACGCCTGCCTGCCTTCGCGAAGCTGGCGCAATTTGCACTATCGGTTCGCTTCCGCGCCTCGTCCATGGAAGTCCGCCGCGAGCACGCCGGAGCGGCCCGGGCCTCGACGTCGGCGTGAGCGCTGCGCACGGTCGATCGGCGGCGTGGCTGGCTCATGCCGGTGACTCGTCGAATCGTCTAAACGCGTGCCTACGGTGCCCGGCCATGCTCAGTGGGGACCACGCGGCCTCGGCGGCCGCGCCGGCGTTCTTAGAACGGCGGCTGATCCGCGACGCCCAGCGCGGCGACCGGACGGCGCAGGCCCGGCTGCTCGATCGCTACGAGCCGATGGCGCGCCGAATCGCCCTCGCGCACTTCCTGCCGGGCGGCGAGCGCGACGACCTCGCCCAGCACGCGCGCCTGGGCATCGTGTGTGCCATGCGCGTCTGGGATCCGTCTCGGCGCGTGCCGTTTAGTTCGTTGGCGTGGCTGTGCGCGCTGCGCGAGACGAGAAGGGCAGTGAGCATTGCGAGAGCGGGCAAGCACCAGCCGGTCACCGGCGCGCGCTCGCTCCACCAGGTCGACGGTGAGAACGTCCACGCGCTCGAAGACATGCTCGAGGCCACCGGCCGCCCCGATGCCGACCCTGTAGCGAAGGCGCTCGCTCGCGAACGCCTGCGCGAGATCCTCGCGTGCGTGCGCACCCTCACCGAGCTCGAACGTCGGCGCGCTCGCGCTGTCGGCCAGCGATTGCAGTCATCGCGACTGCGCTGCAAAGCTCGGCGTGGGGGAGAAGGCGGTCGACAACGCGCTCCAGCGCGCGCGACGCAAGCTGCACGGGCCGCTGGCGGCCTGACGCGCCCCGGGATCGACGACGGTTCGCTGCGGTGCACGACCAGGTTCGCGCAGCAAGGACCATGGAGTCTGCGCTTCCCCGCCCGCACCAGCGCGATGGCCATGTGTAGGCGATCGTCGGGACTTGACTGCTTCTGCGGCGTTGCTTCCGCTCCGCTGGTGACTCCGACGTCCTCGCCGCGGCCGCCGCTGTTCAGCGCCCGCCTCCGCACCTGCGACACCGGCCGACGCTGACCGGGATCGACGTGGCAGGTACCAGCTTGTAGCTGTGCGGCCCCCCTTCGGTGACGCCAGCGACCCACTTGCAGTCGGGAGCGTGCGATTTGGCCCGGGGACCCGGCTTGATCAGAACCTGGCCGCGTTGATCGTCGTGTCGATGCTGCATCGGAATGGCTCCCAGCTGGCGGGATCGCTGATCCAGCTTCGACGCGAGCGCGTCGGATGCGGCGCCAACAGCCTGACTGGGGCGACGCCGATCCGTGTGCCCTGCCACTTGCGGGGCACTAGGCATAACGATCGAGTCGAGGTCGCAGGTCACGCTCAGCTGGAGGGTGAGCGTGAGCGCGTTGGACGGCAGACTCTCCCTCACGCGTCGGCATCGGATCGCCCATCGCGTCGTTACAGCGCGCTCGCGCGACGTAGCGCGACCACGAGCCGGTCGAGCGACACGACCAGCACGTCGTCGTCCTGTACTCGCTGAAACTGCCGCCCGCGAGCCAGGCAGACGACGGGGTGGACTCCTGACGGATAACGCCGATGGCGGCGGGCGAGCCACCGCGCCGCGTTTCCGGTGCGCTCCAAATGGGCGCGTGTGTAGCGCAGCGTCTTGGTCTCGATCATGAAGCCGACGCCCGACGGAGTCCGCACGACGTGGTCCAGATCACCGGGGCCGGGCCAGTCCAGCGAGTGCCGGACGCGCCAGCCGTCGCGCTCGAGCATCTCAAGCGCCTGCCGCACCCGCGCCTCTGAGGCGGCGCCGACCCGGCTGCGCCCGGCCAGCGCCAGCGCATGACGGCAGGCCAGCGCCAAGAATCCCGACGTCAGCACGAGCCCGGAAGCCGGGCCCGGTTCTCCGGCGCGCGCGATCACGGCCGCTGCCGCTAGGGCCGCCGCCGAACCCGTGGCGAGTACCGCGGCGCGTTTGAGCCGCCGGAGCTGCTGTCGTCGTGGGTAGCTGACCATCGCCGAACAGGATTGCGCTGGTCGCGGCGCACCCGCGACGCCCGGCAGGCGACGCCACGTCAGCGCGTTCGCACCGTTGTCGGCGGTCGACCTCGATCTCGCACAGCTCTCGCCGCTCTGGGCGCCGACCTCGGCGATCGCACAGCGCTGTCGCCGGCCTGGGCAGGCGGCCGCCCTGCAGGCCGCTATTTGCGGATGAGGATCTCCGTATGACGCCGTCCGCAGCACCCGAACGAGGGCCCGCTGATCGCGCTGGGACGGTGACCGACGCCGCGAGTTCGTGCGAGCCGGGCCGCCCCTGCGGCTCACCCGCCGTGACGCTCGACGACGAGGACATCGAGGCGGTCGCCGCCCGCGTCGTCGAACTGCTCAACGATCAACCCGCGACCGCGAGCCGACTCGTCGACGCGGCCACCCTCGCGCGCGCCTTGGGCGTCGACCGCGACTGGGTCTACGCGCGCGCCCGCGAGCTCGGCGCGGTGCGCCTCGGCGCCGGGCCGAAGGCGCGGCTGCGCTTCGACGTCGCCAGCACCCCGACAACGTCCGCTCGCGGATCCTGGCGCCGATCCATGCCAACGCCAACGAGCTGCTCGCCGCCGATGGCCGGCTGCCGATCGGCCACCTCACGCCGCACACGCTGCGGCGCACCTTCGCCTCGATCCTGGCCATCTGCAACGTGCCGCCACGGCGGGCGATGTACCTGCTCGGCCACACCGACCCGACGTTCACGCTCGCCGTCTACCAGCAGGCCCTGGACGTGGGCTCGGGCACCGTGGCGGGGCTCGAGCACATCATGGGCGCGACCCTCGGCGAGGCCCACGAGATCCTCTGCGGCCGGGGCGCCGAGGACCGGGTTCTCGTAATGAATTCGTAATGGGGCACGAAAAAGCCCTCCGCGCTCGAGGGCGAGCGGTTCACGGAGGGCCTTGAGAATGCGGGCTTTCCAGGGATTTTCCAGAGAGCGGATGAAGGGACTCGAACCCTCGACCTTCTGCATGGCAAGCAGACGCTCTAGCCAACTGAGCTACATCCGCGCGAGTCCCGCAGTATAGCCCCGCCAAATCGGCCCGCGCGGGCGGGGCGGCGGGGCCGGTACCGTCGCCGGATGGTGCGTGTGGTGGGTGCTTCGTTGCCCGATCGGGTTGACGAATGCGCCGCAGAACCCGTACCTGGCGCGCGATCCGCCGAGCAACATCCACAACGGCACGTGGATGACCGGCGGCGTACCGGCGACCCGGTCCGCTCGGCGCAAATCTGCGGGCGTTCTCCGGCGCGATGACGCCGGCGTTGTGCGCCAGGTCCGGGCGCGCTCACCACGCCCGGGGTTCGCCCGCGTCGACGGCATCATCGCGCTGCGCAACGGCTAATCTGCCTCGCGATGGGCGAGCACGAGCAGGCAGTCGAGCAAGCCTTCACGCAGCAGGCCGCGGCGTTCGAGGACCCGAACTACAACCGCCTGTTCACGACCGACTCGGAGTGGCTGTTCGACCGGCTGACGCTCGAACGACGACGACCTCGTGCTCGACGTCGCGGCCGGCACCGGCCACGTGGCGCGTCGGCTGGCCCCCAAGGTGCGCGCCGTGGTCGCGGTCGACGCCACCGAGGCGATGCTGGAGGCGGGCCGGGTCGAGGCCAAGCGCGCCGCGCTGCGCAACGTCGTCTTCATGCAGGCCGACGCGGCGAAGCTGCCGTTCCTCGACGCGTCGTTCGACATCGTGGTCTCGCGCTTCGCCGTCCATCACTTCGAGCACCCAGAACGACAGGTCGCCGAGATGCGCCGCTGCCTGCGGATGGGCGGCCGGCTGGCGATCGCCGACCTGATCAGCGACCACGACCCCGAGATCGCCGCCACCCAGAACCGACTCGAGCGCCTGCGCGACCCGTCGCACACGCAGATGCTCTCGCTCGAAGATCTGGCCGAGCTCGTCGGCAGCACCGACGTCGAGTTCCGCGACGTCGAGCGCAAGCTCGGCCCGTGGCTGGAGCAGACTCAGACCCCGCCCGAGGCGCGAGCGGCGATCCGCGAGGCGCTCGAGGCCGAGCTGGAAGGCGGGCCGCCGACCGGCTTCCGCCCGCGCGAGGTCGAGGGCCAGCTCGGCTTCCTGCACACGATGGCGTCGATCATCGCTTGAGGAACGCCTCGACGCGCTCGCGGAACTCGGCGCTGCCGTAGACCTCGCGCACGAGGTCGTCGCCGTCCGGCACCGGCCGCAGCCGCCGCAACGCCTCCTTCGTCGCCCAGATCGTCATCGCGGCGTGCGAGGCCAGCAGCGAGCACAGCTCGTCCACGCGCCCCGCCGCGTCCTCGACGACCTCGGTCGCCAGCCCGATCGCCAGCGCCTCATCCGCCTCCACCCGCCGCGCGGTGAAGACGATGTCCTTCACCCGCGCCTCGCCGAGCAGCGCGGCCAGCCGCGCGTAGTTCTCCATCGACAGGCAGTTGCCGACCGTGCGCGCGATCGGCAGCCCGAAGACCGCCGCGGGGGAGCAGATCCGCAGGTCGCAGGCGGCCGAGAGCGCCAGCCCGCTGCCCATGGCGAAGCCGTCCACCAAGGCGATCGTCGGCTTGCGCACCCGCTCGAGCCGGCCGACGATACGGTCGATCGTGCGCTCGTACTCGAGCCCGTCCTCGGGCGAGGAGAACTCGAGGAACTGGCGGATGTCGGTGCCGGCCACGAACGCCTTGTCGCCGGCGCCGCGCAGGACGACCACCCGGACCTCGTCATCGGCGTCGGCGCGCTCGCAACACGAGAACAGCTGCTCGTACATCTCGAAGGTCATCGCGTTGTGGGCCTCGGGGCGGTTGAACGTCACCCACGCGGCGGGCCCGCGGCGCTCCCAGTCGACGCTCACAGCGCGGCGATCTCCTCGTCGGTGAAACCGGCCTCGCGCATCACCTCGGCGGTGTGCTCGCCGAGCTGCGGCGCCGGCCGGCGGATCGCGCCCGGCGTGTCGCTCAGCTTCACCGGGATGCCGAGCGTGCGCATCCCGCCTCATCGGGTGCCGGACCTCCATCTCGCGCGCCTGCGTGTGCGCGTCCTCGAACACCTGGCGGTAGTCGTGGATCGGCCCGCACGGCACGCCGGCCTCGATCAGCACCGAGACCCACTCGTCGGTCGAGCGCTCGGACAAGGCCGCCTCCAGCTCCGCACCAGCTCCGGCCGGTTCGCCATCCGGTCGTCGTTCGAGACGAAGCGCGGGTCGTCGGCCAGCTCCGGCCGCCCGATCGCCTCGCACAGCCGCTGCCACAGCTTCTGGTTGTTGCCGCCGACCGTGATGTGCCCGTCGCGCGTGCGCAGCGCCTGGTAGGGCGCGGTCAGCCGGTGCGCGGATCCGAGCGGCCGTGGCACCTGGCCGGTCCCCCACAGCTCGGCCGTCTCCCAGATCGACAGCGCCAGAGCGCCCTCGAACAGCGACGTGTCGATCCGCTGCCCGCGGCCGGTGCGCTCGCGCGCGTACACGGCCGAGAGGATCGCGACGGCGCAGAACAGCCCGGCCGAGAGGTCGCCGATCGGGATCCCGCACTTGACCGGGTTTCCGTTCGGGCTCGCCGGTCACGCTCATCACGCCCGACAGGCCCTGGGCGATCAGGTCGTAGCCCGGCCGCTGCGCGTACGGGCCGGTCTGCCCGAAGCCCGACACGCTCGCGTAGATCAGCCGCGGGTTCGAGCTCCGACAGCGCCTCCCAACCCGGCGCCCAGCCGCGCCGCCACGCCGGGGCGGTAGTTCTCGAGCACGACGTCGGCATCGCGCGCCAGACGGTGCAGCACCGACTGGTGGCCCTCAGGACTTGAGATCGAGCGCGATCGAGCGCTTGTTGCGGTTGACGGCGAGGAAGGCGGCGGTGCCCATCGACTCGCGCGTCGAGTCGCCCTGCAAGCGGCTCGACCTTGATCACGTCGGCGCCCATGTCGCCCAGCACCTGGCCGCAGAACGGCCCGGCCATCACCTGCGTGAGCTCCAGGACCCGCAGGCCCGCGAGCGCGCGCAGCGACTTCGCGCCGCCCGCTCGCGACCGAACCGCCGGTTCGCGCCAGCGGATTCCGAGCAGCGCCATCGCGGCCTCCACGCCGCTGCCCGCCACCGGCACGCCCGCGATCCGGAGCCCCATCTCGACCCCGCACAGCGTGCCCATCAGCATGAGGTCGTTGAAGTCGCCCAGATGGCCGATCCGGAACACCCGGCCGGCCAGCTTGCCGAGCCCGGCGCCGAGCGACATGTCGAAGCGCTCGAGGATGATCTTGCGGACGGCGTCGGCCTCCGGCGTCACGACCGCGGTCAACGACGCGGAGTGCTCGCGCTCGTCGAGGCACAGCACCTCGAGGCCCCAGGCGCTGACCGCCGCGCGCGTCGCCGCCGCGTGCCGCTGGTGGCGCGCGAACACGTTGTCGAGTCCCTCCTCGCGCAGCATCGCGATCGCCTCGCGCAGGCCGTAGAGCAGGTTGGTGGCCGAGGTGTAGGGCCAGTAGCCGGCGCGGTTGGCCTCGAGGATCGGCTCCCAGTCCCAGTACGAGCGCGGCAGCCGTGCGCTCTTCGACGCGTCGATCGCCTTCGAGCTCAGAGCGTTGAAGCTCAGGCCGGGCGGCAGCATCAGGCCCTTCTGCGAGCCGCCGACCGTCACGTCGACGCCCCACTCGTCGTGGCGGTAGTCGATCGAGCCGAGCGAGGAGATCGTGTCGACGAGCAGCAGCGCGTCCGAGCCGGCGGCGTCCATCGCCTCGCGTACCTCGGGGACGCGGCTGGTGACGCCGGTCGAGGTCTCGTTGTGGACCACCGTGACGGCGGCGATCGACGGGTCCTGGCGCAGCACCGCGGCGACCTTGTCGGGATCGACGCCGTGGCGCCAGTCGCCCTCCACCCAGTCGACCTCGAGCCCGAAGCGCTCGGCCAGGTCCTTCCAGAGCGTCGCGAAGTGGCCGGTCTCGAAGGCCAGCACGCGGTCGCCGGGGGAGAGGGTGTTGACGAGCGCGGCCTCCCAGGCGCCGGTGCCGGAGGCCGCGTAGATCACCACCGGGCCCGCCGTCCGGAAGATCTCCCGCATGCCGTCGAGGACCTCGAGGCCCAGCTCCGCGAAATCCGGTCCGCGGTGGTCGATGGTCGGCGCGTCGATCGCGCGCAGCACCCGGTCCGGCACGTTCGTCGGGCCGGGGATCTGGAGGAAGTGGCGTCCCACCGGTAGAAGAGTGCCCGCCGCCGCATCGTGGTAACACCTTTCCAGGGGAGGAAAACTCTTGGCGATCCAGATCCGGGAGGCATCACACCGGCGGTCCGACGTCGGCTTCGAGCTCGCCGCGGCAATGCGCCGCGAGCTGAGCGACGTGCGCGACGACGGCTACTCGCGCCACCTCTACGCGTCCGACGCGAGCATGTACGCGCGCGAGCCCCTGCTGGTCGTCTGCCCGCGCGACGCCGCCGAGGTCGCCGCGGCGATCGCGATCGCCGGCCGCTTCGACGTCCCGGTCGTCACGCGCGGGGGCGGCACCAGCCTTGCGGGCCAGACGGTCGGCGGGCGCGGGGTCGTGCTCGACACCTCGCGCTACATGAGCGCGATCGGGGAGATCGACACCGAAGCGCGGCGGGTGCGTGTCGGTCCGGGCGTGGTGCAGGAGGACCTCAACCGGGCCGCGCAGCGCCTCGGCTTCGGCTTCGGGCCCGACACCTCGACCTCCAACCGGGCCACGATCGGCGGGATGATCGGCAACAACTCGTCGGGCAGCCACTCGATCGTCTATGGCACGACGGTCGACCACGTCCACGGGCTGGAGGTCGTGCTGGCCGACGGCTCGACCGCCACGCTCGGGCCCGACACCGGCCCCGAGGCGATCAGGGACGGGCTGCGCGAGATCCTGCGCGACCACGCCGACTCGATCGCGACCGCCTACCCCAAGCACTGGCGCCAGGCCGGCGGCTACCGGCTCGACTACCTCGCGCGCGAGTTCGACCTGGCGAAGCTGGTGACCGGGTCGGAGGGCACGCTGGTGGCGATCACCGAGGCCGAGGTCGGCCTCGTGCCGCTGCCGAAGGCGCGCATGTTCGCGGTCGGCCACTTCGAGTCGGTCGCCGACGCGATCGCGGCCACCGACGCCGCGCTGGCGCTCGAGCCCGCGGCGGTGGAGATGATCGACCGTACGATCCTCGAGCTGTCGCGGTCCAAGCACGAATACCGCGCGCTGTCGGACACGATCGACGGCGATCCCGGCGCGCTGCTGTTCGTCACGGTCTTCGCCGACTCGCCGGAGGAGGCACGCGCCCGGCTCGACCGCCTCGACTGGGGGGCCTACCACACGATCGTGGCCGAGACGGCGGCCGAGCAGGAGGCGCTCACGAAGGTCCGCAAGGCCGGCCTCGGCCTGCTGATGGCGGCCAGCGAGGGCGCCCGCCGGCCGCTCGCGTTCGTCGAGGACACCGCAGTGGCGCCGGAGCGGCTCGGCGACTACGTCGCGGCCTTCAGGGAGATCCTCGACCGGCACGGGCTGACCGCCGGCTGGTACGGCCACTGCTCGGTCGGCTGCCTGCACGTCCGCCCGTTCGTCGACCTCACCGAGCCGGGCGGGATCGAGACGATGCGGTCGGTCGCCGAGGAGATCCTCGACCTCGTGGTGGAGTTCGACGGGGTCAACTCGTCCGAGCACGGCGACGGCCGCGCCCGCAGCGAGTTCAACCGCCGCGTCTTCGGCGACGACCTCTACGAGGCGTTCCGCAGGGTCAAGGCGCTGTTCGACCCGAACGGCCGGCTCAACCCCGGCGTGATGGTCGACGCGGCGCCGATCACCGAGGATCTGCGCGACCCGGCGCTGCCGCCCCCCGGCCCGATCGAGACACGGCTGCACTTCCCCGACGGCATGCGCGCGGCGGCCGACCGCTGCCAGCGGATCGGCGCCTGCCGCAAGACCGGCATCGGCGTCATGTGCCCGTCGTACATGGCCACGCGCGAGGAGGAGCACGCCACGCGCGGGCGCGCCAACGCCCTGGTCAAGGCGCTGTCGTCACCGGATCCGCGCGCCGCGATGGGGGACGAGCGGCTGCACGAGATCCTCGACCTGTGCCTCGAGTGCAAGGCGTGCAAGAGCGAGTGCCCGCTGAGCGTCGACATGGCCTCGCTGAAGGCCGAGTTCCTCAGCCACTACCAGGACGTCCACGGCGTGCCGCTGCGCTCGCGGCTGTTCGGCTCGATCCGCACCCTGAACCGGCTCGGCTCGGCGACGGCGCCGCTGTCGAACCTGGCGCCACGGCGACTGCTCGAGCGCGTGGCCGGCATCGACCACCGGCGCCCGCTGCCGCGGTTCGCGCGCGACACGCTGATCCGCTGGGACAAGCGGCGCACGCGCGCCACCGGCCGCGAGCTCGTCTTTCTGGCCGACTCGTTCACGACGTTCACCGAGCCCTCGATCGGCCGCGCGGCGATCGAGCTGCTCGAGGCGGCCGGCTGGTCGGTGCGGCTGGAGAGCGGCGGCTGTTGCGGGCGGTCCTCGATCTCCAAGGGCCTGCTCGACCGCGCCCGCGCGATGGCGGCGGACATGACCGAGCGGCTGGCGCCCTACGCCGCGCGCGGCGTGCCGATCGTCGGCTGCGAGCCGTCCTGCCTGCTCACGCTGCGCGAGGAGCACCTCAGCCTGCAGCCGGACAACCCGCGCGCGCAGGTCGTCGCCGAGCAGGCGAAGCTCGTCGAGGAGCTGCTGGTGGAGGCGATCGACGACGGGTCGCTCGCGCTCGACGCGGGCTCGCGCGTCGCGGGCAGCCGGATCGTCTTCCACGGGCACTGCCATCAGAAGGCCCTGGCGGGCACCAAGGCGACGGTGGAGCTGCTGCAGCGGATCCCCGGCGCCGAGGTGGTGGAGCTGGACGCGGGCTGCTGCGGGATGGCGGGCTCGTTCGGCTTCGAGTCAGAGCACTACGAGCTGTCCATGCAGATCGGTGAATCACGGCTGTTCCCGGCGCTCAGAGGAGAGGGCGCCGGCACCCTGGTCGCTGCGACCGGGGTCTCATGCCGCCAGCAGATCGCGCACGGCGTGGGTCGGGAGGCCCGCCATCCCGTGCAGATCGTGAGGGAGGCGCTGTAAAGCGACCGCAGGGGGTCACATGTCCAACGAAGTCATCTCACTACTCGTACTCGTAGCGATCTTCCTGATCGGCACGACCTTGTCCATCAACATGGGCGTGATCGGGATCGTCGCGGCGTTCGTCGTCGGCACGGCGATGGGCGTGTCCGAGGACGACATCTTCCTCGGCTTCCCAGGCGACCTGTTCGTCATCCTCGTCGGGGTCACGTACCTGTTCGGCATCGCGTCGAGCAACGGGACGGTGGACTGGCTGATCCACGCGGCGATCCGTGCGGTCGGCGGCCGTACGGTCGCCATTCCATGGGTCTTCTTCCTGGTCACGGCAGCTCTGACGGCATCCGGGGCGGTCGTCCCAGGCGCTGTGGCCATCATCGCCCCGATCGCCCTGGGCTTCGCCGTGACCTACGGCATCAACCCCGTGCTGATGGGCCTGTTCGTGATCAACGGCGCCACGGCCGGCGGCTTCTCGCCGATCAGCGTGTTCGGCTCGATCGTCAACGGCGTGGTGGAGAACAACGCGCTGGCCGAGAACCCGACGCTGCTGTTCGTCTCCTCGTTCCTGTTCAACCTCGCGCTCACCGTGATCGTGTTCTTCATCTTCGGCGGCCGCGAGCTCATGCACCGCCGCGTCGCCGTCGCGGACGGCGAGGAGACCGGCCGGTTCGAGCGGCGCAAGCAGGAGGAGGCGGCCGCCGCGGGCGACCGGCCGCCGATGGCCGGCGGCTCGGCCACGACGTTCGACGCCGGCGAGATGCCCGCGCTCGACCGCGACAAGATCCTCACGCTCATCGGCATCGTCACGCTGATCGTCGTGGCGCTGGCCTTCGACGTGGACGTCGGCTTCGTCGCGCTCTCGATCGCCCTCGTGCTGTCGCTGGTGAACCCGCAGGGCACCAAGGACGCGGTGACGAAGGTCGCGTGGCCGACCGTGCTGCTGATCTGCGGCATCGTCATGTACGTGACCCTGCTCGAGAACATGGGCACGATCGACTGGCTCGGCGAGCAGGTCACGAAGATCGGCTCGGCGATGCTCGCGGCGCTCCTCATCTGCTACATCGGCGGCGCGGTGTCCGCCTTCGCGTCGACGACGGGCATCCTCGGCGCGCTGATCCCGCTCGCGGTCCCGTTCCTGGAGACCGGCACTGCGGTCGGCGCGGTCGGCCTGATCATCGCGTTGTCGATCTCCTCCTCGGTGGTCGACTCGAGCCCGTTCTCCACGAGCGGGGCGCTGACGGTGGCCAACACGCCTCAGGAGAAGCGCGACTACGTGTTCAAGCGGCTGATGCAGTGGGGGATGAGCATGGTCCTGCTCGCCCCGCCGGTCGCCTGGCTGATCTTCGTGGTCCCGGGCTGGCTGTAAGCCAGGGCTGGAGCCTCGGTCCTGCCATGATCAAGGCATGGCCGAGGCTCCCCACGAACGCCGCCCACGCATGCCGCCGGGCGACGGTCAGCAGAAGCCGAAGAGCTTCTGGCGCACGATCGGGATGCGCTTCTGGGTCCTCGTCGTCGTCCTGCTCGTCCTCAACTACCTGAGCGTCGCGATCTTCGCTCCCGGCCGCGAGCAGTCGGTGACGGTCCCGTACCAGCCGGACTTCGTCGGTCAGGTGGAGGCCGACAACGTCGCCAAGATCTCGACCACCGGCGAGTCGGTGAGCGGCGAGTTCAAGAAGGAGTTCAAGCCGTCGACCGACAAGGATGCCGAGGCCGCCAAGAACTTCGAGACCGAGATCCCGACGTTCGCCGACAACGAGGCGCTGTCGGCGCTGCTGCAGGAGCATGACGTCACGATCGAGGCCGAGCCGGTCAACCAGGGCCGCGGCTTCCTGCTCAACCTGATCCTCGGCTTCGGCCCGGTGATCCTGCTCGTGGCGCTCTTCGTCTGGATCTCGAGGCGCGCGGCGGGCGGGCAGATGAACGCACTCGGCAACTTCGGCCGCAGCCGCGCCCGTCGCGTCGAGGGCGAGCAGACCAAGGTCACGTTCAAGGACGTCGCCGGCATCGACGAGTCCAAGCAGGAGCTCACCGAGGTCGTCGACTTCCTCAAGAACCCGGACCGCTACCTCAAGCTCGGCGGGCGGATCCCGCGCGGCGTGCTGCTCGCCGGCCGCCCCGGCACCGGCAAGACGCTGCTCGCCCGCGCGGTCGCCGGCGAGGCCGGAGTGCCGTACTTCTCGGTCTCCGCGTCCGAGTTCGTGGAGGCGATCGTCGGCATCGGCGCCAGCCGCGTCCGGGACCTCTTCAAGCAGGCCAAGGAGTCCCAGCCGGCGATCATCTTCATCGACGAGCTCGACGCGATCGGTCGCTCGCGCTCCTCCGGGCAGGCCGGCTTCGGCGGCAACGACGAGCGCGAGCAGACGCTGAACCAGATCCTCACGGAGATGGACGGCTTCGAGTCCGGCGCCGCGGTGATCGTGCTCGGCGCCACGAATCGCCCCGAGGTGCTGGACATCGCGCTGCTCAGGCCCGGCCGCTTCGACCGCCGCGTCACCGTCCCGCCACCGGACAAGGACGGCCGCCGCCAGATCCTCGAGGTCCACACGCGCTCGCTGCCGCTCGACGCCGACGTCAACCTCGACAGCCTCGCCAGCACCACGCCCGGCATGGTCGGCGCCGACCTCGCGAACCTCTGCAACGAGGCCGCGCTGCTGGCCGCCCGCCGCGGTCACGAGAAGGTCACGCACGCCGACTTCACGGACTCGCTCGAGAAGATCGTGCTCGGCGCGCCGCGCGGCCTCGTGCTGTCCGACGAGGAGAAGCGCCGCACGGCCTACCACGAGTCCGGGCACGCGCTCGTCGGCATGCTCACCCCGGGCGCCGACCCCGTCCGCAAGGTCTCGATCATCCCGCGCTCGATGTCGCTCGGCGTGACGATCTCGGCGCCCGACGTCGAGCGCACCAACTACGACGAGGAGCACCTGATCACCCGCATCAAGGTCGCGCTCGGCGGCCGTGTCGCCGAGGAGCTCGTGTACGACTCGATCAGCGCCGGCGCCGAGTCCGACATCCAGCAGCTCACCGCCATCGCCCGCCAGATGGTCGGGCGCTGGGGGATGAGCCGGGCGATCGGCCCGATCGCCGTGCTGCCCAGCGAGGGGCAGAACCCGCTGCTGCCCGGGGCCGCCCAGACGAGCGAGGCGACCCAGCAGCTCGTCGACGAGGAGGTCCGGCGGATCGTCGACGACGCGCATAACGCCGTGTCGAAGCTGCTGGCCGACCACCGCGAGCAGCTCGACTCGCTGACCGCGGCGCTGCTGGCCGCCGAGACGCTCGACGAGGATGCCGCCTACGAGGCGGCGCGCGTTCAGCGCGAGCCCGCGCTGGCATAAGACGTTCTTATCGCATTGCAAGAACGATCATTTGAAATGATGCCGCTGTCGGCGCATCATGAACGCCATGTTCCTCCCCATCGATGTCGAAGCCCTCTCCCGCCGCGCCCTGCGCGGCTACGGCCCCGAGGACCCCGCGCCGCTCCCTGAGCGTGAGCGGCGGCTGACCCGCCTGCTGCGGCGTCAGCCGACGGCGCGCCCGCGCTGGACGCCGGTCGTCGCGGCCTCGAGTCGCTCGCGCGCCTCGGGCCGCAACCTCCCATCGTCGGTCAGGTAGTCACGCCATGACCGCCTCGGCGCGTATCCGAGCATCTCCACCGCTCTAGCCGACGAGGTCCCCGACGCGTCTTCGCGGTCGAGCTCTCGCAGCTCGACCGCGTCGCCGTGGTGGCGGCGCACCATCTCGGCCAGCGGCCGCCCGGCGCAGTTGTCCGGCGAGGCGATGTAGAAGACCTCGTGGCCTGGCAGGTCGCTCTCGGCGGCCAGTCGCAGCGCGTCGGCCAGGTCATAGACGTCGATGTAGGACCAGAAGCTCGCGCTGTCCTCGTCCGGGTCGCGCAGGAACGGCCCGATGTTGTGCTCGTAGTTGCCCTCCCACTGCACCCACGACGGCCGGATCGAGAGGCAGCGGATGTCCGACCGGCGCACCGCGGCGTCCATCAGCTGCTCGCCGAAATGCTTGGCGAGCGCGTACGGGTCCTGCGGCAGCCTGGGGTAGTCCTCGTCGATCGGCGCGTACGGGCGGGCCACCTCGCGCTCGGGGAAGAAGAACCCGGGCACGGTCTCGCTGGACACGTTCACGAACCGCGGCACGCCGAACCGGACCGCCGCCTCGAGCACGTTGAAGGTCGCCATCAGGTTGTTCGAGAACACGCGGTCCGGCGGGTGGTGGAGCGGATCGGGGATCGCGGCGGCGTGGATCACGGCGTCGTGGCCGCGCACGACCGCGAACGCCTCGCCGGACCTCGTGAGGTCGGCCTGCCAGTAGCGCGGGGCGTCCGGCGCGGCGCGTTCGAACACGGCCGGCCCGAGATCGCAGGCCGAGACCTGGTGGCCCGCCTCATGCAGCGCGGTCACGGTCGCCGAGCCGACCTTGCCGCGAGAACCCGTCACGAGGATCCTCAATCGCTCACCTGTCGCTCACGTAGCCACCCGCGCACGCCGCTGATCATGGCAAGCGAGACCAGACCGAGGGCGAGCAGCGGCACGTCGAACGATGCGGCGGTCCTTCCCGTCTCGGCGAGGGCGGAGCAGGGGCGGCGCACGCACTCCTCGCTGCCGTAGCTCCACATGGCCAGCGAGACCAGCTCGGCTGCGAGCAGCGTCGCCGCCGTCCGGTGCATCAGCGCAGGGAACCCCAGGCGGGGCAGCAGCAGGAAGCACGCGAACATGCTCCAGATCGTGGCGGTGGCGACGACCTCCACCCATCGGATGGTGCCGGGCGCGACCGCGCTTGTCGACACAATCTGCGCGTGAGCCAGGCGAGGCGGGCACGCGGCACCGTGATGCCGGCGGGCGCTGCGCTCGTCGTGCTCGCTGAGCCGTTCGCTCAGCGGTGCAGCACGGTGAGCTTGGATTCGCCGCCGAAGTACTGGACGGCGATGTCGGCGGCCAGCTCGGGGTCGAACGCCTTGCACGAGAAGACGTCGACGTAGCAGCGGCCCGAGAACTCGTCGGCGTGGATCGTGAGCGAGCTGGTCTCGATGAACTGCATGGCCGACCAGCCCTCGAGGTCGCCCTCGCCGAAGCGCTCGAGCAGCGTCGGCCCGTGGGCCTTCATCCCGATCGCCTCGATCACGACGGGGACGAACGCGCGGATCGTCTCCGGGTCGGCGAGCCGCTCGCGGTCGCAGCCGTGCAGGTCGATGACCGCCAGCATGCCCCACGGCGCGACGGTGGCCGAGCGGTCGTGGGGGGCGGCGGCGAGGGCGGTCTGGGGCATGGGACGCAGCCTTCCGCGCGCCCCTTGTCACGGGCTTGCCCAACGCTTGGCGGAAGCTGGTCCAACAGCGCCGGCCGGCCCCGGGAGCCGGGGCCGGCCGTGCTCTGACGTCACTTCTTCTCGAGGTTGATCCGCAGCCGCTTGGTCTGGAGGTTTCCGGCGGCGTCGACCATCCTGGCGACGAGCCGCAGCTTCACGCGCTCCAGGCCGGCCAGGTGCGCCCGCGCCCGGCGGTAGAGCCTGAACCTCAGTGTCGTCTTGCCGGCCGCGAGATTGCGCGCGAGCGAGCCGACCCGTCTGTCGATCCCGAGATTGAGTGCCGTCTTGCGGTCCACGAGGACCTCGATCACGAGGCGGCCCGCCTCGCTCGCCGTGGCCGTGAGCTGGATGCCGCGGCGGAGGGCTCGGCGAGCTCGTTGCGGCGAGCGGGCGAGGAGGTTGAGCCTGGGCTTCGTCGTGTCGGCGGTGAGTGTGGGTTGGCCCGGGGTGGCGGTGACCGTGATCGTGACCTTGCGCGGCGTCGAGACGAGCTTCCAATCGTCGACGACGGTGTACGTCATCGAGTCCTGGCCCGCGAAGCCGGGAGCGGCCGTGTAGAGCTCCCGCGCGGGGTCGTAGGTGCCGTGCTTCGGCGCCTCGCTCACGTCCAGGACGAAGGTGTCCCCGTCGGCGTCCACACAGTCCGGGGCGATGGCGAACGACGACCCGGCCTGCACCTTGACGGCAATGTCTTTGCAGGCCGGCGGGGTATTCGCAGGCAGGATCCAGACGTCGACCTTGAACGCGTTCGACCGCTCTCCGTCGGCCACCGCGACGAACGTCATCGAATCGCGGTTGCCGGCCGCGTCGGCGTTCGCCGAGTAGAAGCGCCTCACGTCGATCGGTTGCGCGCCCGCCGGCTGCAAGGCGCCGTAGTGGGGTCCATCCATGACCTCGATCGTGATGGCATCGCCGTCCGCGTCGGTGCATGGCGCGCGGGGGTTGAGCCAGGTCAGGCCGGCGGGAAGCGAGTAGAGGGCATCGTCCGCCGCGCACTGCGGTGCGGCAGCGGCCGCCGTGCTCGGCACGACGACCAGGAGTACGCCGGCGATTAGGCTGACGAACCACAGCTTCGACGCTCGGTGAGCGAGCATGCGTACTTCCTCCTCGGTCGGCTGCACAACGGGCCGACGCTATGGCGTCCAGGAAGCGCCGTGGGCGGTTTCCGCTCGATTTGCCGCTAAGCGGTGAGGAAACGTAGAGCGGAGTTGGCGCGGATTCCGCGCCGTGGAGCCAAGTTCGCGTTTTTCGCCCTGCAAAGCCCCCAACGAACGGCAAACGGTGCCCCAACAGCGCACAAACGAGCGAGAGGCGCCGACCGGAATCGAACCGGTGTACACGGCTTTGCAGGCAACAGCAGGGAGACCCGTTTGGCTCTATACCCTGCTTTCCGGGTCGCTGAGTTGCGTTGAGTTGGGGGTTGTACCCCAAGTTCGGGGTCTTCGGGCGTTCGCCCACAACGGTGATCCGGGTGTAGACGTCGAGCGCCGGTGACGATCCCGGTCGCGTCGGCGACGGTCTTGGGGAAGGCGGACTTCCCCCAGCCCGTTGCCGTTCTTGGTCGAGATCACGATCAGGCTGTCGGCGGGCTTGGAGCCGTAGAGCGCCTCAATGAAGACGGCGGTGTCGTTCATGCCGCTCGCCTCCAGCGTTCGAACTTGGCCTCGCGCTCAGCCGGCGTCGTGCTCGCCTCGCAGCGGCTGCACAGCGCGTAGACGAACCATCGTTGCTCGTTGGGCTTGGCGCCCCATGCCTCGGGGGTTGTCCGGGACGAAGGCGAGCGCCGTCTGGATCTTGCGCTCGGTGCTCATCGCGTGCCCGCGATCTCGTCGAGGAACGCGGTCAGGGCGAAAGTGATGTGGCGCAGTCCGGTCCTGCGCCTGGGCGGCTCTGGCTCGCGCTTCGTCGAAGTCCGGCCCTGCGCGCGTGTTCGCCGTCCGGCGATGGCCAGGACGGCCGCGATGGCTCTCGCGACGACGCGGATGCGCGACCACAGGCGGCGGCGGGCTCAGGATCCTGCTTGCGGACCCGATCGGCCCTTCAAGTTGACCGCACACGAACTTGCTTCTGCCACGCGACGGGGGGCCGCTGGCTTGCTGGATGTCGACGACTTCGGGACTCGGTAGCAGCTCAGGGTGCTGCTCGACGTAGTCCGCGTACGACTCGAACACCTGCAACTCCTTGTTTGCCATTGCGCCCGCCGAGTTCAGCCGACGGACCTTCAGAAAAGTGAATCACGCGACCCGGCGTGAACGAGAGCAAAAGCCGCCCCATCGGGGCGGCTTCTCAAGGCAAACAACGGAGATCGCGCCAGGTGAACAGGCCGACGATGCGAGTCTACGCGTAGGGGCGGATCGCACCGCCGCAGCGACTGCGGGCAGTGTGATGCTCATTCCAGGCCCGCGACGTCTCCGGGTGCCCTGCGGATCCCTTGGAGGCCGAGCCCGACGCGGGCGCCCATGTCGTTTGAGGGCGCCGTCGGCGATGATCCGGATCAAACTAGATGCGTTTGAGGAGCTCGGCCTTCTTCGCCTCAAACTCCTCGGGCGCGAGCAAGCCAGCGTCGCGTAGCTTGCCAAGCCGCTCGATTGTTGCGACAGGATCTTCCTCAGGCCGCGGCGAAGCGGCGGGCGCTGGCGCGACGGCTTCGGACTGGCGCTCACTCACGAAGTTGCGGAATCGGCGCGCAAAATCGTCGGCTTGGCCATGCATCACGAAAGCGAAAAGCCGCCCGCGGAGGGCGGCTTCTCAAGTCAACTACTACGGGGATCGCGTCGGGTGAACAGGCCGATGTCGGCGGCAGGTTACCCTGTGTAGGCGGATCGCCACCGCCGCACGTGCCGCCGGTGGTTTCGACCTCTTGACGGATCGGACCTGTTGATGCCCGGCGTGTGTATCACTGATGCGGCTCAGGCTGACGGCCCGTATCCCAGAACTCTGACCTTGGTAGTTCCCTTGCGGCTCGTGGTGAGCGCGACGTCGGCCCAGGTGGCGTTGTTCTGCCTCGAGGACTCATAGAACCAACCGTTGGGATCGGCCTCGGCATGGAGCCGGTACTTGCCGCTGGCGAGGTTCGTGACGTCGACGAACTGGTCGGGCAGCGTCCATGGATACGTGTCGCCCCAGCCGACCGATATGCCCATCCTCACGTCGAGGCTGCTCGGGACGCCACAGCCCACGCTGGTGTACACGGCGCTCGCGGGTGATCCGGCGAGCCAGCGGTACGAACCGGTGTCGTAGAAGCAGAATCCGCTCTTCGCGGCGGTACCGACCTTCACGCCGTTGTCGAGGCGGCGCAGCTCGTAGCGTTCGAGGGCGTTGACGTGCCAGTGGTTGTGCCCGTCTCCGCCGAAGACGAGGCTCGCGCCGGGCGTCGACGCCAGACTCGAGTTGCCGTCCGAGTTGTAGGTCCGCTGCGAGACCGAGAAGGCGCCCGAGCTGCTAGTCCGTGAGCCCGCCAGCTCGAACGGCCCGGCGCCGACGTTGACGATCGTCGCCGAGAAACGCAGCTGCATTTGTCCGCTGGGGGCGGTGGCGAGATAGATGTCGCTGAGCCTGGCCATCCCCAGATCCGGAGCGGTTGGCGTCGCCGCGCCGGCCGATGATGGAAGCGCAGTGAGCGCCACTGCGGCGAGGATGCCTATGAAAGCTCGTTGAGTGCGCATGCTTTGCCTTACGTCGGGCTGCCCGCCCCGGTGACCGGGACGGGCAGCATGTACGGTCGTTGGTTACAGCTCTCCTACCGCGGTGTTCTACTTTTCGTCCGGCGGCGGCTTCTTGTCGTCGGTGGAGAAGCAGATGTGGCTCAGGCCGGAGGCGTTGCCCCTGTTGTTCAGCGGGGACGCCAGACCGCTGTCGGACGTGACACCGGGGCTCGGGTAGGTGTACACGTTGGCGCCGTTGGGGCCGCCCTTGACGATCACTTCTAGAACGGGAATGTTGGACGTGAAGCTGAACGTGCTGCCGTTGACATCGATCGTGATGATCAAACCACCGAAGCTGTACGTCCCATCCGCCACCGGATCGATCTTGAAGTCGCAGGCCGGGTTGCCGGAGACAACGATCGGATCGACTTGGGGCCCGACGACTATGCCGGCCGTGGCCGCCGCGGGCAGCGCCAGCGCGCCGACGAGTGCCGCCAGAATTACACTCTTTCTCAACGGGTGCCTCTCTCTCTTGCTCGTATGCAGTGCGGCATAATGGAAATTCGTCCATCCCCAGTGACAAGCGCGCGCCTTGTGCATCACTATCTACCGCGCTCGCTATGAGTCCGTCCGCGCGGCGAGTAGTGAAGGGCCCTGTCTTGGAGTGCCTGTCGGGACTGTACCGAGGCGGTCTGATTTACGACTAGTCGAAAGGACGGCTTGCTGTGCGACTATTCGAAAGTCCAGATGCGGCCATTAGTTAGCGGCGCTCCGGTCGTGCCGTGGTCAAAGTTCATTGCAGCGGCTCGATGACGATGCCGGCGAGCAGATGCAAACGAGCGCTATCAAGGTGTCGGCGGAGCGGAAGCCGTAACTGCGGTCGCTGATCGGCAGGCCTTGCTGCTGACGCTTTCGAGGCGGCCGTCGGAGGCCGAGCCAGTATCGCGGCGAGCATCCCATCGCGGCACGCTCGGAGCGTCAGCGCGACGCGCACCAACGGCATCACTCGGGAGCGGCTGCCCAAGCGACCAGCGGATGCCTTTGACCCAGCGGCCGGTGGCGGTTTACGAGCCGCTGCTGCATTGAGCAAGGAGCAGTGCGCAGAGTCGCTCGAGCCGCTAGCAGTCGAAGACCTGGACGTCGACGCGCTCGGTACCGAGCCGATGTGCACGCTCGGCCTTCGCGAACGCCTTCTCGAGAACCTTGAACATCACGTCGTCGGCCGGGTCAGGTGCACGCGTCGCGCGCAGCCTCGCGCTCGGCCTCGAGCGCGAGGACCGCTGCAACTTCGGCTTCAAGGTCCATGGTGTCCCGTCCTCTCGGCGCTCATCTGGAGCTGGGCGAACAAGCCGGCGTCGATCGTCGGCGTCCAAGCGAGCAGGGCACAAATCGCGACATGCGGACGCTGGTAAGCGGCGCTGGCGGTGAGCTCTAACGCCGCTATCAACAGACGCCGGTAACCACTCTCATCGAGCCCGACCCGCTCGGCGAAGTCGCGCAGATGCTGCCTGTCCGCCGTCCCGGCGTCCCCAAGCGGCCAGCTCGGGACATCCTCGCTCTCAACGAGAGCGGCCATGACCACCAGCATCATCTTCACCACAGCTCACTGGTCTTCGTCCGTGCGGTGTCTGCTGGACCTGGTCGCGTCGCACTCGGCAGCGGCGTGCCTGCCTCCGTATCTCGGGCATCGGAAGTAGACGCGCACCTCGGCCGAGCTCTGGCGTTGTTCACGGAGCCGGCGTTCGAGCCGGGCCCAGCTGATGCTCGCCCTCGTCACCGAGGCCCGCTTTCGCCGGCCGCTCATCGCGCCGCGGGTGGGCTGTCGCTCACGATTGGTGAGCCTATGACTGGCTGGTTGCTTGCGCAACCTGTCGGCGGCGGCTTGCGCGTCCTCTCTCGCGCGCAAGTTCCCGAGGGGCGCCCGCCGGAGCGGGCGCCCTTGTGGATCTCGGGCCGCGGGTGCTATCGCGAGACGAGCTGGAGGCTGCCGGGGCTCAGCAGGTCGGGTCGCCGTACTGGATGTTCTTGAGCAGGTCCCACCCGCCGAACACCGTCGCGACACTGCCGTCCGTCTTCTGATGCGCATAGGCCTCGACGACGGTCGCGTAGTTGAGCGTGATGTTCTCGGTTAGCCGGTCCTCGCCGCCGCTGCCGCCGGTCGACAGGCTGGTCAGCCGCACCCCGGTAAAGCACAGCCGGAGATACGGCTTGGGGGGGTCGCCCGCCCTGAGGACGGTCAGCTTCGCCTTCGGGATGACCTTCCCGGTCGCGAGAGTGGTCAACATCACCGGGCTGCTGCGATCGATGTACTTCGTGAGGCTGATGTCCTGGAAGTTTGTCTTCCCGGCGCCCGTGGCGCCAAAGCTGGAGGAGTTCGACATCCCCCAGCTCCACGCGAGCACGTCGATCGCGTCCTGGTTCTTGCCGTGCTGGGACTCGCCGGGCACACCGTCGAGCTCGAGGTACATGTCGACCGCGGCCGGCGCGGACGCCGGGACCAGCGCCCCTAGTACCAAGGCAGGCACGACCGTGCACAAAATCATTCGCAACTTCCGCACTGTGATTCCCTTCCGTGGAGTGGTAGTGGCTGGGCGACGCTATGGGCGCGCGAGCGACGCGCGCTATCGCACATCCGTCCGCGTCGTGGCGCCCAATGCGCGCGGGAATCTGTACGCGAGCGGCCCTGGGCCTAGTCGGGGTCCGGCTGGCAGGTTTCCGGTCAGGTGCGAGAGGCGGTCGCGGTGTGGGTCGTGCTCATCGGTCCGGTGCGGCCCGGCGCAGGCCTCGCAGCAGTCGCGGTGCCGCACGAGCCGATACTAGGCGGTTCTCGGGGTACGCTCGGGGTACCTTGCGTGCGCAACTACCGGCGTGCGCGGCGGTGTAGAGCCAAGGCGCCGACCGGAATCGAACCGGTGTACACGGCTTTGCAGGCCGCTGCGTAGCCACTCCGCCACGGCGCCGGAGCGGCTACATCGTAGACGCCGATCGGTTCCGGTCCGTTCCGGTGTCTGAAAGAGTGAGGCCATGACGATCGAGACGGAGCAGGCGTCGTTCGGACGCGAGATGTTCGGCTTCCTCGCCGACCTGAAGGAGCACAACGACCGCGAGTGGTTCAACGCCAACAAGGACCGCTACGAGGCCGACGTGCTCGAGCCGGCGCTCGCCTTCATCGAGGACTTCGAGCCGTACCTGCGCCAGATCAGCCCGCACCTGCGGGCCGATGCCCGCCGCGTCGGCGGCTCGCTGTTCCGCATCTATCGCGACACGCGCTTCTCGAAGGACAAGACGCCGTACAAGACCACGGCGGGCATCTGGTTCAAGCACGAGCAGGCAAAGGACGTGCACGCGCCCGGCTTCTACCTGCACCTGGCGCCGGGCGACGTCTTCGCCGGCGGCGGGATCTGGCATCCGGACACGCCGACCGTGACGAAGATCCGCGACGCGATCGTGGCCGATTCCGACGGCTGGCGCGCGGCGACCGCGCGCATCGAGCTCGGAATGGGGGAGTCGCTCAAGCGCGTCCCGTCCGGCTACGACAAGGACCACCCGCTGGCCGAGGATCTCAAGCGCAAGAACTTCGCCGCCCTCGAGCGCCTGAGCGAGGACGAGGCGACGGGGCCCGATTTCCTGCAGCGTTACGCGCGCGCGTGCGAGCAGATGGCGCCCGTAGTGCGCTTCCTGTGCCGCGCGGTCGGCGTGCCCTTCTAAGCCTAAGGCCCGATCCCGAGCGCGCTGACCATGATCGGGATACCGATCACGATCAGGATCGCACCGACCACGTCGAAGAAGAAGCCGTTGCGCACCATCTGCGTGATCGGGACGACGCCCGAGCCGTAGACGATCGCGTTCTGCGGGGTCGAGACCGGGAGCATGAACCCGAACGACGCGGCGAAGGTCGCGGCCAGGGCCGGCACGAACGGGTCGACGCCCGCCGCCACCGCCACCGGGATCACGATCGGCACCACGACCGAGGCGCTCGCCGTGTTGCTGGTCGTCTCCGAGATCAGGATCGCCAGCACGACGGCGAAGATCGTGATCGTCAGCTCGGTGCTGACGCCGAGCGTGTCGGCGCCCCACGTGCCGATCGTCTCCGCCAGCCCCGTGTCCGCGAGCAGCGAGCCGAAGATGATGCCGCTGCCGAACAGGATGATCGTGCCCCAATCGATGTCCTTCGCCTCGCTCCAGGTGAGCGTGAACTCGCGCTTCTCCCAGTTGACCGGCAGCAGGAAGAGCAGCGAGGCGGCGAGGACGGCCACGATGCCCTCGTCGAGCCGCTCGCTGACGTCGGCGTAGACCTGCGAGTCGTCGCCGGCCACGATCGCCACGATGCCGGGGGCGATCCAGAGGGTGACCGCCACGCCGAAGGCGATCAGCGTGTTCTTCTCCTTGCGCGAGAGGCGGCCGAGCTTGCTGCGCTCGGCCGCGACGTACTCCTCGACGCCCTCGAGCTTGCGGACCTCGGGCTTGTTGAGCGTCAGCAGGATCGCGCACAGCGCGACGAACATCAGCGCGCAGATGGGCAGCGCGGCCAGCATCCACTCGAGGAACGAGATCTGCTCGCCCGTGGCCTCCTCGATCAGTCCGCGGCCGATCAGGTTCGGCGGGCTGCCGACCGGCGTGAGCAGGCCGCCGACGCTCGCACCGTAGGCGAGCATGAGCATCAGCGCGATGCCGACGCGCAGCCGCGTCGGGTCGATGTTCGAGCGGTCGCTCTTGTCCTCGTAGATGTTGGCCAGCGTGCCGAGGATCGCGATCGCGGTCGGCAGCAGCATCGCGACGGTCGCCGTGTTGGAGACGAACGCCGAGAGCGCGCACGTGACGGCGCCGAAGGCGATGATCGTGCGCGCTGAGCTCTTGCCGACGCCGGGCACGGCCAGCACGCGGAACGCGAAGCGGCGCGCAACGCCGTGGCGCAACATCGCCTGGGCGATGATGAAGGCGCCGATGAAGACGAAGACGGTCGACGAGCCGAAGGGCGCGAGCACGTCGTCGACCGGCGCCACGCCGATCAGCACGATCAGGCTGATGCCGAGCAGGCCGCCGATCGGGATCGGCACGGCCTCGGTGATCCACAGCACGACGACGAACAGCAGCGCCGCGGCGAGCTTCTGCTGATTCTCGTCCATGTCGAGCGGCAGCAGGTAGAAGATGAGGAACGCCGCCGGGGCCAGGAACAGCCCGATCGTGCGGCGCGCCTTCTCGAAGCGCTCCTCCTGCGGGCTCAGCTTCTGCTCGCCGAGCGTTCTGTAGGTCCCGACCTGGGCGAGGCGCTCCAGCGCATCGCCGCGAGACTGAGTCTCCCCCTGCGCAGCCATGACCCGGGCGTTGCCCGTCCCGGCGCTACGGGAAACTTGATACGAGCGCGGCGGTGACGTCGGCGGTGGTCGCGTTGCCGCCCAGATCCGGCGTCCGCGGGCCGTCGCTCGCCAGCATCCGCTCGACGTGCTCGAGCACCGCGGCGGCCGCCTCGGCCTCGCCAAGATGCTCGAGCATCTGCGCGCCCGACCAGATCGCGCCGATCGGGTTGGCGATGCCTTTGCCGGCGATGTCCGGCGCCGAGCCGTGGACGGGCTCGAACATGCTCGGGTGCTCGCGCTCGGGGTTGAGGTTGCCCGACGGAGCGATCCCGATCGAGCCAGCGACGGCGGCCGCGAGATCGCTGAGGATGTCGCCGAACAGGTTGGAGGCGACGATCACGTCGAACCGTCCCGGGTTCAGCACCACCATGGCGGCGAGCGCGTCGATCAGCACCTGCTCGGACTCGCAGCTGCGGGTGCTGGGCCGTGATGTGGGCGAAGCGCTCGTCCCAGAACGGCATCGTGTGGATGATCCCGTTGGACTTGGTCGCGCTGCAGATGCGGCCCGAGCGCTGCTCGGCCAGCTCGCAGGCGTAGGCCATCACGCGGTCGGTGCCCTTTCGGGTGAAGAGCGACTCCTGGACGGCCAGCTCCTCGTCGGTTCCCTGGTGCAGGCGGCCGCCGATCTCCGAGTACTCGCCCTCGTTGTTCTCGCGCACGATCACCATGTCGACCTGCTCGGGGGTGACGTCGCGCAGCGGGGAGGGGATGCCGGGCCAGAGCCGGATCGGCCGCAGGTTCACGTACTGGCGGAACGTGCGGCGAATCGGGATCAGCAGGCCCCAGAGCGAGATGTGGTCGGGCACGTCGTGCCGGCCGACGGCGCCGAGGAAGATCGCATCGGCGTCGCGCAGGCGGTCGAGCGCGTCCGGCGGCATCATCCGGTGGTGCTCGACGAAATGGTCGCAGCCCCAGGGGTACTCGGTGAGGTCGAGCGCGAAGCCGTGGGCGCGGCCGGCGGCTTCGAGCACCTCGAGCGCAGCGGGCGTGACCTCGAGGCCGATCCCGTCGCCCGGGATGACGGCGATCCGGTGCCTCCTCATGCGTCCCAGTCCGGCGCCCACGGCGGGTCGGCGGTGCGGACGTCCTTCGGGAGCTGCTCGATCTGCTCGCGGTCCTCGTCCGTGAGCGCGAAGTCGAAGACGTCGAAGTTCTCCTGCCGGCGCTCGCGGGAGGACGCCTTCGGGATCGGGCTCACGCCCGGCTGGTCGAGCAGCCACCGCAGCGCCACCTGGCCGGCGGTCTTGCCGTGTCTGGCGCCGATGCTGCGGAGCGTCTCGTCGCCGGGGACCTTGCCGTGGGCGAGCGGCGAGTACGCGGTGATCAGCACCTCGTTCGCTCGCGCGAGGTCGAGCAGGGCGCTCTGGTCCAGGAACGGGTGGTACTCGACCTGGTTGCAGAACACCGGCGCGATCTCGAGGGCCTGTCGCAGGAGCCCGGCTGGGAAGTTCGACACCCCGATCTGCCGCGTCCGTCCGTCCTCGCGGACCTTGTTCAGCGCGCCGAGCGTCTCCTCGAGCGGCACGTCGGGGTTCGGCCAGTGCAGCAGCAGCAGGTCGAGGTGGTCGACGCCGAGCCGCTCCAGCGACTGTTCGGCGTCCCGCTCGACCCGGTCGGCCGTCGCGTCGTCGTGCGGCACCTTGGTCGTAAGGAAGATCTCGTCGCGCGGCACGCCGCTCTCGGCGATCCCCCGCCCGACCTCGCGTTCGTTCTCGTATGCGCGAGCGGTGTCGATCTGCCGATAGCCGATCTCGAGCGCCTCCCGGACGCCGTCGGTCGCGTCCTGCTCGGTCACCAGCCAGGTCCCGAATCCAAGCGCTGGAACCCGCACTCCACGGACCTCGACGAACTCGTCTCCGTTGCTCATGGAGCGAGTGCTATCCCATTGCTACGCTTGGCAACCTCCCGGGCGATTAGCTCAGCTGGGAGAGCGCCGTCTCGACAAGGCGGAGGTCACTGGTTCGAGCCCAGTATCGCCCACCTCACAAAAGGCCCGCAAAGGCGGGCTTTTTGTCTGCCTGGGTGCCGCCGGAGAGAAGAGCGTGGCTGCGCCAGACCCCCGCGTAGACCCCGGCTCTGGCCGGCCGCGGCTAATGCCATGAGCGCTCGGGGTTGCTGTTGCCGCCGCGATGCAGCAGCGCGGCGGTCCGGCTGCTCGCTGCGCTGCCGCTGATCGTTCATTTTCAGGAGCGAGCGAACGCTCGCATGGCTGCGGTGGCCCGCCAGGCGGCCACCCCAGGCTCACTGGCGCAGTCGGCGGGCGACCGAAAGGCCGCCCGCCGCCGCGGGCTCATCCTCAGCAGGCTGCGTGGGCGCGAGGGTTCACTGCCGCCCCGCAGGCTCCGGCTCGGCGGATCCCGATCGTCGCGCTAGCCCTGCCGAGCACGCGTCGCCGCGGCTTGGGGATGACGGCGGCACTGTCGGGCGGGGACGCTGACGGCGCGGACCCGGTGGGGATGTCCACGCTGCCGCCGTTGGTGACGGTGTCAGCCGTGACGTTCGCGCGCACCCGGAAGGTGGCGCGGAACGTCTTGCGCTGACCGGGCCGCAGTAGACGGATCGTGCGGCACAGCCGACCGCCGGCAGCGCGACGCAGACGCGGCCGGGCCCCCACGAACCTCAGCGCGCGCGGCGTCCGGTCGCACGCCCGCAGCCCGCGCACCGGCGCGTCGCCGCGGTTTCTCACGGTGATCCGGTACGTGACGAGGTCGCCCGGCCGCGCGAACTGCGTTTGTGCCGTCTTGTCGATGTCAACTGGCGGCGGGCCTTCTCCCCCGCCCGGGCAAGGCTTGGGACCAGGGCCGTTACTCGGAGTGATACTCACGTTGTCGAACAGGTAGCCACCACCGGGCGAGGGCAGGGGGCCCCGGCACGCTGGAGCGGAACTGCAGGCTGTTGATGGTCGCGGGCGTATTGCGGTTCGGCGGCGGTGCCTGCTCCGGAGCGGTGCGGTAGTAGTTCTCCCACGTCGTGAAGCACACCAGAGGTCACGACCGTCGACGGCGATTCGCACCACGTCGTTGTCCAGGCCCTGGTTGACCTTGATCCGGAACCTGATCCTGTGCGGACTGCTGCGGCCAAGCAGCGGGCCAGGGTGCGCGACGAACTCGCCATCGACGTCGGGGGTGTCGTTGACGCTGACCTGAATACCGGCCGCAGTGTCTTGCAGGCCCACCCAGGACATGCGCGAGCCCTCGCCAGAGTCCGGGCTGACGCTCAAGAACAGTCCGGGCTGGAAGGCGGGCGTCTTGGACATAAACGCGAACTCGGCGATGAACACCTTATTGGGCCGCGCCTCGCCGACCTGTCTGGCTCCTGTGGGGAATACGTCTGGTAGAAGAACTCACCAGACGCACATGCGTTCGACATACGCAACGATTGACCGCCGAACCCAGGAGGATCGCCAGGAGGAGCGACAGTGTTGGGGACGACCTCCTGGTCGTACTGTCCGTGTGGTTGGGGTGGGGGGGCACCGGCCAACCGAGACAGGTAATCGCCCCAAGGGGAGAGCTCTTCCAGGGGAAGCCGCCGACGCCGCTCTGTCCGTTGACGGACAACCCATGCCGGACGGCCCAGCGGAGAAGAGGGGCGGCTCAAAGAGAGTGATGGAGGCCGCTGCGACTCCGCACGCGAGCAGAGCGAAGCTGACGAACGCGGCGAGCAACCCCACGATCGTCCGGGTAACGCTTCTGGAATGGCGCACGACGACTCCCTCCACCTGGAAGTGACGCGGCTGACCGGGAAAGCCTGGCTCACCGAGAAAGCCGTGACCTGACGCAACCCTACCGCAATCTGCAGCCCTTCATGTGGAGCTCCGCGCGCTGGTCGTCGCCCAGCCGCGCCCGACCAACGGCGCCGTCCCCGGCGACGTCGTCGATGCCGGGGTACATCGCACGACTTGGCCACCGCGTCCGAGGCGATGGTGTCCTCGTCCTCGTCGTCCCACGGTGGCGGGTCTTACCAGTGTTGGCCACTCATGGGCATCTGCGTCGTCAGGACGGCGGGACGTATGCGAACCGCTGGACCATTGCCGGCGCATCCGGCAGGTCGTCCGGCGCGGGCATGTTCCATGCGGTGGCAGCCGCAACCGTGCCCCGCAGGCGCGCGGGCAGCCCGTACAAGGACGCCAGGCGCAGGGCAGGGTCCAGCTGTCCAGCCCATGGAGCCAGGCCAGGCTGCCCGGCGGCCGCACCTTGCTCAGCGGGAACGTCGGCAGGCGCGTGAGCATGGTCTCTGCCACGCTTTACGGGCGGGCGCGAACCCAGCCTGTTAGCAGGGAATTATGGTAACAGTGAGACTCTTCCACTTCTGGACGAGTGAGAACGGGAACACCCTGTTCGCCCGGCAGAAGCGCTGGCCAATATGAGGTCAGTTTTGGCTCTGTGCCGTGGACTTCGTCGAAGCCGACGAGCAGGTCGACGACGCGGTCGATGCCGGACCCAACGCGGCGACCCTGATGGAGATCACCCGCAACCTCTGGACACCAACCCAGGCCCTGGCGACTGGTTCACCGGCGCGGTCTACATCGACACGATCGCCACGCCGACTCCGCCGTCGCGGCTCGGAGCCGCTAGCAGAGACTCGCCGCGCCAATGAAAGCGTGGACGCGGCACTTGCTCTGCGCCCACGCATTCACCGAGCCAGGTTGGCCTGGCCTACGTGGGGTTGCCGACGAACGTTCCGGCGCTGGCCGGCACGGCGGCAACGAGCAGCCCTGCCGTGACGATGACGCCTACGAGTGCGGGCGTGAGCTTGACGCTGAACATGGTGCGCCCCCTTTCCGGGGTGGGTCGGGTGTACCCACGTATGACCCCGAGCACATCGCGCAGGTTGGCCGCATGGGCCTCGGCTCTTAGGACCGTGCCCGCCGAGGACCCCCGCGCTGGTGCTCTTGACGAACAGCGGCAGCGCCCGACCCGATCACCGCTTCGTCGTGATCTCTTGCTTGCGGGAGCGGACGAGGTCTGCGAGGACGTCTTCCGGCACCGGTCTGTCGGGCGAGAAACGGATTGTTCCCTTGGCGAGGTCGAAGCCGTCCAGCCGCTCCCTGACGGCTTCGATCGCCGCAGGGCTGAACGGGAAGATGCTCAGGTGCTTCTTCGCGGCGCTGAACCCGAGCAGCGGGCGCCCGGCGTAGATGAACGCGGGCACGCCGTAGCTCTTGCCCTCCTCGGCGTCCGGCGCAAGTTCACCGACGACGGCCCGCACGCGTTCCAGCGCGACCTTCTGCACCGGCTGCAGGTCATCGAGATAGTCATCCATTGCAGACACGCGCCAAGATCATCTCGCATCGTCCTCGTCGGCTTTCGGTCCGGACGACAAGCGGGAGGAGGCGTTCCCGCGGGAACGCCCGGACGGGCGCATCGGCGACGTATTCGGAAGCGGAGATGCGGTGCGATCGGGGTGGGGCGGGTCAGCGGGGCAGGCCGGTGGCGCGGGCGATCACGGTGTCGAACGCGCGGTCGGGGAGCAGTCGGCGCAGGCCGATCAGCGGCTTGGCGCCGAAGCCGACGGCGTAGCGGGTCTTCGGCCGGCTGGCGGTGACGGCCTTGGCGATCGCGTTCGCGATCACGGTCGGCGGGGAGGTCCGGCGGCTGTTGGCGTCCGCGCCGAGCGATCTGGCCATCGCCTTGGCCTGGTCGGCGTAGGCGCCCGAGCCGGAGGACGCGAGGAGGCGTTCGCGGGCGATCTCGCCCCATTCGGTCTTGATGCCGCCGGGCTCGATGACGACGACGTCGATGCCGAACGGCTTGACCTCCAGGCGCAGGCAGTCGCTGAGGGCCTCGACGGCGAACTTGGTGCCGTGGTACCAGCCGCCGAGCGGCGTGTGGATCTTGCCGCCCATCGAGCTGATGTTCACGACGGTGCCACTGCGTTGCTCGCGCATGTGCGGCAGCACGAGCTGCGTCAGGCGCATCGCGCCGAACACGTTGACGTCGAACTGGCGGCGCGCCTCGTCGAGCGGCACGTCCTCGATGGCGCCGTAGGAGCCATAGCCGGCGTTGTTGACCAGGACGTCGACGCGGCCGGTCTCGGCGACGATCTGCTCGACACCGGCGCGCATGGAGTCGTCGTCGGTGACGTCCATCGCCAACGGCCGGATGCCGCGGCTCGCGAGCTGCTGGAGGCGCTCGGTGCGGCGCGCGGCGCCGTAGACGGTGTAGCCGAGCTCGTGCAGCTTCAGGGCGGTGACCTCGCCGATGCCGGAGGAGGCTCCGGTGACGAGGGCGGTCTTGGTGGTCATGGCGTGGTCCTCGTGTAAGATGAACGCTGGTTCATGATCTATTATGAATCATAGTTCACGTTTGTCAAGGCCCACGAGGAAGCTCCGTGACCCAGCCACGCGCGCCACGAGCCGACGCCGTCCGCAATCGCAAGAAGATCCTCGCCGCCGCGCGCGAGCAGATCACGCTCCACGGGCCCGAGGCCGGGATGGACGAGATCGCCGCGGCCGCGGGCGTCGCGGTCGGCACGCTGTACCGCCACTTCCCGACCAAGACCGATCTCGTTGCCGCGGTCGTTGCCGAATACGTCGAGCAGGTGGCCGACGACGCCGGCGCCGCCCTCAAGCGCGCAACCTCGGGCGCGCGAGCCCTCGACGAGCTCAGCGCCTTCCTCGAACGCGTCGTCGAGGCCTCCGCATCAGACCACGCCGTCAAAGCCGCAGCCCACGCCCTCGGAGCAACCCCAGGCGACCCCGACGCCGAGCACCGCGCCGGCGCCGCGCTCGCCGACCTCATCCACGCCGCACAGGCCGACGGCGATGTTCACCCCGACGTCACCGTCGCCGACCTCTATCTGCTCTTCACCACCGCCCCAACCGACCGGCCCGCAGAAGACCGCGCCCGCTGGCTCCAACTCGCCCTACGGGCAATCACCACCCGCACGAGCTGAAGCAACCACGCCTGGCGCCAACGCGGCGCGCGACCGGGTGCTCGTCATCCGCCCGCGCTATGCGTCACGCACGATCGACGGCTGCGGCGGGGGGCTGGTCTGCCCGGTGCTCGCGGTGTCGTAGCGCGGCGGTGGCGAGCGCGCCGGCGATCAGCATGAGCACGCCGTAGATACCGCCCACGGTTGCCGCCGGTGTGCCGAACGCCTGCGTGGCAAGCGTGGCGGCGACGGCGAAGTCGCGCAGCCAGATCGCCAACGCGACAGCCGATCGCCGGTGCGGGCTCACGAGGCGCGCGGCGGCCAGGGCGGGGATCGCGGAGAGCGCAAGGAAGGCCGCGCCGGCGCCGAGCGCGGGAAGCAGGTCGTCGCCGGCGTTGCTGCCGCTCACGGCGGCGTAGATCAGCACGACGACGGCCACGGTGGAGGCGGCCGCGTACCAGGGTTCGCCGCGTGCCAGCCGCGGCCAGAGGGCGCGCGCGGCGACCGCGGCGGCGAGGGGGAGCAGGACCACGAGGGCGAAGCGGCCGAGCAGCGAGCCCGTGTCAGCGCCGGTGTTGGGGTCGGCGAGGAGCCCGATGAGGACGGGACCGATGGTGGCGGCGGCGATCAGCGATCCGGCGAGCGCGCCGAGCGCCAGCGCGGCGTCGCCGGCGGCCAGTGCGACGAGCCCGACGGCGGCGACCTCCGTTGAGGTGATCCCGAGGGCGAGCACGCCTTCGCGAATCGGGCTCTCGAACAGGCGGCTGATCGCCCAGGCGAGAGGCACGAGCACCGCGAACGGGGCCAGCGACAGCGCGAGGACGGCCTGCCAGCGGTCGCGAAGATCCCACAGCTCTCGTGGCGCGATCCCCAGCGCGGTGACCGCGACGAGCGCGGCGAGCACGAGGTCGCCTTGCTCCGCGGCCCGCTCCGACGGCAGGAGCAGCGCCGCGGCCGCTGCGAGCAGCGCCAGCGGCAGCAGCGCGGCGGTGATCCGCTCGGCCAGGGGTGTCCCGGTCATCGGTGTGCGGTGTGGATGTCGCGCGTAATGCTCAGAGCGTGCGGGCGGCGTCGATGACGTCGCCGGTGTCGAACGCGCCGAGCTCACCGCGGGCGTCCGCGGAGAGCTGTTCGATGGCCGGCGCCTCGTGGTTGCAGATCTGGCACCACGGCGCCCAGAACCACAACAGCGTGGGCGTCTCGGCCGCAGCGAGCTGTGAGAGCGCGAACACGTCCTCGCCTTCGAGTCGCGCGACCGAGACGTCCGGAGGCCGACGCGCCGGCGGGTTCCTGTTCATCGCCGCTGGTGAGGACGAGCGCGAGGCCGACGGCGACGACGAGGACCAGCGGCGCGATCAAGCGCTTCATCGGACCCGCAAATCGGTCGGCTCGGCCGACCGGCTGCCGACCGCGGCCATGTGGACGGCGACGCTCATCGCCACCAACGCTACGACGGTACGCGAGTCGTCGCTCAAGTCACCTCGCGCGCGAAGAACATGTCGATCACCGGCCGGGCGTCCTCGGGCCCGGAGATGTCGAGCACCAGGTGGCCGTTCTCGCGGCCGAGCTCGAAGGCCAGGAACGCGCAGCATTTGGACTCCGCGGCCACGAGCTCGCGCGTGCGCTGCTCGATGTCGGGGCGGTCGCGCAGCCGGACGCGCATGCCCGGTGTCGGTCGGGCTGCGGTCCAGCAGGCCGTCGGCGGCGAGCGTGTCGATCAGCGCCATGCGGGCGGTCATGCCGTCGGCGGTCAGGGTGCAGGCGATCGGGAGATCGGTCATCGGACGGTCCTTGATCGGGATCGGGCACCTTCTACCGTGCACCTTGAACACGACTTCAAGTCAAGGACCGCGTGCTCATGCCCACCTCGACGCAGGAACCGCTGCTCACCATCGGCCAGCTCGCCGCGCAAGCCGGCCTGAACACGTCGCACATCCGCTTCTACGAACGCGTCGGCGTGCTCCCCGAACCCGAGCGCGTGGGCGGACAGCGCCGCTACCGGCCGGAGCTGCTGCATCGGCTCTCGATCATCGACGTCGCCCAGCGCGCCGGCCTGAGCCTGGAGGAGATCGCGCCGCTCACCGGACCGGAGAACCGTACTGCCGACGCGAGCGCCCACATCCGCGCGCTCGCCGACGACAAGCTGCCGCACATCGACGCGTTGATCACGCGCGCGCAGGCGGTCAAGCACTGGCTGAAGGTCGCCCAGCACTGCGACTGCGAGAGCGTGGACGTGTGCGGGCTGTTCGTCGACCCGACCCTGCTGCCGCCGGCCGCGGACATCGACCTCGACGTGCGCCACGTCCGACGCCGCTGACGGGACTTGACTTGAACACGACTTCAAGGTGCAAGGTGGGCCGGGCACGCTGTCGTTGACCTAGGAGACGCCCTGCTCATGTGCCTGCCCGTCAAGTCTGATCAGCCCGCCTCGTCGTCGACTCGCCCCACGCGTTCGATCCTCGGCCTCGGCGCGGTAATGCTGCTCGCCTGCTCTGGCCGGACCCGCGATCGCCGGTGCGGTCGGCGGCCTCGGGTTCGGGCTCCTGGCCGGCGCCGGCGGCGTCGTGCCCTGGCGCTCGCGCTATGCGCCGCCATCCCCGCCGGCGCGCTCGCGTGGCGCCGCCGCACGGCACGTCGAGCGCCGGCCCCCGAGCTGTAGGAGCCGGGCATGTCGGTCCAAGCCGAGAACACCGGGCCGACAGCGAGCCGCGGATCCGAAGGCGGTCGTGCGACGACTGATCGAGGAGGTCCTCAACAGCGGGCGCTTGGAGCTCATCGACGAGCTCTACAGCCCGCAGATGGCCGCCGGCGCCCGCCGCTGGATCGCACCGTTTCGCGAGAGCTTCCCGGACGTGCAGATGGAGATCGTCGAGCTGATCGCCGAGGACGAGAAGGTCGTCGGGCGATTCCGCTGCTCGGGCACCCACCTCGGCGCATGGCGCGGCAACCCGCCGACCGGGCCGGCGCTTCGAGCGCGTCGACGAGGTCTACATCTTCCGCGTCCGCGACGGACGGATCAGCGAGGCGTGGGGCATCGAGGACACCCGCTCGCGCGAGCGGCAGCTCGGGCTTTCACCCCGCCGCTGAACCGCTCCACCGGAACCGCCCGGCGTCGGTCTCCACGACATCGACGCCGCGATCGGCGAGCCGGCCGAGAAAGCCGGCGACGTCCGAGCCGGCATGGTCGGGCAGCGCGTAGAACGCGTCGAGGGTCGCGTCCACGGCCGCGCGTTCCGCACCGGCGACGACGTTGGTCGTCGTCCACACGATCTCGTCGCCGACGGTCTCGACGCGGTAGTCCAGGAACGGGCAGCAGGCCGCCTCGCGGCGAGCGAGGTCCTCGACCGTCGCGAGCGTGCCGTCGTCGGCGCGGAAGACGAACATCACGTCCTTCTCGCGCCGCTCACGACGCACCAACGCGCGCTCGAACAGAACGCGGTACGCCTGCAAGCGCTCGTCCGGCGTATCGGCGGCCGTGCTCATGTCGCACGCGATCGCCACGCCGGGCTGGGCCGGGATATGAAGAGAGGTCGTCATGCCCGGCAGCGTAAACTCTGGAGTATGGTCCAGAGTCAAGAGCCACCGCATGAAGATCGGTGAGATCGCCGACCAGGCCGGCGTGACCGTCGACACCGTCCGCTTCTACGAGCGCGTCGGGATCCTGCCGCCGCCGGCGCGGACCGAGTCCGGCTACCGCGACTACGAGCCCGGCACTGTCGAGCGCATCCGTCTCACGCGTCAGCTCCAAGCCATCGGGTTCACGCTCACCGACGCCGTCGACGCGCTCGCCGCGCACGACGCCGGCGGAGCCACCTGCGAAACCGAGCAATGGCGTCTGCAAGCGGTCCTCGACCGCGTCGAGGCCAAACTCGCCGAACTCAACGCCCTCCGGCGCCGGATCGTGCAAGCCCAAGACGCCTGCGCCGAGGGACGCTGCATGTTCACGACGGGAGCAAGAGCCGAGCGACCGTGAACCACGCGCGAACGCCCGCACGAACGTGCGAATGACGCTACGCTGCGATCGTGGCGATCGAACGCGACACCTGCGAACTGCTGTGCCTGGACCTCCCCAAGGCCGAGGCGGCGCGCCGCCGACTGCCGCCGCCGCTGGCGGTTGAGGGCTGGGCGGCCGGCGCGAAGGCGCTCGGCGACCCGACCCGGCTGGCGGTCGCGATCGCGCTGGCCGAGAGCGGCAGCGCGTGCGTCTGCGACCTCGCCTGGATCGTCGCGCGCGACGAGAAGCTCGTCTCCCACCATGTCCGCGCGCTCCGCGCCGCGCGGCTGGCCGTGTCGAGCCGCCAGGGCAAGATGGTCATGTACGAGCTCACGGGCCGCGGCCGCGCCCTGCTGGCCGCCGTCACCGACACGGCGCCGGTGAGCGCGTGAGCGCGCCCGTCGGGCTTCCGCTCGCCGCGCCGAGAGCGACCCGGAACGGCGCCCGGCCGACCGCAGCGATCTCGCCGGAGCGCTACCGCCAGCTCGCCGGGCGGGTGCGGCTTCTGTCGTGGCTCTCGCTCGGGGCGATGAGCGTCGAGGGCGTCGTGGCGCTCGTGGCCGGCATCATGGCCGGCTCGATCGCGCTCGTCGGCTTCGGCCTGGACTCCGCGATCGAGGGCTTTGCCAGCGTGATCATCATCTGGCGCTTCACCGGCTCGCGGGTGATGTCACAGACCGCCGAGCAGCGCGCCCAGAAGCTCGTCGCCGTCCAGTTCTTCCTGCTCGCCCCGTACGTCGCGTTCGAGTCCGTGCGCGCGCTCGCCGGCGCCGAGCACGCCGACGTCAGCGTGCTCGGGATGGCGTTGGCGGTCTGGAGCCTGATCACCATGCCGCTGCTCGGCGTCGCCAAACAGCGCATCGCCGAGCAGATCGGATCGGCCGCGACCAAGGGCGAGGGCCGCCAGAACGTGCTCTGCGCCTACCTGGCCGGCGCACTGCTGATCGGCCTGGCCGGCAACGCGATCGCCGGCGCCTGGTGGCTCGACCCCGTCGTCGGTCTGCTGATCGCCGCCGTCGCGGTCAAGGAGGGCTTGGAGGCCTGGAGCGGCGACGGCTGCTGTGTCGGCTCGCCGCTGGACGGGTTCGCGATCGAGGGCGAGACCTGCCAGGACGAGTGCTGCCGCTGAGGGCGAGCGCCGACACCGCGCTTGCGGAGTCAGATCGGCGGCGGCGGGGACGGGCGTCCTTGCCCGCCATGGCCCGTCGGTGTCTGGAGTGGCTGCCATTCCGCGCGCGGCGTTATACGCGAGGTTCGGGCGAATGGTGAGCGTGTGCGTATCGGCTCTGACCGCAGCGCCGTCGCAGCGCCAGCGAATTGACAAACCCCGCGAGTCGCCCGCGGGAACCGCGGGTCAGGTTTCGCGATGCAACCGGCCGGTGCGTGCTCACGTGCTCTTCGCGGAAATCGCTAGCGGTCAGTTGTCGTCGCCGAGGACCTCGCGAAGTCTGCGCGCGAAGGCCTCGGGTTGGCCGGCGTATCCGAACTCGCCGCCGAGGAAGCCGCCGTGGTGGCTGGGGAACACGGTCGCCTGCTGACCGAGCAGTTCGGCGGTGGCCACCGCCGTCCGCCCGGTGAAGGTGCCCTGGGACTCCTCGCCCACCGCGATCACGAGGCGCGTGGGCGCGGCGGTCAGCGCGTCGACGTCGGGGCGATAGCTGCTGACCGCCCAGGATCGGTCGGACAGCAGCGGGTCGTCGCGCGAGCCGTCGTCCTCGGTCGGCATCCCGAACGCGGCGGGATCCGCCGCCGGCTGGGCGAAGTACCCGTCGGTGAACTCGCCTTGCCAGGACGTCATCGCGATGAAGGCCGCCATGCCGGCACCCGACCCCTTGGCCTCGTACGTGTCGCGAATGCCGGCGCGGGCGCGCTCGGCCGCCGCGGCGTCGGGGAGCACGGGGATGAGCGGCGGCTCGTGTGCCACCAAGGTGACCACGTCATCGGGATACGCCGCCACGAGCGCGAGCGCGGTCACCGCGCCGCCACTGCTCGCGAACATCTCGACCGGGCCGGCGCCGAGCGCCTCGATGACGGCGTGCACGTCGTTCGCCTGGACCGTGGGCGCATTGTCGACCCGGCCGTCCTTGCGGGTGCTGCGGCCGAGGCCGCGCGGGTCATACGTGACCACGGTGCGGTCCGGGAAGTGCGACGCCAACGTGGCGAAGCCGCCGGCGTCCATCGGCTGGCCGATCATGAACAGCGGTGGGCGTCCGTTCTCGGTGGGGAGCGGGCCGCGGACGTCGTAGGCGATGTCGACCTCGGCGGTCTCAAGCATGTGCGTCGTCATGGCAGTGTCGACCGCTCCTGTGTCGAAAACTCATCGGCTCCTCCACTCGAACGGCATGTCCCGCACGCGCACACGGCGCTCCTCGACGCACAAGCGTAGATCGGGTTCCGTGCGAAGGCGCACGCGGCTGCGTGGTCGCTCATCGCCGAGTATTGATAACCGTACGGACATGCGACCGGCGTTCGTGCCCCCGATGAAGGCGGTGCTGACCGCGGAGCGGCCGGCGGGTCCGGAGTGGGTGTTCGAGCGCAAGCTCGACGGTATCCGCTGCCTGGCGGTCAAGGATGGCGGTCGCACGCGGCTGTACTCGCGCAACGAGCTGTCGCTGAACGACCGCTACGCGCCGCTGGCCACCGCACTGGACGCGGATCCGGCCGACGGCTTCGTCATCGACGGTGAGGCCGTTGCCTTCGTCGGCGGTCGCGACCGGTTCGGTGGCGGCGAGGGCGGCGAGCTCTTCTACTACGTCTTCGACGTGCTGTACGCCGACGGCCGCGACGTGCGGTCGCACCCGCTCGAACAGCGGCGAGCCGTACTCGAAGGCGTGCTGCGCTGGCGCGACCCGCTCCGCGTGACCGAGCAGATCAACGGCGACGGTGCAGCGCTGCTCGCCGAGGCGTGCCAGGACGGCTGGGAGGGGCTGATCGCCAAGCGCCTCGGCACGCCGTACGTGTCCACGCGCTCGCGCGACTGGCTGAAGCTCAAGTGCACGCGCGCGCAGGAGCTCGTGATCGGGGGCTTCACCGCGCCGCGCGGCTCGCGAACCGACCTCGGCGCTCTGCTCGTCGGCCACTTCGAGGGCGACCGCCTCCGCTATGCCGGCAAAGTGGGGACGGGCTTCACCCGCGCGACGCTGCGCGAGCTGTCCGAGCGGCTCGCCCCGCTCGTGCGCGACACCTCTCCGTTCGAGCCCGAGAAGGGCATTCCGCGCGCCGCGACCTGGGTCGAGCCCGAGCTCGTGGCACAGATCGCGTTCATGGAATGGACCCCCGACGGCCGTCTGCGCCACCCCTCCTTCCTCGGCGTGCGCTTCGACAAGCCCGCGCGCGAGGTCACGCGCGAGGAGCTGTAGCGCCTCGTTGTCAGCTGTCGGTGGGTCGCGATCAGCCGGCCGGCCGCCCGGCGCGCGACGGCGCCGCGGCGTACTCCTCGTCGGTGACGTGCTCGCCCCAGGTGACCGGGCTGCCCGAGTCGTCGGCCTCCTGCATGGCGATGTGCGTCATGAAACGGCTCGGCGCGGCGCCGTGCCAGTGGTCCTCGCCGGGCTCGAAGAAGACTCGGTCGCCGGGGCGGATGACCTCGACCGGACCGCCGCGGCGCTGGCAGAGCCCGAGTCCCTCGGTGACGTAGATCGTCTGGCCGAGCGGGTGGGTGTGCCACGCGGTCCGGGCGCCCGGGGTGAAGTGGACGCTGGCCGCGTTGAGCCGCGAGGGCGCGGCGGCTGTGGCGATGGGGTCGATGTAGACGGCTCCGGTGAACCAGTCGCTCGGTCCGGGGTTGGTGTCGAGCGAGTTACGTGTGATCTTCATGGCTGCACCATTCGACCTGTTCGCCTGACTACGCGAGGAGCAGCCACGCGATCAGCGCGGCGACGATCAGGACGACCAGCCAGAAGGCGACACGCGGCCAGCGCCACCCTCGGTCCATCGGCGCCTGCGGCGTGTACCCAGGCGAGGGTTCCGGGGGCGGGTGGTGCTCGGGTGCGCCCGGCCCCATCTTGAGACCGGGGAACGCGGGGCCCGCGTCCTCTTCAGGAGGGGTGGGCGGCGTAGAGCTCACCGACCGACCTTACCCCCGGCCGTGGACCGTCACAAGCCGAGCTCGCGCAGCCCCGGGATGGCGGCGAGCGCGGCCGTGGCGACGATGCCGACGAGCAGCGCGGCGGCCGCGTAGCTCGCGTAGCGGGCGCGCAGGTCATTGATCCTCCGGTCGTGCTCGAACGCCTCCCCGAGGCTGGTGAGCAGCGCGCCCTGGATGGCCGGCTTGCCCATCCTCAACCACGTCGGGGTCGCGAGGCTCTTGACCTCGGCCGTGTCGATCACCCAGCGATCGCGCGGGCGCAGCGCACCGTAGAGCGAGAGCGCGCCGGCCGCCGCCAGGGCGGTGATGCTCACCAGGAAGAGGATCGGCGCGAGCACGTCACCGACCGCTCCGAGATCCAGGTTGAACAGCTCCCTGCCGAACTGGGCGACGAGCGCGAGGATCGCGCCGCTGAAGCCGGCGAGCGTCGCGCTCTTGGACGCGATGTTCTGCCCGCGCTGGCGCTCCTCCTCATACAGCCGCACCGCGACGTCCAGGGCCGCCTCGACCGCCTCAGGCTCGATCGCGTCGTCGGCCATCACACCGTTCTCTACACGACCGGCGGCCCGGCCGCCACGATCACGCTGAATCGGCCCCGAGGATCGAGACGGTCCGTTCGATGACTACAGACAGGCGCCGGCGGCCGAACCCGGATCACGTGATCCAATTATCTGAAATTCGACGCGAGAGCCGCTCCCGGTTAACGTTTGCAGACAGGGTGAGCCCAGTCGTCGACGTCAGGCTGCTCGGCCCGCTCGACGTGCGCGTCGAGGGGCACGCTGTCCAGTTCGACGGCGCGAAGCAACGCACCCTGTTCACGGCGCTGGCGCTGCGCGCGCCAGAGCCGATCACGGTCGACGAGCTGGTCGATGCCGTGTGGGCGGGCCACCCGCCGGGCGACGGTGTGCAGGCCCTGCAGAAGCAGGTGTCCCGCCTGCGCCACAGGCTCGGTGACGCCGCCCCGGTCCACCGCGGCGCCGCCGGCTATTCGCTCGCGGTGAAGCCCGACGCCATCGACTCGCATCGCTTCGAGAACCTGCTCGCGCGAGCGCGCGCCGAGGACCCGGAGTCTGCGGCTGCCGACCTTGAAGCGGCTCTCGGGCTCTGGCGTGGGCCCGCGCTGGCCGACCATCGCTTCGACGAGTTCGCACAGCGCGAGATCGACCGCCTCGAGGAGCTGCGCATCGAGGCGATCGAGGAGCGGATCGGCGCCCAGCTCACCCGCGGGGGCGACGCTGACCTGGTCGGCGAGCTGCGGGCGCTGGTGGCCGAGCATCCCCTGCGAGAGCGGCTGCGGGCGCACCTGATGCTGGCGCTGTATCGCAGCGGCCGGCAGGCGGAGGCGCTCGAGGTGATGCGCGAGGGGCGCCGGCTGCTGGTCGAGGAGCTGGGGATCGAGCCCGGCCGCGAGCTGAGGCGGCTCGAGCAGTCGATCCTCGAGCACGACCCCGAGTTGGCCGCTGTCGCCCCGACCCGTGCCTCGCCGGCGGCGCTGCCGGCGCCGGCCGACGAACTGATCGGCCGTGACGGCGAGCTGGCGGAGATCGCGGGGATCCTCGCCAGCCCGGGCGTGCGCCTGCTCACGCTCGTCGGCCCGGGCGGCGTGGGCAAGACCCGGCTGGCGCTGGAGGCCGCCCGCCGCGTGGCCGAGCACTACAGGGGCGGTGCCGTTCATGTCGACCTCGACGGCGTCGACGATGCCGGCCTGCTGGCCTCCGAAGCGGCCGCCGCGCTCGGCGTCGTGGCCGCGACGGCCGACCAGCTCGCCGAGCGGCTCGACCATGGCGACCGTGCCCTGCTCGTGCTCGACGGCTTCGAGCGCTTCCTCGACGACGCGGGCGAGGTCGCCAGGCTGCTGGCCGCCGTCCCGAGCCTGACCGTGCTGGCGACGAGCCGCGGCGCCCTCAGGCTGAGCGGTGAGCACGCCTATCCTGTGCATCCGCTCGTTCCGCCGAACGCCGCCGCGCTGTTCACCGCGCGCGCCGGCGCGGCCCGCGCCGGCTGGGAGCGCGACCAGGAGGTCGTCGACGCGATCTGCGCGCGACTCGACGGCCTGCCGCTCGCCATCGAGCTCGCCGCCGACCGCGTCCGGCTGCTGTCCCCACGAGCCCTGCTGTCGCGCCTCGAGCGCCGTCTCGATGTCCTGACCGAGGGATCGGGCGACCGCCCGCCGCGACAGCGCTCGCTGCGGGCCACGCTCGAGTGGTCGTGGGACGTGCTGGACGAGCGCGAGCAGCAGCTCCTCTGTGGGCTGACGGTGTTCGAAGGCGGCGCCTCGCTCGATGCCGCCGCGGCGGTCTTCAACGGGGGCGCGAGCGTGCGACAGCGTCGTCTCGTCGCTGCTCGGCAAGACATCGCTGCTCCGCACCGACCCGCGCCACGCGGAGCCGCGGCTCGCGATGCTCGACACGGTCCGCGAGTACGCTGCCGAGCGCGCGACGCGACCTTGCCGCCACCGAACTCAAGCACGCGCGCTACTTCGTCGGCTACTGCGAGCGGCTCGCGGCCGAGGCCGCCCGCGCTCACCGGCGCGACGCGCTCGAACGGCTCGCGCTCGAGCGGGCGAACATCCGCCTCGCCTACGAGCGGTTGGCGCGCGCCGGTGCCGTCGACGAGGCGCTGCGCGTGGCGATCGGCTTCGCCCAGGCGCTGCCGTGGGACGCGCACACCGAAGAGGTGCGCGGCTGGCTCGCGCTCAACACCGACACCCCCGGCCTGCGGGCGACCGCGCTGTACTGGGACGGGCGGCTCGCGATATCGCAGGCACGCATGGCCGAGGCCGAGCCGCGCCTGCGGGCCGCCCTCGACGCCGCCCGCGAGGCCCGCGACTCGCACCTCGAAGGCGGCGTGCTGATCGCGCTCGGACGCTGGGCGACGCTTGTTGCAAGCCCGGAGGCGGCGGAGCTGCGCGACGCCGCGCTCGCGGCCGCGCGAGCGACCGGCGACCGGCAGCTGATCGCCGACAGCCTGCTGATCGCCGCCGGCGTCTCCGAGCGCGACTCCGACTGGGCCGGAGCGGTGGCGACCGCGACCGAGGCGCTCGACATCTACCGTGACCTCGGCGATCCCTACGGGGCCGCCACCGCCCTGGCCGAACTCGGCTGGTACGACATGGTCACGGCCAGCGCCGAGCATGCGGAGGAGTACCTCGATGAGGCGTTCGAGCTGCGCCGGCGCTTCGGCGACGACCGGCGGCTCGTGGAGCCGCTGATCGACGGTGCCTGGCTGGCGCTCGTGCAGGGCGACAGCGGCACCGCCCAGGCGCGCTTCCTCGACTGCCTCGCCATGGCGCGCCAGGTCGACGACCGCTTCATCGTGGGGGAGGCGCTCGCCGGCCTGTCGACAGTCGCCGGCACCGAGGGCCGCTGGACCGACTGCGCGCTGCTCGCCGGCGCGTCGGCGTTCGTGCACGAGCAGATCGGCGCCCCGCCGTGGGAGTCGGTGGTGATGCTGCACGAGCAGGAGACGTCCGCGGCCAAGCGCGGCGCTCGGCGTGGCCTACGGCGAGCACTTCGCCACCGGCCGCAGGCTGCCGGTCGACGATGCAGTGCAGTGCACGATCGATGCCCCGGTGTTTGATCTCCCTCCCGGCTGAACACGATGAACGCGAGCGACTTCGTGGCGGTGGGGACGAAGTTGCTCGTGCCCGAACGGCGCTCGGGCCTCGTCGAGCGCCCGCAGTTGATCGGCGAGCTCGAGGCCGGGCGCGACGCGCCGCCTGACCGTCATGTCGACACCGACCGGCTTCGGCAAGACGAGCATCCTCACCGAATGGGGAGCCGCCAGCCCGGCGCGCTTCGCGTGGGTATCGCTGGACGAGGGCGACGGCGACGCGTCGCGCTTCTGGAGCTACGTGGTCGCCGCCGTCGAGGGTGCCGCGCCCGAGCTCCCCGGCACCGCCGGCCGCCGGCTGCGCGGGGCCGGAGTGGCGATCGCCGACGAGGTTCTGCCGGTCCTCGTCAACGAGCTCACGACGCTCACGCAGCCGCTCGTGCTCGTGCTCGACGACTACCACGTGATCGATGCCGAGGATGTCCACGCCGGCGTGAACTACCTGCTCGAGCGGCTCGGGCCCGACGTCCACGTGGTGATCGCGACCCAGACGAACCCGCTCTTGCGGCTCGGGCGGCTGCGCGCCCGCGGCGAGCTGAACGAGTACCGCGCCGAGGAGCTGCGATTCACCGAGGCCGAAGTCGCGGCGCTGCTCAACGGCACGCACGGGCTGCGCCTCGCGCCCGAGGAGGTCAACGGCCTGCACCGGCGGACCGAGGGCTGGGTCGCCGGGCTCAACCTCGTCGCGCTCTCCCTGCGCGACACGGGCGACCGCGCCGCCTTCATGGCGGGGATGCCGGTCGAAGACCGCTTCCTCGTCGACTACCTGTGGGACGAAGTCGTCGCGCGGCAGACGCCGGAAACGCGCGAGTTCCTGATGCGGACCGCGGTGCTCGAGCGCCTCTCGAGCTCGCTCTGCGACGCCGTCGTCGCGCGCCGCGACAGCGCCGACATGCTGGCCGCGCTGGAGCGCAGCAACCTGTTCGTCGTCCCGCTCGATGCCGAGCGGCGCTGGTTCCGCTACCACACGCTGTTCCGCGCGATGCTCGTCCGGCAGCTCGAGCGCTTCGCGCCCGAGGCCGTGGCCGACCTGCACCGCCGGGCGAGCGCCTGGTTCTCGGATCACGGCGACCTGCACGGGACGATCGAGCACGCGATCTGCGCCGGAGACGTCCACGTCGCCGCCGACGCACTCCGCCGCCACTGGCTCGCGCTGTACAGCGGCGGCCAGGCGAGCGAGCTGATCGCCTGGATCGACCGGCTGCCGGCGGAGACGCTGGCCGGGTACCCGGAGCTGGCGCTCGCGCGCGCCGGCGTGGCGCGCGCGATGGGGCGGATCGACGAGGTCGATCCGTGGCTCGATCGCGCCGAGCGACTGGCGCGCGAGGCGCACGACGAGCGCGAGCGGCGCGAGCTCCTGGCCGGCGTGGCGCGGCAGCGCGCCATGCGGCGGCTGAGCCTGGCGGACGTCGGCGAGGCCGTCCGTCTCGCTCGCGCCGCGGTCGCGCTCCGTCCGGAGGATTCGCCGGAGGCGGTGAGCGAGCGGTTCTTCCTCGCGGTGTGCCTGTTCTGGACCGGCTCCACCCGCGAGTGCGAGACGCTGCTGCGCGCCTACCTGGCCGCGGTCGAGCCCGGCGAGCAGGACGTGCGCCGCGTGTTCGCGCTGGCCCTGCTGGCCCTGGCGCACGCCGCCGCGGCGAGCTCGAGCGCGCGGAGCTGCTCGCCGACGAGTCGCTCGCCACGAGCGTGGCGCGCGACCTCTCCGAGCACCCGCCGACCGAGATCGTGTACGTCGCGTCCGGGATCGTGCGGCTGGCGCGCGAGGACGTCGAGGGCGCCGAGGAGCGGTTGGAACACGCCGCGACGCTCGCCCGCCGCGGCGGCGACCGCGTCGAGATCGCCCAGTCGCTGCTGTGGCTGGGCCGCTGCCGGGCACGAGCGGGCGACACCGGTGGCGCGGCCGACGCGCTCGACGCGGCGCGCACCCAGCTCGAAGGCGCGCGCGTCCCCGGGCTGGTGCTTCTCGAGGACGCGCTCGAAGCGGAGCTGCGCGAGGCCGGCGCCGCCGAGGCGGTGGCGGTCGAGGACGGCCGCGCGCTGACCGACGCCGAGCTCGGCGCCCTGGCGCTGCTGCCCGGCAGCCTGACCGTACCGCCAGATCGCCGAGCGCCTCGGGCTCGAGCCCGACGTGGTCCGCGCGATCCGGCGCAAGCTCGGCGCCGTGACCCGCGACGAGGCCGTCACCGCGGCGCGCCGGCTCGAGCTGATCTGACAGACCAGGGCCCGCAGGCGTTTCGCGGACGTCTCGCAGACGCCTCGCGGCCGGTCTGCGGGCCCTCGATCGAGCTACGCAGGCGTGAGCCGGCCCGCGGGCGTCGCGGGGGTGACCGCGAGCATGACGAGGAGGACGACGGAGGTGAGGAGGAAGCGATCCATGCGCGCAGTGAACCAGCGCGCGCTGACGTTTCGCTGACGTCTCGCTGACGCGCGCGCCGTGGCGTAAGGTTTCGCCGCGGCGTTACGCCGACTCCGTCGTGAGCGAGACCTATGTGATAGTCGGCGCCGCCCTTGCCGGCGCCAAGGCTGCCGAGACCCTCCGCGAGGAGGGCTTCGACGGGCGCGTCGTGCTGCTGGGCGACGAGCCGGACCGACCCTACGAGCGCCCGCCGCTGTCCAAGGACTACCTGCGCGGCGAGACCGAGCGCGAGGGGCCGTACGTCCACCCGGCGGAGTTCTACGAGGAGAAGGACGTCGAGCTGCGCACCGAGACGACCGTGACCGCGCTCGACCTCGCAGCCGGCGAGGTCGAGATCGGCCAGGAGCGGCTCGGCTTCGGCAAGCTGCTGCTCGCCACCGGCGCCGAGCCGCGCCGGCTGCCCGTCCCCGGCGCCGACCTCGACGGCGTGCACTACCTGCGCAGCTTCGGCGACAGCGACGCGCTGCGCGAGGCCATCGAGGCGAGCAGCCGGGTGGCCGTGATCGGCGCCGGCTGGATCGGCGCCGAGGTCGCCGCCTCGGCCCGCCAGAAGGGCCTCGAGGTGACGCTCATCGAGCAGCTCGACGTGCCGCTCGAGCGCGTGCTCGGCCGCGAGGTGGGGGAGGTGTACGGCGCGATCCACCGCGACCAGGGCGTCGAGCTGCTGACCGGCGCGGCCGTCGAGGCGATCGAGGGATCCGGCCGCGCCGAGCGCGTCCGGCTCGCCGGCGGCGGGACCGTCGACTGCGACTTCGTGGTGGTCGGCATCGGCGTCGCGCCGCGGACGGCGCTGGCCGAGGCCGCCGGACTCGAGGTCGGCGACGGCGTCAACGTCGACGAGCGGCTGCGCACGACGAGCGAGAACGTGTTCGCCGCAGGCGACGTCGCCGCCGCCTGGCATCCGTTCCTCGAGCAGCGCCTGCGCATCGAGCACTGGCACAACGCGCTCGAGCAGGGGCCGGCGGCCGCGCGCTCGATGCTCGGCAAGGGCGAGCCGTACGACAAGATCCCGTACTTCTTCTCCGACCAGTACGACGTCGGGATGGAGTACGCGGGCCACGCCACCGACTGGGACGAGGTCGTCTTCCGCGGCGACGTCGACGGGCGCGAGTTCATCGCGTTCTGGCTCAAGGACGGCCGCGTGCTCGCCGGCATGAACGTCAACGTCTGGGACGTCACCGACGACATCCAGGCGCTGATCCGCAGCCGCGCCCAGGTCGATCGCGACCGCCTGCGCGACCCCGACTCGGAGCTGAAGTCGCTGGCTTGACATGTGACCATTTGGTCACCTATTATCGTCGTCGTGACCGACGACGACGACCGCGTGTTCAAGGCGCTCGCCGACGCGACGCGTCGCTTCCTGCTCGACCGGCTCTTCGCGCGTGACGGCCGCACGCTGACCGAGCTCGAGTCCGAGCTGGAGATGACGCGCTTCGGCGTGATGAAGCACCTGCGCGTGCTCGAGGACGCGGGGCTCGTGGTCACGCGGCGATCGGGCCGGGAGAAGCTGCACTACCTCAACCCGGTGCCGATCCGGCTGATCCACGACCGCTGGATCGACAAGTACACGGAGCGCCATGTCTCGGCGCTCGTCGACCTCAAGACCGAGCTGGAAGGAACGGCATGACGACCATGACGGAGACGAAGACGACGCAGGTCTACCAGGTGTTCATCCGGGCGACGCCCGAGGCGATCTGGGACGCGATCACCAAGCCGGAGTGGACCCAGCGCTATGGCTACCGCGGGATCTCCGAGTTCGAGCTGCAGCCCGGCGGCAGCTACCGCGCGAAGGCCACGGCCGAATTCCAGACCGGGGGAGCTCGTGGTCGACGGCGAGGTGATCGAGGCCGACCCGCCGCACAAGCTCGTCCACACGTGGCGCTTCCTGTACGACGACGAGGTCAGGGCCGAGGACCCACGCGCGTCACCTTCGACATCAAGGAGGGCGAGGCCGGCGTCAGCAGGCTCACCGTGACCCACGAGCTCGAATGCTCCGATGACGCACGCGCAGCTTGCGGGCGAGATCGAGGGCGCAGGCGGCGGCTGGGCCGTCCTCAGCGACCTCAAGACGCTGCTGGAGACGGGCGAGGCGCTGCCCGGCTGAGCGGCTCAGACGAGCGCGACGACGTCGCGCCAGTCCGGGTCGACGGCATCGAGCCGCTCGACGACGTCGCGGCGCCGCTCCTCCCCGAGAGCGGCACCGCGGCGGTGTCCCACATCCGTGGCCGCGACGGTGAGCGCAGCCCGAGAGTCCATTGCAGACCCGTGAGGATCCGCTCGGCGCGCTCTCCGTTCTCCTGGGCGACCAGGAAGAGGGTCGTCATCGAAGTGTCGGGTACCCGCGCCCGCACGCGGCCGAACCCGAATCAGCTCTCGTCGAGCTCGAGCCACTTCGCCACGGTGGGGGGCTCGTAGGCAGCGAGCCGGTCGAGCAAATCGGCCGGCTCGCTCGCCACGCTCAGGACCGCGCGGTGCTGGGGGCGCAGGAAGCCCTCGGCCACCGCGTGGTCGAGCAGCGCGGCCAGGTGGTCGTAGTAGCCGCGCACGTTGAGCACGCCGCACGCCTTGTCGTGGATGCCGAGCTGGCTCCAGGTGTAGACCTCGATCAGCTCCTCGAGCGTGCCGATGCCGCCCGGCACGGCCACGAAGGCGTCCGACAGCTCGGCCATCAGCGCCTTGCGCTCGTGCATCGAGTCGACGACCTTCAGCTCGCTCAGGCGCGGGTGCCCGATCTCGCGGTCGATCAGCGCCTGTGGCATGACGCCGATCGCCTCCCCGCCGGCCTCGAGCATCGTGTCGGCGAGCACGCCCATGAGGCCGACCTTGCCGCCGCCGTAGACGAGGCCGATCCCGCGCTCCGCCATGGTGGCGGCCAGCGCACGGGCGCCGGCCGCGTAGTCGGGGTGGCTGCCTGGGTTGGACCCGGCGTAGACGCAGACGCGGCGCACGGGCTGCGACCCTAACGGGATGCAGACCGCTCCGCTCGGCCCGCTCACCGTGAGCCGCCTCGCGCTCGGCGCCATGCTCTTCGGCGGCGCCACGCCCGAAGACGAATCGCACCGCATGCTCGACCGCTTCCTGGAGGCGGGCGGCACCCTGATCGACACCGCGGACGTCTATGACGACGGCCGCTCCGAGCGCGTGCTCGCGCCGTGGCTGGCCCAGCACCGCGACGAGGTCGTGCTTGCCACCAAGGTGAGGTTCCCGGTCTCGGACCCGGGCGGGCAGGGCCTGGCGCCGGACCGGATCCGCGCGGCCTGCGACGCCTCGCTGCGGCGACTCGGGGTCGACGTGATCGACCTCTACCAGGTCCACGCGCCCGATCCCGACGTGCCGTTGGAGGAGACCCTGGAGGCGCTGGACGGTCTCGTGCGCGCGGGCAAGGTACGCGCGCTCGGCGCCTCGAACTACCCGGCCTGGCTGCTGGCCTGGGCCGTCGCGCTCCAGGACCGCAACGGCTGGTCGCCGTTCGTGAGCCTGCAGCCGCAGTACTCGCTGGTCGAGCGCTCGGCCGAGCTCGACCTGCTCCCGTTCACGCGGGCGGCCGGACTCGGCGTGCTGCCTTGGGGGCCGCTCGGCGCCGGCTTCCTGACCGGCAAGTACCGGCGCGGCGAGGCGCCGCCCGAGGGCAGCCGGATGGCCGGCGCGGGCGACGACTGGGAGGAGGCCGAGCACCGGCGCGCGATCGAGCGCAACTTCCAGGTCGTCGACGCCGCCGCGGAGATCGCCGAGGCGCACGGGGCCACGATCCCGCAGGTGGCGCTCGCGTGGCTGCTCGGGGTCGAGGGCGTCACGGCGCCGATCATCGGGCCGCGCACGTTCGAGCACCTCGAGGACGTGCTCGGCTGCGTGGACCTCGAGCTGTCAGCCGACGAGCGGGCGCGGCTCGAGGCACCCGCGCCGCCGCCTGAGATCTATCCGCATCGGATGCTCGTCGAGCAGAACGCGATGGAGCGGGTCACAGGCCCGCTGCGCTGACGAGCCGCTCCAGGTCGCGCTCGTCGTTCCAGGCGCCGACCGAGGCGCGCACGTAGCGCGTGCCGGGGAGGTCGCGCACGACGACGCCTGCGGCGGCGAGCCGCTCGCGGGTGGCGGGCGGGTCGGGGTCCTCCCAGGCGACGAGCGTGGTGGCCCCGCGCGGCGCCACCGTGCGCCCGCGCTCGGCGAGCGTGCCGGCGAGCTGAGCCGCGAGCGCGGTGCCGCGCGCGTGAACGGCGCCGAAGCCGGCGCGGTCGAGCACGCGCGTGGCGGCGAGCGAGAACGCCGCCGCCTCGCGCGACAGCGATGCCGTGTCGTAGCGGCGGGCGTCGGCGTGCAGGGTCGCCTCGAAGCCCGCGTGGCTGTCCTGGAAGTTGAGAAAGCTCGGGCCGACGGCCCGCACGCGCTCGCGGAAGTCGGGCGCGACGTACAGCAGCCCCGTGCCGTCCGAGCCGCACAGCCACTTCTGGCCGGCGGCCGCGTAGGCCGCGCATCCGAGTGCGCGCACGTCGACCGGCACGGCCCCGACGCCCTGCGCGCCGTCGAGCACGACCGGCACGCCGACCTCGGCGAGCGCAGCGGGCGCGAGCTCGCCGGTGATCCACGACACGTGCGAACAGGCGACCAGCGTCGTGTTCGTCGCCACGGCGTCGGCGACGTCGCGCAGCGGGACGGGTCTGATGGTCGCGCCGCGCTCGCGCGCGGCGAGCAGCGGTCCGATCAGGCCGGGATGCTCGCTGTCGGAGGTCACGATCTCGTCGCCCGGCCCGAGGTCGAGCCCCGCCAGGATCGTCCCGAGGCCCTCGCTCGTCGACGTCTGCAGCGAGAGGTCCTCGACGCCGCAGCCGAGCAGGCGCGCGTACAGTGCCCGCAGCTCGGCCTGGAGCGTCATCCGTGCGTCGAAGTGCGGGCTGTAGCGGCCGCCGGTGAGCTGCGACTCGAGCGCTCCGCGCGCGGCCCGGACGGCGGCCGCCGGCACCGGTCCGTCCGTCCCCGCGTTCAGGAACGCGAGGCGCTCGAGGACGGGGAACTCGGCGCGGAGGGCGGCGGCGTCCATGGCGCGCCGCAGGCTAGTGCACTAGCGGCCGCAGACCGGCCAGGGCGACGCGCCCGCGCGCGCGTAGAGCATCTCCGCGCGGCGGTTCTGCTCGGCCTCGGAGGCGCGCGCGGGGTTGCCGGTGCCGCCGACGGCGCGCCACGTCTCGAGGGTGAACTGATACTTGCCGTAGAACCCGTTGCCGGTGTCGGTCGTGGGGTCGCCGCCGGACTCGCAGGCGGCGATCGCCTCGAGCGTGGGGGAGGCGGTGGCCTCGCGGGAGTCGCGCAGCTTGCGCATACGGGCCCGCAGCTCGCCCGGCGCCAGGCCGCGCAGACGGCGGCGCTCGGCCTTGGTGTGGAAGCGCTCGCCGTTGTCGCCGGCGACGCGGCGCGCGAGCCGGAAAGCTCGGCGTGAAAGGTCGTCGCGGCGGTTGTCGCGCGCCTCCGCGCGCATCTGGGCGGCCACGGTCACGTGGTCGCCCACGGGATGTCGGAGCGGATTGTCGGGCGCGGCCCAGGCGGCCGGCGCCGCCAGCAGCGCGCCCGCCACGGCGAGCGCGCTCGCGGTCTTCGGTCTCATGATCGTCCTCCGGCGGCCCGCGCACGCGGGCATGCCGAGTCGTTGTCGGAATCACCGGACGGCGTCCACTCGCGGGCCCATTCCGCTCGTCGCGCTCGATCGTGCGCGGCGCATGGCCCACGGCGGTTCCCCACCGTCGCGGCCGATCAGGGTAGCAGCCGGAGGGCGAACACATGTTCCCGGTACGGGCCAGAGTGCGCTCGCCCGGCCGCCACGTAGAGCGAGTTCGAATCCGAATAGCATCAGCCGACCGATGCGCGTGACCCTTCCCGACGGCTCCGAGCGGGAGCTCGAAGACGGCGCCACGCGGCGCCGACCTCGCCGCCTCGATCGGCAGCGGGCTGGCGCGCGCGGCGCTGGCGATCCGGGTGCTCGACACGGACGGCGCCGACCGGCGCGACGGCACCGCCTACGACGAGGGCAGGATCCACGACCTCGCGGCACCGCTGAGCGACGGCGACCGGGTCGAGATCGTCACCGCGAAGAGCGACGACTGGGACTCGGTCCAGCTCGTCCGCCACGACGCCGCGCACGTGCTCGCGGCCGCGGTGCTCGACCTCTATCCCGGCACCAAGATCTCGATCGGCCCGCCGATCGGCGAAGGCTTCTACTACGACTTCGAGTTCCCCGAAGGGGTCAACGTCTCCGATCACGACTTCGAGGCGCTCGAGGCCAAGATGCGCGAGCACATCAAGGCCGACGAGCCGTTCGCGCGTGAGGACATCCCCGTCGCGGAGGCGCTCGAGCGCTTCAGAGGCGAGGGTCAGGACTACAAGGTCGAGCTGATCGAGGACCTCGTCCGCGACCAAGCCGTGGACACGGTCAGCCTCTACACCAACGGCCCGTTCACCGACCTCTGCCGCGGCCCGCACACGCCGTCCACCAAGCGCGTCAAGGCTTTCAAGCTGCTGTCCGTCGCGGGCGCCTACTGGCGCGGCGACGCCAGCCGCCAGATGCTCACGCGCATCTACGGCACGGCCTTCCACTCCAAGGACGACCTCGAGCAGTACCTGCACCAGCTCGAGGAGGCCCGCGCGCGCGACCACCGCCGGCTCGGGCGCGACCTCGGCCTGTTCCTGTTCAGCGAGCTGAGCCCGGGCTCGCCGTTCTGGCAGCCGCCCGGCATGGCGATGCTCAACCAGCTCACCGAGCTGTGGCGCGAGGAGAACGGCGCCCGCGGCTATCGCGAGGTCAAGACGCCGATCCTCTACGACGTCTCGCTGTGGAAGCAGTCCGGCCACTGGGACGTGTACCGGGACAACATGTACTTCACGGACGTCGAGGGGCACCCGATGGGCCTGAAGCCCATGAACTGCCCGGCGCACGTGCAGCTCTACAAGGACGAGCGGCGCTCGTACCGCGACCTGCCGATCCGGTACTCCGAGGCCGGTCTCGTGCACCGCCACGAGCCGAGCGGCACCCTGCACGGCCTGCTCCGCGTCCGCCACATCACGCAGGACGACGCCCACATCTTCTGCACCGAGGAGCAGGTCCCGGAGGAGATCCAGCGCTGCCTCGACTTCGGCTTCGCGATCTACGACACCTTCGGGTTCGAGCCCCGGCTCGAGCTCTCCACCCGGCCCGAGAAGCGGGTCGGCGCCGACGAGATGTGGGATCGCGCCGAGGCCGGGCTCGAGGAGGCGCTCGTCGACAAGGGGCTCGAGTTCGAGTTCAACCACGGCGACGGCGCGTTCTACGGCCCGAAGATCGACCTCCACATGACCGACTCGATCGGGCGCTCGTGGCAGCTCGGCACCGTCCAGCTCGACTACTACATGCCGGACAGGTTCGAGCTCGCCTACACCGGCGCCGACAACGCCGAGCACCGGCCGGTGATGATCCACCGCGCGCTGATGGGCAGCTTCGAGCGCTTCATGGGGATCCTGATCGAGCACTACGCGGGCGAGTTCCCGCTCTGGCTGGCGCCCGTCCAGGCCGCGGTGCTGCCGCTCGCCGACCGCCACGTCGACTACGCGCGCGAGGTGCAGGCGGCGCTGGTGGCCGCCGGCCTGCGGGCCGACCTCGACGAGCGCACCGAGTCGGTCGGCCGCAAGATCCGCGAGGCGGAGCTGCGGAAGGTCCCGTACATGCTCGTCGTCGGCGACCGTGAGGCCGAGCAGCGCGCCGTGGCCCTGCGCCGTCACCGCGAGGGCGACCAGGGCACGATGGCGCTCGACGAGGTGGTCGAGCGGCTGGCCGCCGAGGCCGCCTCGCGCGAGGCCTAGGGGTGCCCGACGGGATATCGCGTCTGACGGAATGGCCCGTTGGGCGGGCCCGCCGACGCTCTCTGGAGCGCCGGGACAGCGGCCTGCTGGTCGGGGCGCTGGGCCTCGCGCTGTCCTTCAGGCCATCGCTGGTGCGTCGCAGCCGGCGCGACCAGATGCTCATCTCGGCGACGGCGACGGTCTTCGGAGGATTCGCCGGCACCGCCACCGAGCTGATCGTCAACCGGCTCGCGCGGGCGATGGGCGACCGCGAAGGCGCCGCGCGGTCGATCGTCGTCGGGGCCGGCGCCGTGGCCATCCTGGCCGAGCTCCCGGCCAGCCGCAACTCGGCTGTCGCGCTGTGCGGATCGATCGCGCGGGTGACCGGGATCTCGGCGATCGTCGGCAGCGTCGCGCCGACGCGCGTCGGCGGCGACCCGCTGCGCGACCCGCGCAAGCGGGTGGTTCTCTGGACCGTCGGCATCGGGACCTACGTCGGCTATCAGCAGCTGCTGAAGCGCTCGAAGCCGCGGCGGGCGCGAATGACCGAGTGGCCTGACGCCGACTACCTGCCGACCGTCTCGACCGGCCCGGACTCGCTGGTCCCGCAGGAGACGCTCGATTTCGAGGCCAGCCGCTTCCTGGCCGGCACCGAGAAGGACCTGCCGGTCGACCCGATCCGCGTCTTCGTCGGCGTCCACTCGGCGCCGACGGTCGAGGAGCGCGCCGAGCTGGCGGTCGCGCGAGCTCGCGCGGCTCGGCGCCTTCGAGCGCAGCCGCATCGTCGTCATCTCCGCCACCCTGCGCGGCTACGTCAACCCGATCATCCCCGACGCGGTCGAGCACTTCAGTCGCGGCGACTGCGCGTGCGTGGTGATCCAGTACTACGACAAGCGCACGCTGTTCATGCCGCTGAAGGTGGGCATCGCGGCCCGCACGCACCGCGAGCTGCTGCGCCAGTTGGTCCGCCACCGCGGCGACGCCGAGGTGATGGTCTACGGCGAGAGCCTCGGCGCGTGGGCGAGCCAGAACGTGTTCCGGAAGCGGCGGGACGGCGGCGCTCGACGCGCTCGGCGTCACGCGCGCGTTGTGGATCGGGACGCCGTACTTCTCGCTTCTGCGGCGCGACTTCGAGCGCGGCAAGCTGCCCACCGACGAGCGCGTGGCCACCGTGCGCGCAACCGATCTGGTGGAGGAGGATCCACCGGACGCCGAGCGGCTGCGATTCGTGTTCCTGCACCGGATGACCGACCCGGTGGTGCTGTTCCCGGGGCTCGAGCTGTTCTGGCGCCGGCCCGAATGGATGCCGTCGAGCGAGTGGCGGCCCGGCATCACGTTCGTGCAGACGCTGATCGACCTCGTCAACGCCACCAACTGGACCTCGGCGCTGCCGCAGGCGCTCGCGCACGACTACCGGCTCGAGGGGCCGCTGGGCGTGCGGCTCGCGTTCGGCCATCACGACGTCCCGCGCGAGGAGGCCGCCCGCATCGCCGACGAGCTGATCGCCCAGGAGGTGGCCAACGGAGCCCACTTGCGCGAGGCGCGCCGCCGCTATACTGCCCCACGTTGACTACGCGTTCGAACTCAGCGCCGCGCACTTCTTGACGCGACGCCAAGATCACTAGTGCCGGTCCCCAGACGCTTCGACCGGCAGCCGCCTGAGCGCGACCCCACCCGGATCAACGAGCGCATCCGCGTTCCCGAGGTCCGGCTCATCGACGAGAACGGCCAGCAGGTGGGGATCATGCGCACCCAGGACGCCCTGCAGCAGGCGCAGGACCGCGACCTCGACCTCGTCGAGGTGGCGCCCGACGCCAAGCCGCCCGTCTGCCGCATCCTGGACTACTCGAAGTACAAGTACGAGCAGAACCAGAAGCAGAAGGCCGCGCGCAAGCACCAGCAGCAGATCAACGTCCGCGAGATCAAGTTCCGGCCGAAGATCGCCCAGAACGACTACGACACCAAGAAGGGCACGTCGAGCGCTTCCTCAAGGGGCGCGACAAGGTCAAGGTCACGATCATGTTCCGCGGGCGCGAGATGGCCCACCCGGAGCGCGGCGAGATGATCCTCAACCGGCTCGCCGAGGACCTCGGCGACCTCGCCGTCATCGAGCAGCGGCCCCAACAGGACGGCCGCAACATGACGATGATGCTCGCGCCGCAGAAGGCCGCGACCGGCGACAAGTCCGCTTAGCCGGCGTGCAGGTCGAGCCGTTCAGGGTCGAGATCCCTGAGCGCATGCTGACGGATCTGCGGGAGCGGATCCGCGACACGCGGTGGCCGGAGGCCTCGCCGGAGCCCGGGTGGGAGCAGGGCACCGAGCTCGGCTACCTGCGGGAGCTGCTCGCGTACTGGGCCGACGGGTTCGACTGGCGCGCGCAGGAGCGGCGGCTGAACGAGCACGACCACTTCCGCGCCGAGATCGACGGCGTGCGGATCCACTTCGTCCACATCCGCCGCGGCGGGATCCCGCTGATCCTCACCCACGGCTGGCCGAGCACGTTCGTCGAGCACCTCCAGCTCGTTCCGCACCTCGAAGGCTTCGACCTCGTGATCCCGTCACTGCCCGGCTACGGGTTCTCGGAGCGGCCGCCGCGCACGACGATGCGCGAGACCGCGCGGCGCTGGCACGCGCTGATGCAGGGCCTCGGCTACGAACGCTACGGCGCCCAGGGCGGTGACTTCGGCGCCGCCGTCACCGCCTACATGGCGCTCGACGAACCCGACTCGCTGCTCGGCATCCATCTCCACCAGATCGACACCCCGCCGTTCGTGGACGCGCCGGCGACGGCCGCCGAGCACGAGTACCTCGAGGCCGTCGCGGCGTGGGACGCCGTCGAGCGCGGCTACAGCTCGATCCAGTCGACCAAGCCGCAGACCGTCGCCTACGGGCTGAACGACTCGCCGGCCGGGCTGGCCGCCTGGATCGTCGAGAAATGGCGCTCGTGGAGCCACGACCTCGAGCGGATCGACCGCGACGTCCTGCTCACCAACCTGACGATCTTCTGGGCGACCGAGACGATCGCCAGTTCGATGCGCGACTACTACGACGAGCGGTGGCACGACCACGCGATGGGGCCTGACGACCACATCGCGGTGCCGACCGCGGTCGCGCTGTTCGCCAACGAGCTCGTCAGCGAGGGCACGCCGCCGCGCGAGTGGGCGGAGCGGCTGTTCAACGTCGTCCGCTGGACGCGGATGCCGCGCGGCGGCCACTTCGCGCCCGCCGAGGAGCCCGAGCTGCTCGCCCGCGACATCGCGGAGTTCTTCGGCTAGGGCAGCCCGGCGTGCGGGACGTCGACCGTGGTGGTCAGCAGCACGGCCTCGTGCTTCGCGCTGCGCGCCTGCTCGATGAAGTCCGGCGCCGCGCCGCAGTGCTCGGCGACGTCGGCGTGCACGGTCGTCGATGAGCCGTCCCAGCGCAGGATCCGGCGGTCGCGCATCGAGACGACGAGCAGCGAGCCGTCGGGCATCCAGCCGAGGCCCGACGGCTGGCCCTCGACCTCGAGCACGTCCTCGCTGCGGCCGTCGGTTCGACCGTCAGCACGCGGTGGCGGTAGAAGTCCGACACCCACCAGCGCCCGTCGTGCCAGCGCGGGCTCTCGAAGAACGAGCCGCCCTCGAGCAGCGTGTCCATGGGCGCAGCCTACGCGCGCAGATGATCCGGCGACAGCTCGCCCGCGCTACCCGCGCCCACCGCCCACACCGCCACCCGCAGCTGCCGGATGAGCGTGGCGGCCACCTCCGAGGTCTCGTCGGCCCGCGCGCCGAGCAGGAACGGCCGCGCCAGCCCGACCGCAGAGGCGCCCAGCGCGAGCGCCTTGGCGGCGTCGACGCCGTCGCGCAGCCCGCCGCTGGCGATCACCGGCACGCCCGGTGCCGTCGCCAAAGCCTCGATCAGCGCGTCGGCGGTCGGGACGCCCCAGTCGGCGAAGGCGGCCGCCACGTCGCCCGCCCGCTCGTCGCGGCGGCCTTCGACGAGCGCCCAGTTGGTGCCGCCCGCGCCGGCGACGTCGATCGCCGCCACGCCCGCATCGCGCAGCAGCGCCACGTCGGCGGCGTCCATCCCGAAGCCGACCTCCTTGACCACCACCGGCAGCGGCGCCAGCCGCTCGACGACCGCGGCGATCCCCGCCGCGACGCCCGCGAAGTCCGGCTCGCCCTCGGGCTGGACCGCCTCCTGGATCGGGTTCAGGTGCACGGTCAGGCCGTCGGCCTCCAGCAGGGAGACCAGTCGCTCGGCGCGGTCGCCGGCGTCCGGGCGGCGGACCTGGGCGGCGCCGAGGTTGCCGAGCAGCAGCGGCGGGCGGTCGCCGCTGCGGTAGGTGGAGAGCCGCTCGGGGTCGTCGAGCAGCGCGCGGCCGGAGCCGAGCACGAGCGCCAGGCCGTGCTCGCACGCCGCCCGCGCCAGCCGCCCGTTGATCTCCTCGGCCTCGGGCGTGCCGCCGGTCATGGCCGAGATCACGATCGGTGCTCCCAGCCTGGCACCCAGGAGCTCGGTCTCCAGCGACACGCGCGCGAGGTCGCGCTCCGGCAGCGCGCGGTGGCGGAGCCGGAAGCGCTCCAGCCCCGTGCCGCCCGTGTGCGCGACGTCGGCGCCCGCGGCGATGCGCAGGTGGTCGGCCTTGCGGCCGACGATCGTCATCGCGCCGCCGCCTCGCGCACCGAGACCTCGAGGTGCCGCAGGATGAGGTCGTGAACGTCGGTCGCCGCCAATTCGCCGTCGGGCAGGAGGTCGGCCTGGCGGGTCATCAGCAGCGGGCCCTTCGACGGGTCGTCGGGGATCCGGCCGTGCGAGCCGCGAACCAGCGTCGCGTCGAGCGGGATCACGTCCATCAGCGTGCGGAAGCCGAGCTTCTTCTTCACGAGCCGCGAGCCGAGGGCGAGCGGCGGCACCCGAATCGCCGGGTCCAGGAACAGCTCGACCGGGTCGTAGCCCGGCTTGCGGTGGATGTCGACCGTGCGCGCGTAGTCGGGCGCCTTGGCGTCGTCGAGCCAGTAGTAGTACGTGAACCAGGAGTCCGGCTCGGCGATCAGCACCAGCTCGCCCGAGCGCTCGTGGTCGAGCCCGTACTCGCGCTTGCCGGCGTCGTCGAGCACGTCACCGACGCCCGCCACGCCCTCGAACAGCGCCCGCACCTCGGGCACCCGTGCGGGATCCCGCACGTACACGTGCGAGATCTGGTGGTCGGCCATCGCGAACGCCTCGCTGCCGCCGATGTCGATCACCTCGCGCCCGAGCTCCATCCGGTAGGCGATCAGGCCGGCCTCGCGCAGCACGCGGTTGGGGTGGACCGGCCGCGAGACCGGGACGATCCCGTACTCCGACAGGACGATCACGCGCGCCCCGCGTGCCTCGTAGAAGTCGATCAGGTCGCCGACCACGGCATCGATCTCGCCGAGCTCCTTCTCGACGCCCACCGGCCCCTTCATCTGCAGCCCGTAGTCGAGGTGGGGGAGGTAGACGAGCGACAGGTCCGGGCCGAAGCGCGCCTCGACCTTCTTGGCCGCCTCGGCGAGCCACCGCGTCGAGTCGATCGAGGCGGCCGGCCCCCAGAACTTGAACAGGGGGAACCGGCCGAGCTCGGCCTGCAGCTCGTCGCGCAGGTCGCCGGGCTTCGTGTAGCAGTCTGGGATCTTGCTGCCGTCGGCCGGGTACATCGGCCGCGGCGTGACCGTCACCTCGGCCGACGAGTACATCGCGAACCACCACGAGAGGTTCGCGCAGGTGATCCCCGGGGCCTTCTCCCACACTTTCGGCGCCTGCACGAGCCGGTTCGACTGCTGCCACAGGCGCACCTCCATGGTGTCCCGGAACAGCCACCCGTTGCCGACCGCGCCGTGCCCGCTCGGAGGCAGACCGGTCAGGTACGTGCTCTGCACGGTGGCCGTCACGGCCGGCGTGACGCCGCCGAGCGGCACCATCGCGCCGCCCTCGGCGAATGTCCTCAGGCGTGGCGTGTGCTCGCCGACGAGGTCGGGCGTCAGCGCCACGGCGCACAGGACGACGGTCTTGGACGGCATCAGGTCCCCGCGATCTTGGTCTGGAGGGCGATCGTGACAAAGAAGGCTGCCAGGCACACGCAGACCGCCGCCAGGCTGCCGTCGACGCTCGCCACGGCCAGCGCGTCGAACAGCGACACGCCGGCGATCAGGCTGACCACGCCGGCGCCGATCCGGCGCGGCACGCGCACGAGCCACAGCGCTCGCACCACCCACGCGGCGAAGGCGAGCAGCAGCAGCACGAACCAGACCGAGTCGACCCAGCCGACCCAGTAGCCGATCGCCGCCAGCACGGCGGCGAGGGGCCATGCGCTCAAGAGGTTCCCGCCCTCGGCCTTGGCCACCTGCGTGAGGCCGACGATGTAGATCAGCAGCACGCCGGCGGCGGTCGCCACCTCGAGCGGCACCTCGCCGGCCACGGCGAGCGCGGCGACGAAGTAGACGAGCGCGCGGCAGCCGCCCATCAGCACGGGGGAGAGAGCGTTGCCCTTGTGCCAGGCGTCGTAGAGGACGATCAGCGCGACCAGTCCGAGCCCGGCCAGGAACGGCTCCGTCCCCTCGAGCAGCAGCAGCGCCGCGCCGGCCGCGAACAGCACGATCACCGCGGTGAGCGCGGCCTGGCGGCTCACGGCGCCGGACGGCAGCGGCCGCTCGCGGCGCTCTCGCACGTCGACCTCGTAGTCGAGGAAGTCGTTGAGGATCATCCCCGCCGTGTAGAAGAGCGCCATCGCGACGGCCACCACGACGACCGTCCCGGTCTCGGCGGCGGTCGAGGCCAGCACGGCGCCCGCCACCGCGTTCGAGACACGGTCGGCGTATTGGAGATGCGCGCCAGCTGCAGCCAGGCGCCCGCCGTCGACGGCCTGACCGCCTCAGCCGAGGACATCGAGCACCCACTCGTACTCGCGCGCGATCGAGTCGACCGACGACGCCTTCAGATCGGCCGGCAGCACGTCCCAGGTATAGGTCTCGATCTCCAGGTGCGAGGTGCGGCCGCGCACCTGCTCGATCACCTCCCGCAGGTGGTCCTGCGTGGACTCGAGCGCGCCGTAGCGCTCGAGGAAGATCGGGACGTGGAAGTGCACGCGCCACTCCTCGCCGCCGCCGTCGCCGTCGAGCGCCTCGGGGAGGTCGGGCCACGACTGCAGCGTCCCGTCGGCGCTGCGCTGGGTCACCTGGTGCAGGTAGATCGGGTCGGCGAAGCGCTCGAGCTCGGCGCGCGCGATGACCGGCAGGCGCAGCGCGGCGCTGAGCTGCGCCTTGCCGATGCGGATGCCCGCCTCGTCGAGCGCCGCCAGCGCCTCCTCGGGCTCCTCGTACGCGACGGCCGAGTGGCAGGCGTCGAAGCACACCGTCACGGTCTCGCGATCGAGCGCCTCCGGCCACCAGTCGACCAGGTCCCCGACGTCGGCCAGCGCCCCGTCGGCCTCCGGCTCGATCGCCAGCGCGATCCGCGTGGCGGCGAGCTCGTCGGCGACGCGCAGCACGTTCGCCGTGCAGGTTTGGAGGCCGTCGTCGTCGATCCACGGCGCGTACGAGAGCGGGCTGGTCGAGATCGTCCCCTCCACGTCGTCGGGCAGCAGCGTGTCGAGGATCTCCGCCAGGCGCAGGGTGTACGCCACGCGCTCCTCGCTGCGCCAGTCGGGCGCGTGCACCTCCGCCTTCACGGGCCGGCCGTGGAACGTGCCGTGGGGGAAGCCGTTGACGGTGAACACGTACAGGCCCTCGCCGTCGAGCCACGAGCGGAACTCCCGCAGATGATCTCCGTGCAGCAGCTCACGGCTCTCGTCACCTGAGAGGCGCAGCCCGATCCCGAACGGCGCGTCCGGCGACAGCCGCGCCTTCAGCGCGGGCGCGTGTGCGCGCAGGCTGTCGAGCACGGCCTCCCAGCCGACGGCGGGATGGATGTTCGTGCAGTACGTGAGGTGGAGCCCGTCCGCGACCAGCACTAGACGGCGACAGCACCTTCGCGGTCGGGGAGCTGGAACTTCGGCGACTGGCCCAGGAACTCGATCGGGTTCTCGTAGACCACGCGCCGGATCAGCGAGTCCGGGTGCCCGCGGCGCCGCATCTCGAGGATGAACTCGGGCACGGCCAGCGGCCGGCTCTCGCCCCAGTCGCACGCCGCCGCCACGCAGATCCGCTCCGGGCCGCGCGTCTCGAGGATGTCGACCGCGCGCGCGGGGGACACCTTGGTGATCGGATACAGCGTCAGCCCCGTCCAGAACCCGTTGTCGAGGATCATGTCGACCGTGTGCTCCTCCGCGTGGTCGACCATCACGCGGTGGGGCTCGATCCGGTCGTCTGCGGCCAGCGTGTCGACGATCGCCTTCGTGCCCTTCCACTTGTCCTCGAGATGCGGCGTGTGGATGTGGATGAGCTGCTCGTACTCCATCGCGACGTCGACGTGGTCCTTGAAGCCGGCCAGCTCGTTGCGCGTCACGCGGTTGAGCCCGATCTCGCCGATGCCGAGCACGTTCGGCATCTCGAGGTAGCGGGGGATGACCTCGAGGACCTGGCGCGTCAGCTCGCGATCCTCCGCCTCCTTCGGGTTCAGGCACATCCACGTGAAGTGGGCGACGCCATAGGTGGCGGCGCGCTTGGGCTCGAAGTCGGTGAGGCGGTTGAAGTAGTCGATGAACGCGTCGACGCCGGGTCGGTCGTAGCCGGCCCAGAACGCGGGCTCGGTGACGGCGACGCAGCCGCTCATGGCCATGGCCCGGTAGTCGTCGGTCGTGCGCGACACCATGTGGGCGTGGAGATCGATGTACTCCATGGCTAGGCCTCCGGGTCGTAGGCGCCCTTGGCGCTCTTCTGGTCCAGCTCGTCGAGCAGCTCGCTGCGCGGGTCGCTGAAGATCATCTGCACGCGCTGCACGCGGTCGCCGTCGCCGTCGACGAGGGCGGCCAGCGCGGCGCGGATCGAGCGCAGCCGGAAGTCGTCGTCGGCGTCCAGCTCGCGGGCGCGGTCGAGGCGGTCCAGGAAGGCCGCCAGCTCGAGCACCTGGACACGGTGCTCCATGAAGTACTCGGCGATCAGCTCGCGCTGCGTCAGCGGGCTAGTGCCGGCGTGGGCTCCCATCCTTCTCGCTCTCCTCCCTCGACCCGGCGCCGCAGGAGGTCGGAAGCCTCCAGGAGCACCGCCTCGTCCAGTTCGTGCACTTCGAAGCCCGAGCCGATCCGCTCGAGCAGCATGATCGTGAGCCGCCCTCCCAGGTGCTCGCGGAACTCCTCGAGGCCGGCCAGCACGGCCGGTCGCCCGCCGCTGCCCGGCGTGGTCATGTCGCGATGCCAGATCGGCAGCTCGACGGCCTCGAACAGCGCGATGATCCTCCGCCAGTGCGCGTGCGGCAGGCTGCCCGTGAGGTAGCTGTACGTGGAGTCGAGCGCGATGCCGACCGACACCGCCTCGCCGTGGCGCAGCTCGTGGTGCGAGAGCTGCTCGAGCTTGTGCGCCGCCCAGTGGCCGAAGTCCAGCGGCCGCGAGGAGCCGAGCTCGAACGGATCGCCGCTGGTGGCGATGTGGTTCAGGTGCAGCTCGGCGCTGCGGTGCACGAGCTTGGCCATGGCCGGCAGCGACCGCTCGTTGAGGTCGCGCGCGTGGTGCTCGATCCAGCCGAAGAACGCCGCGTCCTTGAGCAGCGCGACCTTCATCGCCTCGGAGATGCCGGCGCGCCAGTCGCGCTCCGACAGCGTCGTCAGCAGGTCGAAGTCGTTCAGCACCGCGTGCGGCGGCGCGAACGAGCCGACGAAGTTCTTCTTGCCGAAGGCGTTGATGCCGTTCTTGACGCCGACGGCGGAGTCGTCCTGGGCGAGCACCGTGGTCGGCACGCGGATGAGCCGCACCCCGCGGTGGGCGGTGGCGGCCGCGTAGCCGACGGCGTCGAGCACCGCGCCGCCGCCGATCGCCACCACGTAGGAGTGGCGGTCGACGCCGTGGGCGTCGATCGCGGCGCGGATCTCGTCGACCGGGCCGGCCCGGTTCTTGATCGCCTCGCCGCCCGGCACCACGAGCGGCTGCGCGGTCAGCTCCAGCACGTCGGCATGGGCCTTGCAGTAGACGACGACGTCAGCGGTTATCGAGGGGTGCGCGGCGGCCACGCCCCTGTCGATGACGACCAGCAGGCGGGCGCGATCCTCGGCCTCGACCACGTCGCGCAGCGTCGGGTTGAGCGGATCGAGCAGCCCGTGGGTGAACCTCACTGGGTAACGGAAGGTGACGACGACTTCTTGGTCGATGTCCGGCAGATCCCCCGAGGCGCCGTTCGAGCCCATTCCCCCGTAGTTCCCCATATGGCCGAGTTTAGGACACGTTGGGGCATTCGGCGAGCGGTCGGCGAAACTCACCGGTTCCCTCGGCGAAAGTCGGGGTCCTGACCTCGGCCAACCCCTGGGCGGGACGAACAGCGGCTCGTCCCGCCCCGCCGGTTTCTTGACGACTTTCTCGACGGTCAGTCGTTCTCGAACGGCCCCCAGATCGCGTACGTGAGCGCCTGCACGTCCGGCGTCGGCGTGCCCGCCACCCGCTCGCCCTGCTGCGAGACGAAGAACGTCCGCCCGTCAGGGCTGAAGCAACCGCCGCAGAACTCCGTGTCGTTGAGGACCGTCTTGGCGAAGTCGTAGATCTCGCCGCGCCTGGTGACGCCGCGCACGAACTGCTCGCCGCCGCCGTCCTCCTGCAGGAAGACATCCCCGGTCTGGGGCACCACCACGAGGTTGTCGGGCGCGTCGAGCACGTCCGCGGCCGGCGACTCGAAGATCAGCTTCAGGTCGCCGCCGTCGCGGCCGCGGGGGGTGAGCTGCCACAGCTGGCCGGCGCCGGCCTCGCCGCCGGTCGTGCAGTCGAAGAAGAGGCGCCGGTCGTACGTCCAGATGCCCTCGGTGCGGTTGAAGAGCGCAGCGCCCTTGGCCTGCGGCCTGCGCGCGGGTACCGACTACGACGGGCCACGGCGCAAGTCCGTGCGCGCGACCACGAGACGCTCTACGCGGTGCTGGGCGCGCCGGCGAGCGAACGCGCTGCCCTGGACCGCCTGCTCGCCTCGTGCAACAACGCGGTGGGGCGCGTCGAGATCGACGCCCGCTACCTCGTCGGCGTCGGCCGGCGTCCTGCGTAGAAGGGCCGAAGGCCCTCTATACTGCGCGCTCGCATGCCGAAGATGAAGTCGCACTCCGGCGCCAAGAAGCGCTTCAAGAAGACGGGCACGGGCAAGCTCAAGGCCCGGCACGCCTTCTCGAGCCACATCCTCGAGAAGAAGTCGCCCAAGCGCAAGCGCTCGTTCGGGCTGGATCGCGACATCTCCAAGGCCGATCGCAAGACCGTCACCACGCTGCTCGGAGGCAACGGGCGATGACCCGCGTCAAGCGCTCCGTCAACGCGCGCAAGAAGCGCCGGGCGACGCTCGAGCGGGCAAAGGGCTTCCGCGGCGAGGCGCATTCCTCGTACAAGCGCGCCAAGGAAGCGGTCATGAAGGCCGACTCCTACGCCTACCGCGATCGCCGCAACCGCAAGCGCGACTTCCGCCGTCTCTGGATCACCCGCATCAACGCCGCCGCTCGCCAGAACGGCATGAACTACGCCACCTTCATGCACGGCCTCAAGCTGGCCGGGATCGAGCTCGACCGCAAGGTGCTCGCGGACATCGCCGTGCGCGACCCCGAGACCTTCCGCCGATTCGCCGAGAGCGCCCGCGAGGCGTCGGCGGCCTGATCCCGCAGACAACCTCTTCCACGGGCGCCCCTCCCTCGGAGCGGCGCCCTTCTTCGTTTAAGTGACGGTGATCACAGTAGTTTCGTGACAATCTCCAGCCCCCACAACGACCAGCTCAAGGAGATCCGCAAGCTCGCGGGCCGCAAGTGGCGGGACAAGCTGCGCCAGTTCGTGGCCGAGGGCGAGGACCTGCTGGCCGCTGCCGACGCCGCCGGCTGGGCGCCGCTCGCGCGGCTCGTGGCCGAGGGGTCGGGGCTGGAGGGGGAGGAGGTCAAGCCGCACCTGCTCGCCCAGGTCTCGCAGCTCGGCTCGGGTACTCGCGCGCTCGGGGTCTACGCGCAGCGGTGGGCGGCGGCGCCGGTCGGGCCGCTGTGCCTGGCGCTGTGGGGCGTCAACGACCCGGGCAACGTCGGCACCGTGCTGCGGGGCGCGCTGGCGTTCGGCGCGAGCAGCGTCGCGCTCGGCCCCGGCAGCGCCGACCCGTACGGGCCGAAGGCGGTGCGGGCGTCGATGGGCGCGCTCTTCGAGGTGCCGGTGGCGCGGGTGCGCGAGGTGCACGAGCTGCCGGGCCCCAGGATTGCGCTCGTCGCCCGCGCGGGCGCGCCGCTCCACGAGGTCGTCGCAGGCCGCGACGACGCATCGATCGTCGTCGGCGCCGAGCGCGACGGCCTGCCCGACGATGTCGTCGCCGCCTGCGACGAGGTCGCCCACATCCCGATCGCCTCCGAGTCCCTGAACGCCGCGATGGCGGCAACCGTCGCCCTGTACGAAAGCAACCGTAGGATGGCCGCCCGATGAACGAGAGGATCAGCGAGCTGCGCGCCGCCGGCGAGGCGGCGATCGCCGAGGCCCCGGGCACGACCGAGCTCGAGGACGTGCGGGTGCGCTTCCTGGGCCGCAAGGCCGAGCTGCCGAACCTGCTGCGCGGCGTCGCGCAGCTGCCGGCCGAGGAGCGCGGGACCGTCGGCCGCGCGGCCAACGAGGCGCGCAAGGCGCTCGAGGCCGCCATCGAGGCGCGCGCCGCCGAGCTCGAGGCTGCGGAGCTCGACGCGAAGCTCGCGAGCGACGTCATCGACGTCACGCTGCCCGGCTCGCCGGCCGTCAAGCCCGGCCGCGTGCATCTCCTCACCGCCACGCGGCGCGAGATCGAGGACATCTTCCTCGGCCTCGGCTTCCGCGTCATGGAGGGCCCGGAGACCGAGCTCGTCTACTACAACTTCGACGCGCTCAACTTCGACGAGACGCACCCGTCGCGGCAGGCGACCGACACCTTCTACATCTCCGACGAGGTGCTGCTGCGCGTGCACACCTCGCCGATGCAGACGCGCGCGATGGAGATGCACCCGCCGCCGCTCTACGTGGTCATCCCCGGCCGCACCTACCGGCGCGACAACGACGCCACGCACACGCCCCAGTTCAACCAGGTCGAGGGGCTGGCCGTCGACGAGGACGTCACGCTCGGCGACCTCCAGGGCACGCTGCTCGCCTTCGCGCGCGCGATCTTCGGCGAGGACCGCCGCGTGCGCCTGCGCCCGCACTTCTTCCCCTTCACCGAGCCGAGCGTCGAGTGCGACGTCTCCTGCTTCAACTGCAAGGACGGCTTCCTGAAGGACGGCTCGCGCTGCCCGCTCTGCAAGGGTGAGGGCTGGATCGAGATCCTCGGCGCCGGCGAGGTCGACCCGAACGTGTTCGAGTACGTGCGCGAGCACGGATACGACCCCGAGCGCCACCAGGGCTTCGCCTTCGGCATGGGCATCGAGCGGATCGCCATGCTCAAGCACGGCGTCAGCGACCTGCGGCTGTTCTACGACAACGACCTGCGCTTCCTGGAGCAGTTCGGATGAGGGTCCCGCTCTTGTGGATGCGCGACTACTGCGACCCGGGCGTGCCGCTCGCGGAGCTCGAGCACCAGCTCACGATGACCGGCACGAAGGTCGAGGCGGTGCACGCGCACGGCGTCGACGCGCTCGAGCACTTCCTCGTCGGCCGCGTGCTGAGCGCCGAGCAGCATCCGGACGCCGACCGGCTGACCGTCTGCACGGTCGACGTCGGCACGGGCGACGAGCGCACGATCGTCTGCGGCGCGCCGAACGTCGCCGCCGGGCAGATCGTGGCGGTCGCGGAGCCCGGCGCGGTGATGCCCGACGGTACGCGGTTGAAGCGCGCCAAGCTGCGCGGCGTCGAGTCGGCGGGCATGATCCTGGCCGAGGACGAGGTCGCCATCGGCCCCGACCACGACGGGATCATGGTGCTCGACCCCGAGCTCGCGCCGGGCACGCCGCTGGCCGAGGTCCTGCCGATCGCCACCGAGGTGCTCGAGCTCGAGATCACGCCCAACCGGCCCGACTGCCTGAGCATCTACGGCGTCGCGCGCGAGGTCCACGCGGCCACCGGCGCGCCGCTCACCCGGCCGCCGTGGCACAACGATCGGCGGGCGACATCACCGGCGAGGTGCCCGGCGTGAGCATCGAGGTCCAGGACGCCGACCTGTGCCCGCGCTTCACCGCGCGGCTGTACGAGGACGTGACGATCGGGCCGTCGCCCGAGTGGCTGAAGGCGCGGCTGACCGCGGCGGGCATGCGGCCGATCAGCAACGTCGTCGACATCACGAACTTCGTGATGCTGGCCACCGGTCAGCCGATGCACGCCTTCGACCACGACCTCGTCAGCGGCGGCCGGCTCGTGGTCCGCCGCGCGCTCGACGGCGAGACGATGACCACGCTCGACGACGTCGCGCGCACCTTCGATTCGGACATGGTGATCATCTGCGACGACGACGGTCCGACGTCGATCGCCGGGATCATGGGCGGCGAGCGCTCCGAGGTGCGCGACACGACGACCCGAGTCCTGATGGAGGCGGCCACCTGGAACGGCCCCAACATCCAGCGCAGCTCCACACGGCTCGCGCTGCGCTCGGAGGCGTCGACGCGGTTCGAGAAGCAGCTCCAGCCCGAGCAGGCGATGGACGGCCAGGTGCTGGCCGCGATCCTGATGACCGAGCTGTGCGGAGCGCGGCTGGTCGGCGGCACGGTCGACGTCGGCGGCCCGGGCCCGGCGCCGCAGACGATCCGCCTGCGCGACGAGCGCACCGAGCGCGTGCTCGGCACCGCGATCCCGCGCGACGAGGCCGCCGAGATCCTCCGCCGGCTCGAGTTCACGGTCGCCGAGGTGTCCGACGGGCTCGATGTCAGCGTGCCCGCCTTCCGGCGCGGCGACGTCACGCGCGAGATCGACCTCGTCGAGGAGGTCGCGCGTCTGTGGGGGCTCGACAAGCTGCCCTACACCCTGCCCTCGCGGCGCGGCGCCACCGGTGTGCTCGCGCCCGAGCAGCGGCTGCGCCGCCGCGCCGAGGACGCGCTGGCGGGCGCCGGCCTGTCCGAGGTGCTGGGCTGGGTGTTCGCCGCGCCCGACCTCGTCGACCGACTACGGATCCCGGCCGACGACCCGCGCCACGCCGCCGTCGCGCTGCGCAACCCGATGTCCGAGGACATGTCGGTCATGCGCACGACGCTGCTCGGCTCGCTGCTCGACGTCGCGCGGCGCAACCGCTCGCGCGGGATGCACGACGTCCGCCTGTTCGAGATCGGCGTCGTCTTCCTCGACCGGCCGCGCGGCGGCGAGCCCACCGTGGCCGAGCGGCGCAGCGAGCCGCTGCCGGAGGAGCGCCCGCACGTCGGCGCGCTGCTGGCCGGCGCCGTGCGGCCGCCGTCGTGGCGCGAGCACGAGCCGCCGCAGGCCGACTTCTACGCCGCCAAGGCGGTGCTGGCGGCGCTGCTCGACACGCTGCGCGTGGACTGGAGCGTCGAGCGCGGCGGAGAGCCGTTCCTGCATCCCGGCCGCGCCGCCCGAGTGCTGGTCGACGGCGAGCCCGCGGGCTGGCTCGGCGAGATCCACCCGGCCGTGGCGCGCGCGTGGGACCTCGACGGCGGCGCAGGCTTCGAGCTCGACCTCGGGCTCGTCGAGGCGGCGGCCCTGTACGTGCCGCGCTACGAGGACCTCACCTCGTTCCCGGCCGTGCTGCAGGATCGCGCCTGGTGGTTCGCGCCCGACGTCCCGGCCGCCGACGTGCTCGCCGCCGTGCGCGACGCGGGCGGCCCGCTGCTGCGGGCGGCCGAGATCTTCGACGTCTACCCGGCCGGTGATCGCGTCTCGCTCGCCGTACGGCTCCAGTTCCGCGCCGACGACCGCACGCTGACCGACGAGGAGGTCGCGCAGCGGCGCGCGAAGATCGACGCCGCCGTGGCCGAGCGGCTCGGGGGCGAGCCGCGTGGGTGAGCGCATCGCGGTATTGGGCGCGGCGGGCTACGCGGGCGCGGTGGCCAGCGCGCTGCTGCACCGGCATCCGCACTTCGAGCTCGCCCACGTGACCGCGCGCTCGGACGCCGGCGTGCCGCTCGACGCCGTGCACCCGCGCTCGCGCGTCCCGCTGGAGCTCGAGGAGTACGACCCGGAGCGTCACGCGCAGGTCGACGCGGCGGTGGTCGCCTACCCGCACGGCGCCGCCGCGCCCGTGGTGGCCGAGCTGCGCGAGCGCGGCGTGCGGGTCGTCGACCTGTCGGCCGACTTCCGGCTGCACGAGATCGGCGTGTACGAGGACTGGTACGGCGCGCATCCGGCGCCGTCGCTGGTCGGCGAGGCCGTCTATGGGCTGCCCGAGCTGCACCGCGACGAGATCGCAGGCGCGGACCTGGTGGCGAACCCCGGCTGCTACCCGACCGCGGCGATCCTCGCGCTGGCGCCGCTCGCGCGTGCCGGGCTGCTGGGCGACGTGGTGATCGACGCCAAGTCGGGCGTCAGCGGCGCCGGCCGCGAGCCGACGCACGACAAGCACTTCGTCAGCGTGGACGAGACGGTCACGCCCTACAAGGTCGGGCGTCACCGCCACACGCCCGAGATCGAGCAGGAGCTGGGCAACGGCGTGCGGGTGACCTTCACGCCGCACCTCGTACCGATCGCCCATGGCGAGCTGGTGTCGTGCTACGTCACCCCCACGCGCGAGGAGGATGTCCGGACGTTGTACGGCGTGTACGACGGCGAGCCGTGGGTCGAGGTGGTGGAGGGCCCGCCCGGCATGCAGGAGGTGCGCGAGACGAACTTCTGCCGCATCTCCCTGCACTCCGACGAGCGGACCGGCCGCATCATCGTCTTCGCGACGATCGACAACCTGTGGAAGGGCACGTCGTCGCAGGCGGTCCAGAACCTGAATCTGATGTTCGGCCGCGACGAGAGCGAGGGCCTGTGACCGTGACCTTCACCTCGCGCTGGGCCGAGGCGCCCGATCACGTGACCGAGCTGCCCGGCGGCCTGCCGGGCGGCTTCCGCGCCGCGGGCGTCGCCTGCGGGCTCAAGCCCTCGGGCGCCCCGGATCTCGGCCTGCTGGTCAGCGACGCGGCCGACACCGTGAGCGCCGCCCGCTTCACGCGCTCCGGCGTGCTCGCCGCGCCCGTCCTGCTCACCCAGGAGCGGTGCCGGCTCAACGGCATCCGCGCCGTGGTCGCCAACTCCGGCAACGCGAACGCCGCCACCGGCCGCCGCGGCCTCGAGGACGCGGCGCGCATGCAGGGCGCCGGCGCGATGGCCGCCGGCGTGCTCGAGGACCGCGTGGCCGTCGCCTCGACGGGCGTGATCGGCGTGCCGCTCGACACCGACAAGATCATCCGTGGCATCGCCGACGCGCGGCGCGAGCTGGCCGGCGACGGGGACGCTGCCTTCGGCGACGCGATCCGGACCACCGACGCGTTCCCCAAGAACGCCGCGCTCCAGGTGGCGCTGCCCTCGGGCACCGTGCGGCTGTGCGCCCAGGCCAAGGGCGCGGGGATGATCTCGCCGGCCTTCGCGACGATGCTGTGCTTCGTCGAGACCGATGCCGCATTGCCGGCGGAGACCGCCGACCTGCTGCTCGGCGTCTGCGTGAAGCGCTCGTTCGACCGCATCTCGGTCGACGGGCAGCTCTCGACCAACGACACGGCGATCCTGATGGCCTCGGGCGCCAGCGGCGTGAGCATCGAGCCCGAGTCCGAGGACGAGCTGCGCTTCGGCGAGGCGCTCGACTACCTGCTGCGCCGGATCGCGCTGCAGATCGCGCGCGACGGCGAGGGCGCGGCGCGCGTCGGGCGCGTGCTGGTCCACGGCGGGCACGCGGAGAGCGTGGTGCGCGCGGCCCGCGCGGTCGCCGATTCGCCGCTGGTGAAGGCCGCGCTGCACGGCGGCGACCCCAACTGGGGCCGGATCGCGCAGGCGGTCGGCGCCGCCCTGCACGACACGGCGCCGCTGCCGCTCGACATCTGGATCGAGGACGTCCAGGTGTGCCGGGCCGGCGCCGCGATGCCGTTCGACGAGGCGGCGCTCGCCGGGGCCGTGGCGGGCGAGGAGGTCGAGTACGTGGTCGGCCTGCCCGGCGAGGGCGCCGAGGCCGAGGTGTTCTTCTCCGACCTCTCGCACGAGTACGTGACGATCAACGCGGAGTACACGACGTGATGCGCGACGTCGGCACGCTGCTCGAGGCGCTTCCGTACATCCGCGAGTTCCACGGCCGCACGGTCGTGATCAAGTACGGCGGCGCGGCGATGAACGACCCGGCGCTGCGCGAGGACTTCGCGCGCGACGTCGTGCTCCTCAAGTACGTCGGCATGAACCCGATCGTCGTGCACGGCGGCGGGCCGGAGATCACGGCCTACATGGAGCGGCTCGACCTGCCGGTGGAGTTCGTCGGCGGCCTGCGGGTGAGCGACGAGGCGACCGTCGAGGTGGCCAAGATGGTGCTCGTCGGCAAGGTCAACAAGGACATCGTGCTGCGCATCAACCGCCACGGGCAGCCGGCGGTGGGGCTGTGCGGCGACGACGGGCTGCTGTTCCGCGTCGACACGATGGAGGGGCCGGGCGGCGAGGACATCGGCTACGTCGGCCGGATCGAGAAGGTCAACATCGGCGTGATCGAGCACATCGCCGAGGACTACATCCCGGTGATCGCCTCGATCGGCGCCGACCGCTCCGGCCGCTCGCACAACGTCAACGCCGACGAGGCCGCCGCCGCGGTCGCTCGCGCGCTCGGCGCCTACAAGCTGATGTTCCTCACCGATGTGCCGGGCTGGCTGCGCGATCCGGGCGACCCGTCGTCGGTGGTCTCCGAGACCGGCGCCGACGAGGTCGAGGCCGCGCTCGACGTGGTGGGCGGCGGGATGCGGCCGAAGCTGCAGGCGTGCCTGGACGCCATCCACGGCGGCGTCAGCTACGCGCACATCGTCGACGGCCGGGTGCCGCACTCGGTCCTGCTCGAGCTGTTCACCGACGCCGGCCTGGGCACCAAGATCAGGCCCGCCACTTGAGCGCGCTGGCCAACACCTACGCCCGCTTCCCCGTCGAGTTCGCGTCCGGCTCGGGCTGCGTGCTCGTCGACTCCGAGGGCGTCGAGTACCTCGACTTCCTGTCCGGCGTCGCGGTCTGCAACACCGGGCACTGCCATCCGCACGTGGTGGCGGCGATCCAGGAGCAGGCGGGGCGGCTGATGCACGTCTCGAACCTGTACTGGAACGCGCCGATGGTGCGCCTGGCCGAGCGGCTGTGCGCGCGGTCGTTCGGGGAGGCGGTGTTCTTCTGCAACTCGGGCGCGGAGGCCAACGAGGCGGCGCTGAAGCTCGTGAGGAAGGCGCGGCCGCGCGGCGAGATCCTCGTCGTTCCACGGCGCCTTCCATGGGCGGACGTACGGCGCCCTGTCGGCGACGCCGCAGGAGTCCAAGCAGGCGCCCTTCGCGCCGCTGGTGCCGGGCTTCCGGGCGATCGCGCCCGAGCCGGACGCCGTGCGCGCGGCGGTCGGCGAGAACACGGCGGCGGTGTTGATCGAGCCCGTGATCGGTGAGAGCGGGGTCTATCCGATGCCCGACGAGCTGCTGCGGGCGGCGCGCGAGGCGTGCGACGCGGCGGGCGCGGCGCTGGTGTTCGACGAGGTGCAGACCGGCATGGGCCGCACCGGCACGCTGTGGGCCTATGAGCAGTCGGGAGTGGTCCCCGACGCCATGACCCTCGCCAAGGGGCTCGGCGGCGGGTTCCCGATCGGCGCGCTGGTTATCGGCCCGCGGCTGGCCGGCGTCCTCGCGCCCGGCGACCACGGCTCGACCTTCGCCGGCGGCCCGCTCGCGTGCTCGGCGGCCAACGCGGCGCTCGACGTGATCGACGACGAGGCGCTGCTCGCGCGCGTCCGCGAGCTCGGCGAGCGCCTGGAGCACGGACTGCACGAGCTCCCGCGCGTGGTCGAGGTGCGCGCCCGCGGGCTGATGGCGGCGATCGACGTCGAGGCGGACGCGCCCGAGCTCGCGCGCCGCGCGCTGCTGGAGCAGCGGCTGGTGGTCAACGCCACCGGCCCGCGCACGCTGCGCTTCCTGCCGCCGCTGGTGGTGGAGGCGGCGCAGATCGATGACGCGCTGCGGCGCGTCGCCACGCTCCTCGGCTGAGTCTCTTTCCGCCCCTGCGGGTTTCGAATGCCCGGTATCCCGGTATCCGGTGCAGTGGGAAAGGATGCTCAAAGCTCGGACGCTCATGACGGTGCTGGCCCTCGCGGTGGCACTTCCCGCCGCGGCGGAAGCGCAGATCCCCTCGGTGCCTGACCTGCCCGAACTGCCGCCGGTGCCCGGGGTACCCGACCCGCCTCCGGTCCCGGTTCCGGTGCCCGACCTCCCCGACCTGCCGCCCATCCCGGTGCCTGTCCCTGAGGTCCCGGATCTGCCCCTCCCGCCCGCACCTGGAGGCGGCGGGAGCGGAGGCGGCGGCGGTGGTGGTGGTGCGGCACCCGCGCCCAGTGGCAGCGGCGGCGGCGCGCGGCCCCGCTGCGTGGTGGCCCCGCCGGCGGTTCCTCAGCCGGCGGTGGCGGTGCAGCGCCGGCGAGCGGTGGCGACGGATCCGCCGCCCCTCGCGACGCTCGCCCCCGCGCGACGACTCGCAAGGCGGTCGAGCGCCGGCTGCGGCGCTCCGGTGGCGCGCCTGAGCGGCTGCCTCGACGAGCTGTCGGGCGTCCAGCAGCGCGTGCTCGAGCTGCGTGCGGGCGTCGGCTCGGCGTCCCCGCGGACGCGTCAGGGCGTGGCGCGCGTGCTCGACATCCGCGTCCAGCGCGTGCGCCGGATCGAGCGCAGCGGCCTGCGCCGGGCGCGTGCGCTCGACCGCGCGGATGCGTGCGGTGGCGTGGCCTTGGGCGGCGCCGCTCCCGTGCTGCGGACGGGCAGCCTGGCGGGCACCTCCGGCGGCGGGGACGCGCCGGGCGACGAGTCGCTCGGAGGAGGCACTCCGGCCGGCGGCGGCGACGATTCGACGCCGAACGGCGGCTCAGGCGACGTGCGCGGCGAGACGGCCACGCCGCCGCCGCCCGCCCTCGGCGGTCCGCGCGAGTCGCCCGAGGGCACGAGCCTGTGGGTCGCCGTCGGCCTGATGCTGCTCGCCGCGCTCGCCGGCTTCGCCACGCCGGCGCTCCGCGACCGCCTCCCGGGCGGCAGCGCCTCGCGCGCCGGTTAGGGCGCGAACGTCAACTGCGGCTGGGTAGGGTGCGTGAGGGACCGGCCGCGTCGGCGGTCCATGGCGCCTTTACCGGCGATATACCGCCGTCAAAGCGCCAAGCGCTGCAGCGTATGGCGCTTTGACCGGTATCGTCCGGTCAAGGCGCCGATCGAGCACCGGCCCGTCCGATCCCGCACCCCTGAATGCCGCAGTTGACGTTCGGCGATTGCATGCAATTCGGACGTCGAATGGGTTGACAGCACGACCGATCGCGGGGTTTTGTATGCAAGGTGCCCGCCGAAGCACCCACGAGCGCGATCAGGGTCCACGACGCGCTCCGGGCGGCGATCCTCGAGGGCGAGGTCGCACCGGGCGCGCGGCTGCGGGCGGAGGCGCTCGCGCGAGCGGTTCGGCACCAGCCGCACGCCGATCCGCGAGGCGCTGCTGATGCTCGAGCGCGAGGGCCTCGTCGACGGTCGAGCCCCACCGCGGCGCGGTCGTGCGCTCGTTCGATCGCGGCGACCTGCTCGACCTCTACGAGGTCCGCGCGCTGATCGAGCCGCATGCCGCCGCGCGCGCGGCGACCCGGATCGACAGCGACCAGCTCGACCGCATGCGCGCGCTGTGCGACAAGGCGGAGCGGCGCGCCGCGAAGGCCGCCGACCAGATCGTCTACAACGAGGAGTTCCACCGGATCGTCGTCGAGGCCGCCGGCTCGCCGCGGCTGACCTCGGCGATGCGCGCCGTGGCCGGCATCCCGCGCGAGTTCCAGACGGCGTTCTGGGCCAACGACGAGCAGCGCGCGCAGTCGCTGTTCTGCCACCGCGAGCTGGTCTCGGCGCTGCGACGCCAAGCAGCCCGAGCTGGCCGAGGCGGTGATGCGCATGCACATCCTCGGCGCGCGCGACTTCCTGTGGCGGGTGATCCATGGCTGAGCCGCTCGCCGGGCTGCGCGTCGTCGAGTTCGGGCAGCTGCTCGCCGGGCCCTACGTCGGCACGCTGCTCGGCGACTTCGGCGCCGACGTGGTCAAGGTCGAGGCGCCGCCCGACGGCGACCCGATGCGCGACTGGGGCCGCCTGCGCCACAACGACCACTCGCTGTGGTGGTCGATGCTGGCCCGCAACAAGCGCTCGGTCACGCTCAACCTGCGCACGGAGCGCGGGCCAGCGCTCGCCGCCGAGCTCGCCGCGACCGCCGACGTCGTGGTCGAGAACTTCCGCCCGGGGACGATGGAGAAGTGGGGGCTCGGGCCCGAGGACGTGCACGCGGCGCAACCCGCGCGCCATCTACGCGCGCGTGTCCGGCTACGGCCAGACCGGCCGCTACCGCGACCGGCCGGGCTTCGCCTCGCGCCGGCGAGGCGATCGCCGGCCTGCGGCACATCAACGGCTACCCGGACCAGGCGCCGCCGCGCAGCGGCATCAGCCTCGGCGACACGCTCGCCGCGCAGTCCGCGTTCCAGGGCATCCTGCTCGCGCTCTACGCGCGCGATGCGCGCGGGGCGGAGGGCCAGGTGGTCGACGCCTCGATCACCGACGCCTGCTTCGCGATGCTCGAGTCGACCGTCGTCGAGTACGAGAAGACCGGCTTCGTGCGCGAGCCGACCGGCCCGCGGCTGCCGCGCATCGCGCCGTCGAACGTCTACCTCAGCAAGGACGGCAAGTGGGTCGTGATCGCCGCCAACCACGACACGCTGTGGCGGCGCCTGGCGGCGCTCATGGGCCGGCCGGAGCTCGGCGACGACGAGCGCTTCGCCACCCACCACGCGCGCGGCGAGAACGAGGACCTGCTCGACGAGTGATCATCGGCGAGTTCGCGGGCCGCGCACACGGCGGCCGAGCTCGACGAGCTCGTCAACGACGGCGGGCGTGGTGTGCGCGCCGGTCTACGACGCCGAGGACGTCTACGACGACGACGTACTTCCGCGAGCGCGGGCTGCTCGTGCAGCACGAGGACGAGGTCCACGGCGAGATGACCGTGCCGGGCGTGGTGCCGAAGCTCAGCGAGACGCCGGGCTCGATCCGGCAGGCCGCGCGCTGGACCGTGGGCGCCGACACGGAGGAGGTGCTGGAGCGAGCTCGGGGTCGACGGCGAAGCGAGCTCGCCCAGCTCGCGTGAGGACGGGTGTGATGTGACGAGAGAGGAGCGGACATGGCGTATCGGCTGGGCGTGGACGTCGGAGGGACGTTCACCGACCTGTTCCTCGTCGACGACGAGGACCACCGCCAGTGGCGGGTCAAGACGCCGTCGACCCCCACCGACCCGTCCGAGGGCGTGCTCGCCGGCGTGCGGCGGATCTGCGACGAGGCCGGCATCGAGCCCGCGCGACCTGCGCAACGTCGTCCACGGCACCACGGTCGCCACCAACGCGGTGCTCGAGTCCAAGGGCGCGCGCGTCGGCCTGATCACCACCCAGGGCTTCGGGCAGATCCTGCACCTCGCGCGCTCGCAGACGCCGGGCCCGCTGGCGGGCTGGATCATCATGATCAAGCCCGACCCGCCGGCCTCGCTGGCCGACACGCGCGAGGCGGTCGAGCGGATGGACGCGCGCGGCAACACGCTCGTGCCGGTCGACCGCGAGCAGGTCGACGGCGGTCGTGCGCGACCTGATCGACTCCGGCGTCGAGTCGCTCACCGTCAGCCTCATCAACGCCTACGTCGACGGCCGCCACGAGCGCGAGATCGCCGACGATCATCGAGGAGCTGCACCCGGGCTTCCCGGTCACCGTCTCCAGCGACGTGCTGCCCGAGTTCCGCGAGTACGAGCGCACGCTGACCGCCTGCATGAACTCCTACGTGCGGCCGACGGTGTCGCGCCTACGTCGACCGCCTGCAGAGCTCGCTGAGCGACCTCGGCGTGCAGAGCGAGGTCGACATCCTGCGCTCCGACGCGGGCGTGATGACGCCCGCCGAGGCCGCCCGCAACCCGGTCTACGGCGTGCTGAGCGGGCCCGTCGGCGGCGTCGCCGGCGCGCTGCACGTCGCCACCCGGCCGGCTACCCGAACGTGCTCACCTTCGACATGGGCGGCACCTCGACCGACGTCTCGCTCTGCCAGGCGGGCGAGCCGACGATCGGCCGCGAGACCACGATCGGCCAGTTCCGGATCAAGATCCCGTCGTCGACGTGCACACGGTCGGCGCGGGCGGCGGCTCGATCGCCCACGTGCCGGAGCTGACCGGCGCGCTGCGGGTCGGCCCGCAGTCGGCGGGCGCCGAGCCCGGCCCCGCCGCCTACGGCCGCGGCGGCGAGGCGCCGACCGTGACCGACGCCAACGTCGTCCTCGGCCACCTCCCGCCGCGGCCTGATCGGCGGCGAGATGGAGCTCGACGTCGAGGCCGCCCGCACCGCGGTGCGGCACGATCGCGGACGCGATGGGCCTGAGCCTCGAGGAGGCCGCGGAGGGCATCCTCAAGATCGTCAACGAGAACATGGCCGGCGCGCTGCGCGTGATCAGCGTCCAGCGCGGCCACGACCCGCGCGAGTTCGCGCTCGTGGCCTTCGGCGGCGCCGGGCCGCTGCACGCCAACGCGGTCGCCGAGCTGATGGGCTCGTTCCCGGTCATCGTGCCGCCCTCGCCGGGGCTGCTGTGCGCGCTCGGCGACCTCGTGGCCGGCTTCCGCAACGAGTTCGCCCAGACGCTGATCCGGCTCACCGCCGAGGCGACCGGCGAGGAGATCGACGGGATCCTGGCCGAGCTCGAATCGCGCGCGCGCGAGTGGATGGACGCGCAGGGCATCGACGCCGAGCGCCAGGCACGTCGCCTTCATCGCCGACATGCGCTACCACGGCCAGGGCTACGAGATCCCGGTGCCGTGGAGCGGCGAGGTGGCGACGCGCTCGAGGAGCGCTTCAACGCCCTGCACGAGCAGCTCTACGGCTTCCGGATGCCGGACACGGCGTCGGAGATCGTCAACCTGCGCGCGGTCGGCACCGGCGACGGCCAGAACCCCGAGCTGCCCGAGGGCGAGCTGCACGGCCCCGACACCCGGCGGCGGTGGCCCGACCTACGAGCGCAGCGAGCTGCGGCCGGGCAACCGCATCGCCGGCCCGGCGGTCATCACCGAGTTCGACTCCACGACCGTCGTGCTCGCCGGCTACGAGGCCGAGGTCGACCGCTTCTTCAACATCCTGATCCGGCCGGAGGCGTCAGTCATGAAGAGTCGCGCGAGATCCCCGACATCGAGATCGACCCGATCACGCTCGACATCATCGAGAACGCGCTGCGGCACGCGCGCTTCGAGATGGACGCCGTGCTCTTCCGCAGCGCCATGAGCCCGGTGATCCGCGAGCAGCACGACGAGTTCCCGATGCTCACCGACCCGCAGGGGCGGATGGTCGTCGGCCAGTTCGGCGCCTACATCTCGAAGATGATGGAGGAGTGGGACCGCGGCATCTACCCGGGCGACGTGATCCTCACGAGCGACCCGTACAAGTGCTCGGCGTCGATCTCGCACACCAACGACTGGCTCGTGCTGGTGCCGATCTTCTTCGAGGACGAGCTCGTCGGCTGGTCGAGCCAGTTCGGCCACCAGATGGACGCCGGCGGCCGGCTGCCGGGCTCGCTGCCGACGGGCGCGACGACGGTCTTCGAGGAGGGGATCATCATCCCGCCGCTGAAGATCGTCGAGCGCGGCGAGGTGCAGGAGGACGTCCTGCGCCTGATCCTCAACAACGTCCGCCTGCCGGAGATGAACCGGGCCGACCTGTTCGCGATCGTCGCCGCCTGCCACGCCGGCGAGAAGCGCGTGATCGGGCTCTGCGAGCGCTTCGGCAAGGACGTCTACCTGGCCGACGCTGCAGGCGCTGCTCGACCGCACGCACGAGGCGATGCGCAAGCTGATCCTGCTCGCGATCCCGGAGGAGCCGCAGACGTTCGAGGACTGGATCGACGACGACGGGCTCGGCAACGGCCCGTACAAGATGAAGCTGACGATCTGGCGCGAGGGGGAGCAGGCCTGGTTCGACTGGTCGGGCACCGACCCGCAGGCCCTCGGGCCGATCAACTTCTACCTCTCCGAGGGCATGTTCAAGATGTTCATCGGGGTCTACCTGATCATGGTCAACGACCCCCAGATCCTCTTCAACGACGGCTTCTATCCGCTGCTGCACGTCGTGATGCCGGAGGGCTGCCTGCTCGCCCCGCGCTACCCGGCGGCGCTCGGCTGCCGCACGCACGGGCTCGCGCGGCTGTTCGACGTGCTCGGCGGCGCGCTACTGCAAGCAGGCGCCGGAGCTCAACACGGCGGCCGGCTACGGCACCTCGCCGTACATGCTCTACAGCGGCTGGAAGGAGGACGGCGAGTTCTTCTACGCGATGGAGATCCTCTACGGCGGCATCCCGGGCCGCCCGATCGGCGACGGCATGGACGGCCACTCGTGGTGGCCGCTGTTCGAGAACATCCCGACCGAGTACCTCGAGGCCTACTACCCCCTGCGGATCGACGGCTACACGACGGTGACGGACTCCGGCGGCGCGGGCCTGCACCGCGGCGGCAACGGGGTCGAGAAGCGCTACGTGTACCTCGAGCCGGGGCACGTCTCGATCCACGACGACCGCTGGCTGACGCGGCCGTGGGGCGTGCTCGGCGGCCAGCCGGGCGGGCGCTCGAGCAAGCTCCTGCGGCGCGCCGACGGCACCGAGCAGGTGCTGCCCGTCCAAGTGCGACGAGGTCGAGGTCGCAGCCCGGCGACATGCTGATCTACCGCACCGCGGGCGGCGGCGGCTGGAAGGACCGGCTCGACCGGCCCGCCGAGGTCGGTCGAGCGCGACGTGGCGTTCGGGCTCGTCTCGCCGGAGAAGGCGCGCTCGGCGTACGGCGTCGTGCTGATCGACGGTGTCGTCGACGCGGCGGCCACCGAGGCCGAGCGGGCGCGGCAGCGCGCGGAGCGCGGCGACGCGCAGGCGTTCGACTTCGGGCCCGCGATGGCCGACGCGCTCGGCGAACTGCGAGGCGGAGACCGGGCTGCCGCCGCCGCAGCCGGCGAAGCCGCTGCGCTGGTCGCCGCTGGAGTCGCCCGAGGCGGCGCGTGCGCGCGTGCGGGCGGCGTGGGAGGCGGAGGTCTCGGAAGGGAACGGGCACCTATGACGGTGCCGGCGGCTTCGGCGGCGGCGCGGGGTTCGGCCCGCGCCCCGCCGTCGTCGTCGTCGACCTGCTCAACGGCTTCACCGACCCGTCGTCGCCGCTCGGCGCGCGACCTCGACGCCGTGGTGGAGAGCACGCGCGACGCTGCTCGACGGCGCGCGCGAGGCCGGCGTGCCGGTGCTGCTTCACCACGGTCGTCTACGACGAGGCGGACGAGCGCGCCGCCGCCGTGTTCCTGCGCAAGGTCCCGGCGCTGCGGGTGCTGCGGCCGGGGTCGCGCTGGATCGAGATCGACGCGCGGCTGGGCCGCCGCGACGACGAGCCGGTGCTCGTCGAAGGCGTTCGCCTCGGCGTTCTTCGGGACGCCGCTCGCGTCGATGCTGGCCGGCCGCGACACGCTGGTCGTGTGCGGCGCGACGCACGTCGGGCTGCGTGCGCGCGACGGTCGTCGACGCGTGCAGCACGGGCTCGCGCCGATCGTGCCGCGCGAGTGCGTCGGCGACCGCTGGCCGGCCGCGCACGAGCGAACCTCTTCGACATGGAGGCGAAATACGGCGACGTGGTGTCGCTGTCAGAGGCGGTCGGCGCGATGCACCAGACCGGGCAGCGCGCGGCCCAGGACGCCTGACAGCCACTCGGCGACGCCGATCACGCCGTCGAGGTCGACGCCGGTGTCGATCGCCCTCGCCCTCGAGCAGGTAGAGCAGGTCCTCGGTGGCGATGTTGCCGGTCGCGCGCGGCGCGAACGGGCAGCCGCCGAGGCCGCCGACCGACGCGTCGAACAGCGTCGCGCCCGCCTCCAGCCCGGCGTAGGCGTTCGCGTAGCCGGTGTTGCGCGTGTTGTGCAGGTGCAGGCCGACCGGGACGTCGCCGTCGACGGCCCGCAGCAGCCGCTTGACCTGCCCGGCACGCCGACGCCGATCGTGTCGGCCAGCATCAGCTCGTCGGCGGCGCGCCATCCGTCGCGCGTGGTCGACGACCACGCCGGGGTCGACGCGGCCCTCGAACGGGCAGCCGAAGGACGCCGCCAGGTGACGGTGGCGCGCAGTCCTCGAGCGTGGGCGGCCTCGATGATCTCCGCCGCGGCGGTGCGCGGCCTCCTCGACGCTCATGTTCTGTTGCGCCTGGCGAACGTCTCGGTGACCGGGTAGGCGACGTGGATCTCCTCGGCGGCGGCCGCCAGCGGCGCGCTCGAGGCCCTTGCGGTTGAGCACCAGGGCGGCCCAGGTGACGTCCGTCGCGGCGCGGGAGCGCGGCGAAGACCTCCTCGGCGCCGGCCATCTGCGGCACCAGCTTCGGGTGGACGAAGCTCGCGGCCTCCACGCGCGGGAGCCCGGTGGCGGCGAGCCGCTCGCACAGCTCGGCCCGCACGGCCGGCGCGAGCACGGCCTCGTCGTTCTGGAGGCCGTCGCGCGGGCCGACGTCGCAGATGCGCGATCTCCATTGGGCGCGCAATCATGGCGTAGCGCGCGCTTCGTCCCGTCATGCTTGACTGGAGGCGGATGGAGACCAGCGACGCACTCGCGACTCTCGACCTCCCGCGCAGCGAGGGCTACTACGAGCGGCCGATCCCGTGCGCCGCCGACTCGCGCATCGGCCGCGCGGTGAAGGCGTTCACGGCCGCGCCGCCGATCTGGCAGGCCGCGTTCCGCGAGGCGATCGACCTCGACCGGGCCGACCTGCTGTGCGCCTGGAGCGAGCGCATGGCGGCGCTCGCCGTCCGGCTCGAGAGCCCGCACCCGCTCGTGCTCGGCCTCGTGGCGCTCAGCCTCGCGGACGAGAGCGGCGCCGGCGAGGCGCAGCTCGTCGCGCCGCTGCACCGCCGCAGCGCCGAGAAGCTCGACGCCGACCCGGTCCGCATCTTCGACGAGGCGGCGGGCATGACCGACCTCGCGGGCGCGCGCTGGCTGCGCGACGCGCGCGACTCCGACGATCAGGTCGAGGACACCGGCTACGTCGAGGACGGCGACGGCGACGAGTTCCGCTACCTGCGGACCGCCGGCGCCCTGCGGCGCGGACGCTTCTAGACCCGCGGCCTCGTAGGCTGCTCGGTCCATGAGCGACCAGCCCCGTGACCCCCGCACCGAAGTCCACCGCGTCGCCGATCCGGAGGCGACGCGCGTCGCCACCTACCTCGCCCATCGCGAGGAGGTCGGCCGCGTCCTGCTCCTGTACTCCGGCGGGCTCGACACGAGCGTGATGCTCAAGTGGATCCAGGACGAGTACGAGGCCGAGGTCGTCGCCCTGACGGTCAACCTCGGGCAGCCGGGGGAGGACTACGAGGTCGTCAAGGCAAGGCGCTCCAGCTCGGCGCGCTCGACTGCCACATCGTCGACGCGCGCGAGGAGTTCGCGCGCGAGTACGTGCTCCCCGCGATCCAGGCCAACGCCGACTACGGCGACGGCTACCCGCTGTTCACCGCGCTGGGACGGCCGCTGATCGCCAAGCTGGCCGTCGAGTACGCGCGCCGGAGCGGCTGCGACACGATCGCCCACGGCTGCACGGGCAAGGGCAACGACCAGGTCCGGATCGAGAGCACCGTGGCGACGCTGGCGCCGGAGCTGAAGGTGATCGCGCCGGTCCGCTCGTGGGCGATGGGACGTGACGAGGAGATCGCCTACGCGCGCAAGCACGGCATCCCGGTCAAGGGCGGCACGGAGAGCGCGCCGTACTCGATCGACGACAACCTCTGGGGGCGCTCCTCGGAGGGCCGCTGGATCGAGGACCTCTCGCACGCGCCGGACGACGACGTCTTCCAGCTCGTGACGCGGCCGGAACTGGCGCCGGACGAGCCGGAGGTGCTCGAGGTCGAGTTCGAGGCCGGCGTGCCGGTGGCGCTCAACGGCTCGCGCATGGGCATCGTCGAGCTGATCGAGGCGGCCGCGGAGATCGGCATGCGCCACGGCGTGGGGATCGTCGACCACATCGAGGACCGGATCGTCGGCCTGAAGGTGCGCGACATCTACGAGGTGCCGGCGGCGGCGATCCTGCTGAAGGCGCACCGCGAGCTCGAACGCCTGACGGGAACGATCCACCAGAACCAGTTCAAGCCGCGGCTCGACCAGCAGTGGGCGTACCTCGTGTACGCCGGCCTCTGGTGGGAGCCGCTGCGCGGCGATCTCGAGGCCTACATCCGGCACGTCAACGAGCGCGTGACGGGGACGATCGGGCTCAAGCTCTACAAGGGATCGGTCCGGGTGGTGACGCGCGAGAGCGCGAACGCGGTCTACGACGCCCAGCTCGCGACCTTCGCCGAGTCGGGCGGACTGTTCTCCCAGCAGGCGTCGCCCGGCTTCATCGAGATCTGGTCGCTGCAGTCCCGGATGGCACACAGGCTCCGGAACCGGTAGAACCCAGGTATGCAGGACACCTTCTACAAGCTGCTCGGAATGGCCGTCTGGAACGGCGGCAGGCTCTATCTCCGCCGGCGCTACGGGCCGACGTATGTCCCGAAGCCGGTCCTGGCGGGCGTCGCAGTCGCGCTCGTGAGCGGGATCGCGGTGGCGGTGGCGGCCTCGCGGCGCAACGGTTCCGAGGAATAGCGCAGGCCGCCGCCGGGTCTGGAACGATTGGCGGCCGTGGCCGAGTCGCCGTCCGCCGTTCCCGCCCTGCCCGGCCTTGCCGTGACCGCGGTCGAGTGGCTGCCCTCGGGCGCCGAGAGCGGGTTGATCCGCGTGCGCGGCCGCTGGACCGACGAGACCGCGACGGAGCCCGACCTGCCGGTGCTCGCCCTGCGCGCGGGCGATGGCGATCATCGGTTCGACTCGCTGCCCGACGCCCGCTTCTCGCGCGAGCCCAGCACGTGGCGCGGCACCTATCTGGTGCCGGCCGAGCTGGTGGCCACCGACCCCGAGGCGCTCTGGCTGGAGTGGCCGAGCGGCGCCCGTGCCGGCCTGCCGGAGCTGAGCCGAGGCGTCGAGCCGCCGCCCGTGCCGGCAGCGCCGGAGCGTCCTGAGGAGCCCGACGAGCCCGGCGGCCAGGTCATCGACCGCGCGGTGCTGGCCGAGCGCCGCGCGCGCCGTGCCGAGGCGGCCGAGCAGGCCCAGGCGCGCGTTGCCGCGGAGGCGCTGAAGGCGGTCGAGGTGCTCGAGCTGCGCTCCGCCGAGCTGGAGCGCCGGCTGGAAGAGGCGACCGCCGAGCGCGATGCCCTGGCGAGCGGCGGCGCCGAGGCGGCGGGTCGCCGCGAGGCGCTCGCGGCGGCGCTGGCGTCAGCGGCCGCTCTCCGCTCGCGCTCGCGCGATTGGCAGGTGCGTCTGCGCACGAGCGAGATCGCCCGCGCCGGCGACGCCGTGCGGCTCGCCGTGCTTGAGTCCGAGCGCGCTACAGGAGCGGGGGCGCTGCGTGCCGCGCTGCACGAACGGGGCGCCGAACTGAAGACCGCTCGCCGCGAGGCTGCGGATGGCAGCGCCGAGCTGGAGACCGCCCGCCATGAGGCCGCCGACCTTGCTGCCGAGCTGGACTCCGCTCGCCGCGAGGCTGCGGACCGTGGCGCGGAGCTGGAGACCGCTCGCCGCGAGGTTGCGGACCGTGGCGCGGAGCTGGACGGCGCCCGCCGCGAGGCGGCCGCTCGTTCCGCGGAGCTCGCGGCCGCCAACGACGCGGCTGCGTCGGCGCGCGCGGACCTCGAGGCGTCCGATCGTCGCTTCGCCGAGGCGCGTGCCGCCTGGGACCGCCGCCGCGCCGAGCTCGAGGCCGCGCTGGCCGACGTCCGCGGGCAGCTCGCGACGGCGCGCGAGGAGGCCGGCCTGCGTGCCGGCGAGCTCGAGGCCCAGCACGAGATCCAGCGCGAGCTCGAGCGTACGGCGACTGACGCGCGCTCCGACGCGGAGCAGCTTCGCGAGCGGATCGGCGTCCTGGAGGCGGCGCTGGCCGTCGCCGAAGGTCGCATCCAGACCGGCGAGGCTTCCCTTGCGGCGGTCGAGTCGCGCCTGCGCGTGGAGACGGTCGCGCGCACGACGTTCGAGGACGAGCTCGACCGCGAGCGCGGCGCCCGCGCCGAGGCCGCCGAGCTGCGCGCCGCCCTGGAGACCGAGCGCGAGGCCCGCCGCGCCGCCGAGGAGGCGCTCGCCACTGCCCGCGCCGAGGCCGAGCGCGAGGGGACGACGCTGCAGGAGCGGATCGCCGAGCTCGAGCGCCGCGCTGCGGCTGGGCCGGAGCTCGAGCGGGTCGCCCGCGAGCACGCGGGACCGCGCGAGCCGGCGGCGGATGCCGGCCGCCTCGTCGCCGACCTCGACGCCGCCGCCGAGGCCCTCCGCCGCCGCACCGCCCCGGGCGACGGCGAGCCACCGACCGGCGAGGGCGAGCCCGAGCCGCCCGCGCCCGACGCCGAGCCCGCGGTCGAGTGGGGCGAGCCCGTCGACGAGCCGCCGCACACGCCTTGCGTGCCGGGAGTCGAGCCCGCCCGTCCACGCGGCGCGCCTGAGAAGCCGCTGCCGTGGACACGGCCGGGCTTCGAGACCGGGGAGTCGGCCGAGGCCGGTGAGCCGCCGGCGCCGGACGCCGAGCCCGCCGTGGAATCGGCCCCGCCGGTCGAGCCGCGACCGCCGGAGGCACCTCAGCCCCCGGAACGAGAGGCGCCGCCGGCTGACGCGTCGGCGGCGCTCCCGGAACCGACGACACCTGACGCACCGCCGGCGCCCGCGGCATCCTCGCCGGCGACGGCGGCATCGTCGCCTGCGCCCGCGGCATCCGTCGCCCGCGCCCTCGTCACCGCTCGCTGCGCTCTCGCTCGTGCCGCCGCCCCCGGCGGTGTCACCGCCGCCCGAGGTGCCGGTCGCGCCGCCCGAGAAGCCTGCCGGGCCGATCATCGTCTCGGCGTCCGGGCCGCCGGCCCGCGCGCTGGCGACCGGCAGCCAGCGGCGGGACTATCCGCTCCTGCGCGGCGCGATCGTCAAGCTCGCGCACGACGACCCTGCGACCGCCGCCGCGCTGCTCGTGGCGCTGCTGCCCGCCCAGGGCGCGGCGATCGAGGGCCCGCTCGGCTACGACCTCACGATCCGCGAGGCAGGCACGTTCGCGGTCGCGATCGCGGGCGGGCGGGCGTCGGTCGAGCAGATCGACGGCCCACGCCCGCGCGGCATCGCCGAGTTCCACCTGACCGCCGACGCGCTCATCCTGGCCGAGCTGCTGGCCGGGGTCGAGCACCGCATCGGCCGCTTCTTCGGCCCGGCCCGCGTCCGCGGGCGCAAGCGGCGCGTCAGAGAGCTGCGCGCCCTGCCCTCGACCAACGTCCCGCTCGCCGAGGCGGCCCGCGCCGGCGCCCGCCTCGACCCCGGGCTCGTGTACCGGCTGCTCGCATACGCGGTCCATCCGAGCTGGACGCGAGGGCACGCGTTCACGATCGCGCAGGCGATCACCGGCGCGCCGCCGGAGACGTGGTACCTGACCGCTGCCGACGGCGCCGGCCTGTCGGTCTCCAGCACCCCACCCGCCGCGGAGCCGGACGCGACGGTCACGATGAGCCGCGAGGTGTTCGACTGCCTGCTGCGCGACCGTCCGCTGCCCACCGGTCAGCGCCCGAACGTCCACGGCGACCACACCGCCGTCGCGGCCATGCGCGGCTGGACGCTGCGCGCCCAGGGCCTCTAGCCGGGCTCGGTCGCCGCCTGCCGCGCGAGCACCTCGCCGCGCTCCAGATGATCCTCGAGCGCCGACACGGCCTCGCGTAGGTGGCCGCTGCGGAACACCTCGACCAGGTACTGGTGATCGGCGACGAGCGCCGGCAGATCGTCCCGTCCCCGGTCGGCGACGGACAGCACCAGCCGCAGCTCCATCAGGGCACCCTGAGCGGCGCGCGTCAGCCGGCGCGAGCCGGCGGCGGCCACGAGCGCGAGGTGGAACGCCAGGTCGGCCTCCACGAGCGCCCGGCCGTCGCGGCCGACGGCCGCTTCGCCCATGCGCTCGACGGCGGCCTCGAGCCAGCTCACGTCGACCGGACGGCGGCGCAGCAGCACCTCCAGCCCGGCGACCTCGAACACGCGACGGGAGGCGTAGATGTCGCGCACGTCATCGGGCGTGGTGCGCACCACCTCGACGCCACGGTGGAGGGAATGCACCACCAGGCCGTCGTGCTCGAGCTCTGACAGCGCTGCGCGGGCGGTTGCTGCCGACACCCCGGTCCGCTCGATGACATCCGCATCGACGAGCGGCGTCCCGGGTGAATATGCTCCGGAAAGTAGTTCTTCGCGCAGCGCCTCGGCGATCGTGCTCGCGGCGGTGACACGGCGAATCGGAAGCACGCTCATGAGCGCACCTCGAGTGCTCCGTGATGGCCGGCGACCCGTCCAACCATGGTCCGACCGTAGTCAGGCGGTCGAGACCGCGTCAAGGTGCAGGCGCGCCAGGCCTTACGGCACGTACGTGCTGCGGTCACAGTCCGGACCACAGCCGACAGACAATCTGGCTCAGCCTGGCGCCGGCGGGGATGGACATCTCGCGCTTGCCGAGCGTCGGCCGATGCGGGCGCGGCAGCGACCCCAACCGATGCCGCGAGAACGCCGAGCGCTCTCGCGGCTCTGCTGCAGCGCCGGAGGGGTCGAGCCGGCGGGAGCAGAGCTCCCGGCCGGGCGGCCGGTGTGGCGCATGTCTGTCTGCTCCTCGGCGTGGGTTGCGACGGGGAGCGCCGCCCGTGGCTACGACACGGCCTCGACGAGCACGTAGACGGCCATTTGCGCGATTGCGAGCGACGCGATCGCGATCGCGGTGGTTGCGATCCCCACCGCGACGTGTTGCCGGCGGGCGCGGACGCCGAGCACGATCGCCACAGCGGCGAGCGGGAGGCCGATCCAAAGGCCGCCGGCGGGCAGGTCCCAGGCGATCGTGGTGCCGGGGATCGCGAGCAGGGCCAGGGCGAGCGCGAGGCCGGGTCGTGCCCGCGCGGGGCCGACGTCGACGGCGGGGCGGTTGAGGGTGCTGCTCATGGTGTTCCCCTTCGAGAGATGACAGGACTTCTCGAACCTAGATCCGCTCTCGTCGGTGCGCATCGCTGCGGCCACTTGACTCGTGCCAGTGCCAGCACCTGTGTTCGAAGACGGGATGGCACGGTTGCCGGCGCACGGCGTTATGCAGATGATTGGCTGAATGCGACTGCATCGGATTGCCCCGTGGCTGGCTGCGGGCGTGACGGTCGCGGGCGTCGCCTCTTCGGCGGTGCTCAACGGCTTGGCGGGCGGCCACGGGGAGCAGACCTGGGCTGGAGTGGCCTGGGCGGCTGCAGGGTTGGCCTCGAGCGGGGTCGGGCTGGTGCTCGCCCTTCGCCGCACGGGCAACCCGATCGGGTGGCTACTGCTGGCAAACGGGCTGCTGCTGACCGCGCATCAGGTTGCGACCCCGTACGCGGACTACACCGCGCTCGAGGATCCCGGCGCGCTTCCGGGCGCCGAGTGGGCGGTCCTTTTCCACCGAGCGGGCGTGGCCGACGCTGTTCATCTTCCCGACCGTCATCGCCCTCGTGTTCCCGGACGGCCGGTTGCCCTCGCCGCGCTGGCGTCGGGTCGCGGTGATGGCAGCGGCTCTCGTTTGCGGCGCTCACCATCGTGTCCTTGCTCTCGGCGGAGCGCTACAGCGAACAGTTCGACCACGTCTCGAGCCCGCTCCCGGAGCTGTCCGAGGCCGTCGTCGGGCTGCCGTTCACGGTCAGTGGGCTGGGCGCGCTGGCCTCGCTCGTGGCGGCCGCGCTGGCGCTGCGGACGCGGATGAGGCGGGCGTCGCTGGTCGAGCGCCTCCAGCTGAAATGGCTCGCCTACGCGGCGATGCTGGTGCCCGCCGCGGTCGTGGTCGCGGTGCTCGAGGACGCCGTCGCCGGTGGCGACGGGCCGGCGACGGTGATCGCGACGACACTCGCGTTGACGGCGATACCGGTCGCCATCGGTGTCGCGGTGATGCGCTACCGCCTCTACGAGATCGACCGGCTGATCAACCGGACGCTCGTCTACCTCACCCTGAGCGCGGGGCTGGCCGCGACCTTCGCGGCGGTCTCGCTGACGCTGGGGGTGGCAATCGGCTCGGGGTCCACGCTCACGACCGCGGCCGCGACGCTCGCGGCCGCCCTCGTATTCGGGCCGTTGCGCGTGCGTGTCCAGATCCTGGTCGACCGTCGCTTCGCCCGGGCGCGCTACGAGGGTCTGCGGAGGATCGACCACTACCTGGACGACCTGCGGGCCGGCCGTGCCGCCCCGGAAGCAACAGGCGACGTCATGGCCGAAGCGGTACGCGACCCGAGCCTCGAACTCTTCTTCTGGCTGCCCGCCGAGCAGGTCCACGTCGATGCGTCAGGCCACCTGGTGGACGCTCTGCCCGGGCCCGGCCGGGCGCGCACGCCCGTTCGCCGAGGCGAGCTCCTGCTCGCCACGGTCGTTCACGACAGAAGGCTCGACGAGCAGCCCGACCTGCTCGACAGCGTCATCGAGGCCGCCGGGCTCGCGATCGAGATCGCCCGCCTGCGCGTCGAGGTGCGCCGCCGGCTGGCGGAGGTCGAGGAGTCGCGGGCCCGGATCGTGACGGCCGGCTACGAGGAGCGGCGTCGGCTGGAGCGCGACCTGCACGACGGCGCGCAGCAGCGCCTGGTCTCGATCGGGCTGGCACTCCGTCTCGTCCAGGGCCGGCTCCCGACGCACAGCCGCGAGGCGGACGAGCTCGACACCAGCGTGGCCGATCTCGGCGACGCGATCGAGGAGCTGCGCGAGCTCGCTCGGGGGGTTCGGCCGGCCGGCCTCGACGACGGCCTCGGCCCGGCCCTGCGTGAGCTCGCGTCGCGTTCGCCGCTGCGGACCAGGGTCGAGGCCACCGAGGAGCGCTTCGAGGATCGCCTGGAGACCGCGGCCTACTTCGTCGCCAGCGAAGCGCTCACCAACTCGGCAAAGCATGCCAGCGCCTCGGCCGTCACAGTCACGGCGGCCAGGCGCAACGGCAAGCTGGTCGTCGCCGTCCGCGACGACGGCATCGGCGGCGCGGTCACGTCCGACGGGTCCGGGCTGGCCGGCATGGCCGATCGCGTGGCTGCGCTCGGTGGGCGTGTCACCGTCGCAAGCCCTCTCGGCGGAGGCACGATCGTGACGGCGGAGCTGCCATGCGAGTAGTGATCGCCGAAGACCAGGTTCTCCTCCGGGAAGGCCTCCGCCGACTCTTCGAGGAAGCGGGGCACGTCGTGGTCCGTGCCGTCGATGACGCCGACCGCCTCCGCGCCGCGATCAGCGAGCACGAGCCCGACCTCGCCGTCGTCGACATTCGCATGCCGCCGACATTCAAGGACGAGGGCATCCGCGCGGCCGAGTGGATTCGCGACGCCCATCCGGACGTCGGGGTGCTCATCCTCTCGCAACACGTCGAGTCCACCGGAGCCGTCGGGCTCGTCTCCCGAGGGGGCTTCGGCTACCTGCTCAAGGATCGCGTTCTCGACGTGACCGAATTCCTCGAGGCGGCCGTGCGCGTCTCCAGAGGCGGCTCGGCGCTCGACCCAAAGGTCGTGGCGTCGCTCGTCGGGCGTGAGACCGACGCCCTCGAGGTGCTCACCACGCGCGAGCGCGAGGTGCTCTCGCTGATGGCGCAGGGACTCACCAACAACGCAATCGCCCGTCGCCTCGTGCTGACCGAACGCACCGTCGAGGGCCACGTGCGCAGCGTGCTCATCAAGCTCGACCTACCCGCAAGCGAAGACGCCCACCGGCGAGTTCTCGCCGTGATCACCTACCTCCGCGCCGCGGAGAGCCACCACTAGCGGTCAGTGGCTTGCGCTCGACCTTGCGACTGCGATGAGGTCGCTGAACACGCCTTGCCCGGCGAGCTCAGGGCCGGCGCCGGGTCCGATGATCGTCACCTCTCCGATCGGATCTGCTCGGCAGACGACCGCGTTGCTGGTGCCCTCGATGCTCGCCAACGGATCCGTGCCGGGAACGAGCTCGGGCTCCACGCGCGCGGTGACGCTCCCCGCTCCGTCCGGCTCGGAGAACTCGAGTGTTGCGACGTGCTTGAGTCGCGCACCGGCGGAGGCGGCCTGGTCCATCTCCGAGCGAGCGATATCGGTGATTCCGCGGCACGCGACCTGCTCGCGTCGCAGCTGCCTTCCGAACACGAGCGCTGACAGGATCATCACCTTGGCCACGGCGTCATGGCCCTCGACGTCGGCGGCCGGATCACGCTCGGCAAGCCCCGCTGCCTGTGCCTCCGCAAGAGCGTCCTCGTAGGTCCGGCCTTCCGCCATCCGGGAAAGGATGAAGTTGGCGGTGGCATTGAGCAGCCCACGAAGCCCGACCGGAACCGCGCCCGCGAGTCCGTCGACGAGCGCGCTGAGCACCGGCGTTCCCGACATGACGGTTGATTCAGCGCGAAACGCGACGCCGCGGCTGCGCGCCAGCTCCGCAAGCTCCACCCCGTGCAGCGCGACCGGCCACTTGTTGGAGGTGACCACCGGGATCCGCCGCCCGAGCGCCTCGCGGATGTGCGCGACCCCGGGCTCGCCGTCGGCGGACGGGCTCGCCGTCACCTCCACGAGCAGGTCGGCCTCGGTGGCGCGAAGCCCCTCGATCGCGCTCGGCCAGCAGCGCACGCCAGGCTGTGCCGCGATCGACCGTCCTTCCGAGGCCAAGCCGAGCGTGGACTGGATATCCAGTCCGTCGCCGCCATAGATGAATCCGTCCCGCGCATTCGCGAGACCAACGACCGTGACATCGATGCCGTACTTGCCCGCGAGCCGCCCGCGCTCGGAGTCGAGCGCGCGCGCGACCCACCGGCCCACCGTGCCGAAGCCCACAAGCCAGATTCGCAGGTCGTTCTCGGCCATGTTCATCCCAGTCGATGCATTCTCCCGGTACACCTATGGGCGGACGAGCGCCGGTTCGGGCCTCACGCTGCGCTCGAACACGAGCCCGGCGCTCTCACGCTCGGGTGGTGTGACCATGTCGCGGTCGATGCGATAGATGGCGAACTCGCCGTGCTGCGGATCGCCGGCGTCGTCGAAGGCCAGCCCGGCACCCACGCCGGACGTCAGCCGCGTGTCCCGCAGAGCGTTGACCACGGCGGCGCGCGAGCCGTCGGACCGGGCGATCGCGTCGAGTAGAGCCTCCGTCGCGACCGCCGCCTGCAGCACTGCGGGCTCGACCGAGGCCAACGTGCGGTCACCGGCAACGCGCGTGAGCAGCCGGCGGCCGGCGGGGTTGGCGGCCTCGACGGCGGTTCCGGCGATGCTGACGTACAGACCGTGGGCTGCGGGGTCCGGTCGCGGGCCCGGCGCGAGCATGGCGTCGGAGCCGAGGTAGATCGTGGAGTCCGGGAGTGCTCTGCGCAGCGCGGTCAGCACGTCGAAGCCGCCGGCGCAGAAGCACCCGGCCAGCACGACGCCGTCCGGCCTCGTGGCGGCGACGCGGTCGACCAGGCTCGGGAGTCCGGCGGGCCGTGCGGGCCAGGAGGACGCCCCGACCACGCGGACGCCGAGTGCCTGCGCTGCGGAGGTCATGTACCGGCGAACGCCGTATCCCGTCGCCTGTGCATCGTCGAGCATGAAGAGGCGGCGAACGCCACGAGTGCGTGCGAACGTCACGAGCGCCGCGGCTTGGCCGTCGTCGGAGCGGACGGTCCGCGCGTAGCTGCGAAAGCTCGTGGGATAGAACCGGTCGGGCTCGTCGGCCGCCGTGGCCGGTCCCGCTCGCGTCAGACCCTCGTACGTGTTCGTCGGGCTGACGAGGGCGATCGGCCCGCCGGAGGCGGCGTTGAGCAGCGGCAGGGCGATGGTGGCGCACAACGAGTGATAAGGGCCGATCACGCCGACCAGACCCGGGTGTGCGGCGTAGGAGCGGGCGTTCGTCGCGCATCGATCGGCCGACGAGAACCCCTCGCGGCGCCGGGAGTCGTCGCATTCCTGATATCCGATCGTGTGGGCTCCGGCCCTGTAGCCGCGGTCCTCGAGCACGAGCTGGATCGCGCGGCGCATGTCACGGACGACTGGAGCGCGCCGGGAACCGAGCCACGTCGGCAGATCCGAGGCGATCAGAAGGCCCGGAGCTCCGGCCGGTGCGAGCATCGCTCCGCAGCTCGCGCTGCGCAGCGGCTGCGCCGCCGGCGCCTGCACGGGCGCCCGTCCGGGCGCCCGCCCACCCGCGACGGACACCCACACGGCGCCACCGGTGGCGGCGATGCCGGTCGCATCGGGCACGGAGAGTCGGGCCGTGACCGTGTTGGAGCGAGGGTCGAGCCGCATCACGGTTCCGTCGCCGGAGTTGACGACCCAGACCGCGTCCTCTCCCACCGCGACGCGCGTCGGCCGTCGCCCGACCCGCACCGTCGCCGTGACCGCGCCGAGCCGGGGATCGACGCGCGAGACCGTGTCGGCGAGCGCATTGGCGACCCAGATCGCGCCGTGGCCCACCGCGACCCCGTAGGGCCCCGCGAGGCGTGCGCCGCGCCGGGACGCGATCGGGATCGTCGCGGTGATGCGCCCGCTGTCCGGCTCGATCCGCAGCAGCCGGTCGTCGGCGCTGCTGGCGAGCCAGATCGCGCCCTCTCCGGCCGCAAGGCCGTCGGCCGAATGCTGCGGCCCGAGCCGCAGCGTCGAACGTGCGCCGCCGGCGCGGACGCGCACGATGTCGCCGCGGCCCCGGTTCGCCCACAGGCTCCCATGGGCGGCCACGATCGCGGACGGGGTGTGCGGCGCGAAGTCGTCATCCCCCGGGCCGGCGCGGACCGTCGTGGCGTCCACCATCGCGCTGGCGCCCGGCTCGATGCGGGCGACCGTGCCGCGGGCGCCGACGGCGCTGGCCACCCAAACCGCGCCCTCACCGACCGCCAGGGCGGACGGTACGCGGCCGAGCCCGACCCGTCCGGTCACGCGCCGGGTACCCGGATCGATGCGCTCGAGCGTCTGCTCGCCGGCGCTTGCGACCCAGATCGCGCCTTCGCCGGCGGCGACGGCCACGGGCGCAGAACCGACCGCGACCGTGTCGACCACCGCGACCGACACGGGATCGATCACCACGACCGAGTCGGCGGCGACGACCGCGGCCGATGGCGCCCGCTCATCACCCCGGCCAAGAGCGGCGACGCCGGCCGCAGCGACGAACGCAGCGGCAGCCAACGCCACCCAGCGCCGTCGCCGAGCAGCACCACGCTGCGGGCCCACGGTCTGACTCGGCTCCGGCGGGCCGAGCGCCGGATCCTGCGCCAGGATCCGATCCTGGAGGCGGCGCAGCGCTGGACCGGGTTCGACGCCGACCTCGTCCACCAGGGTCCGCCGCGCAGCGTGAAAGACGGCCAACGCCTCCGCCTGGCGGCCGGCAGCGTAGAGCGCGCGCATCAGCTGGCCATACGGGCGCTCGCGCAGCGGCTCAGACGCGATCAGCGCCTCCAGGTCCGGCACCACGAGCTCGTGGCGCCCAAGGTCAAGGTCGGCCTCGATGCGCTCCTCGAGCGCGTCCACGCGCAGGCTCTCGAGCCGCAGGACATGCGGCTGCAGGGACGGCTCGGCCGCCAGGTCCGCCAGCGCGGGACCCCTCCACAGCGCGAGTGCATCCTGCAGCAGTTGCGCCGCCTCGGCGGCGCGCCCCGAGCTCCTGGCGTCGCGCCCGGCTGCGAGTAGCTGCTCGAAGCGCTCGACGTCGACGGCCTCCGGCTGGACGGCGATGGTGTAGCCCCCTCGCTCCGTCAGCACCACACCCTCACCGAGCGCTTTCCTCAGGCGCGCGACGAACACCTGCACGGTCTTCGCCGCCGTCGCCGGCGCTCGCTCACCCCAAAGCGTGTCGATCAGCGCGGCCGACGACACCGCCTCCGGACGGCGCAACAGCAGGACGGCGAGCAGCAATCGCTGCTTCGGCCCGCCGATCGCGACGGACCCACCCTCGTCGACGACCTCCACGGCGCCGAGCAGCCGGAACTCCATCGCCAACACCTAGCGGCCCAGCGACCCCGATGCAATACCGGAGTAGCCAGTTGTTGGGCCGCGGTAGCGGCGCGTTTACCGCACTCCTGCACGCTGCCGGCGACGCCGAGCCACCACGAAAGGACCCTCATGCGTCCCACCGCCCGACCGCTCCTTGCCGCGACCCTCAGCTGCACCGCCCTGCTCGCAGGAGCGTGCGGGTCCGATCAGGACCCCGCACCCGCCGCGAAGGCCGAGCCGACCCCCGCGGGCATGCCCGTCAGCCAGTACATCGAGGAGGCCGGCGGCCTCAGGCAGGCCATCGACGACGCCCGCAGCGACTACTACCACAGCCGCCTCACGACGGCCGCCCTGCGCCGCAACACCGTAAAGGTGCGGAAGGCCTACGCGGACAGCGCGGCGCGCCTCGAAGACATCGAGCCGCCGTCGGTCGCTACGGACCTGCACGCGCGGCTGCTCGTGACCTGGCACAAGCGAGCCGATCAGCTCGGCAAGATCCTGGGGACGGAGCGCTTCGACCGCAGCCGCCTCGACGACGTGATGGTGCAGACCGGCCGCGACACCGTCACCGACGAGATCTACACACTGCCGGAATAGCCGTGCGCTCACGGTGCGGCCGTCTCAGGTGATGCTCGGCGTCGGTGTCCCAGTCGCTCGCCGCCCTCGTAGACGGCCAGCGCCTTGTGCATCTCGTGCCGGAACTCGGACGAGCTGGCGATGATGTCAAGCAGCGCGCGCACACCGCGGCGGTCGAGGATTCGTGTTGTCGATAGCGTCGCCTGCACGGTGAGCGCGTGCCCGTCTGCGGAACGCGCCACCCGCAGTTCTCTGCCTCGCATGTCGCGGATCGTTCTCACTGAAGTGTTCTCCGTCGGTTCGTGTCATCGCCTGGGCGTGTGATCCCCCGCCGGCGGCGGCTGCGGGAGATCGGCTGCCGCCGGCGGGGGTAGCGCGGCCGGAGTCGCAAGATGCGGCCCGCGGGGAGGGACCAGCATTCGACGATGTATCCGCTACCGCGATGGCGTAGATGCTATCGCGTGTATCGCGTCGCCGGTAGAGTCCCGCCCGTGGCCCTGCACGCGACAACGATCCGGTTCGCGGACCGCGCGTACATGGCGATCGCCCGCGCCGCCGATTCGCAGGGGATCAGCGTCTCGCAGTTCGTCCGGGAGGCCGCCCTGATCCGCGCCGTGCTCGACGAGCTGGACTCCGCCGAGGAGGCCCTCCACAGCGCCCACGACCTGCTCGCCATCGCTCGCGAAGTCCGCCGGCTCGCCGAAGTCGACCCGCCCGGGCCGCCGCGGGCGAACGCCGGCCGCAAACGAGCCGGCTCTGCGAAGCTCGAGCAAGACGGCTAGCGAAACGCGCGACGAGCCCCTGACGCTGAGAGCGGAGTCGGCGGCGGGTTCTGTCTGGGCGAATGCATAGCCTGGGTGGTCCGTGACGCCACCCGGCTGCGCCCATCTCCATGTCCACTCCGAGTACTCGCTGCTCGACGGCGCCTGCAAGATCGACAAGCTCGCCGAGCGCGCCGCGAGCTTCGGCCAACCGGCGCTCGGCCTGACAGATCACGGCGTCATGAACGGCGCGGTCGAGCTCTACAAGGCCACGAAGCAGCACGGCATCAAGCCGATCGTCGGCCTCGAGGCCTACTACGTCGACGACCGCCGCAGCCGAGAGCCGAAGCTCGAGAAGAATCACCTCACGCTGCTGGCCGAGACCGGTGACGGCCTGCGCAACCTCGTCAAGCTCTCGAGCGCCGGCTTTCTCGAGGGTCTGCACCGCGGCAAGCCGGGGGTCGACCTCGAGCTGCTCCAAAGGCACGCCGACGGCGTGATCTGCCTCACCGGCTGCCTCGCCTCACGATCGAGCCAGCGGATCGTCCAGGGCAAGCGCCAGCAGGCGCGCGCGCATCTCGACGAGCTGGTCCACGCCTTCGGGCCGGAGCAGGTGTACCTCGAGGTCCAGCGCAACGGCCTGGCCGAGCAGGAGCAGGTCAACGAGGCGATGCGGGGCTTCGCCGCCGAGATGGGCCGCCCGCTGGTGGCGACGGCCGACGTGCACTACCTGCGGCGCGAGGACTACCACCACCACGCCGCGCTGCTGTGCGTGCAGACGAAGTCGACGCTCGCGCAGCCGAAGATGAGCTTCGAGACGAACGAGTTCTTCCTCAAATCCTCGGAGGAGATGGCGTCCTCGTTCGAGGACATGCCGGACGCGCTCGCCTCGTCACTGGAGATCGCCGAGCGCTGCGACGTCGAGATCGAGCTCGGCAAGCAGCTGATCCCGCGCTTCGACTGCCCGGACGGCAAGAGCGAGAAGGAGTACCTGCGCGAGCTGGTCACGCAAGGCCTTCACCGCCGTTACGGTGGCCCACCGCCGGCCGAGGCGATCGAGCGGATGGAGATGGAGCTCGGCGTCATCGGCGACATGGGCTTCAACGCCTACTTCCTGATCGTCTGGGACTTCGTGCAGTTCGCGAAGGACAACGGGATCGCCGTCGGCCCGGGGCGCGGCAGCGCCGCCGGCAGCCTCGTCTCCTACTGCCTCCAGATCACCGACGTCGATCCGCTTCGCTACGACCTGCTGTTCGAGCGCTTCCTGAACGCCGAGCGCGTGTCGATGCCGGACATCGACATCGACTTCTCGGTGCGCGGCCGCGAGCGCGTGATCCGCTACGTGACCGACAAGTACGGCGCCGACCGCGTGGCCCAGATCATCACGTTCGGAAAGATGTTCCCCCGCGCGGCGACGAGGGATGCTGCCCGTGTCCTCGGACATGACTACGGGGTGGGGGACCGGCTGGCGAAGCTGATCCCGGACCCGATCATGGGCCGGCCGCCGAGCTTCGAGGAGTGCCTGCAGCCGGGCGCCGACCTCGCCGGCGAGTACGCGCGCGACCCGGTCGCCAAGCAGATCGTCGACGTCGCGCGAGGGCTCGAGGGGATCGCCCGCAACGCCTCGATCCACGCCGCCGCCGTCGTGATCTCCGACCGTCCGCTCACCGACATCGTGCCGCTCCAGCTCGCCGATGCCGGCACGGGCGAGGACGGCCAGAAGATCTACCGCACGGTCACCCAGTACTCGATGAAGCCGGTCGAGGAGATCGGCCTCCTGAAGATGGACTTCCTCGGCCTGCGCAACCTCGATGTGATCGAGGACACGCTGGCCATCATCGAACGCTCGACCGGCGAGCGGATCGACATGACGGCGCTCCCGCTCGACGACGAGAAGACCTACGAGATGATGGCCCGCGGGGACTCGGTGGGCGTGTTCCAGTTCGAGTCCGAGGGCATGCGCGAGGCGCTCAAGAAGGTCGGTCCGGACGAGTTCGAGGACCTTGTTGCCCTCAACGCGCTCTACCGCCCGGGCGCGATGGACCAGATCCCGACCTACGCGCGCGGCAAGAAGAACCCCGACACGATCGCGTACGTCGACGATCGTCTGCGCTCGATCACCGAGGCGACCAAGGGCGTGATCCTCTACCAGGAGCAGACGATGCAGATCGCCAAGTCGGTCGCCGGCTTCTCCGGGCCGCGGGCGGACGACCTGCGCAAGGCGATCGGCAAGAAGAACCGCGAGGCGATGGCCAAGCTGAAGCCGATGTTCTTCGACGGCTGCCGCGAGTCGGGCACGGCGCCGGACGTGATCGAGATGCTGTGGACGGTCAACGAGAAGTCGGCCGACTACTCGTTCAACCGCTCGCACGCTGCCTGCTACGGGCTGATCGCGTACCGCACGGCGTGGCTGAAGGCCAACTACCCGGCCGAGTACATGGCGGCCCTGATCTCCTCGGTGATGGACACCAAGGACAAGGTCCCGTTCTTCGTCAACCAGGCGGAGAGCATGGGCATCGAGATCCTGCCGCCCGACGTCAACCTCTCCGACCACGAGTTCATGGTCGTCGAGGGCAACATCCGCTTCGGGCTCGACGCGGTGAAGGGCGTCGGCTACGCAGCGGTCGAGGCGATCAAGCGCGCCCGCGAGGCCGGCGGGCCGTTCACCAGCCTGTGGGACTTCTGCGAGCGCGTCGACGCCCGCGCCGTCAACAAGCGGGCGATCGAGGCGCTGGTGAAGTGCGGCGCCTTCGGCTCGACCGGCGCGACCCGCCGCGGCATGCTCGACGTTCTGGACGCGGCCCAGGCTGCGGGCCAGAAGACCCAGCTCGACGCCCAGATCGGCCAGGGCTCGATCTTCGACCTCGGCGGGCTCGGCGGCGACGACGGCTCCAACGGCAGCGCCTTCGCGCCCGCCCACCCGCAGATCCCGGCCCACGAGTACGAGCGGCCGGAGCTGCTGTCGATGGAGAAGGAGTCGATCGGGCTCTTCATCACCGAGCACCCGCTCAAGCGCGTCCGCGAGGCGTTGCGCGTGAGCGCCGACTGCTCGTGCGCCCAGCTCGGCGAGCAGCGCGACGGCGACTGGGTGAAGGTCGGCGGCATGATCACCGAGTCGAAGAAGATCCGCACCCGCACCGGCACGCAGATGATGTTCGCCACGCTCGACGATCTCGACGGCAGCATCGAGATCGTGGTGTTCGAGAAGGCGCTGGACGCGGTCGAGAAGCTCCTGGCCACCGACGCGATCGTGCTGGTGCGCGGACGGGTCGACCACAAGGAGGCCGGCAAGAGCTGCGTCATCGTCCAGGACGCCGAGCGCTTCGACCCGTCGGACGCCGAGATCGAGAAGGCCAAGGAGAAGGTCGCGCGGCTGGCGGCGGCGATGGCGCCGGAGCCGATCCGCCTCCGGGTCGACGCCGCGCGCCTGCAGCCGACGGTGATCAGCGAGCTGCGGGACCTCTTCGAGCGCTATCCGGGCGACGCCGAGTTCGTGCTGGAGATGGACACGCGCGCCGGCCTGCGCTGCCTGCGCTTCGGCGACGGCTACAAGATCGCCGGGCGGGACGCGGGCCTCCGCGCCGAGCTGCGCGACCTGCTGGGCCCGGCCGTCGAGGCCGCGACCGCCGCTGCGTGACCCGCGTCGCGGTCGTCGGGCCGGGAGCCATCGGCGCGACGGTGGCCGCAGCGGTCCGGCGCGCGGGCGCCGACCTCGTGCTGTGCGGGCGCACACCGCACGAGCGGCTCGTCGTCGAGCGCGAGGGCGGTGGCACCGAGATCGTCCCCGGCCCGGTGCTCACCGACCCGAATGCCGCAACGCCGGTCGATGTGGTGCTCGTCGCCGTCAAGGCGCACCAGACCGAAGCCGCGGCACCGTTCCTACGTGCGCTCACACGCGATGAGACAGTCGTCGCCGTGCTCCAGAACGGGGTCGAGCAGCGCGAGCTCGTCGGCCCGCACGTGGGCGGGGCGACGGTCCTGCCGGCCATCGTGTGGGTCCCCGTCGAAGGCATCGGCCCGGGGCACGTTCGTGTGCGCGGCGACGTACGGCTCACGTTGCCCGACGAGCCCGCCGCCCACGCGATCGCCGCGCTGATCGACGGCGTCGAGCTGGCGGGCGACTTCGCCACCCAGGCCTGGCGCAAGCTCGTCATCAACGCCGTCGCCGGGCTGATGGTGCTCTCAGGCCGCCGGGCGGGCATGTTCCGCCGCCCCGACGTCCGCGCGCTGGCCCGCGAGCTCGCCCTCGAGACCCTCGCCGTCGCGCGCGCCGAAGGCGCCGACCTCCCCGACACCGCGGCGGACGCGCTCCTCGACGAGTTCGCCGGCTATCCCGAGGACCTCGGCTCCTCGATCCTCTTCGACCGCGAGGCCGGCCGCCCGCTCGAGTGGGACGCGCGCAACGGAGTCGTCGCTCAGGCTCGGCGCGAGCACGGCGTCGCGACGCCGGTCAGCGACGTCATCGTGCCGCTGCCTGGCCGCCGCCGGCGGATGACGCGCGTCCCGCAAACTGCAGCTGGTGCGGGCAGTGGCGCGGGGCACGTTTCGTGCATGTCGGCGTACGCGGCGCCGCCACATACACCTTTTGATCCGTCTGGGATCACAACGTGCATCCCGCCGCCCACCCGTGCGCCGAGTTGCACGTTGGTCCACGACCCGGCTGGCGTCGCCGCGCTCTACCAGCAAGCAGTTGACGTTCGCCGACGCCCAGCCGCATGGAGCGTTCTCACCGTCCGGCCCATGACCGGGTCGCGGGCAGCGCGGCGAGGCCACGCAAGGATCGGCCGATCTCGTCCGGCCGGCACGGCCGGATCGAGACGTCGTCAGCCTCGCGCCTTGAGGCCTTCGGCGCGCATGCGCCAGGCGATCGCCATGTCGACCGCCTCGACGCCCTTTCCCTCCATGCCGGGCCCCTCGAACACGCAGGCCAGGCCGTCGAAGCGCGGCTCCGAAAGGAACGCCGTGCAGCCCTCGGCGCCCAGCTCGCCCTCGCCCAGGGCGGCGTGGCGGTCGACGTTGGAGCCCAGCGGCGTCTTGGAATCGTTGACGTGCAGCGAGCCGAGCCGATCCATCCCGACGACGCGGTCGAACTCGTCCACCACGTCGCTCAGCCCCTCGGCGCTGCGGATGTCGTAGCCGCTGGCCAGGAGGTGGCAGGAGTCCAGGCAGGCGCCCAGCCGCTTGCCGCCGCCCGCACCCTCGATCAGCGCCGCCAGCTCCTCGAACGTGCGCCCGAGCGTCCCGCCGGCGCCGGCCGTGTTCTCGAGGTGCAAATCGCAGCCCTCGGACTCGGCGAGCGCCTCCTTGATGACCTCGGCCGCGCGTCCGATGGCGGCCTCGGCCTCGCCGCCGTTCTTGAGCGCCGAGCCGGGATGCAGCACCACGCCGACGGCCCCGAGCGCCGCCCCCGCGTGCAGCGAGGCGGTCAGCGAGGTCAGCGATTTCTCGCGCAGATCCGCGTCCTCGGAGGCGCAGTTGACCAGGTAGACGGCGTGGATCAGGAGTGCCTCGACGTCGGACTCCGCCATCGCCTCCTTGAACGCCTCGACCTTCTCGTCGTCGTAGACGGTCGGCTTCCACTGGCGCGGGCTCTGGTTGAAGATCTGGATCGACCGGCAGCCGCGCTCGACTCCGCGCGTCACGGCGTTGGCCGGCCCGCCGGCGGGGGAGACGTGGGCGCCGATCAGCATGGGGCGGCAAGGCTAGCGACGGTTCCCCGCGTGTCACCGCCGCGTGCGATGCTTAGCCCCATGCGGGTACGGTTCCCTCCCTCGCCGACAGGGGCGCTGCACATCGGCAACGCGCGGACGGCGCTCTACAACTGGCTGCTCGCCCGCGGCCAGGGGGGCCGCCTCGTGCTCCGGATCGAGGACACCGACCGCGAGCGCTCGACGCCCGAGAACGTTCAGACGATTTTCGAGGCGCTGGAGTGGCTGGGGATCGACTGGGACGAGGGGCCGATCTACCAGAGCCAGAACGCCGACCGTCACGCCGAGGTCGTCCAGCAGCTGATCGACGGCGGGCACGCCTACCGGTCGACCGCCGGGCCCGACGAGGTCAGGATGTTCAAGGAGCAGCACGGCAACCGCGGCTTCCGCGGCGAGGACGAGGGCGCCGGCGCCACCCGGCTGCGCGTACCCGACGAGGGCGTCACCGTGGTCCGCGACGTCATCCGGGGCGAGAGCGAGTTCGAGAACGCGCTGCTCGACGACCTCGTGATCGCGCGCGCTGACGGCACGCCCGTCTACCACCTGGCCGTGGTGGTCGACGACGCCGACGCGCAGGTCACACACGTGGTTCGCGGCGCCGACCACTACTCCAACACGCCCAAGCAGATGCTGATCCAGCAGGCGATGGGCGCGCCGACCCCCGTCTACGCGCACCTGCCGCTCCTGCACGGACCGGACGGCAAGAAGCTCTCCAAGCGCCACGGCGCCGCGTCCGTGCAGGACCTGCGTGACGCCGGCTATCTCCCGGAAGCGGTCGTGAACTACCTGGCCCTGCTCGGCTGGGGCTACGACGAGTCGACGGAGTTCCACACGATCGCCGAGCTGCAGGAGCGGTTCAGCCTCGAGCGGGTCTCGAAGTCGCCGGCCGTTTTCGACGAGCTGAAGCTGCGCCATTTCAACGGCCGCTACCTGCGGGCGCTCGACGTCGACGACCTCACGAGCCGCCTTGAAGCGCTCACGGGCCGGACCGGGCTGCGCGACGCGGTGGCCATCACCCAGGACAAGATCAGCACGCTGGCCGAGTTCTGGCCGCTGACCGGCTTCTTCTTCGACGGCCCGGCCGACGATCAGGCGGCGCGCGAGCGGGTCCTCGAGGCGCCCGGCGGCCGGGAGGCGCTGGCCGAGGCGCGAGCGGCGCTCGACCAGGTTCCGGAGCCCTGGACCGAGGAATCTGTGCAGTCCGCGCTCGACGGTGTGGCCGATCGGATGGGGATCAAGCGCAAGCACGTTTTCCAGCCACTTCGCGTCGCCGTTGCCGGAACCACCGTCTCACCGGGTATCTTCGAGACGGTCGCGCTGCTCGGACGCGACGAAACTCTGGCTCGGGTGGACCATGCACTCAATGGGAGGACGGGGACGTGAACCCGCAGGAAGGCGCCGCGGGCGGCTCAACGATCCGTCCAGATATGCCGATACGGGTTGAAGGTCGGACCATGCCTGGCCCGACACCGCCCGACTCCGAGCCTTTGACGACCGAAGATCGCCTGATGCCGCCCACCTCCGCGCCCCTCGCGAGCGCCGCCGCCGCACCCACCGCGGCCCGCGAGCCGTACGCGGTCGTCGGCCGGTCACGCAACGAGGGTCACGGCAAGCGGCTGACCGCCGCCTTCGAGGCGCTCGAGGTCTTCCCGGCCCTCGCCGAGTCGCGCAACCGTCTGCTCGCGCTGGTCTCCGAGGAGCGCCCGTCGACCGGCGACGTCGTGCGCGCCATCGAGTCCGACGTCGCGCTGGTCATCGCCGTCCTGCGCCTCGCCAACGGGCTCGACTCCCCGCGCCGCGGCCAGGTCGAGTCGATCGTCGGCGCCGTCGAGGTGCTGTCGCCCGAGGCCGTACAGCGGCTGGCGTCCGACACCGAGACCTTCGAGTTCTTCGAGCGCGGTAAGACCTGGGATGCGGCGCCTGAGCGCTTCCGGCTGCACGCCGTGGCCGTCCAGCGCGCCGCCGACCGGCTCGCGGCCGCTTCCAGCTACGCGCATCGCGACCGCCTGCTGGTCACTGCGCTGCTGCACGACGTCGGCAAGCTCGTGCTCATGCACGCCTATCCGGGCTACCCGCGCCAGGTCCACGGCCCGGCCCGCACGCCCGAGGAGCGGCTGCACTACGAGCGCCGCGAGCTGGGCGTCGACCACGCGCTCGTCGGCGGCGTGCTCGCCCGGCGCTGGAACCTGCCCAAGGCCGTCGCGTCCGCGATCGAGCGTCACCACGCCGAGGACGCGCAGGGCGACAGCGCGTTCGTGCGGCTCGCCGACATGCTGGCGCATTACTCGCAGGGCTCGCCGGTCTCCTCGACCGAGCTGCTGAAGGCCGCCCGCGCGGTCGGCTTCGGCCCCAGCGAGCTGCGCGCCGTCCTCTACGACCTTCCGTACCCGAGCAAGGACCGCCCGCGCTCGGTCGAGCCGTGCCCGCTGTCCACGCGCGAGCTCGAAGTGCTCAAGCGGCTCGCCGAGGGCATGGTCTACAAGCAGATCGCGTTCGAGCTCTCGCTCTCGACCAGCACGGTCCGCACGCACCTCCACAACATCTACGGCAAGCTGGGCGCGGTCGACCGCGCCCAGGCCGTTCTCCACGCCACCGAGCGCGGCTGGCCTGGCCGTCGCCAAGCCTGATCGGCCGCGACCCAAGTGATCCACCAAGGGCGCGGCCGATGACCGACTCGGCCCACGGCCCGAGCATCCACGGGCTGGTGGCAGGCTAGCGCGGCCCGCGCGGCCAGCGCTCGCAGGATCGCCGTCGCGGTGTCGACCGGCGGCAACCGCCGGGCGTCCTCGGCGATCCGGCTCGCGGCCTCGCGGTATGAGGGATCGGCCAGCAGCGCCCGGATCGCATCGGGCAGTCGCACCATCTCGTCGGGCTCGAGCGTGATCCCCGCGCCCAGCTCGGTGAGCCGGCCGGCGTTGTGCGGCTGGTCGGCGAACAGCGGGACCACCACCGCCGGCACGCCGGCCGCCATCGCCGCGGTCACCGTGCCGGAACCGCCGTGGCAGATCATCGCCGCTGTGTGCGGCATGATGTCGGCCTGCGGCACCCAGCGCGCCACGTGGACGTTGGGTGGTACCGCTCCGAGCTCGGCCGGGTCGCGGTCGCGGCCCACCGTGACGAGCACGCGCACCGGCAGCACCGACAAGGCGTCGATGGCGGAGCGGTAGAGGCCGGGAAAGAAATCCATCGTCGGCGCGACCGAGCCGAAGGTCAGATAGACCAGCGGCCAGTCATCGTTGCGCCACCAGTCCGGCAGCGGGCGAGGCTCGTGCGGCTCCTCTGCGCGGAAGCGCAGCATGTGCTCCGACGGTTGCGTGGCCGGATCCTCCAGAGCCTCGGGGATCAGCGTGAAGCAGGGCGTGGCGGCCAGCCGCTCGAGCTGCGGGTCCGGCTCGAGCCCGACCTCCACGCGGACCTCGTCGAGCGCCTCCGCGATCACGTCGCTGAGCGCCTGCATGTGGATCGCCTGCGTGATGCCGACGCTCACGGCGGGCACCCTGGAGGCCTCCGCCGCCAGCCCGGCGGCGAAGTCGGAGATGTCGTAGAGGACCACGTCGGGCTCCCAGCGCTCGATCGCCGCAAGTACGTGCGGATAGGCCGCACGGGCGTCGATGCGGATGAAGGCATCGGCGACCACGAGCGCGTTGGCGTCGTCGGCGTCGAGCGTCATCGCCGTGTCGAAGATCTGCGTACGCTCGTCGTCGTCGGGCGGGTCGGGGATCGGGTGGTGGTCCAGTCCGGCGGCCGCGATCATCGGCGCGGCGGAGGCGGCGGCGGTGACGACGACCTCGTCGTTGTTCCGGAGGAGGGCGTGGGCGAAGGGAATCAGGGGACCGAAGTGGCCGGCCCCTTGGCGGGTGCTGATCAAGACGCGCATAGGGGAACAGGACGTTCCCGGGCGCGGTCCTATTCCCGGGCGCGTGCCCGGCGGCGTGCGTGGAGCATCACGGCGATGCCGACACCGGCGGCGTCGATCAACACGTCCAGGGGCGAGCCGTGGCGCCCGTCCACGAACGTCTGGTGGAACTCGTCGCTCGCCGCGTACGCGAGCGTGATCGCCACCGCGGGCACCGGGCTGCCCAGCTCGAGGGCCCGGTACCAGAGGAACCACAGCAGCCCGTATTCGGCCATGTGCGCCGCTTTGCGCAGGATCGTGTCCCACACCCCGAGCCCGGTCCCGAGGTCGGGCTGGCCCGAGAAGAAGAAGATCACGCCCATCAGCACGAGCGGCGGGCCGAACCGGAAGAGCAGGCGCATCGGCCGGTGATGGTGGCAGGATGGGGGCGATGCTCTCGATCACGACCAAGTCCCCGTACGCGGTCCGCGCGCTCACCGAGCTCGCTCGCGCAGGCGGCGCCGGACCCGTGCCGATCGGCGAGCTCGCGAGGCGGCGCGACATCCCGGTCCAGTTCCTCGAGCAGCTCTTCGCGGCCCTGCGCCGGGCCGGGATCCTCAAGTCGCAGCGCGGCGTCAAGGGCGGCTACTCGTTCGCGCGCGAGCCCTCCGAGGTCACCGTGCTCGAGGTCGTCGAGCTGCTCGACGGGCCGTTCGGCACCTCCGCCGAGTCGGTCTTCGCCGACGCGGCGGCCGCCGCCCGCGCGATCCTCGAGAACGCCACGATCGCCGACGTGGTCGAGCGCGAGAACCGCCAGGCGGGCGCGACGATGTACTACATCTAAGCTGCAACGAGCGGCTCCTCGCGCACCGGGACCGGCGCGCTTTCGCGGATCACGAGCAGCAGCGCGACGACGAACAGCACGAGCGCGATCGGACGACCGGGCTGACTGGATGACGATGCCTGGCGCGAGATGACGAACAGCAGCACGTCGGCGATCGAGGTCGTCCGGTGCGCGTTGACATCGCGACGCCGCGCAGCCGATCAGCCAGCAGCCCGGAGGACTCGACGCTGAACGACTCTCGGAGCCTCATGAGATGCTCTTTTCCGCCTGAAGCGTGGGGTCCTCGACGCTACACCCGATCGGCCCCCCGCTGCCACCACTCCTCCTAGCCTGATTGCCGGCCCATGCGCGTTCCCACGGTCATCATCCTCGCCTGCCTCGCCACGGCCGCCGGCTGCGGCGGTGACGACGGCGAGCGCGCGCAGCGCCCCGCGGTGCCCGTCGCGCTCGACGTCGATGCGCCCGCCGACATGGCGGTGGTGCAGAGCGACACGGTCGAGGTCCAGGGCACGGTGAACCCCGCCGGCGCCGCGGTGCGGGTGATGGGGGAGCGGGCGAACGTGAGCGGCGGCAACTTCCGCGCCCAGGTCGCGCTCGAGCCGGGCGCCAACGTGATCGACGTGATCGCCACCGCCCGGGGCCGCGCGACCACGATGACCGCGTTCCGCGTGACCCGCGAGGTGCCGGTGAAGGTGCCGGACCTCGACGGGCTCGAGGTGGCGGAGGTCGAGAACGAGCTCGCGGACGCGGGCCTCAAGCCCGACATCACCGAGCGGACTGGCCTGCTCGACGAGCTGCTGCCGGGCGAGCCGGCGGTCTGCGAGCAGGATCCCGCGCCCGGGACCGAGGTGCGGCGCGGCACCACGGTGCACGTCGAGGTCGCGAAGAGCTGCTGACCCGGTGTCCTACGAAGACGGCGTGAAGGCGATCAGCGCGATTCTCGGCTCGCCGCGCTCGCGCACGACGCCGAACACGATCGAGCCGTCGTAGGGGTCCCCGGTCTCGCGCTCCACGTGGTAGGTGCCGCTGGCGCGTCCTCCGCGGCCGGGCTGCACATCGAGGTCGTCGAGCTCGTAGCCGCCGACCTTGCCGTCGAACTGCCGCGCGTACTGGTCGACCACCGCGTCGCGGCCGCGGCTCGTCCCGCCGGGCGCCGTGCGCTCGACGTTGCGCGCGAGCGTCGCCCGCAGGGCGGCCGGGTCCTCGGCCGCGTACGCGTCCGCGAACGCGTACGCGACCTCGCGGACCTCGTCCTCGCTGAGCGGGCCGGATCGCGCGCCGGCGCCGCCCGGCTCGCCGAACACCAGCCCGAGCACGAGCCCGACGGTGACGAGCGCGACGAAGGCGCCGGCGGCGACGATCATGCGAGCCGGCCAGCGGCGGGGGCGCACGACGCGGCGCTCGCCTGCGGGCTGGGGCTCGGGCTCGGCCGCCGTCTCGCCCTCGTGGCGGTCCCAGGCCGTGATCGCCGTCTCGTCGGGTCGAAGGACGGCCGTCGCGTCACCGTTGCCGCCGTGCTCCGGCGCTGCCGAGCCGATCGCCACGCTGCGCTCGGACTCGGTCACCGGCTCCCCGCGCGCCGCTCCGAGCGCGGCTCGCCCGAGGTCGCCCGTCGACGGGTAGCGATCCTCTGGCCGCTTCGCCAGCGCGCGCGCGAACACGCGGTCGAACTCCCGCGGCGCGCCGAGCGACGACGGCACCGGCGGTGGGTCGTGCAGGTGCGAGAGCATCGTCGAGGTCACGGTGCCCTGCGCGAACGGCGGCCGTCCGCACAGGGCCGCGAACAGCACGCAGCCGAGCGAGTACACGTCCGCGCGGGCGTCGGTGCGCTCGCCGCGCAGCTGCTCCGGCGAGCAGTACTCGACGGTGCCGATCCACTGCCCGGAGCCGGTCAGCGACGTGTCCGAGCTCGCCAGGCGCGTGAGCCCGAAGTCGCTGAGATACGCGTGGTCGCCGGCCAGCAGCACGTTGGCGGGCTTGACGTCGCGGTGCACGAGCCCGGCCGCGTGGGCGGCGTCGAGCGCCGAGGCGAGCTGCGCCACGAGCTCGGCGGCCCGCTCGGGGTCGAGCCGGCCCTGCTCGCGCAGCAGCGCGTGCAGGTCGGTCCCGCCGACGTAGCGCATCACCAGGTACAGCGAGCCGTCGTGCTCGCCCGCCCCGTAGATGGGGATCACGTTCGGGTGGTCGATCGCGGCAGCCATCCGCCACTCGCGCTGGAAGCGCTCGCGGAACTCCTGGTCGCCGGCCCGGTCGGGCGCCAGCAGCTTGAGCGCGACGGGGCGTCCGAGGCTCAGCTCGGTCGCGCGGTAGACCACGCCCATGCCGCCGCGGCCGGCGACCGCTTCGATGCGGCAGCCGGCGAACTCGTCGCCTGGTTCGAGCTCGGGCACACAAGGATTGTGACGCGGAGCCTCGGGTAGGCGGACGGAATGGACCTTGGGAACCCCGCCTCTTACCTCGTCCTCGCCGACGGCACGCCGGTCCTCTCGTCCGACGGGCGGGAGCTCGGGACGGTCGAGCACGTGCTCGCGGACGCCGACTCCGACGTGTTCGACGGCGTCATCGTGGACATGCGGGCCGGCCACCGGTTCGCCGACGCCTCGCTGGTCGAGGCGATCTTCGAGCGCGGCCTCGTGCTCGCCATGACCGCGGATGCCGCCGAGGAGCTCCCCGAGCCGAGCGACAACCCGGCGACGCTGGAGGCGAGCCCGGACGACACTGCGCCCGACGACTTCAAGGACAAGCTGCGGCGCGCCTGGGACTACCTGTCCGGGAAGTACTGAGGCGCGCCCCGAGAGCGCGCGCCCACGCGAGCCGGTCGTCGCTCGCCGCCGCGCAGGTCCGGATAGGCTGATCGGCCTCGAATGCCGCGTATCCCGGTCAACATCGCCGACCTGGTGGGCCGCACGCCGATGGTCGAGCTGGCGCGCCTGGCGCCGGACGGCGTGCATGTGTTCGCCAAGCTCGAGATGTTCAATCCCGGCGGCTCGGTCAAGGACCGGATCGGCGTGGCGATGATCGAGGCCGCCGAGGCGGAGGGCCGGATCGAGCCCGGCCGCACCACGATCGTCGAGGCCACCAGCGGCAACACCGGGATCGCGCTCGCCTTCGTCTGCGCCGCCCGCGGCTACGACCTCGTGCTCACGCTGCCCCAGGGCATGAGCCGCGAGCGCGAGGGCCTGCTGCGGCTGTACGGAGCCCAGGTGCAGGTGACCGAGTCGATGGGCGGGATGAACGAGGCGGTCGCTGCCGCCCAGGCGCTGGCCCGTGACGCCGACGTCTGGCTGCCCGACCAGTTCTCGAACCCCGCCAACCCCGAGGCCCACCGCCGCACGACCGGCCCGGAGATCTGGGAGGCGCTCGACGGCGAGGTCGACTACCTGGTCGCCGGCGTCGGCACCGGCGGCACGATCACCGGCGCGGGCGGCTACCTGAAGGAGCGAAACCCGAAGCTCAAGGTCGTCGGCGTCGAGCCGGCAAGCTCGGCCGTGATCTCCGGCGGCGAGCCCGGCCCGCACAAGATCCAGGGCATCGGAGCCGGCTTCGTGCCGCCCGTGCTCGACCGCGGCCTGCTCGACGAGATGATCCCCGTCGACGACGAGGACGCGATCGAGGCCGCCCGCCTCGTCGCCCGCCGCGAGGGCGTGCTCGCCGGCATCTCATGCGGCGCCGCGCTGTGGGCGGCGCTGCAGATCGCCGCGCGCGACGAGGCGCGCGGCGCACGCATCGTCGTCGTCATGCCCGACTCGGGCGAGCGCTACGTCTCGACGCCGTTCTTCGCGCCCGAGGCCGCGCCCGCCTCGGCGTGACGAACGTCAACTGCGCTGGGTGGGGGAGGCGGGGGTGCAGAACGTCACACTCGATCCCCTCGGCGGGCAGGTGTGTCGATTCCTGCACGTATGCGGTGCAGAACGTCACGCTCGATCGTGCGGCGCCGCCGAGAGTGACGAATTGCACCGGCCACCCGGCCCGCCTCCCTTCAATGCTGGTGTTGACGTTCGCCCGGCTAGCCTGCACGCCATGACCCTGCACGAGGTCGAGGGCCCCGCCGGCGCGCCCTGGGAGCGCCCCCTGCACGGCACGCTCGACCGCCTCGTGGTCGAGTCCGAGCTGCTGGCCGACAACCCGCTCGGCGATCCCGCGCGGCGGCCGCTGTACGTCTACCGGCCGCCGGGCGTGGAGCTCGACCACCCGCGGCCGCTGCCGAGCGTCTACGTGATCCAGGGCTACACGGGGCAGCTCGACATGTGGCTCAACCGGACCTGGCTCGAGCCGACGATGGTCGAGCGCCTCGACGCGATGTTCGCCGCCGGGGACTGCCCGGACGCGATCGTGGTGTTCGTCGACTGCTGGACGAGCTACGGCGGCTCGCAGTTCCTGAACTCGGCGGCGCTCGGCCGCTACCAGGATCACCTGTGCGACGAGGTCACCTCCTTCGTCGACGACCGCTACCCGACGCTGGCCGACCGCGACCACCGCGGGCTGACCGGCAAGTCGTCGGGCGGCTACGGGGCGATGGTGGTGCCGATGATGCGCCCCGACGTGTTCGGCGCCCTCGCCTCGCACGCCGGCGACGCGCTGTTCGAGGCCTGCTATCTCCCGGATTTCCCGAGTCTCGCACGCGCGCTGCGCGACGACTTCGAGGGCTCGTACGAGGTGTTCTTCGAGCGTCTGGCGAAGGCCGAGCGGATGGAGGAATCGCTCGTGAAGCCGCTCGAGGTCTACGGCTACGCGGCCGCGTACTCGCCCGACCCCTCGAATCCCGGCAAGGCACTGCTCCCGTTCGACGTCGCGACGAGCCGCCTGATCGACGACGTGTGGGCGCTGTGGCTCGACCTCGATCCGGTGCGCATGGCGCGTCCGCACGCTGACGCGCTGCGCTCGATGCGGCGCATCTACCTCGACGCCGGTCGCAAGGACGAGTACTTCCTCGATCTCGGCGCGCAGGCCTTCGCCGCCGAGCTCGAGGCGCTCGGCGTGGAGCACTCGCTCGAGCTCTTCGACGCCAAACACGGCGGGCTCACGTACCGCTATCCGGGAGCGATCCGCGAGCTGGTGCGGGCGCTCACCCCGTGATCGGGCGGTCGCCCTCGACGCACCACGCCTCGACCTCGGGCCACGGGCCGTAGCCGGCGTCGGGGTGTATGTGGCCGGCTCCCGGCAGGACGTCGGCCGGAATGCCGAGCGGCGCGGCGTACAGGTCCGCGGCGCCCTCGGGGCAGTACGGGTCGTCGTCCGAGCAGACCAGTCGCGCTCCACGCGCCAGGGCGGGCAGCGGGACCGGGAAGAACGCCTCGATCTCCGGCAGCTGTGCCGCCTCCGACGGCGGCGCCACGAGCAGCAGCCGGTCGGCCTGGGCGCCCCCCTCGGCCACGTGGTGGAGCCACAGCAGGCAGGCGAGCGAGTGGCAGATCACGATCGTCTCGCCGGCCGGCAGGGCGGCCAGCTCACCGTCGAGCGCGTCGCGCCAGGCCTGCGGCGAAGGCAGGTCGGCGTCGGGCAGGTCGGGGTAGGCGACGCGCTCGCCGTCGGCCTTCAAGCGCGCCACCAGCCAGGTCTGCCAGTGGCCCGGCCCGGACCCCTGGAGGCCGTGCAGTATCAGGAACGAGCGCGATTGCATCCATCGCTACCGTAACCCGCGTGGTGGTCCGAACGCTGGACGTCACCGCGCTCACGTGCCCGATGACGTGGGTGCGGACCAAGCTCGAGCTCGAGCGGATGGCGCCCGGCGAGGCGCTCGAGGTGCGTTGCGCGGCGGGCGAGGCGCTGGAGAACGTCCCGCGCTCGGCCGTCGAGGCCGGGCACGACGTGCGGGTCGACGGCGCGGTCGTCCGGATCGTGCGCCGATGAGCGACCGCCGCGAGTTCTTCAAGGGCATCACCCGCTCTATCGTGCCGGCGTCGGAGCCGGAGGCCGATCCGTGGCTCGAGCGCTACTCGCGCCAGCTCGTGCTGCCGGAGTGGAGCGAGGCGACCCAGCGCGCGCTGGGCGAGGCGAGCGTGCTGGTCGTGGGGGCCGGGGCGCTCGGCTCGCCGGTCGCCGCCTACCTGGCGGGGGCCGGGGTCGGCCGGCTCGGGATCGTCGACGACGGCGCCGTCGAGCTGTCCAACCTGCACCGCCAGCACCTGCACTCGATGTACGAGCTCGGGGCGCCGAAAGCGAACAGCGCAGTGGCCGCGCTCATGCGCATGAACCCCGAGATCGTGATCGAGCCCTACCAGGCGCTGTTCAACGCGGCGATGGTGGAGGGCCAGGACCTGGTGGTCGATTGCACCGACTCGTTCGCGGCGCGCTACACGGTCAACGCGGCCTGCTGCACTGCCGGCGTCGCGCTCGTGGAGGGCGGGGTCGTGGGGCTCAGCGGGCTGGTGATGGCGATCCGGCCGGGCGAGACGGCGTGCTACCGCTGCGCCTTCCCGGTTGAGCCCGGCGACGCGCCGAGCTGCGCGGAGGCGGGCGTCCTCGGGCCGGCGGCGGGCGTCATCGGCTCGCTGCAGGCGCTCGAGGCGCTGAAGCTGCTGGCGGGGCTGCCGGGCGCCCTGACCGACGCCTTCCTGCAGGTCGACCTGACCGGGCTCGACTTCCTGCGCGTGGCCGTGCGGCGGCGCCCGGACTGCCCGGACTGCTCGGCTGCGTAGGCTGTTGGGGACATGCTGGGGATCGGAACCCTCCGCCGGGTCGCGGGCGAGGTGCGGCGCGATGTCCGCGCCGCCTACGAGCGCGACCCCGCCGCCAAGGGCGTCTCGGCCGGCGAGGTGCTCGCCGCCTGGCCGGGCGTGCACGCGCTGCTCTCGCACCGGATCGCGCACGCGCTGCACGCCGCCGGCGTGCCGCTCGCCCCGCGCGCGCTGGCCTACGTGTCGCGGTCGCTGACGGGGATCGAGATCCATCCCGCCGCCCAGATCGGCGACGCGCTGTTCATCGATCACGGCATGGGCGTGGTGATCGGCGAGACGGCCGAGGTGGGCGAGTCGGTGACGATGTACCAGGGCGTGACGCTCGGCGGCACCGGCTTCGCCGCCGGCAAGCGGCATCCGACGGTGGAGGACAACGTGACGATCGGCTCCGGCGCCAAGCTGCTCGGTCCGATCACGATCGGCCATGGCGCGAAGATCGGCGCCAACGCCGTCGTCATCCACGACGTGCCACCGAACTCGACCGTGGTCGGCAACCCCGGCCATCCGGTCCGGGTGGAGGGCCGCAAGCCGGAGGGTCCCGACGCCGACTGGGTACACCTGCCCGACCCCATAGCGGACGCCCTGAAGCAGCTCTCGCGACGGATCGCCGAGCTCGAGCGCGAGCTGGCCGGGCTCAAGGGCGCGGAGCACGGCGACGAGGCGGAGGTCGTACCACTGCGACCCGTCCACGGACCGAATCCCGCCGGTGGCTAGCTTCGAGCACACGGTCGAGATCCCGCAGCCGCCCGCGGAGGTGTTCCCGTGGCTGCTGGAGGAGGACAAGGTCCCGCGCTGGACCGGCCACCTGACGAGGTACGAGCGGCTCGACGACGGCCCGCTCAGCGCCGGCTCGCGCGTGCGCCAGGTGCTCGAGGTGAGCGGGCGGACGATCGACGTCGAGCTCGAGGTGACCGCCTACGAGCCGCCGTCGGGCGCGCAGACGCGCTTCTCCACCAACGGGATCCAGGTCGTCAGCTCGTACGCGCTCGAGGCGGCCGGCGCCGGCACGCGGCTCACGCAGGCGCTCGAGGCCAGGCCGGGCGGGTTCTCGGCGCGCCTGCTCGTGCCGATCGTGCAGCCGCGGCTCCAGGAGAAGCTCACCGAGGACCTCGAGCGGCTCCGCGAGCAGCTGGGCGGGTAGGCCACGGCCGTGCGCGCGCTGCTGCTCGTTCTGCTCGCCGCCCTCGTCCTCGCGGCGCCCGCCGCCGCCCAGGACGCGGTCGGCCGCGCGAGCGAGGCGCTGCAGGACGATCCCGTCTACGTCGACCCCGACGCCGAGCGCGCGATCTCGGCCGATGCCGCCGACGCGCTCCGGCGCCGGATCGAGGACGAGGGCGTGCCGGTGCGGATCGCGATCCTGCCGGCCGACGCCGGGAATGCCGAGCAGGTGGCCGAGGAGCTGCGCCGTGAGACCGGGAATGCGGCCGCCGTCGTCGTGGGCGACAGCTTCCGGGTGTCCGGGCCGCAGGAGATCGAGCGGGCGGCAACGGCCGCCTTCGAGGCCAACAGCGGCGACGGCGTGGAGGCCGTGCTGCTCGACTTCGTCGAGCGCGCCGGCGGCGCCGGCACCGAGGGCGGCGGCGACGAGGGCGGCATCGGCGCCGGCGGGTTGATCCTGCTCGGCCTGGCGGGCGCGGGCGGCGCCGCGTTCGTCATCAGCCGCCGCCGGCGGCGACGGCAGGAGGCGGCGGAGTTCGCCGAGGTCAAGGAGAACGCGCGCGACGACCTCGTCGCGCTCGGCGAGGACATACGCGCGCTCGAGCTCGACATGGACATGCCCGGCGTGCCCGAGGAGGCGAAGGCCGACTACGAGACCGCCGTCAAGGCCTACGAGCGCGCCGACCAGTCGTGGCGGCTGGCGCAGCGCCCCGACGACCTCGAGCCCGTCGGCGCCGCGCTCGAGGAGGGCCGCTGGGCGATGAGCTCGGCCCGCGCACGGCTGGAGCACCGCGAGCCGCCCGAGCGCCGCTCCCCCTGCTTCTTCGACCCCCGCCACGGCCCGTCCGACCGCGAGGTCGAGTGGGCGCCGGACGGCGGAGCGCCGCGCATGGTCCCCGCCTGCGAGGCCGACGCCCAGCGCGTCGAGCGCGGCGAGGACCCCGAGGCGCGCGAGGTCACGGTCGGCGGGCAGCGCGTGCCCTACTGGGCCGCCGGCCCGATGTACGCGCCGTTCATGGGCGGCTTCTTCGGCGCCGGCATCCTGCCCGGGCTGATGATGGGCACGGTGCTGGGGAGCGTGTGGGACGAGCCGTCCGGCGGCGGGGACTGGGGCGGCGGCGATTTCGGCGGTGGGGACTTCGGCGGCGGCGACTTCGGCGGCGGCGACTTCTGACCCCGCAGGGTTTCGCGCCTCCGACCCGAGGTTTTCAGTCGAGGTACTCGTACGCGGGCAGCGTGAGGAACTCCGGGAAGTCGTCGCCGAGCGTGACGCGCTCGAACACCTCGCGCGTCTCGTCCGGCCGGCCCCGCTGCCACACCTCGTCGCCGACCTCGGCGCGGATGCGCTCCATCTCCTGCTCGAGCACCTCGCGGACGTGGTCCTTCGTGAACTTCCCGTGCCGGATCCACTGCCAGATCTGCGAGCGCGAGATCTCGGCGGTGGCGGCGTCCTCCATCAGGTTGTTGATCCCCGCCGCGCCGCGGCCGCCGAGCCAGAACGAGATGTACTGGAAGCCGACGCTGACGTCGCTGCGCAGGCCCTCCTCGGTGATCTCGCCCGGGGTGGAGGCGGCGTCGAGCAGCTGCTCGGGCGTGACGTTCACTTCGTCGCGCCTGCGGTCGATCTGGTTCGGCTTGTCGCCGAGCACCGTGTCGAACTCCTCCATCGCCACGCCGACCACGTCGGGGTGCGCGACCCAGGTGCCGTCGAAGCCCGCCTCAGCCTCGCGCTTCTTGTCCTCGTGCACGGCCTGGATCGCCCGCTCGTTGGCCTCCGCGTCCTTGCGCGACGGGATCAGGGCCGCCATGCCCCCCATCGCGAACGCCCCGCGAGCGTGGCAGGTCTTGACCAGGAGCTCCGTGTAGGCGCGCATGAAGGGGACGGTCATCTTCACGTCGTTGCGGTCCGGGAGCACGAAGTCCGGGTCGTCGCGGAAGCACTTGATCATCGAGAAGATGTAGTCCCAGCGGCCGGCGTTGAGGCCGTACGAGTGGTCGCGCAGCTCGTAGAGGATCTCCTCCATCTGGAACGACGCCGGGAGCGTCTCGATCAGCACGGTGGCGCGGATCGTGCCCTTCGGGACGCCGAGCGCGTCCTCGGTGAAGTGGAAGATCTCGCTCCACAGCCGCGCCTCGAGGTGGTGCTCCATCTTCGGCAGGTAGAGGTAGAGCCCGAGCCCCTGGTCGTGCAGCCGGCGCGCGTTGTGGAAGGCGTGGAGCCCGAAGTCGACGAGCGCTCCCGCCACGGCCTCGCCGTCGATCTTGAGGTGCTTCTCGGGCAGGTGCCAGCCGCGCGGGCGGACGAGCAGCGTGGCCGTCTCCTCGCCCAGCTCGTAGTGCCTGCCGTCCGAGCTCTCGTAGGTGATCGTGCCGTCGATCGCGTCGATCAGGCTCACGTGTCCGGAGACCTGGTTCTCCCAGGTCGGCGAGTTGGCGTCCTCGAAGTCGGCCATGAAGCCCTTGGCGCCCGAGTTCAGCGCGTTGATGACGAGCTTGCGGTCGGTCGGGCCGGTGATCTCGACGCGGCGGTCGGCGTAGTCGTCGCGCGGCGGCCGGACCTGCCAGTCGCTCTCGCGGATCTCCTTCGTGTCCTCGAGGAAGCCGGTCGGCGCGCCGCGCTCCGCGCGCGCCTGCAGCAGCCGGTTGCGGCGGGCGCCGAACCGGCCGTGGAGGTCGCCGACGAAGGCGAGCGCGTCGTCCGACAGGATCTCGGCGAGGCGGTCGTCTGCGGTCGGGGCGATGTCCAGGGTCACGGTCGGCTCCCTCTGATCGAGTGGTCGAGCAAGGTCATGGGGTGATAGATGGGGATCGCTGCGCCGTCCATGTGCGCGGAGATCTGGATCGCGCAGCCCGGGTTGGCGGCCGCGATCGCCTCGGCTCCGGTGGCCGTCAGGTTGGCCGCCTTGCGACGGCCGAGCTCGGCGGCCGGCTCGGGCTGGACGAGGTTGTAGATGCCGGCCGAGCCGCAGCACAGCTCCCACTCGGCCGGCTCGAGCAGCTCGAGACCGGGGATGCCACGCAGCAGCTCGCGCGGCTGCGAGCGCACCTGCTGGGCGTGCGCGAGGTGGCACGCGTCGTGGTAGGCGACCCGCAGCGCGAGCGGGCGGCGCTCGGCGCGCGGCTCGTGCGCGGCCAGCAGCTCGTGGACGTCGAGCACCTTGGCCGAGAACGCCTCGGCGCGCTCGTCGCCCTCGAACAGGTAGCCGTACTCCTTCATCGCCGAGCCGCAGCCGGCGACGTTGACCACGACGTGGTCGAAGCCCTCGTACGCGTCGATCGTGGCCCGCGCCAGCTCGCGCGCCTCGTCCTCGACGCCGGTGTGGAGCTGCAGCGCGCCGCAGCAGCGCGGGCTGCGCGGCGCGTGGACCTCCCAGCCCTCGGCGGCCAGCACACGCACGGTGGCGGCGTTGACGTCGCCGAAGAAGACGCGCTGGACGCAGCCCTGCATGAGCGCGATCCGGCCGCGGCGCTCGCCGACCGCGGGCGTGATCTCGGGGAGCCGCCGCATCGCCGCGCGCAGCGGCACCTTCGGCGCCAGCTCTCCGAACGGGACCTTGATCGGCAGGCGTTGCTGCAGCGCCATGAACGGCACCGCGGCGCGAAGCCGGCCGGGGTGGGTGAAGAGCGCGAAGATGCCCTTGCGCAGCGCCCGCTCGCGGCGCGAGCGCGGGCCGTGGCGCTCGATCTGCGGCCGCGCGCGCTCGATCAGCCGGTCGTACTGCACCCCGGACGGGCACGCCGTCACGCACGCCATGCAGCCGAGGCAGCGGTCCAGGTGCGTGGTCATCTCCGGCGAGACCTCGCTGCCCTCCTCGTGGCCGATCCGCATCAGCACGATCCGCCCGCGCGGGGAGTCCATCTCGTCCTCGAACACGGCGTAGCTCGGGCACGTGGGCAGGCAGAACCCGCAGTGGACGCAGTCCTTGATCAGATCCAGCTCGGGCGGCCGGGTGTCGTCCCAGGCGCGGGTGCTCATGTCACAGTCCTCCCACGAACGTGCCCGGCTTGAACGCCCGACCGGGATCGAAGCGCGCCTTGACGCGCTCCATCACGGCCAGCACACCCGGGTCGACGGCCGGCCACGGCTCGCTCACGCGGTCGGCGCCGTCGAGCACCGTGCAGGCCCGCGGAGCCAGCGCGTCGCGGAGCGCCGCCACGTCGGCATCGGCGGGCAGTGCGACCCACGACAGGCCGACGCCTGCACGCGAGACGACCGTGCCGCCCACCGCGCGCGCCTCGCGGATCACGTTCGCCAGGTCGGTGGGACGCCCCGAGACCTTGACCACGATGCCGTCCGCGGCGCGCTGGAGCCCGCGCCGCAGCGCCCACTGCTCCTCGTCGTCCTCCTCGATGGCGAGTCCGTCGAGCTCGACGTGCTCGCGCGCCGCGTCGGCGCGCTCGGCTGCCGTCGTGCCGCCGAAGCGCAGGCTCAGCCAGCCGGCGTCGCGCTCCCAGCCGACGTCGAGGCAGTCCGCCTCGAGCGGCAGCGCCGCGAGCCGGCGAGCGGCGGCGGCGAGCGCCTCCGGGTCGTCGCTCGCGCCGGTCAGCGTGGCCGTGCGCGCCGGCGCGGGGTGGAGGCGGACGGCGATCGTGGCGATCAGCCCGAGCGTCCCGAACGAGCCCGTGAACAGCTTGGCGAGGTCGTAGCCGGCCACGTTCTTGATCACCTTGCCGCCCGACTTGGCGATCGTGCCGTCGGAGAGCACGACGGTGACGCCGACCACCAGGTCGCGCATGCTGCCGAAGCGATGGCGCAGCGGGCCGGAGTCGTTGGCCGCCATCACGCCGCCGATCGTCGCCGCGTCGCCCTCGCCCAGCGGCGGGTCGATCGCCAGCATCTGCCCGGCGGCGCCGAAGGCGGCCTGGGCCTCGACCAGCGGGACGCCCGCCTCCAGCACGGCCGTGAAGTCGCCCTCGTTGTGCTCGAGGATGCGGTTCAGGCGCCGCGTGTCGAACTCGGGGGCGTCGCTCTGTGGCCCCCACCTGAGCTTCGTGCCGCCGCCGCGCGGGCGCACCGCCGCGAGCTCGCGGATCTCGGCGGCGGCCTCCTCGACTGTCATCAGAAGCGCTCCGCCAGGCCCGCCGCCTCGAGCGGGTGCTGGCGGTACTCCCCGGGCACCTCGCCGCACAGCCGCGGCGTCGGCATCACCTTGCCGGGATTCGCGAGCCCGGCCGGGTCGAAGGCGCAGCGCAGGCGCTGGAACGCGTCGAGATCCGTCTCCCCGAACATCTTCGGCATGTGCCGCTTCTTGTCGACGCCCACGCCGTGCTCGCCGGTGATCGAGCCGCCGGCCTGCAGGCAGACGTCGAGGATGCGGCCCGACAGCTCCTCGGCGCGCTCAGCCTCACCCTCGACGGCGCCGTCGAAGCACACGAGCGGGTGCAAATTGCCGTCGCCGGCGTGGAAGACGTTGGCCACGACCAGGCCGTACTCCTTCGATAGCGCGTCGATCTGGTCGAGCACGTCCGGCAGCTTGGTACGCGGGATCACGCCGTCCTGCACGAAGTAGTTGGGGGAGATCCGCCCCATGGCGGCGAAGGCGGCCTTGCGCGCCTTCCAGAACCGCTGGCGCTCGGGCTCGTCGCGCGCCACCCGCACGTCGTCCGAGCCGTGGCGCTCGCAGATCGCGGTGACCTCCTCGAAGCGGGCGTCGCATTCGCGCTCGGGGCCGTCGAGCTCCACGAGCAGCGCCGCGCCGCGCATCGGAAAGCCGGCCTGCGCGGCCTGCTCGGCCGCTTCGATCGCCTTCGCGTCCATCATCTCGATCGCGCCCGGCACCACGCCGCCCTGCACGATGTCCGACACCGCCTCACCGGCCTCGCGCGTGCCGTCGAAGAAGGCCACCATCGTCCGCACCGTCTCGGGTGAGGGGACGACCCGCAGCCAGACCTTCGTCGCGACGCCGAGGGTTCCCTCCGAGCCGACGAAGGCGCCCAGCAGGTCGTAGCCCGGCGCGTCGAGCTCGTAGCCGCCGACCTGGATCATCGAGCCGTCCGTCAGCACCAGCTCGAGCCCCGTCACATAGTTGGTGGTGAAGCCGTACTTGAAGCAGTGGGCGCCGCCCGAGTTCTCGGCGACGTTGCCGCCGATCGAGCAGACGATCTGGCTCGACGGGTCGGGGGGATAGAAGAACGCGGGGCCGACGGCGGCCGACACGTTGGAGTTGGTCACCCCCGGCTCGACGCACATGCGGCCGTTCTCGAGGTCGATCTCGAGGATCCGCTTCATGCGCGAGAGCACGAGCAGCACGCCGTCCTCGACGGGCAGCGCGCCGCCGGAGAGCCCCGAGCCGGCGCCGCGCGCGACCCAGGGCACCTCGGCGCGGGCGCACGCGGCGACGACCTTCTGCACCTCCTCGGCGTTGCCCGGCAGCACCGCCGCCGCCGGCGTCGCGCGGTACTGCAACAGGCCGTCGGACTCGTAGGTGCGGAGCTGGTGCTCCTGCGTGTAGACCCAGCCGTCGCCGACGATGGTGCGCAGCTCGGCGGCCAGCTCGCGCAGGTCGCGCTCGGAGGCCTTCGACTCCGGGGCGTCCGTGGCGATGGTGGGTCCTTCGGGGGCTGCGGCCACCACCGGATCGTACATTTGCTCCGGCCCTACCCGCGGCCGGGGGCGGCAAGCCGGTTCGTCGCCTCACAGGACATCACGCTCCACGACATGGAAGCGGGAGTGCCGGATGTGGGCATCCGCGCCGCCGAGCATGCGCTCGACGCCGCGCTGTCCGAGCACCGGCGGGCGGTCCGGCTCGCCGCCGACGCGCGCGAGCGCGAGCGGATCGCCCGCTCGCGGGCGGTGAAGGAGGCCGCGGCGGCGACCGACGGGGCGCTCACGCAGCCGGTCGAGCGGCCGATGCGCGGCGTCCGGCTGGGGGAGACGTGGATCGAGGTGGACCGCCTTCGCCACCCGCTCACCGCCACCGTGACGGCGCAGATGGGCGACGCGGAGCTGCGCGTGAGCGGCGAGGGCTGGACGACGCGCCTCGTCCTCGCCCCGGGCGAGGGCCCCGCTCGAGCCGCGAGCGAGGCCGCCGTGCGGATCCGAGCGGCGGCCCGCAGCGCCGTCGACGCCGCGCGCCGGAGACTGCACGCGGCGTCCGAGCTGGGACGCGAGCACGCCGCGGTCTGCCACGCCGCGGCCGCAGCGCTCGCGGCCGCCGACCATGAGGTCGCCGTGCGCCACGCCGACCGCGCGCGGATCGACGGCTGCATGGACGAGCTCGCGTTCCGGCTGGGGCGGCGCTCGCCGGGCGAGCCCGCCGAGGTTGCGGCCGCGCGCGGCCGGCTCGAGCAGGCCCGGGTCTACATGGAGGCGGCGTCGGAGCGGTCGTACGCCTGGATCGCCACCTGGCCCAAGCACGTCGCGGGCCTGATGATGCGCGACCTGCCCGCTCCAGCGGCGGTCGAGGGGCCGATGCGCGAGCTCCTGGGTGAGCTGCGCGGGGCCGAGGAGCTGCTGGCGTTGGCGGCCGCGGGCGATGGTGTGGTCGCATCCACGTCGATGCGCGTCGTCCGGATCGGCGCGCCCGACTCCGCAGAGATCGTGGAGCAGCAGCCGGGGCGGCTTGCGGCCTTCGCCGAGCTCGTGCGCGCGGCGGAGGGTTAGGGTTCGCGCCGGTGCGCGTCGCGCTGTTCGTGACCTGCTTCAACGACACGCTGTTCCCGGCGACCGGGCGTGCGGTGGTCGAGCTGCTGGAGCGGTTGGAGTGCGAGGTCGCGTTCCCGGACGGGCAGACCTGCTGCGGGCAGATGCACGGCAACACGGGCTACGTGGAGCATGGTCGCGGGCTCGCGCAGCGCTGGGAGCGGGTGTTCGACGGGTTCGAGACGGTGGTCTCGCCGTCGGCGTCGTGCGTGGGGTATGTGCGCGAGCAGGTACCGTCGTCGCAGGGGCGGCTGTTCGAGCTGACCGAGTTCCTCGTCGACCGGCTGGGAGTGACGGACGTGGGGGCGTCGTTCCCGCATCGCGTCACCCTGCATCCGACCTGCCACTCGCTGCGGATGCTGCGTGTGGGCGACCGCCCGCGGCGGCTGCTCGAGGCGGTGCGCGGCATCGACGTCGTCGATCTCGAGGACGGGGACGAGTGCTGCGGCTTCGGGGGGACGTTCGCGGTCAAGAACGCCGAGACGTCGATGGCGATGCTCTCGGACAAGCTGCGGCGGGTGCTCGACACGCGGGCGGAGGTGTGCACGGCGGCCGACAACTCGTGCCTGATGCACATCGGCGGGGCGCTGCGGCGGCAGCGCGCCGGCGTGCGGACGATGCACCTGGCCGAGATCCTGGCGGCGCGCGAGTGAAGGGCTTTCCCGCCGCGGCGCACGAGACGCTGCAGAACGCGCAGCTGCGCCGCAACCTGGGCAAGGCGACGACGACGATCCGCGCCAAGCGGCTGCGCGCGATCGGGGAGCTGCCGGACTGGGAGGCGCTGCGCGACGCGGGGGCGGCGATCAAGGCGCGCGCGATGGCGACGCTGCCGGAGCAGCTCGAGCGGCTGGAGGCGTCGGTCAAGCGGGCGGGCGGCGTCGTGCACTGGGCGCGCGACGGGGCGGAGGCGAACGCGATCGTGGCCTCGGTCGCCCGGGCCCACGGCGCGCGCGAGGTGGTGAAGGTCAAGTCGATCGCCACCGACGAGATCGGGCTCAACGACGCCTTGGCGGCGGAGGGGATCAGCGCGATCGAGACCGACCTGGCGGAGCTGATCCTGCAGCTCTCGCACGACACGACGTCGCACATCCTGGTGCCGGCGATCCACCGCAACCGGATGGAGATCAAGGCGCTGTTCGAGCGCACGATCACCGACGAGGAGCTCGGGACGGAGGCTTCGGCGATCGCGGAGGCGGCGCGCAGGCACCTGCGGGCGAAGTTCCTCTCGGTGCCGGTGGCCGTCTCGGGCGCGAACTTCGGCGTCGCCGAGACCGGCACGGTGGTGGTGGTCGAGTCCGAGGGCAACGGGCGCATGTGCACGACGCTGCCGAAGGTGCTGATCACGGTGATGGGGATCGAGAAGGTGCTGCCCGAGTGGCGCGACCTCGAGGTCTTCCTCCAGCTGCTGCCGCGCTCCTCGACCGCCGAGCGGATGAACCCCTACACGTCGCTGTGGACCGGGGTGCGTGCCGGCGACGGGCCGGAGGAGTTCCACCTGGTCCTGCTCGACGGCGGCCGGACGGACGTGCTCGCCGACGAGGTGGGTCGCCAGGCGCTGCACTGCATCCGCTGCTCGGCGTGCCTGAACGTGTGTCCGGTCTATTCGCGCGTCGGCGGCCAGGCCTACCAGTCGGTCTACCCGGGGCCGATCGGCGCCGTGCTCTCGCCGCAGCTGTTCGGTCTGGACGTGCACCCGACGCTGCCGTGGGCGTCGTCGCTGTGCGGCGCCTGCTACGACGCCTGCCCGGTCAAGATCGAGATCCCGTCGATGCTGGTGCACCTGCGCGGCCGCGTGGTCCGCGAGCAGAAGTCGAAGCTGTCGCCCGAGGCGCTGGCCATGCGGACGGTCGCCTCGGTGTTCGGCTCGCAGGAGCGGTACGAGCGCGCCCAGAAGCTGGCGCGGCTGGGCCGCGGGCCGATCGCCAAGGCCGCGCTGCCGGGCTGGAGCGCGATGCGCGATCTGCCCGACCCGCCCAAGCAGACGTTCCGGGAGTGGTGGCGCAGCCGCATGACGCCTCGCGCCGCTTCGTCGCCGCCGCCGTCCGGAGCGGAGTCGTGAGCGCCGCGCGCGAGACCGTCCTCGCGCGGGTTCGTTCCGCGCTCGGCCCGGGCGTCGCCGTCCCCGAGATCCCGCGGGGATATCGCGGGCCGCGCGTCGACGACAGCTCCCTCGACCGCTTCTGCGAGCGCGTCGCCGAATACCGCGCGTCGGTGACCCGCGTCGCCGCCGCCGACCTCGCCGACGCGGTCGCGCGGTTGTGCCGCGAGCGCGGCGCCCGCCGTATCGCCGTACCGTCCGGCGGGCCCGAGGCGATCGAGGGCGTCGAGCTCGTCGCCGACGACCCACCGCTCTCGCCGCAGGCGCTCGACGGGCTCGACGGCGTGCTCACCGGCTGCGCGCTGGCGATCGCCGAGACCGGCACGATCGTGCTCGACGGCGGCCCGCTCTCCGGCCGGCGCGCGCTGACGCTGGTGCCCGACTGGCATCTCTGCGTCGTGGAGGCGAGCTCGGTCGTGGCCGGCGTACCCGACGCGGTCGCCCTGTTGGCGGACGCCGCTGCCGAGGGGCGGCCGATCACGCTGGTGAGCGGACCGTCGGCGACCTCCGACATCGAGCTCGACCGGGTCGAGGGCGTCCACGGCCCGCGAACCCTCGACGTGGTGGTCGTCCAGGCGTAGAGTCGGCCCCGAGCGCCATGGAGCCCACGCGCGTGTTAGTGGTGGCGAACCGGACAGCGGCCACGCCGCTGCTGCTCGACGAGGTCGCACGACGCGCGGCGGCGAGTCCCTGCGAGTTCACGCTGTTGATCCCGGACGCCGACGCCAGATCGGCGGCCGACTGGACGCTCGACGCCGCGCTGCCGCAGCTCGAGCGTGCGGCCGGCGCGCCGGTCCGCGGCCTGGTCGACGGGCCGTTCCCGCTCGACTCGGTCTACGAGGCCCTGCGCACGGGCGACTACGACGAGGTGATCGTCTCGACGCTCGGCCGCCGCTTCTCGCGCTGGCTGCACCGCGACCTGCCGGGCCGGGTCCGCGCCATGGGCCTGCCGGTCACCGTCGTGGCCCCCGACGGCCGGCGCGTCGACCACCGCGTGGCCGCCGGCGTCTTCGGCTCCGTACCTCCCGCGGGTGACGATCGATCAGGCGCGGCTGGAAGACGTCGGCTCGGGGCTGGCCCCCACGAGCCCGGGCTGGTTCGTGGTCAACGCCGGCGCGGCGGCGTGGGTACGGAACGAGGCGTTCGGCGGGCGGTGCGTGTTCGAGAGCAGCGAGCGGGTGCTCGCAGAGCGGCCGGACATGGAGCCTCAGTGGTTCACCGAGATCGGGTTCACGCTGGCGGTGCTCGAGCCCGGCAAGCCGTCGGGCATGTACCACGCCGAGTCCAGCCAGGAGGATTTCCTCGTGCTCATGGGCACGTGCCTGCTGGTGATCGAGGAGGAGGAGCGGCCGCTGCGTGCCTGGGACTTCGTCCACTGCCCTCCCGGCACGCGCCACACCTTCGTCGGTACCGGCGACGGCCCGTGCGTCATCTTCATGACGGGTGCTCGGCGCGACGACGACACGATCGTCTACCCGAGCTCGGAGACGGCACGCGCCCGCGGCGCGGGGGTCGAGACGGAGACGCCCGACCCGGGCGAGGCGTACGCGCCGTTCCCAGCCTGGAGGCTCGGCCGCCCGGACGCCTGGGGCGCGCTCCCCTGGGCCTGAATCAGTAGTCGGTCGTGCGCGCGCGGTGGCGGGGGATGGCCTTGTAGCGCGGCTGCGCGCCGCGGTTCCAGAGCGTGTTGTCGACCGCCGTGGCGGTCGTCGAGCCGTGGGCGGCGACGAGCAGCTCGACGGCGTGCAGCGCGCAGGCGCGCAGCTCGACCTCTTCGGGCGAATCGTGCTCGAGCAGCCGCTCGGACTCGATCCGCGCGACCAGGGCGGGATCGACCTCGAGCACCCCGTCGACGCGCAGCACGTGGGGCACGAGGTTGTCGGCGAAGAGGGTGAGGGCGGCCAGGTCGGCGGCGGGTGCGATCCCGGCCAGCGCGAGGTCGGCGGCGGCGATCTGGGCGCGCTTGTAGAACGGCACGTCGTCGCCGTGATAGATCGAGACGTCGCGCCAGGTCGGCCGACTCGCCAGCCGCTCGGCGAGCGCGATCGCCGAGCCGTCGCCGCTGCGCGCGAGCGCGAGGAAGGAGCCGTCGTGGTCGTCGCGCACGTGCTCGCCGAGCGCGCGCAGGTGGACGGCGAAATGGTCCATCAGCTCGTGCGCCGGGTCCTGCCCGACCGCCGCCGCGATCTTCTCCGGCGTCATCGCCGCGAGCGCGTCCGCGCTCCAGGGCCCGTGCGCGCGCAGGCCGGCCTCGACGGTGCGGAAGCCGGACATTCCGGGCGCCTTGCGCAGCGTCGGGAACCAGCCGGAGCCGAAGTTGATCGCGTTCAGCGTCAGGCTGAAGGCGGCGCGCTCCTCGAGGCTCGCGCCCTCGAGGTCGGGCGCGGGCGGCGAGTCGGCGGGCAGCGTCGCCGCGTATGGCTCGATCGCGCCCTCGACGATGCGCACGTACCGCGCGCGGGCGGCGACGGCGGCCGCGGCCGCGCGGATCTCGTCGGTCAGGCTCAATCCGCCTCGGCGCGCACGACCAGCACCGGGCGGCTCGTGTGGTGCAGCAGACCGGTCGACACGCTGCCCAGCACCGCGGCGGCGATCCTCGAGCGGCCACGGCTCCCGGCGACGATCGCGCGGGCGTCGAGCTCGTCGGCGACGTCGAGCAGGGCGGCGAAGTACGGGCCGCTGGAGCGGACGGCGCGCGGCTCGGCGTCGAAGCCGGCGGCGCGGGCCAGCTCGGCACCCTCGGCGGCGAGCTCCTCGGCGGTCGCGCGGCCGGCGTCGTCGAGCGCCTGAGCCCCCTCGCGGACCATGTCGCCCGGCAGCGCGAGCAGGGCGGCCGGGGCGGCGCCCTCGAAGGAGGTCCAGGCGGTGGCGACCACGGCGGGCCCGTGCTGGAGCACGGCGCCGGCGCGCTCGATCGCCACCTTGGCGTGGTCGGATCCGTCGTAGGCGAGCAGCACGGGTCCCTGGTTCATGGGCCCCAGGATGTCAGGCGCTACCGCTACCGTCAGTCGGGATGCCGGAGACGACCGCCATCGACGCTCTGCTGGAGGGCCTCAACGCGCCCCAGCGCGACGCGGTCACGCACGGCGAGGGCCCGCTGCTGATCCTCGCCGGCGCCGGCTCGGGCAAGACCCGCGTGCTGACCCACCGGATCGCCTACCTGCTGCGCACGGGCCAGGCGCGCGCCGACGAGATCCTCGCCATCACGTTCACCAACAAGGCCGCGCAGGAGATGCGCGAACGGGTCGAGCTGCTCGTCGGCCGCGCGACCCGCGCCATGTGGGTCATGACCTTCCACTCGGCCTGCGCCCGGATGCTGCGCGCCGACGCCCACCGGCTCGGCTACACGCGCCAGTTCACGATCTACGACGCGGCCGACTCCCGGCGCCTGATCAAGAAGTGCCTCGACGACCTGGACATCGACGTCAAGCGCTTCACCCCGCGCGCGATGCAGTCCCAGATCTCCGACGCCAAGAACAAGCTCCGCTCGGCCGACGACTACCGCCAGATGGTCGGCTCGTTCTTCGAGCAGACCGTCGCCGACGTCTACGAGCACTACGAGCGCGAGATCCACCGTATGAACGCGATGGACTTCGACGACCTGCTGTTCCGCGCGGTCAACCTGCTCGAGCTCTTCCAGGAGGTCCGCGACCGCTACACCAACGCGTTCCGCTGGATCCTCGTCGACGAGTACCAGGACACGAACCACGCCCAGTACCGCTGGCTCCAGCTCCTCGCCTCCGAGCACCGCAATCTTTCGGTGGTCGGGCGACGATGCGCAGTCGATTTATGGCTTCCGCGGAGCCGACATCCGCAACATCCTTGACTTCACGGACGACTATCCGGACGCCCACGAGGTCAAGCTCGAGCAGAACTACCGCTCGACCCAGATGATCCTCTCGGCCGCCAACGCGGTGATCTCGCACAACCGCAGCCAGGTCGCCAAGAACCTGTGGACCGAGGTGGGGGAGGGCGACCCGGTGCGGGTTCGGGAGCTCTCCGACGAGCACGCCGAGGCGCGGTTCGTGGCCGCCGAGATCCAGCGGATGGTCGACGAGGGCGTGTCCCGCAACGAGCTGGCCGTCTTCTACCGGACGAACGCGCAGTCGCGGGTGCTCGAGGACATGCTGGTCCGGGCGCAGATCGGCTACCAGGTCATCGGCGGCACGAAGTTCTACGACCGCGCGGAGATCAAGGACGCGATCGCCTACCTGATCTTCATCGTCAACCCGCAGGACCAGGGCGCGTTCACGCGGATCGCCAACTCGCCGAAGCGCGGGCTGGGGCAGACGTCGCTGTCGCGCGTCCTCTCGCACGCCGACTCGATCGACGTGCCGGTGTGGGAGGCGGCCGAGGCGCCCGAGAGCGTGCCCGGTCTCGGCACCGCGGCGCAGAAGGCGCTCGGGCGCTTCATGTCGACGATGGAGCGGCTGCGCGAGCGCGCGGAGTCGAATGCCCCGGTCGGCGACCTCGTGCAGGAGGTCTTGAGCGAGACCGGGTATATCGAGGCGCTCGAGGCCGAGCGGACGATCGAGGCGCAGGGCCGGATCGAGAACCTCGAGGAGCTCGTCCAGGTGGCACGCGAGTACGACGCCACGGCCGAGGACGGCTCGCTCACCCAGTTCCTCGAGCAGATCTCGCTGCTGGCCGACGCCGACAACCTGCGCGACGACGAGGGGCTCGTCACGCTGATGACGCTCCACAACGCCAAGGGCCTCGAGTTCCCGATCGTCTTCATCATCGGCATGGAGGACGGCGTGTTCCCGCACTCGCGGGCGATGGACGAGGGCGACGTGGAGGAGGAGCGCCGGCTCGCCTACGTCGGCGTCACCCGCGCGATGCGCGACCTCACGCTCACCTGGGCGCGCCGGCGCAACGCGTTCGGTGCCAACTCGTTCGGCATCCGCTCGCGTTTCATCGACGAGATCCCGGCCGAGCTGACCGACCAGCCGGCGCGCGCCGCCGCCGGTCTCCCGACCGGCCGCATCGCCTCCTGGGCGGGCGCGGCCGCCGCCTCGGCGGAGATGTCGGGCGACAGCGCCGGCGAGGTATTCCGGACCGGCGACGACGTCGTGCACGCCCAGCTCGGCGAGGGCGTGGTGCTCGCGACCGAGCCGGGCGGCATCGTCGTCGTGCGCTTCGCCGAGGACGGCCGCGAGCGCAAGCTGATGGCCGACTACGCGCCGATCCGCCGCCGCTAGCCACGTAGCATCGATCGGCGATGCGCCGCCTGCTCGCCTTCACGTGCGTGATCGTGTTCGTGGACACGCTGTTCTACGCAGCGATCACGCCGATCCTGCCGGAGCTGAGCGACGAGCACGGGCTGTCGAAGACCGCCGCCGGCGTGCTCGCCGCGGCGTACCCGGCCGGGACCTTCATCGGCGCCATCCCCGGCGGCTGGATGGCCGCGCGTGTCGGGGTGCGCCCGACCGTGCTGTTGGGACTGGGCCTGATGGTCGCCGCGAGCATCGGCTTCGCCTTCGCCGACAGCATCGTGGTGCTCGACGTGTCGCGCTTCGTGCAGGGCGTGGGCGGGGCGGCCTCGTGGGCCGGCGCGCTCGGCTGGATGATCGGTGCCGCGCCGCGCGAGCGCCGCGGCCAGTACATCGGCACCGCGCTCGCCGCCGCGGTGGCGGGAGCGCTGTTCGGGCCGGTGCTGGGTGCGGCCGCAGGCGCGTTCGGCCAGGAGCCGGTGTTCGGCGCCGTCGCGGTCGTCGGAATCGCGCTGATGGTGTTCTCGCTGCGGATGACGGCGCAGGAGCCGGAGGGCGACTCGCGGCTGCGGACGCTGATCGCCTCGCTCGGCGACGGCCGCGTGGCGGCGGGCATGTGGCTGACGACGCTGCCGGGCGTGCTGTTCGGGACGCTGGCCGTGCTCGGCCCGCTGCGGCTGGACGAGCTCGGCGCCGGCGCCGCGGCGATCGCGGCCGCGTTCCTCGCCGCTGCCGCGCTCGAGGCCGCGATCGCGCCGCTGATCGGGCGGCTCTCCGACCGCCGCGGCCGGCTCGTCCCGAGCGTGATCGGGGTGGCGGGCGGGGGGTTGATGATGCTCCTGCTGCCGTGGCCGGAGTCGGCGTGGGGGCTGGGCGTGCTGATCGTGTTCGCCGGCCCGCTGATCGGCCTGCTCTACACGCCGGCGATGGCGATGCTGAGCGACGGCGCCGACCACTTCGGCGTGTCCCAGGGGTTCGCGTTCGCGCTCGTCAACCTGGCCTGGGCGACGGGCCAGACCGCCGGCGCGGCGGGCAGCGCGCGGCTGGCCGACGCGACCGACGACCGCGTCCCATATCTCGTCCTCGCCGTCGTCTGCGCGATCACGCTCATCGGATTGCTGCGCCGGCACGCCGTTCGCCTGGACGGGCGATAGCCTGCGGCCCCGCAATGGCGGAGATCATCGACGGCAAGGCGATCGCGCAGCAGGTGCGTGCCGAGGTGGCGGAGCAGGTCGCCGCCTGGGTCGAGGCCGGCCATCCCGCCCCCGGCCTGGCGACCGTCCTGGTCGGCGCCGATCCCGCGTCGGCCGTCTACGTCGGCGGCAAGCAGAAGGCCTCGGCCGAGGTCGGCATCGAGGGTTTCGACCACCGGCTGCCGGACGACACCCAGCAGGCCCAGGTCGAGCGGCTGCTGAACGAGCTCGGCGACGATCCGCGCGTCTCCGGCATCCTGCTCCAGCTTCCCACCCCGCCGCACATCGACGGCGGCGCGCTGACCGAGCACATCGACCCGGCCAAGGACGTCGACGGCCTCACGCCGATCTCCGCCGGCCTGCTCGCCAAGGGCCGGCCGGGGCTGCGGCCCTGCACGCCGTCCGGCGTGATGGAGCTGCTGCGCCGCCACGAGGTGGAGCTCGAGGGCGCGGAGGCGGTCGTGGTCGGGCGGTCGGACCTGGTGGGCAAGCCGGTGGCGAGCCTGCTGCTGGCGCAGAACGCGACGGTGACGACGTGCCACTCGCGCACGCGCGACCTCGCGGAGGTGTGCCGCCGTGCCGACGTGCTGATCGCCGCCGTCGGCCGGCCCGCGCTCGTCCGCGGCGACTGGGTCAAGGACGGCGCGGTGGTGATCGACGTCGGGATCAACCGCACCGACGAGGGGCTGACCGGCGACGTCGACTTCGAGGGCGCGGCCGAGCGCGCGCGCCTGATCACCCCCGTGCCCGGCGGCGTGGGACCGATGACGATCGCGATGCTGCTGCGCAACACGCTCGAGGCGGCGCGCGCGCAGGCCGGGGAGCCGACATGGACGTGAGGCGCCTGCGCGCCGGCGAGTGGCTGGCCGCGGCGGCCGGGTCGACCCTGATCGTCTCGCTTGCGCTGCCGTGGTACGAGGCCGACGACGGCGAGATCACCGGGTTCGAGGTCTTCAGTGTGATCGACATCCTGCTCGTGCTCGTGGCCGGCGTCGCGCTCGCGCTCGCGGTCCTTCAGGCCACGCAGACCAGCCCGGCGCTGCCGGTCGCGTTCGGCGTGCTGACGGTGGCGGCCGGCCTGATCGGCGTGCTGCTCGTGCTCTTCCGGCTGATCGACGCGCCGGGTTCGAACCTCGGCGTCGCGGCCGGCGCTTGGGTCGGCCTCGCCGCCGTCGTCGCGCTCACCGCCGGCGGCTGGCTGTCGATCCAGAACGAGCGCGTGCGCCACCTGCCGCCCGGGCCGGAGCCCGAGCTGCGCCCGGCACCTTCCGGATCCTAGAATCGCTGACCGTGCTCAGCCGCGATCAGGTCCTGCACGTCGCCAGGCTCGCCCGCCTGGAGCTGACCGAGGAGGAGGTCGAGCGTCTCGGGTCCGAGCTCTCGAAGGTGCTCGACCACATCGAGAAGATCGAGGAGCTGGGCGACCTGAGCGACGTCGAGCCGACCAGTCACGTGGTCGCCGTCGAGAACGTCCTGCGCGCCGACGAGCCGCGGCCCTCGCTGCCGCGCGAGAAGGCGCTCGAGAGTGCGCCCGATCCCGCCCTGGGCGGCTTCCGGGTCCCGAGCCCCGGAGCCGGATGAGCGAGATCCTCGAGCTGACGGCGGCGCAGGCCGCCGAGCGCGTTCGCGCGGGCGATCTCTCGCGCGGCGAGCTGTGGCGCTTCTACCGCGACCGCGCGCTGGCCGACGACCTCAACGCCTTCACCTGGGTCTGCCGCGAGGACGATCCGCAGGCCATCGACCCGAGTGGCCCGCTCGGCGGCGTCCCGATCGGGATCAAGGACCTGTTCTGCACCGAGGGCGTCCCCTCGCAGGCGGGCTCGAAGATCCTCGAGGGCTACCGACCGCCCTACACCGCGACCTCGGTCGAGCGCCTCATGCACGCGGGAGCCCCGGTGCTGGCCAAGACCAACCAGGACGAGTTCGCGATGGGCTCGTCGACCGAGAACTCGGCCTACGGCCCGACGCTCAACCCGTGGGACCGCACGCGCGTTCCGGGCGGGTCGTCGGGTGGCTCGGCCGCGGCGGTCGCCGCCGGCACGGTTCCGTGGTCGATCGGCACCGACACCGGCGGCTCGATCCGCCAGCCGGCGGCGCTGTGCGGGATCGTCGGGCTCAAGCCGACCTACGGCGCGATCAGCCGCTACGGCATGATCGCCTTCGCCTCCTCGCTCGACCAGGCGGGCCCGTTCACGCGCGACACGACCGACGCCGCGCTGCTCCTGCAGGCGATGGCCGGCAAGGACCCGTGCGACTCCACGTCGCTCGGCCTGCCCGAGCCCGTCACGCTGCCCGACGGCGACCGACCTGAAGGGCATCCGCCTCGGCGTCCCGGAGGAGCTCAGCGGCGAGGGGATCGAGCCGGGCGTGCTCGACGCCTTCCATGTCACGCTCGACCTCGCGCGCGAGCTGGGGGCCACGGTCGAGACGACGCACCTGCCGCACTCGCCGCACGGCCTCGCCGCCTACTACCTGATCGCCCCCGCCGAGTGCTCGAGCAACCTCGCGCGCTACGACGGGGTCCGCTACGGCCTGCGCGCCGACGGCCGCGACCTGCTGAGCATGTACACCGAGACGCGCGAGCGCGGCTTCGGCGCCGAGGTCAAGCGCCGCGTCATGCTCGGCACGTACGCGCTCTCCAGCGGCTACTACGACGCCTACTACGGGCGCGCCCAGAAGGTCCGCACGCTGATCGCGCGCGACTTCGCGCAGGCGTGGGAGAAGTTCGACTTCATCGTGTCGCCCACCGCGCCGAACGTCGCCTTCGAGCTCGGGTCCAAGACCGCCGATCCGCTGGCCATGTACCTCAACGACGTCTGCACGGTCCCGATGTCGCTCGCGGGCATCCCCGCCATCTCGATCCCCAACGGCTTGAGCGAGGGCCTCCCGACCGGCTTCCAGATCGCCGGCCCGGCGTTCAGCGAGAACGGCATCCTCGACGCGGCGCATGCGCTCGAGCAGGCGATCGGCTTCGACGGCTCGAAGGCGCTCGCATGAGCTTCGAGCCCGTCATCGGCCTGGAGATCCACGTCCAGCTCTCCACGAGGACGAAGATGTTCTGCGGCTGCGAGCTGAGCTTCGGCGAGGAGCCCAACACGCGCACCTGCCCGGTCTGCCTCGGCATGCCCGGCACGCTGCCGGTCACCAACGAGCAGGCGATCCGGTACGGGCTGATGATGGGGATGGCGCTCGGCTGCGAGATCGCGCCGCGCTCGATCTTCCACCGCAAGAACTACTTCTATCCCGACCTCGCCAAGGGCTACCAGGTCTCGCAGTACGACATCCCGCTGTGCAGCGGCGGGCGGCTGGGCGACGTGCGGCTGCACCGCATCCACCTCGAGGAGGACGCGGCCAAGCTCGTGCACGTGGGCGAGTCGGGCCGCATCCACGGCTCCGACGCCTCGATCGTCGACTACAACCGCGGCGGCACGCCGCTGGCCGAGATCGTCACCGAGCCGGACCTGCACTCGGCCGAGCAGGCGCGCGAGTGGCTGACCCTGCTGCGCGAGACGCTGCGCCAGCTCGGGGTGAGCGACGTGAACATGGACGAGGGGTCGCTGCGCTGCGACGCCAACGTCTCCGTGCGGCCGGCGGGGACGACCGAGCTGGGCACCAAGACCGAGCTCAAGAACATGAACTCCTTCCGCTTCCTGGCGCAGGGGATCGAGGCCGAGATCCGCCGCCAGACGGCGCTGATCGAGGCCGGCGAGCCGGTCGTGCAGGAGACGCTGCACTTCGACCCGGTCTCAGGCGGGCTGAGCCCGCTGCGCTCCAAAGAGGAGGCGCACGACTACCGCTACTTCCCCGAGCCCGATCTCGTGGCGATCTCGCCCACGCCGGAGATGCTCGACGCCGCCCGCGCGGCGCTGCCCGAGCTGCCCGCGGCGCGGGCGGAGCGCTACGAGTCCGGCTACGGGCTGCCGGCCGACACCGCGCGGCTGTTCGCGTTCGATCCGCGGTGGGGCGACTACTTCGAGCGCGTGGACGGCGAGCCGCGCACCGTCGCCAACTGGGTGACGGAGCTGCGCGCCCGCGCCGACTCACCCGACGCCGTCGAGCCCGCAGCGCTGAGCAGGCTCGTCGGCCTCGTCGAAGCGCGCTCGGTGACGGCCGGCAACGCGCGCGTCGTGCTCGACCGCCTGGTGGCCGACGGCGGCGACCCGGCCGAGATCGTGGAGCGCGAGGACCTCGGCGCGATGGACGACTCGGGCGAGCTGGCCGGCATCGTGGCCAAGGTCATCGAGGACAACCCCGACGTGGTCGAGCGCATCCGCGGCGGCAACACCAAGGCGATGGGCGCGCTGGTCGGCCCGATCATGCGCGAGACGAAGGGCAAGGCCGACGGCGGCGAGGTCAACCGCCTGATCCGCGAGCAGCTCGGCGTATAGGCCGAGTGTCCTAGGGCCGCGGCTGCCAGCTGATCGACAGCGGCGCGTCGCCGCGGAAGATCCGCTGCGGGCCGCCGCCGTCGACGGGCATCGTGAAGATCGAGCGGCCGCGCACGAAGGCGATCTGCTCCATGTCGGGCGACCACACCGGCGACGACTCGCGCGCGGCGGTGCGCAGCAGCCGTTGCGGGGTGCCCGGCTCCTTGGGCGTGATGATGAACAGGTCGCCGCCGCGCGAGGCGAAGACCATCCGGTGCCCGTCGGGCCGCCAATCGAACCCCGTGGCGAAGAAGTTGTGGTGGCGGTGGAAGATCCGGCCGGTGGCGGCGCGCATGACCTGCACGCGCCCGTTGGGGGCGAGGAACATCATGTTGCGCCCGCCCGGCGACCAGCGCGGCAGGCTCCCGCGGCGCAGCCGCCGCTCGCCGGTGCCGTCCAGGCGCGCGCGGAAGATGGTCTGGCGGCCGTCCACGAAACGCGTGTAGGCGACCTGCTCGCCGTCCGGGGACAGCGTCGGCCGCCGGTGCGCCACCGGCTCCGTGACCGGCACGACCGTCACCGCCGCCCCGCCGGGCCCTGACGATCGAGATCTGGCCGGCGCTCACGTAGGCGATGCGCCGTCCGTCCGCCGACCAGTCGGGGAACAGGGCGCGCGCCGAGCCCGCCTCGCACGGGTCGGCGGTCAGCCTCCGGCGGTCCGAGCCGTCGGTCCGGATCGTCGCGATCGCCGAGCCGTCACAGCCGAACGGCGAGTGGAAGGCGATGCGCCCGTTGTCGCCCGGGAAGTTGGCGAGCAGCGCGGCCGTCATGGCCAGGGCCAGCATGGCGGCGGAGCGTACCATTGGCGCATGGCCAGATTGATCCGCATGGACGGCAGCGGGCACACGACCCTGGCGGAGTGGACCGCGGCTGACGAAGAGGCGGTCGAGGCGGCCGTGGCCGCCTTCCGTGAGCAGCTCGACGCCGGCTACTACGCGGTCGTCTCGGAGGGCGAGGGGCAGGCGCGGCAGGTCGACGAGCTGCCGCTCGACGCCGACCTCGTCATCCTGCGCCGCCCGATCGCCGGCGGGTGACCGCGGAGCCGCTCCCCGAGACCGCCGCCGTCTACTGGCGGCCGCGGGTGGACGCGCGGGCGCTCGTGCGGCGCGGCCGGCTGTGGACGCTGACCACCGTCGCCCATACGGTCCCGTACGTGGCCGCCTCGGGCGTGCTCTTCGCGCTCGAGCCGCTCTCGGCACCCGTCGGCGCCATCCTGCTCGCCCACGCGTGGGCGATCCCGGAGCTGTATGCCAAGCGCGGCGCCAACGTGCTGCGCCCGCGCGCGAAGGCCGGCGACGCCGCGGAGCGGACCGCGGTCGGCCTGCTCGGGGACCTCGTCGGCCACCAGGCCCGCGAGCTGCACGCCCGCACGGGCCTCGTGCTCGAGCGCGGCGCGCTCGGCGTCTGGCTCGTCGGCGAGGCCGGCGCGCTGCTCGTGACGCCCGGCGGGCGCCGCGTGCACTGCTGGTGCGTCCACGTCGAGGACCGCAGCATGCCGTCGGCCGACCGGATCGCCCATCTCCTGCTGGCCCTGCGCACCGACGAGCAGGGCTTCGCGACGGTCGCCAACCTGGCCTTCAGCGGCGCGCCCAGGCGCGTGCGCCGCCGCCTGCCGCCGCCCCTGCGGCCGGCGCTCGAGGCCGCCGTCGCGGCGGCCCGGCACGCTTGAGGCCGGCCTCGAGGCCGCCGTGACACGCGGCCGGACACGGTACCCTGAGCGCTATGGAGAACTCGGCTCGGAGCGGCATCGGGACGCGGATCCTGGCGTGGGCGCTGCTGGTCGTCGTGGCGCTGGTCGTGCTCAAGTTCGCGTTCGGCCTCGTGCTCGGCCTGATCCAGATGGTGATCACCCTCGCCGTGCTCGCCGTGGTGGCGCTCGGCGTGCTCTGGGCGCTACGTCACCTCTGAGATGCCGTATCTGATCATCTGCCTCTTCTTCGGCCTGGCGGGCGGGCTGATCGGGCGGATGAAGGGCTCCTCGTTCGTGCTCTGGTTCCTGATCTCGGCGATCGTGCCGGTGCTCGGGCTGCTCGCGGCGGTGCTCTACCGCTTCGAGAGCGACGAGGTCCGGCGCCAGTGCCCGCGCTGCGGCAAGGTCGTCAAGCTCTACGACCAGGTCTGCATGCGCTGCGGCGAGGACATGGACTTCCCGGAGACGGCGATCGAGCCGGAGTCCGTCGCCGCCGCGCGCCGTTAGCCCTAGCGCGGGGCGAGTCCGTTGAGGAGCGCGTCCAGCTGCTCGTCGATCGCCGGCAGTTGCGCGAGGTCGCCGCGGGTGATGAGAAGGCGGTAGATGACCGGGCCGGCGAACAGGTCGATCATCAGCTCGATGTCGACGTCGTCGCGGATCTCGCCGCGAGCCATTGCGCGCTGGAAGATCGTGCGCATCTGGGCGCGGCGCGGTGCGACGAGGTTGGCATAGAAGATCGCGTGAAGCTCCGGGTCGTTGGCGGTTTCCCCGAGCAGCCGCGGCATGAAGGTCGCGGCGCCCGCGCGGTGCGCGGCGGAGCGCACGAGCGAGGCCATACCCTCGAAGTCGCCGCGCAGGCTGCCGGTGTCGGGCGCCTGGAGATCGTCGTGCATGAAGACGATGGCGTCGCGCACGAGATCCTCCTTGGAGGACCAGCGGCGGTAGATCGTCGCCTTGCCGACGCCGGCGCGGGCGCGCACGCCCTCCATGGTCAGCGAGCGGTAGCCGCTCTCGAGCAGCAGCTCGAGCGTGGCCCGGATGATCGCCTGGTGCGACGCCTCGGAGCGGGGTCGCCCCGGCATGCGCCGGGGCGACTCTGCGGTCTCGCTCATGCCGGGAGGGGCTCCGGCACGACGCTGATCGACAGCGACTGCTCGTGCGCCGGGATCACCAGGTACGCGACCAAGGCACCGGCGAGAGCCACGGCAGCGGCGGCGAGGGCGGCGACGTGCATGCCGCTCAGGAACGCGTGCTGGGCGGCGTCGGCGAGCCCGAGGTCGCCGAGGCGGTGCGCGACCGCCAGGCCGCCGCTGAGGGTGTCGCTCGCGGTATGCGCCGCGCCGTCGGGCAGTCCGCTCACGGCCTCGTCCATGTCGGCACGGTACTGGCTGGCGAGGAGCGATCCGAGGATCGCGACGCCGAGCGCGCCGCCGGTGGTGCGGGTCGTGTCGTTGACGGCGGAGCCGACGCTCGCCTTGTCCAGCGGCAGCGCACCCATCACCGACTCCGTGGCGGGCGCCATCGCCATGCCCATGCCGAAGCCGAGGACGATCAGGTGCGCGGCCACGATGCCGTAGCTCGAATCGACCGCGAACTGGGTGACGATCATGAGGGCCAACGCGACGAGCGTGAGTCCGCCGGTGACGACGAGCTTGGTCCCGATGCGCGCGGCGAGCTTCGCCGAGATCGGGCCTCCGAGGATCAGCCCGACCGCGATGGGAGTCACGCGGAGGCCGGCCTCGAGCGCCGAGTAGCCGAGCACGCCCTGCAGGTACTGAGTGAGGAAGAAGATCGTCCCGAACATCGCGAAGAACACGAGCGTGATCGCGGCGCTCGCGCCGGAGAAGCGCGGGTTGCGGAACAGCCGCACGTCGAGCATCGGTTGGCGGGCGCGCAGCTCCCAGGCCAGGAAGGCTCCGAGCAGGGCGGCGCTGATGCCGAAGGCCGCGAGGGTCGTGGGGCTCGTCCAGCCGCGCGCCGGCGCCTCGATGATCGCCCACACCAGCGTGGTCAGGCCGGCGATCGAGAGCGCGAAGCCCGGCAGGTCGAGCCGCGGCGCGGCCGGATCCTTGGAATCGGGGACGAGCCAGCGGCCGGCGGCGAGCGCGGCGATCACGAAGGGAAGGTTGACCAGGAAGACCGCGTTCCAGTTCGCGTGCTCGATCAGCCAGCCGCCGGCGACCGGCCCGATCGCGATGCCGAGCCCGGACACGCCGGCCCACACGCCGATCGCCTTCGGGCGTTCATGGGCCGGGAACACGGCCATGATGATCGACAGCGTCGAGGGCATGATGAACGCGCCGCCGATGCCCATGACGGCGCGGGCGCCGATCAGCATCTCGGGAGTCGTGGCAAGCGCGGAGAGGCCCGAGCCGAGGCCGAAGACGGCCAGGCCGAGCGTGAGGGCTCGCTTGCGCCCGAAGCGGTCGCCGAGCGCCCCGGCGGTCAGCAGGAGTCCGGCGAAGACGAGCATGTAGGCATCGACGATCCACTGCAGCTGGGAGCTGGATGCACCGAGGTCGCTCTCGAGCGTGGGGAGCGCGACGTTGAGGATGGTGTTGTCGAGCCCGATCACCAGCAACGAGGCCGAGAGGACGGCGAGCGTCCACCAGCGCCGGGGATCGGGCGTGTCGGTCCGGTCAGGCACGGAGACCTCCGAGAGGGGTGTGGGGAGGGAGAAACGAGACGGTTTCGTTTCGCATCGTGAGGCCACCGTACACGATGTGATTACGAAACGCAACAGTTCCGTTCCGAAATACGTGACACGGCGACCTCCGGTAGCCCCGACTACCCGGCCGACTCCGGCGACTGCGCCCGACTGCCGGGGCGGCCCGACGCATCGATCTGCTCGAGGCGCTCGATCGCAGCCCCGACGTGGGTCAGATAGCGCTCCAGCGCCACCTTCACGGGCGGCTCGGCCAGGTGGTCGGGCAGCGCGCGGAGCAGGTTGAGCCGGCTCTCGGCCAACCAGGCGACGAGGTCGGGCTCGCTCAGCCACCGGCGCTCCGTCCTCCACGTGCGGCTCATCATCCGCGGCCAGTCGTGGATGCTGCTGGCGTAGGGGTTGGCCGGGCAGAGCGCGTTCTTCTCGGCGTCGTCGTCCCGGTGGGCCTCGATGAAGCCCAGCAGCGCCGCGTTGAACGGCGGCGTGTTGTGTCGCACCTGCTGGAGCACGATCCGACCGGGTTGGAAGATCGGCGTGGCAGGGGCGTTGCGCAGGCCGAGCGCCGTGCAGTCCACGTGCAGGACCTCAGGGCCGGTCGTGGCCTCCCCCTGCTCGAGGACGATCCGGTCGCCCTCGATACGCCGGACATGCCCGAGCCGGACGACGTCCTCGATCTGGCGCAGCGCCTCGAGCTCGCGGGCGGAGAGCATCGTGCCGCGGTACATCGTTGCGGGCCACGACGGGTCGATGCGGACGAGCCGCCCCGATGCCTCGAGCCGGCCGAACAGGTCGGCGATGTCTCCCGCCTCCGCGCCGGCCTTGGCATCGAGGGAGAGGCCATTGAGGATCGCGCCGACCTGCTCCAACGGCTGGAAGTCGGCGCGATCGTGGAACCAGGCGTCCCGCGGCCGGATCCAGCGGATCCGCTCCGGCTGCACATCGTTGTCCAAGAGCCACGTGCACGCGTCGACCGCCGTCTTGCCTGATCCGAGCACCGTGTAGGAGGAGTCCGGTCGCGCGGCGGCCGGGAGGTCGCCGACGGGCACGACGCGGGCGCCTGACGCGACGTCGAAGGATGGCGTGTGCGTGGCCGGCACCGACGCCTCGAGGTAGCGCGCGTCGACCACCTTGCGACGTACGGCGACATGGTGGACCACGCCGGTGCGCAGGTCTCGCACCTGCACACCGTCAGCCCCGTCCCCGGTGTGCTCGTGCTCGGTGAGGATGCGGACCCGCCCCGTCCGGGTGAGCCGCGAGGCCGCCTGCGCGAAGTATTCGCAGACCTCCTCGCCCGTCGCTCGCTCGTAGTAGCCGGCGTTCTCACCGACCCGGTCGATGCGGTCCTCACCGAGCGGGAGCGAGTTCACCCCGTAGTACGCCGAGGGGCTGTGCAGACGGACGAACGGGTACGCGTGCAGCCAGTGACCCCCCGTGGCGGGCCGGCGGTCGATCAGCGTCACCTCGACGTCGTCCTCGGCCACCAGCGCGTCGACGAAGGCGAGGCCGCTGGCGCCTGCTCCGACGACCAGATAGTCGGTGGTCATGAGCACGGCAGTCATGCTAGGTGCGGCTCGGTGACTGTTGTGTTTGACTCCGCGCCCGTCGGCGACTCGCGCTGAGTCTGCGAACGAGAGGAAGACGATGCCGCTCTATCTGTCGAAGTTCAGCTATACGCCGGAGACCTGGGCCCGGCTGATCGCCAACCCGGAGGACCGCCGAAAGGCCGCGCAGTCGTACATCGAGTCCGTCGGTGGGACGCTCCACGGGTTCTGGTACGCGTTCGGCACACACGACGGCTACACCCTGTGGGAGGCTCCGGACAACGTGTCCATGGCCGCGGTCGCGCTGGCGATCAGCGGCGGCGGGGCGCTCAGCTCGCTCGAGACGACGGTCCTCATGACCGTCGACGAAACGCTGGAGGCTCTGCGCAAGGTCGAGCAAGTCCAGTACCGGGCGCCCGGCGCCTGACTGCGCTGTACGTGAGGCTCGAGGGTTAGACTCGGCGCCATGATGCGAGCGGTCGATGCGGTCATGGAGTGCCTGAAGGCGGAAGGCGTCGACGTCGTCTTCGGCTACCCCGGCGGCGCCAACCTTCCCACCTACGACGCGTTCGTGGACGCCGGGATCCGGCACGTCCTCGTACGCCACGAGGCCGGCGGCGGCCACGCCGCAGAGGGCTACGCGAAGGCCTCCGGCAAGGTCGGCGTGGTGTTCGCCACCTCAGGCCCGGGCGCGACCAACATCGTCACGCCGCTCACCGACGCGATGATGGACTCGGTGCCGCTCGTGGCCTTCACCGGCCAGGTGCGCACCGACCTGCTCGGCACCGACGGCTTCCAGGAGGCGGACACGTTCGGCATCACGATGCCGATCGTCAAGCACTCCTTCATGATCCAGCACCCGACCGAGATCCCGCGCGCGGTGCACGAGGCGTTCCACCTCGCGCGCACCGGCCGCCCGGGCCCGGTGCTGATCGACATGCCCGTCGACCTCACGCGCGCGGAGATCGACTACGAGCCGGTCGGCGACGTCCGCCTGCCCGGCTACCAGCCGACCACCGAGGGCAACTCGAAGCAGATCCGCCTCGCGGCCAAGGCGATCGCCAACTCCCGCCGGCCGGTCATCTACGCCGGCGGCGGCGTCATCAACGCCGACGCCGCCGAGGAGCTGCTCGAGTTCGTCACCAGCGACCGCCTCCCGGTCACGTGCACGCTGATGGGCCTGGGAGCCTTCCCGGCGCCGCACGAGCAGTGGCTGGGCATGCTCGGCATGCACGGCACCCGCACCGCCAACTACGCGATGGACGAGGCGGACCTGATCGTCGCGGTCGGCGCCCGCTTCGACGACCGCATCACCGGCAAGCTGGCCGAGTTCGCGCCGCGTGCGAAGTTCGTGCACATCGACATCGACCCGGCGGAGATCTCCAAGAACGTCCCGGCGCACATCCCGATCGTCGGCGATGCCAAGAACGTCCTCGCCCGCCTGACCAACGAGTACCGCGCGGTCGGGCCCGATCCGGCGCGCCTGGCCGGCTGGTGGGAGCGGCTCGAGCAGTGGCAGGCGCAGTATCCGCTGCGCTACGACGACTCGCCGGACACCGAGATCAAGCCGCAGTACCTCGTCCAGGCGCTCTACGAGGCGACCGGCGGCGACTGCATCCTCAGCTCCGACGTCGGCCAGCACCAGATGTGGGCCGCGCAGTACTTCCACTTCGCCAAGCCGCGCCGCTGGATCAACTCCGGCGGCCTGGGCACGATGGGCTTCGGCCTGCCCGCCGCCATGGGCGCCGCCGTCGGCAACGACTCGGTCCCGAGCGTGCTGCTGACCGGCGACGGCTCGTTCCAGATGAACGCCCAGGAGCTTGCCACCTGCCGCGAGCACGGCATCCCGGTCAAGGCCGTGATCATGAACAACGGCTACCTGGGCATGGTCCGTCAGTGGCAGGAGCTGTTCTGGGACGGGCGCTACTCGAACGTCGACATGGGCAGCTGGCCCGACTGGGTGAAGCTCGCCGAGGCCTACGGGGCGACCGGGGTCAAGCTGACCGACAAGACCACGCTGGTCAAGGACCTGCAGGCGGCGATCGAGACGCCCGGCCCCGTCGTGGTCGACGTCCGCGTGACGCGCGAGGAGAACACGTACCCGATGATCCCGGCGGGCTCCGCCGCGCGCGAGATGGTCGGATGACGATGGGCGAGCCGGGGACCAAGGAGCCGCTGACGCTCGAGGAGCTGGAGGCGACCACGGCGGTCCGCACGGGCCGCAAGCACATCCTCTCGATCCTGGTCGAGAACAAGCCGGGCGTGCTCACCCGCATCGCGGGCCTGTTCGCGCGGCGCGGCTTCAACATCGACACGCTGGCCGTCGGCCCGACCGACGACGAGTCGCTGTCGCGCATCACGCTCACCCTGGACGGCGCGATGCATCCGATCGACCAGGTGACCAAGCAGCTCCACAAGCTGGTCAACGTGATCAAGATCCGCGACCTCGAGCCGTCCGAGACGGTCGCGCGCGAGCTCGCCCTGTTCAAGATCACCGCCGACGGCCCGGCCCGCGGCGAGGTCATGCAGGTTGTGGAGATCTTCCGCGGCAAGATCATCGACGTCACGCGCCGCTCGGTGATCGTCGAGGTCACGGGCACGTGGGAGAAGATCGAGGCGTTCGAGCGCATGGTGCGGCCGTTCGGGCTGGTGGAGATGGCGCGTACCGGCGAGATCGCGATCTCGCGCGGGCGCAGCGAGACCTGATGCGGGTGCTGGCGGCGGGCGTGCTCGTCTCGCTGGCGCTCCCCGCCGGCGCCGCCGCGACCGATTACGGCGGCGGCACGGCACCGGACAGCGTGCGCCGCGCCAACCGCCAGCTCACGCTCGTCGGCATCCGCACCGCCGGCGACGGCAGCGGCCGCATCGCCGTGAAGGTGGCGGCCGGCTGCGGGCTCGCCAAGGCGACGCGCGCGGTCCAGCCGGCTGCCGACGGCACCTTCAGGCTCGAGTTCACGACCCGCAACCGGGTCCCCGGCGAGCCGGGCCTGCGCCGGCGCTCACGGTTCACGGTCACGGGCCAGATCGTCGGCGCGGTCGCCGGCGGCACGGTCCGGGCCCAGCTGACGTTCCGGCGCGGCGGTCGGACCGTCGAGCGCTGCGACTCCGGCGACCGGGCCTGGGCGGCCCGCGCCGCGGCGGCCGAGCCGACCGCGGCCGCGCCCCAGCCGGGCGTCGCCTACCACGGGCTGACGAGCCAGGGCGGGCGGCCGTTCCCGTTCGTCCTGCGCGTCGATCCGAGCGCCACGCGCGTCCGCGTGGCGGCCTTCGACTACCGGCAGCGCTGCGACGACGGTGGCTTCGAGTGGGAGAACGTCACGCCCGGCGCGCGGATCGCCGCCGACGGCTCGTTCCGGCTGCGCGAGCGGTTCGGCTACACGTGGGCCGACGGCCGCGAGCGCTACCGCATCAAGGTCGACGGCCGCTTCACCACGACCGGCGTGAGCGGCACGCTGTCGGTCTCCTCGGTGCTGCGCTCGCCGGGCGGCCGCGTCATCGACCGCTGCGCGACCGGCCGGCAGACCTTTGCGGCGGTGCTGTGAGCGCGGCGCTGATCGACGCCCCCGCCGTCGCGCTCGACCGGCTGCGCGAGCGCTGCGAGCGCGCCGTCCGGCGCGCCCGCCGCAGCGGCGGCCAGGTGCTGGCGGCCGTCACGCTGCCGGTGGCGCCGACCGTCGACCCCAGCGCCGTCGCCTTCGCCTCGCGCCGCGGCGGCGAGCCGTGGTTCTGCTTCGAACAGCCCGACCGCGACGGCGCAGCGCTGGCCGCGCTCGGCTGCGTCCAGAGGCTCGAAGGCCGGGGGCGGCGGCGCTTCGAGCGGGTCGCCGTCGCATGGCGCGAGCTGGCCGGAGCGGCGGAGGCCGACGCCCCGGACGGGCCGGCCGGCGCCGGCCTGGTGGCGATCGGCGGCTTCGCGTTCGCCGACGATGGCGGAGACGCGCCGCACTGGGCGGGGTTCGAGGCGGCCGACCTGATGGTCCCCGAGGTCGCGCTCGCGCGCCGCGGCGACGACGTGCGGCTCACGCTGGCCGTGCTGGCCGCCGCCGACGACGTGCCCGAGGAGCTCGCGGTACGGCTGGAGGACCGGGCACGCTCGCTGCGCTCGACGCCGCTGCCGCTGCTCGACCCGGCTCCCGCCGGCCGCTTCCGGATCGCCTCGGTCGCTCCGCCCGAGCACTACGAGGCCGCCGTGGCGCGCGCTGTCGAGGAGATCCGGGCGGGGGCCTTCGAGAAGATCGTCCTGGCCCGCGAGGTCGCGGTCCACGCGCCCGCCGACCACGACGCGGCGGCCGTCTTCGGCGTCCTGCGGGCGGCCTTCGAGTCCTGCTACGTCTTCTGCGCCGGCCGCGGCGACGCCGCCTTCATCGCCGCCTCGCCCGAGCTGCTCGTGCGCCGCGAGGGCCTGCGCGCCTCGACCGTGGCGCTTGCCGGCTCGACCCGCCGGTCGGCCGACCCGGCGGTCGACGACCATCTCGGCGAGCAGCTCATGCGGTCCGAGAAGGACCGCGAGGAGCAGGCGATCGTCGCCCGGCGGATCGCCCGCGCGCTGCGGCCGCACGCCGTCTGGGTGGCGGCCCCCGAGGAGCCGGCGATCGTCAAGGTCGCCAACATCCAGCACCTCGGCACCCCGATCCGGGCACAGCTCACCCACCCGCGCAGCGCGATCGAGCTCGCCGGGCTGCTGCACCCGACGCCGGCCGTCGGCGGAGAGCCGCACGCAGCCTCCGCGCCGCGGATCCCGGCGCTCGAGGGCCTCGACCGCGGCTGGTACGCGGGGCCGGTCGGCTGGACCGACGCCAACGAGGACGGCGAGTTCTGCGTCGCGCTGCGGTGCGCGCTGCTGCGCGGCCGCGAGGCGCGACTGTACGCCGGCGTCGGCGTGGTGCGCGACTCGGATCCGGCGGCCGAGCTGGCCGAGACCGAGGTCAAGCTCGGCGCGCTGCTGCCCGTGCTGGCGGGCTGATCAGCGCCCGAACCACCGCTTCCTGCGCGGCTCGGTGATGCCACGCCCGCGGCGCGGCTCGGGCAGGCTCTGCGCCTGCTCGGCGTCGATCGTGAGCGTCACCCGCTGCTCGGTGATCCGCGCCACCTCGGGCGCGTCGACGAAGCGCTGCCCGCGGGGCGTCGTGATCACGATGCCGTCGAAGATGTGCTCGCGCGCGTTGTCGAGCACCTTGTGCACCGTGCCGATCTGCTCGCCGTCGGAGGTGTGCACGGGCACCCCGCGCGGCAGGACCTTGTAGCCGATCTGGTGGCCGTCGTCTGATGTCATGTGCGGCTTACTCGCACTCGCAAGCTCGTGCGAGCGCCTTGATTATCAAAGGCTATCCACGCGCTGCCAGCGACAGGGCGAACAGGCCGTCGTCGTCGGTGAACCACTCGGCCAGCTCGAGCCCGCAGGCCGCGTAATCGGCCTCCACGCGATCACGCGTGAACTTGGCCGAGATCTCGGTCCGCAGCTCCTCGCCGCGCGCGAACTCGACCTCGAGGTCGAGCGCACCGATCGTCACGCGGCAGGCGCGCCGGGCGCGCAGGCGCATCTCGATCCACTCGTGGTCGGTGTCGAAGAACGCGACGTGCTCGAACAGCTCGGTCGGGAAGTCGGCGTCCAGCTCGCGGTTGAGCACGTGCAGCACGTTGCGATTGAACTCGGCCGTCACGCCGGCCGAGTCGTCGTAGGCCGCCTCCAGCGTGTCGATGTCCTTCACCAGGTCGGTGCCGAGCAGCAGGTAGTCGCCGGGCGAGAGGAGACCGGCGAGCGAGCGCAGGAAGCGGCGCCGCGCGCCGGGGGAGAAGTTGCCGATCGTGCCGCCGAGGAAGGCGACCACGCGCGGGCGGCCCAGGCACCGGGGGCGGGATCGTCTTCAGGTGGCGCTCGAAGTCGCCGACGATGCCGTGGATGGCCAGGCCCTCGTACTCCTCCGCCAGCGCGGCCGCGCACTCGCGGACCGTCTGCTCGGCGACGTCGAACGGCACGTAGCGCCAGAGCGTGCCGGCCTGCTCCATGGCGTCGAGCAGCACGCGCGTCTTGGCCGCCGTGCCCGATCCGAGCTCGACCAGCTCGGCCATCGCGGTCCGGCGCACGATCGCGTCCGCGTATTCGTCGAGGATCGCCCGCTCGGTGCGCGTCGGGTAGTACTCGGGCAGCTCGCAGATGCGGTCGAAGAGCTCGGCGCCGCGCGCGTCGTAGAGGTGCTTGGGCGGCAGCTCCTTGAACGGCTTGGTGAGTCCGTCGAGCACGTCGTCGGGCAGCGCCCGCGGCGCCGCCGTGCCGACGTGGACGTCGATCCGCAACGGGGAGCTCACGCGTCCCATGCCAGCCTCACGCCGGAGAAGATCTGCCGCCGGTACGGCAGGTCCCAGTTGCGGAACGTCGGGCTCGCCACGCGCGACCGCGTGGCCCACGAGCCGCCCCGCAGCACGCGGTAGTCGTCGCCGAAGAAGACCTCGGAGTACTCGCGGTACGGGTGGGCGACGAAGCCCTCGTAGCCGTGGAAGTTGGTGCTGGTCCACTCCCAGACGTCGCCGAGCATCCCGAGCGCTCCGCACGGCGCCGCGCCGGACGGGTAGGCGCCGGCCGGCGCCGGGCCGAGCATGCCCTGGTCGAGGTTGGCGCGGGTCGCGTCCGGCTCCTCCTCGCCCCAGGGGTAGTCCCGGGCCCGTCCCGTCTCCTGATCCCAGGTCGCCGCCTTCTCCCACTCCGCCTCGGAGGGCAGCCGAGCCCCGTGCGCACGGGCGAGGGCGTCGGCCTCGAACCAGGAGACATGGACCACGGGCTCGTCCGGGTGAAGCGGCGCCCAACCGTCGATCGTCCAGCGACGCCACCCCGTGGGCCCATGGGCCCAGCCCTCGGGGTGTGTGATGTCGTACTCCTCCTTCCACGCCCAGGCCTCGTCGCTCCACCACGGCCGCCGCTCGTAGCCGCCGCCCTCGACGAAGTGCAGGAACGTCGCGTTGGTGATCGGCGTGCGGCCGATCCGGAAGGCGGGCAGCTCGGCACGGTGGCGCGGGCGCTCGTTGTCGTAGGCGAAGCGGCCCTCCGGGGCGCCGAGCTCGCACGGCCCGCCCGGGACCTCGACGGACTCGAGGCCGCTGTGGCCGCCGGGCACGTCGGGGCGCGCGGGGCGCGGCACCGCGGGCGGCGGCGACAGGCGGGCCAGCTCGATCGCCTGCAGCATCGTCTCCTGGTGCTGGTCCTCGTGGCGGACGACGAGGTCGTGCAGGAACGAGTCCTCGACCGGCACGCGCTCGCGCACGTCGTCGAGATAGGCGAGCGCCTGCGCGCGGTCCAGCAGGGGCAGGTCGCCGCGCACGGCGCGCGGCGTCTCGAACGCGTCGTACATGGCGGCGAGCTCGGGGCGCGACAGCGGCAGGCCGGCGTGGCGGTGCACGAGCCACAGCTCCTCATAGGCCGCGATGTGGGCGAGGTCCCACACCAGCGGGCTCATGATCTCGGTGTGCTGGGCCTCGACGTCGGCGTCGCTGAGCGGGGCGACGAGGGCCAATGTGCGCTCCCTCGCCTCGGCCAGGGCGTCGGCGGTCGGCGACAGGCGCATCTACGTGAGGCTACAGATCGGCGTCTAGGAGCTTGTTACGCGGCGTGCCTTGCGCCACACCTCGATCACCTCTCGCACCGAGGCGGTGCGCCAGGAGATCCGTGAGTCGAGCGGTCGCACGGCCAGCTCGAAACGCCCGGACTCGAGCTGCTCGAGCTCGGTCACCAGCGCATGGAAGCGGCGCCCCTTCTTGTCCACCAGCACGATGTCGCCGGCGCCGATGCCCTTCGACGTCGTGCGCCGTACGGGCGGCTCGCCGGGGACCTCGATCAGGGTCGTCTGCTCCATCGCCCGGACGCTACGTCGCGGCCCGGATGGAATCGAGCGCCAGCAGCGCCGCGCCCATGCAGCCGGCACGGTCGCCGAGCGCGGCCGGCACGAGCCGCGGCACGCGCTGGAACGTGAGGTGGCGCGGAATCCGCTCATTCAGCGGGTCGAACAGGGCGGCGCCGGCGCGCGACAGGCCGCCGCCGATCACGACGGCCTCGGGTGCAAGCACGCTTGCAATCCACGCCACCGCGGCCGCCAGGGCGTCAAGCGCCTCGTCCCACACCGCGAGCGCGTCGGGGTCGCCGGCCCGCAGCACCTCCTTCGCGCGGGCTGCGCCGCGGTCCTCGTCGACGACGCCGGGGACGGCGAGCCCGATCGCCTGCGCCTCGCCCAGCTCGTCCACGAGCGTGGCGATCGCGTCCACGATGCCCGCGGGCGTCGCCGGCGTCGGCAGCGAGCGCGCGGCGAGCTCGCTCGCGTCGCCGTCCACGAGCGCCGCCTTCATGTCCGTGCCGCCGACGTCGACGGCGACCACGCGCGGGCTCATCGGACCGCGGCGGCGACCTCGTCCCAGACCGCGCGGTGCAGGGCGACGTTGGCCTCGCGGTCGGTGCGGACGGCGACCATGCTCGTGCGGTCGGCCGCCAGCGCGCGGGCGAGCGCCGTGCGGAAGTCCTCGACGTCGCCGGCGACCTCGTAGCCGCAGCCGAACAGCGCTGCCGCGTGCGCGAAGTCGAGCCCGTGCGGTGTGGCGACATGCTCGACGAAGTCGTCGCCCTCACCGCTCACCGGCAGGAAGTGGAAGATCCCGCCGCCGTCGTTGTGCAGCAGCACGATCGTCAGCTTGCGCCGCGCGGCCTGGATCAGGCCGCCGAGGTCATGGATGAGCGCGATGTCGCCGATGAGGAGCACGACGGGACCGTCCGATACCGCGGCGACCCCGAAGGCGGTGGAGACGGTCCCGTCGATCCCGTTTGCGCCGCGGTTGGCCAGCACCCGCGGCGCGCGCTCGCGCGCCGGGAAGAACGTCTCGACGTCGCGCACCGGCATCGAGGAGGCGGCCACCACGATGGCCTCGGCCGGGAGCGCGGAGCCGAGCTCGGCGGCCACACGCGGCTCGCTGAGGCCCGCGGGCGCCAACGCGCGGGCGATCGCGGCGGCGGCCGAGCGGTCGGCGCGGTGCCAGCGCTCGAGCCAGGCGCGGTCGCGCCGTTTGAGCTTGACGGCCGCGAGCGTGGCGCGCGGGTCGGCCGCGAGGATCGTCGCCACGGCGCCGGCCGGGTCCTGCCACGCGTTCTCGGCATCGAAGGCGATCTGCAGCGCATCGCTGCCGTGCAACCACCTGCGCAGCGGCTTCGAGGTCGGCAGGTCGCCGATGCGCAGCACCAGGTCGGGGGCGTGCAGGACCGCCCAGTCGGGGTCGCGCAGCAGCGCGTCGTAGTGCGCGATCGCGGCCGGCCCGACGCGGGCGCCCGACAGCGGGTCGGCCAGCAGCGGGATCGCCGCGCGCTCGGCGAACGCCGCCAGCGCGGGGCCGAGCCGGCGGTCACGCTCCGCGCGGCCGGCGACGAGCACGGTGTGAGGGCGCGCCTCGAGCTCGCTGCGCAGGCCCTCGACCAGCGTCTGCGGTGGGTCGCCGGCCGCGCGCGGCCGCGTCACCCAGGGACGGCCGCCGGCGCGGCCGCTGTCGTCCGCGGGCAGCGGGCCGTCGAGCACCAGCGGCTCGCGCAACGCGAAGTTCAGGTGCACCGGGCCGGGGCGGCCGTCGACCGCGGTCCAGAACGCGCGGCAGGCGAGCTGGCGCAGCCACTTCAGACGTTCGGGCGCGGCCGCCTGTGAGTCGACCTCGAAGAACCACTTGGCGGCGCGGCCGTAAAGCTTGACCTGGTCGATCGTCTGCCCCGCGCCGAGCTCGCGCAGCTCGGGCGGGCGGTCGGCGGTGAGGACGAGCAGCGGCACGCGCGCCTCGTGCGCCTCGATCACCGCGGGCGCGTAGTTGGCCGCCGCCGTGCCGGAGGTGCAGGCGAGGGCCGCCGGCACGCCGCTCGCCTTCGCCAGCCCGAGCGCGAAGAAGCCTGCGCTGCGCTCGTCGAGGTGCGAGGTCGAGCGGATCCGCGGCTCGCGCGCGAGTGTGAGCACGAGCGGCGCCGAGCGCGAGCCGGGGGAGGTGCAGGCCTCGCGCAGGCCGCAACGCGCCAGTTCGTCGACGAAGGCTCTGAGGCCGAGGTAGGTGTCGCGAGCCGTCACGGGTCGGGCGGTCACAGGTAACGTCGCCGAAGGCGAGCGCGTCGAAGGAGCGCCTCGCCTGGCAGGCGAAACCTAATCGTGCCACCGGTTGTCCTCCTGCACGGATTCACCCAGACGCGCCAGAGCTGGCGGCGGACGGTCGCGGCGCTCGGCGGACGCTATCGCGCGCTGACGCCGGACCTGCCCGGGCACGGCCAGGCCGCCGAGCGGCGGCCGGCCTCGTTCGCGGCGTGCGCCGCGTACGTGCGCGCGCTCGCCGGCGGTCCCTGCACGCTCGTCGGCTACTCGATGGGCGGGCGGATCGCGCTCCACACCGCGCTCACCGTGCCGGGTCTGGTCGAGCGGCTCGTCCTCATCGGGGCGAGTCCCGGCATCGCCGACCCCGCCGAGCGCGAGCAGCGCCGACGCGCCGACGAGGCGCTGGCCGAGCGCATCGAGGCGATCGGCGTCGAGGCGTTCGCCGAGGAGTGGGGTGCGCAGCCGCTGTTCGCCGCGCAGGACGCGCGCGTCGCCGCCGCTGCGCACGCCGACCGGCTACGCAACACGGCGGGGGGGCTCGCCGCGGCCCTGCGCGGTCTGGGCACCGGCGTCATGGAACCGCTGTGGGGCCGGCTCGGCGAGCTGGCGATGCCGGTCACGCTCGTGGTCGGCGAGCGCGACGTCAGGTTCCGCGCGATCGCCGAGCAGATGGCGCCCGCGATCGTGGACAGCCGCCTCGAGCTGGTCGCGGGCGCGGGGCACGCGACGCAGCTCGAGCGGCCGGAGGCCGTGGCGGCGACGATCGCGGGTTGATGGCCGCCGCCACGTCTTTCCCCCTCAGTGGTTGCGCGGCCTGTGGATCTCGAACACCGAGCCGAGCGAGTTGGAGACCACGTAGAGGTTGCCGCTAGGTGAACACTCGGACGCTGTGCCCTACGCAGGCGAGGTCAGTCGGGTTCACGGATACGCCATCAGCAGCACGCAGTGCGTGGTCTCGAGCGCCTCGTAGATGTGGGGGATGTCGGCGGCGAAGGTGACCAAGTCGCCCTGTTCGAGCAGCACCGGCCCGGTCTGCGGGCCGGCGCGCAGCCGGCCGATGACGACCACGAGGTGCTCGAGCACCCCGGGATGATGGGCATCGGCGTGGCGGACCGCCCCCTCGTCGAGGTCGAGCGCGTAGAGGTCGAACGTGCCGCGGCCGTGCGAGGCGGTCAGCAGCCGGGCGGCCCAGCCGGGCGTCTCGGCCGAATGCATGGGGGGGACGTCGGCGGCGCGTACCACCTTCAGCGCCGGCCGGGTCTCCTCGACGATGCGCGCGAACGGCACCTGGAGCGCGGCGGCGATCGCCCACAGCGTCTCGACGCTCGGGTTCGCCTTGCCCGACTCGAGCTGCGCGAGCGTCGACTTGCCGAGCCCGGCGGAGGTCGCCAGCTCGGCCAGCGTCAACCCCGCCTGGAGGCGGAGCGCGCGGACGTTCGTCGCCACCGTCCGCACGAACGTGTCGACGGTCTGTTCCATTTCGCTGGACAAAGATCCATTCAGATGGAATCATTCCATCAACATGGAAGCCAGCACCATTATGACGGACTTCCCTCTGCGGCGGCAAGTCCCCTCCTCATTCGCCGCCGGCGCCCGGGCGGCCGCGCCGATCGCGATCGCAGTGTTCGCGTTCGGCGCGTCGTTCGGGATCCTCGCGCGCGATGCCGGGATGGGCGCCGTCGCACCGATCGTGATGTCGGTGACGACCTTCGCGGGCTCGGCGCAGTTCGCCGTGGCCTCGGTGCTCGGCTCGGACGGCGCGGTGGCCGCCGCGATCGTGGCCGCGGTCCTGCTCAACCTGCGCTACCTGGCGATCGGCGTCTCGATCGCGCCTGCGCTGCGCGGCTCGGCGGCGCGGCGCGTGGCCGAGGCGCAGCTCGCGGTCGACGAGTCGTGGGCGGTCGCCCAGCGCGACGGCCGCGTCGACCGGGGCCGGCTGCTCGGCGCCGGGCTCGTGCTGATGGTCTTCTGGCTGTCCGGCACCGTCGCCGGCACCCTCTTCGGCAGCGCGCTCGGCGACCCGGCCGACTACGGGCTCGACGCGATGTTCCCGGCGCTCTTCCTCGCCCTGCTGGTCGGCCAGCTCGACGGCCGCCGCGCCCGGATCGCGGCGCTGGCAGGGGCCGTGATCGCCATCGTGATGACGCCGGTGCTGCCGCCGGGGCTCCCCATCGTCGCCGCCGCGCTCGGCGCCGTCATCGCCCTGGGCGTGCGGTCATGAGCGCTGCCTGGATTGCGGTGCTTGTCGTCGGTGTCGCAACGATTGCGCTGAAGGGTGCGGGCACGCTGGTGCTGGCCGGCCGTCCGCTGCCGCGCCGGGCCGCCGTGGTCATGCCATTGCTCGCGCCGTGCCTGCTGGCCGCGCTGGTCGCAGGCCAGACGCTGGCGGACGGGCGAGCGCTCGTGGTCGACGCCCGCGTGGCGGGGGTTGCCGCGGCCGCCGTCGCGCTGGCGCTGAGGGCGCCGCTGCTCGTGGTGCTCGCCGCCGCCGCGGGCGTGGCCGCGGTGGCCCGCGCTCTTGGCGCCGCGTAGCGTTTACGTCAACTGCGGCATTGAGGGAGGCGGGTTCGGTTGCCCGTTCATTTCGGAGGCGGGTCCGGTTGCCCGTGCATTTCGTCACTCTCGCCCGCGGCGCGGGATCGAGTGTGACGTCCTGCATCGTCAGCGTGCAGAACGCAACACACCTCGCGCGCGGTCGCCTCGAAAGTGACGTTTCGCACCCCAGCTCCCCACCCAGCGCAGTTGACGTTCAGAGGCGGTGCCGCGGCTCCAACTCAGCCGCCCGCGAGCGCGTCGCCGGACTCAGCGAGCCACGATCGAACTCGCCGTAGGCCGCCAGCACCGCCCGCTCGACCTCGTCGATCCCCACGCCGACGACCTCGTCGGCCACCGCGCCCACCGTCGCCGGATCCCACTCCAGCTCCAGCGCGGCGTACACATCGCGCAATACCGCCCGCAGCACATCCGCCCCCGACACGGCCACCGACGCTGCCAGCAGCGAGGCATGCCGCAGCACCCGCTGAGCGGTGCCGACCAGCTTGACCGCCCCGCGAGCGTTGACCGTGAACTCGCCCGGGCAGAACTCGCCGGGGACGCGGCCCACGCGGGCGTCCACGCCCAACCCGCGCAGCGCGCCGGCCAGCCGCTCGCCCGAGGCGGCAAAGCGATCGTGCATCCCCGCGATCGGATCCTGCTCGCCGACCACCTCGTCGATCCCGAGGCAGCCATCGTGGTACGCCACGGCATGCCCGCCGGGCGCGCGGAGCACCGGCTCGAAGCCGTGCCGCCGCGCTGCCGCCGCAGCCGCGGCAAACCCCGGCCGCAGCGCATCGAGCCGCCCGAAGGCGACCGTCGGCGCCGGGCGGTACACGCGCACCACGGCGTCGAACGCGCCCTCGTTGACCTGCTCGACCAGCGCGTGCGCGACGGCGACCTCGAGCGCGGGCGGGCGCGGCGAGGCCTCGCGCACCAGCAGCATCAGCCGAGCAGGCCCGGCCCGTCCGGCACCGCGATCGCACCGTCGCGCGCCGCAAGCACGTCCTCGTGGTCCACGAACTTCGCGAGCGAGGCGAGCCCGCAGTAGGCGACCGGGCCGGACGCGCGCAGGCCGGCGGCGGCATGCAGGCCGGCGGCGATCCCGTGCGGGCCGTCGAAGGCCGACGCCACGTAGACCTTCGTGCCCGCGGCGCGCGCGGCGCGGGCATCGCGCAGCAGGCCCGAGATGCCGCCGCAGCGGGAGATCTTCAGGCAGACGGCGTCCGCCGAGCCCGAGCCGGGTGCGCCGCGCTCGGCGGCGGTCTCGTCCATCGCCACCGGCACCGGCGACTTCGCGCGGACCGCGCGCATCTTCGCCATCCCGTGGACCGGCTCCTCGCACAGCTCGATCCCCGCCGGTGCGAGCGCGCGCAGGTTGGCGATCGCCTCCTCGGGCGTGGGCCACGCTCCGTTGGCATCGACGCGGATCGCCACGTCGTCGCCCACGGCGGCGCGGACGGCGGCGACCCGCCCTGCGTCGTCGCCGACGCCCACCTTCATCTTCACGCAGCGGAACCCCGCCTCGGCCGCGGCGGCCGCCTCGGCGGCGGCGCCTGCACGGTCGACGGCAGCGATCGTGGCGTTGACCGCCACCGACCGCACCGCCCCCGCGGCGATCAGCTGCGCGACCGGGAAGCCCGTGCGGCGGCCGGCCCGGTCCCACAGCGCGAGGTCGATCGCCGCCAGCGCCTGCGGCAGCGGTCGCTCGGCGGCGCAGGCCGCAAGCAGCTCGGCGTGGGTCGAGCGCGGGCTGGCGTGGGACAGCACCACGGCGTACGCGTCGAGCGCCGCGACGACCGCGGCGAGCGGCACGCCGTCGTACTCCTCGAGGGGGGCCGCCTCGCCGATGCCGAAATCGTCGTCGCCGAAGTCCAGCCGCACGCGCAGCAGCTCGCGCTCGTCGAGAACGCCCCACGCGGCCCGCAGCGGCGTGCGCGGCTCCATCCGGACCAGGTCGACCGCCAGCTCGGCCATCAGCTCGCCAGGATTCCCGCGGACAGGAGCGAGCAGAACACGAGCTGCAGCATGCCGGTCCGAGCCAGGCCGCCGTTGAGCGACGGCCCGTCGGTCTTCGTGCGGACGGTTTTCACGACCGGCACGGCGAGCGGGAGCGCCAGCAGCGGCAGCGCCAGCCAGGCCGAGAGCTCGTCCGACCCAAGCAGCCACGGCAGCGGCGCGCAGACGAAGGCGCCGTAGACCATCACCGCGTACAGCGTGCGCGCCCGTGGGCGTCCGAGCCGCACGGCGAGCGTCCGCTTGCCGGCGCGGCGGTCGGTCTCGAGGTCGCGCACGTTGTTGACCACCAGGATCGCCGAGGCGAGCAACCCGACCGGCACGGCGAGCACGAACGCCTCCCACGTCAGCCGCTCGACCTGCGCGAAGTAGGAGCCGGTGACCGCCACCACGCCGAAGAAGAGGAACACGAACACCTCGCCGAGGCCCTCGTAGCCGTACGGCCGCGGGCCGCCGGTGTAGAGCACGCCGGCCAGGATGGAGGCCACGCCGATGAGGAGCAGCTCCCAGCCGGCGGTCGCGATCAGGTAGGCGCCGGCCAGCACGGCGAGTCCGAACGCCACGTAGGTCGCCACCAGGACCTGGCGCGGCGGCACGAGCCCGCCTGCGGTCACCCGCACGGGCCCCAGCCGGTCCTCGGTGTCGGCCCCGCGGCGGGCGTCCGAGTAGTCGTTCGACAGGTTCGTGCCGACCTGGATGAAGAGCGCGCCGAGCATCGCGGCCAGGAAGGTCAGTACGAGGAACGTGCCCTCGGTGGCCGCCAGGGCCGTCCCGACGAGGACCGGGGCGACCGCGGCGGGGAGCGTGCGCGGTCGCGCCGCCATGAGCCAGATGTGGAGCGGGCTCAAGGTCGTTTGGGGAACTGCGAGAAGTCGGGCTTGCGTTTGCTCTTGTACGCCTCGCGGCCCTCGCGGGCCTCGTCGGACGCGTAGAAGAGAAGGTTCGCGTCGTGCGCGAGCTGCTGGATGCCGCTCAGCCCGTCCTCGGCGGCGTGGAAGCTCGCCTTCAGCAGCCGCAGCGAGAACGGGGAGAGCTCGAGCATCTCGCGGCACCACTGCACGGTCTCACGCTCGAGCTCTTCGAGCGGTACCACGGTGTTGACGAGCCCCATCTCGAGCGCCTGCTGCGCGTCGTACTGGCGGCAGAGGAACCAGATCTCCTTCGCCTTCTTGGACCCGACGAGGTTGGCGAGCAGCCCGGCGCCGAAGCCGCCGTCGAACGAGCCCACGCGCGGCCCGGTCTGCCCGAAGCGCGCGTTGTCGGCCGCGATGGTCAGATCGCACACGAGATGGAGCACGTGGCCGCCGCCGACCGCATAGCCGGCCACCATCGCCACCACGGGCTTGGGCAGCCGCCGGATCTGCACGTGCAGGTCGGTCACGTGGAAGCGCCCGACCTTCGCGCCCTCCGCCATGTAGCCGGTGTCGCCGCGGACGCGCTGGTCGCCGCCCGAGCAGAAGGCCAGCGGGCCCTCGCCGGTGAGCACGATCACCCCGACCGACGTGTCCTCGCGCGCCTTCTCGAGCGCGTCGGAGATCTCGACGATCGTCTGCGGCCGGAACGCGTTCCGGACGTCGGGCCGGTCGATGGTGATCTTGGCGATGCCGTCGCCGGAGGTCTCGTAGCGGATGTCCTCGTACTCGGCGGCAGCGGTCCAGGTGACGGTCAAGGCCAAGAGGCTAGCCTGCGCGCGGTGGAGCCATGGCTCGAGCGCGCGGCGGCCCTGCGCCCGAACCGGACCGCGGTCGAGGCGGAGGACGGGACGCGCACCTACGCCGAGCTGCTCGAGCGCGCCCGCGGCGTGGCCGCCCGCTTGACCCACGGAGAGCGCGTGGCCATCGCGCTGCCGTCAGGCGTCGAGTTCGCCGAGGTGCTGCACGGCTGCCTGCTCGCGGGGGCGGTGGCGATGCCGGTCGACCTCCGGCTGGCAGACCGGGAACGAGATGTGATTCTGCGGTCGGCGACGACCGTCGTCGACGAGTCGTGGGCGAGCGACGAGGCGCGCGGCGACGACGAGCGAGTCGTGCGGCGACCGCACGGGGACGACGTCGCGCTCGTCGTCCACACCTCGGGCACCACGGCCGCTCCGCGTGCGGTCGAGCTCTCCTACGGCAACGTGCTGGCGCAGGCGCACGGCTCCGCCGCCGCGCTCGGCCACGACCCCGGCGAGCGCTGGCTGTGCCCGCTGCCGCTCTCGCACGTCGGCGGCCTGATGGTCCTGCTGCGCTCCGCGATCCACGCCACCACGGCGGTCCTCGGTCCGCCCGATCGTGCTGACGTCACGCTCGCTTCGATGGTCCCGACCCAGCTCGCCCGCCTGCTCGACTCGCCGCCCCCGCCGAGCCTGCGGGCCGTCCTGCTCGGCGGCGCCGCCGCGGACCGCACGCTGCTCGACGCCGGCTGGCCCGTGGCGCCCACGTACGGCCTGACCGAGGCCTGCTCGTCCGTGACCATCGGCGAGGTCGGCGACGTCGAGACCTCGGGCCGGGCCATCCCCGGGGTCACCGTTGCCATCGCCGGCGACGGAGAGATCCTCGTCGACGGCCCGACCGTCGCCGGCGGTGGCACGCTGCGGACCGGCGACCTCGGCCGGCTCGACGACCGCGGCCGCCTGATCGTCATCGGCCGCAAAGGGGACACGATCGTGAGCGGCGGAGAGAACGTGGCGCCCGCCGAGGTCGAGGCCGTGCTGCTCGAGCATCCCGCGGTGGCAGAGGTAGTCGTGTTCGCACGGCGGCACCCGGAGTGGGGCGAGGCGGTGACCGCCCGTGTGGTCCTGCGCTCGCACGCCACCGAGGCCGAGCTCCGCGCCTGGGTCGGGGCGCGCCTCGCGCGCTTCAAGGTCCCCAAGGCGATCGAGATCGCCGAGGCGTTGCCGCGCACGACCTCGGGAAAGCTGGTCCGAAGGGAGCTCGCGTGAGCGGGCCAAGCAAGCTTGGCCTTGCGAGTTCGCTTCGCGAACATCGCAGGGAGGTTGCCCTATGAGCTACAGGCAGGAGAACCGCCGCCGCTGGCAGACCGTCGCCGCCGGCTGGGAGAAGCACGCCGATGACATCCGGCGCGACACGATGCCGGTGAGCAGCTGGATGCTCGACGCGCTGCAGCCGCAGCCCGGCCACGTGCTGCTCGAGCTCGCCGCCGGGATCGGCGACACCGGCTTCCTCGCCGCCGAGCTGATCCAGCCGGGCGGCACGCTTATCACCTCCGACCTCGTGCCGGAGATGCTCACTGCTGCCCAGCGCCGCGCCGAGAAGCTCGGCGTGCCGAACGTGCGCTTCCGCCAGATCGACGCCGAGGCGATCGACCAGTCGGCGGCCAGCCTCGACGGGGTCCTTTCACGCTGGGGCTACATGCTGATGGCGGACGCTGAGGCCGCGCTCCGGGACACGCGGCGCGTGCTCCGCCCGGGCGGGCGCCTCGCGCTGGCCGCCTGGGCTGACCCCGCCGACAACCCGTGGACGGTCCTGCCGGTCAAGGTGCTCGCCGACCGCGGCCTCGTCGAGCCGGTCCCGCCCGGTCCCGGCCAGTTCGCCTGGGCCTCGCAGGGCACGACCGAGGAGAACCTCGACGCGGCCGGCTTCGTCGAATACGAGGTCGAGTCGTTGCCCTTCACGGTGCGCTACCGCTCCATCGAGGCGTGGTGGCAGTTCGCGAACGACATCTCCCTGCGCGTGCAGGAGCGGGCGAGCCGTGCGCAGGACGACGAGATCGTCCAGGCGCTCACGGAACAGGCGAGGCCCTGGACGGCCGACGACGGCTCGCTGGCGCTCCCCGCCAGGACATGGGTGGCCGCGGGAACGGCGTAAACGGGTTTCGCTCGTCGTCCGTCGCAAGCTCCTCCCGACGAGCGACGTTACTGTTCGCGCCCTATGTACTACGACAACGACGCGGATCTGGACCTGCTGAAGGGCAAGACCGTGGCCATCCTCGGCTACGGCTCACAGGGCCACGCCCACTCACTGAACCTGAAGGACTCCGGCGTCGACGTCGTCGTCGGCCTTCGCCCCGATTCGTCCTCCGTCGAGAAGGCGCGCTCGAGCGGCCTCGAGGTCACCGACGTGGCCGAGGCGACCTCGCGCGGCGACATCGTGATGGTCCTGCTGCCCGACGAGAAGCACGGGCAGATCTGGAGCGAGCAGATCCGCGACGGCATCGCCCCGGGCAAGGCCCTGTTCTTCGGCCACGGCTTCTCCGTCCACTACGGTGAGGTCGAGCCGCCCCCGGAGGTCGACGTCGCCCTCGTGGCCCCCAAGGGCCCGGGCCACCTCGTCCGCCGCCAGTACCTCGAGGGCAGCGGGGTGCCGGGTCTTGTCGCGGTCGACCAGGACGCCTCGGGCAACGCGCTCCAGCTCGCGCTCGCCTACGCCAAGGGCATCGGATGCACGCGTGGCGGGGTGATCGAGACCACGTTCAAGGACGAGACCGAGACCGACCTCTTCGGCGAGCAGGCCGTCCTCTGCGGCGGCGTGTCCGAGCTCGTGCAGGCCGGCTACGAGACTCTCATCGAGGCCGGCTACGACCCCAAGCTCGCCTATTTCGAGTGCCTGCACGAGCTGAAGCTGATCGTCGACCTGATGTACGAGAAGGGCCTCAGCGGCATGCGCTTCTCGGTCTCCAACACCGCCGAGTACGGCGACTACACGCGCGGCAAGCGGATCATCTCCGACGCCACTCGCCAGGCGATGAAGGACGTCCTCCAGGAGATCCAGTCGGGCGAGTTCGCGCGCGAGTGGATCGCCGAGAACCGCGCGGGGCAGGAGAACTTCCGCCGCATGCGCGCCGAGCAGGCCGACCACCAGATCGAGCGCGAGGGCAAGCAGCTGCGCTCGATGATGGACTGGATCGAGACGGAGTTCTGAGCGACGAAGAAACCACCTCGGGCTGGCTGCCGCCGCAAGCGCCGGGCGGCCGGCCGGCGCCGCTGTTCGAGTCCGCGCCGGCCGAGCCCGATCCCGACCCGGAGCCGGCGGCGCCGGCCGTCAGCGAGCGCCCGATCATCTTCCAGACGCCGGCGCGGCCGTCCAACGGCGCCGCCACGACGTCGCTCGTGCTCGGCGTCCTCGGCATGGTGCTCCTGCTGTTCACCGCCGGCGTCGGGTTCGTGTTCTCGCTGCCGATGTCGATCGGGGCCTGGATCGCCGGGGTGCAGGGCCGCAAGCGGGTCGCGAGAGGCGAGACGACGTACGGCGACGGGATGGCCCATGCCGGCGTCATCCTCGGCATCGTCGGCGTCGTCCTCGGCATCATCGGCATGGTCGTCTGGGTTGTCCTGATCGCCTCCGGGCTCGATCTCGAGGAGCTCCGGCGCGACCTCGAGCGCCAGTCGAACCCGGACCTCGACAACGCCTCCTGGACGCTGTTCGGCCGCTAACCTGCGACCGACCTCCCCGGATAGAGACGGTCTCGCATGACGCCCAATCCCTTCACCAAGCAGTACCTGATGACCGCGGGCCCCACGCCGATCCCGCCCGCCGTGTCACAGGCGATGGCAGCGCCGATGATCTACCACCGCGCGCCCGCCTTCGATGAGCTGTACGAGCGTGTGCTGGGCGCTCTGCCGCCGGTCTTCCGCACCGCCAACGACGTCCTGGCCTTCGCCTCGAGCGGCTCGGGCGCCATGGAGTCGGCCGCCGCCAACCTCGTCCGCCCCGGCGACAGGGTGCTGGCGTGCGCCGCCGGCAAGTTCGGCGAGCGCTGGATCCAGCTCTGCGAGGCCTACGGCGCCGACGTGGTCCGCTACGAGCCCGGCTGGGGCGAACGGCTCGATCCGGCCGAGATCGACAAGCTGCTGACCGACGACATCAAGGTCGCCTTCGCCACGCTGAGCGAGACGTCGACCGGCATCGTGCACGACGTCCAGGCGATCGCCGAGGTCGCCGCGAACCACGACGTGATCCTCGCGGTCGACGCCGTTTCCGGCCTCGGCGCCGCGGAGCTGCGCCAGGACGAGTGGGGCGTCGACGTCGTGGTCGCCGGCTCCCAGAAGGCGCTCATGTGCGCGCCGGGGCTCGCGTTCGCCTCGGTCTCGCCGAAGGCGCTCGAGTACGCCGAGTCGCGCCCCGGCGGCCGCTACTACTTCGACTGGGGGCGGACGGCGAGGAGCCAGGCCAAGGGCGCCAGCCCGTTCACGCCCGCCGTCTCGCTCTTCCTCGGCCTCGACGTCGCGCTGCAGATGATCGAGCAGGAGGGACTGGACGACGTGCTGGCCCGCCACCGGCTGCTCGCGCGCGCGACCCGCGCCGGCGTCGCCGCCATGGGCCTCGAGCTGTTCGGCGATCCCGACGAGCGTTCGACCGTGGTGACCGCGATCGAGCTGCCGGAGGAGGTCGACGGCGGCAAGGTCCCCGGCGCGCTGCGCCGGCTCGGCATCACGGCCAACGGCGGCCAGGACCACCTCAAGGGCCGCATCCTGCGGATCGCCCACTGCGGCTACTTCGGCGCCTTCGACATCGTGACCACGCTGTCGGGGCTCGAGATGGTGCTGCACCAGCTCGGCCGCGACGTCGAGCACGGCGCCGGGCCGGGCGCGGCGCAGCGGGTGTTCGTGGAATCGCCTGGCGGCGATTCCATTGCGAGTTCGCTTCGCGAACATCGCGGGAAGGTTGCTCTCTGAGCGCGCCCGAGCTGACGGCGCCCATCCGCGTCCTGGTCGCCGAGACGATCGCGCCGGCCGGCGTGCAGATGCTGCGCGACCGCTTCGACGTCGACCTCGGGCTCGACTGGAGCGCCGACGAGCTGGCCGAGCGGATCGGCGACTACGACGCCGTCCTCATCCGCTCGGCGACCAAGCTGACCGCCGACCTGATCGCCCGCGCCGACAGGCTGAAGGTGATCGGCCGCGCCGGCGTAGGGGTGGACAACGTCGACGTCGAGGCCGCCACCCGCCGCGGCATCATCGTCGCCAACGCGCCCCAGTCGAACGTGATCACGGCGGCCGAGCACACGGTCGCGCTGCTGCTCGCGCTCGCCCGCAACGTCCCGCAGGCGCACAAGGCGCTGACGGGCGGAAGCTGGGAGCGGTCGAAGTGGGGTGGCGTGGAGGTCTACGAGAAGACGCTCGGCCTGCTCGGCTTCGGCCGCATCGGCCAGCTCGTCGGCCAGCGCGCGCAGGGCTTCGGGATGCGCGTGATCGCCTTCGACCCGTTCGTGTCGGCGGCGCGCTTCCGCGAGCTCGGGGTCGAGCAGGCCGCCTCGTCCGACGAGCTGTACGCAGAGTCGGACTTCATCTCCATCCACCTGCCCAAGACCCCGGAGACGGTCGGCTGGCTCGACGCCGAGACGCTGGCCAAGTGCCGCGACGGGGTGCGGATCGTCAACTGCGCGCGCGGCGAGCTGGTCGACGACGACGCGCTCAAGGCGGCGCTCGACTCGGGCAAGGTCGCGGGCGCGGCGCTCGACGTGTTCAGCCGGGAGCCGGTCACCGACCACCCGCTGTTCGGCTACCCCAACGTGGTCGTCACCCCGCACCTGGCCGCCTCGACGACCGAGGCGCAGGACCGCGCCGGCGTGCAGACCGCCGAGCAGGTCGTCGCAGCGCTGACCGGCGGGGTGGTCTCGACCGCGGTGAACATCCCCGCCGTCAGCAGCGAGGACATGGAGGTGCTCGGGCCGTTCCTGCCGCTTGCGCGCGGCCTCGGCCGGGTCGCGATGGCGCTCGCCGAGTCCTCCAGCGTCGACCGGATCGAGCTCGAGTACCTCGGCCGGATCGCCGAGCGCGACACGCGCCTGCTCACCCTGTCGGTCCTCGACGGCGTGCTCGCCGGCCACACGGACGAGGAGGTCAACATGGTCAACGCGCCGTCGCTCGCCGAGCAGCGCGGGATCCAGATCTCCGAGCGCAAGGAGCGGATCGCGCGCGACTTCACCGACCTCGTCCGCGTCACCGTGGTGGTCGGCGGCGACCGCATGCGCGTGGTCGGCACCACGCTCGGCCGCATGCACCGCCCGCACCTGCTGGAGGCGTGGGGCCAGCGCTTCAACCTGCAGATGGACGAGGGGCACCTCGCGCTCTTCCACTACCAGGACGTCCCCGGCATGATCGGCCGCGTCGGCACCGTCTTCGGACAGCACGGCGTGAACATCTCCGCGGCCGCCGTCGGCCGCGAGCCGCCCGGCTACGACAGCGCCGAGCGGAGCGAGCTGGCGGTGATGGCGGTGACCACCGACGGGCCGATCCCCGCCGCCGTGATCGACGCGATCGTGGCGATGGACGGCTTCGTCGGCGGCCGCTCGGTGGCGCTCTCGGGTTGACGATTATATGGTCGCCCGATGGGCGAGGGACCCGTTGCTCCGGAGACCAGCGAGCATGGGCTGAAGGCGAACGCGATCGGGTTCACCGACGCGCTCGTGATCGGGCTCAACTCGACGGCGCCCGCCTACTCGCTGGCGGCGGTGATCGGGCTCGTGGTGGTGGCCGTCGGCGTGCAGGCGCCCGCCGTGCTGCTCGCCTCGTTCATCCCGATGTTCTTCATCGCGGCCGCGTTCTTCTACATGAACCGCGGCGACTGATGCTCGTCGTCGGTTAGTGCCGGTGCTGGCGGTTCCTTGCTAGCGGACGACGGACTCGAGCGCGCCGAGCGCCCGGGCGGTGCCGCGTAGCCCCGTGTAGAGCACGATCAGCCCGCTCGTGAGCAGCAGTTCGCCGGTGCCCTTCCGGCGCGCGGTGGTGACAAGTTCAGTCATGTCAGTCATGGTGCGTCCCCCCAAGGTGGACGGGTACCGATGCGCGGTCCATGATCGGTGAGCGACCGCTGGACCGTGTGTCGATTCAGTAGCTGTAACCCCCGCGGTCGCCCTTTTCTCCGGTGGGCGTCGCGGTGGCGGCCGGCGCGGCCTGCTGGTCATCGCCCTCGCCGCAGTCCGCGAGCGGGACGGCGAGCGCGAAGGCGCAGAATAGAAGGGCGAGGGGTCGGCGCATCGGCACGACGACGCGGTCGAGCGCGGCCACCAGCAGGGGGATCGTTGGATTCGGGCTCAGGCGATGCGCGCCGCGTCGCGGCGCGCCAGCCGGCGCTGGACCACCACGTTGAGGGCCATCAGGATCAGCACGATGACCAGCAACCCGGTGGCGAGCACGTTGACCTCCGGCGGCACGCCCTGGCGGGTGGCGCCGAAGATGAACAGCGGGAACGTGATCGTCTGGCCCGCGTTGAAGCTCGTGATCACGTAGTCGTCGACCGAGATCGCGGCGGCCAGCAGCGCCGCCGCGGCGACGCCGGGGGCGATCATCGGCAGCGTGATCTTGCGGAACGTCGTCCACTCGGTGGCCCCGAGGTCCATCGCGGCTTCCTCGATGTGCCGGTCCATCCCCTCGAGTCGCGCCTTCACGGTCACCACCACGTACGAGACCGTGAACATGACGTGGGCGATCACGATCGTCGCGAAGCCGGTGTTGACCGCCATCGTCAGGAACAGCGCCAGCAGCGCGGCGCCGATCACGACCTCGGGCGTCGACAGCGGCAGGAAGACGAAGAAGTCGACCGTCGAGCGCCCGCGGAAGCCGTAGCGCACCAGCGCCATCGCCATGAAGGTCCCGAGCGCGACCGCGATCAGCGTCGTGATCCCGGCGATCAGGAACGAGTTCTTCATCGCCGTCGCGAGGTCGGGGTTCGAGAACGGGTGCTTCCAGGCGTCGAGGGTGAAGCCCTGCCAGGTGAAGTTGAAGCGGCCCGCCGGGTCGTTGAACGAGAACGACCACGATCACGAAGATCGGGATGAACAGGTAGAGCAGGGCGAGCGCCGACCAGATCCCCAGCGCCCACGAGCGCGTCGTGTCGACGCGGCGGGCCCGCGACGGCTTCAGCTCGCCGGCGATGAGCTCGGCGACCTTGGGAGGAGCGTCGACGGCCATCAGATCGCCGCCTCGGTCAGGTTGCGGGCGCCCAGCACGCGGGCATAGATGAAGATCCCGATCAGGATGAAGGTCATCAGGATGAAGCTCAGCGCCGCCGCCTGCGGGTAGTCCTGGATGACCAGGTACTTGTTCTGGATGACGTTGCCGATCATGTACTGGCGCGGCGTGCCGAGCAGGGCGGCGTTGATGAAGTCGCCGCAGGCCGGGATGAAGGTCAGCAGCGAGCCCGCGAAGATGCCTGGCAGCGCCAGCGGCAGCGTGACCTTGCGGAACGCGGTCGTGCGGCTGGCGTAGAGATCGGTCGCCGCCTCGATCAGCCGCTTGTCGATCTTCTCCAGCGACACGTACAGCGGCAGCGCCATGAAGGGCAGGAAGTTGTAGGTGATGCCCGCGATCACGGCCGTGCGCGTGGCCAGCAGCCGCCCGTCCTCACCGACCACGCCGATCGATCGCAGCGTGTCGACCACGAAGCCCTGGTCCGACAGGATCAGCTGCCAGCTCACCGTCCGCAGCACATACGAGACGAAGAACGGCAGGATGATCAACAGCAGCATGAAGTTCTTCCAGCGGCCCGCCTTGAAGGCGATGAAGTACGCCAGCGGGAAGGCGATGACGAAGCACAGGATGGTCGCGGTCGCCGCGTAGCCGATCGAGCGCAGGAACTGCGTGTCGTACTCGCTGAGGGCGTCCGTGTAGTTCGAGAACGCCCACGTGAAGACGTAGCCGGTCTCCGGGTCGCCGGTCTGCAGCGAGACGTTGAGCTGGTTGACCAGCGGGATCGCGAAGAACACGATCAGCCACGCCAGTCGGAGAAGAGCAGGGGAGGAGCTTGCGGCGGCGCTGGAGCGACAGCCGCAGCATTGCTAGATGGTTGATTCCGCGGCCCGCGGGCGCATGGTCGCGGATCGTGGATGCCGGCGGTGCCCGGCGAAGGGGAGCATTGTTTGCCGGGTGCCGATCCGGCGCCGCGAGACGCGTCCACTCGTGGGGTCGTGGATCAGCCTCAGGCGCCGGTCACCTTGGCCATCGCCTCCTGCATCTCGCGCTCCTCGGCCGGCGACAGCGCCGGGTAGGCGTAGATCTTCTCCTGGACCTCCGGCGGCGGGAAGATCAGCTCGTTGTTGGCGATCTCCGGATCGGTCTTCTCGAGCTCTTCCTTGGCGCCCTTGACCGGCGAGATGTAGTTGACGTACGCGGCGAGCTTGGCGGCCACCACTGGGTCGTAGAGGTAGTTGAACATCGTCTCGGCCGCGTACGGGTTCTCGACCGCCTTGGGCATCATCAGGTTGTCGTTGAACGCGACGTTGCCCTCCTCGAAGTACGTGAAGCGCAGGTCGGGGTTGTCGCTCTGCAGCTGCACGAGGTCGCCCGAGTAGGCGAGCGCGATGGCGATGTTCCCCTTGGCCAGGTCGGTCGTGTAGTCGTTGCCGGTGAAGCGCCGGAACTGGCCCTCGTCGTTCGCCTTGCCGATCTTCTCGATCGCGCCGAGGATCTGGTCGATGGTGGCCGTCGAGCAGTCGATCCCGTCGCCCAGGAGGACCGTGCTGGCCGAGTCGTAGGGCTCGGAGAACATCGTCACGCGGCCCTTGAACTTCGGGTCGAAGAGGTCGGCGACGTTCGTGAGCTCGCCGCCGGTCTCCTTGATGTTGTAGCCGATGCCGATCGCGCCCGACTGGTAGGGGAGCGTGAACGTGCGCTCCTCGTCGTAGTTGATCGACGCGAGGTTGTCGACGATGTTCGACGCGTTCGGGACGTTCTTCTTGTCGATCGGCTCGGCGTAGCCGTTGCGCACCCAGCGCGCCGCCATGTAGTCGGTGAGGACGACGATGTCGCGGCCGATCGGCTGGCCGTTCTCGAGCTGCTGGCGGACCTTCCCGAAGAACTCGTAGTTGTCGTTGATGTCCTCGAGGTAGCGGACCTTGCCGCCGTACTCCTTGTCGAAGGCCTTCAGCAGCGCCTTGTCCATGTAGAGCGGCCAGTTGGAGAAGGTCCAGTCGCCGATCTCGGTCTTCGGGTGGCTGACCTCCTTGGCCTGCTCCTCGTTCTGCTCGGCCGTCTGCTCCTGCCGTGCCCTCGACGCCGCCGCACGCGGCGAGCAGGGTGGAGAGGCCGGTGACGGCCAGGCCGGCACTTCCCGCGCGGCCGAGGAAGCGGCGTCGCGACAGGCGCTGCGCCTCGAGGTACTGCTCCAGTGCGCGTTCGAAGCGCGGGTCGGTCATGAGCTCTCCTTGGCTACGACGAAGGTGTGCTGCGGGTCCCAGGCGAGCTGGACCTCGCGGCCGGGCCCGAGCGACTCCGGCTCGGCCCCGTCGAGGTTCTGGGCGAAGACGGTGAGCTCCTCGCCGCCGGCGGCGCGGACGACGTACTGGATCGAGACGCCGAGGAACGAGGCCACGACCACCGTGCCGCGCAGCACGTTGGCGCCGTCGGCGACCCCGGCGCCGGCGGGGGAGAGGCGGACCTTCTCGGGCCGGACGCCGATCCGCACCGCGTCGGTGCCGTGCGGGCCGATCCGGTCGCTCGGCACGTGCAGGGTGGCGCCGTCGTGCGTCTCGACCGTCGAGTGGCCGTTCTGCGAGGCGCGCAGCCGCGCGTCGACCAGGTTCGAGACGCCGAGGAAGTTGGCGACGAACTCGGTCCGCGGGCGCTCGTAGAGGTCGGCCGCGCTGCCGGCCTGCTCGATCCGGCCCTCGTTCATCACGGCGATGGTGTCGGCCATGCTCATGGCCTCCTCCTGGTCGTGCGTGACGTGCACGAAGGTGATGCCGACCTCCTGCTGGATCTGCTTGAGCTGGAGCTGGAGCTGCTTCCGCAGCCGCAGGTCGAGCGCGCCGAGCGGCTCGTCGAGCAGCAGCGCCCGCGGGCGGTTCACCAAAGCGCGGGCGAGGGCCACGCGCTGCTGCTGGCCGCCGGAGAGCTGGGCGGGCTTGCGGCGGCCGTACTGGCCGAGCTGGACCATGTCCAGCGCCTCGCCGACGCGGCCGGCCACGTCGGCCTTGCCGACCTTCTTGCGCTCGAGCCCGAAGGAGACGTTCTTCTCCACGCTGAGGTGCGGGAACAGCGCGTACGACTGAAACACCGTGTTGACGTCGCGCTTGTAGGGCGGCAGGTTCGTGACCTCGTCGCCGCCGAGGTAGATGCGGCCCTCGGTCGGGTCCTCGAAACCGCCGACCATGCGCAGCGTCGTCGTCTTGCCGCAGCCGGAAGGGCCAAGCAGGGCGTAGAAGGCGCCGCGCGGGATCGAGAGCGTCAGGTCATCGACCGCCGTGACCTCGGCGAAGCGCTTGGTGACCGCCTCGAGGCGGATGTCGGCGTCGGTGCTCATTCCGGTGTGGACACAGCGTCGTACCACTCCTTGCGCGGCGCGCCGGTCAGCTCGAACACGACGTGCTTGACCGCCGTGTACTCCTCGAGCGCGTACATGGACATGTCCTTGCCGAAGCCCGACCCCTTGACACCGCCGTGCGGCATCTCGGAGCCGATGGCCAGGTGCTCGTTGATCCAGACCGTGCCCGCCTCGAGCTCGCGGGCCGCCCGCTGGGCGCGGAAGACGTCGCGCGTCCAGGCCGAGGCGGCGAGCCCGTAGCGGGTGCCGTTGGCGAGCGCGAACGCCTCGTCGTCCGAGCCGAAGCCGAGCACGCACAGGACCGGGCCGAAGACCTCGTTCTGGACGATCTCGGAGTCCTGGGCCGCTCCCGCGATGATGGTCGGCGGGTAGAACGCCCCTCGGCCGTCCGGCAGTTCGCCGCCGCGCTCGGCGGTGGCGCCCGCCTCGACGGCGCGCTCGACGAACCCGTGAACGCGCTCGCGCTGCTCCGGCGAGACCAGCGGCCCGAGATTGGTCGTCTCGTCCATCGGGTCGCCGACCACGAGCCGGTCGACCTTGTGCAGCAGGCGCTCCATGAAGGCGTCCCGCACGTCGTCGTGGACGTAGATCCGCGTGGCCGCCGTGCAGTCCTGCCCGCAGTTGGCGAAGCCGCCGACGATCGCGCCCTCGGCGGCCGCCTCCAGGTCGGCGTCCTCGAACACCACGAACGGGGCCTTGCCGCCGAGCTCCATGTGGACGCGCTTGACCGTCCCGGCGGCCTCGCGCATGACGCTCGTGCCGGTGCGCGTGGAGCCGGTGACCGAGATCAGCGCAACGTCCTCGTGGCGGGCGAGCACGCCGCCGACCTCAGGCCCCGGACCGGGCACGACGTTGAGCACGCCGGGCGGCAGCCCGGCGTCGAGCGCCAGTCGCCCGAGCATCAGCGCGGTCAGCGGCGTCAGCTCGGACGGCTTGAGCACGACCGTGTTGCCGGCCGCCAGTGCCGGGCCGATCTTCCAGGCCGCCATGTTGAGTGGATAGTTCCATGGTGCGATCGAGGCGCAGACCCCGATCGGCTCGCGCCTGATGCGTGCTCGTCAGCCCGTCGAGGTACTCGGCCGACGCCTTGCCCTCGAGATTACGCGCGGCGGCCCCGAAGAAGCGCAGGTTGTCGATCGTCAGCGGGACGTCGAACGCGCTCGAGAACTTCAGCGGCTTGCCGGTGTTGCGCGACTCGGTGCGGGCGAACTCGTCGGCGCGTTCCTCCAGCAGGTCGGCCATGCGGTCGAGCACGGCGGCGCGCTCGCCGGGAGTGATGCGGCTCCAGTCGCCACGGCGGAAGGCCGCGCGCGCGACCGCGACGGCACGCTCGGCGTCGGCCGCCGAGGCGTCGGCGACCTCGGCGAGCGGCTCGCCGGTCGCCGGGTCATGCACGGTCCGCGTCGCTGACGTCGGGGCGTCCTGCCCGTCGATCAACAGCGCATGGGCCTGCGCGTTGTCAGCTATGGACATCCTCACCCTCCAACTCGGAGCGCCACCTTTCCGCGTTGCACCGGATCCTGCAATGGACACAGCGGCGTGTCTTGTTCCAGAATGGCTGACGAAACGTATGCTCCGCCTCAAGGACGTCCTCGAGCTGCCCGTGTTTCGGCGAGCCCTGCCGGAGCTGATCGCGGGGGCCGAGGGCGTCGACCGCGAGCTGCGCTGGGCGCACGTGATCGAGATGGCGGATCCCAGCGACCTGCTCAAAGGCGGCGAGCTGGTGCTCACCACCGGAATGGGAGCGGGCGAGCGCGAGCGTGACCAGGCGCGCTGGATCGCGTCGCTGATCCAGCAGGGGGCCGCCGCCGTGGCGGTCGAGCTGGGCTCGACCTGGCGCGAGCGGGTGCCGGAGCCGGTGGTGCGCGCATGCGCGGAGGCGGGCCTTCCGCTCGTGGCCTTCCGCCGCACGGTGCGCTTCGTGGAGATCACCGAGGCGGTCCACGCGGCGGTGCTCAACAGCCAGTTCGAGCTGCTGCGGCGCGGCGAGGAGATCCACCGCCGCTTCACCGAGCTGATCCTGCACGGCCGCGGTGTGCCGGAGATCCTGGCCGAGCTGGCCGCCGCGGTCGGCAACCCGGTCGTGCTCGAGGATGCCGGCCACGAGCTCGTCTACTACGTGTCCGGCCGCGCGGGCGACGACGTCGCGCTGTCGGCGTGGGCCGACCTGCACCGCGCCGAGGACCGCGGGGAGACGCCGGAGGGGGCGCTGCTGGTCGACGTGCGGCTGATGGACAGCTCGTGGGGCCGCCTGATCGCGCTGGCCGTCGACGAGCAGCTCGACGACTTCGACCGCGTCGCGTGCGAGCGCGCGGCACTGGCGGTGGCGATCGACCTGCTCGGCCAGCAGCACGAGGAGCACCTGCGCGCGCGCTCGCGCGGGGCGTTCCTGTCCGACCTGGCCGACGGGCGGGTGGAGGAGGCCGACGCGCGCCGCCGCGCCGAGGCGCTGGGCTTCGGGCGGGCGGGCTCCCATCACCGCGGCGTGCTGCTGCCGGTCGCCGCGAGCTGGCGCGGGCCGCGCTCGCGCCGCGGCGAGGAGCTGTCGTGGACCCGGCTCTCGGGCGAGCTGCGGGCGGCTCTGTCCTCGACCGGCTTCGCCGTGTTGCTCGGCCCGCGCGACGTCGACCTGCTCGTGCTGCTCGCGCTCGGCGCGCGTTCCTACGACGAGGCGCTGGCCGACCACGTGGCCGGCCTGTTCCACGGCGTGCTCGAGCGGCGCGGTGCGGGGCCGGAGGAGGCGGCGCTGGCGATCGGGGCCCCGGCCGACACCTGGCTGGCGGTGGGCCCCGGCCTGCGGCGCGTGCGCCGCTCGGCGGGCGCCGCGACCGCTCTGCCGGTGCGGCGCTGGTACGACGCCCGGCGCCCGGGCGTCACCGACCTGCTGCACGACCTGCGCGAGGCGCCGGAGCTCGACGCGTTCGTCGACGAGCAGCTCGGCCCGCTGCTGGCGCCCGGCTCGGCGCGCCACCGCGTGCTGCTGGAGACGCTCGAGGCCTACCTGGCCGCCGGTGGCCGCAAGGCGCAGGCCGCCCGCGCGCTGCACCTCGAGCGCCAGTCGCTGTACCTGCGGCTGCGCCGGATCGAGGAGCTGCTGGGGGTCTCGCTCGACGACGAGGACGCCGTGCTCGGGTTGCATCTGGCGGTCCGGGCGCTCGCCTTCCGCCGGCGCCGCGCCGCTGCGTGAACCCCGGCTTGTAGGGAGGGTGGGTGGGGTTTGAGCGGCGGCGATTTCCGCGAAGCGCAACGGATTCGGACGTCAGCTCGGTTCGGAGCGCGCGACAGGGTCTGGTCGGCGTGGGGTTGTCTACTGCGCGCATAGCGTGCGTTAGCAACCCCACCGAGCTCGAGCGGCCGCCGAACGTTCCACGATGCGCAACCAGCGCCCGGACCCGCCTCCCTTCAATGCCGCAGTTCAGGCGCCCACACCGCCGCCTCGCGCCACGCGCGAGTCTGCGCACACCTCCGCGACGAACCGGCCGGCGCTCTCGAGCGCCTCGCTCGCCTCGGGCAGGAACGACCAGAAGACCTGGAACACGTGCGTGGTGACCGGGTACAGCTCGAGCCGCGCGTCGACTCCGTGCTCGCTCGCGTGCGCCGCCAGCGCCTTCGATTCCGGGCAGTAGGGATCGCCGGTCGCGGCCTGGATGAGGAGCGGCGGGAGACCGGACAGGTCGGCGAGCAGCGGGCTGACCAGTGGGTCGTCGACGGGATGGCCGGCCAGGAAGGCGTCGATGAACCTGCGCACGAGGTCCGGATCCTCAGGCTGCGGGTCATCCGGCCCTCGCTGGACGACCCTCCCGGTGGGGTCGACGCCCGGGCACATCAACACCGCGCCGGCGGGCTGCGGGAGGCCGTCGCGCTTGAACAGCAGCAGGGAAGAGACGGCGAGGCCTCCGCCGGCGGAGTCCCCGGCGAGCACGATCCGGTCCGGGCCGGTGCGCTCCAGCAGCCACCGGTACGCAGCGGCGACGTCGTCGAGCGCGGCCGGGAACGGGTGCTCGGGAGCGAGCCGGAAGTCGGGCACCAGCACGCTGGTGCGCGCGGCCATCGCGAGCGCGCCGGCCAGATGGCGGTAGCCGAACGCCGAGCCGACCATGAAGCCGCCGCCGTGGAGGTAGATCAGGGACACCGAGGCGGCGTCGGGCGGCGACACGATGAGCGCCGGCACGCCGCCCGCGGTCACGGGCCGGACCGTAACCTCCGGCGGCGGTGAGAACTCGGCGTGCAGCGCCTCGTAGGCCTCGCGCATCTCGTCGACGCCGGCGCCACGCGCCGTGAGGTCGGCGATGTTCTGCCACATGCGGGCGCCGCGGTTCTCGAGCTCATTGCCGACCGACTGGGTGACCGAGACCGCCTCGTCGACGTCACTCAGCACCTTGCGCGCGCGGTCGAGCAGCGACTCGCCGGCGAGGGTGAGCTCGACCCGGTGCGTCGAGCGCCGGAGCAGCTCGCAGCCGAGCAGCTGCTCGAGCGCCCGGATGTGGCGGCTCAGCGCCGGCTGCGAGAGGTAGAGCTGCTCGGCGGCGCGGCCGAAGTTGAGCTCCTCGGCCACGGCGACGAACGACCGCAGGTGTCGCAGCTCGATGGCGTCCGGGGCTCGCGGGAAGGCGAGTACGCGTCCTGGGTCCTCGGCCATGCTGGAAGTATCGCGAAGCGATCGCGGGACCCTCATGCCATTCCCGCATGACGGCGATACGCGATCGGCCTTTCCCTTTCCGGCGCGCGAGGCACAGGATGCGGGCATGCGGTCCGGCGCATCGAGCCTTGCCCAACACGCCGATCTGCGGCTGCGCGGCGGCGTCGCCGTCGAGGTCACCTGGCCGCCCGACGCCGCCCGAGCCGCCGGCGCTGCTCGTCGTGGTCGGCGAGGCCGCGCCGATCTGGCTGACGCTGTGCCGCCGGATCCCCGCCGTGCTCCTCACCGTCCGCGGGGCCGGGTTCACCGACGCCCGCGAGGCGCTCGAGTGGGGCGCCGACCACGCGGACGAGCTCGGGGCCGACCCGAGCCGGCTGCTGCTGGCCGGAGACCACACCGGTGCGGGCCTCGTCGGCGGCACTCGCGCGGCACGCACGCGACCGCGGCTGGCCGGCGATCGCCCTCGATCTCTTGATCGATCCCGAGCTCGGCCCCGCGCGTGTGGACGAGCTCGTCGAGCTCCTCCGACGGCAGTAAGGGGCCGCTGGGCTCAGGTAAGGCCCGGAGGGCCCGAACTGCCACCGGATGCCCGATGTCGCGGGCTCCTCTGCGCGCGAAAATGCCTGCAAATGTTGCGAACGGAGGAACCCATGCAGCCGCTCACGATCCGCCCGTCGATGCCGACCGACGGCGCTGCCCTGGCACAGCTCGCCGAGCTCGACTCCAGCCGCCCCCTGGGCCGCCCCGCGCTCGTGGCCGAGGTCGGCGACGAGATCTGGGCCGCCATCTCGCTGAGCGACCAGCGCGTCATCGCCGACCCCTTCCGCCCGTCCGGCGCGCTGACGCCCCTGCTCGTCGAGCGTGCCCGCCAGATCCGCCGCGTCGAGCGGCGGCGCCGGCGCAGCCTCGGCCGGGGCGCGTTCGGCTTCGCGCGTGTCGCGGCATGATCGATCGTGGCGGGGGCCATGCGATTCCTGCATGACCGCCATTAGCAATCGGACTTTCCCTTTCCGTGACGCGCGATAGACGATGCTCGACATGACCACGCAGACGTACTTCTGGATCAACCACGCGATCTACGCGTCGCGCGAGCGTGTGTTCCAGGCGTGGACGGAGCCGGAAGAGGTGCGCGGCTGGTATCGGGGCGAGCCGATCGTCTATCGCGAGGTCGACCCTCCGTCGCGGCTCGTGTTCGCCATCGGCGGGGACGAGGACCTCGCGATCGTGACGCTCTCGACCGTCGACGACCACACGGTCATGACCTTCGAGGGGGCGGCGCCGGTCGCCGAGGCCGACGCCGTCGAGCAGCGCTGGAGCGAGATGCTCTACCGGCTCGCCGACCAGGTGATCCACTCCGGCGGGAACACCGGCGGCATCCGGCCGGGGTAGTCCGGGGCGAGTCGCTCGGCGAGCCGGCCCGCGGGCCGCGCCGCGATCGCCGGCCGCAGGTCGTCGTGGCTCATCAGCAGCGCCAGGCTCGTCGCGACCTGGTAGTCGGCGACGTTGGGCTCGGCGCCGCCGAGCACGCCCTCGGCGATCCAGGCGTCGATCCGGTCGAGAAGGCCCGGAAGCGTCGCGAGGTCCTGCCGCACCGCCTCGTCGCGCGAACGGTGGTCGCGCGCGAGGATGCGGATGATGGCGGGGGCGAGCGGCTTGACGAGGAACCGCGGCAGGATCAGGTGGGAGCCCTCGAGGTAGCTGTCGACGGCCGAGCCGCGCCGGACGAGCGCCCAGTACACGAGCCGTCGGCCGAGCTGCTGGAAGTCGCCGTCGCACCACGTCTCGACGGCCTCGACCCGCGCGCGCTCGTCCGGGTCGGCGGGGACGAGCCGCGGCTCTGGGCGCTCGGCGTCGAGCGCGCGGGCGATCGCCTTCGTGGTCTGGCGGCGACGGCCGTCGAGCACGAGCGCCGGCACGGTGGTGCCGTGGAACCGCAGGATCCGCAGCAGCGGGCGGTGGAACCACTGCGGCAGGTCGATCCGCTTGTACTCGATGCCCTTGCGCTCGAGCATCAGCGTCGCGGCGTAGGTCGGGTGCGAGGCGGGGATGCCGTAGAGCGTCGCGGTCATCGCTCGGCCGCCGCCAGGCGGTAGAGCTGGAGCCAGCCCGGCACCAGCCCGCGGCGCTCGTACAGGCGCCGTGCGTCGTCGTTGCCCTCCATCACCCCGATCATGAGGTCACGGATGCCGCGGCGCGCCAGTTCGGCGTCGACCTCGTCGAGCAGCGCGCTCCCGAGCCCGCGCCCGCGGGCGCGCTCGGTCACGAGGATCGTCCACACCTCGCCGTAGCGCGCCTCGAGCGCCCACGAGTCGTCCGGCCCCTCGTGGATCCGCACCATCGCGTAGCCCGCCAGCCCCTCCTCGTCCTCGGCGACCAACGCGAAGCCGCCCTCGTCGAACGTCTCGACGTAGCTCTTCCGGCGGGCCGCCCACGACGTCTCGTCGTCGACGAACGGCTGCACGCGACTCACGCGCGCGTGATGGTGGTGGAGCTCGAGCCACAGCGGGCGCAGCTCGTCGATGCGCTCCGGCCGGCGAGGACGATCCGAGCCATGGCGCGGAGTCTGCATCCCCGTCGCGCCCGCGGCAATTGACGTTCCGTCGGGCCTCCACCGCCCAGACGCGACGCTCCGGCCATTGCCGGGTCGGCATGTGCGGGCAAGCATGGTCGGCATGACCGCGATCGAACCCCTGGCCACCGACGAGCTTCAGGAGCTTGCGCACCGGCACCTCCTGATGCACTTCACCCGCAACGGCGCCTTCGGTCCCGGCGGGAACCGGCTGCTGGTGCTGGAGCGCGGCGAGGGGGCGTACGTCTTCGACACCGACGGGAAGCGCTACCTGGACGGCCTGAGCTCGCTGTTCTGCTGCCAGCTCGGCTACTCGTTCGGCGAGGAGATGGCGTCCGTGGCGGGCGAGCAGCTCTCCACGCTCGCCTTCAACACCAACTGGGCGACCGCGCACCCGCCGGCGATCCGGCTCGCCGAGGCGCTGGCCGAGCGCGCGCCCGGCGACCTCAACCGCGTGTTCTTCACCTGCGGCGGGTCGGAGTCGGTCGAGGCGGCATGGAAGATCGTCCGCCAGCACTACCTGGCCAAGGGCGAGCCGCAGCGCACGAAGGCGATCGCGCGCGAGATCGCCTACCACGGCGTCACGCTCGGGGCGCTGTCGTTCACCGGCGTTCTGCCGATGAAGGAGCCGTTCGGCGCTTCGCCGATCCCGGTCGTGCGCGTGTCGAACACGAACGGCTTCCGCCACGAGCTCGAGCACGACCCGGCCGCCCACTGCGCCCGGCTGCTCGACGAGATGGAGCGCACGATCGTCGAGACCGGGCCCGAGACGGTGGCGATGATCATCGCCGAGCCGGTCCAGAACGCCGGCGGCGCGCTCGTGCCGCCCGAGGGCTACTGGGCCGGCCTGCGCTCGCTGGCCGACCGCTACGGCATCGCGCTCGTGGCCGACGAGGTGATCACCGGCTTCGGGCGCTTCGGCGAGTACTTCGCCTCCGCCCGCTACGGTCCCGCGCCCGACGTCATCACGCTGGCCAAGGGCCTCACCTCGGCCTACGCCCCGATGGGCGCCGTGATGGTCTCCGATCGCATCGCCGAGCCGCTCTACGAGGACGGCCGCATGCTGCTGCACGGCATCACGTTCGCCGGGCACCCGATGGCGGCGGCGATCGCGCTGCGCAACATCGAGATCTTCGAGCGCGAGGGCGTGCTCGAGAACGTGCGCGAGCATGAGGGCTACCTGCGCGAGCGGCTCGAGGAGCTGATCGAGCGCGTGCCGATCGTCGGCGACGTTCGCGGCGAGGGCTTCTTCTGGGCGCTGGAGCTGGTCCGCGACGAGCAGCTGAGCCGGTTCAGCGCCGAGGAGCGCGAGCGGCTGCTGCGCGGGTTCCTGGTCGGGCGACTGCTCGAGGAGGGCCTGATCGCGCGGCCCGACGACCGCGGCGACGCCGTCCTGCACCTCGCCCCGCCGCTGATCTGCGGCCGGCGCGAGCTCGACGAGCTGGTGGCCAAGACGGAGGCCGTGCTCTCGGACGCCTCCGAGCGCTTCTTCGTATCGGGCTAGTGGAGCACGACGCCCACGGCTACTGGCTGCGCGAGGCGGGCGGCGCCGAGCCGGTGGCGCCCGCGTCCGGCGACCTCGACGCCGACGTGGTGATCGTGGGCGGCGGCTACGCCGGCATGTGGACCGCCTGGAACCTGCTCGAGCGCGGGGCTCGCGTCGTGCTGCTGGAGGCGGACGTCTGCGGCCACGGCCCGAGCGGGCGCAACGGCGGCTTCTGCGAGACGCTGTGGTCGAACCTGCCGTCGCTGCGCGAGCGCTTCGGCGATGAACGCGCGCTCGCGGCGTGCGAGGCCTCGTCGGACAGCGTCCGCGCGATCGGCGCATGGTGCGAGGCGGAGGGCGTCGACGCGTGGTTCCGGCAGGCGGGCTTCGTCGAGACCTCGACGAGCGAGGCGCAGGACGCGGTGATCGACGGGATCCTGGCGGCCGCCACGGTCGCCCCCGGCAAGGTGATCGCCCTCGACACCGACGCGGTCCGCGCCCGCTGCTCCTCGCCGCGCTTCCGCCGTGGCCTGTTCGTCCCCGACGACGCGACGGTGCAGCCGGCGCGGCTCGCTCTGGGGTTGCGGCGGCGGCTGCTCGAGCGCGGCGTGGCGATGTACGAGCGCTCGCGCGTGCGCGCGCTCGACGCGTCACCGGGCGAGGTCGTCGTCCGCACGGACGGCGCCCGCGTACGCGCCGGCGCGGCGGTCCTCACCATCAACGCCGCCACGAGGGGGGTCAGACCCCTCCGCTCGCGACTGTCGGTCACTTCCTCGCACATCGTCCTCACCGAGCCGGTGCCCGACGTCCTGGAGGAGATCGGCTGGACCGGGGGAGAGGCGATCACCGACGGCCGCACGTTCCTGCACTACTTCCGCACGACGCGCGACGGCCGCATCGCCTTCGGCTGGGGCGGCGGGCAGCTCGCGGTCGGCGCCCGGCTCAACGGACGCATCGAGGTCGACCCGCAGGCCGTCGAGGAGATCCACCGCCACCTCGTCGACTACTTCCCGGCGCTGGAGGGGCGCGCGATCACCCACGCCTGGGGCGGGCCGATCGACGTCTCGCCCAGCCACGTGCCGCAGATCGGGACGCTCGACGACGGCCCCGTCCACTACGCGTTCGGGTTCACCGGCAACGGGGTCGGCCCCTCGCATCTCGCCGGCCGCGTGCTGGCGGGGCTGGTGGCGGGTGACGGCGACCGGCGGTTGGCGCTCGACGAGCCCGGGCCGCCGGTGCCGGGGGAGCCGCTGGCGTGGCTGGGCGGGATGGCGGTGCGGGCGGCGTTTCTGCGTGCCGAGCGGCTGGCCGCCGAGGGACGGCGCCCGGATCCCCTCACGCGCGCGGTGTGCGCCGCGCCGCGGGCTCTGGGGATCCACGTCTCGCGCTGAGGGTCCCGCGAACTGCGGCTGGGTAGGGAGCGAGGGAGCCGGCCCCGCCGGCGGTCCCCGAACCAATGCCGATGGCGCCTTGACCGGCATATGTCCGGTCAAAGCGCCATCCGCCACGCGCCGGGGACCGCCGGCGCGGCCGGTGCCCGGCCGCCCTACCCAGCCGCAGTTCGTTTGCGCGCCCAGGACGGCCTGAGGTCGGGCGGCTCGTCCACCACGGCGAGCACTCGCTCGAGCTCCATCAGATCGAAGATGCGGTCGACCCCATGCCGGACCGCTGGGGGCGTCGAGCGCGGCGGCCTCGGGTCTGGTTCGAGATCGCCCTGTGAGGTACTCTTCGCCGTCGCATGTCGCGCCGGCTTCACCTGCTCCTTCTCCTCCCCCTTCGGGGGGAATAGCGCGTGGCGGCCGCGAAGCCGCAAACCCAGCACGAAGGAGCAGGTCCCACAAGCCGAGAAGGAGCACGCGACATGGACGACAACCGGATCATCATCTTCGACACCACGCTGAGAGACGGCGAGCAGTCGCCGGGCATCTCGCTCAACACCGCCGAGAAGCTGGAGATCGCCCACCAGCTCGCGCGGCTGGGCGTCGACGTCATCGAGGCGGGCTTCCCGATCTCCTCGCCGGGCGACTTCGAGGCCGTGCAGGCCATCGCTCGCGAGGTGCACGGCCCCGTGATCGCCGGGCTCGCGCGTGCTCATGCGGCCGACATCGAGCGCGCCGCCGAGGCGGTACGCGACGCGGGGCGCCCGCGCATCCACACCTTCATCTCGACGTCGGACATCCACATCAAGCACCAGCTGCAGTCGACGCGCGAGGACGTGCTGGGCCAGGCGCGTGCCGCCGTCGCGCATGCCAAGTCGTTCGTCGACGACGTCGAGTTCTCACCGATGGACGCGACCCGTGCCGACGTCGAGTTCACCGCCGAAGTGGTGGCGGCGGCGATCGAGGAGGGGGCGACCACGGTCAACATCCCCGACACCGTCGGCTACGCGATGCCGGACGAGTACGCCGCCTTCCTCGGGCGCCTGTACGAGCTGGTGCCGGGGCTGCGGGACGTCGTGCTCTCCGTCCACTGTCACGACGACCTGGGCCTGGCGGTCGCCAACTCGTTCGCCGGCGTGAAGGCCGGCGCCCGCCAGATCGAGTGCGCGATCAACGGCATCGGCGAGCGGGCCGGCAACGCCTCGCTCGAGGAGCTGGTGATGCTGATGCACACCCGCGCGGACGACATCGGCTTCGTCACCGGCGTGCAGACGCGCGAGATCGCGCGCACGAGCCGCCTCGTATCGCGTCTGACCGGCTATCCGGTGCAGCCGAACAAGGCGATCGTGGGTCGCAACGCGTTCGCGCACGAGTCCGGGATCCACCAGGACGGCGTGCTCAAGGACCGCTCGACCTACGAGATCATGGAGGCCGCCTCGGTCGGGGTCGACGACGTCTCCTCGATCGTGCTCGGCAAGCACTCCGGCCGGCACGCGCTGAAGTCGGCGCTGGAGGAGCTCGGCTTCACCGTCTCCGGCCAGGCGCTCAACACGGCGTTCAAGCGCTTCAAGGAGATCGCGGACAAGAAGAAGCAGGTGACCGCGATGGATCTCGAGGCGCTGGTGACCGACGAGCTGCGCACCGAGATTGCCTCCTACGCGCTCGAGTGGTTCGACGTCGAGGCCTCGTCGCGCCGCCCGCCGCACGCCACCGTCTCGATCCGGACACCGGACGGCGACGTGGTGCAGGGCAACTTCACGGGCGACGGCCCGGTCGACGCCATCTTCCGCGCCATCAACACGGCGACGCGTCGCGAGGCGCGGCTGCGCGAGTTCCGCATCGATGCCGTGACCGGCGGCCAGGACGCGCTCGGAGAGGCCAGCGTGATCCTCGAGATCGCCGGGCAGTCGGCCGCCGGCCAGGGCGTCTCGACCGACATCATCGAGGCCGCCGCGCTCGCCTACGTGCGCGCGCTCTCCAACGCCGAGCGCAAGGTCGCGCTCGCCGCCGAGACCGCCGAGGCGGAACGCGAGCTCACGCCGCACGCCCTAGAGCGAGACGCGGGCACGGCGGGCGGCAGTGGCATGATGCGCGCGTGCCGGAGGCGCCGCGCATCGTCCACATCGGCGAGGTCGAGCCGATCCAGAGCGGTGGCGTCGGTTACCGGCTCGTGCGCCGCGCACTCGGGATCAGTGCCTTCGGCATCAACGCATTCACGGCCGACGCCGACGTGCAACTGATCGAGGAGCACGACGAGACCGGCGTCAATGCCGGCCGCCACGAGGAGCTGTACGTGGTCCTCAGCGGCTGCGCCCGCTTCACGATCGACGGTGCCGAGCACGACGCCCCCGCGGGGACATTCGTGTTCATTCCCGATCCGGAGTCCAGGCGCTCGGCGACGGCGCTCGAGGACGGCACGAGCGCCATCGCGGTCGGCGGCCGCGTGGGCGAGCCGTACGAGGTGTCGCCCTGGGAGACGTCGACCGCGGCCGGCGCCCTCGCGGCCGATGGCGACCCCGCCGCGGCCGCTGACCTGATGACCCTGGCGCTCGCCGAGCACCCCGGCAGCCCTGGCGTGCTCTACAACCTCGCCTGTTTCGAGGCGCTGGCCGGGCGCCGCGAAGCGGCGCTCGCGCACCTCAAGGCGGCGGCCGAGATCGCGCCCGGCGAGGTCCATCGGTGGGCGGCGGACGACAGCGATCTCGACGCGCTGCGCGACGACCCGGCCTTCCCGCGCGCGTAGTCTGACGCCCGATGGCACGGCGCCGCCTGGAAGGCCTCGAGCGCGTCCTTGGGGCCAACGCGCTCTTCTCGACCGCGTACGGCAACGTCGGCTCGTCCATCTACTACGCGCTCGGCCTGGTCGCATCGTTCGCGCTCGGCCTCACCCCGATCGTCTTCATCATCACGGGGTTCTTCTTCTTCTGCACGGCCGCCACGTACGCCGAGGCGACGACGATGTACCCGGAGGCGGGCGGCTCGTCGAGCTTCGCACGCCGCGCCTTCAACGAGTTCTGGTCGTTCGTGGCCGCGTGGGCACAGATGCTCACCTACATCGCGACGATCGCCATCTCGGCGTTCTTCGTGCCGCACTACATCGGCGGGCTGTTCTGGGACCCGTTGCGCTCGTCGCCGGGCGACATCATCGCCGGCTGCGCAGTGATCGCCGTGCTGGCCGCGATCAACGTCTTCGGCGCCAAGGAGTCGACCGGGGTCAACATCCTGCTTGCGGTCATCGACTTCGCGACCCAGCTGCTGCTGGTGGTGATCGGTGTCTTCCTCGTGTTCTCGCCCGAGGTGCTGGTCGACAACGTGATCCTCGGCGTCGCGCCGGAGTGGAAGGACTTCGTGCTCGCGATCCCGATCGGCATGCTCGCCTACACGGGCATCGAGACGATCTCGAACATGTCCGAGGAGGCGCGCGACGAGGCGAAGACGATCCCCACCGCCATCAACCGCGTGCGGATCGCCGTCTTCGCGATCTACTTCACGCTCCCGGCGGTCGCGCTGTCGGCGCTTCCGGTCACCTTCAACGAGCAGACCGGCGAGTACCAGACGCTGCTCGGCCTGACCGAGGAGGAGGGCGGCTACGCCGGCGACCCGATCCTCGGCGTGGTCAAGCAGATCGACCTCGGACCGCTGCAGTCGATCGGCGAGATCTACGTCGGCCTGCTGGCGGCCACGATCCTCTTCCTGGCCACCAACGCGGGCATCATCGGCGTGTCGCGGCTCGTCTACTCGATGGGCATCCACCGCCAGTTGCCCGACGGCCTGCGCCGCCTGCACCCGCGCTTCCGCACGCCGTGGATCGGCATCCTCGTCTTCTCGGCCTTCGCGATCCTCGTCGTGCTCCCGGGCCAGGAGGAGTTCCTCGGCGCGATCTACTCGTTCGGCGCCCTGCTCTCGTTCACGATGGCGCACGCCGCGGTGGTGCGGCTGCGGATCAAGCTGCCCGACTTCCCGCGCCCGTACAGCGGCCCCGGCAACCTGATGTTCCGCGGCGTCGACCTGCCGCTCTTCGCGGTCGTCGGCGGCACCTTCACGGCGATCGCCTTCGTGGTCATCGTCGCGCTGAACATTCCGGTGGCGGCCGCCGGCGTCGGCTGGCTCGTGCTCGGGATCGGCATCTATGTCGCCTTCCGCCGGCGCCACGGGCTCGACCTGGTCTCCACGCGTCAAGGTCGCGATCCCGCAGCCGGTGGTCGACCACGAGGCCGAGTACGACTCCGTGCTCGTGCCGCTCGTCGACGGCCATTACGACGAGCACGTGATGGCGACCGCGGTCAAGCTCGCGGCGCGCAAGCGGCGCGGGATCCACGTGCTGGCCATGGTCACGGTGCCGAACGCCCTCGCCATCGATGCCAGGATGCCCGAAGACGAGGCGGCCGCCGACTCGGTGATCGAGCAGGCGCGGATCCAGGGCGGGCGCCGCGTGTCCGGCCACCAGGAGAAGATCCGCGCCGGCCAGGCGGGGCGGCGCATCATCGAGGAGGCGACCGACATGCGCGCCGCGGCGATCGTGATGCCGCTGCCGCGGCGGGTGGCCGGGGCCTCGCTGTTCGGGAAGACACTGGAGACGGTGCTGACCGAGCGGCCGTGCCGGGTGATCATCGAGTCGCTGCCCGACGGTCGTGCTTCCCGCGTCTGACGCTTGTACGTGATAACGTACGGGCGTATGGCGGCGGCCGTCGAGCCCCTTCCGGCCATCGGGCCGCGGGTGAGGGCGCTGCGGGAGGCGATGGACCTTTCGCTGCGCGACCTCGCCGAGCGCTGCGGCGTCTCGGCCCCGATGCTCTCGCAGGTCGAGCGCGGCGAGACGAGCCCGACGCTCCAGGTCGCCGCGCGCATCGCCTCCGGGCTCGAGCTGCGCCTGTCCCAGCTCCTGCGGCTCGACGAGGGCGGCTCGGTGAGCGTCGTGCGCGCCGGCGAGGGCCGCCACGGCGGCGCCGACGGCCACCGCTACGAGGTCCTCACCCCGCCGCTTCCAGGTCTGCGGTCGGAGCTGTCGCGTCACCGGCTCGCCCCCGGCGCGGAGACCGGCGGCCCCGGCGACCCCCCGATGCACGAGCCTGGCTCGCGCGAGACCGCCGTCGTCGAGTCGGGCGAGGTGGCCCTGCTCGTCGACGGCCAGCGCCACCGCCTCGCCAAGGGCGACTGCGTGACCTTCGACGCCGATCTTCCGCACCACTTCGAGAACCCCGGAAAGGAGGAGGCCGTCCTGCTGGCCGTCGTGTCCGCGGGGCTGCGCCGCTCATGAGCCCGAGCACCCTCTTCGACAAGATCTGGGCGGCCCACGAGGTGGCGCCCGGGCTGATCTACATCGACCTTCACCTCGTCCACGAGGTCACCAGCGCGCAGGCGTTCGACGGGCTGCGGCTGGCCGGCCGCACGGTCCGCCGCCCCGACCGCACGCTGGCCACCGCCGACCACAACGTGCCGACCGACGGCACGCCGGTCTCCGAGCGCATCCGCGACGAGCTCAGCCGCGTGCAGGTCCAGACGCTCGAGCGCAACTGCGAGGAGTTCGGAGTCCCGATCTACTCGATCGGCAACGCCCGCCAGGGAATCGTGCACGTGATCGGGCCGGAGCTCGGCCTCACGCAGCCCGGCCTGACGATCGTCTGCGGCGACTCGCACACCGCGACGCACGGCGCGTTCGGCGCGCTCGCCTTCGGCATCGGCACCAGCGAGGTCGAGCACGTGCTCGCCACCCAGTGCCTCGCCCAGCGCAAGCCGAAGGCGATGCGGATCAACTACTCCGGCGAGCTGGGCTTCGGCGTCACGCCCAAGGACCTGATCCTGGGCACGATCGGCCAGATGGGCACCGGCGGGGCCGCCGGCCACGTCGTCGAGTACGCCGGCCCGGTGATCCAGGGGCTCTCGATGGAGGGCCGGATGACGATCTGCAACATGACGATCGAGGGCGGCGGCCGAGCCGGCATGGTCGCCCCCGACGAGACCACGTTCGAGTGGGTCGTCGGTCGCCCCGCAGCTCCCGCCGAGGTCGACCCCGCGTGGCGCGAGCTCAAGACCGACGACGGCGCGAGCTTCGACAAGGAGATCGACGTCGACGCGAGCGCGCTGTCGCCGCTCGTCACCTGGGGCACCAATCCCGGGATGGTCGTCCCCGTCACCGATGCCGTGCCCGAGCCGCATGGCGATGGCGACGAGCGCGCCCTGAAGTACATGGCGCTCGAGGCGGGCACGCCGATCCAGGAGATCAAGCTCGACCGCGTGTTCATCGGCTCCTGCACCAACTCGCGGATCGGCGACCTGCGCGCCGCCGCGGACGTGGTCAAGGGCCGGCGAGTGGCCTCGACGGTGAACGCCATGGTCGTCCCCGGCTCACAGCAGGTCGCCGCCCAGGCCGAGCGGGAGGGCCTCGACGAGGTCTTCCGCGCCGCCGGCTTCGACTGGCGGACGGCCGGCTGCTCGATGTGCCTGGGCATGAACCCGGACATCCTCCAGCCCGGCGAGCGCTGCGCCTCGACGTCCAACCGCAACTTCGAGGGGCGCCAGGGCCGCGGCGGGCGCACCCACCTCGTCTCGCCCCAGATGGCCGCCGCGGCGGCGATCGAGGGCCGCTTCGTCGACATCAGGGAGTGGTCGTAAGTGGAGCCCGTGAAGCTCGTGGCAGGCGACGTCAGCGTGCTCGACCGCGCCGACGTCGACACCGACCAGATCATCCCCAAGCAGTTCCTCAAGCGGGTCGAGCGCACGGGCTTCGGCGAGTTCCTGTTCTACGACTGGGCCAAGGAGGACGGCTGGGACCTGCCGTCCAACCCGATCCTCGCCACCGGGCCGAACTTCGGCTGCGGCTCCTCGCGCGAGCACGCGCCGTGGGCGCTGCAGGACTACGGCTTCCAGGCCGTCGTGGCGGCGAGCTTCGCCGACATCTTCTTCAGCAACTGCACGAAGATCGGCCTGCTGCCGGTCGTGATCCCCGACGACGAGGTCCACGCGCTGATGAAGGCGGGCTCGGGCGAGGTCGACCTCGAGGCGCGCGAGGTGCGGTTCGACGGCCGCGCCGTGCCGTTCGAGCTCGACGACGAGACGCGCCGCCGGCTGCTCAACGGACTGGACGACATCGCGGTGTCGCTGCAGGACGTGGAGGCCATCGACGCCTACGAGCGCGATCGCGAGCGCACCGGCCCGGTCGAGGCTCGAACTTCTTGCTTGTAGGGAGGCGGAGTCGGCTGGCCTCGGCGTGCGATTCCGCGTAGCGCAACGCGGAGGCTGATCGGGCTTAGGTGCACGTGCAGGTTGGGGTTGTCTACGCGCGAATAGCGCGCGTTAGCAACCCCACTGCGCTTCCAAGGGCCCCGCCGGCGTCCCCGGCTTCCACGATGCGTAACCGCTCCCTCCGGCCTCCTTCATGGCGCAGTTCAAACGCACCGCACGACGGCTGCGAGCTCATGACGGCAGACCTCGACAGCTCGCCGACACTCAGCCGTCGATGATCGACTTCGGCGCCTTCGACGCGCTGACATTCGACTGCTACGGCACGCTGATCGACTGGGAGACCGGCATCGCGGACGGGCTGCGCCCGTTCGCCGACGCCTCCGACGACGCACTGCTGGAGTCGTTCGCCCGCCACGAAGCGACGCTCGAGGCAGGCCCGTACCGCTCCTACCGCGAGGTGCTGGCGGGGGCGCTGCGCGGCGTCGGCGACGACTTCGGCTTCGAGCCGTCCGACGAGCAGGTCTCGGGCTTCGCCGGCTCGGTCGGAGACTGGCCGGCGTTCCCCGACTCGGCCGAGGCGCTCGCGGCGCTCAAGCGGCGCTTTCGGCTCGGCGTCATCACGAACTGCGACGACGACCTGTTCGCGCTCTCGAACCGCCGCCTCGGCGTCGAGTTCGACTGGGTCATCACCGCCCAGCAGGCGCGCGGCTACAAGCCGCGCGTGGAGAACTTCACGTTCGCCTTCGAGCGCATCGACGTGCCGCGCGGGCGCATCCTGCACGTGGCCCAGAGCCTGTTCCACGACCACGTGCCGGCCAAGGCGCTCGGCATGACCACGGTGTGGATCGACCGCCGCCAGGGCCGTGAGGGCTTCGGCGCGACGCCGCCCGCCGAGGCCGAGCCGGACCTCGTGCTGCCGGACATGCGCTCGCTCGCTCAAGCGGCTCGCGCGTAGCGCCGATCGCCAGCCGGCACTGTCGCTGGGGTTATCCGAACGTCAGACCGAGATCCCGTAGGCCTCCGTGAAGGCGTCCTTGGCGTACGCGAGCGAGGCGTAGGCGAAGCCCTTGTCGCCCCAGTTCGTGCCCCAGCTGTTGCGCACGATGAAGCGGTCCTGCGTGTAGCCGACGAGCGCGATCGCGTGGCCGCCGCGCTTGGTCTTGGGCTGGTAGACGTCGAGGTTGCCGGCGTTGACGTCGGCGTCGTCCCACGTGCGGTCGACGTCGAGCCGCGTCATGATCGGCCCGCTGGTGGCGAGCCAGCGCTTCCACGCGTCGAGCGACCCGCCGCGGTTCAGGGACAGGTTGAAGTAGGACTGGATCTTGAGCTGCGCGGCGAGCGCGTAGAACGTCTCGGGCTTGCCCGGGTACAGGCCGCCGGCGAAGGGCAGGACGCCCTCCTTGACGGCGCCGTACTTGCGCGCCACGTCGAGTGCAGCCTTCAAGCTCGTGCCCGAGTTCTCGATGAAGGTGGTGGGTGAGCTCGAGAACTCGTCCGTCTCCTTCGAGGCCATCCAGATGAAGCGCTTGGACATCGTCTCGGTCTGCGAGATGCGGCTGGACTTGACGAAGTGCCAGCGCAGCAACGCATCGGCGGTCGCCCACCCGACGCATGAGCCCGTCGTGCCCTGGTCACCGACCTTCCACCACGTCTCCCGGAGGTCCTTGGACTTCGGGACCGCGGCGGGCGCGCGCAGGACGCCGGCGGCCGTCGCCTGCTCGAGCTCCCAGTCCCGCTCGGTGTCGCGGGACGGGACGACGTTGAGGACCCGCTTGACCTTCTTGGGGCGCCGCTTGGCGCGCTTTGCAGGGGGCATGCAGCGACCCTAAACGGGTAGCGTGGCGCGCGCCATGAAGATCGTCACGCTCCCCGGCGACGGCATCGGCCCGGAGGTCCTCGCGGCCGCGCTCGAGCTGCTCGCCATCGTCGCGCCCGACCTCAGGTACGACGAGCACCTGATCGGCGGCGTCGCCATCGACGCGACCGGCACCGCCCTGCCGGACACGACGCTCGACGCGGCCAGGCGGTCCGATGCCGTGCTGCTCGCCGCCGTCGGCGGGCCCGAAATGGGACACCACCGACCCCGCCAAGCCACGCCCCGAGCAGGGGCTGCTCGCTCTGCGCCAAGGTCTCGGCCTGTACGCCAACCTTCGCCCCGTCCGCCCGCTGCCCGCGCTCTACGACGCCAGCCCGCTGCGGCGCGAGGTGATCGAGCGCACCGACCTGCTGGTGGTGCGCGAGCTCACCGGCGGCATCTACTTCGGCGAGAAGGGCCGCAGCGACGGCCGCGCGCACGACGTCTGCGCCTACACCGAGCAGGAGATCGAGCGGATCGCGCGCACCGCGTTCGAGGCCGCGCGCTCGCGGGTCACGAGCGTCGACAAGGCCAATGTGCTGGAGACCAGTCGGCTGTGGCGCGAGGTGGTCACGCGCGTGCACTCGGCCGAGTACCCCAACATCGAGCTCGAGCACGTGCTCGTCGACAACGCCGCCATGCAGCTCGTCGCCGCCCCGCGGCACTTCGACGTGATCCTCACCGAGAACATGTTCGGCGACATCCTGAGCGACGAGGCGGCCATGCTCACCGGCTCGATCGGCCTGCTGCCGAGCGCGTCGCTGGGAAATCCATCCCCACCCACCCCGGGCGTCTTCGAGCCGGTCCACGGCTCGGCGCCCGACATCGCGGGCCAGGGCGTGGCCAACCCGCTGGCGATGTTCCTGTCGGCCGCGCTGATGCTGCGGCACGGACTCTCCCGGGAGGAGGACGCCGCGCGGATAGAATCGGCCGTGGATCGGGCCCTGGAGGCCGGTTTGCGGACCGGCGACCTGGGCGGCACGGCAACGACCGCCGAAGCGACTCGCGCGGTCCTGGAGGAGCTGACGTGAAGCAAGCGGACCTCATCTGGATGAACGGCGAATTCGTCGCCTGGGAGGACGCGAAGATCCACGTGCTGACGCACGCGCTCCACTACGGGACCGGGGTCTTCGAGGGCGTCCGCGCCTACGAGACGGCGCGCGGGACGGCGGTCTTCCGCCACCAGGACCACATCGACCGGCTCTACAAGTCGGCCCAGATGTACTACATGGACATCCCGTTCACGAAGGAGCAGATCCGCGAGGCGACGCTCGAGACGATCTCCCGCAACGGCCTGAAGTCCTGCTACATCCGCCCGGTCGTCTACCGCGGTGCCGGCCCGATGGGCCTGTACCCGCTCGACTGCCCGGTCGACGTCTTCATCGCGGTCTGGGAGTGGGGCGCCTACCTCGGCGAGGAGGGCAAGCAGCGCGGCGTGACCGGCAAGGTCGTCTCGTGGCGCAAGATCGGGCCGGACGCGCTGATCCCGCTGGCCAAGGCCAACGGTCAGTACCTCAACTCCGTGCTGGCGAAGATCGAGGCCGACAAGGCCGGCTACGAGGAGGGGATCCTGCTCGACCAGCGCGGCTTCGTCTGCGAGGGCACGGGCGAGAACCTGTTCGTGATCAAGGACGGGGTGATCGCGACGCCCGGCTTCAACTCCTCGATCCTCGGCGGCATCAACCGCCTGAGCGCGATCGAGATCGCGCGCGACCTCGGCTACACCGTGGTCGAGCGCGACGTCGCCCGCGGCGAGCTGTACGTGGCCGACGAGGTCTTCATGACCGGCACCGCCGCAGAGCTCACGCCGCTGCGCGAGATCGACGACCAGCCGATCGGGACCGGCGAGCCCGGGCCCGTCACGCGGGCGGTGCAGGAGGTCTTCGAGGACGCGCTGCACGGGCGCTCGGATCGCTACGCCGACTGGCTGGACGTCGTGCCCCAGCCGGCACCCGCTCAGTGACCCGCATCGCCGTCTACGACACCACCCTGCGCGACGGCATGCAGGGCCACGGCATGTCGCTGTCCGTGGAGGAGAAGGTGCGCGTCGCGCACGTGCTCGACGACCTCGGCATCCCCTTCATCGAGGCCGGCTTCCCGGCGTCGAACCCGAAGGAGGCCGAGCTGTTCGAGCGGCTCGAGCACGAGGGGCTGCGGGCCGACGTGTGCGCCTTCGGCATGACGCGCCGGCGCGGCGTGCCGGCCGAGGAGGACGCGGCACTGCGCGCGCTCGCCGCCTCGTTCGCGCCGGTCTGCACGCTGGTCGGAAAGACCTGGGGGCTGCACCTCGAGAAGGTGGTCAAGGTCGACCGCTCCGAGAACCTGGCCATGATCGCCGAGTCGATCGCGTACCTGCTCGCCCAGGGCAAGCGCGTGATCTATGACGCCGAGCACTTCTTCGACGGCTGGCGCGACGACCCGGGCTACGCGATCGCCTGCCTGAAGGCTGCGGCCGAGGCCGAGAACGTCACGCTGTGCGACACCAACGGCGCCTCGCTGCCGGCGCAGATCGCCGAGGCGGTGCGGGCGGTGCGCGCAGCGATGCCGGAGACGGCGCTCGGCATCCACTGCCACAACGACGCCGAGTGCGGCGTGGCCAACACGTTCGCCGGCGTGGCCGAAGGCGCGAGCCTGGTGCAGGGAACGATCAACGGCATCGGCGAGCGCTGCGGCAACGCGAACCTGACGAGCATCGTCCCCGGCCTGCAGCTCAAGCTCGGCCACGAGTGCCTGCCGTCGCTCGAGGGCTGGACCGAGGCGGCCCATTACCTCGACGAGCTGCTCAACGTCACGCCCGACCCCAACCAGCCGTACGTCGGCAAGAACGCCTTCGCACACAAGGGCGGCATGCACGTCGCCGGCGTCAACGCCGACCCGGCGACCTTCGAGCACATCGAACCGGGCGCGGTCGGCAACAGCCGCGAGGTGCTGGTGAGCGAGCTGAGCGGCAAGGGGACGGTGATCGCCCACGCGGGCGGGTCGCTGGACGACGCGACGGCCACGCGGGTGGTCGAGCGGGTGAAGGAGCTCGAGCACCGCGGCTTCCAGTTCGAGGCCGCCGACGGCTCGTTCGACCTGCTGATCCGGCGCGAGACGGGCGACTACGAGCCGCTGTTCCGGCTCGAGTCCTGGCGCGTGATCTCCGAGAAGCGCGAGGACGGCCGCGTGCAGACCGAGGCCACGATCAAGATCTGGGTCGATGGTCAGCGCTACGTGCGGGTGGCCGAGGGCAACGGTCCCGTCAATGCGCTCGACACCGCCCTGCGCGCCGCGATCGGCGAGCGCTACCCGCACCTGCGCGACATCAAGCTCGTCAACTACAAGGTCCGCATCCTGGACGAGTGGAAGGCGACCGGTGCGACCACGCGGGTGCTGCTCGACGCCACCGACGGCAGCGACACCTGGGGCGCCATCGGCGTGCACGAGAACGTGATCGAGGCGAGCTGGGACGCGCTCGTCGACTCGCTCGAAGCCGGCATGGTCCGGTCGCGCGCACCGCAGGCATGACGATCCCGATGGCCCAGCCCGTCCTCGGCGAGGCCGAGGAGCAGGCCGTGCTCGAGGTGCTGCGCTCCGGCCGGCTCTCGCTCGGGCCGCGGGTTCCCGAATTCGAGGATGCCTTCGCGGCGCGGGTGGGCGCGCGGCACGCCAGCGCGGTCTCGAGCGGAACGGCGGCGCTGCACCTGGGCGTGCGCGCGGTCGGTGTGAGCGAGGGCGACGAGGTGGTCACGTCGCCGTTCTCGTTCGTGGCGTCCGCGAACGCGATCCTCTACGAGCGGGCGACGCCGGTGTTCGCCGACATCGACCCGGTCACGCTCAACCTCGACCCCGACGCCGCGGCCGCCGCGATCACCGGGCGCACGACGGCGCTGCTACCGGTGCACATCTTCGGCTACCCCGCCGACATCCCCGCGTTCGAGCGTCACGGGCTGCCGATCGTGGAGGACGCCTGCGAGGCGCTCGGCGCCGTGCACGCCGACGGGACGGTGGTCGGCGGCCGCGGTCACCCGGCGGCGTTCGCCTTCTATGCCAACAAGCAGCTCACCACCGGTGAGGGCGGCATGCTCACGCTCGGCTCGGCCGAGCACAAGGAGCGCGTCGACTCGGAGCGCAACCAGGGCCGCGCGCCCGACATGGACTGGCTCGACCACGACCGGCTGGGCTTCAACTACCGGCTGACCGACATCGCGTGCGCCCTGGGGCTCGCGCAGCTCGAGCGGCTCGACGAGATGCTCGCCGCCCGCGCGCGCGTGGCCGGCTGGTACCGCGAGGCGCTGGCCGGCAGCGAGGTCACCCTGCCGTGCGAGGACGCCGGCGGCAACGTGCGCGGCTGGTTCGTGTTCGTCGTCCAGGTCCCGCGCGACCGCGACCGCGTGATCGAGGCGCTGCGGCAGCGCGGCGTGCCGTCCAAGCCCTACCTGCCCGCCATCCACCTGATGTCGTTCTACCGCGAGCGCTTCGGTCACAAGGAAGGCGAGTTCCCGATCAGCGAGGACGTCGCCGCCCGCTCGCTGGCGCTGCCGTTCTTCCCGCGCATGACCGAGGGTCAGGTCGCCCAGGTGGCCGAGGCGCTGCGCGCCGCCTTTTGACCTCGGCGCCGCGCCACAGCAGGAGCGGCCCGGTGCTCACAGCGGCTTGACGTAGCCGACGAAGCCGGGGCCGCCGATCGCGGCCGCGACCGACGGGCTCGGAGCGCGGCGGATCTCGCGCTGGCGGAAGCCGGCGTGCTCGTAGAGCGAGCGGGCCGGCTCGTTGTGCAGCCCGGTGTCGAGCGCGATACCGGCTCAGTCCGGCGCCTGCCGCGGCCTCCTCGGCCGCGTCCAGCAGCGCGCTGGCCACGCCGCGCCGGCGGAAGCCGGGCGCGACGGCCAGCGCATCGACGTACAGCGTGCCGAGCGGCGGGTTGGGAGAGACCGTCCCGGCTGCGCGCAGGTGGCGCAGCAGCCGCGGCCAGCGCCACGGCGGCACGCGCGGCGCCGTGAGCGCCACGAAGCGGCGCGCGCGCCGGTCGCCCTCGGCGACCGGGAACCAGGCGATCACGCCCGCCAGATCGCCATCGAGCTCGACCACGGAGCAGACGTCGAAGCTCGCCGCGTGGCCGGTGCGGCGGTAGACGGAGGCCAGCATCGCCCTCGCTCGGGGCTCCGAGCCCGCGTACGCGTCGTAGTACGGCTTGGCCGAGGTGTAGAGCAGGCCGTCGGCCGGATCGGCGGGCGTGGCGGGCCGGACCGCGAAGGACATCTGAGGCATCATGCCCGCCCATGTCGCGCTTCACCATCCCGCAGGACCCGGTCTTCCAGCAGCTCAACGCGTCGATCGGGTTCGACTGGCGGCTGGGGCCGTACGACATCGAGCAGTCGCGAGCGCACGCCAAGATGCTCGCCGAGGCGGAGATCATCTCGACGGCCGACCGCGACGCGCTGCTCAACGGGCTCGACCGGGTGGAGGCGGAGCTGGACACGGGGGAGTTCCCCTGGCGGGAGGACGACGAGGACATCCACATGGCGATCGAGCGGCGGCTGACCGAGATCGCCGGGCCGGTCGGCGGCAAGCTGCACACCGCGCGCTCGCGCAACGACCAGGTGGCCACCGACGTGGCGATGTTCACGCGCGCGCACGCGCTCGGGACCGTGGAGCGGCTGCAGGGACTCCAGAGCGCCATCGTGCAGCTGGCCGACCGCCACCTCGACTGGCCGATGCCCGGCTACACCCACCTCCAGCGCGCGCAGCCGGTGTACCTCTCACACCACCTGCTCGCCTATTTCTGGATGTTCCGGCGCGACGCGCGGCGGTTCGAGCACGTGCTCGGATCGACGTCGGACCTGCCTCTGGGGGCGGGCGCGCTGGCGGGCGTGAACTTCGCGACCGATCGCGGACTCGTGGCGCGCGAGCTCGGCTTCACCGGCGTGGCGCCGAACTCGATCGACGCCGTCTCGAACCGCGACTTCGTGCTCGACTACCTCGCCGCGGCCGCCACGTGCGCGACGCATCTCTCGCGGCTGGGCGCCGAGATCGTGCTGTGGTCGAGCGAGGAGTTCGGGTTCTGCGAGGTCTCCGACGCGTGGGCGTCGGGCTCGTCGATCATGCCGCAGAAGAAGAACCCCGATGCCGCCGAGCTGCTGCGCGCCAAGGCCCCGCGCGTGGTGGGGCACCTGAGCGCGCTGCACGGCGTGATGCACGGCCTGCCGCTGACCTACAACAAGGACCTGCAGGAGGACAAGGAGCACCTCTTCGACGCGGCGGACACGCTGGACCTGTGCCTGCAGGCGGCGACCGGGATGCTCGCCGGCCTGTCGTTCGACCGCTCGCGCATGGCCGACGCCGCCGCCGACGAGATGATCGCCGCCGTCGACGTGGCCGACATGCTGGTGCGGCGGGGTGTCCCCTTCCGGCAGTCGCACGGGATCGTGGCCGGGCTGGTGCGCGAGGCGGTTTCGTCGGGCCGCACCCTGTCGCAGCTGTCGCGTGACGAGCTGGCGCGCCACTCCGAGGCGCTCGACGACGAGTTCTACGAGGTGCTGTCCTCGGGCAGCTGGCTCGAGTCGAAGGTCTCCGAGGGCGGGACCGCTCTGGATCGCGTGCGCGAGCAGCTCGCCCACGCGCGCGCGGAGCTGGACGGCCAGCCGGCTTGACACTCGCCCACGCGTTCTACGACCGCCCGGTGATCGAGGTCGCGCGCGCGCTGCTGGGCTGCGTGGTGCGCTGCGGCGAGACCGCCGGGGCGATCGTCGAGACCGAGGCGTACCACATGTCGGAGCCGGCCTGCCACGCCTACGTGGGGCTGACGGCGCGCACCTCGACCCTGTTCGGCCCGCCGGGACGCGCCTACGTCTACCGCTCCTACGGCATCCACGCGCTGCTGAACGCGGTCTGCGAGCCCGAGGGGGTCGGCGCGGCCGTGCTCATCCGCGCGCTTGACCCCATCGAGGGTCTCGACCACATGCGCGCCCGGCGCGGCGTCGATGATCTCTGCTCGGGGCCGGGGAAGCTCACCGAGGCGCTCGGCATCACCTTGGAGGACAACGGGTCCGACCTGGCGGTCGGGCCGGTCGTCATCGAGGCGCCCGCGCCGGGGTGGTCGGACGTCGACGTGGTCGCCGGCGAGCGGATCGGGATCACCAAGGCCGTTGAGCTGCCGTGGCGGTTCTGCGTCGCGGGGAACCGGAACGTGTCGAGGCCCTGGCCAAGGTCAACTGCGGCTGGGTAGGGCGGCGAGGGAGTAGGCCGCGTCCGCGGTCCGTTGGCGAGTTGACGTCGATATAGCGACGTAAAGTCGCCAAGCGGCGCTCGTTGGCGACTTCACGGCGTATGTCGCCGTGAACTCGCCAAGGGACCGCCGAACCGGCCGACTCCCTCGCCTCCCTACCCAGCCGAAGTTCGTCCCTTAGGGCGGCGTCGTCGCGCCCGCCTCGGGCGCCTGCTCGCCGCCGCCCTCAGGCGGCGGCTCCTCAGCCGGGGCGGCGGAGCGGTCTCCTCGGGCGCCGGGGCCGGTCTCCTCGGGCGCCGGCGCCGTGTCGGGCGCGGCGGTCGGTGCGGGGGCCGGCGCGGCGGGGACGGGCGCGGTCGGCGTCTCCTCGGCGTCCTCCTTGTCCTCCTTCGGCGGGTAGATCCGCAGGATCGACTCCACGAAGGTCTTGAAGATCCCCGCCGGGAACGTGCCGCCGGCCACCGGCTGGCCGTTGAACTCGGTCTCCATCGACTTGAACTCGTTCGGGTAGCCGACCCAGACGGCGATCGTGTACTCCGGCGTCCAGCCCACGAACCAGGCGTCGCCGTAGCCCTCGGTGGTGCCGGTCTTGCCGGAGATCGGCAGGTCGCCGACCTGCGCGCGCGTGCCGGTGCCGACCGTGACGACGTTCTTCAGCAGCGACTCGACCTGCTCGGCGACGTCCTGCTCGAGCACGTTGCGCGTCTTGCGGCGATTGATCGCGCGCTCGCCGTTGGGCAGCGTGAGCGCCGTCCAGTCTCCGTCGTCCCGGTGCTCGAGCCGGCGGATGCCGACGGGACCCGGCGCGCGGCCGTCGCGCGGGTTGTCGGCGCCCGGGCTGAGCGTGCCGTAGACCAGGTCGCCGCCGCTCGCGAACGTCTCGTAGGCGTGCGCCATGTCGAGCGGCGACACGCCCTGCTTGAGCCCGCCGAGCGTCATCGCCCAGTTGGTCGAGACGTTGCTGCGGATGCCCATGCGCTCGGCGAGCTGCGCGATCTTGCGCGTGCCGATCTTGATGCCGACCTGCGCGAACACCGTGTTGTCCGAGAAGGTCGTCGCTCGCCCGAGGGTGGTGATGCCGGAGTAGGCGCCCTCGTAGTTGTTGACGGTGAAGACCTCCTTCGACTTCGGCACGTCGAAGGTGATCTTCTTCGAGGCCCAGACCGAGTTCGACGAGATGCCCTGTCGCAGCGCCTCGGCGAGGATGAAGGGCTTGATCGCCGAGCCCGGCTGTCGCTGGCCCTGCGTGGCGAGGTTGAACGGCAGCGCGTGGTAGTCGTCGCCGCCGACCATCGCGCGGACCTGACCGGTGTCGTTGTGGATGGCCACGAGCGCGGCGCGCGGGCCGTCGCGGTTGGGCAGCCAGGCGTCGATCGCCTGATCGGCCGCCGCCTGCAGCTTGCCGTCGATCGTCGTGCGGATGCGCAGGCCGCCCTCGAACGCCTGCCGCGCGCCCGCCTGACCGCCGCCCAGCTGGTCGACCACCTGCTGCTTGATCCAGGAGGTGAAGTACGGGTAGTCGGTGTCCTCCTCCGGCGGCTGGAGGTCGCCGCGCTCGGGGAGACCCTGCTCGATCGCATCCTGGTACTGCTCGGGCGTGAGCAGCTCCTGGTCGCGCATGTATCGCAGCACGAGATCGCGGCGGTCGCGGGCCGCGTCGGGGTTGGCGATCGGGTCGTAGGCGCTCGGCGAGGCGATCATTCCGGCCAGGAGCGCCGCCTCGTGCGGTTCCAGCCGGCCGGCGCACTTGGGCCCGCGCACGTCGCACCCGGGGTGGTAGGGCTGGAAGTAGGTCCGAGCCGCCGCCTCGATCCCGTAGGCGCCGTTGCCGAAGTAGATCGTGTTCAGGTAGTCGCGGAGGATCTGCTCCTTCGAGTAGTTGCGCGTCAGGTGGTACGCGAGCGCCGCCTCGCGCAGCTTCTGGAACACCGTCCGCTCGTCCTGCGCCGCGAGCGCGTTCTTGACGTACTGCTGCGTGATCGTCGAGCCGCCCTGCACCACCTTCTGCTGGACGACGTCCTGGTAGAGCGCGCGGGCGATGCCGCGCAGGTCGACGCCGTCGTTGGTGTAGAAGCGCCGGTCCTCGATCGCGATGACCGCGTGCTTCATGACCGGCGCGATCTGATCCTCGCGCAGGAAGATCCGCTTCTCGTTGCCGTTCAGGACGCCGATCCGCTGCCCGTTGTTGTCGTAGATCACCGAGTTACGGGGCGTCGAGGTCTCCGGCAGCAGCTTGGGCAGGTCGGAGGCGACGGCCATCATCATGCCGAACACGGTCGAGACGGCGGCCAGGATCCCGAGGCCGACCAGCAGCGCGAACAGACGCAGCTTGCGGATGCGCAGGCGGCGCCGCGGCTTGGTCTTGCGCTTCGCGTGCGGGCGGAGGGCGACGACGACATTGGCGCCCTTCCCGGCGCCATTGGGCTCGCCGGCGGACGGCTCGGCTGTACGTTCGCGATCGCTCATACGGTGGGTGGGGACCCGCCCCGAGCTTTCAACGCCCGAAAGGCCCGTCGTGCCTCACAGTTCGTGGTATCGGCACGGGTGGCCAGCCCCGCGAGGAGGCTAGCATTGGCACGGATGGACGATCCCGCCTCGACGGCGGCGTTCTTGAGTCGCAACGCCGTCGAAACGCTCCCGGCCGGCGCGCTGGAGGCGCGGTTGGGCGCGGGCCGGCCGCTGCGCGTCAAGCTCGGCCTCGACCCGACGGCCAGCGACCTGCATCTCGGCCACACCGTGGTCCTGCAGAAGCTGCGCGAGTTCCAGGACGCGGGCCACACCGTCGTGCTGATCGTCGGTGACTACACGGCGCGCGTCGGCGACCCGAGCGGCCGCTCGGTCACCCGGCCCGTCCTGTCCGGCGAGGAGATCGACGCGCACGCGCGCACGTACGTGGCGCAGGCCGGCAAGGTCCTGCGCACCGACGAGCGCCTCGATCTGCGCCACAACAGCGAGTGGCTCGACATGGCGGCCGAGGACCTGTTCCGGCTCGCGCGCGTCCCCACGGTCGCCCAGCTGCTCGAGCGCGACGACTTCTCCAAGCGCTGGGAGGCTCGCGAGCCGATCTCGCTGCTCGAGCTGCTCTACCCGGTGCTTCAGGGCTACGACTCGGTCGCCGTGGAGTCCGACGTGGAGCTCGGCGGCACCGACCAGACGTTCAACCTGCTGATGGGGCGGGCGATCCAGACCGCCTACGGCCAGCCGCCGCAGTCGGTGCTCACGATGCCGCTGCTGCCGGGCACCGACGGCGTGCAGAAGATGTCCAAGTCGGTCGGCAATCACATCGGGATCACCGAGCCGCCGGAGGAGATGTACGGCAAGACGCTCTCGCTGCCCGACGCGGCGCTGCCGGTCTGGTACACCCTGCTGCTCGGGCGCTCGCTCCCCGCCGACGTCTCACCGCGCGACGCCAAGCGCGAGCTCGCCCGCTCGCTCGTGGCCCGGTTCCACGACACGTCGTCGGCCGTGGCCGCGGAGGCGGCGTTCGACCGCGTCTTCGTCACCCGCGAGCTGCCCGAGGAGATCGAAGAGGCCGTCGTGCGGGCCGCGAACGGCGTCGTCCACCTGCCGGAGTTGATCGCTGACCTGTTCGGCGGCTCGCGGTCCGAGGCGCGGCGCACGATCGGCGCCGGCGGCGTGAGGCTCGACGGCCAGACCGTCGAGGCGCTCGATCTGCCCGCGGGCGAGCTCGACGGGCGGGTGCTCCAGGTCGGCAAGCGGCGCTTCCGCCGGCTGCGCGTCGCGTGACCGTCCACACCGGACTCCGACGCCTGTGACCGTCCACACCGGCCTTCTCCGCCTCGAGACCGAGGGCGAGGGCCAGATCGTCGATCTCACCGAGGGTGTGCTCGCCGTCGTGCGCCAGAGCGGCGTCTCGCAGGGTCTCGTGACCGTCTTCGTGACCGGCTCGACGGCGGCCGTCACGACGATGGAATACGAGCCGGGCGGCGTGCAGGACCTGCAGCAGACCCTGGAGCGCCTCGTCCCGCGCGCGCGTGACTATGCGCACAACGTCCTCAACCACGACGACAACGCGCACTCGCATCTGCGCGCGTCGCTCGTGGGGCCGTCGGAGTCGGTGCCGCTGGTGGGCGGGCGCCTGGTGCTCGGGACCTGGCAGCAGCTCGTCCTGATCGACTTCGACGACCGCCCGCGGCGGCGCGAGATCCACGTCCAGGTGCTCTCGTAGGGGTGCTACAGTTCCGCGCCGCTCTGGACAGCGCCTTGAAGACGGGTTTCCGGGCGCGCTACACTCCAATGCCCGCTCGGGACGCATGTCCCGGGCGCGCCCATGCGGAGGAAGCCCCTCCGCCGAAGGGCGCGGCGGTCTTTGAAAACTCAACAGCATGCGCACCGATCGGCCCTGGCTCGCGCCGGGGCGGAATCGATGTGCGTCCAGGTTCGTCAACGCCGACGGCGCTACCCAGCGCCGGACGGCACCAAGAATCAAGAAGTACCTCGTCGATCGCATCCGGCGCCGGCCACGTGTACGGCCGCGCCCTCGTGAGATGCGCGACAACTCTGTGTGAGTAGTTCTTCACGGAGAGTTTGATCCTGGCTCAGGACGAACGCTGGCGGCGTGCTTAACACATGCAAGTGGAGCGACGAACCAGGCTTCGGCCTGGGGCAGAGCCGCGAACGGGTGAGTAACACGTGGGTAACCCACCCCGATGACCGGGACAACCCGAGGAAACTCGAGCTAATACCGGATGTACTGGTCTCTCATGAGGGAGAGCAGGAAAGATAGCTTCGGCCTTCGCATCGGGACGGGCCCGCGGCGCATTAGCTTGTTGGTGGGGTAAAGGCCTACCAAGGCGACGATGCGTAGCTGGTCTGAGAGGACGATCAGCCACACTGGGACTGAGACACGGCCCAGACTCCTACGGGAGGCAGCAGTGGGGAATCTTGCGCAATGCGCGAAAGCGTGACGCAGCAACGCCGCGTGGGGGAAGACGGCCTTCGGGTTGTAAACCCCTTTCAGTTGGGACGAAGCTTCGACGGTGAATAGCCGTCTGGAGTGACGGTACCTTCACAAGAAGCCCCGGCTAACTACGTGCCAGCAGCCGCGGTAATACGTAGGGGGCTAGCGTTGTCCGGAATCATTGGGCGTAAAGCGCGTGTAGGCGGCCCGGTAAGTCCGCTGTGAAAGTCGGGGGCTCAACCCTCGAATGCCGGTGGATACTGTCGGGCTAGAGTACGGAAGAGGCGAGTGGAATTCCTGGTGTAGCGGTGAAATGCGCAGATATCAGGAGGAACACCAATTGCGAAGGCAGCTCGCTGGGACGTTACTGACGCTGAGACGCGAAAGCGTGGGGAGCAAACAGGATTAGATACCCTGGTAGTCCACGCTGTAAACGATGGGCACTAGGTGTGGGGGGTGTCGACTCCCTCCGTGCCGAAGCTAACGCATTAAGTGCCCCGCCTGGGGAGTACGGCCGCAAGGCTAAAACTCAAAGGAATTGACGGGGGCCCGCACAAGCAGCGGAGCATGTGGTTTAATTCGACGCAACGCGAAGAACCTTACCTGGGCTTGACATGTAGGTCATACCCGTGGAAACACGGGGTCGGTTCGGCCGGACCTTCACAGGTGGTGCATGGCTGTCGTCAGCTCGTGTCGTGAGATGTTGGGTTAAGTCCCGCAACGAGCGCAACCCCCGTCGCATGTTGCCAGCATTTAGTTGGGGACTCATGCGAGACTGCCGGTGACAAACCGGAGGAAGGTGGGGATGACGTCAAGTCATCATGCCCCTTATGTTCAGGGCTACACACGTGCTACATTGGCGCGTACAGAGGGCTGCGATACCGCGAGGTGGAGCGAATCCCTCAAAGCGCGTCTCGGTTCGGATTGCAGGCTGAAACTCGCCTGCATGAAGGCGGAGTTGCTAGTAATCGCGGATCAGCATTGCCGCGGTGAATACGTTCCCGGGCCTTGTACACACCGCCCGTCACACCACGGAAGCAAGCAACACCCGAAGCCGGTGGCCTAACCCTTTGGGAGGGAGCCGTCGAAGGTGGGGCTCGTGACTGGGGTGAAGTCGTAACAAGGTAGCCGTACCGGAAGGTGCGGCTGGATCACCTCCTTTCTAGGGAAGCTCCAGGATTGGAGCGGTCGCTCAGGCGGCCGGCGCAGACCGCGCCGGCGCAGCCATCGGCCCGTCCTCGTGGCGGGCCCGGTCCTCGGCCTCGTGCCGGGCGGCCGGAGCGGCTACCGAAACGTCGACCGGACCTGGGGCGCCCGAGCTCGTCTCGTGCGCCCATGCTGTTGAGTTTTGAGAGACCGAGCGCCCAGACCGGGCGTGCGCCTCTTCGCGGACCTTGAAAACTGCACAGCCATGCCAACAAACGGGTATCACCGTCCGATTCGCGTGACCGGATTCGGCCGCGGGATTTTTGCGCTAGCAAATGCCGCAACCGAATTCGCGTCAGCGAATTCGGCGATCACCGTCAAGATAGGAAGGGCACATGGTGGATGCCTTGGCACCAGGAGTCGATGAAGGGCGTGAACGGCTGCGATAAGCCGCGGGTAGGCGCTGAATAGCCATTGATCCGCGGATTCCCGAATGGGGAAACCCAGCGCTGGTAATACGGCGTTACCGCATGCTGAATACATAGGCGTGCGGGGGCAAGCCGGGGAACTGAAACATCTCAGTACCCGGAGGAAAGGAAATCAACCGAGACTCCCCGAGTAGTGGCGAGCGAAAGGGGAATAGCCCAAACTTCGTACGTGTAAGCGGTCACGCGTTGCGTACGAGGGGTTGTAGGGCGCCTGCCCGGGCCGTGGCCGGCCCGGCGGGAGTTACCAAGCCGATCGGTAGTTGAAGCGCGTGGAACCGCGCACCACAGAGGGCAATCGTCCCGTAGACGAAACCGACCGGCCTCCCGATGGCGTTCCTGAGTAGGTCCGCACCCGTGAAACGCGGACTGAAGCTGGGGGGACCACCCTCCAAGGCTAAGTACTCCCTGGTGACCGATAGCGGACTAGTACCGTGAGGGAAAGGTGAAAAGTACCCCGGAAGGGGAGTGAAATAGTACCTGAAACCGCGTGCCTACAAGCGGTCGGAGCAGCTTCGTGCTGTGACGGCGTGCTTTTTGCATAACGAGCCGGCGAGTTACTCGTCTGCGGCGAGCTTAAGCGATGAGCGAAGGCGTAGCGAAAGCGAGTCCGAACAGGGCGACATAGTCGTAGGCGGTAGACCCGAAACTGAGCGAGCTACCCATGGGCAGGTTGAAGCGGGGGTAAGACCCCGTGGAGGACCGAACCGACCTAGGTTAAAAACTGGGCGGATGACCTGTGGGTCGGAGTGAAAGGCTAATCAAGCTCAGAGATATCTGGTTCTCTCCGAAATATATTTAGGTATAGCCTCGGATCAATTCCGATGCGGCCGTAGAGCACTGTTTGGTCTAGGGGGCCTACCAGCTTACCGAAATCAGGCAAACTCCGAAGACCGTTTCGGCTACTCCGGGAGTCAGTTGCTGGGGGATAAACTTCAGCGTCAAAAGGGAAACAGCCCAGACCGCCAGCTAAGGACCCTAAGTGCTAGCTAAGTGGCAAACGATGTCCGAGTGCACAGACAACCAGGAGGTTGGCTTAGAGGCAGCCATCCTTGAAAGAGTGCGTAACAGCTCACTGGTCAAGTGTTCGGGCGCGGATAATGTAACGGGGCTCAAGCTAGCCTCCGAAGCTGCGGGTGCGTCGCAAGACGCGCGGTAGGAGAGCGTTCCCATGGCAGTGAAGCGGCGGTGGAAACCAGCCGTGGAGCCCTGGGAAGTGAGAATGCCGGCATGAGTAACGAAAGAGGGGTGAGAATCCCCTCCGCCGATTGCCCAAGGATTCCTGAGTAAAGTTCGTCTGCTCAGGGTTAGTCGGGACCTAAGGCGAGGCCGAAAGGCGTAGTCGATGGACAACAGGTTGATATTCCTGTACCACGTCGCAGTCATTTGACCGATGGGGGGACGGGGAAGGCTAAGCGAACCCAGGCGATGGTCGTCCTGGGCCAAGCATGTAGGGGTGGCTTCAGGCAAATCCGAAGCCGCATAACCTGAGGTGTGATGGCAGCTGGCTACAAGCCGGCGAGTCGCAGACGCCATGCCCCCGAGAAAAGCCTCTAGGGAGATTGCACGTGCCCGTACCAAAACCGACACAGGTGGGCAAGTAGAGAATACTAAGGTGATCGAGATAACCCTCGTTAAGGAACTCGGCAAAATCGCCCCGTAACTTCGGGAGAAGGGGCGCCCTAGTAGGGTGAAGCCGCTTGCCGGTGGAGCCCGAGGGGGCCGCAGTGAATTGGTTCAAGCGACTGTTTACCAAAAACACAGGTCTCTGCTAAGTCGCAAGACGACGTATAGGGGCTGACGCCTGCCCGGTGCCGGAAGGTTACGTGGAGGTGTTAGGGCTTCGGCTCGAAGCACTGAAACTAAGCCCCGGTAAACGGCGGCGGTAACTATAACCGTCCTAAGGTAGCGAAATTCCTTGTCGGGTAAGTTCCGACCTGCACGAATGGCGTAACGACTTGAACGCTGTCTCAACGAGGGGCTCGGTGAAATTGCAGTCTCGGTGAAGATGCCGAGTACCCGCGGCTAGACGGAAAGACCCCGTGAACCTTTACTACAACTTGGTATTGGAGTTCGGTGCGTTTCGCTCAGGATAGGTGGGAGGCTATGAAGCGTCGGCTGCGGCTGGCGTGGAGCCAACCTTGAGATACCACCCTTGACGTATTGGGCTTCTAACAGGATTCCGTGAATCCGGGTCCTGAACAGTGCCAGGTGGGTAGTTTGACTGGGGCGGTCGCCTCCTAAAATGTAACGGAGGCGCGCAAAGGTTCCCTCAGTACGGTTGGAAACCGTGCGTAGAGTGTAAAGGCAGCAAGGGAGCTTGACTGCGAGACAGACATGTCGAGCAGGTGCGAAAGCAGGCCTTAGTGATCCGGCGGTTGCAAGTGGAAGTGCCGTCGCTCAACGGATAAAAGGTACTCCGGGGATAACAGGCTTATCGAGTCCAAGAGTCCACATCGACGACTCGGTTTGGCACCTCGATGTCGGCTCGTCGCATCCTGGGGCTGAAGTAGGTCCCAAGGGTTGGGCTGTTCGCCCATTAAAGCGGTACGCGAGCTGGGTTCAGAACGTCGTGAGACAGTTCGGTCCCTATCTGCCGTGGGCGTTGGAGAATTGACAGGATTCGTCCCTAGTACGAGAGGACCGGGATGAACGCACCTCTGGTGTATCTGTTGTCCTGCCAAGGGCACTGCAGGTTAGCTACGTGCGGATCGGATAACCGCTGAAGGCATCTAAGCGGGAAGCCGACCTGAAGATGAGTTCTCCCATCTCCTTGAGAGAGTAAGACCCCTGGTAGACCACCAGGTTGATAGGCCGGATCTGGAAGCACAGCAATGTGCGTAGGAGACCGGTACTAATGGGTCGAGGGCTTGACGGATATTTTTAGTGGTACCCGAGGTTGGCGGGTTGTGCAGTTTTGAGGGTCCGCGAGGATGCGGCCTGACGGCCGGCGCGGTCTTGACAAGTTTCCGGTGGCTTTGGCGTGGGGGAAACACCTCTTCCCATTCCGAACAGAGCAGTTAAGCCCCACAGCGCCGATGGTACTTGGCCTTCACGGGCCTGGGAGAGTAGGTCGCCGCCGGTTCTTCTCCACGAGCCGCCCTGCTTGGGCGGCTCGTCGCGTTTGTGGCGTGCGTCATCGGGCCGATGTCCCGCCCCAAGGCGCTCGAGCCGCCAACCAGGCGGCCCGAGTGCATTGGAGCTGTGTGCCCGACCGGCGCGCCCGTCCTCCCAGACCGGACGCCGGCGGGGCGGGGTGGTCAGGCGCCCCGTGCCGGCCGATGGGGGACCGGCGAGACGCAGACCTGCGCGCGTGGGACGGCCGCATTTGGCCGGCGTCTGCGCGGGTGACGACCGAGTGGCCGGCGGTGCGGGTGCTCGCGTGTGGGGGCGGTGTGGGCCCGGGGCGGAACCCGCTCCGGAGCCTGTGCCTCGCCCAGCGTCGCGAACTCCGCGGCCGTGTGCACGGCCGAGCGCACCAGCTCGCTGAGCGAGCGCTTCGTCGGGCGGCCGGTGGTCGTCGGGGGGAACATGTGTTCGGCAGACTAGGTACGGGGTCGGACGGAACCCGCAACGTGCGGCCCCCCGGTTGGCAGACCCCACGAATTTGGCTCTGCGGCCGCGAATCGGGACCACGGCGGATGCAAGCGATCTTGCAGACGGCGACAAATCGCATCCGAGGGGCGACCGCCGATGGCCGGTGCGCGGCGCCGGGCTACGAGGGCGCGGCGAGCTCGTTGAGCCGCGGGGCGTCCCGTATCGCCGGGCTCGCCGTGCCCCAGACCGCCAGCACGCAGCGAAGAACAGGTAGCGCCGCGCGGTTACGCTGCCCGCCGTGGTCCACCTGCGGATCGTCTCGCCGCCCGAGCTGACCGAGCGGGTCATGGAGGTGCTGACCCGCACCGCCTCGGTCATCAACATCGTCCGGCTCGACGCCCGCGCTCAGCGGCCTGACGGCGACGTGATCCTGTGTGACGTCGCGCGCGAGGACGCGAGCGTCATCCTCAGCGACCTGAAGGCGCTCGACCTGCGCGAGCGCGGCTCGATCACGCTGCTGCCGATCGACACGGCCATCTCGAAGGCCGCCGACGAGGCCGAGCGCCAGGCGCCGGGCGCGCCGAGCGACGCCGTGGTCTGGGAGGAGGTCGAGCAGCGGACGAGCGAGAGCGTCGAGCTCTCCGGCGTCTTCCTGCTCTTCATGGTCCTGGCCGCGCTGATCGCGGCGGTCGGCATCTACCTCGACTCGGAGATCCTGATCGTCGGCGCGATGGTCGTCGGGCCCGAGTTCGGCCCGATCGCAGGCTTCTGCGTCGCGCTCGTGCAGCGCCGGCGCGACCTGGCCGTGCGCTCCGGCGTCGCCCTCGCGGTCGGCTTCCCCCTGGCCATCATCGGCGTCTTCCTCGTCAGCCTCGTGTTCAAGGCCACCGAGCTCACACCGGAGGACTTCACCGCCGAGGACCACGGGATCGCCAACCTGATCTCGAGTCCCGACGCCTTCACGGTGATCGTCGCCTTCTGCGCGGGCGCCGCCGGCATGCTCTCGCTCTCGACCGCGAAGTCGGGCGCGCTGATCGGCGTGCTGATCTCGGTGACCACGATCCCGGCGGCCGCCAACATCGGCGTCGCCGCGGCCTACGGCGACCGCGACGGCTGGACCGGCTCGCTGGCCCAGCTCGCCCTCAACCTCGTCTCGATCGTCGTGGCCGGCACGCTCGTGCTGACGGTCCAGCGGATGCTCTATGCCCGGCGACGCTCAGCGCGTGCCGAGCGATGACCAGACGTCGACCTTCGTGCGCACCTTTTCGACCACCGCGTCGGTGAACTCGCTGGTCGTGGCGTGGCCGCCGAGGTCGATCGTCTTCGTCCCGGTCGCCACGGTCTCGAGCACACCCTCGTAGATCGCCCGCGACGCCCGCTCGGCGCCCGAGACGCCCGCCGCGCCCGCGTAGCTCAGAACTGCCCCGCACGCCAGCAGCATCGCCATCGGGTTCGCCAGATCCTTGCCCATCAGCGACGGAGCCGTGCCGTGCGGCGCCTCGGCCATCGCGACGTCGACGTCGTAGTCGTCGTCGAAGGCCAGCAGCACCGACTCGGCGCCCGCGATCGAGCCGAACATCGGCAGCACCATGTCCGACAGGCAGTCGCCGTCGCGGTTCAGGGCGGGGATCACGAGCGGTGTCTCGGTGGCGCCGGTGAGCAGCCCCGCGTACGTGGCGTCGATCAGGACGGGCTGGTAGCCGACCTCCGAGTGCCGCTCGGCCGCCCGGTCCATCTCCTCCTTGAGCATGCCCTCGTAGACGGGGGAGACGGTCCACTTCGGGCCGCCGTAGACGCGCGCCTCCATCCGCTCGGCGGTCTGGAAGGCGTACTCGGCCACCGCGCGGCAGGTCGAGCGCGTGACCTTCTCGGTCCGGTACGCGACCTCGTCCACCGAGCCCTCGGAACCCTCGCGCCACTGCTTGGCGCCGTAGGCGTCCTCGATCGCCATCCGCACGACGGCGATCGGGTGGAACACGCCCGACACCGGCCCGACCACGCCCGGGATCCGCCGGCCCGTGCGGACGATCACCTTGCCGCCGACCTCCTCGCGCAGGATGCGGTTGGGGGAGCCGACGTCGTCCTTGCCCTCGGGCGTCACGGTCGCCGCCTTGATGCCGTAGCCGGCCTCGCGCATCGCGCGCGCCGCCTCCAGCACCACGTCGTTGCCGGTCTCGCGCCGCCGCTCCAGCGACAGGTCGAAGCTCTGCTGCTCCACCTCGATCCCCAGCACCTCCGGGTCGAGCACCCGCAGCGACTGCTCGAGCAGCTCCTGGCCGGTCTCGTCGCCCTCCAGCACGACGATCCGCATCAGGCCACCGCCCCGCGGCCGTCGAGGCCGAGAGCCTCCGCGTGCTCGTCGAGCGCGGCGATCACGAAGGCCACGTGCTCGTCGAAGTCCACGCCCAGCTCCGCAGCGCCCTCGCGCATCGCCTCGCGGTCGACCGCGGCCGCGAAGGCGGGCGTCTTCATCTTCTTCTTGACCGACTTGGGTGTCATCCCGTGGATGCCCTCGGGCCGCACGTAGGCGCACGCCATCACGAAGCCGCACAGCTCGTCGACCGCGTACAGCGTCTTCTCCATCGCCGACTCGCGCGGGACCTCGAGGAAGTCGGCATGGGAGGCCACGGCGCGCACGAACTCGGGCGAGAAGCCCTGCTGCTCGAGCTCCTTCAGCGCCACGCGGGGATGGCCCGTCTCGAGGTCCGGATGCCGCTCGTAGTCGAGGTCGTGCAGCATCCCGACAAGGCCCCAGATCTCCTCGTCCTCGCCGAAACGACGGGCGTACGCGCGCATCGCGGCCTCCACCGCCAGCACGTGCCGGCGCAGCGACTCCGACTCCGTCCAGGAGCAGAACAGGTCCCAGGCCTGTTCCCGCGAAAGAGGCTCAGACATGGCTGTTACCCTAGCCCAGCCTCGGGGCCCTAGCCCCTCCACGCTCATGGAAAAGCTCCTGATCGAGGGCGGGGTGCCGCTGTCAGGCACGATCGTGCCCGCCGGCAACAAGAACGCGGCGCTGCCGCTGCTCGCCTGCAGCCTGCTCACCGACGAGCGGGTGGTGCTGCACAACGTCCCGCGGATCCGCGATGTCGAGGCGATGCTGGCGCTCCTCGCCGACCTCGGCGTGCGCGTCGGGTGGCAGGCCGAGAACACCGTCTCGCTGCAGGCCGACGAGGTCCGCGGCACCGACGTGAGCGCCCCCCTGGCCGAGCGGATCCGCGCCTCGTTCCTGACCGCCGGCCCGCTGCTGGGCCGCTTCGGCTCGGCGCTGATGCCACCGCCGGGCGGCGACGTCATCGGCCGCCGCCGGCTCGACCCGCACCTCGACGCGTTCCGCGCCCTGGGCGCCACGGTCGAGCACGGGCGCGACATCAAGATCACCGCCAACGGCGGCCTGAAGGCGTGCGACTTCCTGATGGACGAGCCGTCCGTGATGGGCACGGAGAACGCGCTCATGGCGTCGGCCCTGATCGACGGCACGACCGTCATCCGCAACGCCGCCTCCGAGCCGCACGTGCAGGACGTGGCGCGCATGCTCAACAAGATGGGCGCCGCCATCGAGGGCATCGGCTCCAACGTCATGCAGGTCCACGGGATGGGCTCGCTCGGCGGCTGCGAGCACACCGTCACGCCTGACCACATCGAGATCGCCTCGTTCATGGCGCTCGCCGGCGTGACCGGCGGGGAGCTGCGGATCGAGGGCTGCGTGCCCGACGACATGCGGATGATCCGGCTGGTCTTCCAGCGCCTCGGCCTGCGCTCCCAGCTCGACGGCGACGACATCGTGATCCCCGCCGGGCAGGAGCTCGTGGTCGAGCGCGACGCGGGCGACTACCAGTCCAAGGTCGAGGACGGCCCGTGGCCCGCGTTCCCGGCCGACCTGACGAGCATCGCGGTCGCGCTCGCCACCCAGTCCCAGGGCTCGGTGCTGATCTTCGAGAAGATGTTCGAGAACCGCCTGTTCTTCGTCGACGAGCTGATCACGATGGGGGCGGAGATCACGATCTGCGACCCGCACCGCGCCATCATCATCGGCCCGCGCCGCCTCCGCGGCCAGCGCCTGTCCTCGCCCGACATCCGGGCGGGCATGGCCAAGCTGATCGCGGCGCTGTGCGCCGAGGGAACGAGCGAGATCCACAACGTCCAGCAGATCGACAGGGGATACGAGCGGATCGACGAGCGCCTGCGCGCGCTCGGGGCGCGGATCGAGCGCGTCGGGGCGTGATCCACCCCATCCCCAGCGGCACGCGCGACGTCCTCCCGGACGAGATGCGCGAGCTGCGCGCCATCACCGAGGCGATCCGGGGCGTGTTCGAATCCTCCGGCTACGGCGAGATCGCCACGCCTGCGCTCGAGTACGAGGAGGTGCTCACGCGCGGCGACCCGCGGGCGGCCGATCCCGCCTACAAGCTGTTCGACGAGCACGGCAACGTGCTCGTCCTGCGCTCGGACATGACGATCCCGATCGCTCGTGTCGTCGCGGCGCGCTACGGCAGCGCCGAGCCGCCGCTGCGCTTCTGCTACTTCGCCCACGCCTACCGCTCCGTGCGCCCGCAGCGCGGCCAGGCGCGCGAGATGCTGCAGGCCGGGCTCGAGCTGGTCGGCGCGCCCGGCCCCGACGGCACCGCCGAGGCCCTGTCCGTGCTGTGCGCGGGACTCGACGCGGCCGGGCTGGAGAACTACCGGATCGGGCTGGGCGACGCCTCGCTCTACCGGCGCCTGCTCGACCGGCTCGCCGTGCCCGAGGGCGCCCGGCCGCAGATCCTGCACGAGCTGGTGACGCGCGATTTCGTCGGGCTGGCGCGCGAGGTCGAGGCGCACGGGCATGACGAGCTGGTCCGCGTGCCGCAGCTGCGCGGCGGCGTCGAGGTCCTGGAGGGGATCCCGGAGGCCGGCGAGCTGCGCGCCGTGCACGACCTGCTGACGCCCGAGATCGCGGCGCGCGTGATCTTCGATCTCGGGCTGATCCGCGACCTCGACTACTACACGGGCGCGGTCTTCGAGGTCTACGACGCGGCGCTCGGCGCCCCGATGGGCGGCGGCGGGCGCTACGACGACCTGCTCGGCCGCTTCGGCCGCGACCTGCCGGCCTGCGGCTGGGCGCTGAACGTGGAGCGGCTGCACATCGCACGCGTGGGGGAGGGGCGATGAGTGCTCAAGACTCACAGCTCGCTCGGGACGGGGGAGGCGTGTCTTGAGCATTGAGGACCTGCGGCTGGCCGTGCCGCGCGGCGCGCTGCTGGGCGACACGCTCGACCTGCTCGACCGCCTCGGCGTGGACACGGCCGAGGTGCGGTCGAACGACCGCAAGCTGCTGTTCGAGGACGCGGGCATCGTGACGATGCGCCCCTCGGACGTGCCGACGTACGTCGAGGCGGGCGCCGCCGACCTCGGCATCACCGGCAAGGACGTGCTCGCCGAGCAGGCCGAGCGCGACGTCTACGAGCTGCTCGACCTCGGCTTCGGGCCGTGCCGGATGGTGTTCGCGACGGTCGACGGCGAGAACCCGGCGGCCGAGGCGCTGCGGCGGCTCGGCGTGATGCGCGTGGCGACCAAGTATCCGAAGATCGCCGCCCGCTACTTCGAGCGCACCGGCCGGCAGGCGGAGATCGTGGAGGTGAAGGGCTCGGTCGAGCTGGCGCCGCTGACCGGCCTGGTGGAGGGGATCGTCGACCTCACCGCCACCGGCACGACGCTGCGCGAGAACGGGCTCGTGATCCGCGAGGAGATCGCCGCCTCGACCGCCCGGCTGATCGCCAACCCGGTCGCGCACAAGCTCAAGGCGGCGGCGATCGACCGGCTGGTGGAGCGCATCCGTGCGGCTTGAGTGCACGGTGGAGACCGCCGCCGACGTCGCGGCGCGCGTCCGCGCGACCGTGCCCGCGCCCGAGTCGGTGACCGACGATGTCGCGCAGATCGTCGCCGCCGTCCGCGAGCGGGGCGACGAGGCGCTGCGCGAGTACGAGGCGCGGTTCGGCGGCGCGACGACCGCGTCGTCGGCCGGCCGCACGAGCCCCGTGATCGTGCCCCCGGACGAGCTCGCGGCAGCGCTCGACGCGCTCGACCCCGCGGTTCGGGCCGGCCTGAAGCGCGCGGCGGCGAACGTCCGCGCCGTGGCCGAGGCGGGGATCGATCCCGAGGCCGAGGTCTCGCTGCCCGAGGGCCAGACGGTCCGCCTGCGCGAGGTCCCGGTCCGGCGTGCGGCGGTCTACGCGCCCGGCGGCCGCCACCCCTACCCGTCCTCGGTGGTCATGGGCGCCGTGACCGCCCGCGCGGCCGGCGTCGACGAGGTCGTCGTGGCCGCGCCCGGCCACCCGGTCATCCTCGCCGCCGCGGCGCTGTGCGAGGCCGACGAGGTCTACCGCATGGGCGGGGCGCAGGCGATCGCCGTCGCTCGCGTACGGCACCGAGACGATCCGGCCCGTCGACGTCATCGTCGGTCCCGGCAGCCTGTGGGTGCAGGAGGCCAAGCGGCAGGTGTCCGGCTTCGTGGGGATCGACGGCTTCGCCGGGCCGAGCGACCTCACGGTCATCGCCTCCGCCGGCGCGGATCCCGAGCCGCTCAGGCTCGACCTCCTGGCGCAGGCGGAACACGGCGAGGGGTCGCTGGTGGTGGCGGTGAGCGACGACGAGGCGCTGCTGGACGCACTGCAGGTGGGCGTGACGGTGCGGGCGGATCTCGAGGCCGCGCTCGCCTTCGCCGAGGCGCTCGCCCCCGAGCACCTCCAGCTGGCGGGCGGGGCGGCGGAGCAACTCGCCCCGCGCGTGCGCAACGCCGGCTGCCTGTTCGTCGGCATCGAGTCCGGCACCGCATTCGGCGACTACGTGGCGGGTTCGAACCACACGCTGCCCACCGACGGCGCCGCCCGCTTCGCCTCCGGCCTCTCGGCGCGCCACTTCCGCCGCCGCATGGCAGAGGTCCGTGTGGGCCGCGCCGCGCCCGCCCTGGCGCGCGCCGGCGCGCCGATCGCCCGCGCCGAGGGCTTCGAGCACCACGCCGCCTCGATGGAGATCCGGGAGAATCCGCCGTCGCGATGACCCGCACCGCCAAGATCACCCGCACCACCGGCGAGACCGACGTCACGCTCACGCTCGGCCTCGACGGCGCCGGCGCGGGCAGCCGCGAGACCGGCGTCGGCTTCCTCGACCACATGCTCGACCTGCTCGCCCGCCACGGCCGGCTCGACCTCGAGGTCAAGGTCACGGGCGACCTCCAGACCGGCGCCCACCACACGGTCGAGGACACCGGGATCGTGTTCGGCCAGGCGCTCGACCAGGCGCTCGGCGAGCGGCGCGGCATCGCCCGCTACGGGCAGGCGATCGTGCCCATGGACGAGGCGCGCGCGCTGTGCGCGATCGACATCTCCGGCCGCCCCTTCGCGGCCATCAGCGGCTTCGAGCGCCTGCCGGCGGGCGACATCGCCGGGTTCGAGCACGAGCTGGCCGAGGAGTTCTTCCGCGCCATCGCGTCCGCCGGGCGGCTCACGCTGCACCTCGACCTGCAGACGGGGACGAACGCCCACCACATGATCGAGGCCTGCTTCAAGGCGTTCGCGCGCGCGTTGAGGGCGGCGGTCGCCGTCGACCCGCGCGAGACCGGGGTCCCCTCCACGAAGGGGACGCTGACGTGATCGCGATCGTCGACTACGGCATGGGCAACCGGCGCAGCGTCGAGAAGGCGTTCGAGCACGTCGGCGCCGAGCCGCGGCTGACCGCCGACCACGGCGTGATCGGCGCCGCCGACGGCGTCGTGATACCGGGCGTGGGCGCCTTCCCCGAGGCGATGCGCCGCTTTCGCGCCGCCGGCCTCGACGAGCTCATCCGCGAGCGCGCCGACGCCGGCGTGCCCGTGCTGGGCCTGTGTCTTGGGATGCAGCTCCTGTTCGAGGCCTCCGACGAGCACGAGGGGGCGACCGGGCTCGGCCTGCTGCCGGGCCGCGTCACGGCGCTGAACGCCCCACGGGTCCCGCACATCGGCTGGAACCTCGTGACCTTCGAGCGCCCGTCCGCGCTGACCGAGGGCCTCGGCGAGGCGGCCGCCTTCTACCACGTGCACTCGCTGGCCGCCGAGCCGGCGAACGATCACGACGTCGTCGGCCGCGGCGAGTACGGCGAGCGGTTCGTGTCGATCGTCGAGCGCGGCAACGTGATGGGCGTCCAGTTCCACCCCGAGAAGTCCTCGCGCGACGGCCTCGCCCTGCTGCGGAACTTCACCCGCGTAGGTGTGGCGGCGTGATCCTCTACCCGGCGATCGACATCCTCGACGGGAAGGCGGTGCGGCTCGTCCAGGGCCGTTTCGAGGACGCCACGACCTACCACGACGACCCGCTCGAAGCCGCCCAGAGCTGGGTCGACGCCGGCGCCCGCTGCCTCCACGTGGTCGACCTCGACGGCGCCAAGGACGGCGAGCCGCGCTCGATCGAGCACCTGCGCCGGATCGTCCACGGCACCGGGGTGCCCGTCCAGTACGGCGGCGGGCTGCGGAGCGTCGACGCCGTGCGCGAGGCGCTGCGGGCCGGCGCCGAGCGGGCGATCGTCGGCACCGCCGCCTTCCGCGATGTCGACTTCCTCGACGAGGTCCTCGCCACCTGGGGGCCGCGGATCGTGGTCTCGGTCGACGTCCGCGACGGCAGGATCTCGACCGCCGGCTGGACGCAGACCACCGAGCTGCCGGGCGCCGAGGCCATCCTCCGCCTCCAGGACCGCGGCGTGGTGTCGTTCGTCTACACGAACGTCGACCGCGACGGGAGGCTCGAGGGCCCGGACACCCGGGAGGTCGAGGACATCGCGCACGCCGTGCGCGGCCGCTTCCTGTACTCGGGCGGGATCGGCCGCCGCGAGGATCTCGTCGCGCTCGCCCATCTCCGCCAGGTCAACCTCGCGGGCGTGATCGTCGGCAAGGCGCTCTACGAGCAGCGCTTCACGATCGCCGAGGGCCAGGCGGCGCTCGACGCAAGCTGACCACGCCCCTCGACCGCGGCGGCGCGGATTGCGACCATTGGAGCCATGCGCGGCAGGCTGCTCGAGCGCGGCCGAACGCTCGAAGTGCTCGAGCGCGCGGTCGGCGATGCGGCCGCCGGGCGCGGCTCGGTCGCGCTCGTGACGGGCGAGCCGGGGATCGGCAAGACGACCCTGGTGCGCGCCTTCGCCGCCGACGTGGGCGTGCGGGCGCGCGTGCTGCTCTCCGCCTGCGACGACCTGATGGCGCCGCGCACGCTCGGCCCGCTGCGCGACGCGGCCGCCGGCAGCCAGGGCCCGCTCGCCGCCGCGCTCGCCGACGGGCAGCCGGTGGACGCGGTGTTCGGCGGCCTGCTCGAGGAGCTCGCCGCCGAGCCGCCCACGGTGCTCGTGGTCGAGGACCTCCACTGGGCCGACGACGCGACGCTCGACGTGCTCGGCTACGCCGCCCGGCGGATCGAGGAGACCGGCGCGCTGGTCGTGCTGACCTGCCGCGACGACAAGGTCGACCCCCGCGATCCGCTGCACCGCTTCCTCGGCGTGCTCGCCGGCTCCCCGGTGCGCCGGCTGGTGCTGCGGCCGCTGTCCCGCTTGGCCGTGCGCGAGCTGTCAGCCGGCACCGGCGCGGACGCCGACGCCCTCTACCGCGTGACGCGCGGCAACCCGTTCTTCGTGACCGAGGCGCTGGCGGCGTCCGGCGACGCGGTCCCGCTCAGCGTGGTCGAGGCCGTGCTGGCGCGGGTCGGGCGGCTCGGGACCGAGTGCCGGGAGGCGCTCGACCAGCTGTCCGTGATCCCGTGGCAGGTCGACCTCGATCTCGGCGGCGCGCTCCTCGGCGCGCGCTTCGAGGCGCTCGCCGAGGCCCAGGCCGCCGGTGTGCTCGAGAACCGCGCCGACTCGATCGCGTTCCGCCACGAGCTCGCCCGGCGCGCGATCGAGCACAGCCTGCCGGCGATCCGCCGCCGGCAGCTCAACGGGGCCGTGGTCGCGGCCCTGCGCGCCCTGCAGCGGCCGGAGCGCGCCCGGCTGATGCACCATGCCGTCGAGGCGGGCGACGTGGAGACGATCGTCGCCGTCGGCCCCGCGGCGGCGCGCGAGGCGGCGCTGGTCGGCTCGCACCGGCAGGCGCTCGCGCATTTCGAGTCGGTCCTCCCGCACCTCGGCCGGCTCGGCGAGCGCGAGCACGCCGACGTGCTCGACGACTACGGCTGGGAGCTCTACAACGCGCACCGTTTCCGCGAGGCGGTGGAGGCCGGCCGCGCCGCCCTCGCGCTGTATGAGCAGCTCGACGACCGCGTCGCCGTCGGCGAGTGCCTCGTGCGCCTGTCGCGTCACCTGTTCATGACCGGTAACACCGACGCGGCCGAGGTGAGCGCCCAGCGGGCGGTGATGACGCTCGAGCCGACCGGGCACGGCCCGGCGCTGGCGCACGCCTCGCTGTACGAGGGAGCCATCCTGGCCATGACCGAGGCCGACCCGGAGCGGGCGGTCGACATCCTCGTCTCGGTCCGCGACCTGGCGACCCGGGTCGCGCGCCCCGATCTCGCCGCGCTCTCGCTCAACTACCTCGGCATGGCGCGCGTGGCGTCCGGCGACCCGCAGGGGCTGGATCTGCTGCGCCAGAGCATCGCCGCAGCCGAGCAGGCGCGCCAGTACGAGTACGCCGCGCGCGGGTACACCAACCTCGCCGAGCTGCTGTTCCGGGCCGGCCGCCTGGACCAGCTCGAAGACTGCGTGGAGGAGGGCATGCGCTTCTTCCGTGAGCACGGCTTCTGGTCGCACGCCTACGGCCTCGACGTCCACCGCTGCGCCGGACTGATCCGGCGTGGCCGGTGGGAGAGCGCCCTGGCCGGGTTGCGGGCGCTGACGGACGAGGTCGACGACCCGGGGATGCTGTACGCCTACAGCGCGCCGTGGCTGGCCCGCCTGCTGGCCCGCAGGGGCGACGATGCCGCCGAGCAGATCCTGGCCGCCGCCTGGGGCCGGGCGCGGCGGCAGCGGCTCCTGATCGGCCTCGCCTACGCCGGCCTGGCCTCCGTCGAGCGCGCCTGGCTGGTCGGCGAGCTCGAGCCGGCGCGGCGCGTGGCTGCGGAGCTGGAACCCCGGACACGGCACGCGGGCGCCGCTCCCTTCCGCGCGGAGCTGATGCGCTACCTCGCCCGCTGCGGCCTCGAGGCCGAGCCGTTCGACGGCTGCCCCGAGCCGTGGGCGGCCGGCCTGCGCGGCGACTGGCAGGCGGCCGCGGCAGGCTGGGAGGCGGCCGGCGATCCGTACGAGCTCGCGCTCGAGCTGGCGGATTCCGGCGAGCCGGAGCCGACGCTGGAGGCCGTACGCATCCTCGACGGGCTGGGGGCGACGGCGGCTGCCGCGATCGTGCGCGACCGCCTGCGGGCCATGGGCGCGCCGGTCCCGCGCAGGCCGCAGACGGCTTCGCGGCCCAATCCCGCCGGGCTCACCCGCCGCCAGCTCGCCGTGCTGGAGATGGTCAACGAGGGGCTGACCAACGCCGAGATCGCCGACCGGCTCGTGGTCTCGATCCGCACCGTCGATCACCACGTGGCCGCGGTGCTCGGCAAGCTCGGCGTGCGCTCGCGGCGGGAGGCGGCCGCCGCGGCGCACGCGATGGGGATCGAACTCAGTTCACCTCAAGCGAGATGACGTCGGGCCCGAGGCCCGCGGTGTCGACGCTGTCGTCGCCTCCCAGCGTGTCGATGGCCAGGCTGTCGAAGCCGATCTGGGCGAAGCTGATGCCGAGCTTCACCGGCAGGCCGGTGACGGTGACCGAGCCGAAGACCACCTTCTTCCCGGACACGGCGACCGCGTCGTCGCCCTCGGTGCCTTCGATCTCGACCCGGTCGGGGTCGCCGGCGCCGCCGCCCGGCGCGAGGCTGGCGTTGAGCTCGCTGACGTCGGTGCCGCGCATGTCGCCGATGCGGAACGTGTCGGCGCCGGCGCCGGCCATCGCCTCGATGCTGTCGATCCCGTCGAGGTCCATCACGATGTTCCCGACGTCGCGCGTGAAGCGCGCGTGGCGCCGGCTCGCTCGAGCTCGAAGGTCTCGGCGTCGGCGCTGCCGGCGAAGAACATCGAGTCGCGGGTCGGGCCGCCCTCGACGGTGTCGCTGCCGTCGCCCGGCGCCCAGCTGAAGCGGTTGAAGTCGCCGCGCAGGTAGGCGGTGTCGTCTCCGCGAGCCGCCCTTGACATCGTCGAAGCCGTCGCCGCCGATCAGCGTGTCGCGGCCGGGGCCGCCGAGGATGACGTTGTCGCCGTCGCCGCCGTCGAGCGTGAGCGCCATGGCGTCGGTCGACGCAGAGACGATGTCGTCGCCGTCGTTGCCGTTGACGCGCAGCCGGTCGGTCGGCTCGGCGCCCGTGAGCGTCGTCCAGACCTCGGCGAGCACGCTCACGCGGTCGCTGAAGAACGACACCGAGGTCTGGTTGCCCTCGTCGGAGTCGTGCACGACGACGCGGTCGAGGTCGCCGTCTGCGCCGCCGAGGTCGGCCTGGACACCCCAGACGCCGGCCGGATAGAGGGCGTCGTCGACGATCAGCGTGTCGTCACCGTCGCCCGCGGCCACCTCGACGCGCTCGACGCCGGCCAGGCGTGCCCGTCGAGCTCGATGCGGTCGTCGCCGGCGGAGCCCTCGTGGACCACGGCGTCGTCCTCGCCGGCGCCGAGGTCGATCCGGAGGCGGTCGAACCGGCGGGGCGAGACCTCGTAGTCGATCACGCCGTCGTCGCCGAAGTCGATCTCGAGCCGGCGGCCCTCGTGCAGCTTCAGGCGGTCGTCCTCCGGCGTGCCGGTGATGAGCAGCGTGCGCTTCTCGATCCGCGCGCGGCCGCCCGTGGCGACCTCCACGAACTCGCGCTCGCCGTAGCTCGTGCGGGCGCGCTTGAGATCGCCCCCGATGCGCTTGGCGAATCCGCGGGCGAACTGGGCGTCCTCGAGCGCGGCGACCAGCAGGAGACGCCGGTCGAGCGTCACCGAGCCGCCGAACAGCCGCTCGCGGGCCTCCTGGTCGTCGACCAGGCCCTGCTGCAGGTCGCGCGCGCTGACGCCGGGCACCTCGAGCTCGACCGCGTTCACGTCCGGGTCGGCCGGGTGCAGGTGGTCGAAGGTGAGCACCGACTGCTGCAGGAAGCGGCGGCGGATCGTCTCGGCGATGCCGTGCAGCTCGGCGTCGCTCACGTCGTCGACGTCGAAGCGGCGCGAGCGCTCGAACGTCAGCTCGTCGCCGAAGAAGACGCCGTCGAGCAGCTGTGAGCCGCGCGGGCGCCCGCCGCCCTCGTCGACGATCCGCGTCACCCGATGCGCGAAGCCGTGCAGGCGGTCGTCCAGGCGCGGGTCATCGGGGTCGGTGATCACGGCGGTGTTGTCGGTGGCGAAGATCTCCGCGTCGCTGCTGTGGGCGGCCGCGGACGGCGCCGCGACCGCGAGCAGGGCGAGCGCGACGGCGAGGGTTCGGAGCATGAGGAGGAGTTCCTTGGTCGGAGGTTCAGGACGCGAGGGTGCCGGCGAGGCGCTCGCGAGCGCGGAAGAGGCGGCTCATGACGGTCCCGTTCGGGATCCGCAGCACCTTGGCGGTCTCGGCATACGTCAGCCCGGCCACGTCGACGGCGGCCACGACCTCGCGCAGCGGCTCGGGAAGCGCCGCGATCGCCGCGTAGACCTCGCCCACCCGGGCCGCGATCTCGGGATCGCCGGCGCCGTCGGCGCGGGGCTCGTCGTAGTCGATCACGGGCGCCGGCCGGCGGCGCTCCGCGCGCCAGTGGTCGCTGAGCACGTTGCGCAGGGTCCGGGCGAGGTAGTTGAAGTCGTTGCCCTTCAGTCGCCGCGGCCTGGCGAGGACGCGCACGTACGTCTCCTGCGTGAGCTCCTCGGCGAGGAGGCGCGAGCCGCACAGCGACCACGCGAGCCGGTACACGCTCGAGAGATGGTCGGCGGCCGCCTCGGGGTCGAGCAGGCGGGACCTGGTGAGCGAGACGGCGGCGGACATGACCGCGGCACTGTCTCGGGGTGGCGGGGCGCGCGCATCGGTAACCGGCTACCTAATTTCGCTGTCCGGCCTACCTAGATGACTGATTCCAGACGAGGAAGTCGTAGCCTCTTCCGCCGGTGCACTACAAGCGGATCATCCCGTGCATGGACGTCGACGCCGGCCGCGTCGTCAAGGGCACGCGGTTCATCGACATCCGGGACGCCGGCGACCCGGTCGAGCTCGCCGCGCACTACGACGCCACGGGCGCCGACGAGCTGATCTTCCTCGACATCACGGCGACCTCGGACAAGCGCGCCACGGTCGTCGAGCTGGCCCGCCGCGCGGCAGACGAGGTCTTCGTGCCGTTCACGATCGGCGGCGGCGTGCGCGAGGTTGCCGACGCCCAGGCGGTCCTCGACGCCGGCGCCGACAAGGTGGCGGTCAACTCGGCCGCGGTGGCGCGGCCCGGCCTGGTGTCCGAGATGGCCGACGTGTTCGGAGCGCAGTGCGTGGTGCTGGCGATCGACGCCAAGCGCCGCGACGGCGGCTTCGAGGTCTACGTCGCGGGCGGGCGCACGCCGACGGGGCGTGACGCGGTGGCATGGGCTCGGGAGGGGGTCGGCCGGGGGGCCGGAGAGATCATGCTCACCTCGATGGACCGGGACGGCACCAAGGACGGGTACGACACGGACCTCGTGCGCGCGATCGCCTCCGCCGTGGACGTCCCGGTCATCGCCTCGGGCGGAGCGGGGGAGCCGGCCCATCTGGTCTCGGGGTTGGAGGCGGGCGCCGACGCGGTGCTGTGCGCGTCGATCTTCCACTACGGGGAGTACACGATCCCCGAGGTGCGTTCTGCGCTGGTGGCCGCCGGGGTTCCGATGCGGCCGTACGTGGCTGAGGGACGAACTTCGGCTGGGTAGGGGAGCTGGGGAGCCGGCCGCGCGCCCTGCCGATTGATGGGTTTGTTCCCCCAGCGGGCACAAACCCATCAATCCGAGCCACGCGAGCTCCGATTGCCGGGTTTGTCAGCCTGAGCCGTACAAACCCATCAATCGAACCGCAGCGGCCCTCGAACCCGCCTCCCTACATGCCCGCCGTTCGCCGGCGGCGCCGCTAACCCTCGTTGTTGCGGCGCGCCCGCGCCCGCTGCTTCGCGGCTCGGCGTTTCTTCGCGGCCTTCGCCTTCGCCGCCTTGCGCTTCTTCGCGGCCTTGGCCTTCGCCGCCTTGCGCTTCTTGGCCGCCTTCTGCTTCGCCGCCTTGCGCTTCTTGGCGGCCTTCGCCTTCGCCAGCTTCGCCGCCTGCCGCGCGGCGGTTGCGCGCTCCTCGGCCGCCGTCTTGGGCAGGAAGGCGCCGATCGACGAGAACCCGGTCACGAAGACGGTCTGGCCGTCGGAGACCACCGGGTTGAAGGCGCCGCGCGCGCTGTGCCAGGCCTTCTTGCCGGACCGCGCCCAGAGGCCCGTGGTGTCGCGCTTGCCCCAGTTCGAGTAGTAGACGACGTCGCCGACCACGGTCGCCGCGCCGGAGATCTTGCCGCCGTCGCGGTAGGTCCAGCGGGTGGCGCCGGAGCGGGCGTCGAGCGCGTAGAAGGTGCCGTCGTAGCTGCCGAAGTACACCGTCGGCTTGCTGTTGCGCACCTGGGCGACGGCCGGCGAGGCGTAGACGTAGGAGCCGGTCCCGCGCCGCCAGGCGAGCTTGCCCGAGGCGGCCGAGAACGAGTACATGTTGCCGTCGGTGTTGCCGATGTACACGCGCCCGTACGCGACGGCGGGAGTGGCGTAGAAGTTGCCGGCGCTGAGGCCGAAGTTGGCGCCGCTCGTGCCGGTATGCCAGACCTGCTTGCCCGTGCGCTGCGTGATCGCGTAGACGTTGCCGCCGTAGGTCCCGAAGTAGAGCTTGCCGTCGTTCAGCGCCGGGCCGCCTTTGACCGCGCCGCGCGCCCGGAACGTCCACTGCGTGCTGCCGTCCTTCGCCCGCATCGCGTAGACGGTCCCGTCCTCGGCGCCGAAGTAGATGCGGCCGTCGACGAACAGCGGCGAGGACTCGCTGCGGCTGCGCAGCGGCCGCGACCAGGCGATCCTGCCGGTCTTGGCGTTCAGCGCTGCGACCCGCCCGGCGCGTACGCCCTTGGAGCGCTCGAGGATCGTCACGTAGATGCGCTTGGCGCCGTAGGCGGGCGACGAGGCGGCGAGATAGCCGAGGTCGCGCCTCCAGACCCGCCTGCCGGTGGTGCGGTTGAGGGCGACGACCACGCCCGCGTTGCCGACGGTGTAGAGCCGGTTGCCGACGATGATCGGCGGGAACTCGAGCAGGACGTCGAACTGGCGGCTCCAGGCGACCTTGAACGGCGGCCGCACCGACGGCTCGGTCGGCAGGTAGCGCCGCCGGTCCTTCGAGTAGCCGTACGTGGGCCACTGGAAGCCGGCCAGCGGGTCCTGCTTCTTGCGCTTCTTCTTCGGGGTCGCCGGCTCCGGCTCCGGCGTGGGCACGGAGGTCTGCGACGGCTCCTCGACGAACTCGACGTCAGGGTTGAAGACATCACCCGGACGGGTGAGGGCAAAGACGGCTGCGGCGCACGCCAGCACCGCCACGAGAGCTCCGACGACGATGACGAGCCGCCGCCGGTACCAGCGTGGACGCTCCGACGACACCCCAAGCAGGTTAGCCAGCCGCCAAGATGACGCCCGTGGATCTGCTGGCGAAACTCGGTCGCCCGCCCGCCGTGGCCGCCCTCGACGGCGAGGATTCGGTCTACGTGGTCGGCGGCGCCGTGCGCGACCTCCTGCTGGGCCTCGAGCCGCACGAGCTGGACTTCGTGGTCGAGGGCGACGCCGTCGCCGTGGCGCGGCGCATCGGCGGTCGTGTCATCGCGCACGAGCGGTTCGGGACGGCCACGGTGAGCATCGACGGCGCGACCTTCGACCTGGCCGGCGCCCGCCGCGAGCGCTACCCGCGGCCCGGCGCGCTGCCGGAGGTCGAGCTCGGCGCCTCGCTGCGCGAGGACCTCGAGCGGCGCGACTTCACGGTCAACGCGATCGCCCTGCACCTGGCGGACGGCGAGCTGACCTGGCTGCCGGGCGCCGAGGAGGATCTGGGCGCCAGGCGGCTGAGGGTGCTTCACGACGCTTCGTTCCGCGACGATCCCACGAGGCTCCTGCGTCTGGCCCGCTACGCCGCGCGGCTCGGGTTCGAACCGGAGGAGCGCACCGACCGGTTGGCCGGCGAAGCGGTCGCCGGCGGAGCCGTGGAGACCATCACCGGCTCGCGGATGGGCGCCGAGCTGCGCCTGCTGCTGCAGGAGCCGCAGCCGGCGGCTCTCCTCGCGCTCGAGCGCCACGGGCTGGGCCGGGCGCTGCTGGAACGATTCAGCGTCGATCGAGAGCTCGTCGAACGCGCGATCGCGCTCTGCCCGGCGGACGCCCGCGCCGACCTCGTCGCGTTGGCCGGCTGCCTTGACCGCGCGGCGAGCCCGGCGCGGCTCGACGCGCTCGCGTTCCCGGCCGAAGAGCGCGCGATCGTCGCGACCGCGGCCTCGCGCGCGCCGCACCTGGCGGAGGCGATCGAGGATGCGATCGACGACGCCGGCGTCTGGCGGGCGCTGCGACGCGAGCGGCCGGAGACCGTCGCGCTGGCGGGGGCGCTCGGGCCGCGCGAGGCGGCGCAACGCTGGCTCGAGGACATCCGCCACCGCCGGCTGGCCATCAACGGCGACGACATCGTCGCCGCCGGGCTCTCCGGGCCGGCGGTCGGCGAGGCGCTCGACGCGGCGATGGTGGCGATGCTCGAAGGTCGCGCCGACAGCCGCGAGGAACAGCTTGCCGCCGCCCTAGGATGAGCGCCATGGCCACCGCCACCCTGCCCGCGCTGCGCGCCCCCTTCCGCTGGGACGGCGACCACGTGGCGGCCGACGTGCCCGGCGCCGGGGCGCTGTTCACGACCCGGCGCGGCGGCGTCTCCAGCGGGCCGTTCGCCTCGCTCAACCTGGGCCTCCTGACCGACGACGACAGCGCGAACGTCAACGAGAACCGGGCGCGGGTGGCCGCCGCCACCGGCTGCCCGCGCGAGCGCTTCCTGTACGGCAAGCAGGTCCACGGCGCCAGCGTGCGCCGGGCCACCGAGCCGCCCGGCGCGACCCGCCCGCGCACCGACGAGGATGGTCAGGCGACGGCCCTGCGAGGCCATCCGGCGCTGGTCTTCCTCGCCGACTGCACGCCCGTGCTGCTGGCGGCCGAGGGGGCGGTGGCCGCGTTGCACGCCGGCTGGCGCGGCACCGCCGCCGGGATCGTCGGCGAGGGCGTCGCCGCCCTGCGGGAGGTCGGCGGCCGGGGCCCGATCACCGCGCTGATCGGCCCCGGCGCACGCGGCTGCTGCTACGAGGTCGGCGACGAGGTGCACGCCGCGTTCGCCGGCTACGACGCCCGCCGCGGCGAGCGCAATCTCGACGTGCCCGCGGTGCTGCGCGCGCAACTGGAGGAAGCCGGCGTCGACCACGTACACGACATCGAGCTCTGCACCATGTGCTGGTTCGGGCTGTTCTTCTCGCACCGCCGCGACGGCGGCGTGACCGGCCGCCAGGCGGGGATCGCGTGGCGACGCTGATCACGGGCCTGGACGCAGTGCGCGTCCGCGAGAACCTCGCGCGCGTGCGCGAGGAGCTGCCGGAGGGCGTCCAGATCCTCGCGGCGGTCAAGTACGTGCCGCTGGAGGAGCTGGGCACGCTGGCCGAGGCGGGCGTCGAGCTGGTGGGGGAGAACCGCGCGCAGGACCTGGAGGCCAAGGCCTCCGCGTACCCGGGCGCCTTCCGCTGGCACTTCATCGGCCGGCTCCAGAGCCGCAAGGTCAAGCAGCTGCTCCCGCACGTCGAGCTGATCCACTCGGTGGCGTCCGACTCCGCGCTGCGCCAGCTCGGCAGGCACGGCGATGCCTCCACCGAGGTGCTGGTGGAGGTCAACACGGCCGGGGAGGAGGGCAAGGCGGGCATCGCGCCTGCCGACCTGGGTGCGTTCATCGAGCGCTGCCCGGTGCGTGTCACGGGCCTGATGACGATGCCGCCGTTCACCGAGGATCCGGAGGCGAGCCGGCCGCATTTCGCCGCCCTGCGCGAGCTGGCGCGCGAGCACGGGCTGCGCGAGCTGTCGATGGGCACCTCGCAGGACTATCGCGTCGCCGCCGAGGAGGGGGCCACGATCGTACGCTTGGGCACGAGCCTGTACGCGTAGACTTGCTGCAAGCAGGGAAATACCGCCCTGCCCCGAACCCATCCCGCGCATGGCCTTCCGCGACACCTGGCACCGCACGCTCGTCTACTTCGGCCTCGCCGAGGACCGTGACCCGTACGACGAGGAGCCGGCCGACCACCGCGAGCCCGAGGAGGAGCTCGAGAGCCGCTACCGCGAGCGGCCCAACGTCCGCCGGCTGTCGTCGCGCCGCCGGCGCGACGACATCGACGACATCTTCGCCGACGATCCCGAGGCGGAGCGGCGCACGAACGTCCTGCGCCCGGTCGCCGGCAGCCAGCCGCCGCCGCGCGGCGGCAACGGCCGCAGCGACGTGCGCGTCCACTTCGTGATCCCGAAGTCCTTCAACGACGCCCAGGACGTCGCGGACAAGTTCAAGGACTCGATCCCGGTGATCCTGAACCTCCAGCAGTCGGACAACCACCTCTCGGTGCGCCTGATCGATTTCGCGTCAGGCCTCACGTACGCGCTCGACGGCGGCATGCAGCGGATCGCCGACAAGGTCTTCCTGCTCACGCCTCGCAACGTCGAGGTCTCCGCGGAGGAGCGCGCGCGGCTGATCGAGAAGGGCTTCTTCAACCAATCCTGAGCCGCGCCGCATAACCTTCGCGGCCATGCAGGTCGGCTTCATCGGCGCAGGGAACATGGCTCGGGCCCTGGCCCGCGGCTGGGGCGATCCCGTGCTCTGCACCGACTCCGGCTCGGGCCGCGCGCAGCGGCTCGCCGAGGAGCTGGGCGGCGAGGCGCTCGCCTCCAACCGCGAGCTGGCCGAGCGCGCCGACCTCGTCATCCTCGCCCACAAGCCGGCCCAGCTGGCCGAGGTGGCCTGGGAGGCGGCCGGCGCGGCCAAGGCCGTCGTCTCGCTGCTGGCCCGCACGTCGCAGGCCGACGTGCGCTCCGCCTACCCCGGTGTCCCCGTGTTCCGGATCGAGCCGAACACCGCCGTCCAGCTCAGGCGCGGCGTGCTGGCCTTCGCCGAGCCCGACGCACAGACCGACGAGGCGCTGCGGGAGCAGGTGCGGGAGCTGTTCGCGCGCGCCGGCACGGTGGTCGACGTCCCCGAGCGGCTGATGACCGTCGCCGGGGCGTGCTCCGGCGTCGGCCCCGCCTACTGGGCGCTGCTCGTCGAGGCGCAGGTGGACGCCGCCGTGAAGGCCGGGATGCCGGCCGCCATGGCCGCCACGCTGGTCACCGAGACGATGGCGGGCGCCGCCGAGCTGCTGCGCGAGCGCGGCGGCGACACACTGGGCATGCGGCGCGAGGTCGCGTCGCCCGGCGGCACCACGGCGCGCGGGCTCGCGGCGCTCGAGCGGGGCGGCGTGCGCTCCGCCTTCGCCGCCGCGATGGACGACGTGGTCGGGGGCTGACGTGGACGAGGTGCGCGAGCAGATCGCGGAGTTCCTCTCGGCGCTGATCACGGTCTACACGATCATCGTCATCGCCTGGGTGATCTTCTCGTTCGTGTTCGCGATGGGCCTGCGGGTGCCCTACTCGCGGCCGCTGAACGCGGTGCTGGACTTCCTGCGCGACGTCACGGAGCCCTTCCTGCGGCTGTTCCGCCGCCTGCCGCTGCGCGTCGGACCGCTGGACCTGACGCCGATCGTCGCGATCCTCGCGCTCCGGATCGTCGGTGGCATCGTGGTTGGCCTGATCGATCCGTCGTGACCGCGGGATGGCGGGCCGCGCTGGTGGCCGTCGGCGTCGTGGCGGCCGACCAGGCCGTCAAGGCGCTCGTGCGAAGCACGATCGACCGCGGCGACGAGGTCGACCTGATCCTGGGGATCCAGCTCGTCAACGTCCGCAACCGCGGGATCGCGTTCGGGATGTTCTCCGACGGCGGCGTGCTGCTCGTGCTGTTCGCGCTGGCGGCGCTGGTGGCGCTGCTGGTCTTCTTCGCGCGCCACCGCGACCGGCCGCTCGTCTGGCTGCCGACCGGCCTGCTGATCGGCGGCGCCACCGGCAACCTGATCGACCGCACGCGCGAGGGCGGCGTGACCGACTTCATCGACCTGCCGTGGTGGCCGGCGTTCAACGTGGCCGACATCGCGATCACGTTCGGCGTCCTCAGCCTGCTCTACGTGCTGGAAGGACCACCACGGCATGGAGGCCGCTGAGCTCGTCGTCGGGCCCGAGCACGCGGGCGAGCGCCTCGACGTGTTCCTCGCGTCCGCGGCCGGCTCGCGCGCCGCGGCGCAGCGGCTGATCGACGCCGGGCTGGTGCTCGTCGACGGCGCGCCGCGGCCGAAGCGGCATGCAGTCGCGGTGGGGGAGCGGGTGACCGTGGAGGCCCAGGAGCCGGCTCCCGAGCCGGAGGTGGCGGAGGCCGAGTTCTCGATCGCCTACGAGGACGAGCACCTGCTCGTGGTCGACAAGCCGCCCGGCGTCGTCGTCCACCCGGCGCGCGGCCACAGCGCCGGCACGCTCGCTCAGGCGCTCGGTGGCCGCGTGGCCGGCGGCGCGGACCCGCGGCGGCCCGGGATCGTGCACCGCCTCGACCGCCACACCTCGGGCCTGCTGGTCGTCGCTCGCACGGAGGCCGTGCACGCGGCGCTGAAGGACATGCTGCGCGACCGGGCGATCACGCGCGAGTACCTGGCGCTGGTGGAGGGCCGCCCGGCGGCGCGCGCCGGCACCATCGACGCGCCGCTCGGCCGCGACCGCCGCGTCCGGACGCGCGTCTCGACCGACACCGACGAGCCGCGCCCGGCGATCACGCACTTCGAGACCGAGCAGGCGTTCGAGGCCTTCACGTTGCTGCGCGTGCGGCTCGAGACCGGCCGCACGCACCAGATCCGCGCCCACCTGCTGGCCATCGGCCACCCGGTCGCCGGCGACCCCGAGTACGGCCACAAGGGCCTGCTCGGGCTGGAGCGCCAGTTCCTGCATGCGGAGCGGCTGGCCTTCACGCATCCGGCGACAGGAGTGGAGATCGATGTCCGGTCTCCGCTGCCGGACGACCTAACTAAGGCGCTCGCGCGAGCTTGCGTGCGAGTAGCCGCACTCGACCGCTTGGAATTGGCGGGCCGGTCCGCCGGAGGTAGGGGAAGGGAGGACCGGCCCGCAGCGACGTAAACGGAGCGACTCCGAAGAACTTTCGTAAACTGGTCCGCACTTCATCCACACGACCCCGGGTGGCCTTCTCAATCCGTCCCGAGGCGGCGACCCTGCCCGGCATGAGCCGGGTCCGCACGCTTCGATCGCCCGGGCTGCACTGCACATACACACAAGGGAGTTGTTCCGTGGCTCAGGTAGGAATCAGAGAGCTGCTGGAGGCCGGCGTGCACTTCGGCCACCAGACGCGCCGCTGGAACCCGAAGATGCGCCGTTTCATCCACGGCGAGCGCGGCGGGATCTACATCATCGACCTGCTCAAGACCGAGCAGCTGCTCGCGCAGGCTCAGCGCTTCGCGTCCGAGGTCGCCAACCGCGGCGGCACGGTGCTGTTCGTCGGCACCAAGAAGCAGGCCCGCGACGGCATCAAGGAGATCGCCGAGGCGGCCGGTCAGCCATATCGTCAACCACCGCTGGCTCGGCGGCCTGCTCACGAACTTCCAGACCATCTCGCTGCGCATCAAGCGCCTGCACGACCTCGAGCGCTACGCCAACGAGGGCCAGCTCGCGCTCCTGCCCACGCGGGAGCGCCTCTCCGCCGAGGCCGACCTCGTGAAGCTCCAGGCCAACCTGGGCGGCGTCAAGAACATGCAGCGCGTGCCGGACGCGATGTTCGTGGTCGACCTCAAGACCGAGGCGATCGCGGTCCGCGAGGCGCAGCGCCTGCGGATTCCGATCATCGGACTCGTCGACACGAACTGCGACCCGGACGGGATCGATTACGTGGTGCCGGGCAATGACGACGCCATCCGTTCCTGCGTGCTGGTCACGCGGGCGATCGGCGACGTGGTGGCCGAGGGCCGCAGCCGCTTCCGCGCCGAGGAGGAGCGCGCCCGCCAGGAGGCCGAGGAGCAGGCCCGCCGCGAGGCCGAGGAGCGCGCCCGCCGCGAGGCCGAGGAGCAGGCGCGCCGCGAGGCCGAGGAGCGCGCCGCCGCCGAGGCGCTGACCCAGACCGAGGGTGAGACGCGCGACGTCGCCGAGGCCGAGGTGGCCGAGGCCGTCCAGCAGGCGCCGCCGCGGGCCGACGGCACGACGGCCGACGAGGCCGGCGCCGCCGCACAGGCCGCCGACGAGCCGGCGATGCCGGCCGCGGGCAGCGCGGACCAGCCTGCCGCCGAGCCCGAGGTCGCCGCTCCGCCCGCCGAGCCTGAGCCGCCTGCCGCCGAGCCCGAGGCCGCTGCGCCGGCCGCCGAGCCCGAGGCCGCTGCGCCGCTGCCGAGCCCGAGGCGCCGGCCGCCGAGCCCGAGGCCGCTGCCGCCCGCTGCCGAGCCCGAGGCGCCCGCTGCGCAGCCCGAGGCGCCGGCCCCCGAGGCCGAGGCGCCCGCCGCCGAGCCCAAGCCGAAGCCGAAGCCCAAGGCGAAGGCCAAGGCGAAGGCGAAGGCGAAGCCCAAGCCCGCCAAGGCCGCGCCCGCCGAGTCCACCGACGAGACGACCGAGGAGACCACGTCGTGACCATCACTGCCGCTCAGGTCAAGGAGCTGCGCGACCGCACCGGCGCGGGCATGATGGACTGCAAGAAGGCGCTCGAGGAGACCAACGGCGACCTCGACGCCGCCGCCGAGCTGCTGCGGGTCCGGCTCGGGGACAAGGCGTTGAAGATGGGCGGCCGCGAGGCGACCGAGGGCACCGTCGCCTCCTACATCCATGGCGGCGGCAAGGTCGGCGTGCTCGTCGAGGTCGACTGCAACACCGACTTCGTGGCCCGCAACGAGGACTTCCAGGCCTTCGCGCGCGAGGTCGCGATGCACATCGCCGCCTCGCCGACCACGCAGTACGTGTCCGAGGACGACATCCCGCAGGACGCCAAGGACGCCGAGCTGCGCGTGTTCGAGCAGCAGGCGGCCGACAAGCCCGAGAACGTGCGTCCGAAGATCGCCGAAGGCAAGCTGCGCAAGTGGATGGAGGAGGTCGTGCTGCTCAACCAGCCGCACGTCAACCCGGACAAGCACGACGGCAAGACGATCGAGCAGATGCGCGTCGAGCTCTCCGGCACCACCGGGGAGAACGTCGTGATCCGTCGCTTCGCGCGCTTCCAGGTCGGGGCGTGACGGACAAGCCCGCCTTCCAGCGGGTGCTCGTGAAGCTCTCGGGCGAGGCCCTCATGGGCGAGCTCGAGTTCGGCACGGACGCGGGCACCGTCGAGGCGATCGCCAAGCAGCTCAAGGGCGTCCGCGACCGCGGCGTCGAGGTCTCGGTGGTGCTGGGCGCGGGCAACATCTACCGCGGCCTCGAGGCCGCCGCGGCCGGCATGGACCGCGCGACCGCCGACTACATGGGCATGCTCGCCATCGTCCTCAACGCGCTCACGCTCCAGGACGCGCTGGAGAAGGACGGCGTCTACACGCGCGTGATGTCCGCCCTGACGATCTCCGAGGTCGCCGAGCCGTACATCCGCCGCCGCGCGATGCGCCATCTCGAGAAGGGGCGGATCGTCATCTTCGCCGCCGGCACCGGCAACCCGTTCTTCACCTCCGACACCGCCGCCGCGCTGCGCGCGCTGGAGATGCACGCGGAGATCATCCTGATGGCCAAGAACGGCGTCGAGGGCGTCTACACGGCCGACCCGAAGAAGGATCCGGGCGCCGAGTTCATCCCCGAGATCACCGCCCGCGAGGCGCTCCAGCGCGGCCTGAGGGTGATGGACTCGACCGCGCTCTCGCTATGCATGGACAACGACCTCCCGATCAACGTCTTCAACATGAACGACGAGTCCAACATCGACCGGATAGTCTCCGGCGAGCGGGTCGGGACCCTCGTGAAACCGGAATGATCGACGAACTCCTTCAAGACGCGCGGGAGCACATGGAGAAGTCCGTGGACGCCACCCGGCACAAGTTCGGGTCGGTGCGCACCGGCCGTGCCAGCACCGCGCTGCTCGACCGCATCACGGTCGACTACTACGGCGCTCAGACGCCGCTCAAGCAGCTCGCGACCGTGTCGGCGCCGGAGGCGCGGCTGCTGACCGTGCAGCCCTACGACAAGAGCTCGATCAAGAACATCGAGCGGGCGATCCTGGAGTCGGACGTCGGGCTGACGCCGAACAACGACGGCCAGATCATCCGCCTGCAGGTCCCCGAGCTGACCGAGGAGCGGCGCAAGGAGCTGGTCAAGGTGGTGCGCCACCTCGCCGAGGAGGGTCGCGTGGCGATCCGCAACATCCGTCGCGACGTGATGCACGACCTGCGCGAGCTGCGCGACGCGGGCGAGGCCGGCTCCGACGACGAGCATCGTGCCGAGGAGGCGCTCCAGAAGCTCACGGACGAGAAGGTCAAGGAGCTCGACGCGGTCCTCAAGGCCAAGGAAGAAGAGATCCTCGAGGTGTGAGCGCCTCGTACGTCGCCATCATCACGGATGGCAACGGACGCTGGGCCCGGCAACGGGGCCTGCCCGTAGAGGAGGGGCATCGGGCGGGGGCCGACACGGTCAAGGCCCGCCTCCGAGACGCCGTCGACCTCGGCGTGCACGAGCTGACCGTCTACTCGTTCTCGACCGAGAACTGGTCGCGCCCGCCGGAGGAGGTGGCGGCACTGATGGCGATGTTCTCCGAGCGGATCCTGGCCGAGACGCCCGAGCTCGACGAGGAGGGCGTGCGGATGCGCTTCATCGGGCGCCGCGAGGGCGTTCACGCGGAGCTGCTGGAGCAGATGCGCTGGGCCGAGGAGAAGACGGCCGGCAACGACCGCATCACGCTCTTCGTGGCCTTCAACTACGGCGGGCGAGCGGAGATCATCGACGCGGCACGCTCGTTCAGCGGCTCGAGCGAGGAGGAGTTCCGTGCACTGCTCTACGCGCCCGACATGCATGACCCGGACCTGATCATCCGCACCAGCGGGGAGCAGCGGCTGTCGAACTACCTGCTGTGGCAGTCGGCCTACTCGGAGCTGCACTTCACCGAGGTGCTGTGGCCCGACTTCTCGCGCGAGGACTTCGAGGCGGCACTCGGCGAGTACGAGGTCCGCCGGCGCCGGTTCGGCGGCCGATGAGCACCCGGCGGCCACGGCGCCGGCGCCGCGGCGGCTCGGACCTGTGGCTGCGCGTCCTGGTGGCGATCCCGGCGGTCGCCTACGCGATCTTCATCATCGTCGCCGGGGGCTGGATCTTCGCGGCCGGCGCGCTGCTGCTCGGCGTCGTCTGCCTGCACGAGCTGTTCCGGATGTACGAGACGGTGCGGCCGGTCAAGCTCGCGGGCTTCCTGGGGATCGCGGGGCTGGCGGTGGCGGCGCTGGAGGGGGGAGATCGCCAAGTGCTCCTGGCGCTGGTCGCCTTTGTGCCGGTGATGTTCCTTCTCGCGCTGGCGATGCCGCGCCGCGACGGCGTGACGATGACCGACGGCATGGCGCTCACCACGTTGGGCGTCGTGTGGGTCGGCATGGCGATCGCCCACGCCATCCTGTTGCGCGAGACCCCGCACGGCGACGGCATCATCGTCGACATCCTGGTCGGCACCTTCCTCGGCGACTCGGGCGCCTACTTCGGCGGCCGCTGGTTCGGCACGCGCCCGCTGGCGCCGCGGATCTCGCCGAACAAGACCGTCGAGGGCCTGCTGATCGGGTTCCTCACGGCCGTGATCTTCACGTGGGCGGCGGGGCTCTACCAGGACTGGCTGACCCACGGCCAGGCGCTGATCCTCGGCGTCGCGGTCGGCGCCGCCGCGCCGCTGGGTGACCTGTTCGAGTCCGCGATCAAGCGCGACGCCGGGACCAAGGACGCCGGCACCCTGTTCGGCGCGCACGGCGGGGCGCTGGATCGGCTCGACGCCGCATTCTTCACCCTGGTCGCCGGGTACTACGTATGGCTGGCGATCATGTGATGGACGAACACGAACGCACCGAACGGCAGATGGCCGAGCTCCTGCAGGAGCTGCGGGTAGCGCTGCCGGGCGTGCAGATCCTGTTCGCGTTCCTGCTCACCGTACCCTTCGCCCAGGGCTTCGAGCGCGTCACCAACTTCCAGAAGAACGTGTTCTTCGCGACGCTGATGTGCACCGCGATCTCGACCGCGTGCCTGATCGCCCCCACCGCCACGCACCGTCTGCGCTTCCACAAGCGCGACCGCAAGTTCGTGATCGAGACGGCCAATGGCCTCCTGATCGCCGGGCTGGTGTTCCTCGCCTTCGCGATCGTTCTCGCCGTCACGATGGTCACCGACTACCTGTTCGACGGCGCCGCACGGTGGATCTGGCCCGCGCTGGTGGCGCTCGTCATCGCCGGACTGTGGTTCCTGCGCCCGCTCGCGCGCAGCGATTCATCGGGTCCTTAGGCGGGCGTTGCCACAATGGGTCGCCGATGAAGCGGCTCCTCATCCTCGGCTCGACCGGTTCGATCGGCACGCAGGCGCTCGATGTGCTCGGCGACGAGTTCGAGCTCGTCGGCCTCTCCGCCGGCACGGCGCACGAGGCGCTCGTGGCGCAGGCGCGCGCGCACGGGGTGAAGCGGATCGCGCTGTCGGACCCGGATGCGGCGGCGCGCGCAGCCGAGGCGTGGACCGGCGGCGAGGTCCTCGGCGGGCCCGAGGGCCTGGTGGAGCTTGTCGCGAACGCGGACGCCGACCTGGTGCTCAACGCGATCGTCGGCTCGGCCGGGCTCGGTCCCACGATCGTGGCGCTCACCGAAGGCATCGACCTCGCGCTGGCCAACAAGGAGTCGCTGGTGGTCGGCGGCGAGCTGGTGACCGCGCTGGCGGAGGCGACCGGCGCACAGATCATCCCGGTCGACTCCGAGCACTCGGCCCTGCACCAGCTGATCGCGGGCGAGCGGGTGGGCACGATCGACAAGCTCGTGCTCACCGCCTCGGGCGGGCCATTCCGGGGCCGCTCGCGCGCTGAGCTGGAGAACGTCACGGTCGAGCAGGCGCTCGAGCACCCGACGTGGGCGATGGGCGGCAAGATCACGATCGACTCGGCGACGCTGATGAACAAGGGGCTCGAGGTGATCGAGGCCCACCACCTGTTCGGCACGCCGTACGATCGGATCGAGGTCGTCGTGCACCCGCAGTCGATCGTCCACGCGCTGGTCACGCTCTGCGACGGCGCCGCGTTGGCGCATCTCGGGCATCCGGACATGCGCGTGCCGATCGCCTACGCGCTGCACCACCCCGAGCGCGTCGACGTGCCGGTGCGCACGCTCGACCTCGCCGAGGTCGCCTCGCTCACCTTCGAGCCGCCCGACGAGAACGCCTTCCCCAGCCTGCGGCTGGCGCGCGAGGCCGCGCTGGCGGGCGGCACGGGCCCGTGCGTCCTCAACGCCGCCAACGAGGTCGCCGTGCACGCCTTCCTCGGCGACCGGCTGCCGTTCATGGGGATCCCTGCGGTGATCGAGCGCACGCTCGAGCGCGTAGGAGCCACCGGTGTCCACGGCTTCGACTCCCTGTATGCGGCCGACGCCGAGGCGCGGACGGTGGCCGGCGAGCTGATCGCGGTGCACGCATGAGCTTCCTGCTCGCCTTCCTGGGCTTCGCCGCGCTGATCATCCTGCACGAGCTCGGCCACTTCACGGCCGCCAAGGCGGTCGGCATGCGGGTCGAGCGCTTCTCGCTGTTCTTCCCCCCGCTGCTGGGCCGCGTCAGGCGCGGGGAGACCGAGTACGCCATCGGTGCCATCCCGCTCGGCGGCTACGTGAAGATCACCGGCATGAACCCGGCGGAGGAGATCCCGCCGGCCGTCGCCCACCGCGCCTACTACCGCCAGCCGGTGTGGAAGCGGATCTTCGTGATCTCCGCCGGGCCGGCGGTCAACATCGCACTCGCGTTCCTGATCCTGTGGGTGCTGGTGTGGGCCAACGGGGTCCGGGAGCCGGTCCCCGAGATCAGCCGCGTGACGGCGGCGCCGGCGCTCGGTGCGCTGGCCCCCGGCGACCGGATCGTGTCGGTCGACGGCGTGCGCGGGGACTTCGAGACGCTGCGCGAGCAGATCGCCTCGCACAAGTGCGCCGGCGAGGAGGAGGATGGCTGCGTGGCCGTCACGGCGGCGACGCTCGTCGTCTCGCTGCGCGGCGAGGAGCGCACGGTCGAGCTGGCGCCGGTCTACGACGAGGCCCAGGACGACATGTTCATCGGCTTCCAGGTCGCGACGACGCCGCGCGCCGTCGGGCCGGTGGAGGCGGCCCGGCTCTCGGTCGACCAGATGTGGTTCTTCACCTCCAAGACGGTGGAGACGATCGCGGGCATCTTCGAGGCCGACAAGCGCAAGGAGATCTCCGGCGTGGTCGGCTCCTACGAGGTCACGAGGCAGACGATCGAGCTCGACACCGAGCGCGCGCTCTATCTGCTGGCGATCATCTCCCTGTCGCTCGGGGTCATCAACCTCTTCCCGTTCCTGCCGCTCGACGGCGGGCACATCTTCTGGGCGCTGGCCGAGAAGGTCCGCGGCCGCGCGATCCCCTTCAGCGTCATGGAGCGGGCCGGGTTCGTCGGCTTCGTGCTGGTGATCGCGCTGTTCATGATCGGGCTCACGAACGACGTCGGGCGACTGACGGGGGAGGGCTTCGGGGTCCGGTAGTGTCGCTCCATGGAAAACGTGTTTCGTCCTCCGGTCCTCGCGAGCTCGGACCTGCGGACGACGTCACACCGCGCGACGGCGGCGGCGACGATCGCTGAAGCCTTCCGCATCACCGCGGAGGAGCATCCGGACCGCGTGGCGGTGCGGACCAAGGACGACGAGGTCTCGCTGACCTGGGGCGAGCTGCGCGAGCGCGTCGACGCGCTTGCCGGCGGCCTTGCCGAGCTGGGGGTGAAGCGCGGCGACAAGGTCGCGCTGATGCTGCTCAACCGCCCCGAGTTCCACATCGCCGATCTCGCGGTGATGACGCTGGGCGCGACGCCGTTCTCGATCTACGCCACCTACACGCGCGAGCAGATCGAGTACCTCGTGGCCGACTCCGGTGCCAAGGTCGCCCTGATCGAATCGGCGTTCGCCGAGCGCTTCCCCGAGCTCGAGCACGTTCTCGTGCTGGAGGACGGCTGGCCCGAGGATCCCGGGTTCGACGCCGAGCCGCACTGGCGCGCGACCGAGCCCGAGGACGAGATCACGCTGATCTACACCTCGGGCACCACGGGCCCGCCCAAGGGCGTCCAGCTCATCCACCGCAACCTCATGACGGCGGTGCAGTCGGTCGAGGCGCTGATCCGGTTCCCGGACGGCTCGAAGGTCATCTCGTGGCTGCCCGCCGCCCACATCGCCGAGCGGATGGCCCACCACTACCTCCCGATCGTCTATGCGATGACGATCACCACCTGCCCGAACCCGCGCGAGGTGGTGGGCTACCTGCCGGCCGTCAGGCCGACCTGGTTCTTCGCCGTCCCGCGCATCTGGGAGAAGCTCAAGGCGGGCATGGAGGGCTTCCTCTTGCAGGGGGAGGACGCCGATCGCAACCGCGAGTGGCTGGCGGCGGCGACCCGCAAGGTCGAGCATGAGCAGGCGGGCGAGCCGGTGCCGGACGACGTCGCGGCGACCGTCGAGGAGGCCGACCGCGAGCTGTTCGCCGGCCTGCGGGCCATGCTCGGGCTCGACGAGGCGGTCTCCGTCAACGTCGGCGCGGCGCCGACGCCGCGCGAGGTGCTGGTCTTCTTCCACGCCATCGGCGTCCCGCTGGCCGAGCTGTGGGGGATGTCCGAGACCTGCGGCGCCGGCTGCTGCAACCCGCCGGACCGGATCAAGATCGGCAGCGTGGGCCCGGCCGGGCCGGGCGTCGAGCTCAAGCTGGGGGAGGACGGCGAGCTCCTCATGCGCTCCGGCGTCGTGATGACCGGCTACCGCAACGCGCCCGACAAGACGGCCGAGGCGCTCGACGCCGACGGCTGGCTGCACACCGGCGACATCGCCGAGATCGACGACGACGGCTATGTGCGGATCGTCGACCGCAAGAAGGAGCTCATCATCAACGCCGCGGGCAAGAACATGTCCCCGGCCAACATCGAGTCGACCCTGAAGGGGGCGAGCCCGCTGATCGGCCAGGCGTGCGTCATCGGCGACGGGCGCCCGTACAACACGGCGCTGATCGTGCTCGACTCGGATTTCGGGCCCGCGTGGGCCGCCCAGCAGGGGATCGAGGGCGATCTCGCCGCGCTGGCGCGGGACGAGCGCATGCGGGCGGCGGTCCAGCAGGGCGTCGACGACGCCAACGAGAAGCTGGCGCGCGTCGAGCAGATCAAGAAGTTCTTCCTCGTCGAGGGCGACTGGCTGCCCGGCGGCGAGGAGATCACGCCGACGATGAAGCTCAAGCGCAAGCCGATCGCGGAGAAGTACAGCGCCGAGATCTCGGCGCTGTACTCCGCCTGAACCTAGAGCTGCGTGCTCTCGTTGCCGTTGCCGCTGCCGCCGCCCTGACCCTCGGGGCAGTCGCGGTCGCGCGGCTGCTGCTGCTGCTGCTGCTGCTGCTGTACGGGCGCCGTCGTGGGCGCCTGCTGGGTGGTGGAGTCGCCGTCGCCGGCCGCCAGGGAGACGGCCGGAATGGCGAGCGCGCCCGTGGCGAGCGCGATGGCGAGAGTGGTTCGTCTCATACCGGCAGCCTGTGAAATGGGGCGTAGGGCCCGGATAAGGGCTCGTACACTTCTCTGCCGATGGCTTCCGAGCGCTCAGTGAACGTCGGCGGGGTCAAGATCGGCGGCGGCGCGCCCGTCGTCGTGCAGACGATGACCAAGACCGAGACGGCCAACCTGGCCGCCACGATGGACCAGATCCGCCAGGTCGCGGACGCCGGCGCCGACCTCGTGCGCGTCGCGGTGCCGCGCGACAAGGACATCGAGGCGCTGAAGACGATCGTCGTCGAGTCGCCGATCCCGGTGATCGCCGACATCCACTTCAACCACACGCTGGCGCTGAAGGCGATCGACGCCGGCGCTCACTGCATCCGGCTGAACCCGGGCAACATCGGCGGGCCGGAGAAGGTCGCCGAGGTGGCCGACCGGGCGCGAGCCGCGGGCACGCCGATGCGGATCGGCGTCAACTCGGGCTCGCTGCCCAAGCACCTGCACGAGCTGGAGCGGGAGAACCCGGTCGAGGCGCTCGTGACCGCCGGCGTCGAGTTCGTCGGGCTGATGGAGCGGCTCCGGTTCACGGACTTCAAGGTCTCGATCAAGTCGACGAACGTGCCGTACACGATCGCCGCCAACCGTGAGCTCAGCCGGCGGATCCCGTATCCGCTGCATCTGGGGATCACCGAGGCGGGGACCAAGTGGTCGGGCTCGCTGAAGTCGGCGGTCGGGCTCGGCACGCTGCTGGCCGACGGGATCGGCGACACGATCCGCATCTCGCTGTCGACCTTCCACGCCGAGGAGGAGGTCAAGGTCGCCTGGGAGATCCTCAAGGCGCTGAAGCTGCGCGAGAAGGGCCCGGTGCTGATCGCGTGCCCGACGTGCGGGCGCCTGCAGTTCGACATGGACACCGTGGTGGCCGACATCGAGCGCCGGCTGGAGGCCTACGAGGACCCGATCGAGGTCGCGGTCCTGGGCTGCGCGGTCAACGGGATCGGCGAGGCCTCGCACGCCGACTTCGGGATCACCGGCGCCAAGAACGAGGGCCTGATCTTCTCGCGCGGCAAGCCGCTCAAGAAGGTGCCGCAGGAGCGCCTGGTGGACGAGCTGTTCCTCGAGATCGACAAGTACGCCAAGACCAAGAAGATCGTCGTCGACGAGGGCGAGCAGGCGGCGGGCGCCGAGTGGCTGCAGCGGATCGAGGAGGAGAACGCCGGCGAGCTCACGCCCGAGCGGCTGGCCAAGCTCGAGGCTGAGCATGCGCGCGCCGACGCCGACGCGATCGACGAGGCGCTCTCGCCCGTCCAGGGCCGCCGCTTCACACGCGCCTGACCGCCACCCAACTCTTGGTCACCGGCCCGATCTTCTCGGGCAGCACCTCGGGGCCGAACAGCTCGAGCAGCTCGCGGCGGCGCATCAGCTCGATCTCCTCCCACTCGCCGGCCACGCCCAGCCGCCAGTAGCGGCGCCGCAGACCGACCGGCAGCCAGTGCGCGCCCGGCAGCAGCGCATGCGGCTCGACCGGGAAGCCGTAGGCCGGCGTCTGCACCCACCAGCCGCGCGCGACGCGCCTGATCTCGGCCGCGAACCGCTCGCGAGCCGGCGGTGCGATGTGCTCGATCAGGCTGTTGGAGTACGCGAAGTCGAACTCGCCGTCGGCGAACGGCAGCCCGTCGCCGGCGTCGGCCTGCACGAAGGGGCCGGGGTAGTCCGCCTGCGGGCGGACGTCGACCCCGGTGATGTCGAGCCCCGGAGCCCACGCCCGCAGGCCCGCAGGGCCGCAGCCCACGTCGACGATCCGCATCGAGGGCGTCGGGCCCACGAGCTCGACGAACCAGCGGTGGCGGCGCCGGCGGGCACGCTCGGCGGCCGCCGAGGCCGCGCGCGTACGCAGGCCCCGGGCGGCCGTCGCATAGACGGGGCGGCGAGTCAGCCCTTGTAGCCCTGAGCGACCTTGTTCCAGTCGACGACGTCCCACCACGCGTCGATGTAGTCCGGGCGCTTGTTCTGGTACTTGAGGTAGTACGCGTGCTCCCAGACGTCGACGCCGAGGAGCGGCGTCTGGCCGGACGAGATCGGGTTGTCCTGGTTGGCCGTGCCGACGACCGCGAGCCCCGAGCCGTCGTGCACGAGCCAGGCCCAGCCGGAGCCGAACTGGTTGACGCCCGTCTCCTTGAACTTGGCCTTGAAGTCGTCGAACGAGCCGAAGGCGCTGTCGATCGCCTCGGCCAGCGCGCCGCTCGGCGAGCCGCCGCCGTCAGGGCTCATCCACTCCCAGAACAGCGAGTGGTTGTAGTGGCCGCCGCCGTTGTTGCGGACCGCCTTCTGCTTGTCGGCGGGGAGGGAGTCGAGGTTCTTCAGGACGTCCTCGACGTCCTTGCCCTCGAACTCGGTGCCCGCGAGCGCGGCGTTGGCCTTGTCCACGTAGGCCTGATGGTGCTTGTCGTGATGCACGCGCATCGTCGCCTCGTCGATATGCGGCTCGAGCGCGTCGTACGCATAAGGGAGCGCGGGGACCTCGAATGCCATGTGGGGCTCCTGTCAGTCGTCGTTCGTCACCCAGCGTTCTATCACTAGGCTCTTCCACCCGATGACCCGCCTCTCCAACTACTTCCTGCCGACCGAGAAGGAGGCTCCCGCCGACGCCGAGGCGCCCTCGCACAAGCTGATGGTCCGTGCCGGGCTGGTGCGTCAGCTCGGCAGCGGCCTGTGGACGTGGCTCCCGGCCGGCTGGCGCGTGCACGAGAACGTTTCCCAGATCGTGCGCGAGGAGCTGGACGCGATCGGCGCGCAGGAGGTGCTGATGCCGGTCATCAACCCGGCCGAACTGTGGCAGCGCAGCGGCCGCTACGGCATCGACGAGCTGTTCAAGCTCAAGGACCGCCGAGGCGCCGACCTCGTGCTCGCGATGACGCACGAGGAGGTCGTGACCACCCACGTCGCTCCGGCCGTGCGCTCCTACCGCGACCTGCCCTTCAGCCTCTACCACTTCCAGACCAAGGGCCGCGACGAGCCGCGCCCGCGCGCCGGCGTCCTCCGCACGCGCGAATTCATCATGAAGGACGCCTACACCTTCGACCGCGACCGCGAGGGCCTCGACGCCCACTACGAGCGCTACCGCGAGGCCTACGACCGCATCTTCGACCGGCTCGGGCTCGAGTGGTACCGCGTCGAGTCCGACGTCGGGATGATGGGCGGCGTCGGCGCCCACGAGTACATGGCGCCCTCCCCGGCAGGAGAGAACGACGTCGCGCTCGCGTCCGGTTACGCCGCCAATGTGGAGGTCGCCAGCGCGCAGGCAAAGCCGGTCGCGCTGCCGGACGGCATCTCCGAGCCTGTGCTGGTCGACACGCCGGGCCTCACCACCGTCGCGGAGGTCGCCCAGAACCAGCACGTGGAAGCCGGGACCCTGCTCAAGGCCTACCCCGTCATCGTCGACGACCGCGGTCTCGTCATGGTCGTCGTCCGCGGCGACCACCGCGTCAACGACATCAAGCTGACCAACGCGCTCGGAGCCCGGTTCCGGCCCGCGCGCGGGGACGAGTTCGCCGAGCGCGTCGGGCCGGCGGGCTACATCGGACCGGTCGGCATCGACGTGCCGATCATGCTCGACGACGCGGTCGAGCCCGGCGCCTACATCACAGGCGCCAACCGCGAGAACGCGCACTTGCGCGGAGTCGAGCCCGGCCGCGACTTCGCGTTCAAGCGCGGAGACGTGCGCAGCGTCGAGGCGGGCGACACGGTCGACGGGAAAGCGATCCGGATCGAGCCCGCGATCGAAGTAGGGAACATCTTCAAGCTCGGCACCCGATTCTCCGAGCCGCTCGGAGCCACGTACCTCGACGAGGCCGGCAAGGCCCGGCCGATCTGGATGGGCTCCTACGGCATCGGCCCGGCGCGCATCACCGCCGCGGCGGTCGAGCAGTTCGCCGACGAGCACGGCATCTCGTGGCCGCGGTCGATCTCGCCGTTCGACATCCACCTCGTCGGGCTCGGCAAGCCGGGCAGCGATGAGCGCGCGCTCGCCGAGGGGCTCTACGACCAGCTGCGCGAGACCGGCCTGCGGATCCTCTACGACGATCGGGACGCCGGGCCGGGCGAGAAGTTCGCCGACGCGGAGCTGCTGGGCGTGCCGGTGCGGCTCACCGTCGGCCGGCGGACGCTCGCGGGCGGCGAGGTCGAGGTGCAGGTGCGGCGCGGCCGCGACGCCCGCACCATCGCGCTCGAGGGGGCGGCAGACGCGGCTGCAGAGCTTTGGCGGACCGTCCCGTAGCCGAGGCGGCCGAGAAGGCCCGGCTCACGTTCCGTCGCCTCAGCGGACTCGATCGCTCGGGACCGCCGCCGCCCGCGACGCTCAAGGGCCAGCCGCTGCGTCCGTGGACGATCCCGAACGCGATCGGCTACGTCCGCCTGGCGCTGATCCCGGTGTTCCTGGCGTTCGCCTTCTCGTCCGGCGACGGGCAGGACTGGCGCGCGGTGCTGATCTTCGGCATCGTCGGCTGGAGCGACTACTTCGACGGGATCGCGGCCCGGATGACCGGCCAGTACTCGCGCCTCGGAGCGCTGCTGGACCCGCTCGTCGACCGCCTGCTCGTGCTGTCCGGCGTGATCGTGTGCTGGCACTTCGAGCTGCTGCCGCGCTGGGGGCTCGCGCTGCTCGCGGCGCGCGAGCTGTTCATGCTCGGACTCGTCCGCTGGGGACTGCGTCACGGGGCCGACATCAAGGTCAACTGGCTTGGCCGCCTGGGCATCTGGCCGATCCTGGGCGCCCTCTTCTTCGCCATGGCGGGGCTGGAGACGCTCGGTGAGATCCTGCTCTACGTGGGCCTCGCGATGGTGCTCGGCGCGACCGTGAAATACCTCCGGGACGGACTCGCGTCACGACCCTCAAGTACAGGTTGATGATTGCTATGCTCGCGCCCATGGACACTTTCCCCGATCTCGGATCCCTCTCCGACCAGGAGCTCAAGGACCTCATCCAGCAGCTCACGGACGAGGAGCAGGAGGTGTCCTACCGGCGCCGGATCCTCCACGGCAAGATCGACATCCTCCGTGCCGAGCTGGTCAACCGCCTGCGCAAGAGGCACGAGGGTGGTGGGGAGGTCATCTCCGGCGCAGACGTCCAGCGCCTGACCGACATCCTCGCCGGTCGGGCGTCCGGCGGGGCCGACGAGCTCTAGGGAGGCGCGGCGCCGCGTGGCGCGTCACTGCCCTGAATGCGGCTTCGTCCTCTCCGAGGGCGCGAACTACTGCCAGAAGTGCGGCGCGTTCGTCGGCACGCGCGAGCCGCGCGACGACGTCACGACCGCCACCTACGTGATCGACGAGCAGACCGGCGAGCTGCGGCCGGTCGACGTCGGCGACGTCGCCGCCGGGGGCGGCGCGCTGGTCATCCGCTCCGGCGGGGGGCGCGTGGGCCAGTCGTTCCCGCTGCACGGGGAGCGCATGACGATCGGCCGCTCGCCCGAAACCGAGATCTTCCTCGACGACGTGACCGTCTCGCGCGACCACGCGGTGCTCGTGCGCCGCTCGGGCGCCTGGTACCTGGACGACTCCGGATCGCTGAACGGCACGTACGTCAACCGCCGCCGGATCGACTCGCACAAGCTGGAGGATGGCGACGAGCTCCAGATCGGCAAGTACAAGCTGACCTACCTCGCGCAGTGACGGACGAGCCGCTCACCGAGGTCCCGCTGCCGGTCGCGACCGACGACGAGGCGCCTCGCAAGTCGCTGACCATCGGCGCGGTGTGCAAGGCGCTCTCGCAGGAGTTCCCGGACATCTCGATCTCCAAGATCCGCTACCTCGAGGATCAGAAGCTGCTGTCGCCGCGCCGTACTCCGGGCGGCTACCGCCTGTACGCGCAGAGCGACGTGTCCCGGCTTCGCACGATCCTGCGGCTGCAGCGCGACGAGTTCCTGCCGCTGCGGGTGATCCGCCAGGAGCTGGCCGCCGGGCGGGCGGAGAACGACACGCCCGCGGCCGCGACCGCGGCTCCGGCGCCGGAGGTGGCGCGGCCGGGCGCGGCGCTGCGCCGGCTCACGTTCTCGATCCGCGACCGCGGCGCGCTGTACTCGCTCGACGACGTGGTCGAGGAGACGGGCGCGGAGCCGCGGCTCGTGAAGGAGATGGAGGACTTCGGGATCGTCAAGGGCGAGCAGCGCGGCGGCACGACGTACTACGACGAGACCGAGCGCGAGATCGTGCGCGCGGTGACCGAGCTCGCCCGCTACGGCGTCGCCGGCCGCAACCTGCGGGTGTTCAAGACGTCGGCCGAGCGCGAGGCGGCGCTGCTGCAGCAGATCCTCGCGCCGTCGCTGCGCTCGCGGAACCCGGAGCGCCGCAAGGAGGCGATCGAGGCGCTCGAGAACCTGGCCGCCGTCGCCTCGCACCTCAAGCACCTGCTGCTGGTGCGCGACCTGCGGCGGATCGCCAAGTGAGCCGACCTGGCCGCCCACATCCGCGACATCCCGGACTTCCCCAAGCCCGGGATCCTGTTCAAGGACATCACGCCGCTGCTGCTCGACGCCGGCGCGCTGTCGGACGCGGTCGGCCGGCTCGCCGACTGGGCGCGGCCGCTGGAGGTGGACTTCGTGGTGGCGGCCGAGGCGCGCGGCTTCATCCTCGGCGCGGCGATCGCGCGCGACCTGGGCGTCGGCTTCGTGCCCGCGCGCAAGCCGGGCAAGCTGCCGCACGAGACGATCTCGGCCGAGTACATCCTCGAGTACGGCGTCGACGCGCTGGAGCTGCACGCCGACGCGCTCGCCGACGGCGCGCGGGTGCTGCTGCACGACGACCTGCTGGCGACCGGCGGCACGGCGCAGGCGCTGGCCGAGCTGATCGAGGGCACCGGCGCGCGGATCGCCGGCTGCGCGTTCCTCGTCGAGCTCGCCTTCCTGGGGGGCCGCCGGCGGCTCGCCGGCTACGACGTGCACACGCTGCTCAGCTACGACGAGTGATCGTCACGCGATCCCGCACGCTGGCCGCGGCGCCCGAGGCGGTCTGGCGCGTGATCGCCGACCCGCGCGCGCTCGCGCGCTGGTGGCCGCGGGTCGAGCGCGTGAAGGCGATCACGGCGGAGGGCTGGACGACCGTCCTGCGGAGCGAGCGCGGCCGGGCGGTGCGCGCGGACTGGCGCCTGGAGGCCGACGAGGCGGGGCGGCGACGGGCGTGGGCGCAGGAGATCGACGGCACGCCGTTCGCGAAGGTGCTGGCCGAGCGGCGCGTGGAGGCGCGGGTGGACCCGGCCGGCGACGGCACTCGCGTGACGCTGGAGCTGCGCCAGCGGGGCCGCGGGATGGCGCGGTTCGGGAGGTTCATGTTGCGGCGGGCGGCGAAGAAGGAGCTCGACGGCGCGCTCAACGGGCTGGCGAGGGCGGCGCAGTGAGGCGCGACGAGGTCGTCCGGCGGCGCGACGAGGTCGTTTCGTGAGGCGGGAGCAGGTGTTCTGGGGTTGGGGCGAGCCGGGGGCTGGGCCTTCATTGCCCGCGCATGTGATCGGCTTTCTTCGCGGGGAGCTTGGCGTGCCCGGCGACATCGTGGATCGCCCGGTATCGCTGGACGAGGTCCGGCTGCGCGAGTCCGCGCTCGATCCCACTCTCGTTCGGCGGCTCGAGGCGATCACCGGCGACGTGCGCACCGACCGCGAGGCGCGTGTGCTGCGCTGCCGCGGCAAGTCGTACCTCGACCTGCTGGCCCAGCGCGCCGGCCACTGCGAGGAGGCGCCCGACGCGGTGGTGGCGCCGGCCGATCACGACCAGGTGTCGGCGGTCCTTCAGGCGTGCAACGAGGCGGGGGTGGCGGTGGTCCCGTTCGGGGGCGGGACGAGCGTGGTCGGCGGCCTCGAGCCGCTGCGCGGCCCGTTCGAGGCGCTGATCTCGCTCGACCTCGGGCGGATGGACCAGGTCATCGCGGTCGACCCGCGCTCGCAGACCGCCACCCTTGCGCCCGGTCTGCGGCTGCCGGAGGCCGACCGCGCGCTCTCCGCCCACGGTCTGCGGCTCGCGCATCTGCCCCAGAGCTACGAGTGGGCCACGGTCGGCGGCTGCGTCGCCACCCGCTCCGCCGGCCAGGTCTCGACCGGGCGCGGGCGGATCGACGAGAACCTCATCGCCGTGCGCTGCGCGACGCCGCTCGGCGAGCTGACCACGCGCGATGCGCCCGCGAGCGCCGCCGGGCCTGAGCTGCGGCAGCTCGTCGCCGGGAGCGAGGGCGTCCTCGGCGTGATCACCGCGGCCACGCTGCGGGTGCATCCCGTCGCCACCGAGGAGCGCTACGAGGGCTGGCTGCTGCCCGGCTTCGACGCCGGCTGCGAGGCGTTGCGGCAGCTCGAGCAGGCGGGCCTGGCGCCCGCGGTGGCCCGGCTGTCCGACGAGGACGAGACGCGCTACACGCTCGCGCTCGCGGGCGCCGGCCCGATCGTGCGGCGGCGGGTCGGCGATCGCTGCCTGATGATCCTGGGGTGGGAGGACACGGCGCGCCGCCGCGACGCGGTCCGGATGCTGCGGGCCGCCGGCGGCCGCTTCGGCGCCCGCAAGCCCGGCGAGCGCTGGGCGCGCTCGCGCTTCGACGGCCCGCACCTGCGCGACGACCTGCTCGACCGCGGCGTGATGGTGGAGACGCTCGAGACCGCCACAACGTGGTCGAACCTCGCGGCCCTGCACGCCGCGGTCCGCGCTGCGCTGCCCGGCCTGCTCGTCGGCTGCCACGTCTCGCACCTGTATCCCACGGGCGCCTCGCTGTACTTCACCGTGCTGGGCCGCCAGGACGGCGACCCGGCGGCTCAGTGGCGAGCGCTGAAGGCGGCGGCGACCGACGCCGTCACGGCGGCCGGCGGGACGCTCACGCACCACCATGCCGTCGGGCGCGACCACGCGCCGTGGATGGAGGCCGAGGTCGGGGAGCTGGGGGTCGGCGTCCTGCGCGCGCTGAAGGAGCGCTGCGACCCCGCCGGGATCATGAACCCCGGGAAGCTGGCATGACCTGCGCGTCGCGCCGGACGGCCTTGCCTCACCAGCGCGGCTCTCCTGCACCGGGGTCGGCGGGCCGGGCGCGCAGGACGTCGACGTCGCCGCGCAGCTCGCCGGCTCCGGCGGCGTGGGGGAGGAGGACGGTCGCCCCGCGCTCGAGCGCGAGCGTGCCGCCCTCGGTGGCGAGGGTCCCGCTGCCCGCGAGCACGACCAGGATCGAGAAGCCCGCATCGAGCGCCGCCCCGCCGGCGAGCCGCTCGGCGCGGAAGTAGGGATCGGCGTCCTCGGGCAGCCTTCGGCCCTTGAGCGCGTGGGCGCGATGCTCGTCCCAGCCCGAGCGGTCGAGCGCTTCGAGCGCGCGGTCCCAGCCGAGGTCGAGGTGTCCCTGCTCCTCGGTCAGCTCGAAGCCGGCCCATTCGAGCAGCACGGAGAAGTCCGTCGGCTCCTGCAGCTCGACCATCAGGATGCCTTCGCCGATGGCGTGCGGAGTGCCGGCGGGGACGAACACGACGTCGCCGGCGGCGACCTCGAGCTCGTGCATCGCGTCCAGCATCGCGTCGGCGTCCTGGGTGCGCATCCACTCGCGCAGCTCGCGCATCTCGATGTCGCGCTCGAACGCGACGTGGACCGCGGCGCCGTCGTCGGCCTCGACGATCAGCCACGCCTCGGTCTTGCCATGGGGGTTGCCGAGCGCCTCGCGCGCGAAGGCGCGGCCGGGGTGGAAGTGGACCGGCAGGCGCTGGCCAGCATCCAGGAGCTTGACCAGGAGGCCCGGATCGGGGCCGAAGCGCGCGACGTGCTCGGGACCGAGGTAGGCCTCCGGATCGGCTTGGACGGCGTCGCGGACGAGCGTGCCGTCCTCGAGCCGGCTGAGGCCGCGCTCGGCGTCGCCGAACGTCGTGTTGGCGGCGCCGATCCACTCCTCGGGCATGTGGTCGGAGTCGAGCGCGAGGTTGCGGAGCGCGGCGATCCGCGGTCCGCCGGCGTAGAAGTGGCGCAGCACGTTCGGTGGCAGCAGCTGCGGCTTCACGGCGGCGGCACCTCCCCGGAGCCGCGCACGATCAGCTCGGTCGGGACCAGCGCAGCCATCCGAGCCACGTCAGCCGGCGCCGGCCGGCAGCGTGCCCTCGAGCACGGCCGGGCCCGGCTGCCGGGACTGCGCGTCGGTCTCGCGCGTGATGAGGATCTTGTCGTAGGTGGCGAACCACTGCGGGAACTCGTCCTCCTGGCCCTGCTGCGGACCGCCCGTGGTGAGGATCCCGTCCTCGCCGACGGGGGTCTGCGCGAAGCCGAGCCGGCGCGGGCGGCCGTCCTCGCGCGTGAGCCAGACGGCGTAGACCTCGCGCCCCTGGTTGGGCGGCACGTTCTGGGCGGCGATCGCGAACTGGACCGTGCCGTCGTCGCGGCTGACGAGCCGCATCAGGCCCTCGGCCTGCGAGTCGCCGACCCCCTGGAGCGGGATGTCGTTGCCCGCCTGCGCCGATGGCGTGGCCGTGGCCTCCGACGGAGTCGTTGCGGCCGGCTCGTCGTCGTCGCGCAGGACGAAGATCCACAGCAGCGTCGCGCCCACCAGCAGGGCGACGACCCCGATCAGGATCGCGCCGCCGAGCCGGGAGGAACGCGGGGCGGCCGGTGCGTCGTCGCGCGGCGAGCGAGGCCGAGGTGCCGCGGGCTCGTCGGCGCGGCTCGGCTCCGCGGGCTCATCGGCGCCGCGCGGCTCCGCCGGCTCGTCGGCCTCCGGCACCGCCGGCATCGCGCCGCCCAGCTCGCCCAGCCGCTCGGCCGCCGCGGCCGCCCACTCGCGCGCGTCGGGGTTGCGCGCCACCGTCGTGCGCGTGCGCTCGGCGTCGGCGTCGCGCTGCTGGCCCAGCAGCCAGTCGGCGATCCGGCCGCTGTCGACGCCGTTCGCCGGCTCGCCGGCGAGCGCGCGCAGGCCGGCGTCGGCGCGCGCGCGGACGTCGCGCTCCGGGATCGCGAGCAGCTCCGAGAGCTCCCCGTACGAGCGCCCCTGGCGCAGGACGAGCTCGAGGACGGCGCGCTGGTCGGGGGCGAGCGTGTCGAGCGGCGTCATGCCGTGCTCCAGGGTAGTGTGCCCCGCCCTGTGACGGCCCCGTTCGACGGCTTCCCGGTCGGCTTCGACCGCCTCTACGGACTCGAGGTCCTCGACGTCGACGAGGAGGAGGTCCGCGCGCAGGTCAAGGTCCGCGACGAGCTGCGCCAGCCCGCCGGGCTCGTGCACGGGGGCGTGTTCGCCTCGATCGCCGAGACGATCGCCACGATGGGCACCTGGCTGGCCGTGCACGAGGACGGCAGGACCCCCCAGGGCCTGTCCAACCAGACGAGCTTCGTCCGTCCGATCGTCGACGGCACCATCCACGCCACCGCAAGGCGCCGCCACAGGGGCCGCACGACCTGGGTCTGGGAGGTCGACATCACCGACGACGAGGGCCGCCTGTGCGCCCTCGTGCGGATGACCGTCGCGGTCCGCTAGGAGCGCGGGTGCCTACTCGGCCGCGGGTTTCGCCCCCTGGGCGAACACCCGCAAGGGAACCTGGCCCTCCGGGCCAGCGTTCCCCCTACTCGGCCGCGGGTTTCGCCCCCTGGGCGAACACCCGCAAGGGAACCTGGCCCTCTGGGCCAGTGTTCCCCGGCCGCCGCGGCCGGTAGGCGTTGGTGATCGGCATCCGCCGGTCGCGACCGAACGCGCGCGGCGTGATCTTGATCCCGGGCGGCGCCTGGCGGCGCTTGTACTCGGCCCGGTCCACCAGGGACACCACGCGCTCGATCGCGTCCGCCGGCAGGCCGGTCCGCTCGAGCTGCTCCGGGTCCTGGTCCTCCTCGACGTAGGCCTCGAGGATCGCATCCAAGGTGTCGTAGTCGCCCAGCGAGTCGGAGTCCTTCTGGTCGTCGCGCAGCTCGGCGCTCGGCGGGCGGTCGATGATCGAGCGCGGCACCGGCGCCGTCTCGGCCTGCGCGTTGCGCCACTCGGTCAGCCGGTACACGAGCGTCTTCGGCACGTCCTTGATCACGGCGAAGCCGCCGGCCGAGTCGCCGTACAACGTCGAGTAGCCGACCGAGTTCTCGGACTTGTTGCCGGTGGTCAGCACCAGCCAGCCGAACTTGTTCGAGAGCGCCATCAGCAGGTTGCCGCGGATCCGCGCCTGCAGGTTCTCCTCGGTGATGTCCGGCTCGCGGTCGCCGAAATGCTCCGCAAGCAGCTCGTCGTAGACCTCCATCGCCTTGCCGATCGGGATCTCGAGCAGCTCCACGCGCAGGTTCTCGGCCAGCACCTTGGCGTCGTCGCGGGTGCCCGAGGACGAGTAGCGCGACGGCATCGTCACCGCGGTGACGCGATCGGCGCCGAGGGCGTCGACCGCCACCAGCAGCGTCAGCGTGGAGTCGATGCCGCCGGACAGCCCGACCACCACGTGCCTGAAGCCGTTCTTCTCGACGTAGTCGCGCGTGCCGAGCACGAGCGCGCTGTAGACCTCCGCCTCGGGATCGAGCAGGGGCGTGACGTCGCCGCCCACCGGCGCCGCGATCACGTGCTCGCGGCGGACGAGCGGCCCGAGCCGGCGCACCTCGGGCAGCGCGCGCCGCACCGGGTCGCGCTGCCGGGTGTCGCGCAGCCGTGCGGTCAGCGCCGCCTGCAGGTCGACGGTGCCGACGGCCAGCGCCTCGTCGAACTGGGGACCGCGCGCGAGCACGCAGCCCTCGTGGTCGAGCAGCAGCGAGTGGCCGTCGAAGACCAGCTCGTCCTGCCCGCCGACCGCGTTGCAGAACGCGATCGCGCACAGGTTGTCGCGCGCCCGCTGGATCAGCATCCGCTCGCGCTCGACGCCCTTGCGCGCGTGATACGGCGAGGCGGAGGCGTTCAGGATCAGCGCGGCGCCGGCCAGCGCCTCGTCCGAGGCCGGCGGGCCCGGCGTCCAGATGTCCTCGCAGATGGTCAGGCCGAGCCGCGCGTCGCCGAGTTGCAGCACGGCGCCGCCCTCGCCGACCTGGAAGTAGCGCTGCTCGTCGAACACGCCGTAGTTGGGCAGCACCGACTTGCGGTAGACGGCCTGCAGCTCCCCCTCGGCCAGCACGGCGAGCGCGTTGTAGACGTCGTCCGCGCGCTCCGGGAAGCCGACGAGGGCCACGATGCCCTCGGCCTCGCGCGCGAGATCGCCGACGGCCTCGGTGGCGGCCTGCAGGAAGTGCTCCTTCAGCAGCAGGTCCTCGGGCGGATAGCCGGTCACCGCCAGCTCAGGGAAGAGCACCAGCTCGGCGCCGGCGTCGCGCGCCCTGGCGATCTGCTCGGCGATCTTGGCGGCGTTGCCCTCCAGGTCGCCGACGCTGCTGTCGATCTGCGCGAGGGCGAGGCGCAGCGGGGGGATCAGGGCGGGCATGGCTCTCATCTTCCCAGCCCGCGACCCAGCCAAGCCTCGCTGACCAGCGCGGGATCGTCGCAGGCGTCGAAGGCGAGCGCGAGCACGATCAGGCCCGCGACGGCCAGCAGCACGCCGGCCGCGATGGGCCCGAGCCGCCTCAAGCCCGGCTCTTGGTCCGCCGCGACGCCGGCCGCGCGCGCCCGCCGCGGCGTGCCCCGTCGGGCGGCACGCCGGCGGCCGCCGACAGTTCGTCGATCGCCGCCGTCAGGTCGGCCGCGAGATCGTCGAGGTCGGCCATGGCGTCGTAGTCGCCGAGGAGGCCGAAGAAGATCCGCCCGTCGTAGGACAGGATCGCGATGCCGAGCGCCGTGTTCAGCACGAGCGGCACCATCGGATAGAAGGCGCTCAGCTTCCGCCCGAGCACGAAGAGCGGGAACTGCGGCCCCGGCACGTTCGTGACGGTGAGGTTGAAGAAGCGCTGGCGCGTCTGCAACCGGGCCGCCTGATCGAGGAGTGTCGGCGCCGCGAAGCCGGCGAGCTGCGTGAGCCGCTCGGCGCCGATCGCCTGGGCCGACGACTTGAGGTCGCCGAGCGCCTCGTTGACGGCGCGGAACCGCTCGAGCGGATCGGCGAGGCCGACCGGCAGCGGCGCGAACATCGCCGCCACCTGGTTACCGAGCGCGCCGCGCTCGTCCTCGGCGCGGACCGAGACCGGCACCATCGCCTTCAGCTCCTGCCCGGCGGGGTCGCGGCCGCGGCGTTCGAGATGGGCGCGCAGGGCGCCGGCCACGACGGTGAGCACGACGTCGTTGATCGTGCCGCCCAGCGCGCCCTTGACCGCCTTGAAGCGGTCGAGCTCCGATTCCACCCAGGCGAACCGCCTGTGCGGGCCGATGCGCGTGTTGAGCGGGCTCTCCGGCCCGCCGCCCAGGCCGGCGGAGGCCATCGAGGCGAGGCCGGCCAGCGTGCGGGCCGCCTGCCCGCTCGCGCGGCGCGGGCCGGTCACGACACCGGCCGCGGCCTTTGCCGCGTGCACCGGCGCGGAGGCGTACTCGAGCACCGCGTCGGCGAACAGCGTGGAGCCGCTGGGCTCGGGACGCGGGTACCAGGACGGCCCGGGATCGCGCTCCGGCGGGTCGGCCTCGAGGTCGAACAGCACGGCCATGATGTCCACGCCCGAGATGCCGTCGACGAGCGCGTGGTGCGTCTTGCACACGAGCGCGAAGCGGTCGTCGCCCACGCGGTCGACGAGCCAGATCTCCCACAGCGGCTTCGAGCGGTCGAGCTGCTGGGCGAAGACGCGCCCCGCGAGGCGCCTCAGCTCGTGTTCGCCGGCCGGCTCGGGCAGCGCCGTGTGGCGCACGTGGTAGCCGACGTTGAAGTGCGGGTCGTCGACCCACACGGGCCGCGCCTGCGCGAGCGGCGGGAACGCGAGCTTCTGCCGGTAGCGGGGGACCTGGTGCAGGCGCGACTCGATCAGCTCGAGCAGGTGCTCGTAGACGGGCGGCTCGCCCTCGAAGACGAGCACCGACCCCACGTGCATGTGGGCACCGCCCTTCTCGAGGGCGAGGAAGGAGGCGTCGAGGCCGCTGAGCCGGTCCGGGTTGGGCACGTGCCGGATTGTCGCGGTTTTCGCAGGTGAGCTGCACCGGTCAGCGTTCCCAGTGTGATTGCACTCACAACTACCCGGCGATTGCGGTTGTACGCTGGCGCGTTTTGCCCTCGACGCAGAGGAGGTTCCATGCGACCGCGACGCTCGTCGTGCGCCGTGCTGATGGCCGGCGCCTTTTCCATATCCGTGGCGGCACCGGCCGCCGCCCAGACCGCCACGATCGCCTCCGCCGGCGTGGCGAAGAAGCGTCTTCACGTGCGCGCGGGTCAGCGCGCCAAGGTGATCGGCGCCGCCAGCCCGGCGGCCCCTGGCCACACCGCCTCGCTGCAGATCCGGCGCAACGGGCGCTGGCGCACGATCGACCGTGATCGTACGACCGCCTCCGGTCGCTACGTGCTGCGCGCCCGTGTCCGGCGCACGATGACCGCGCCCGCGCGCGTGCGGGTCGGCGAGCTGAGCCGCCGCCTGGGACGCCTGAACGTCTACCGGTTCGCCCACGCCTCGTGGTACGGGCCCGGCCTGTACGGCAACCGCACCGGCTGCGGCGGCACGCTCGTTCCGGGCCGCCTCGGCGTCGCCCACAAGTCGCTGCCTTGCGGCAGCAAGGTCACGCTGCGCCATCGCGGCCGCAGCGTTCGTGTGCGCGTGATCGACCGCGGCCCGTACGTCGCCGGCCGCGAGTACGACCTCACCGAGGCCACCGCCCGCAAGCTGCGGTTCCGCGGCCACGGCGCCATCTTGACGACGAGGTAGGGTCCGGCAACGGGCGTACGCTTGTTCGTGTGCCGCCCAAGCGCGTCATCGCACACCTCGACTGCGATGCCTTCTACGCGACGGTCGAGCTGCTGAGGCGGCCCGAGCTGGTCGGCAAGCCGGTCATCGTGGCCGGCTCCGGCCCGCGGGCGGTGGTCACGACGGCCAGCTACGAGGCGCGCAAGTTCGGGGTCGGCTCCGCGATGCCGGCCTCGCGCGCCCGCCGGCTGTGCCCCGACGCGATCGTCATCCCGCCCGACTTCGAGGCCTACCGCGAGACCTCCAAGCGCGTGTGGGGGATCGTCGACGAGCGGCTCGACCGCGTGCAGCACATGGGGATCGACGAGGCCTTCGCCGACCTGACGGGCGTGGAGAAGCCGCTGCGCGTGCTGCGCGACGTGGTGGCGGCGGTCAAGGAGGCGACCGGCATCGTGATCTCGATCGGCGTCGGCCCGTCGCGGCTCGTGGCGAAGTGCTGCAGCGACCTCGGCAAGCCCGCCGGCTTCGTGGCGATGGGCCGCGAGGAGGCGTGCGTGCGCTTCGCGACCGCGCCGACCAGCCGCATCCCCGGCATCGGGCCCAAGACCGCCGAGCGCCTGGGCGAGCTCGGCCTGCGCACCATCGGCCACCTGCAGAAGGCCGACGAGGCGCAGCTCGCCGCCCGCTTCGGCACCAACAGCGCGAGCTGGCTGAAGGCGCGTGCGCGGTTCGAGGACGACTCGCCCGTCGAGACCGAGCAGGGCGCCGCGAAGTCGGTCTCGACCGAGCGGACCTTCGACCAGGACGTCGCCGATCACGAGCAGCTGGAGACCTTCCTGCGGGAGATGTCACGCGAGCTCTGCGAAGGGCTCGGGCGCCGCGGCCGGCGCGGGCGCACGATCGCGATCAAGGTCCGGCTCGACGACTGGACGACGGTCACGCGCGCCCGCACCGTCGAGGCGCCGACCAACGAGGTGGCGACCGTGATCGAGGTCGCCGTCGAGCTGCTGCGCGCCTACGCGCCGCCGCGGCCGGTCCGGCTGCTCGGCGTGCGCGTGGCCGGGTTCGAGGACGTCGAGCCCGAGCCGCGGCGGGCGACGCCGGCGGTGGCCGGCCAGTTCGCGCTCGAGGTCTGATGCGGCTGGGTGGGGAGGTGGGCTGTCGACCGCCAGCGCCGCCGAGTGTCGAGTTGGTACGGCTCAGCCGTACAAAGTCGACACGCGAATCGCGCGAACCTCGATCCGGCTCTCTCAATGCCGCAGTTGATGTTCGTGGGCCGCGCGGTCGAGCAGCCAGTCGAGCGACTTCGGCCGCCCGCAAACGTCGCGCCAGCCGGCGAACGTCTCGTCCACCTCGCGCGATTCGTACCGGCCGATCAGGCGCACCGGACCGCCCTTGCAGTCCGGGCGCCCGTGCTTGAGGAGATACACCTCGCCGGTGGCCTGCACCCACGCCGCCCGGTAGGTGGCGCCGGCGCGGCCGCGCCAGAACAGGCCGACGTCGCGCTCGCGCGACGACCGCCGCCGGTGGTCGCCTCTGTAGAAGGCCTCGAGCGACGGATAGGTCATGCGCGATGCACCTCCGTCGCGCCGACCGCGTTCAGCGCCGTGAGCTCGGCGATGTCGCGCCGGAACAGTCCGGAGGTGATCCAGTCGGTCATCACACGTGTGCGGCGGCCGATCGACGGCAGCTGGAGCAGGTGGTAGACGCGCGCCACGATCCAGCCGTCGAAGCCCTTCAGGCGCACGCCGGGGAGCTGCGCGATGCCGTGGCGGCGGCCGAGCGTCGGCGACCTGCCCGAGCGTGCGGTAGCGGTAGGGCTTCTCCTTGCCGCGCAGGTTCTTCGTGAGCCGCCGTGCCTGCCGCAGCGCGTGCTGGCAGGTCGCCGGGTCGAAGGTCCCGGGCGTGGCGGCGTTGGGCACGGCGGCGCAGTCGCCGAGCGCCCACACGTGCTCCATGCCCTTCACGCGCAGGTGCTCGTCGACCAGCACGCGGCCGCGCTCGTCGACCGGCAGGCCGAGCTCGCTCACGAGCGGGTTCGCCTCCACTCCGGCAGCCCACACGAGGCTGGCCGTCTCGATGCGCGTGCCGTCGGAGAACGTGGCGCCCTGCGCGTCGAGCGACTCCAGCCTGGTGCCGAGACGGATCTCGATGCCGCGCTTGGCAAGGTCGCGCGCCGCGTAGTCGCCGAGGCCCTGCGGCGCCTGGGCCAGCACGCGATCGCCGCCGTCGACCAGCAGCCAGCGCTGCGGGACGTCGCGCAGCCGCGGGTAGTGGCGGAGCGACTCGCGCACGAGGTCGTGCGCCTCGGCCAGCGCCTCGACGCCAGCGTAGCCGGCGCCCACGAAGGCGAAGGTCAGCCGCCGCTCGGCGTTCTCGAGGTCGGCGTCGGCCAGCTCGAGCTGGTGCAGGACGTGGTTGCGCAGGGCGATCGCGTCGGCCAGGTCCTTGAACTGCAGCGCGTGCTCGCGCAGTCCGGGCACGTCGGGCACGCGGGACAGGCCGCCGAGGGCGATCACGACCTCGTCGAACGTGAGGTCGATCACCCCGGTCTCGGTCCGGATGCGGGCGACTCGATTGTCGACGTCGAGCTCGGAGACGAATCCCGACGATCGAGCTCGGCGTGCGGGCACATCGTCCGGATCGGGACGACGACCCGGCGGGGCTCCAGGGCCCCGGAGGCCGCCTCGGGCAGCAGCGGCGTGTAGAGCATGAAGTTCGTCGGGTTCACGATCGTGGCACCGGTCTTGGCCAGCCGCCGGGCGACGTAGCTGCCGGCGAAGCCGCCGCCGATCACGAGCGTTCCGCCGCGGGCGGCTCGGCGGGGGAAGGAGAGGGTCGAGGTCATGGCGGCGAAGCTACGCTCGTGGCACCCTCATCGAATCCGGACGATCACCAGTCCGTGCCCTAGGATCGGTGCATGCTGATCGGTCGTGAGACCGAGCAGGCAGGGCTCGGACGACTACTGGAAGCGGCTCGCCTCGGAACCAGTGGTGCGCTGGTTCTGCGCGGCGAAGCGGGCATCGGCAAGACCGCGCTGCTCGAGCACGCGGCGGAGACGGCCACCGGCTTCCGCGTGCTGCGAGCCACAGGGATCGAGTCCGAGGCCGAGCTGCCCTACGCCACCCTGCACCAGCTGCTGCGCCCACTCGAGGACCGGATCGACGGCCTGGCCGAGCCGCAGGCGCGCGCCCTGCGCGGCGCGCTCGGTCTGTCCGACGAGCGTGACGCCGACCGCTTCCTGGTCGGCGCGGGCACGCTCACGCTGCTCGCCGACAGCGCCGAGGAGCAGCCCATCCTCGTGCTCCTGGACGATGCTGCGTGGTTCGACCGCGAGTCCGGTCTCGCGCTCGGCTTCGTGGCTCGCCGCTTGCACGCAGAGGGCGTCGTGCTGCTGTTCGCGGTCCGCGACGACCCCACACGCCCGTATGCGCTTCCCGGCGTACCGGAGTTGCGCGTCGAGCGACTCGCGGAGGAGTCCGCGCGCACGCTGCTGCGCGAGCGCTACGGGGCCGGCATCGACGCCGCACGCCGCGAGGACGTCGTCGCGCGGGCGGTCGGCAACCCGCTGGCGCTGCTCGAGCTCGTGCGCGACGGCGCCGGCGCCGGCGGGGCGGAGCAGGCGTTCGCCGCCCGCGTGCACGGCCTGCCGGCCGGCACCCAGGAGCTGCTGCTGCTCGCTGCCGCGGACAGCACGACGTCGCTGTCCGTGGTGGGGGCAGCCGCCCGGGAGCTCGGTCTCGACGCGCGGGCGCTCGAGCCTGCAGAGTCCGCCGGTCTCATCCACGCGGCACACGGCACGATCACATTCCGGCACCCGCTCGTGCGCTCCGCGGTCTACGACTCGGCGCCGTTCGGAGCTCGCGCCCATGCCCACACGGCGCTCGCCGACGTCCTCACCGGGGAGGATGACGCCGACCGCCGCGCGTGGCACCACGCCGCGGCGGTCCTCGGCACGGACGACGCGGTGGCCGCCGAGCTCGAGCGCAGCGCGGATCGGGCACGCTCACGGGCCGGCCACGCCGCGGCCTCCACGGCGTTCGAGCGAGCGGCCGAGCTGTCGAGCGAGTCCGATGCGCGCGCGCTGCGGCTCGTCTCTGCCGCCGAGGCCGCGGCCATGGCCGGCGACGGCGACCGCGCGCTGGCGCTCGTCGGCCGCATGGCCACCGTCACGGACCCGGCGTGCGCGACGCGCGCGGCGCTGGTGAGAGCCACGGTGGCCATGCATCGCAGCGACCCGCGCGAGTCGTTCGAGTGGGCCATGGAGGCACTGGACCGCGGGCGCGATGCCGCTCCGGCCGCCGCCCTCAAGGCCGCCGTCGTCGCGGCGGAGGCGTGCGCCCAGGCACAGGTATGGGACCGACTCCCGGAGCTCCGCGCGCACGTCGGGGAGATCCGTGCCGGCACGCCCGACGAGCGGTCGGCGCTCGCGGTGGCCCGCGGCTTCACGGCGTTCGCGGCCGACGACTTCGACGCCACGTTCGCAGCGCTCACGGAAGGGCTCGAGCTGGCCGCCGACTCGTCCGAACCGCTGACGCTGCTGCACGCCGCGTGGGCGGCCGGCTACACCGGCGACCTCGTTCAGCCGGCGCTGCTGGCGGCCCGTGCCGAACGCCTGGCGCGGGCAACGGGGGCGCTCGGGGACTTGTGCGCCATCCTCACGACTCGCGCCACCTGGGAGCTCGCGCCGGCGCGCTTCGCCGCCGCCGAGTCGTCGGCGACCGAAGCGCTGGCCCTCTCGCGCGAGACTGGTCAGGCGGGTCTCGTGGCGGTGAACCTCGCGCTGCTCGCGCACGTCGACGGCGTCCGCGGTCGCGAGTCTTCGTGCCGCCGGCGGGCCGGCGAGGCGATCGCCCTCGGCGAGGCGCGTGGCAACTGCCATCCGGTGTCGGTGGCGCAGCTGGCGCTCGCCGTCCTCGAGCTCGGGCTGGGGCGACCCGAGGACGCCTTGGCCCGTCTGACCGCCGTTTTCGACGACGGGCACATGACCTACCGCTACACGGTGATCGACGACCTCGTCGAGGCGGCGGCGCGCGCGGGGCGGCCTGACGACGCGCTCGAGGCGGTGGCCGCGTGGCGACGCTGGACGCACCACTCGGGGCTCGTCGTCGGCGACGTCGTGCTCGCACGAGCGCGCGCGCTGATGGCACCCGCGGAGGACGCCGACGCGCGCTTCCAGGAGTGCCTCGCCATGCACGAGAGCGTGCCGTGGCCGTTCGTGCAGGCACGAACGCAGCTGTCCTACGGGGAGTTCCTGCGTCGCGCCCGGCGCAAGACCGAGGCCCGGGCGCACCTGCGAGCGGCGCACGACGGCTTCGAGCGTCTGGGAGCGGCTCCGTGGGCGGACCGGGCGGCGAGCGAGCTGCGCGCGACGGGGAGACCGCGCGCAAGCGCGACGCGAGCACGCTCGACGACCTCACGCCGCAGGAGCTGCAGATCGCCCGACTCGTGGCCGAGGGCGGCCGCAACCGCGAGATCGCCGGCCAGCTGTTCCTGAGCCCCAAGACCGTCGAGTACCACCTGCGCAAGGTCTTCCAGAAGCTCGACATCGCCTCCCGCACCGAGCTTGTCAAGCTCGTCGCAGGCGGCGCCGCGCCGCGCGAGCTCGTCGGCGCACCCTAACGCAAGCCACAGGTGTCCGGCGCGGAATCGCGCCGGGCACTGCGGCGTTCTAGTACAGCGCGCTGGCGAGCTTGCGGCGCGACTCGCGGGCCAGGGGATGGTCGACGCCGAGGTCGTCGAGCACCCCCACCACCGCACGTCGCAGGTCCTCGCGCCGGTCGTCGCCGTTGGCGGGGATCGCGCTCGATCAGCCGGTCGAGACCGCGCTCGGTCTCGCCGGCGTCGAGCGCGTCGAAGGCCTCGCGCAGCTCGGGCTCCCGTTCGAGCCGGATGCGGGCGGCCAGGCCGTCGGCCGCGAACGAGCCGGCGACGTTGCCGAGCAGCTCGAGCGCCTCGTCGGTCTCGCCGCGCTCGTACAGGATGCGGGCGAGCGGGACGGCTGCGTCGGCGCGTCCGGGCTCGAGCTCGAGCGCCCGCCGCAGCGCGGCCTCGTCGCCGGAGTCCACGAGCGCGTCGGCCTCGGAGGGAAGCAGGGCTTCGAGGAACTGCTCGACGCGGGGCGGCGGCTGGGCGCCGACGAACTCGGAGACCATGCGGCCGTCCTTGAAGGCCTTGACGGCGGGAATGCCCTGGATGCCGAAGGCGGCCGAGATCTGGGGGTTGGCGTCGGTGTCGAGCTTGGCCAGCGCGACCTGGCCCTCGCGCTCGGTGACCAGGCGCTCGAGCACGGGGGTGAGTTGCCGGCAGGGACCGCACCACTCGGCCCAGAAGTCGACGACCACGGGCACCGTGCGCGAGCGCTCGATGACGTCCTGCTCGAACGTCGCCTCTGAGGTGTCGAAGATCACGTCAACGAGAATAGACCCCCATGGGTGACTTCAAGGTTGGCGGCGTCGCCGGCGAGGAGGCAGGGGAGGGGACAGCGGTCGTCCTGCTCCACGGCCTCACAGCGACGCGCCGGTACGTGGTGATGGGATCGAAGAACCTCGAGCGCGGCGGGCACCGCGTGGTGATGTACGACGCGCGCGGTCACGGGCGAAGCGATCCGGCCGACGCCTACGGGTACGGGGAGCTGGCGGCGGACCTGCTGGCCGTGCTCGACGACCGCGGCATCGACCGCGCGGTCCTGGCCGGCGCCTCGATGGGCGCGCACACGATCGCGCGCTTCGCGTTGGAGCATCCGGAGCGCGCGGCGGCGCTGGTCCTGATCACGCCGGCCTTCGACCCGGAGGAGGGCGAGCGCGGGCTGGAGCGCTGGGACGCATTGTCGGACGGGCTGCGGTCCGAAGGCGTGGAGGGGTTCCTCGAGGCCTACGGCGAGCCGCGCGTGCCGGAGTCGTTCCGGGAGACCGTCAAGACGGTGCTGCGGCAGCGCCTGTCCGCCCACGAGCACCCGGAGGCGGTCGCCGACGCGCTGCGCGAGGTGCCGCGCTCGCGGCCGTTCGAGTCGTGGGACGACCTCGCGCGGCTCGACCTGCCGGCCGTCGTGGTCGCAAGCCGCGACGAGGCCGACCCCGAGCACCCGTACGCGACCGGTGAGCGCTACGCGGAGGCGATCCCGGAGGCGACGCTGCTGTCAGAGGAGCCCGGCAAGTCGCCGCTCGCGTGGCAGGGCGGCCAGCTCTCACGCGTCATCGCTGAGATCGCGGCGCGGGCCTGAAACTGCGGCATCAAGGGAGCGGGATCGACGGGGGTGTGCTCCCCAGTGCTGAAATATTCAGCATTCGGGAGCACACCCCGGTCAGACCCACCGCCCAAGTCGCGCCAGTCGTCCACGGCGGGCGGTATACCGAACGGCATGCTCCGCGTCATCGCCGCCGCCGTCCTGGGCTCGCGCGGGCTGCTGCTGGTCAGCAAGCGCGCGGCGCCCGACGTGTTCTACCTGCCCGGCGGCAAGCCCGAGCCCGGCGAGGCGCCGCTCGAGTGCCTCGAGCGAGAGCTCACCGAGGAGCTGGGGGTCGGGATCGGCATGGCGGAGCCGTTCACCGAGGTTCGCGCGCCGGCCGCGCTCGAGGGCGTCGAGATGTGGATGACGGTGTTCCTCACCCGCCTCGCCGGCGTTCCGGCGCCGGCGGCGGAGATCGCCGCGCTGCGGTGGTGGCCGGCGGAGCCCGCGGCCCGCCTCGCCCCGGCGATCAGCGACTGCGTGATTCCACGCCTGCGACTCGCCGGCCGGCTCTGACCGTAAGAAACCCACCTCCGCCCGGTTGAGCAGACATCCACGTCCAAGGAGGACACGATGTCCGCTCGCAGCACCCTCATCCTCGCCGCACTGGCCGCCTGCCTCGCCTTCGCGAGCCCGGCCGGCGCCACGCCGGCCGTGCCGACCAGCGTGTTCGACCCGAACGAGACGAGCTGGCTCTCGTACCGCAACCTCACGAGCTCCCAGTTCGCCTCCAAGTTCGCCGCGCTGAAGGCCGACCACATGGTGATCGACCTCGAGGTCGACGTGATCGACGGCGACTACCGCGTCGGGGCGGTCTTCAGGAAGAACCCCGACGGGCGCGGCTGGGCCAGCCTGCGCAACCTCACGAGCAACGAGTTCCACGAGCGCTGGACGCACTACCGCGACCGCGGCTACCGGCTCGTCGACCAGGAGACCTACGTGCGTAACGGCGACCGGCAGTACGCCGGCGTCTGGGTCGAGAACCGCGAGGGCTTCGGCTGGGCGTCGTACCGCGGCGTCACCTCGGCCGAGTTCTCCGAGAAGTTCGACCACTACCGCGACCGCGGCTACCTGCCGATCGACTTCGAGGTCTACAAGGTCGGCAACGAGCTGCGCCACGGCGCGATCTGGGTCGAGAACCGCGAATCGCTCGCCTGGAAGCTGAAGCGCAACATGACGTCGGCGCAGTTCTCGAGCACGTTCCAGTCGTACGCGGACCAGGGCCTGCGCAGCCTCGACTTCGAGGCGATCGAGACCGGCAGCGGCCGCCGCTACGCGGGCATCTGGGTCGAGAACCGCAGCGGGCGCGGCTGGTACCTGTACCGCGACCTCACCGCCACGCAGTACCGCAACCGCTGGAACCAGCTCGCCGACAAGGGCTACCGGCTCGACAACTACGAGAAGTACCCGACGAGCTCGGGCGTCCGCTACTCCGGTATCTGGCGCCAGAACTCCAGCCGGCCGAACTGGCCGCTGCGCGCCGACGTCGACGCGGCCGTCAAGGCCGAGCGCGACGAGCACGACGTGCCGGGCATCGGCATCGCCATCGCCCATGACGGGAAGCTCGTGTACCTCGGCGGCGCGGGCGACCAGGACGTCGCCGACGACGTCTGGATGCACAGCGGTTCCGTGAACCGGATCGCGTCGGTCAGCAAGGCCGTTACCGGCGCGCTCGCGATGCGGATGGTCGCCGAGCACCCGTCGCTCGACCTCGACGACCCGATCCAGGACTACCTGCCGCAGCTGCCCGCGCACCACACGTACACGGTCCGGCAGACGCTGATGAACCGCAGCTGCCTGGTCCACTACCCCGCGGGCATGTCGAGCCAGAACCAGACCGAGTACGGATCGTCGCTCGAGGTCCTCGAGGCGTTCGCGGACCAGGCGCTGGGCTGCACGCCGGGGCAGTATCTGTACAGCACGTTCGCGTCCAACGCCGCCGCGGGGGTGTTCGAAGGTCTCGAGGGCACGTCGTTCGACCAGATCGCGCTCGGCGAGCTCACGCTGCCGTTCGGGCTGACCACCCTGCGGACCGAGAACCTCGCCGGCTCGCTGCCGGACCGGGCGACGCTCTACGAGACCGACAACGACGAGTACGCCGGCGACGACACCACCAACAAGTGGGGCGGCGGCGGCTTCGTCTCCTCGCCCCGCGATCTCACCCGGTTCGGGATGGGGATCCTCGACGGCACGATCCTCAGCGAGGACCAGCGCGAGGAGATGTGGGACCCGATCGGCAGCTACGCGATGGGCTGGGATGTCGGCACCGCCGACAACGGCCAGCGCGTGGTCGGCAAGGCCGGCGGCCAGCCGGGCGCCAAGGCCTACCTGCGGATCTACCCGGACGACGGCATCGTGATCTCGGTGCTGTCAAACCGCCAGGGCGGCGGGCACAGCGCCAGCCTGCTGAGCCGCGAGATCGGCGAGCAGATGCTCGCCGAGCTCTAGCCGGCTTCCACCGCGGCGTCGATGGTGAGGGCGCCCCGCGCCCTCGCCACCGACACGCGGTGGTGCCCGTCGCGGACGGCGTAGCCGTCGCGCACGCGCACCACGCTGATCGGCGGCAGCACGGCGCCGCGGTGCTCGGCCATCCACAGCCGCTCCCAGCGGCCGCGCACGATCGACTTGGGCCGGAACGCGCCGTCGAACAGGGCGGCGCGGCTCGGCTCGACCGTGCCGGCGATCGCGTCGAGGGGGATCTCGAGCCGCGCCGGCAGGCCGCTCGCCCGGCGCGTCGTCTCGTCGTAGACCGGCAGCCGTCCGCCACGGGCGCGCCGCAGCCGCCGTGCCAGCGCAGCACGGCGGCGAGCGCGCATCTCCCGCGCAAAGGCTCGCTCGGCGTCCATCTGCGCTGATCCGGTGAGAAGCATGAGTCTCAGCATGGACTGAGACTCATGTCCTCACATCGGCAGGATGGAGCGACCTTCGGCGGTCTTCCCTTACCTGTCTGCGGATGACCCCTTACTCCAGATCGATGCGCTCGCCCGCGATCACTCCGCGTGTGTGTGGGGGCGCCCATCGTAAAGTCCGCGCATGGCCGTCGGCTACTCCGGCACACCCCTGCCGAAGAAACTCGGCATCAAGCCCGGCCACCGCGTCCTGCTGCTGGCCGCGCCGGACGGCTTCGACACGACGCTCGGGCCGCTGCCCGAGGCCGTGAGGCTCGGGCGGGCGGCACGCGGGAAGGCCGACGTGATCGTCTCCTTCCATACCGAGCGCGCCGACCTGGCGCGGCGGATGCCGAAGCTGCGCGCCGCGATGGAGCCCGCGGCGGGGCTGTGGATCGCGTGGCCGAAGCGGGCGTCGAAGGTGCCGACCGACCTGACCGAGGACGTGGTGCGCGAGCTCGCGCTGGCCAACACGCTGGTCGACAACAAGGTCGCGGCCCTGGACGAGAAGTGGTCCGGCCTGCGGCTGGTGATCCGGCTGCGCGACCGCTAGCTTGATCCGTATGACGGACCCGCTTCCCGAGGATCAGCGCCTGAAGGACATCTCGCCGAAGGCGTACGAGCATCCCGCCGACCGCGCCGCCACCGCCGCGCTCCAGTCCATCCCGATGCTCGACGTCGTCGTGCGCAAGCTGATCGAGTACGGCTACGAGCGCGCGCTGCGCCAGATCCTCCTGGCCGGCTCGGTGAAGCTGGGCTCCGAGCAGGTCCCGGAGCTGTGGACGGCCCATCGCGCGTCCTGCGCGCGGCTCGACCTGCCCGAGATCCCGGACGTCTATCTGACGCAGTTCCCGATCGCCAACGCGGCGGCGATCGGCGCGGACCGCCCGATCGTGCTGATCAACTCGCGCGCCGTCGAGCTGCTGGACGAGCAGGAGCTGCGGACGGTGCTCGGCCACGAGGCCGGCCACATCCTCTCCGAGCACGTGAAGTACCGGACGGCGCTGATGATCCTCCTGCAGCTGAGCCTCCGCGGGATGCCGATGATGGCCGGGCTGCCGCTGATCGCGGTCAGGTACGCGCTGCTTGAGTGGTTCCGCGCCTCCGAGCTGAGCTGCGACCGCGCGGCGACGCTCGTCAACCGCGACCCGCTCGTCAGCTGCCGCACGCTGATGGCGCTCGCGGGCGGCGTCAAGTCGAAGAAGCTGAACCTCGACAGCTTCCTCAAGCAGGCCAACGAGTACGAGGAGTGGGAGCCCGGCTGGGACCGGCTCTCGCGCCTGCGCACCGAGCTCGGCCAGACCCACGCAGCGCCGGTGCGCCGCGTGTCGCAGCTCATGAAGTGGGTCCGCTCCGGCGAGTACGACCGGATCGTGGGCGGCGAGTACGTCCGGCGCGGGGACCCGGTGAGCCCCCGCGCCGAGGCGGCCGATGCCGCCGACCACTACGCCGAGCGCTTCCGCGGCTTCTTCAAGGACGCCGAGGGAGGCATGGAGAAGGCGACGGAGAAGGTCGGCGAGACGGCCGACAAGATCACGGAGTGGCTGCGCGACCGCCGGTAGGCCGCCGCGCACCACGACGCGCGAGCCGGCGGCTCCCGTCCGCGACCGCGACCGCCGCTGAGCTATTCCGCCGGGCGCGCATCGGGTGGTTGGCAGACGATCGCGGCATCCTGAGATGCGCCAGACTGCGCGAAGGTTCGATGCCCACCGATGACGTCACCGCGTTCGTGCGCGCCGCGCTGCCGGCGCCGCCCGCGCGCGTGCTCGAGATCGGCGCCGGCGACGGCGAGCTCGCCGCGGCGCTGGTGGCGGCGGGCTACGACGTCGTCGCCGTCGACCCCGAGTCCGAGGTGGAGCACGTGCGCCGCGTGCCGCTGCACGAGCTCGACGAGCCGGCCGACGGCTTCGACGCCGCGTGCGCCATCGTCTCGCTGCACCACGTCCAGCCACTCGAGGAGTCCTTCCGGCGGCTGGCGGAGCTCGTGCGCGCCGGCGGCACGCTCGTGATCGACGAGATCGACGTCGAGCGCTTCGACGAGCGCGCCGCGCGCTGGTGGCTCGACCAGCGCGACGACACCGCGCACACGGCCGAGATGATCGCCGGCATGCACGAGCATCTGCACCCGCTGGCGCGGCTGCGCGACGCGCTCGCGCCGTGGTTCGAGCTCGGCGAGCCGGTCCGCGGGCCGTACCTGTACCGCTGGGACATGCCCGCCGGCATGCGCGAGCCCGAGGAGGCGCTTATCGCGGCCGGCGACCTCCCGGCCACGGGCGCGCGGCTCGTCGGCGTCAGAAGACCCGCAGCGTCCGCCGGCGGCTGATGCCGCCGACCTGCACGCTGACGCGGAACTTCCCGCGCCCGCCGGGGCGGATGTAGGCCTTGTAGGCGCCGCGCCGCACGCGCAGCAGGCGGGTGCGGCGGCGCAGCCAGCGGCGGCGGCTGCGGACGTCGAGCATGAGCCGCACCTGCGTAGCGGGGTCGGCCGTGCCGGTGACCTGCACGCGCCCGCCGAGCCGCAACCGGTTGCGGCTGAGCTTGAAGCTCACCCGCGCCAGCACGGTGACGTCGCGCGGCGCCGAGGCGAGCGGCGCGCGGGTCGCGTCGCCGGCGAAGGTCGCGCGCAGGCTGCCGCTGCCGGGCAGCGTGACGGCGGCGCTCCAGCCGCCGTCGGCGCCGGCCGCGGCGGTGGCGATCGTCCTCCAGGCGGCGCCGGTGGTCGCGGGCAGGAACTCGAGGGCGATCGCGGCCCCCGCGGCCGACGAGCCGTCGGCGAAGCGCAGGTGGCCCGACACGGTGATCGGGGTGACGCCGCGCACCTCCCGCGGCGCGTAGACGGTCAATCCCAGGGCCGGGCCCGCGTACTGCGCGGCCGCGCCCCGCAACTGGTCGAGCTGGGTGTAGAGCACGTCGCCCGGGCAGCTCGTGTTGTTGCCGTCGCGATGGCCGGAGATGCGCTGGAAGGTGACCGGCGTGCCCGCCGGGTAGCGGTTGGTCGGGCCGCCGGCCGAGACGACCGTCACCGCGCCCTGGGTCGGCACGGCGTGGACCGTCAGCTTCCAGGCGATCAGGCGCGCCAGCGCATCCATGGCCTCGGGCGTCTGGGCGATCGCGGTGAAGTCGCCCAGGCACGCGATGCCGGTCGACGTGCTGTTCCAGCCCTGCGCCTGGGCCCCGACGACGGGCTGGTCGATGCCGCCCGCGCGGCCCTCGAAGATCTGCCCGTACTTGTCGACCAGGAACTGGTAGCCGATGTCGTTCCAGCCGTTCGAGTTGCGGTGGTAGCGCGCGATGGCGAGCACGATCCCGGCCGACTGCTCGGGCAGGTAGTCGTTGGCGGTCACGGTGTGATGGACGAACGCGAGCTGGACCTGACCGTAGGCCGCGGGCGCCCGCGGCGGGACGCTGTCGCCGCCCCACGCGCTGCGCGGGATGATCGCCGGCGGGGTGCCCGCCTGGGCGGCGCGGCCGCGCAGCCGGCGGCTGAGGCGCGTGGCCAGCTTGGCGGCCGGCTGGGCGCGGACGAAGCGCCCGCGGAGCCCGCGCGGAACGCCGCGCAGACGGAGCTGGAACTCGTCGGCGGCGCCGGTGTACGCCGGGTCGGTGCCCGTCGGCAACGGTCCGCGGTCGGGGCCGTGGTCGCCGGCCGGGTGCAGCGTCACCCAGCGGGTCCAGCGGCCGCCGTCGCGGCGGGCGCGGAGCTGCGCCTCGGCGTGCGAGCCGCGCGCCCAGTGCAGGCCGACGAGATCGAAGCGTCGCGGCGCGCGCAGCACTTGCGTGGTCTGCCAGCCCCCGGCGGCCCTCGCCCCGCCGCCGCGCTCCAGCACGCCGTCGAGGTCGAGCTCGAAGACGAGGTCGTCGCCGTCCGCCGGCGCCGGGACGGCGGGGCGCAGGCTCACGACCGCCGCGGCGGCGGCGCCGGCCTTCAGAGCCTGCCTGCGTGTGAGCGAACGACGGTGCACGAACAGCTTGAACACGGCGACCGGTGGAAAGGACCGCACCGATCCCGCACCGAACGCTACCGGGCCGAGCAGTCCGGGCAGGAGCCGCGCAGCACGATGTCGTGCGCGCCGACGGCGTAGCCGAGCCGCTCGCCGACGCCGTCGATCAGCCGCTCCAGCTCGGCGTCCTCGAACGAGTCCATCTTGCCGCAGTGGTCGCAGATCGCGTGATGGTGGTGGTCGCCGCTGGGGTCGGCCGGCTCGTAGCAGGCGATGCCGTCGACGTCGATCCGGTGCACGAGCCTGAGCTGGGCGAGCACGTCGAGCGCGCGGTAGACGCTGGCCAGGCCGACCGCCTTGCCGCCGCCGCTGCGCAGGCGGTCGTGGATGTCCTGCGCGCTCAGGCAGCAGTCCTGGCGCGCCAGCAGGGCGAGCACCTCCTCGCGAGCGCCGCCGGCGCGGTGGCCGGTGCGCGAGAGCTCGCGATGCGCGTGATCGGTCCAGGTCGAGCGCCCCACGGACCGGATGGTAGCGGGTGATGCGAACGAGAATGATTTTCAGTAAGATCGCGCGGTCATGCTCGTCCGGCTCGTCATCGCGCTCCTGCTCGCCGTCGCCGTCGCCATCGTGGCGTGCGGCGAGGAGGACGCCCCGGGCGGCGGGGGGCGGCTCACCGTCGTGGCGACCACGACGCAGGCCGCCGACCTGGCACGCAACGCCGGCGGCGATGGGGTGGAGGTGGTCGGGCTGCTCGCCCCGAACGCCGACCCCCACGACTACGAGGTGCGCCCGCGCGACCTGCAGGCGCTGGCCGACGCCGATCTCGTCGTGCGCTCCGGCGGCGACCTCGACGAGTGGCTCGAGGAGGCGATCGAGGGCGCCGGCAGCGAGGCCGAGGTGCTGACGCTGATGGACCACGTTCGCCTGCGCGATGGCGACCCTCACTGGTGGCAGGACCCGCGCAACGCGATCGCCGCGGTCGCGGCGATCGCACGGGCGCTGGGGACCGACGCGACCGCCTATACGGCGCAGCTGCGCAGGCTCGATCGCCAGGTGGCGGCCTGCATCGCCAAGGTCCCGGCCCGGCAGCGCAAGCTCGTGACGACCCACGATGCCCTCGGCTACTACGCGCGTCGCTACGGGATCGAGGTGATCGGCGCGGTGATCCCGTCGCTCTCCACGCGCGGGCAGCCGTCCGCGGGCGAGACCGCCGAGCTGGTGCGGACGATCCGCGAGGAGGGTGTGAAGGCGATCTTCGCCGAGAGCTCGGTCAACGCCAAGGTCGAGCAGGCGATCGCCCGCGAGGCCGGCGCGGAGCTCGGCCGGGAGCTGTGGGCGGACACGCTCGGTCCGGCCGGCTCGGGCGGCGAGACCTACGTGGAATCGGTCGCCGCCAACACGCGCGCCCTCGTGGCGGGCTTCAGCGGCGGCAAGACGACGTGCGCGATCGATGCCTGAGGCCTTCGAGGCGCCGTTCATGCAGCGCGCGCTGCTCGAGAGCCTGCTGCTCGCGACGCTCGCCGGCGTGCTCGGCTCGTGGATCGTGCTGCGCCGGCTCGCCTTCTTCACGCACGGCGTCGGCACCGCGGCGTTCCCCGGCCTGGTCGTCGCCGGCCCGGCGGGCGTGGCGCCGCAGCTGACCGCGCTCGCCGCCGCCCTCGTCTACGCCGGGGGAGTCGAGGGGCTGCGGCGCGGCCGCCGCGTGGCCACCGACGCGGCGACCGGCCTGGTGCTCGTCGGCGCGCTGGCGCTCGGGGTCGTGCTCGCCTCCGACGTCTACGAGACCGGCGCGGGGGTCGACCGGCTGCTGTTCGGCAGCCTGATCGGGCTCAGCGACCGCGACCTGTGGCTGACGGCAGGTGTGGCCGCGGCGGTCGCGCTGCTCGAGGCCGCGCTGCGGCGGTCGTGGCTCGCTCAGGGCTTCGATCCCGGGACGGCGCGGGCGCTCGGCGTGCGCCCCGCGCTCGCCGACGCGCTGCTGCTGGTGGCGGTCGCCGCCGCCGCGGTGGTCGCGCTCGACGCGGTCGGCGCCCTGCTGGTCACGGCCGTGCTCGTGATCCCGGCCGCCACCGTGCGGCTCGTGGCGCCGAGCATCGGCGCGCTGCAGGCGGGGACGACGCTGCTGGCCGCGGTCGAGGGCGTGGCCGGGCTGTGGCTCGCGTACGAGCTCAACGTCGGCCCCGGGCCGGCGACCGCCGTGCTCGGCGGGGCGGTCTTCGCGCTTGTGGCGGTGCTGCGATGAAGGTCACGGGGCTCGCCGGCGGCTACGCGCCGGGCAGCGAGGTGCTGAGCGGCGTCGACTTCGCGCTCGAGCCGGGGACGATCGCCGCCGTGCTCGGCCCCAACGGCGGCGGCAAGACGACGCTGTTCCGCGCCGTTCTCGGCGAGCTGCCGGTCCGGCGCGGCACGGTCGAGCTCGAGGGGCGGCCGGCGTACGTCCCGCAGACCGACCGCACACGGCTCGACTTCCCGGTCAGCGCGCTCGACGTCGTGCTGATGGGCGCCTACGGCCGCACCCCGGCGTGGCGCCGGGTCACGCGCGCGGACCGCGACGCGGCGCGGCACGCGCTCGACCGCGTCGGGCTCGCCGACCGCGCTCGGCGGCGCTTCGGCGCGCTGTCCGGCGGCCAGCGCCAGCGCGTGCTGCTCGCCCGGGCGCTGCTCCAGGACAGCCCGGTGATGCTGCTCGACGAGCCGCTGTCGGGCGTCGACGCCGCCAGCGCGGCGCGGATCGAGGCGGTGTTCGGCGACCTGGCGGGGGAGGGGCGGATCCTGCTCGTCGCCACGCACGACGTCGAGCAGGCGCGCCGCTGGGACCGCGTCATCTGCCTGCACGGCGAGCAGATCGCGTTCGGCCCGCCGCGCGAGGTCCTGACCACCGACGTGCTGCGACGGACCTACGGCGCCGAGCTGGTCGTGCTCGCGGGCGGCGAGCGCGCCGTCGCGGTCGAGCACCACGGGCACGAGCACTGATGCTCGACTGGCTGATCGACCCGTTCGCCGGCGGCCTGATGCAGCGGGCGCTCGCCGAGGTGCTGATCCTCGCCGTCGCCTGCGGCCCGCTCGGCGTCTGGGTCCTGCTCTACCGCCAGAGCTATGCCGCGGAGTCGCTCTCGCACGCGATGCTGCCCGGGCTGGTGGTCGCGTCCCTGGCCGGCGCGTCGGTGCTGCTGGGCGGGATCGGCGGCGTGCTCGTGGCGGCCGCCGCGATCGCGCTCGCGGGACGCGACGAGCGGCTGGGCGGCGACGTCGCCGTGGCGGTGGCGATCGCCTCGCTGTTCGGGCTCGGCGCGCTGCTCGCGCTCTCGCCCGATGTCCCGGCGCGACTCGGCGAGCTGCTGTTCGGCGACCTGCTCGGGGTGACCGCCGGTGACCTCGTCGAGGCGGCCGTGCTCGCGGGGGGAGTGGCGCTGGCGCTCGCGTTCGCCCACCGCAGGCTGGCGCTGAGTGCGTTCGACCGCGCGGCCGCGCCGTCGCTCGGGGCGCGCCCGGCGCGCTGGGAGCTGATCCTGCTCGTGCTGCTCGCCGTCTGCACGGTGGCCGCCGTGCGCGGGCTGGGCAACCTGCTGGTGGTCGCGCTCATCCTCGCCCCGGGGGCCGCGGCGCTCAACCTCGTGCGGCGGCTGCCTGCCGCGCTCGTCCTGGCCGCCGGGCTGGCGGCGTTGGCCGGTGTCCTCGGCCTGCTCGCCTCCTATCACTGGGAGGTCGCGGCAGGCGCGTCGGTCGCGCTTGCGGCCGTCGCCGTCTTCACGCTCTCGCTGCTGGTGCCGACACGAATGCTTAGGGATCCCTAACATCCCGACCCTCGTGGTCGGATTAGGGAGCCCTAACGAATGAGGACCAAGCTGCTCGTCGCACTGATCGGCGTCGCCGCCCTTGCCGGCTGCGGCGGAGACGACCCGGAGCCCGCTGCCGAGCAGACGCCCGCCGCGGCCGGAGCCGACCTCGGGGCCATCAAGAACTACCTGCTGACCCACACCGCCGGCCTTCAGGAGCACACGGCGGCGCTGGCCGCCGACGCCGAGGCCTACCACGCGCTGGCCGAGGAGGCCGGCTTCGACTACCAGAAGCTGCTCACCGAGAACCGCGAAGAGGTCGCCGCCCTGGTCAGGAAGATGCAGGGCACCTTCCAGGAGGCCAACCCGGCCTATGAGGAGATGGAGGGCGTGGTCGCCGGCGTGCCGTCACTCGCCGACTTCGACGTGATCATCGACGCGGGGGCCGACAAATCCGACCCCGAGAACGCGGTCCCGTTCTCGATCACGACCCCCGCCGGCAAGACCTACGCGCAGCCCGGCAACTTCATGTTCCTGACCGAGACCTCGCTGTGGGGGACCGAGGCGCAGTTCGCGGCCAAGGGCGTCGAGCCCGATCTCGACGGCGACGGCAAGGTCGAGTTCGGCGAGGCGCTGCCCGATGCCGACTTCCTCGTCGCCGCGAACAAGGACTTCGACTCGAACGCCCAGGAGCTCGACAGCGCCGCCAAGGAGTGGGAGCCCAATCCCGAGGACGCCTTCACCGCGCTCGTGGTGATGACGCCGACGATGTCCGAGTACTTCGCGGCCTGGAAGGCCTCCCGCTTCGTGGCCGGCGACAAGGCGGAGGAGACCGCGTTCGTGGCCGCCTCGCGCCTGCAGGACATCGCCGACATCCTCGGCGGGCTCGTGCTGGTCTACGACAACGTCGAGCCGACGATCGCGGCCGACGACGCGCAGCAGGCCGAGCAGACCGGCACCGAGCTGAAGGAGCTCGAGCAGTTCGCCGCCGGCCTGCGCGACGAGGAGGCCGCCGGGCGCCAGTTCACCGCGCGCGAGGCGGACACGCTCGGCTCCGAGGCACAGGACCGCGCCGAGGCGATCGCCGGCCAGATCAGCCAGGCCGCCGGCCGGCTCGGGATCACGCTGGAGACCTGATCATCGGCCCGACGACCCTCCGCCTCGTGCGCCGCGCGCTCGCGCTCATTGCCCTGGTCGTCGGGCTGGCGCCGGCCACGGCGGCGGCCGCGGAGCCGTGGCGCGCCGCCGACACGGTGCGCGACGCGCTGTTCGGCGCGCAGACCGAGCTGATCATCGGCTCGGAGGCAGCAGCGGTGCGCGACGTCGCCCGCGCGTGGGCGGCCTACGAGGGCGCGCCTCGTAGGCGCGCGGCGCGCGGCGCTCTGCCGCGGGCAGTCGACGGCGGCGCGGCGCGCGGCGCTCGCGCGGGCAGCCTCCGCGCGACGATCCGTGCCGCCGACCCGGCCGCCGACCGGGCCGTCATGGCCGCGCTTCGTGACGCCGAGGCGGCGGCGCGGCGCGGCGACACCGTGCGCCTCGCCGCCGCCCGCGGGGCGGCGCGCTCGGCCGTCCTGCGCGGCTCGTTCGCGGCCACGCTGGCCGCCGTCGAGCGCGGCGACGCCGCCTCCGCGCGCGCCTGGCTGCTGCTGCGCGAGTTCCGCACGGCGACCCGCTTCACGCGCCCGGGGGCGAACGCGACGATCGCCGCGGCGCGGCTCGAGCGCGGGCAGCTCGACGCGCGGCGCGCGTATCAGGCGGTCGAGAAGGACCTGCTCGACGCCTACCAGGCGCGCCTGCGCGAGCTGCTCGACGATGCCGGCCTCGGCGCCGAGCGCGACCTGCCCGAGCGGCGCGCCGAGGCGGCCGCGCAGGCGGCCGGCTACTTCGAGATCCTCGCCGCGCGCTACGAGGAGGACCGCGGCGCCGCCGCCGCGCGGTCCGCGCGTGCCGCGTTCGAGGCCCTCGCGAGCGCGTCCGTCGCCGACGAGCGGTCCGCCGGCGCGCCGGCGGCCGGCTTCGACGCGTCCGCCGTCGTCGCCGCCCGCGACCGCGCGGCAGCCGCGCTTGAGGGCTTCACCGCCGCGCCCTTCACGCCCGACGAGGCGGCCCGCCGCGCCCAGCAGCTCCTGCGCTTCCTCGCGCTCGTCCCGGTCGAGTACGACCGCGGGGTCGACGACGCACGCGTGACGCTCGACTTCGAGATCCAGGAGGCGGTCGCGTTCCGCACCGGCGCCGCCGGCGCGTTCGCCGACCTGCGCGACCAGCTCGCCAAGCGCGACGCCGCGCGAACCGCGGTCGCCGCGGACGGACTCGACCGGCTCGGCCGGCTGGTCGGCGTCGCGGCCGAGCGGGACGACGGCGTGCCGACCTCGGACGAGGTCGAGGCCGAGACCCGGCGCGTGGAGGACGCGCTGAACGCGGCGATGCCGGAGCCGTGGAAAGAGGGCACCGACGAGTCCGACTATGACCTGATCGCGCTGACGCTCGACCGCATGGAGGCGGCGGCCGGCGCCGGCCAGTACCGCCAGGCCGAGCAGGCGCGGCTCGAGGCCTACGCCTTCTTCGAGTTCGGCCCCGAGCGGCGCCTGAAGGCCTTCGATCCCGGCCTGGCGCTCGACATCGAGGGCGCGATCTGGTTCGGCGCCTCAGGCCGGCCAGGGCTGGCGAACCTGATCGCGGACCGCGCTCCGCGGCGTGAGCTGCGCGCGGCGCGGCGCGACCTCGACGAGCAGCTCGCCGACGCCGCGGCCACGCTCGGCGACAGCGCGAGCGCGGCCACGGTCGTCACCAACTCCGCGATCCTCGTCTTCCGCGAGGGCCTCGAGGCCGTATTGATCCTCGCCGCCATCACCGCGTCGTTCGTCGGCGCGCGGCGGCGCCTGCGGCGCCCGGTGATGCTCGGCGCCCTGCTCGGCCTGATCGTCTCGATCCTCACGTGGGTGATCGCCAGCACGCTGATCGAGTCGCTCGCCACCTCCGGCGAGAAGCTGGAGGCGATCACCGGGCTGGTGGCGATCGCGGTGCTGCTGCTGGTCACGAACTGGTTCTTCCACCGCGTCTACTGGAGCGAGTGGATCGGGCGCTTCCACCGCCGGCGCAAGGCGCTCGAACGCATCGATCGCACCGGGTTCTTCTCCGCGCAGGCGGTCGGCTTCGTCCTGCTCGGCCTGACCAGCGTCTACCGCGAGGGGTTCGAGACCGTGCTCTTCCTGCAGTCGCTGCAGGTCAGCGCCGGCACGGCGACGGTGGTCGAGGGCGCCGCGCTCGGCCTCGCGCTCACCTTCGCGGTCGGCGCCGTCACGTTCCTGCTGCAGCGCAAGCTTCCCTACAAGCGCATGCTGATCGTGACCGGCGTGCTGATCGGCTTCGTGCTGGTGGTCATGGTCGGCCAGACCGCGCGCACGATGCAGGGCGTCGGCTGGCTCCCGATCAGCCCGATCGGCGCCGAGCCGCCGTACTGGCTCGGCGTGTGGTTCGGCGTGTACCCGACCTGGGAGACGATCGGCGCGCAGCTCGTCGCCGCCGTGTTCGTGATCGGCTCCTACTACGTGGCTCGGGCGGTCAAGCGGCCAGCGCGCCGTGCCCGGCACCGCGCAGGATCCGCAGCACCGACACCACCGCCAGCGCCGTCATCACCACCGCACTCGCCACACACCACTGACACACCGCATCGATCTTCTCCAGCTCCACATAGGTCAGCCACGCGCTGAAGCCGAAGCCGACGAGCGAGAAGAAGGCGGCGACGAGGCTGCCGGGCTCCTCGGGAAGCGCGAGGCTGGCCAGGATCACCACGTAGCCGCCGAGGCCGAGCACGGCCACCGGCACTCCGGCCAGCTTCGCCCAGTCCGAGAGCTGGACGCGTTCGCAGCCTCCGCCGCCGCCGACGCAGAACGGCTCCAGCTCGGCGTAGTGCACGTAGGTCAGATAGCCGGCGATGGCGATGCCGGCCAGCGCGAGCACCGCGGTCGCGAGCCGCAGGGCACGCAGGCTCACGACTCGGCGAGCGCGGCGTCGATCGCCGCCGCGTAGGCCTCGGGCGTGGTGCCCTGGGGCTGGAGCTGCGTCATGCGGTCGCCCTTGCGGATGTAGAAGTCGGGCGTGCTGGTGGAGCCGATCCGGCGCGCGAACTGCTCGCCCTCGCGGACGGCCGGTTGCGCGAGCGGGTCGTCGGCCGCCGCCACCACCTTCTCGATGTCCAGGCCCTCGACCTGGCGCGCGACGTCGCGCATGAAGTCGGCGTCCGCGTAGCCGCTGTTCTCGGGTCCCTGGTTGCGATAGAAGACGTCCGCGAACTCGTACATGCGGTCCTCGTTCGCCGCCTCCGCCGCCGCGCCGGCCGCGCGTACCGAATCGCGGCCGAGGAAGCTGCGGAAGCGCAGCTCGTAGTTGAGCTTGCCCGTGCGCACGTAGTCGCGCACGACCGACGGCATCGCCTCGGCCGAGTACTGCGCGCAGAACGGGCACTGGAGGTCGGCGACCTCCACCAGGGTGGCCGGGGCGTCGGCCTCGCCGAGCCGGACGCCCTTCTGCGGGATGCCCTCGTACAGCGCCTCGACCTCCTCGGCGGCGGACACGCCCTCCTGCGTGGCCGTCGCGGGCGTCTCGTCCTCGGCGCCGTTGCTCGAGACGACGATCGCGCCGACCACGACGACGGCGGCGATCACGGTGACGAGTACGACCTGGAGTGTGCGGCTCATGGCGAGGTTGAGGGTAGGCCGGGGCGCCTCAACACCAGCTAAGACCCCAGGGACTAAGGGGGGTCAGACCCCGGTTTGGTGGTTGAAAATAGGTTTAGGCTTGCCATAATTATTCTCATGGCCGCCCATGAGGCAACCGTTCAGGCACCCGCCTTCGTCCGCCCGGGACGGCGGACGCGTGGTCGTGTCCGCCGGGCGCTGCCGTTCCTGGGACCGGCCTTCGTGGCCGCGATCGCGTACGTCGACCCCGGCAACTTCGCGACCAACATCGCCGGCGGGGCGGAGTTCGGCTACCTGCTCCTGTGGGTGATCCTCGCCGCGAACCTGATGGCGATGCTGATCCAGTTCCTTTCGGCCAAGGTCGGCATCGCAACGGGGCGCAGCCTGCCGGAGCTCGCGCGCGAGCACTTCCCGCGGCGCGTCTCGTTCGGCCTCTGGGTCCAGGCCGAGGTGATCGCGATGGCGACCGACCTGGCGGAGTTCGTCGGCGCGGCGATCGCGCTGAACCTGCTGTTCGGGCTGCCCCTGCTGCCGGCCGGCCTGGTGACCGCGGTGGTCGCCTTCGCGCTGCTCGCGCTCCAGACGCGCGGCTACCGCCGCTTCGAGATCGTGATCGCCGGGATGCTCGGCGTGATCCTGCTCGGCTTCCTCGTCGACGCGCTGCTGGTCCCGCATGACGCCGCGGGCATCGCAGGCGGCTTCATCCCGGGCTTCGCCGGCACCGACTCGCTGCTGCTGGCGACGGGCATCCTCGGCGCCACCGTGATGCCGCACGTGATCTACCTGCACTCGGCGCTGACGCAGCGCCGCGTCGCCGCGGACGGCGATCGCGAGCGCCTGATGTCCGTCCAGCGCTTCGACGTGATCATCGCGATGGGCGTTGCGGGTGTGATCAACATGGCGATGCTCGTGATCGCGGCCTCGCTCTTCCACGGGACGGGCATCGACTCGATCGAGGGCGCCCACGCGGGGTTCGGCGACCTCGTCGGTCCGGGCGCCGCGCTCGCCTTCGCGCTTGCGCTGCTGGCCTCCGGCTTCGCGGCGTCCAGCGTCGGCACCTACGCCGGCCAGGTCGTGATGCAGGGCTTCATCAACCGCACGATCCCGCTGGCGCTGCGGCGGTTGGTCACGATGGCGCCGGCGCTCGTGGTGCTGGGGATCGGCCTCGATCCGTCGCGCTCGCTGGTCATCTCCCAGGTCGTGCTGTCGTTCGGCATCCCGTTCGCGCTGGTGCCGCTCGTGCTGCTCACGCGCCGGCGCTCGATCATGGGCGACCTGGTCAACCGGCCGCTGACCACCGCTCTGGCGTCGGTCGTCGCCGCCCTGATCATCGCCCTGAACGGATTTCTGCTCTTTCAGACTTTCGCCTAGGACCGCTTGACTTCCCGGGGGCGCATGAGCATGCTCGCCGGGCGATGGCGGCTCATGCGATGCGGTACCCGCCGGCCCCGCGCCGGCGCAGATGGCCTTCGCGCATCCTCGGCGTGCTGGCGACGGCCGCGCTGCTGGGCACCGGCGTCGTGATCGCCGACATGGTGATCCCGAAGCCGGAGGAGGAGGCCGCGGCGCCCGCCACGCTGCCCGCCGAGGATCCGCAGACCGCCCGGGCCGGGTTGACGGACGCACAGCGCGCGGCCCGCAGGGCCGCCGTGAGCACGCTCAAGGAGCAGGGCTTCAAGCCCGTGCGCGTCGCCGACTGGCACCCCGAGCACACGCTGCGCGTGCTGATCGGGCGTGACGACAGCGGGGCCGAGCGCGCGTTCTTCTTCGTCAAGCGGCGGTTCGTCGGCAACGACGACGCGGCGGCGAGCGCGTCCGTGCGGGTCGCGTCCACGCGCAAGAACGGCGTCACCCTGACGTACCGCCTGTACGGGCCGGACGACGAGGCCTGCTGCCCGACGGGCGAGCGCGTGAGGGTCGCCTTCCGCTGGCAGGACGGCACGCTCACGCCGGTCGCAGCCGTCCCGCCTGCCACCGAGCGGTCGCGCTGATCTCGTAGCCTGCACGTCATGTGCGGGCGGTACACGCTCACCACCCCGGGCGGCCGGGCCTTGGCCGAGCGCTTCGCGGTGGAGGACGCCTTCGAGCCGGCCACGCTCGAGCGCTACAACGTCTGCCCGACCGAGGACATCGCGATCGTCGCCGCCGAGGGCGACGCGCGCGTGGTGCACACCGTGCGCTGGGGCCTCGTGCCGCCGTGGGCGCACGAGCTCGGCAAGGGCTTCCAGCCGATCAACGGCAAATCGGAGACCGCTGCCGACAAGGCGCCCTTCGCCGAGCTGATGGCGCGGCCCGAGCGGCACTGCCTCGTGCTCGCCGACGGCTGGTACGAGTGGCTCAAGGCCGAGAAGAAGGGCGGAGACCGGATCCCGTTCCGCTACACGATCGACGGCGGCGAGCCGTTCGCCTTCGCCGGGCTCTGGCGCCGCCGCCGCATCGCCGGCGAGCTGATGCTCTCCGCCTGCATCCTCACCTGCGCGGCCAACAGCGTCTGCGCGCCGGTGCACGACCGCATGCCGTGCGTGCTGGCGGGGCCCGACGAGGAGGCGGCGTGGCTCGCCGGCGAGGGCGACGGGCTGCTCGGCCCCTGCGCCGCCGAGCGCACCACCGCCGCGCCGGCCAACCCGGCGGTGAACAAGGCGGGCGTCGAGGGTGTCGAGCTGCTGACCGTCCCGCCGCCTTCCGAACCCGCGCAGCTGAGCCTGGACACCTGACGCTCCGCCGTCTGGCAGGGTTCTCTGCTTGAACGAGGGTCAGCTCGTCCTGATCGTGGGCGTCCTGCTGGCTGCCGGGCTCGCCGCTTCGCTGGCCGCCGGGCGGCTCCGCATGCCGGGCCTCGTGCTCGTGCTGGCGCTCGGCATGGTCATCGGGTCCGACGGGCTCGATCTGATCGACTTCGGCGACTTCGAGCTGGCGCGCAGCATCGGCGTCGTCGCGCTCGCGTTCATCCTGTTCGAGGGCGGCCTGTCGTCGGGCTTCGACGAGATCCGTCCCGTGCTCGGGGCCTCGATCGCCCTCGCCACGCTCGGGACCCTGGGCACCGCGGTCCTCACCGCCGTCCCGGCCGCGCTGCTGCTCGACCTCGACCCGCTCGAAGCGATGCTGCTCGGCTCGACGGTGGCCGCGACCGACGCCGCCGCCGTGTTCGCCGTGCTGCGCGCGTCGACGCTGCGGCGCAGGCTGGCCCGGACGCTGGAGGGCGAGTCGGGCATCAACGACCCGATCGCGATCCTGCTCGTGATCGGCTGCATCGAGGCGCTCGAGGATCCGAGCTTCGGGCTGCTCGACGCTTTGGTCCTGGCGCTGCGCGAGCTGTCGATCGGCTTCGCCGCCGGGCTCGCCGTGGCCGCCGCCGCGGTGCTGTTCCTGCGCCGCATCACGCTTCCCAGCGCCGGCCTCTACCCGGTCGCGTCGGTGGCGACCGCGGCGCTGGCGTTCGGCGCCGCCGAGTCGCTCCACGGCTCGGGCTTCCTCGCGGTGTTCCTGGCCGGGCTGGTGCTGGGAACGGCATCGACGCCCGCCCGGCGCACGATCGTGACGTTCCACGACGGGCTCGCCTGGGTCGCGCAGCTCGGCCTCTTCCTCACGCTCGGGCTGCTCGTGTTCCCGGCCGACCTGGTGGCCATCATCCCCGAGGGCGCCGCGATCGCGATCGCCACCGCCGCGATCGCACGGCCGGCGGCGGCGGTGCTCTCCACGCTCGGGGCCAGGTTCAACCTGCGGGAGCGGCTGATGCTCGGCTGGGCGGGACTGCGGGGTGGCACGCCGATCGTGTTCGCGACGTTCCCGGTCACGGAGCTAGGGCCGATCGAGGGGATGCTGTACTTCAACGTCGCCTTCTTCGTGGTGCTGCTCTCGACCGTCCTGCAGGGCACCACGATCGAGCCGGTGGCGCGGATGCTGCGCGTGACCTCCGACGAGGCCGCGATCCCGGTGCCGCTCGTGGAGCCGGTGCTGCTGAGCCGCCTCGGGGCCGAGGTGGTGCAGTTCCCGGTGCGCGCCAGCTACGCCGTGGTCGGCCACCCCGTGCGGGAGCTGGGACTGCCGCGCGAGGCGCTGCTGAACGTGATCGTCCGCGGGGATCGCGCGATCCCGCCGCGCGGCTCGACGATCGTGCAGGCCGGCGACCAGCTGCACCTGATCGTGCGCCAGGAGGTGGCGGTCGAGTTCCAGAACCTGCTGACGCAGTGGAGGACCGGGCCGCTCGAGGCCCACAAGCGCCCGCGCCCGCGCGTGCTCAGCCGCCCGGCCGTGACCTCGGTGCGGCCGTGGGGGCCGGACGACGGAGATCCGTCGCGGCCGTCCGAGGTCTCGGGCATCGAGGTCGTCGACCAGCTGCGGACCCGCCGCGACGAGCCGGGCGCCCTCGTCGCCCTGGCCGACGGGCGCTACGCGGTCACGGGCACGCTGCTCGCGGTCGGGCCCGCCGGCGAGCTTCAGGCCGTGGCGCGGCGACGGCTGTCGGCGGCCTCCTCGCCAGGCGACCGGGCGTGGTGGCAGGAGATCGTCGGCGCGCTCGCTCGGTGAACGTCAACTGCGCTGGGTAGGGGAGGTGGGGGAGCCGACGGGCGGGTCGTCCGCGAACCGCATGGCGCTTTGACCGGTATATGTCCGTTCAAAGCGCCAGGGACCACCGGAGCGGCCGGCTCCCTCGATCGGCAGCGTCGCTCGCAGCGCGCCGGCCGGTCAGCTCGATGCCAGCGCGCGCCGCCGAGCGCCTGCACGGCCGGTCCACGGCTGACTCCAGCAGCCCGCTCTCGAGCACGCGAGCGGCGACGGCGCCGGCGCGGTCGTACACGCCGAGCTTCTCGAACGAGCTCAGCAGCGTCGTGTTCACGGTCGCGGAGCTGAGCTGGAGGTGCCAGGCGATGTCAGGGGCGGACCGTCCGTCCGCCGTGAGCAGCAGGATCTCCCGCTCCCGGGAAGTCAACTCGACCGGATGCACGCCCACACGTGACATCTGCGGGGGAAAATAGCGGGTCCGGCGGCGGTACCGCGGGCCAATTCCTGCGCAACGTGCGGCAACACCTACTCGACGGCCCACCCGACTCGGCCCGCGGCGGCCGCCACGAGCTCGGCGCAGATGGTCGCCGGCGGAGTCTCCTTGGCCAGCAGCGCGACGGCTCCGGCGTCGGCCGCCTGTGCCGAGATGACGCGATCGGGCGTGCCGGTGATGAGGACGACCCGCGTGGCCGGCGCCGAGCCGTCGGCGCGAAGGCGCCGGCAGACCTCGAGCCCGGTGAGTCCCGGCATGCGGATGTCGAGCAGCGCCACGTCGGGCTGCAGGGCAACCACGCCGAGCAGCGCCTCGTCGCCGTCCGCGGCCTCGCCGACGACCTCGAGCGACGGATGCTCGCCCACCAGCCGCGTCATGCCGCCTCGATAGCCGGCATGGTCGTCGGCGATGAACACGCGCATCCGGCGCAGAGCAGAACCCGGCCCCGCGCTCATCCGACCCAATTGTCGTAGACCCCCAAACACACCCTCACCTTCCCCCGTTCGGCGGGTACTGCCCGCTTCTGGCCCGCGCGAACCGCTCAACGCAAGGGCAGCTCGACCCGAGCGCGGGTCCCGCCGCCGGTGATGGAGGGGCGACCATGACCGCGCGCAGGCGGCCGACGACGTCGCGCAGCATCGCGCGGGCGGGCTCGGCGCCTACGAGCGCGAAACCGACCGGTGAGCCCGACGTCAGGCCCTCGATGAGCGCCGTGGCCGCGAGCCCTCGTCGGGTGCCATCTCGAGGTTCTACCTCGTCAGAATGTCCGTGTGGACCCCTACGCGATCCTTGGCGTGCGGGAGGGCGTGGACGAGCGCGAGCTGACGTCGGCGTACCGCGCGCAGGCAAAGGCCTGGCATCCCGATCGCGGCGGTGGGGAGAAGGCGGCACGGCGCATGGCCGAGATCAACGCGGCCTACGACCTCCTGCGCGCCGACATCGCGCACGCGCACGGCGCCCGGCCGGCACGGCGCCGGAGCGGCCGCGGAAGCTGGCTGCCCGAGCCAGTCCGGCGCGCGCTCGGGCCGGAGCTGCTCGACGCGCTCGCCCAGGCGGAGGCGGTGACGCTGGTCACGCCCGTCAGCACGTGGGCGAGCCCGCGGGCGGTGCTCGCCGTCACCGAGCGGCGCCTGCTGTGGCTGCTCGACGACGCGCCGGTCGGCCGGCGTGCGCTGGCTCGCCTTCCGTGACGTCGCCTCGGTGTCGCTGCGCGTCCGCAAGCGAGGCGCGACGCTCAGCCTGCGCACCACGGGCGGCCGGCGCCACAGCTTCGCGGACCTCCGCCCGCCGACGGCGGCCGCGATCGAGCGCCACCTGCGCGACGCGCTGCAGCCCGCCTCGTAGCGGTTCTCTCAAGGGCGGTGGTGTCCGTCCGATGACTTTCGCCGGCCAGATCTCGGGCTGATCGGGGGACATCCAGGCCGAGACGCAGGAGGTCGTCGGCGTCGTCGCCGAGGGTGCCCGTGGCACCCAGAACGGTGTCGCGACCGTCGAGCAGGCCGGCGAGGCGTTCGAGCAGATCGGCGCCGCGTGACGGCCTGAGCCGTCAGCCGGAGCGCAGGCGCTCCGAGCCCGCAGCCACCGTCAGGCAGTCGGGGCACAGGCAGCGCTCGAAGTGCTCGCGCAGGATCGCGAGTCGCTCCGGGCCGAGCGCGAGTTCACGGCACCAGCACGCGGCGTCCTGAGCGCCACAGCCGAACTCGCGGCCACAGGACTCGCAGGTCTGCGTGTGCATGGAAGAAAGCACGATAACCGGCGTCCTTGACGGAGACTTCAAGTCATGCGTAGTGTCGAACGGCACGAGCATCGGCTTTGCTCTCACGTCTCAAGGAGGAGCTCATGTCGCCGAATCGAATCGTGGCGTTTCTGACGCCGCTCGTCTTCGCGCCTCTGGCGGGTGTCATCTCCACCTGGGCGGCGGAGAACCTGCCGGGAGTCAACATACCCGCGAGCGCCGTCGAGGAGATCTTCATCGCCGGCGCGCTGATCGCGCTTGCGCCCGCCCTGCAGTGGCTGTACGGCTGGCAGAAGTACGAGCAGCGCAGGGAGGCGGGCCTCGCCGCCGCCGGCGCCACGCTGACGCCGCCGGCGGTGGTCTTCGCGCCGCCGCCGGAGCCGGACCTCGCCGAAGAGGATCTCGAGGACTTCGCCGATCTCGACGAGCTCGATGAGCTCGACGACTTCGACGAGTTCGAGGACACCTCGGTCGCCGAGGACGAGACGGTCCCCGCCGGGAGCTGATGATGCCCAAGGATGACGCCATCGAGCGGCTCCGAGCCGGGGGGATCCTCAACCCGCGGATGGTCGTCGCCGAGGCCCAGCGCGCCGGGCTGCGGCTCGACTACGCGTGCGCGATGCTCAAGAAGGAGTCCGGCGGCGGCCACAACGTGTTCGGCCACGACCCGACGATCTTCATCGGCGCCGGCACGGTCACGCGGGCGAAGTACATGGACTACAAGCGCCAGCGGGTGGCCAGTGGCAATCGCAGGATGCAGGGCGTCGGGCCGACGCAGCTGACGTACTGGACGCTGCAGGACCGGGCGGACGCCCAGGGCGGCTGCTGGAAGCCGCGGATCAACATGCGCGTCGGCTTCAAGCACCTGGCCGACCACATCAGCAGATACGGCGAGGCGGACGGAGCCCGCCGGTACAACGGCTCGGGCCCGGCCGCGGTCGCCTACAGCAAGGACCTGCTCGCCAAGGCCGCGGAGTGGCGCGAGGTGCTCGACGGCGCGGCGCCGGTCGTCGTGGCGGTGACCGACGGCCCGCTCAGGCTCGGAGCGCGCGGGCCGCAGGTCGTTCGTCTCACCAAGCGGTTGGCGCTGCTGCGCTCCAAGGCGGGCACGCCGTACCTCGACAAGCCGCGCAAGAAGCTCGACGCCACGGCCGAGGCGGCGCTGAAGTCGTTCCAGAGCGAGCACCGGCTCGTCGCCGACGGCGTGTTCGGACCGCTCAGCCAGCGCAAGCTCAACCGCGCCCTGCGCCTGCAGGACAAGCGCAAGGTCGAGAAGAAGGAGACGGTTGTCACGACCGTCCGCCCGGCCAGGCGGCGCACGCTGAAGTCGCTGGTCAGGGCGCTCCAGCATGCCGACGCCGAGACGGGCGAGGCGTGGGAGGCGCTGGTGGCCCATGCCGCGAAGCGGCGCCGGCTGTTCGCGCGCACCCAGGCCCAGGTCGAGGCGCGCGGCCCTGCTGCCGAGACGGTGCTCGTCGAGGGCTTCGCGGCGGTGACCGCCGCGCTGAACAAGATCGACGGCACGCTCGACGGCATCGCCGAGGACATCGACGCCCAGTCGCGGCCGGAGGCGGCGCAGGCGGCCGCGACGACGGTGGCGACCGCCGAGGCCGGTGGGCGGTGGCGGTGGCGGAGCGCCGCCCGCGGTCGGCGACGGCGCGACGGTGATGCAGACCACGCCGCCCGAGGCGCCGCCCAACGAGGGCCCGGCGCCGCCGTCGCCGGCGGCCACGGAGGCGCCGGCGCAGCCGCGCCGGAAGGAGCTCGTGGACCTCAGCGACGAGGAGCTCCTCGACCGGATCGAGCGCCTCGACCGCGCGCTCGACCGTGCGCGCGTGGTGATGATCCGGCGCTGGGTCGAGGTCGAGAAGGACCTCATCCGGATCGCGCCGGAGAAGAAGGAGAAGCGGGTCGCCGAGAAGGGCAAGGTCAAGCCGGTCGTCAAGCCGGAGCCGAACGGCCGACCGGTGGCGAGGCCGCGGCAGCAGCTCACGAAGGAGGCCGTCCGCGACCTGCAGACGGCGCTCAACGCGTTCTCCAGCAAGCACCTCGTCGGCGTGGGGGCGTTGATCGTCGACGGCGAGATCGGCCCCGCGACGAAGAAGCGGATCCGCCAGGCCAAGCACTACCTCGGCTACACGGGGACGGCCCGCAAGACGGCGACGGTCGACGACGAGCTGCTCCAGCGCCTCAAGCACCCGCGCTCGGTCCGGCACTCGAGCCCGCGCATGCTCTCCCGCGCGGCCCGGCGCCGCCGCAAGCAGCGCAAGGCCGCCAAGCTGTCGCGCGCTCCGCGGAACGGTGTCGACAGGTTCGACGGCGAGCCCGTCGCCGCGTGGATGAAGCCGTACCTGGAGTGGGCGCGCGAGAACGGCTGGAAGGGGACGCTCAACAGCGGCTGGCGCGACCCGGAGCACTCCGAGCGGCTCTGCTACGACATCTGCGGCGCGGCCAGGTGCCCCGGCCGCTGCGCGGGCCGCAGCTCCAACCACGTGGGCAAGGACAAGCCGGCGGGGTCGATCGACGTCAGCGATCCGGCCACGTTCGGCGCGCTGATGAAGAAGTGCCCGTACGAGCCGAAGCTCATCAACCGGCTCGGCGCCAGGGACCCCTGGCACTACTCCGTCAGCGGAGGCTAGGAAGGATGCGGCCGGGCGGGCCTCTTGCGGCCCGCCCGGACCGCCCGGTCATGGATCACCACTGAACTACTACGTCCCAGGACTTCGTGTCTGTGCCTGGGTGGCGTCGACACTCCCGGCCACCTGGACTGGCCGCCGGCCCTTTGTGGGGCCGGCGCGTTGCCACGGTCGGGAGCCGGTGCGGCTCCCACGGCCGAGTGGGCGATCCGCCGGACGACCCAGGCTACCGGCTCAGCCTCAGGCCGCGCGTTCGAGCATCCAGCGCGAGAGCTTCTCGGCAGATCGGGGGCCGCCGCGGCGACCTCGAGCTCGCTCTCGTCGAGCATGATCGCCGCGCGACCTGGGCGATGGTGACGCCGTGCTCCGGCCGGTCTGTGACCACGACCTCGTCGCCGGCGCCGACTCGCCCTCGACGAGATGCGCAGGTCAGGCGCTCGGCCGGTTGGCCTGGGCGAACCGCTTGAGCATCTGCGGATCCCGAACCTCAACCCGAGCTTGAAGCACGGCAGCTCGCGGCTGCAGGCTCCATCACGCGCCAGCCGCGCGGCTCTCGTATAACGCCCTCTATCTGCATTATGACGCCTGCAAAGGAGCGGCTTGCAGGTATTTCCGCGGACCTCAGTCGACGCGCCGACCCGGGTCTAGACTGCGCCGTGATGGCCGACGCCGTCCTGCTGGTCGACGACGACGCGCCGATCCGGCGGATGCTCGAGCGCACGCTGACCGCCGAGGGCTACGCGGTCGCCGCCGTGGCGGACGGCGGCGCTGCGCTCGCGCAGGTCGAGCGGTCGCTGCCCGACGTGATCGTGCTCGACGTGGCGATGCCCGGGCTCGACGGCCTGGCGGTGACGCGGCGGCTGCGCGCCAAGGGGCTCGCCGTGCCGATCCTGCTGCTGACCGCGCGCGACGCCCTGCACGAGCGCGTCGAAGGGCTCGACGCCGGCGCCGACGACTACCTCGTCAAGCCGTTCGAGGTCGAGGAGCTGACGGCCCGGATCCGGGCCCTGATGCGCCGCAACCATCCGCCGGGTGAAACGCTCGCGTACGCCGACCTCGTGCTCGAGCCCGAAGCGCTGTCGGCGCGCCGCGGCGGCAAGGAGGTCGCGCTCACCCGCCGCGAGGCCGAGCTGCTCGAGCTGCTGCTGCGCAACGCCCGCGGCGTCGTCACCCGCGAGCTGGCGCTCGAGCGCGTCTGGGGCGACGGCGAGGCGAGCGCCAACGTCGTCGACCGCTACGTCGCCTACCTCCGGCGCAAGCTCGGCGATCCGCCGCTGATCCACACGGTGCGCGGCGTGGGCTTCCGGCTCGAGTGAGATCGGCCGGCCTCCAGGCACGCGTGGCGGCCGCCGCCGCGGTCGCCATCGTGGTGGGCGTGGCGGCGCTGGGCATCGCCGTGCTCGCGCGGCTCGACTCGCAGCTCAACGGCGCCCTCGATCGCTCGCTGCGCGCCCGCGCGACCGAGGTCGCCCGGCTCGCCGCCTCGACCCCGCAGCTGCTGACGGAGCCCGGCACGCTCGAGGGGCGGCTCGGCGGCAGCGCCCTGCTCGTGGAGGTGGTCGACCCGCGCGGGCGGATCGTCGCCCGGTCGAGCGGGCTCGGCAGCCGTGTGCTCCCCGACACCCCGGTGACGCGAGCGGCGCTCGAGGACCGGCGCGCCGGCTACGGCGACGCCGAGCTCGGCCAGGATCCGCTGCGCGTCTACGCGGCGCCGCTCGGCGAGCTCGGGCAGGGACCGGCTGCGGGCGGCGCCGTGATCGTGGCCGGGACGACCACGGAGATCGAGGAGACGCTCGACAGCACGCGCCGGTTCGTGCTGATCTCCTCGCTCGCCGCCGCCCTGCTCGCCGTCGCGCTCGCCACCGGCCTCGCGCGCCGGGCGCTGCGGCCCCTGCGCCGCCTCTCCTCCGGCGCCCGCGCGATCGAGCGCACCGGTGACGCCTCGCGCCGGCTGCCCGAGCCCGAGGTGCGCGACGAGGTCGGCACGCTGGCCGAGACGCTGAACGCCATGCTCGCCTCGCTCGAGCGCGCCCGCGAGGCCGAGCAGCGCTTCGTCGGCGACGCCTCCCACGAGCTGCGCACCCCGCTGACCGCCCTGCGCGGCAACCTCGCCTACGCCACCCGGCACGGCGCCGACCCGGAGGTGCTGGCCGACATCGAGGCCGACGCGGCGCGGCTCGGCGCCCTGCTCGACGACCTGCTGGCGCTCGCGCGCGAGGACGCCGCGGCACCGGTGCGCGGCGAGCCGGTCGACCTCGTCGAGATCGCACGGGAGGCGGCGGCCGCAGATCGCGTGGACTTGGCGGCGCCGGACGGCGAGCGCCGTGTGATGGTCGCGGGCGAGCGACCCGCGCTCGAGCGCGCAGTCGGCAACCTCGTCGCCAATGCGCGCAAGCACGGGCAGGGCCGGATCGAGATCACCGTCGAGCGCGACGGCGACCGCGCCCGCCTCACCGTCGAAGACGACGGCCCGGGCCTGACACCCGAGCAGGCCGAGCGGGCCTTCGAGCGGTTCTGGCGCGGACCCGGCGGCGGATCCGGTCTCGGCCTGGCGATCGTCAAGGCCATCGCCGAGCGCCACGGCGGCAGCGTCACGGTCAGCGGCTCGCGCTTCGTCATCGACCTGCCCGCCTCTCACAGCTCTCTCAAGCCGTGACCGTACAACCGCCCCATGACCACTCATCGCGTCCTCATCGTCGGCGGAGGCTTCGGCGGCCTCTACGCGGCGAAGGCATTGAAACGGGCGCCCGTCGAGATCACTCTCGTCGACCGCGCCAACCACCACCTGTTCCAGCCGCTCCTCTACCAGGTCGCCACCGGCATCCTGACCGAGGGCGAGATCGCTCCCCCGCTGCGCGGCGTCCTCCGCCGCCAGGACAACGCCCGCGTGCTGCTGGCCGAGGTCGAAGGCTTCGACCTCGACGAGCGGGTCGCCCACGCGACCACGCCTGACGGGCGGCAGCTCGAGCTCGGCTACGACAGCCTGATCGTCGCGGCGGGAGCCACCGGCGACCTCAAGACCCTCGACGACGCGCGCGCCATCCGATCGCAGGTGCTGCGCGCCTTCGAGCTGGCGGAGCTGGCCACCGACCCGGCCGAGCGCGCCGCCTGGCTGCGCTTCGCCGTCGTCGGCGGCGGCCCCACCGGCATCGAGCTGGCGGGCCAGATCGCCGACCTCGCGCAGCGCACGCTGCGTCCCGACTACCGCGGGATCGACACGCGCGACGCCCTGATCTCGCTCGTCGAAGGCGGCCCGCGCGTGCTGGCGGAGTTCCCCGAGCCGCTGCAGCGGCGCGCGGCCGGCGACCTGGCGCAGCTCGGCGTCGACGTCTGGCACCGCGCCAGGGTCGTCGACACCGACGACGAAGGCCTCGACGTCCTGTCGGCCTCGGGGGCGCTCGTGCGCGTCCCCGCGCGGACCGTGCTGTGGGCCGTCGGCGTCAGGGCCTCGCCGCTCGCACAGGCGCTGGGCGCGGAAGCAGGCGGTCGCGTCGCGGTCGAGGACGACCTCACGCTGCCCGGGCGCCCCGAGGTCTTCGCGATCGGCGACATGGCCGCGCTCGACGGCGTCCCGGGCGTCGCCCCCGCGGCGATGCAGCAGGGCCGCCACGCCGCGCGCACGATCCGGCGGCGCCTGGCCGGCAAGGAGACGGCCGCCTTCCACTACGTCGACAAGGGCCGGCTCGCCGTGATCGGCCGCCGCCGCGCTGTCGGCACCTCGCTCGGCATCCCCTTCACGGGCCGTCTCGCGCTCGCGATCTGGGCCGTCGTCCACATCCGCTACCTGGTCGGCTGGGGCAACCGTCTCGTCACGTTCACGCGCTGGATGTGGACGCTGCTGGCCCGCAACCGGGGCCAGCGCGTCATCTCCCCCACGCCTCTCAAGGAACTCTCAAGCACCCCGCCTACAACTCGCGTCACCATCTGACATACGAAGGACCCTCCCCATGACCTTCCTCCGCACAACTTCCACCTCCCGCCTCCTGCTCTTGCTCGCCGCCACGGTCGCCCTCGTGCTGTCCGCCGGCTTCGCGCAGGCCGCGCTGAGCGGCTCCGATCCCAAGCCGGACGCCAAGCCGCTCGACCGCGCCGTCCACGACGCGCTCAACGCGCCCGCCGTCGACGGCGTGACGGCCCGCGTGACGTTCACCAACGGGCTGCTCCCCGCCGGCTCCCTCCCCGAGGGCGCCGTCTCCCCGCTGGCGGCGGGCGCCGAGGGCCGGCTGTGGCTGGCGAACGACGGCCGCATGCGGCTCGAGCTGCAGTCCGAGGCCGGCGACGCGCAGATCGTGGCCGGCGCCGAGCGCCTGACCATCTACGACAGCTCGTCCGAGACCGCCTACGCGCTGCCGCTCGACGAGCCGAAGGAGAAGCCCGCCGGCGAGCCGGCGAGCCTCGCCGACGTGCGCAGCGGCCTCGACCGCCTGGCCGAGACCTGGAACCTGTCCGGCGCGCAGCCGACGTCGACCGCCGGCCGCCCGACCTACACGGTCCGGATCGCGCCCAAGGACGACGGCGGCCTGCTCGGCGCCGCCGAGCTGGCCTGGGACGCGCTCAACGGCGTCCCGCTGCGCGCCGCCGTCTACGCCCAGGGCCAGGACGAGCCGGTGCTCGAGCTCGAGGCCGACGACGTCTCCTACGGCGAGATCGACGGCTCGACCTTCGAAGCCGACCCGCCCGCCGGCACGCGCGTGGTCGAGGTCGACCCGGTGACCGGGACCGACGAGCACGGCCGGCCCACCCGCGTGCACGGCGTCGAGGCCGTCCAGCGCCGGCTCGACTTCGAGCTCAGCGCCCCCGCCGAGCTGGCGGGCCTGCCGCGCACCTCCGTCCGGCTCGTGGACATGGGCGGCGAGCCCGGCGCCGTGAGCATCTACGGCGAGGGCATGGGCGCGATCGCCGTGCTGCAGTCCGCAGCAGGCCCTGAGGGCAAGCCCGAAGAGGGCGGCTTCGAGTTCCCGCAGATCAACATCGACGGCGCCACCGGCACCGAGCTGGCGACGCCGCTCGGCACGGTGGTGACGTTCCGCCGCGGCGACGTCGACTACGTCGTGCTCGGCTCCGTCCCGCCGGTGGCCGCCGAGAACGCCGCGAGGGGGCTCTGATGAGCGCGCTCCCGATCGAGGCGCGTGGTCTCGTCAAGCGCTACGGCGAGATCACGGCCGTCGACCACGTCGACCTCACCGTCGGGGCCGGCGACGTCTACGGCTACCTCGGCCCCAACGGGGCCGGAAAGACCACGTCGCTGCGGATGCTGCTCGGGCTGATCCGGCCCGACGAGGGCTCCGCGCGGCTGTTCGGCCGCGATCCGCTGCTCGAGGGCGCCCGCGCCCTCGACGGCGTCGCGGGCTTCGTCGAGGCGCCGCGCTTCTACCCGTACCTGAGCGGGCGCCGCAACCTCGAGCTGGTGGCGGCGCTCGACGGCGACGGCGCCGAGGGCCGGATCGGCGAGGTGCTCGACACCGTCGACCTCGCCGACCGCGCGAAGGACAAGGTCGGCGGCTACTCGCACGGCATGCGCCAGCGCCTCGGCATCGCCGGGGCGCTGCTGCGCGCGCCCCGCCTGCTGCTGCTCGACGAGCCGACCACGGGCCTGGACCCGGCCGGCATGCGCGACATGCGCGCGCTGATCCGCCGGCTCGCCGACGGAGGCATCACCGTGCTGCTCTCGAGCCACCTGATGGCCGAGGTCGAGGAGCTGTGCGACCGCGTCGCGATCATCGGCGCCGGCCGCGTGCTCTACGAGGGCGCGCTCGACGAGCTGATCGCGAGCACGGCCGGCCGCTACGAGCTGCGCACGACCGACGACATCCACGCGATGGAGATCGCGACCCGCTACGGCGAGGTCTCGGAGGCCCCGCGCGGGCTCAGCTTCCGCGGCGACGAGCGCGCGGCAGCCGAGCTGACGGTCGCGCTCGGTCTCGCCGGTGTCGGGATCACGGCGCTCGTTCCACGCACCGCAACGCTCGAGGAGCTGTTCTTCCGCATGACAGAAGGCCCGTCGCCCAACGGGCGCGTCCAGCCGCTCGAGGAGGTGGCCCGATGAGCGCCGTCGCCGTCCCCGCGCCCGCCGCGCGCACCCGCCGCCCCGGCGTCGGAGCCGTCTACCGCTGGGAGCTGCGCAAGCTGCTGGCTCAGAAGCGGACGTACATCGGTCTCGTCTCGGCGGTCGCGGTGCCGCTGATCTTCGTGATCGCGCTGGTCATCGATCCCCCTGGCGACCCGGGCGGACTGCCGTTCGCCGCGTACGTGCGCGACACCGGCTTCGCCGTGCCGCTCGTGTGCCTCGCGTTCGGCGCGTTCTGGCTGCTGCCGCTGATCACCGCCCTGGTGGCCGGCGACATCGTCGCCAACGAGGATCAGAACGGCACCCTGAAGACGATCCTGACCCGCTCGGTCGAGCGCTGGCACGTGTTCGCCGGCAAGGTGCTGGCGGCGCTCACCTATACCGCAGCGGTGCTGGCCTTCTACGTGGGCGTCGCGCTCGTCGCGGGTGGGCTGATCTGGGGCTTCGACCCCCTGACCACGCTGTCCGGGACGACGATCGAGCCGGGCCGCGCGCTGCTGTTGACCGCGGCCGGGACGCTCGCGTACCTGCTGCCGATGAGCGCCGTCGCGGCGATCGCGATCCTGCTCTCGACGGTCACCCACAACTCCGCGGCCGCCGTGGTCGGGACGCTGATGGTGTCGATCTTCGTGCAGATCATCGGCTCGATCTCGGCGCTCGACGCGCTCGACCCCTACCTGCTGTCGACCCAGTTCAACGCCTGGCAGGGGATCCTGCGCGAGCCGACCGACTGGGACCCGATCGTCCGCTCGGCCTGGGTCTGCGCGCTGTACGCGCTGCCGGCGCTGGGCTGGGCGCTGACGGCGTTCCTGCGACGCGACGTGACCGGCGGCTGACGGCGGATATCTTCTGAGCTGGATGCAACGCCAGCTCAGACCGCTGTTCGACCGTGTGGTCCTCAAGGAGCTCGACCCCGACCGGGTCCGCCGGTCGGGGCTCGTCGTCCCCGCCGGCGACCACGAGCCGCCGCCCCAGCACGGCATCGTCCTCGCGGTCGGCCCGGGGATCGACTGGTGGGAGTCGGCCGGCGTCGAGATGCCGGTCAAGAAGGGCGACCACGTGGTCTTCCCCGCCTCCGCGGGCGTCTGGATCGAGGTCGACGAGGAGCGGCTGCTGGTCTGCCGCGTCGGCGAGCTGCTCGGCGTCATCGAGCAGGCGGCCGACTGGGAGTACGCGCCGCAGTGACCATCTCGCTCGAGGAACTGCAGCTCGCGGCCCGCAACCACGGCATGCCGCTCGAGGCGCTCAAGCACGAGATCACGCCGCTCGGCCTGCACTATCTGCTGATCCACTACGACATCCCCGTCGTCGACCCGGCCGCCTGGCGGCTCACGGTCGGCGGGCGCGTCGAGCGTGAGCTCGAGCTCTCGCTCGACGACGTGCGGGCACGCGACTCGGTCACGGCCGCCATCACGATGGAGTGCGCCGGCAACGGCCGCGCCCAGCTCGAGCCGCACGTCGTCAGCCAGCCGTGGCTGGCCGAGGCGGTCGGCACCGCGGAGTGGACGGGTATCGCGCTCGCGCCGCTGCTGGCCGAGGCCGGGCTCGCCGCCGATGCGCTCGAGATCGTCTTCACCGGCCTGGACCGCGGCGTCGAGGGCGGGGTCGAGCAGCTCTACGAACGCAGCCTGCCGGTCGCCGACGCGGAGAACACGCTGCTCGCCTACGCGTGCAACGGCGAGCCGCTGCCGCCGCAGCACGGCTTCCCGCTGCGGCTGATCGTGCCGCGCTGGTACGGGATGACGAGCGTCAAGTGGCTGCAGCGGATCACGGTCGTCGCCGAGCCGTTCGACGGCTACCAGATGGTCACCGGTTACCGGATGCGGCGCGACGAGGACGACCCGGGCACGCCGGTGACCCGGATCGAGCCGCGCTCGCTGATGGTCCCGCCCGGGATCCCGGACTTCATGACCCGCAAGCGGTTCCTCCCGCCCGGCCCTGTCCGGCTCGAGGGCCGCGCGTGGTCGGGCTGGGGGCCGATCTCGCGGGTCGAGGTCAGCGTCGACGGCGGCGACTGGATTCCCGCCGAGCTCGGACGGCCCCCCGGCCCCGCCGCGTGGGCGCCGTGGTGGCTGGAGTGGGACGCGCCGGAGGGCGAGCACGAGCTGCGGGCCCGCGCGCACGACGCCAGCGGCCGCAGCCAGCCGGACGCGCCGCCGTGGAACGTCGGCGGCTACGCGAACAACGCGGTCCAGCGCGTGCAGGTCACCGTCGGCTGAGCACTCCACAGCGGCGTATGCGAGGTCATCGAATTGGCCCGATCGCGCAACCACACGTTCGCGGCCGCCGAACGCGGGTACGCAACCGGCGAGTGCAGCGTTCAGAACAGAGCTGGCCGGCGCGCCCCGAGCACGTCGGCGCGGCGCGGCGGGCCGTCTGGGATGCCGCCATGCGCGCAGGGGCCGAGGCGTCCGTGCGGGAAGCCGCACGCCTGGCGGTGTCGGAGGCGGTCAGCAACGTGGTCGTCCACGGCTACCGCGAGACGAGCCCCGGCGCCTTCACGATCAGCGTCGAATGGAACGGCGATGAGCTGCGGGTGACGGTCAGCGACCACGGCTGCGGCATGGCGCCGCGCATGGACAGCCCGGGCGCCGGACTCGGGCTGCCGCTGATCGCAAATCTCGCCGAGAGCTTCTCGGTCACGGCGCCGCCCGGCGGGGGGACCGAGGTCTGCATGACGTTCCCGCTGCTCAGGGCAGCGTGAGCCGTTCGCCGGCGCGCAGCACGCGATACGGCTGACCCAGCCGGTCGCAGGCGGCCACGAAGGCGTCCGGCGGCTCGGTGTTGAACTCGAACATCTCGAAGTGCATCGGTACTGCCAGCCGCGCCCCGATCTCGTGCGCCAGCGCGGCGGCCTCCTCGCCGTGCAGGTTGCCGGCCACGCGCCGCTCGGGCGCGCGGCCGTTGATCGGCAGCAGCGCGACGTCGATCCCGGCGCCCACGCGCGCCGCCATCCCTTCGTAGAGCACCGTGTCACCCGCGTGGTAGAGCGCGAACGGGCCGCAGCGGACGACGTAGCCGAGGTGCAGCATGCGGCCCGCCGCGTCGCGCTCGATCGCCTCATGGGCGGCGGGCACGGCGGTGATCTCGAAGCCGCCGGCCTCGACCGTCTGGCCGTCGTCGATCCCCGTCGGCGACCGCCCCGCCCGCTCGGTCGCGAGCTCGCGATGCGCCTCGGGGGCGACGAGCACGGCGTCCGGTAGCGCACGCAGCGTGTCGGGGTCGAGGTGGTCGGTGTGCGCGTGCGAGGCGGTCACGACGTCGACGAAGTCGAGCCGCGACGGGTCGATCACCCGCTCGGTCATGCGCACGTGCGGCTTGTCGGTGTCCGCGTACTTGCGCGTCAGCGAGTCCGACAGGTACGGGTCGAGCAGCAGGTGGCGGCCGCCGTAGGCGACCAGGAAGCCGCTCTGGCCGAGCCACCACAGGTCGAGCGGGCCCGTCGCCGCGCGGATGTCGGCGAGGAACGCCTCACCGGCGCGCAGCGGACGGATCATGCGGGGCATCATCCACCAGATGGGCATCGTGTTCACCGGCGAGCGGCTCGACCGCGCGGCCGAGCGGCGAACCGATCCGCAGTGGGTCGCGGAGCAGGCCGCCAGCCCGGACGCGCGCGCGGTGCTGACCGACGACGCCGGGGTCCACGTGACCGGGGGCGACGAGCCTCGGCTCGCGCTGCTGCCGCTCGCCGCGCTCGATGCCGGCGAGCCGCTGCTGCTGGGCCTCGACGCCACGGGGCCGGTCTTCGCCGTCGACGCCGACGGAGCACGGGCCGGCGCCGTCCCGGTCTCCGCCGCCGATCAGCGCTGGACCGCGCTCGCGGCCCATGGCGAGGGCACGCCGGACGCCGCCACCGGCACCCGCGCGATCGGCCTGCGCGCGGCCGCGGCCACCCTCCCCCAGGCCGACGGCGGTCTGGCCGCGCACGCCGCCGCGCTCGTCAACTGGCACCGCCGCCACCGGCACTGCTCGGTCTGCGGCGCCCCGACCGCCGTCGCCGAGGGCGGGGTCGTCCGCCGCTGCGGCCGCTGCGGCGCCGAGCACCACCCGCGCACCGATCCGGTGGTGATCATGCTCGTCACCGACGGCGACCGGGTGCTGCTGGGGCGCCAGCCGAGCTGGCCGAAGGGCCGCTACTCCGCGCTGGCCGGCTTCGTCGAGCCCGGCGAGAGCCTCGAGGAGGCCGTCGCGCGCGAGGTGCGCGAGGAGGCGGGCGTCGAGGTCGGTCCGCCCGTGTACGTCGCGTCGCAGCCGTGGCCGTTCCCCAGCTCGCTGATGCTCGGCTTCACGGCGCCGTGGATCGCCGGCGAGCCGCGCAGGATCGACGAGGAGCTGGAGGACGTCCGCTGGTTCACGCGCGCCGACGTGGCCGCCGCCGTCGAGGATCGAGAGGGCCCACTTGGCGTGCCGCCACGCTTTGCGATCGCGAGGCGGTTGCTGGAGGTGTGGTTGCAGCGCTAGCCTGCGTGGTGAGGTGACACTGGAGGGGTGGATCTTCATGGTCGGACTCCGGGTCTTCGACATCGGGGCGCTGATCGTCTGGCTGATCTGGTTCTTCCGGCTGCGCGATGACGACGACGACGCGGACGACGGCCGCGGCGGCGGAGGCAACGCGCCGGAACCGGACACGCCCAAGGGCCCGTCGGGCGGCCTGCGGCTGCCGCTGCCGGACGCCTCGCCGTGGCCGACGCGCCGCCGCGACCACGGCGGCGAGCTGCGCCCCGCCCCCGGCACAAGCCGGCGCGGCGTGCCCGAGCCGGTTCCAGCGCGCGCGCCCGTCAAAAGACGCTAAAGCCGCCAGGGCTTCGTTAGATTGCGGGAACCGACCCGTCGAGGAGGTTCCATGGCTCGCTGGACGCCCGATCCGAGCTTCTACCCGTCCCCCGGCAGCGCGGCGCAGGCGCCGCCGGAGACGCTCGCCTACGTGGCGACGCTCAACACGGACAGCTCGCCGGACGCGATCAACGTGCTCGACCTCGAGTCCGGTGAGTTCGTGGGCCGGTTCGACATGCCCAACACGGGCGACGAGCTGCACCACTTCGGCTGGAACGCCTGCTCTTCCGCGCTGTGCCCGTGGGCGCCGCACCCGCACGTCGAGCGCCGCTATCTGCTCGTCCCCGGCCTGCGCTCCTCGCGCATCCATGTCCTCGACGTCAAGGATGACCCGCGCTCGCCCAAGCTCGTCAAGGTGATCGAGGCGGACGAGATCGCGCGCAAGGCCGGCTACAGCCGCCCGCACACCGTCCACTGCGGGCCCGACGGGATCTACGTCTCGGCGCTCGGCAACCCCGAGGGCGACGGGCCGGGCGGCATCTTCCTGCTCGACCACGACGACTTCTCGGTCAAGGGCGCGTGGGAGGACGACCGCGGCACGCAGGAGCTGGCCTACGACTTCTGGTGGCACCTCAACCACGACACGGTGATCACCAGCGAGTGGGGCACCCCGAACATGGTCGAGGACGGGCTCGTCGGCGAGCTGCTGCTGGGCAACAAGTACGGCCACAAGCTGCACGTCTTCAACCTCAAGACGCGCCGCCACACGCAGGAGATCGACCTCGGCCCCGAGCACCAGATGGTGCTCGAGCTGCGCCCCGCGCACGACCCCTCGAAGGCGTACGGGTTCGTCGGCGTGGTGACCTCGACCGCCGACCTGACGGCCTCGATCTGGCTGTGGGAGCGCGGCGACGACGGCCGCGTGAGCGCCGAGAAGGTGATCTCGATCGCTCCCGAGCCGGCCGAGGCCGAGCAGCTCCCGCCGATCCTGCAGCCGTTCGGCGCCGTGCCGCCGCTGATCACCGACATCGCGCTGTCGGTCGACGACCGCAGCCTCTACGTGTCGTGCTGGGGCACCGGCGAGCTCAAGCGCTTCGACGTCTCCAACCCGCGGCAGCCGCGCGAGACGGGCTCGGTGCGGCTGGGCGGCATCGTCGAGCGCGCCGCGCACCCGGCCGGCGGGCCCTTGAACGGCGGCCCGCAGATGGTCGAGGTGAGCCGCGACGGCCGCCGCGTCTACCTCACCAACTCGCTCTACGCCGCCTGGGACGTGCAGTTCTACCCGGAGGGCATCGACGGCTGGCTGGTCAGGCTCGACGCCGGCGAGGACGGCTCGCTGACGCTCGACCCGGACCTGTTCGTCGAGTTCTCCGGCGAGCGGCCGCACCAGGTCCGCCTCCAGGGCGGCGACGCCTCCTCGGACTCCTATTGCTTCCCCGACTGACATGGACCTCTGGGCGCTGCTGGTGATCGCGGCGCTCGGCGCCTATCACGGGCTCAATCCCGCGATGGGCTGGCTGTTCGCGGTCGCGCTCGGGATGCAGGACCGAGACCGCCGGGCCGTGCTGCGGGCGCTGCCGCCGATCGCCATCGGCCACGAGCTGTCGCTCGTGCTGGTGGCGGCGGCGGTGCTCGGCCTCGGGCTGCTGACCGACCCGTCCGTGCTGCGGCTGGCGGCGGGCATCGCGCTGATCCTGTTCGGGATCTTCCGCTTCGCCAAGCCGCGCGCGCACTTCCGCTGGACGACGATGCGCGTCAACCGGCGCGAGCTCGCGTGGTGGTCGTTCCTGATGTCGAGCGCGCACGGCGCCGGGCTGATGGTGGCGCCGCTGCTGATCGGCGGCGCGGCCTCGCAGGCGGCGGCGCACGACCACGCGCTGGAGGCGGCCGGCGGCGGCGTCGAGCTGCTGACGGGCGCGCTCGGGCTGCTCCTGCATGTGGGCGCGATGGTCGCGGTGATGGCCGTCGTGGCGCTGCTGGTGTACGACAAGCTCGGCGTCGCGGTCCTGCGCAAGGCCTGGATCAACCTCGACGGCGTCTGGGCGGGCGCCTTCGTGCTGGCCGGAGTGCTAACCCTGTTCACGTGACCGAGGCCTGCTCCGTCCTCGCCGAGCGGCTCGGCGAGGACCTCGCGGCCACTGCGCCGAAGGCGCGGCGCTTCCTGCTGCTCGAGCAGCCCGGCCCGTGGACGGGGCGCAACGCCGTCACCCACTCCGACCTCGACGTGGGGCTCGGTCGCGAGCTGCTGGCGCTCGCCGACGAGACGGGCGTGAAGGTGCACCTGATCCGGCGCAGCTCGCGCCGCGCGGCGCTGGAGACGCGCTCCTGCTTCCTCGCCGACACGCGCCGCGAGGACCCGTGGATCGAGCGCCACGAGCTGCGCGACCCGGCCGAGGTGCTGGAGCTCGATCTGAGCGAGCGCGAGCCCGGGCTCCGCTGGGAACGGCCGCTGTACCTCTGCTGCACGCACGGCAAGCGGGACCCCTGCTGCGCGCGCCGCGGGCGGCCGCTCGCGCGCGCCGTGCGGGCCCGGTGGCCGGAGGACACGTGGGAGATCGGCCACATCGGCGGCCACCGCTTCGCGGCCACGTTCCTGACCTTCCCGCACGGGCTCTGCTTCGGCCGTGTGCCCGCTGCCCGCGGCCCCGAGATCGTCGCCGCGCTGGAGGCGGGTCAGATCGCGCTCGAGCACCTGCGCGGGCGGGCCGGGGACGCGCCCGCGGCGCAGGCCGCCGACGTGCTCGTCCGCCGGCGGCTCGAGCTGCGCGGGCTCGACGACCTCGCCGTCGTCGCCGTTGACGACGCGGTCGTCACGCTGCGCGTCCGCGACGGGGCCACGTTCCGCGCGGTCGTGGCGCGCCGGGAGGCAGAGCCGCGGCCGATCTCGTGCGGCGACGAGCCCGAGGCCGTGCCCGCGTACGAGCTCGCCGACCTCGTCGCCGTCGATCGCGCGGCATGAGCGGCCGGGGCAACGAGTCGTAGGGGCGGCCGTGCGCGCGATGGTGCTGGAGCAGCCGGGTCGGGCGTTGCGGGCGGCCTCGGTGCCCGAACCGCGGGCCCGCAGCGGCGAGCTCCTGCTCCAGGTGCGCGCCTGCGGCGTCTGCCGCACCGACCTGCACCTGCGCGACGGCGAGCTCGAGCCCGGCCACCTGCCGCTGATCCTCGGCCACCAGATCGTCGGTGTCGACCAGGACGGCCGCCGGGTCGGCGTGCCGTGGCTGGCGTGGACGTGCGGCGCATGCGAATACTGCAAGACCGGCCGCGAGAACCTGTGCCGGCGCGCGCGCTTCACCGGCCGCGACGTCGACGGCGGCTACGCCGAGTACGCGGTCGCCGACGAGCGCTTCTGCTTCCCGCTCCCGGACGGGATGAGCGACCTCGAGGTCGCGCCGCTGCTGTGCGGTGGGCTGATCGGCCACCGCGCGCTGCGGCTGGCAGGCGACGGGGTGCGGCTCGGTCTCTACGGCTTCGGCGCCGCCGCCCACATCGTCTGCCAGGTGGCCGTGCACGAGGGCCGGCGCGTGTTCGCCTTCACCCGCGCCGACGACTCGGCCGCACAGATGCTCGCGCTCTCGCTGGGCGCCGAATGGGCCGGCGACGCGATGGCGCCCGGGCCCGAGCCGCTCGACGCGGCGATCATCTTCGCCCCGGTCGGCGAGCTCGTCCCGGCCGCCCTGCGCGCCACGGCGCCGGGTGGCAGCGTGGTGTGCGCGGGCATCCACATGTCCGACATCCCCTCGATCCCGTATCGCGAGCTGTGGGAGGAGCGCGTCCTGCGCTCGGTCGCCAACCTCACGCGCGCCGACGCCGAGGAGTTCCTCGCGCTGGCGCCTCAGGTCCCGGTCCGCACCACCGTGAGGGAATTCGCCCTCGACGAGGCCGAGCAGGCGCTCGAGCTGCTGCGCGACGGGCGGATCGAGGGCGCCGCGGTCGTGCGCGTCACAGATCCGCCGCGGTGAGCTGGCCGTCGTAGGCCCCGCGGCCCGCGAGCTTGTGGGCGCCGCAGCGGGAGGCGATCTCGAGCGCCTTCTCGACCGGCAGGTCCGCGCCGAGCGCGAACGTGAGCCCGGCCGCGAAGGAGTCGCCGGCGCCGTAGGAGTCCTGCGGCGGACCGGGCAGTCGCGCGGCCTTCCAGGTGCCGCCGGTGCGGTCCTCCGCCATCCACTCGCCGCCCTCCTTGCCGGCGGTCGAGACCACGAGGTCGGGCGCCGGGTCGAGGTGCTCCTCGGCCTGCTGCTCTCCCGGGTCCTTGGCCGAGCGCACCAGCGCGTCGAGGTTGATGCGCGACGCGCGCAGCGTGTCGAAGGCGCGCGGCGTGGCGACCAGCTTGCGGGCGCGGCGGGCCTGCTGGAGCGCGCCGACGTCGCCGCCGGTGAAGTAGACGGCGTCGACGCCGTCGAGGCGATCCCACGGCAGGTCGTCGTCGCCGTGCGCGACGATCCGCTCGCCGAGGATGGTGATCGTGCGCTCGTGGTCGTCGTCGAGGTGGACGAAGCCGCGCCGCTGGGCGCCCTCACGTGGCGCGGCGTAGACGGTCACGCCGAGCTCCTCGAGCCGCTCCTTGGCGCGGCGGCCGTTCTCGTCCTGCGCCAGGGCGGTGAAGAACTCGGCGCCGCCCGCGAGCTTGGCGAGCTGCACCGCTGCGACCGCGCCCCCGCCACCGGCCTCCTCCCACCACTCCGTCGCGTGCAGGATCTCGCCGGGCGCGGGCACATGCGGCACGCGGGCGAACTCGATCCATTCGACGTGGCCGACGACGGCGACTCGGGTCATCGCTGGACCTATGCCCTCAGCGGCGCGGCCGCGAACTCGCGCATGCCGGCGTCGAAGTCCTCCGCTGCGGTGAAGCCGAGCCGGTCGGCCGCCTGCTGCGCGGATGCGAACACGTGCCGTACGTCGCCCGCCCGCCACTCGCCGGTGACGACGGGATCGGGCCCGTCGAAGGCGCGCGTGAGCGCCTGCGCCATCTCGAGCACCGTGCGCGGCGTTCCGCTGGCCACGTTGAACGCGCCCGGCACGGTCTCGCGCAGCGCGAGGAGGTTGGCGCGTGCGACGTCGCGCACGTGGATGAAGTCGCGCCGCTGGCCGCCGTCCTCGAACACGCGCGGCGCGCTTCCGGCCGCCAGCGCCGACCGGAAGATGCTCGCCACGCCGGCGTACGGCGTGTCGCGGGGCATCCGCGGACCGTAGACGTTGTGGTAGCGCAGCGCCGTGACGGTCGCGCCCGTCTCGCGGGCGAACGAGGCGCACAGGTGCTCCTGGGCGAGCTTGGTGGCGGCGTAGACGTTGCGCGGGTCGGGCGGGGCGTCCTCCGGCACGGCTCGCGGCTCGAGCTCGTGTCCGCAGACCGGGCACGGCGGCTCGAAGCGGCCGGCGTCGAGGTCCTCTGGCGCGCGCGGCGGCGGCCGGACGACGCCATGCTGTCTGCACTCGTAGCGGCCCTCGCCGTAGACGACCATGCTGGAGGCGAGGACGAACGGGCCGGTGAAGCCGCGGTCCGCGAGCGCGTGCAGCAGGACGGCCGTCCCGAAGTCGTTGTGGGCGACGTAGTCGGCGACGTCGCCGATGTCGGTGCCGAGGCCGACCATCGCGGCCTGATGGCTCACGGCCGCCACGCCGGCCACCGCGGCGGCGACCGTGTGCGCGTCCCGGACGTCGCCCTCGATCCACTCGGCGCGCGAGTCCACGTAGTCGGGGCGCTCGCGGTGAGCGGCCGGGAGCAGCATGTCGAGCACGCGAACCTCGTGGCCCGCGGTGAGCAGCGCGTCGACCACGTGCGAGCCGATGAAGCCGGCGCCGCCGGTGACCAGGATCGGGCCCGTCATGGAGCGGCACCGTAGCGACGTCACTGGTCCGTAATGGCCGCGACCGCGTAGCAGGGGTAGGTGTCCCATCCATGAAAGCGGTCGTCCTCCCCGTTCTCAACGAGCGCGAGGCCCTGCCCTGGGTGCTCGACCGCATGCCCGCCGGCTACGACCCGATCGTGGTCGACAACGGGTCGACCGACGGGTCGGGCGCGCTGGCCGCCTCGCTCGGCGCGCGCGTGGTGCTGGAGCCGCGGCCGGGCTTCGGCTCCGCCTGCTTCGCGGGCCTGTCCGCGGCGCGCGCCGACGTCGTCTGCTTCATGGACTGCGACGCCTCCTTCGATCCGCGCGACCTCCCGCTGGTCGCCGACCCGGTCGCGGCCGGCCACGCCGACCTCGCGCTCGGCGCCCGCGGCCGCACCGGCTCGCTCCACGCGCGGCTGGCGAACCGCGCGCTCGCCTTCGAGCTGCGGCGGCGCTTCGGCGTGCGCCTGACCGATCTGGGGCCGATGCGCGCCGCCCGCCGCGAGCCGCTGCTGGCCCTCGAGCTGCGCGACCGGCGGTTCGGCTGGCCGCTCGAGATGGTGGTCCGCGCGGCGGCGGCCGGCTGGGAGATCCGCGAGGTGCCCGTGCGTCACCTGCCGCGCCAGGGTCGCTCGAAGGTGACCGGCACGGTGCGCGGGACGCTGCGCGCGGTCCGGGACATGGCGGCGGTGCTCGGATGATCCGCATGGCGGACGCGACCGCATGAGCCGTGTGGGCCCCACCCTGCTCGTCATCGCCAAGGCACCAGCCGCCGGGCGCGTCAAGACGCGCCTGACGCCGCCCTGCACCCCGCAGCAGGCGGCGCAGCTCGCCGGTGCGGCGTTGAGCGACACACTGGCGGCGGCTGCGCGCGCACGGCGCGCGGAGCGGCGCGTGCTCGTGCTCGACGGCGCTCCCGGCGGCTGGGTGCCGCGCGGCTTCACGGTCGTGCCCCAGCGCGGTGAGGGGTTGGCGGCGCGCCTGGCCGCGGCATTCCAGGACGCCGGGGGGCCCGCGTTCTTGGTCGGGATGGACACCCCGCAGCTCACGCCGGAACTGCTCGACGCCGGCCTCGGCGCGCTCGACGGCGCCGACGCCGCGTTCGGCGCGGCGCTCGACGGCGGCTACTGGGGCATCGGCCTGCGCCGAGCCGATCCAGAGGTGTTCGCCGACGTGCCGATGAGCTCGCGCCACACCGGCGCCGTCCAGCGCGCCCGGCTCGCCGTCCTCGGCCTCCACACGGCCGTCCTCCCGCCCCTCCGCGACGTCGACACGATCGCCGACGCGCACGCGGTCGCCGCCGCGGCGCCCCACAGCTGCTTCGCCGCCGCGCTGGCCGCGATCGAGCCTCGGGAGCAAGCGGCATGACCCCCACCCCCGTAAGGGGGTCTGACCCCCTTACCGTCGCCGAGGCTCCAGAGCTGGCTCTGCTACGCGAAACGGGCGTAAGGGGGTCTGACCCCCTTATGGCGGGAGCCGGCGCGAAGCGGTCTGACCCGCTTCCGGCGGATCTGCTGTACGGGCGGCTGCTCGCGACCGCGGCGCAGCACGTGCTCGGTGGCGGGCCGGCGCCGCGGGCGCGGGTGCGGTCGGTCGACGGGACGCTGGAGCCGTTGCCGCTCGAGCGGTGGCTCGGTGGGCTCGACGCGGCCGACCTGGCGGCGCTGGCGCTCGCCGAGGCGCCCGTGCTCGACGTCGGCTGCGGGCCCGGTCGCCATCTGGCGGCGCTGCGGGCCGTCGGGAAGCGCGGCCTCGGCGTGGACCTCTCCCCCGTCGCCGTGCTGCTCGCCCGCCGGCGCGGCGCGACGGCGATCCCCGGTGACGTGTTCGGAGCCGTGCCGGGTGCCGGCGGCTGGCGGACGGCGCTGCTGCTCGACGGCAACGTCGGCATCGGCGGCTCGCCCGCCGTGCTGCTGCGGCGCACGCGCGAGCTGCTGGCGGGCGGCGGCACGGCGCTCGTCGAGGTCGACGCGCCGGGCGCGCCGACGTTGCGCACGCGTGTCCGGCTCGAGGCGCCGGGCGTGGTCAGCGAGTGGTTCGCGTGGGCGCGCGTGGGCGTCGACGGGATCGAGGCGCTCGCGGACCGTGCCGGCCTCGCCCACGACGACACGCTCACCGCCGGCGGGCGCTGGATCGCGGTCCTGCGCCGGCCATGAGCGCGCCGCTGCGCACGAAGCCGCGGTGGCCGGCCGCGCCGCCCGGCCCGTTCCAGCCGGGCTTCTTCCGCTCACCGCTGCGCGGCCCGTGGCTGACCGCCGCGCTCGGCTCGGCGCTGCTGGTGCTCGTCTCGATCGTCGCGGTGACCGGGTTCCTCTCGCACGTGGCCTACGCCCCCGACCTACGCGGCAACGCGATCGTCCCGGCCGACCTGCCGCTCAACTTCGGCTGGCCGACCGCGCCGTCGTGGCTGTACGCGGTCACGCAGGGACTGCACGTGAACGTCGGACTGGCCGCCGTCCCGCTGCTGCTGGCCAAGCTGTGGTCGGTGATGCCGCGGCTGTTCGCGTGGCCGCCGATCGCCTCACCGGCGCAGGCCGTCGAGCGGCTGTCGATCGCGCTCCTGGTCGCCAGCACCGTCTTCCAGTTCGTCACCGGGATCATGAACGCGCAGTACTGGTACGCGTTCGGCTTCAACTTCGTCGTCGCGCACTACTACGGCGCCGTCGTGTTCACGGCCTCGCTGGCGCTGCACGTGATCGTCAAGACGCCGGTCATCCTGCGGGCGTACCGCGAGCGCGGCTGGCTGAAGCCGCTGCGCGACGACCTGCGACGCACGCGGCCCGAGCCCGCCGACGAGCCGGACGGCCTCGCGCCCGTCGATCCCGACCCGCCGACCATCAGCCGCCGCGGGCTGTTCGCCTTCGTCGGCGGCGCGTCGGCGCTGCTGCTCACCGCCAACGTCGGCCAGACGATCGGCGGGCCGCTGCGCTCGCTCGCCTTCCTGGCTCCGCGGCGCGAGGACTTCCCGGTCAACCGGACCGCGGCGCGCGCCCAGATCACGCCGGCGATGGTCGGCCCCGCCTACCGGCTGACGCTGGCCGGCGCGGAAGGCGAGGTCGCGCTGAGTCGCGAGGAGCTGCTGGCGCTGCCGCAGCACAGCGCGCGGCTGCCGATCGCGTGCGTCGAGGGCTGGACGACGACGCAGGACTGGACGGGCGTGCGGATCGCGCAGCTGGCGGAGCTGGCCGGCGCCGATCCCGCGGCGGTGCGCGAGGCGTTCGTACGCTCGCTCCAGCCCATCGGCGTGCTCTCGAAGGCGTCGCTGACCGGCGACCAGGTCCGGCACCCGGACGCGCTGCTGGCGCTCAAGGTCAACGGCGCCGACCTGTCGCTCGACCACGGCTTCCCCGCGCGCATCATCGTGCCCGCGCTGCCGGGCGTGCACAACACCAAGTGGGTCGGGCGGATCGAGTTCGCATGAGGCGCGTGTACGTGCTCGCCTACCTCGCGCTGCTGCCCCTGTGCGCCTGGGCGCTGCTGGAGATGCTCGGCGGCCGCTCGGCACAGCGGATCGCGATCTGGCTGGTCGCCTGCGTCGTCGTGCACGATCTCGTGCTCATGCCGCTCTACTCGGGCGCCGATCGCGGGCTGCGGCGGGTGGCGGGCGACGCCGTCAACTACCTCCGCATCCCGGCGGCGCTGTCGCTGCTCATGCTCGTCGTGTTCTGGGGGACGATCGCCGAGCGCGGCGAGCGCGCCTACCGTGCGACCAGCGGTCAGGAGTTCGACGGCCATGCGACGCGCTGGCTGCTGGTGAGCGCGGCGCTGTTCGCCGGCTCGGCCGTGGTCTACCTGCTGCGGCGCGGATCGAGGAGCTGAAGCTGGTTCCCGCGCACGAACACCCGGCCGCCGGCATCGACCGCGACGGCGTTCGGCTGGCGCACCGTCGGATGGACGTTCAGCCGGTGCGGCCGCGCGCTGGTGGCGAGCTCGACCAGTTGGTTGCGGGCGGTGAGGGTGACCCACAGGCGGCCGTTGTCGAGGTCGCTCGCCGCCGCGTACGGCGCGCCGAGCAGCGGGTAGCGGCGGCGGATGCGCAGCTTTGCCGCGCGTCTCGAAGACGAGCAGGCCGTCGCCCGCGGTGTCGACGACGTAGGCGAGGGCGCCCTCTCCCGCGACGACGTGCGTGGGCCCGGCGCCCGCCGGCGCGCGCCCGAGCCGCTCGCCGGTGGCGGGGTCGTAGAGCTCGAGCACGCGCTCGCGGGCGTCGACGACCGCACGCTTGCGCCCTCCGTCGACCAGCGCCTCGGTCCCCGGCTCGCGCAGCGCCCGCGCGACGCTCGCGGGCGCGGTCGCGACGATCTCGCCCGCGGGCGGCCGCTCGAGCGGCGGCGACCGATCGGGTCCGGCCGCGGGCGGCAGCTCGGACGACGAGCCGCAGCCGGCGGCCACGAGCGCGAGCGCGACGATCGCGGCGGAGTGCCACGCGGTCGGTGGGCGTCGCCACGACCGCCCCGGGGTCGTTGGAGGTCGTGATGGGAGGATGGCGCGCAGCATGGCAAGGAGCGGGTGACGATCCCGTGACATTCGCTGCGCGCGCGTCGCGCTCCCGGATCATCGCCGCCGTGCCGTGGGCGGCCGCCGCCGTCGCGCTGGGCACGCTGATCGCCGCCGCCTACGTGCGCGGAGCAGGCCGACCGGTCGGGCTCCCCTACGCCCCGCTGGCCGGCAACTGGAGCCCGCAGGCCGATCCGCTCCTGGCCGTCACGATCGCGTGCTTCGCCGCCGCCGTCGCCCTCGTTCCGCGGCTGCTGCGGGGGCCCGCCTGGGTCTTCGCGCTCGCCACGCTCGGCCTGACCCTCGTCCTGCGCCTGGCCCTGGCGGCCGGCAGCGGCGGCACCGCCCAGTGGAGTGCGGTGTTCGACGAGAGCGGGTTCGAGGGGCCGAACGAGTACCTGCCCGCGCTCGGCGCGCTCGACTTCGGGGCCGGCTTCTTCGTCGACCGCTTCGCCGAGCTGGTCCCGTCGCTGCCCGTGCACGCCGCCGGCCACCCGCCGGGCCTGCTGCTCACACTGCATGCGCTCGGGATCGACTCGCCGGGCGGCATGGCGGCGCTCTGCATCGGCGTCGGCGCGCTGAGCGGCCCGCTCTCCTACCTGCTCGCCCGCGAGCTGCTCGACGAGCGGCGCGCGCGGCTCGCCGCGCTGCTGCTCGCGCTGGCGCCCGGCGCGCTGCTGTTCGGCGCCACCTCGGCCGACGCGGTCTACCTGACGCTCGGTCTCCTCGCCGCATGGCCGTTCGCCGCGCGCCGCCGCCTCATCGGGGCCGCGGCGCTCGCCGCCGCGTCGTTCTTCGCCTGGTCGCTGCTCGCCGTCGGCGCCTGGGCGGCGATCGTGACCCTGCGCCGCGACGGCCTCCGGGCGGCCATCGCACTCTCGGCGATCTGCGGCATGGCGCTGGTCGCCTTCTACGCGCTGCTGTACGCCGTCACCGGCTTCGACCCGATCGGCGCCCTCCGCTCGACCGAGGAGGTCTACCGGGCGGGCATCGCGTCGACGCGGCCGTACTGGTTCTGGCTGTTCGGTTCGCCGGTCGCGTTCCTCGTCGTGCTCGGCCTGCCGATCTCCTGGCTCGCCCTGCGCGCGCTGGCCGCTGGCGACGACCTCGCCGTCGCGATCTTCGCGGTCATCGCGATCGCCGCCGTCGCCGGCTTCACCAAGGCCGAGACCGAGCGCATCTGGCTCTTCCTCGCCCCGTTCGTCTGCCTCGCGGCGGCGGGCGCGCTCGGTGAGCGCGCCCGCCTCATACCCCTGTTCGCGGCGCTCGCGGCGCAGGCGGTGCTCTATGAGCTCGCCTTCGACACCGTCTGGTGACTCACGCGGCCGCCGGCTCGTGCGCCCGCGCGTGCTTCGGGAGCAGGAAGCCGATCGCGAACGCGGCCGCCAGCAGCGCCACGGTGACGAGGATCGTCGGCCCGGCCGCGGCCACGAAGTCCGCCGCGCGGTCGACGTGCGAGCCGAGCAGCCCGAAGAACAGCGTCCCCAGGCCGGCCACGCCCAGCGACATCCCGAGCTGCTGGAGGGCCTGGAGCACGCCGGAGGCCGAGCCGACCTCGTGGTCGGCCACGCCCGCCAGGATGATGTCGAACAGCGGCACGAAGACCATGCCCATCCCGATGCCCGCGACCAGCAGCGGAGCGGTGAAGTGCCAGTGGCCGACGCCGGTCCCGGCCAGCTCGAGCACGACGTACAGCGCGATCACGCCGGTGGCCTTGATCGCGAGTCCGGCGTGCAGCACGGTCCGGCCCAGCTTGCCCATCGTCATGCCGCCGATCGCCGAGCCGACGAACCCGCCCAGCGCGTACGGAGCCGAGGTCAGGCTCGCCTCGATCGCGCTGTAGCCGAGCCCGATCTGCATCAGGCCGGTGAGCGCCAGCGTCAGGCCGCCCATCGAGCCCAGGAACACCATCGCGAAGCCCGCACCGGACACGTACGAGCGGTTGCGGAACACGCTCGGCTCGACCAGCGGCGTCGCGCCCGACCGCTTGCGCCGCGCCTGATGGCGCGCGAAGGCGCCGAGCACCGGCACGGACGCGGCGAGCATCCCGAGCACCCACAGCGGCCAGCCCAGCTCGCGGCCCTGGACCAGCGGATACACGAGCAGAACGGCGCCGGCGGCGGCCAGCGACATCCCGGTCACGTCGAGCCGCCGCATGCGCTCGGCCGGCGCGCCCTCGGGCAGGAAGCGGGCGCCGACGAGCAGCACGAACGCGCCGACCGGCACGTTGACGAGGAAGATCGAACGCCAGCCGGTGCCGAAGATGTCGGCGTCGATCAGCAGGCCGGCCACGATCGGGCCGAGCACGGCGGAGAGACCGGACGCGGGGCCGAGGACGGCCCAGGCCTTGCCCATCTGGTCGGCCGGGAAGAGATCGCGGACCAGGCCGAAGACCTGCGGCAGCATGATCGCGCCGAGGGCGCCCTGGAGCGCGCGGGAGCCGATCAGGAGATCGGCCGACGGCGCCGCCGCGCACAGCACGGAGGCGATCGTGAAGCCGCCGGCGCCGATCAGCAGCATCCGCTTGCGGCCGAACATGTCGCCCAGCCGCCCGCCGGTCAGCAGGCCGACGGCCATGGCCAGCGTGTAGGCCGCCGTGATCCATTGGAGGTCGGCGTAGGAGCCGCCGAGCTCGGCCCGCATCACCGGGCCGGCGACGCTCGCGATCGTCGCGTCGAGCAGGTCCATCATGGCCGCGGCCAGCGCCGCCGAGAAGGCGATCCAGGTCGTCTTGGTGATGGTCTTGGGCTGCATGGTCTCCCCTCGAACGGAATGGTTTCTTCCGCACGAAGTCTGAAGCTGAGGGACCGCCCGCACATCGGCACTTTGCAGCCAGCTACCTACGCTTACCCCTTACTTCAGCTCGGTCGCGGCCTTACTTGAACGGAACGCTCCGTTCCGGTAGGCTGAGGCGCATGCCCAGTGCCCTCAGCGGCCGCCGCGCCGAGGCCGCACGCAACGACGAGCGGATCCTCGAGTCCGCCCGTGCGGTCTTCATCGCGGACCCCGGCGCGCCGATCTCGGCCGTCGCCGAGCACGCCGGCGTGGGCGTCGGCGCGCTGTACCGCCGCTACGAGAGCAAGGAGGACCTGCTGCGCCGGCTGAGCGCGGACGGGCTCCAACGCTTCATCGAGGCCGCCGAGGCCGCCCTGGCCGACCACGGCGACCCGTGGGAGGCGTTCGCGGACTTCATGCGGCGCTGCGTCGACGCCGACACGAACTCGCTGACCCAGCGGCTGGCGGGCACGTTCACCCCCACCGAGGAGCTGTACCGCGAGGCCGGCCGCGCGCAGGGGCTGCTGACCGCGCTGTTCGACCGCACGCAGGCCGCCGGCGCCCTCCGCGAAGACCTCGTGGTCAACGACGTCGGCCTGCTGCTGGAGCAGGTCGCCGCGCTGCGGGTCGGCGACGAGCAGCGCACGCACGAGCTTCGTCATCGCTACCTCGCGCTGCTGCTCGATGCGATGCGCGGCCCCTCGGATCAGCCGCTGCCGGGCCCGCCGCCCGGCTGGGAGGAGATCGCCGCGCGATGGAATCCCTGACCCGGAGGCGCCTCACCGTGGCGCTTGCGGCGCGCCAGCTGCTGCTCGAGCGGGCGCGCCTCTCCCCCGCCGCGGCGATCCGCCACCTCACCCCGCTCCAGGGCCAGCACCCGCCCGCGCCGTTCATCGCGCTGGCCGCGCGGCTCGACGGCTTCACGCGCGCCGGCCTGGAGGCCGACATCGACGCGCGCAACGTCGTGAAGACGACGATCATGCGGCAGACGCTGCACGTCTCCGACGCCGGCGACTACCCCGCGTACGCGCAGTTCACCCGCCTCACCCGCATGCGGGCGTGGGCCACGAAGGCTCCGGAGGTCGTCTCGCCCGAGTTCGCCGCCGAGCTCGCGGCCTGGCTGAGTGAGCCGCGCACCAACACCGAGATCCGCGACCACGTCAAGCAGTACGACGGCGTGCCGGACGACCCCTACAACCCGATTCTGCTCGCCCGCACGCTCGTACCCCTCGTGCAGCTCCCGCCGGCCGGCTATTACGGCGACACGCGGCGTGCGACGCGCTTCGTGCGCGATCCGCGGCCGCTCCCCGGCCCGCTCGACGCCGCAGCGCTCGTCATCCGGCGCTACCTGGCCGCCTTCGGGCCTGCGCAGCGCCGCGACGTGGCCGCCTGGGGCGGCGTCGCGCAGGTCGACTTCGCGGAGGCGTGGGAGCGTGTCGACACCGTCTCCTACCGCGACGAGCAGGGCCGCGAGCTGCTCGACCTGCCCGGCCTGCCGCTCCCGCCCGCCTCGACCGAGCTGCCGCCCCGGCTGCTCGGCCACTGGGACCAGGCCATGCTCGCCCACGCCGACCGCGAGCGCATCATGCCGGCCGAGGTGGCCAAGCTGCAGCTCACGCTCAGCGGCACCCCGACGATCACCGTCGACGGCCGCGTGGCCGCGAGCTGGGACCTGCAGCGCGAGGGCGAGCGCGTGCGCGTGACGATCGAGCCCCACGTCGAGATCGCCCGCCGGGCGCGGGCCGCGATCCGCGAGGAGGCGCTGCGCACGGCGCGCATCTGCGAGCCCGGGGCGGGTGGCTACGACGTCGTGTGGCGGTAGCGCCGAGGACGTCAACGGCGGCTGGGTAGGGGAGCGGTGACGCCGCGGCGCCGGTGGTCCCTGGCGCTTTGACCGGCATATGTCCGGTCAAGGCGCCATCCGCCGAGCGCTTGGCGCTTGGACGTCGCATATCGGCGCAAGGACCCCGGCCCCGCCGGCGTCACCGCTCCCCTACCCAGCCGCAGTTCAAGCGTTCGCGCCCGATGGCGCACTCAGTGCGAGACCCAGGCGTCCTCGTCGCCGAGCAGCTCACGCACGTGCGCGGGGAGCTCGCGCCCCACCACGTCGGCCAGCGTGATCTGCTCGAGCACCGAGCGCAATGCCGCGCGCACGGCGATCCACACGTCCTTCATCGGCTCCGCCACCCCGGTGAACCCGAGCGTCTCCGGCCGGTCGCCCTGAACGCCCGCCAGCGGCCCGTCGATCGCGCGGATCACGTCGGCCAGCGTCACCTCCGAAGCGGGCCGGGCGAGCCGGTAGCCGCCCTCCGCACCGCGCCGGCTCTCGACCAGCCCGGCGTGGCGCAGCTGCATGAGGATGTTCTCCAGGAACCGCAGCGGGATCGACTGCGCGGTCGCGATCCGCTCGCCCTTGACCGGGCGCTCGTCCTCGGCGGCGGCCAGCTCCAGCGCGGCGCGGATCGCGTAGTCGGTCTTGGCGGAGACGCGCACGCCCGCAGACTATGCGCTGGCGGGCTCTCGCCGGGCTCCCGTGGGATCGACGCGGATGTGGACGATCTGGCCTTCGACCAGCTCGAGCTGATCGGCCTCGGTGCGCGAGAGCTGCGCGGTGAGGATGTCGCCCTCGGGGGGCAGGAGCTCCACGCGCACCTCGAAGCCCAGCCGCACGATCCGCGTCACCACCGCCTGCTCGCTCGCCTCGCCCGCCTCGGTCAGCACCTGGACGTCGTGCGGGCGCACCAACCGCCCGCCCACGCGCGTGACCGGCCCGACGAAGGTCATGACGAACTGCGAGGCCGGGGCGTCGTAGATCTCGGCCGGCGAGGCCGACTGCTCGATCCGCCCCTCGTTGACGACCACGATCTGCTCGGCGATCTCCATCGCCTCCTCCTGGTCGTGCGTGACGAAGATCGTCGTCACGTGCACCTCGTCGTGCAGCCGCCGCAGCCAGGCCCGCAGCTCCTCGCGCACCCGCGCGTCCAGCGCCCCGAACGGCTCGTCGAGCAGCAGCACCCGTGGCTCGACGGCCAGCGCACGGGCCAAGGCCATCCGCTGGCGCTGGCCGCCCGAGAGCTGCGACGGGTAGCGCTTGCCCAGGTGCGCCAGGCCCACCAGCTCGAGCAGCTCGGCCACGCGCGCGCGCACCTCGGCCTTCGGGCGCTTGCGCACCGTGAGGCCGAAGGCGACGTTGTCGGCCACCGACATGTGCTTGAAGGCGGCGTAGTGCTGGAACACGAAGCCGACCTCGCGCGTGCGCGCCGGCGTGCTCGTGACGTCCTCGCCGCCGATCAGCACGCGCCCGGCGTCCGGCACCTCGAGCCCGGCGATCACGCGCAGCAGCGTGCTCTTGCCGCTGCCGGAGGGGCCCAGCAGGGCGGTCAGCGAGCCGTCCGGGACGACGACCGTCACGTCGTCGAGCGCGGTGTAGTCACCGAAGCGCTTGGTGATGTCGCGAGCCTCGATGGCCACCGTCAGATCCTTCCGTGTCGTCGTTGCAGCAGGGTCATGAGGGCCAGCACCGTGACCCCCAGCAGGGCGAGCACCACGCCGGCCGCGTACGCGCCCGTGAGGTCCAGCGACTGGAAGCGGTCCTCGACGTAGAGCGTGAGCGTCTCGGTGCGGCCCTGGATCTTGCCGGACACGACGGCGACGGCGCCGAACTCCCCGATCGCGCGAGCGGTCGAGAGGATCACGCCGTAGGTCAGGCCCCAGCGGATGGTCGGCAGCGTGATGCGCCAGAACACCTGCCAGCCGCGCGCGCCGAGCGTGCTCGCGGCCTGCTCCTGGTCGGTCCCCTCCTCCTCGAGCACCGGCAGCACCTCGCGCACGACGAACGGCAGCGAGATGAAGATGGTGGCCAGCACCATGCCGGGGGTGGAGAAGATCACCTCGGTCGAGCCGAACCAGCCGTCGCGGCCCCAGACGAGGATCAGCGCGAGCCCGACGATCACCGGCGAGACGGCGAACGGCAGGTCGATCAGCACGTCGAGCAGGCGCTTGCCGCGGAAGTCGTAGCGGGCCAGCACCCAGGCCGTCAGGACGCCGAACACAGCGTTCAGCGGCACCGCGATCAGCGTGATCGTGATCGTGAGGAAGAACGCGTGCTGGGCGGGCGGCGTGGTCACCGCGTCCCAGGCGGCGGCGAAGCCGTCCTCGAACGCGCGGTAGAAGACCATCCCGACCGGGACCACGATGAGAGCGGCGAGGTAGAACAGCGCGACGCTGCGGAGGGCGATCCGGCTCATCGCACGATCCCCCGCCGCGCCACGAACGAGATCCCCAGCAGCACCACGAACGAGATCAGCAGCAGGAAGACCGACACCGCGGCGGCGCCGTTGGTGTTGCCGCTCTCGATCTGGCCGTAGACCAGCACCGAGGCGACCTCGGTCTTGTACGGCAGGTTGCCGCTGATCAGCACGATCGAGCCGAACTCGCCGACCGCGCGGCCGAACGAGAGCCCGACGCCCGCCAGGATGGCCGGCCGCAGCGCGGGCAGGATGATGCGCCGGAACGTCGTCCACGGCTTGGCGCCGAGCGACTCGGCGGCTTCCTCGGCCTCGCGCTCGAGCCCCATCAGCACCGGCTGCACGGCGCGCACCACGAAGGGCAGCGTCACGAACAGCAGCGCGAAGAGCACGGCCACGCGCGTGTAGGCGACGTTGATCCCGACCGGGCCGTTCGGGCCGTACAACGCGAGCAGCACGAGGCCGGCGACGATCGTCGGCAGCGCGAACGGCAGGTCGATCAGGCCGTTCACGAGCCGCTTGCCCGGGAACTCGTCGCGCACCAGGACCCAGGCGATCAACGTGCCGATGACCGCGTCGATCGCGGCCACGATCAGCGACATGATCACGGTCAGGCGGATCGCGGCGACCGCCTGCGGGCTCGTGATCGCGTCCCAGAACGCGCCGACGCCGTCGTCGAGCGACTGCACGACGACGGCGGCCAGCGGGATCAGGACGATCAGCGTCAGCCAGGCGACGGAAAGGCCGCCCGCGACGAGCGGCCCCCCGTGGATGCGGCGAGCGCGGCTGCGCGGCAGCCGGCCGGCGGTGGTGGCGTCACCCGGCAGTGGACACCCCCAGGTCACGCTCGATCTCCGCCACGGATCCCTTCTCCGCGTCGAAGAACTCGTCGTTGACCTTCGACCAGCCGCCGAAGTCGTCGATCGTGAACAGCGTCTCCGGCGTCGGGTACGTCTTGTCGTCGACCAGGTCGGGAAGCACCGAGCGGTAGCCCTTCGACGCGTAGATCTCCTGCGCCTCCGGCGTCACCAGCCAGTCGAGGAAGGCCTTCGCCTGGTCGGGGCTCTCGGACTCGGTGACGACCGCGGCCGGGTTCTGGATCAGGATCGTCTGATCGGGCACCACGTAGTCGAGCTCGATCCCGGCGTTCTGCGCCGTGATCGCCTCGTTCTCGTAGGCGAGCAGCACGTCGCCCTTGCCGCCGGCGAAGGTCTGCAGCGCCTCGCGCGCCGACTTGTCCTGCACCGGCGTGTTGGCCAGCACCTTGTGCAGGAACTCGAGCGCCTCCTCGGGCGACTTGCCCTGCTCGGTCTGCGAGCCGTAGGCGGCCATCAGGTTCCACTTGGCGCCGCCCGAGGTGAACGGGTTCGGCGTGATGACCTCGACGTCGTCCTTCACCACGTCGTCCCACGTCTCGATGTTCTTCGGGTTGCCCTTGCGGACCGCGAACACGACGACCGAGTTCGTGACGAAGCCGTCGGTCGGCGTGTCGGCCCAGTTGGCGTCGACGAGCCCGGGCTCGACCAGCTTGTCGACGTCGGGCGCCAGCGAGAGCGCCACGATGTCGGCGGGCAGGCCGCTGGCCACCGCGCGCGACTGGTCGCCGGAGGCGCCGTAGGACTGGTCGAAGCCGACGCCCTTGCCCGCGGACGTCTTCTGGAAGGCCGGGATCAGCTCCTCGTAGGCCTCCTTCGGCGTCGAGTAGGCGACGAGCGAGAGCTTCGCGCCGCCGTTGCTGGCAGCGGCGTCGCCCTCCTCGGCGGGCCCGCCGCAGCCCGCCGCCACCGCTGGGAGGAGGAGGAGAGACAGGGCGGCGGCGAGCCGCGACAGGGCTTTGGTCATGAACACAATCTCCATCGAGTTGGTTGAGTATCCCGCCGTGCATTATAAGCACCATCCCGGTCGGGAATGTGGCTAAAGCGGCAGGAGGCGCGTCGCGGTGGCCTTCCAGGAGGCCATGACGCGCTCCCCGGGCACGACGTGCAGCCGTTCGACGGCCGGCTCCGTCAGCTCGGCGGTCAACGGTTGCGGCGCCGCCAGGCCCACCCGCACGCGGTTGCCGACGACGGTGACCGACACGACCTCGACGTCGAGGTGGTTGCGGGCGGAGCCCGGGTCGGCGCTGCCCGGCGGCGCGAGCGTGATGTCCCACGGGTAGACGGTCACGGCCACCGGGCCACCGGCCGCGTCCGGCGAGCTGACCTCCCCCCCGCCGTCGAGCTCAACCCGCGTGAGCCCTCCCGGCCCCGGCGACGCCCTGCCGGTGAGCACGACGGCGCCGGTGAAGTCGGCCACGAACGGCGAGGCCGGCTCGGCGGCGAGCTCGCTCGCCGAGCCGACCTGCACGATCCGCCCCGCGTCCATCACCCCCACGCGGTCTCCGAGCAGCGCCGCCTCCTGGAAGTCGTGCGTCACCAGCAGCGCCGGCACCCCGGCCGCGTGCAGGACCGCCGCCAGCTCACGGCCGGCCGCCGCGCGGGTGCGGGCGTCGAGCGCCGACAGCGGCTCGTCCAGCAAGAGCGCGTCCGGCTGCACGGCCAAGGCGCGCGCCACCGCCACGCGCTGGCGCTCGCCGCCCGACAGCGAGCTCGGCCGCGCGTCCGCGCGCCCGGCGAGGCCGAAGCGCTCGAGCAGTTCGACGGCGCGCTCGCGCCGGTGGCGGCGCGGCAGGCCGTAGCCGACGTTCTGCCACGCGCTCAGATGCGGGAACAGCGCGTAGTCCTGGAACACGTAGCCGCAGCGCCGCGCCTCGGGCGGCAGGTCCACGTCCCGGCCGCGATCCAGCCAGACCCGCTCGCCGCAGGTCACGCGACCGGCCCGGGGGCGCAACAGGCCGGCGGCGATGCGGAGCACGCTGCTCTTCCCCGCGCCCGACGGTCCGGCGAGCGCGAGGCACTCGCCCGCCGCCACGTCGAACGCGACCTCGAGCGCCAGGTCGCCGAGCTCGGTCTCGGCCGTGACGGAGAGCCCGGGCTTCTCAGCCCCGCGCGAGCGCACTGCCCTCGACGAACTTGACGGACAGCAGGATGGCGGCCGAGACGGCGACCAGCACCGCCGACAGCGCGAGCGCGGCCTCGAAATCGGTCGCGAAGCGCTCGTAGATGGCCAGCGGCGCGGTCTGGGTGATGCCGGCCAGCGAGCCGGCGAACATCAGCGTGGCGCCGAACTCGCCGAGCGCGCGCCCGAACGCCAGTGCCCCGCCGGTCAGAAGCCCGGGCGCGGCGGTCGGGACGGCGACGCGCGCGAACGTGCGCGCCGGCGAGGCCCCGAGCGTGCGCGAGGCCTCGAGCCAGCTGCGGTCGAGGGCGCCGAACGCGGCCTGGGCCTGGCGCAGGTAGTACGGCGACGCGACGAAGGTCAACGCGACCACCACGCCGGCGGTCTCGAACACGAGCTGGACGCCGGCGTCCTCGAGCGCCGGGCCGAGGATGCCCGACGGCCCGACCGCCGCCAGCAGGGCGATGCCGGCCACCGCAGGCGGCAGCACGAGCGGCAGCTCGATCAGCGTGATGATCAGCGCCCGGCCGCGGAAGCGGCGGGTGGCCAGCAGGTAGGCGGCCGGCGTTCCGACGACGACGATGATCGCCAGCGCCGTCACGCTCGTGCGCAGGCTGAGCCACAGCGCGTCGAGCGCGCCCGGCTCGCCGAGGGCGTCGATCAGCTCGCCGGGCGGGCTGTCGAGGAAGATCGCCAGCACCGGCAGCACGAGGAACGCCAGCGCGAGCGCCAGCGCCAGCGCGAACCACCTCATGGCGGCGGGCCGAAGCCCTCGTCGCGCAGGGCGTCGGCGCACGGCCCCTCCGTGAGCCCGTCGAGGTACTGCTGGGCGAGTTCGGGCTGCCCGGCGCCCTCCACCACGCCGGCACCGTACGCCACCGTAGGCCGCATCTCGGGTGGAAGCTCGACGCCGGTGATGCCCTCGGTGACGTCGGTCAGGTAGACGAAGCCGGCGTCGGCCGCGCCCTGCGTGAGCTTGCCGACGACGCCCTTGACGTCGGGCTCCTCGGACCGCACGTTGGCGAGGATCTTCTCCTCGAGCCCGTCGGGCAGCCGGCCGAGCACCTCACGCGTGTAGGCGCCCACCGGCACCGACTCGGCACCGATCGCGAGCTGGATCCCGGGCCTGGCGAGGTCCTCGACCCGCTCGACCGCCGTGCCGTCACCTCCGACCGCGATCACCAGCTCGTTGGTGGCGAACTCGACCGGCTCCCCCAGCAGCCCCTCCTTCGCCAGCTCCTCCGGCAGCCGGGTGTTGGCCGCCGCGTAGACGTCGGGCTCGACGCCCTGGCGGATCTGGGCGGCGAGCTCGTCCGAACCGGCGAACGAGAGCTTCACGTCGGCGCCCTCGAACTGCCGGCTGCAGGCGGTCAGCGCGTCCGACAGCGAGGCGGCGGCCGAGACCACCAGCCGCGGCCGCTCCTGGGCGCGCGGACTCGTCGTCCGAGCCGCAACCGGCGAACAGCAGTACGACGGCCAACGCGACCCACCTCATGAGCGGTGAACCATCACCGACGTCGCCTTGACGGCCGCCGTCGCCTCCACCCCGGGCGCCAGGCCGAGCTCCTCGACGGCATCGCGCGTGACCGCCGATGTGATCAGGAACGGGCCCGCCTCGATCTCGACCAGCGCCATCACGCCGTCGACCTCGACCGAGCGCACGACGCCCGGGAACCGGTTGCGCGCCGACACCCTGTCCCCCGCCGCGTGGCGGCGCGGGTGCGAGGTCAGCCGCTCGATCTCGGCGGCCGGCACGAGCCGGCGGTTGCGCGAGTCGCGGACCGTGCGCAGCTTCCCCGCGCGATCCCAGCGCCGCAGCGTGTCGGCGCTGACGCCGATCGCCTTCGCCGCCTCGCCCAACGTCAAGTTGGTCTGCATAGGCAATACATATGCAGATCCGCGGCGTTTTGACAAGGGCATCGGCCCGGCGGTCGGATCGTTCATCGCCTACGCCGCGCCCGGCGACGACGGGCTCGCCCGAGTTCGTGATCCCGTGCGCCAACCTCGGCATCGCCGCGATCGCCGTGCCACTGCTGGCGGTGGCCGTCCGCCGCGCTGTTCACGCCCTCGCGACTGCCGCTCGTGCGTCGCGCTACGTAGGCGGGAGGGTCCCCTCGACGCGGCGGCGGCCCGCGGCGCTGACCTCGACCTTCCAGATCGGCGCCTCGGCCTTGACGCGGTCGATCAGGGCGCGCGCGCCGGCGAACGCCTCGCCACGATGCGGCGCCGAAGCAGCGACGATCACTGACGGCTCGGACAGCGTGACGGTGCCGGTGCGGTGCTCGATCGCCACCGCGCACAGGCCGTGGCGCTCGGCCTCCTCGGCCGCGATCGCCTCGAGCCGGGCCACCGCCATTTCCGCATACGCCTCGTAGTCGAGCTCGGGCACCTCGCGCGTGACGCCCTCGAAGAGGACGACGCCGCCCGCGCGCGGGTCGCGGACTGCTTCGGCGAGCGCCGCGATGTCGAGCGGCTCGGCGGTCACGCGCACGTGGCGGACCGGCCCCCGGCCGCCGCCTTCGGCCCCGACGCCGTCGTCCGGACCGGCCCCACCGCTGACCGGCGGCACCAGGGCGACCTCGTCGCCCGCCTGCACGGGCGCGTCAGCCGCCGCGTACTCGCGGTTGACGGCCACCACGCACTCGCGCGGTCGCAGCGCGCCGACCGGCGTGGCGGCCATTGCGGCGAGCACGTCGGCGACGCGGGCGCCGTCGGGCAGCTCGACCTCGAGGCGGTCGGTGCCGGCGCGCTCGCGCAGGCCGGCGAAGAGTCGGACGGAGACCCGCACGCAGGCGATGCTAGACGGCCGGGGATACCATGGACGCGGATGGAGGGCTCGGCGCTCACGCACCTCGACGCCGCGGGTCGCGCGCGGATGGTCGACGTCAGCGCGAAGGCGGCCACCGAGCGCTATGCACGCGCCCGCGCCGTCGTGCGCATGTCGCGCGAGGCGGCGGGCCGCGTGGCGGCCGGGGACAACCCGAAGGGCGACGTGGCGGCGGTCGCGCGGATCGCCGCGATCCAGGCCGCCAAGCGCACCGACGAGCTGATCCCCCTGTGCCATTCCCTGCCGCTCACGCACGTCGATCCGTCGATCGCGATCGATGTCGAGTCCGGCACCGTGACGCTGGTGGTCGAGACGCGCACGACGGACCGCACGGGCGTCGAGATGGAGGCCCTGGTGGCGGCGTCCGTCGGCGCGCTGACCGTCTACGACATGGTCAAGGGGATCGAGCCGGGCGTGGTGATCGAGCGCGTGGAACTGCTCGACAAGACGGGCGGGAAGGCGGACTTCCACCGCCGGACGACGCACGCGGCCTCCGATCCGGCGAGCCCGGATGGCGAGCGGAGGCCGGCGTGAGGCCGTTGATCGACGGTCACGGGCGCGCGATCGGGGACGTGCGCATCTCCGTCACGGACCGCTGCAACTTCCGCTGCCAGTACTGCATGCCGGCCGAGGGCCTGCCGTGGCTCGATCGCTCGGCGCTGCTCACCTACGAAGAGATCGAGCGGCTGGTGCGGCTGCTGTCCTCGATGGGCGTGCACGACGTGCGCCTGACCGGCGGCGAGCCGCTGGTGCGCCGCGAGCTGTGGCGGCTTGTCGAGCGCCTGGCGGCGATCCCGGACGTTCAGGACCTCTCGCTGACCACAAATGGCTACCTGCTCACGCGCCAGGTCGACCAGCTCGTGGCGGCCGGCCTGAAGCGCATCAACGTGTCGCTGGACGCGCTGGCGCCCGACCGCTTCTTCCAGCTCACGCGACGCGACTCGCTCGCCCAGGTGCTCGAGGGGCTCGAGGCCGCCCAGCGCCACCCCGAGCTGCGCCCGATCAAGGTCAACGTCGTCGCGCTGAAGGACTTCACCGAGGCCGAGGTGCTGCGCTTCGCCGAGTTCGCGCGCCAGAACCCGTACGAGGTGCGCTTCATCGAGTTCATGCCGCTGGACGCCGATCGCGCCTGGACGCGCGACAAGGTGCTCCCGAACGCCGAGATCGTCGCGATGATCGACGCCGTGTACCCGCTCGAGCCGGTCGGCCGCGAGCGCCACGGCACCGCGCGCCGCTACCGCTTCGCCGACGGCGGCGGCGAGATGGGCTTCATCTCGCCGGTGACCCAGCCGTTCTGCGGCGACTGCAACCGGATCCGGCTGACCGCCGAGGGCGAGCTGCGCACGTGTCTGTTCTCGATGACCGAGACCGACCTGCGCGACCCGCTGCGGGCAGGCGCGACCGACGCCGAGCTCGAGGAGCTGATCCGCGACGCGGTCTGGCGCAAGGAGCTCAAGCACCACGTCAATGACCCGGGGTTCGTCCAGCCGCCCCGGACGATGTCCCAGATCGGCGGATGACCCGGGCGGGGGTCGCCCGGCTCGGCCACAGGGCCCGTGGCGGTCGGCGGATGATCTCGGTCGACGAGGCGCTGCGGCTCGTGCTGAACGAGCTGGCGCCGCTGGGCGCCGAGCGGGCGCCGCTGGCCGAGGCGGCGGGCCGCGTGGTGGCGTCGGCGGCGGTGAGCGCGGTCGACCTACCGCCCTTCGACCGGTCGGCGATGGACGGCTACGCGGTGCGCGCCGCCGACACGGCGCCCGGCGTGGCGCTGCGGCTGGTCGGCGGCGTGGCGGCCGGCGAGGTGGCCGACGCCGAGCTCGAGCCCGGGACTGCCACGCGGGTCTCGACAGGCGCCGCGATCCCGCCGGGCGCCGACGCGGTGCTGCAGTCCGAGCTGGCGACCGAGACCGACGGGCACGTGGCGCCCGAGCGCGCGCTCGCCCCCGGCCTGCACATCCGCCGGCGCGGCGAGGACCTGCACGCCGGCGACGAGCTGGCTCCCGTGGGCGCCCGGCTCACCCTCCCGCGCATCTCCGCGCTGGCGTCGGCCGGCGTCGGCGAGGTCGACGTCCACCGGCGCCCGCGGCTGCACCTGATCGTCACCGGCAGCGAGCTGCTGCCGCTCGGCGCTCCGCCCGAGCCGGGGCGGATCCACGAGTCGAACGGCCTGATGGTGCGCCTGCTGGCCGAGCAGGCCGGCGCGGTGGTGGTCGACCACGGCGTGATCGGCGACGACTTCGAGACGACGCGGGAAGCCGTGTCGGCGGGACTGGAGGGCGACGTGCTGGTGGTCTCCGGCGGTGTCTCGGTGGGCCCGCACGATCACGTCAAGCCGGCGTTCGAGAGCTGCGACGTCGACGAGGTCTTCTGGCGCGTCCAGATCAAGCCCGGCAAGCCGCTCTGGTTCGGCCGCCGCGGCGAGACACTCGTCTTCGGCCTCCCAGGCAATCCGCTGTCCACGATCGTCTGCTTCGCCGTGTTCATCGAGCCCGCCCTGCGGCGCCTGGCCGGCGAGCCCGGCGCGTCGCCGCGGCTGGAGCCGGGCCGCCTGACGACCGCGGCTCGCGCCTCCGACGGCCGCACCACGTTCCTCACCGCGACCCTGCGCCCGGGCGCCGACGGCGTCCTCGAGGCCACACCGACCGAGCGCCAGGGCTCGCACATGACCGGCGCGCTCGGCGAGAGCGACGGCTTCGCCGTCGCGCCCGAGGAGGCCGGCGAGCTGCCCGCCGGCGCGCCGGTCGACGTTCTGCGCCTGGGCTAGCGATCGCGGGCGGCGGGCTCGGCGAACTGCGGCTGGGTAAGGGAGCGGTGAGCCGGCGAGGCTGATCTGCCGTGGGGCGATCATGCACGATATGCGTGCACAGACAACCCCAAGTCGCCGGGTGGGGCTGCTGACTCGCGGTATACGCGAGTAGACAACCCCACGCGCCGCGTGGGGCTGCTGTCTGTCGCTATGCGACTGCAATCAACCCCAGCCGCCGAAATCCGGCCGCGCGGCCGGCTTCCCAGCCGCCCTACCCAGCCGCAGTTGACGTTCGCCCGCGCTACAGGAACTGCAGCAGCAGGTACACGACGACGAATCCGATGACCAGAGTGGTCACGGACAGGCGCGGGCCGAAGGAGAGCGCGCTGAGCCACGACCCGACGCGTTGCAGCAGCGAGGGCCCGCGATCGAAGCGCGCGGTGTCGAGGTCCGCGCCGCAGATGGCGCAGCCGGCGGCGAACGGGAGCACCCTCTCGCCGCAGTTCGGGCACCGGCTTCGGTCGCGGGCCATCGCGGCGCCAATCTAGCCTTCGAGCACGGCCTTGAGAACCGCCAGCCGCTCGCGCCAGTAGTCTTCATCTGCTCCGCGGACTCGGCGTCGGGCAGCCGCTCGTGCGAGACCGACGACGGTGCTCTTGCCGTCGCCCTTCGCCTGGAAGCCGACGATCACGCGGTCGAGCCGTCGCCCCAGTCGTACCAGCCTCAGCCGCGCCCGAAAAGGCGCTTGATCCGCTCCCACAGCACCGAGAAGAACAGCGACCCGCCCTTGAGCGGCTCGGCGGGCTGCGGCGTCGGCGGTGGCGTGCTCGGGGCGGCGGCAGCGGCGACGGCCTCCGGCGCGGCGTCACCGGCCGCGACCTCGGCACCCGACGGCACCTCGGCCTCGGCGGCGGCGGGCTCGGCGAGCCGGGTCGAGAGGCAGGTCGCGAAGTCGCGGAGCAGGCGGTTCGAGACGTCCTGCATCATCCCGCCGCGCCCGAACTGCGCCAGCCGCCCCGTGATGTTGAAGTCGGTCACGGCCTCGACGCGCGTGCTGCCGTCGTGCTCGCTGAGCGTGTTGACGATCGTGGCGTTCGCGCCGCCCTGGCCGCGCTTGTCGGTCCCGCGCGCCTTCAGCGTCGCCGTGTGGGTCGCCTCGTCGGCCTCCTCGATCTTGATCGTGCCGTTGTAGGCGGCCGTCATCGGCCCGAGCTTGACCGTGAAGGTCCCGCGGTAGGTGCCGTCTTCGTCATGCCCCGTGATCGCGGCGCCCGGCAGGCACGGCGCCACGCGCTCCAGGTCGTTCAGAGCTGCCCACACCTGCGCCAGCGGCGCCTGGACCTCGAACGTCTGCTCCAGCTTCATCGCCGTGCCAGCTCCTCTCGCGTGTCGATGTCCGTCGGATCGCACAGTGCCCCGCTTCGACCCGACCTCACCACGTTGCGCCCTCCAGCAGCCACCGGAACCCCGTCGTCGCCCTCGCAGCTCGTCGGCGCGATCGAGCAGCGCTCGGCGCGAGGAGCACGGGGTGGCCGGGTGCGCCCGTCGTAGTACCGCGCGTACGGCGTCGTCGTCACCGTCCGCCGAACTCGACGACTCCCGCGATCGGCTTCGGCGTGATCCACGGCTGGTCGCCGAGCACCATGACCACCGCATCGGCCCCGCCAGGGCGTCGATGCCGGCATCGCAGCGACGCCGCCTGACCCTCGGCCCAGTCCGCGCAGACGACGACCGAGGCGCCGCGGAGGTCGCGCCCGCCCGGATCGTCGTCGGCCGCATGGCCGAGCACGACGACGACGCGGCGAGACGTCCGTCATAGCGGCCAGCCGACGTACTCCAGCAGCGGGCGTCCGCGGAGCTCGGCGAGCTGCTTGGTCCCGCCGAACCGCCGCCCCTCGCCGGCGGCGAGGATCAGCCCGCCGATCGTCACACGCCGACCTCGTGGATCCGCCCCTGCGCATGGGCGAGCCGGCCGCCCGCGCGCCCGTGCCGCATGGCCACGATCTCGCCCATGATCGCCAGCGCGGTCTCCTCGGCGGTCAGCGAGCCGAGATCGAGCCCGATCGGCGCCGACACGCGCTCGAGGTCGGCCTCGTCGATGCCCTTGGCCACCAGCCGCTCGCGCCGCTTGGCCTGCGCGCGGCGCGAGCCCATCGCCCCGATGTAGCCGGCGTTCGAGCGCAGGGCAAGCACCAGCGCCGCGTCGTCGAGCTTCGGGTCGTGCGTGAGCACCGCGATCGCGGTCGCCCGGTCGATCCCGCCGAGCTGGTGGAACGCGTCCTCCGGCCACGCGGCGACGACCTGCTCGGCGTCCGGGAACCGGGCCGGCTGCGCGAAGCGCGCCCGCGGGTCGACCACGAACGGCCGCCAGCCCGCGGCCTTGGCCAGCTTGCACAGCGCGGCCGCGAAGTCGACCGCACCGAACACGATCAGCCGCGGCGGCGGGTACGTGACGTCGACGAACAGGTCGCCGTGGCGCTCGGAGCGCTCGGCCCACATCAGCTCGTCGCCGAGCCGCGCCGCCTCCTCATCGAGAACGGGGTCCCCCAGGGATCCCGTTCTCGCGCCGTCCGCGTGGATCAGGACCTTGGCGCCGTCCTCGAGCCGCGTGACGAGCGCCCCGCGGCCGCCCTCACGCGCGAGGCCGGTGAACTCGCTCGCGGCGCTCACGGCTGGTAGCGCTCGACGTACACGTCGATCTCGCCGCCGCACGGCAGCCCGACGTCCCACGCCTCCTCGTCGGCGATGCCGAAGTGCAGCAGCCGCGGAGCGCCGCCGCCCAGCACCTCCTCGGCGACCTCGACGACCGCCCCCTCGACGCAGCCGCCGGACACGGCGCCGGAGATCTCGCCGTGCTCGTTGACGGCCATCTTCGAGCCGGGCGGTCGCGGCGCCGAGCGCTTGACGCTGATCACCGTGGCGAGGGCCACCGCGTCGCCGCGGGCGGTCCACGCATCGACGTCTTCGAGTACGTCCTTCATGACAGTCCCTCCTCCATGAGTGAGGCCAGCGCCTCGAGCGAGGCGATCGAGTTTCCGGGCAGCAGGTGGTCGACGTGCGGGAGCGCGGCCTGCATCCCGCGCGTCAAAGGCTCGTAGCGAGGGTCGGCGGCCAGCGGATTGAGCCACACGACACGGTGCGCGCAGCGCCGCAGGCGCGCCATCTCGGCGGCCAGCACGTCCGGGTCGCCGCGGTCCCAACCATCGGACAGGAGGACGATCACGGCGCCGCGGCCGATCCGGCGGCCGTGCTCGCGGTTGAGCTCGGCCAGTGCGGCGCCGATCCGCGTGCCGCCCGACCAGTCGGAGACGTGATCAGCCGCGCGCGCCAGCGCACGGTCGGGATCGCGGCCCGCGAGCTCGCGCGTGACGCGCGTGAGGCGGGTGCCGAACACGAACGCCTCAACGCGCGCCCGGGCGGCGACGCTGGCCTGCAGGTACTGCAGCAGCATCCGCGCGTAGGGCGCCATCGAGCCCGAGACGTCGCACACCAGCACCAGCCGCCGCGGCCGCTCGGCCGGCTCGCGGTAGCGGCGCTCGAGCAGCTCGCCGCCGTGGCGCAGCGACGCTCGCACGGTGGCGCGCAGGTCGTGCACGTCGCGCCGCCGGCGCGTCGCGCGCGTGCGGCGCGAGAGCCGCTGCGGCGTCCGTCGCGCGAGCCGCATCAGGAGCGCCCGCGCGAGCGCGCGCTCGGCGTCGCTGTACTCGGCGAAGTCCTTCTCGCGCAGCAGCTCCTCCTCGCTCCAGGCGGCGGGCACGGGCACGTCCTCGACGATCGCCGAGGCCTCCTGCTCCATCGGGATGCCCATGCGCGGCAGCGCGGCCTTCTCGATCTTGCCGAGCGCCGCCAGCGGGTCCTCGGGCGCGTCGGCCGGCGCGAAGACCACGGCGAACGCCTCGGCGAAGCGGTCGTAGTCGGCGCGCGAGGAGCACAGCGCTGCGCGCAGGGCGAAGTAGGCCTCGCCGCGCGACGCGGGATCGACGGCCGCGAGCGCCCGGTGCGCGGCGACGACTTCGCCGACGCCGACGGGCGCGCCGATGGCACGCATGTACGCCGCGAGCGACGACACGCGGGTGGTGACGGCGTCGGCGGCGACCGCGGACGGGCCGTGGGCAGGTCGCGCGTCAGACACCACCGAGAACCCCCCGCTCGCGCACGCGCTCGATGTCTTCGCGCACCTTCAGGGCGACACCGAGCGTGCCCTCGAGGTCGACCGCGCCGTCGAGCGCCAGCAGCGCCCGGGCCCAGGTGATGGTCTCCCCCACCCCCGGCAGCTTGTAGAGCTCCTCCTCGCGCAGCCGCGCGACCGCCACGCAGACGCGCTCGGCGATCGCCTCGGGCACGCCGGGCAGCCGCGTGCGCACGATCTCGGCCTCGCGCTGGCGCGACGGGTAGTCGATCCAGTGGTAGAGGCAGCGGCGCTTCAACGCGTCATGTAGCTCGCGCGTGCGGTTGGAGGTCAGCACCACGAGCGGGCGGCGCTTGCCCGTCACGGTGCCGAGCTCGGGGATGGTGATCGCGAAGTCGGCCAGGAACTCGAGCAGGAAGGCCTCGAACTCGTCGTCGGCGCGATCGATCTCGTCGATCAGCAGCACCGCCGGGCCGTCGTGCTCGAGGGCCTCAAGCAGCGGTCGCCGGAGCAGGAACTCGGGGCCGAACAGCTCGCGCGCCTCGGCGCCCGCCTCGGCCGCGCGGATCGCCAGCAGCTGGCGCTGGTAGTCCCAGTCGTAGACCGCGTGGTGGAGGTCGATGCCCTCGTGGCACTGGAGCCGGATCAGCCGCGCACCCGCCGCGCTCGCCAGCGCGCGGGCCACCTCCGTCTTGCCGACGCCGGCCTCGCCCTCGAGCAGCAGCGGCTGCTCGAGGGTGGCGGCGAGGAAGACGGCGGTGCTCAGGGCCTGGTCGGCGAGGTAGCCCTCGCCGGCCAGCTCCCGGGTCACGTCCTCCGTCGTAGTGAACCGCACAACTTCATTGTGACGCCTGCTCGAGCGCGCGCCGGCACAACACCCTCGCGAGGTGCCGTTTGTACTCCGCCGAGGCGTTCAGGTCGGCGGGCGGGTCGGTGCCCTCGGCGGCCTGCTCGGCCGCCGCGGCGATCGCGTCGGCGTCGAGCGGCCCGCCGCGCAGCGCCTGCTCCGCGGCGGTCGCGCGCAGCGGCGTCGAGCTCATGTGGGTGAGCCCGATCCGGACGTCCTCGCACGAGCCGTCGCCCGCCTTCTTGACCAGCGCGCAGACGGCGACCATCGCCCAGTCCTCCGCGCGCCGGTTGAACTTCTCGTAGCCGAACCCGTAGCCGTCCATCGTCGGCAGGCGCACCTCGGTCAGGATCTCCCCGTCGCCCACCGCGGTGGTCAGGAAGTCCTCGAACAGGTCGGCGGCCGAGACCTCGCGCTGGCCGGAGGAGCCGCGGATCGTCACCGATCCCTCGGCGGCGAGCAGCACCGCAGGCATGTCCGACGCCGGGTCGCCGTGGGCCAGCGAGCCGCCCAGCGTCCCGCGGTTGCGGACCTGCGGGTCGGCGATCGTGCCCGCCGCCGTCGAGGCCAGGCCGAGCCCGGCCTGCACCACGGCGACGTGCGTCGTCATGGCCCCGATCCGCACCGTCCCGTCCTCGCGCTGGATCCCGCTCAGGCCGGGCACGCGCCGGAGGTCGACGAGCAACGACGGGGCGGCGAGCCGCAGCTTCATCAGCGGGAGCAGCGAGTGGCCGCCGGCCAGCACCTTCGCGTCCTCGCCGCCGCCCTGGAGCGCGGTGAGCGCCTCGTCGAGCGACTCGGGCGCGACGTAGTCGAACTCGGCGGGGATCATGACCCACCCCCCTCGCTCGGAGCCGTCGGTCCGGACCCGGCGCTCCCGCTCCCGTGGTCGTCCCACGAGCCGCCCTGCTTCCCGGGGTCGCCCGGCGCGGAGCGGCCCTTCGCCTCCTGGATCGCCGACCAGATGGCCTGCGGGCTGAGCGGCATGTCGAGGTAGGTGACGCCGAGCGGCCGCAGCGCGTCGATCACCGCGTTGGTCACGGCGGCCGACGAGGCGATCGTGCCCGCCTCGCCGACGCCCTTGACGCCGAGCGAGTTGACCGGCGACGGCGTCTCCGTGCGATCGGTCTCGAAGCTCGGCACGTCGGCGGCGCTCGGGAGCGCGTAGTCGACGAACGTGCCGGTCACGAGCTGACCGTCGTCGTCGTAGTGGATGCGCTCGAACAGCGCCTGGCCGATGCCGTGCACGACGCCGCCGTGGATCTGGCCCTCGATCAGCATCGGGTTGATGGCCGGGCCGCAATCGTCGACGCACACGTAGCGGACGACGTCGACCTTCCCGGTCTCGCCGTCGACGTCGACGATGCAGGCGTGCGCGCCGAAGGGGAACGTGAAGTTCTCCGGGTCGTAGAAGGTCGTCTCCTCGAGCCCGGGCTCCATCCCCTCCGGCAGATTCTCGGGCACGTAGGCGGCGCCGGCGATCTCGGCCAGCGTCATGCCCTTGTCCGGCGAGCCCTTGACCGAGTACTTGCCGTCGGCGAGCTCGATGTCCTCGGGCGCCGCCTCGAGCAGGTGCGCCGCGATGCGCTTGGCCTTGTCGGCCACCTTGAGCGCCGCCTTCGCGAGCGACTCGCCGCCGACCGCCAGCGCGCGCGAGCCGTAGGTGCCGAGGCCGAACGGCCCCGTGCCGGTATCGCCGTGCACCACGTCGACATGGTCGAAGGAGGCGCCCACGCGGTCGGCCACGATCTGCGCGAACGACGTGTCATGCCCCTGGCCGTGCGGCGACGTGCCGCTGTACGCGGTGACCGCGCCGGAGGCGTGGACGCGCACGATCCCGGACTCGTAGAAGCCGGCCTGCAGGCCGACGCCGCTCGGGCCGACGACGCGCGAGGGCGCCAGGCCGCAGATCTCCATCCAGGTGGAGAAGCCGATGCCGCGATAGATGCCCTTCGAGCGCAGCTCCTCCGCCTCGCGGCGCACGCCGTCGACGTCGACGTGCGTGAGCAGCTTGTCGAGCGATCCGTGGTAGTCGCCGGAGTCGTAGACGAGCCCGATCGCCACCTCGGCCGGGAAGTCCTCCGTGGGGATGAAGTTCTTGCGCCGCAGCTCGAGCGAGTCCATGCCCAGCTCGGCCGCGAGCTGCTCGACCATCACCTCGATCAGGTGCGTGGCCTCCGGGCGGCCGGCGCCGCGCGTGGCGTCGGTCGCCATCTTGTTGGTGAAGACGCCCTTCGCCGTGAACTTGAGGTTCGGGATCTTGTAGCAGCCGCTGATCACGAACCCGGTGAAGCACGGGATGAACGGGGTCAGCAGCGTGTAGTAGGCGCCGAGGTCGCAGATCGCCGTGCACTCGAGCCCGACGATCGTCCCGTCGCGCTTGGCGCCGACCTTCACGTAGTCGATCTGGTCGCGGCCGTGGATGGTCGAGCTCATGTGCTCCGAGCGCGTCTCCGTCCACTTGACGGGGCGGTTGAGCTTGCGCGACGCCCAGGCGGCGAGCACCTCCTCGCCGTAGTGGGCGATCTTGACGCCGAAGCCGCCGCCGACGTCCGGCGCGATGACGCGGATGCGGTCCTCGGACATGCCGAACTCGCCGGCCATGAAGAGGCGGATGAGGTGCGGGTTCTGGCTCGTGATGTGGAGCGTCAGGCTGCCGCCGCGGTGGTCGGCGACGCACGCGCGCGGCTCGATCGGGGCGCCCGCCGTGCGGTGGTTGACGATCCGCCGCTTTACAATCACATCGCTCTCCGCCCAGGCGGCGTCCACGTCGCCGCCGCCGATCGTCCACTCGTGCGTCTGGTTGGTCCCCAGGTCCTCGTGCACGAGCGGCGAGCCGGCCTCGAGCGCCTTCTCGGGGTCGACGACCACGGGGAGCGGCTCGTACTCGACGAACACCTGCTCGGCGGCGTCGCGGACGCCGTACTTGTCGGAGCCCAGCACGATCGCCACGGCCTGCCCGACGTACTTCACCGTGTCCGTGGCGAGCGGCAGCGTCTCCGGCGACTTGATCTCCACCCCCGGCGGCACCCACGCCATCGGCAGCGGCGACTCGAGCTGCACGTCCTCGGCGGTGAACACGCCGTGGACGCCGGGCGCGCCCTTGGCGCCCTCGGCGTCGATCGAGACGATCCGCGCGTGCGCCTCGGTCGACCGCACGATCGCCATGTGCAGCATGCCCGCCAGCACGATGTCGTCGACGTAGCGGCCGCGACCCGTGATCATCCGCGGGTCCTCCTTGCGCCGCAGCGCCTGGCCGACCCACTTGTCGGTCGGGGTGGTCTGCTCGACGGTGCTCATGCCGGCACCCCCTTCCCGGCGGCGTCGAGTACCGACTTGACGATGTTGTGGTAGCCCGTGCAGCGGCAGAGGTTGCCCGCCAGCGCCTCGCGGACCTCCTCCTCGCTCGGGTTCGGATTCTTGGCGAGCAGGTCGGCTGCCGGCCATGATCATGCCGGGCGTGCAGTAGCCGCACTGGAGGCCGTGGTTGTTCCAGAACGCCTCCTGCAGCGGATGCAGGTCGTCCTCGGTGCCGAGCCCTTCGATCGTCGTGACCTCCGAGCCGTCGGCCTGGACCGCGAGGACCGTGCAGCTCTTGACCGCGTCACCGTCCAGGTGCACGGTGCAGGCGCCGCAGTTGGAGGTGTCGCAGCCGACATGGGTGCCCGTGAGCCCGAGTCTGTCGCGTATGAGGTGCACGAGCAGCAGGCGCGGCTCGACCTCCTCCGTGTACTGCACGCCGTTGACCGCCAGCGAAACCCGTGCCATACAGCGTCTCCTCCTCCGTCGGGACCCTCGACTGGAGGTTATTCCTTCAACGGCGGCCGTGGTAGGCGAGCGCGAGCGAGGCGAGCAGGAGGCCATCCTCGCGCCGGGCCCCATCACCTCCCGGGAGCCGGTCCCCGGGAGGGGGTCTGGGGAGGGAAGGCGTGTCAGAGCCGGTCGTGCCAGCGCACGGCCGCCGAGGCGATCTCGCCGAGCGCGGAGCGCAGACCGCCGCGGTCGCCGGCCGCGCGCGCCTTGGCGAGTCGCCGCAACGCCGCGGCCAGCACCGTGGGGCCGGACGGCCCGCCGGCGCGCAGCGCGCTCAGCTCCTCGGCCGTGAGGCGCCGCTGACCGTCGGCCACCAGCGCGCTCAGCTCGCGCGCGCGGCGATCGGCCGCCGCGGCGGCACGACGCGCCTCGGCGGCGTCGCGCACGGCCGCCTCGGCCTGGTCGTCGCTCGCGCGGATGCGCGCGTCGGCATCGGCGATCACGGCTTCGAGGCGCTCGAGCGCGTCGGTACGGGCGTCACGGCGGGCCACGCGCACGCGCTCGCGGGCACGACCGGCGCGACCCGCCGGCTCGCTTGCGCGGCGCGCACGCCGGCGCGCGTCGGCCGACTTCGACTCGGCGCGCTCGGCCCGGGCCTCGGCGACCAGCAGCTCGCGCTCCAGTGCGGCCGCACGAGCCTCGGCGCGGCGGGCGCGGTCGAGCGCGGCCGCGAGATCGCGCCGTGCGGTCTCGCCCGCGGCGCGCGCAGGGCCGGCAACATCGTCGTCGCGCGCCGCATGGCGACGACATCGTCGCGCGCCGCACGGCCACGGCCGGCGATCGCGTCATCTCGCGGCTCGACCAGAGGCTTCGCCTCGCCCGCCGCGCGCCGCGGCCCCGGACGGTGCGGCTCCAACCCCGCCGCCCTGATGGCAGCGTCGAAGGAGCCACCGAACGGGACGCTTGGCGGCGTTGGTCGAGGGCCAGACACCCTCGCGGTAGCGCTCGGCGCGCCACTCCTGCGCGCGCCAGCGGGCCAGCGACGGGTTCCAGTCAGCCGAGCAGGGCGGCTCGCCGTAGCGGGCGTCCCACTCGAGGATCTTCTCGATGATGAGTTCGCGGGTCCAGCGCCTCACTCGACGCCCGCCCGCGGTCTGCGCGGACGGGGTCATGAGAGGCTCCGTCCGCTAAGTGCCGCGCGGCTGGTCGTTCGACGTGAGGATGGCGAACGGCCGCGCCTCCACCCACATATGACCCGCGGCGGCGGGCATGGGCTTGGCGGGCAGGTAGAGGCGGCTTGCCATCGGTCCGGGAACGGTACCGGATGACCTCCTGGGCGTCCAACGGGATTCGAACCCGGTTACGTTGTGGCCATGGCCACCGAGGTCGCGCCCGGGATCCACCGGCTGGGCAACGAGTTCGTCAACTTCTACCTCGTCGAGGCGGACGGCGGGCTCACGCTCGTGGACGCCGGCCTGCCCGCGTTCCACGAACAGCTCGAGACGTTCCTGCGGGAACGCGGCCGGGCGATCGCGGACATCGATGCCCTGCTGCTCACCCACGCGCACGGCGACCACGTCGGCATCGCCGAGCCGGTCCGCCAGGCCGGCGTGCCCGTCCGGGTCCACGAACGCGACGCCGAGCAGGCGCGGACCGGCAAGAACCATCCGCGCGAGGGGAGCATGCTGCCGTACTTCCGCCACCGCGCGACCTGGCGGCTGCTCGTCATGGGCGCTCGCGCCGGCGCCGCCAAGACGCCGAAGATCGCCGAGGTCACGCCGTTCGGCGAGGGCGAGCTCGACGTGCCGGGCCGCCCGCGCGCGATCCACACGCCGGGCCACTCGCCCGGGCACGTCGTCTTCCACTTCGCCGCGCAGGGCGCGCTGCTCGCCGGCGACGCCCTCTGCACCTGGAACCCGCTCACGGGCCGTCCGGGCCCGCAGATCATGCCCGGCGCGTTCTCGTACTCGAACGCCCAGGCGATGGAGTCGCTCGGGCGGATCGAGCCGATCGACGTGGGCGCCCTGCTGGTGGGTCACGGCGATCCGTGGACCTCGGGGGTGGACGCTGCGGTGGCTCGGGCGCGCGAAGCCGGGCCGAGCTGAGGGACGAACTTCGGGCATGTAGGGAGGCGGGATCGAGGCCGCGACGGGTCGAGTGGCGGGTTTGTGACCGTGGAGCGATAAACCGGTCAATGCGCCAGGGCGAGCGGCCGATCCAGCCAGCCTCCCCACCCAGCCGCAGTTGACCTACGGCCCGGCGATCCGCTCGATCCAGGTGCTGCGCAGCCCCAGCGCGGTCCGGACCGAGGCCGCCGACACCACGCGATCGCCACCACTCCCGCGCACCAGCACGGTCGCCGCACGCCCCGACGGCGTCCGGCTCTCGACCTCCAGCCCCCGCAGCCGCCCGGCGGTCATACCGCGGAGCCGCCGCCGTGCCTCGCTCGCGCTGAAGCGCGCCGTCCAGGTGTGCACCGGCGAGAGCACGTCGTACGGGTCCTCGACCGAGCGCAGGTAGGAGAGCGGCGACCCGCCGAATCCCTCCTCGTTGGACGCCGTGCGACCGCCGGAGGTGGAGAAGAAGAACGTCTGCGCGACCCGGCCGCCCACGGTGACGACACGGCCGCGCGTGGCGCGGACGGCCGCGGTCGTCGACGGCACCTCGCCGGTCACGCCGCTGTAGACCTGCGAGCGGACGTCGGCGTAGACGTCGAACACCCCGCTCGCCGCGCGGCTGGTGAGCGCGTAGGAGCGCGCCACGACGGCCTGCGCCTTGAGCGCCTCCTCGGGCCAGTCCGCCGGCATCTCGGCGGGCACGACGCCGTACAGGTAGTGCTCGAGCACGACGTGGTTGACGGCGAGCACCCTGGAGCCCTCGCGCTCGAGCACCATCCGGCCGCGATAGGCGCCGCTGCTGACGAAGTTCTCCGCGCTGCCGTGAAGGATCGTGCTCGAACCGCCGCTGACGGTCACCGGCGTCCGCAGGCGGGCGCGGGTGCGGCCCGTCGTCGCGTCGATCACCGTCACGCGGTCCGGGCCGAGCGCCTGGAAGCGGTAGCCGCGGTCCTCTCGCAGCCGGATACGGCGGCCGCCGGACACCGCCCGCGTGGCCCCGCTGAGCTTCGGCGCGCGAGCGCGCTTGAGGCGCACGCGCATGCGCGCGCCGGGCGCCGTGCCGTACTCGCTGCCGGTGTAGTAGTGCGCGAGGATCCACTGGTGGTCGCGGCCCTCGCGCAGCGCGAAGCCGTGGGCGCCCCACTGCGACAGCCCGACCCCGTGGCCCCAGCCCCGGCCGTCGATCACGACGTCGGCGGCCGAGGCTCCGGCCGGCGCGAGCAGGAGCACGGTGGCGGCGATCAGGAGGGCACGCATCGTCAGTCCCCAACAGTGACGGTGCGCCGGGGTTGCGGTGGCGCTGCCATCCTCTCACCGTGGAGCCGAGCACTCCGACTCCAGCACCAGAGCAGGCGGCCTCGCCGCCCGCACCCGTGCACGGGGCGCCGCCCGGCGAGCAGCGGCGGCCCGGCTCGCGGCTGTCCTGGCTCGGCCTCGCCGTCTCGCTCCTGGCGGTCGCCGGCGTGGTCTGGTGGGCGTCGCGGCAGGAGCCGCCCGACCTTCCCTCCAGCGGCACCGAGCTGGCGGCGCTGGTCGGAGCGATCGTGCTCTATGGGCTCGCCACCGTCGTGCGCTCGGAGCGCTGGCAGCGGCTGCTGGTCGACGAGGGCGCCGTGCCGCACCGCGTGGACACGTATGCGCTCACGTGCGTGGGTTACATGGGCAACAACGTGCTCCCGGCACGCGCCGGCGACGCCATCCGCGCGGTGCTGATGGCGCCGCGCGCCGCCACCTCGATCCGCACCGTGGTCGGCACGCTGCTCGCCGAGCGGCTGCTGGACATCGCCGTGCTCGTGGCGATCTTCGTGATCGTCGGCTACGGGCTGCTCGGCGAGGTCGGGGCCCGCAGCGTCGAGATCATCGCGCTGGTGGTCGCCGGGCTCGCGATCGCCGGCGTGGCCGGCTACCTGGTCGTGCGCCGGAACGAGCGGATGATGGACTTTCTCGCCCCGATCGCCTCGGCCACGCTCGGCCTGCGGCGGGCGCACCACGGTCTGCTCCTGCTCGGCCTCACCGTGCTGATCTGGGCGATCGAGGCCGGCGTGTGGATGGCGGCGGCCGCGGCCGTCGGCTTCGGCATGGACCCGATCGAGGGCCTCTACATCGTCGCCCTCGCCTCGGTCTTCTCGCTCGTGCCCTCCGGCCCGGCGTACGCGGGCACGCAGGACGCGGCGGCGATCCTCGGGATCAGGGCGCTCGGCGGGACCGGGGCCCAGGCCGTCGCGTACATCGTGATGCTGCGCTTCATCATCGTCGTCCCGATCACGATCGTCGGGCTCGTGCTGCTCGCCGCGCGCTATGGCGGGCTCGCCCGCCTGCGCATGGCGCGGCTCGAGGCGCGCGGCTGATGGCGACGACGCTGGCGGAGGCCGAGCCGGCGCCGCCGCGGTCGCGCCGTCCGCGCGGCGAGCTGGCCGCCTACGCGGTGCTGGTGCTGATCGCCCTCGTCCTGCGGCTGATCGACCTCGGCGACCGCCCGTTCCACCACGACGAGAGCCAGGACGCCTACTTCTCCTGGCTCTTCCTGACGCAGGGCGACTACGAGTACAACCCGCTGTTGCACGGGCCGCTGCGCTTCTACCTGACGGCCGGGTTGTTCGGCCTGTTCGGCGACTCGGACTTCACGGCGCGGCTGGCCCCGGTCCTGATGGGCACGCTGATGGTGCCCCTCCCCTACCTGCTGCGCGCGCAGCTCGGCCGCGCCGGCGCGTTCGCCGCCGCGGCGCTGCTCGCGTTCGGGCCGTCGTACCTGTACTTCTCGCGCTTCGCGCGCGAGGACATCTACTTCGCCGCGATCACGCTGGCGCTCGTCGTCGTGGCCTTCCGCTTCCTCGACCGTCCGCGTCGCTACCAGCCCGCGCTGATCGGCGCCCTGCTCGCGGCGAGCTTCGCGATCAAGGAGACGACCTTCATCACCGGCTTCGTCGCCTTCACGTTCTTCGCGGTCGTGCTGATCTCGCCGTGGCGGCGGGCGCTGATCGACCCGATCCGCGCGGTCGGTCTGGAGGCGTGGGGCTGGGCGCTGGCCGCCTTCCTCGGCGTCTACACCGTCCTCTTCACGACCTTCCTCACCAACCCCGACGGCGTGCGCGGGCTCTACACCGGCCTCGACTACTGGCTGGGGCAGCACGAGGTCGGTCGCGGCGGCGAGCCGTGGAACTTCTACCTCGTCGTCCTGTTCGGCGTGGAGTGGCCGGTGCTGGTGCTCGGCGCGATCGGAGCCGTCTCCGCCGCGCGCCGCCCGACGCTGCTGCGGCTGTTCCTGATCTGGGGCTTCGCGCTCTCGCTGATCATCTACTCCTGGGCGGGCGAGAAGTTCGCCTGGCTCGTGCTGCACCCGCTGCTGCCGCTGATCCTGCTGGCCGGGCTCGGCGTCCAGTCGATCTGGAACGCCCGCCGCCGCTGGTTCGGCATGCTCGGCGCGGTGGTCGTCGTGGCGGGCTTCGCCTACGCCGCCTACGCCTCGTTCCTGGTCAACGCCGTCCACCGCGCCGACCCGCGCGAGCTGCTGGTCTCGACGCAGTCGTCGGAGGACGTCAAGCGCGTGGCCGACGAGGTCGTCGCGCGAGCGAAGCGGCAGCCGACCTCGATCACCGTCGACTCCTCCGAGGGCGCGACGTTCCCGTGGGCGTGGTACTTCCGCGACCTGCCGGCGGGCTATGTCGAGCTCGGCGCCGGCTCCACGGCCTCCGCGCCGGACTCCGACGTGCTCATCCTCACGCAGGCCGCACGCGATCGCCTCGGCTCGCAGCTGACAGGGCACGAGGCGCGCGAGTTCCCGTTCCGCGTCTGGTGGGTGCGCGACTACGACGCGATGTCACCGTCGAACTGGTGGCGCTGGTTCACCGCCCGCGAGCCGTGGAACCCGACGGGCGGCATGCCCGAGTGGCTCTACGAGCGATGAAGCGGGTGCCCGCCCAGCGGGCCATTCGGTATGGATCGACGGCACCGTTGGATGCCCCTATAGCTGCCAGATCGTCGTGCCATCGCGATCGAAGACGCGCTCGCCCAGCTCGTCCCACTTGCCGAGCCCGGCGTCGCTGTAGGTGGTGCGCTCGATCGGCCCGTGGACGACGTAGTCGATCCCGTAGCGGCCGATCAGCTCGCGCGCCTGCTCGAGGTCGTCGGTCGTGTACAGGGTGCGCACGTCCTCCGCGCGCCCGCCCGGCTCGTGGTCCCACTGGAGCTCGTGGCCGGGCCAGCCCAGCACGGTCGCGCGGCCCGTGAAGGTCGAGATCCGCCCGTGGCCGAAGGCCGAGTAGTCGTCCCCCACCGCCTCGAGCACGACCGCGTCGCCGGGCGCGTTGGCGCGCAGCCAGTCGATCGCGGGCGGGTCGCCGGGGGCGCTGGCGCGTAGCCACTCCAGGCCGTCGAGCGACGGCGAGCGCGCGAAGCCGCCCTTGCGGGCGTACGTGCCCGCGTAGGGATAGACGAGGCCGAGCAGCAGCAGCACGGCCGCGCCGGCCGCCCACACCGGCCATGCGCGCCGCGGCAGGTGCGCGCTCGCCCACGGCAGCGCGCAGGCGGCGGCGATGGCCAGCAGCAGCCAGGCCTGGTAGCCGAGCTTGAAGACCGTGTTCATGCGGAACAGGTCGCTGCCGTCGAACGCGTCGCGGACGTAGACCAGCTCGGGTGCGAGCACGCACGCGAGGCCGCCGCTCACCAGCAGCCAGAGGAAGCGCTCGGGCGCGTCCAGAGTGCGCGAGAGCGCCGCGCCGACCGCGACGGCGAGCAGCAGCGCGAGCACGAGCGCGCCCGCCAGGTCGGCGGTCGCCAGCAGCGAGCCGGCGAAGATGGCGGCCACGCCGCCCCACGCGAGCGTGCGGCCGGGCCGCCGCGCGGCGCGGACGCGGGCGATGAAGGCGGCCGCGAGGAGGCCCGCGAAGATCCCGTACAGCAGCGCGAAGTCGCCGAGGAAGCGCGCGAACGGCCGGCGCTCCTCGACGAGCGCGATCCCGCTCGCGGCCGGGTTGAAGTTGAGCCAGAACGGCAGCACGAGCACGACGCTCGCCGCCAGCACGAGCGCCAGCCAGGTGACCGCGTAGCCGCGCGCGCCGGCGCTTCGCGGATCGCGCAGCCAGACGACGACGGCCGCCACCAGAAGCCCGGCCGTCAGCGGGTACGACCACGAGTTGACGGCGTACAGGACGCCGACCGCGAGCCCGGCGGCGAGCGCCTCGGCGACGCCCCGCAGGTCCGCGTCCCAACGCGGGCCGGCGAGCGCGATCTGGAGCGCGAAGGCGAGCGCCACGACGGTGAACGGCAGCGCGAGGACGTGGGCGTGCAGGTCGCCGAGCAGGAACGAGAACCACGGGAACTCGTTGATCGTCCCCGGGACCACGCGCGACGGCGCGAACCAGTCGTAGTCGCCGGGCGGGTCGGCCGCGTCGAGCCACTCGCGCACGCCCGCGAGGTTGCCGAGCACGAGGCACACGACGACCGCCGTGACGCCGACCGCCACCGGTCCGCCGCGGACGCCCGACAGCCGCGGCCGGGCGGCGGCCCACACCGTGCCGGCGAGCGTGAACACGGCGGTCGCCGCGAGCGCCGCGACCAGCGCGAACGCGAGGTTGTAGCCGACGTCCGGTGCGGTGCCGACGACCTTGATCACGATCGCCATCGCGAGGTGGCCGAGGTAGTAGTAGTTGAGCTCCTCGCCGGCCATCCAGGGGTCGTGCGGCGGGAACGTGGTCGAGGCGTTCGAGGCGTTCACGAACGCCATGTCCATCGGCTTCTCGGTCCCCCACACGTCGGGCGAGTAGGCGACCAGCAGGACCGTCGCGGCGAAGGCGACCGCGAACACGGCCTCCGAGCCGAGCCACAGCCGCAGCCGCGCGGGGTCGTCGGCGGGCATCGCGCGCGCCCCGATCCACTCCGCGCGCCGGCGCGCCCACCAACCCTCGCCCGGCTCGCTCAGCCGTGCCGCCGGCGTCCGCTGCCGCGCCGCGGTCAGCGCGCCGGCGAAGGCGAGCAGCGCGACGACGACGATGATCGTGCCGGTTCCGTAGGCAACGGGCGTGACCGACGCCAGCATCCACACCACCCACGTGACGAGGAGCAGGCCGAGCGGCTTGGCGAACCCGAGCCCCGCGCCCGGCAGACGCCCGAAGGCGAGCCCGGCGAGCGGGACGGCCGCGAGGCCGACGACCTCGACCAGCAGGAAGAACCCGAGCGCGTCGAGCACTGGCGTGGATGCTAAGGCGCTCGCCGAGCTTGCGACGGCGAGTAGCCGCATACGATCTTGGCCGAGCGGCCGGTTCCGTAGGCTGCAGGCGATGAGCACCTACGAGCGCATCGCCGACCTGCCCTTGACGATCGACGGCTACGAGCTCGAAGGGCTCGCACGCACGGTGTCGAGCGGGTTCGAGCGCCTCACCACGGTGATCCGGATCCACGGCGGCGGCGAGCAGGGCGTCGGCGAGGACGTCACCTACGAGGGCGCGCTCCAGCTCGCGCAGCAGGAGCACGGCCCGGTGCTGCCGCTGGCCGGCGAGTGGACGTTCGACAGCTTCTCCGAGCACCTGGGCGAGCTCGACCTCTTCCCGGCGGGAGCCCCCGACCGCGAGGTCTACCGCCACTACCGCCGCTGGGGCTTCGAGAGCGCGGCGCTCGACCTTGCGCTGCGCCAGGCCGGCACCTCGCTCGCCGCGGCGGTCGGCCGCGAGCTCGAGCCGGTCACCTTCGTGGTCTCCTCGCGCATGGGCGACCCGCCGACCATCACCCCGGTCACGAGCCGCCTCGCCCGCTACCCGGACCTGCGCTTCAAGCTCGACGCCACGCCCGACTGGGACGACGAGCTGATCGAGGCGCTGATCGACACCGGCGCCGTCGACTCGATCGACTTCAAGGGCACCTACAAGGGCACGGCGGTCGACACCGAGACCGACCCGGCCTTCTACCGCCGGATCGCCGAGGCGTTCCCGGACGCCTGGCTCGAGGACCCCGACCTCGAGTCGCCGGAGGCGCGCGCCGCGCTGGAGCCGTTCAACGACCGCATCACGTGGGACGCGCCGATCCACTCGACCGACGACATCCTCGCCATGCCGGTGCTCCCGCGCACAGTCAACCTCAAGCCGTCGCGCTTCGGGAGCGTGCGCGCACTGTTCGAGGGATACGACTTCTGCGCCGAGCGCGGGATGGGCGCCTACGGTGGCGGCCAGTTCGAGCTCGGCCCCGGCCGCGGCCAGATCCAGTACCTGGCCGCGCTGTTCCACCCCGGCGACCCGAACGACATCGCGCCGTCCGGGTATGACGCGCTCGAGCCCGAGCCCGGCCTTCCCCCGAGCCCGCTGACCCCCGACCCCGAGCCCACCGGCTTTCGCCGGCGGTCGTAGACTTCGAGGACCACGATGCCCCCCAAGCAGCGTCAGATCAAGGTCGAGCAGAAGGGCGCGCTCGCAGCCATGCAGCGGCTGGAGGGGCGCAGCGACGAGGAGCTCGAGGCCGAGACCCGCTTCCGCGCGGCGGCCCAGGCGCTTCTCGGGGCACGCGCGGCCGAGCGGATGGACGCCAAGCGGTCGCGCGAGCACTTCCGCTCGGCGATCGCCGCCGCACGCCCACAGGAGCGGCTGCAGCTGCGCCGCATGGCAGAGGCCTCGCTGGCGCTGGCGGAGCGCCGGCCCGGCGATCTGAAGGTCGCCGCCGAGAAGCTCGGCCAGACGCCGCCTTCGAACCGGCAACTGCTCATGCTGCGGCTGATGGGCTACATCGCGCCGCCGCCGGGCTCGAGCATCCTCCGCCGGGCCGCCGGCGTCCTGCTCATCATCGCGATCGTCATCGTGCTGCTGGCGCTCGGCTGGGGCATCGTCCAGCTCGTCGCGTTGCCGTTCGGGGGCATCGGCGTCGGCGTCTCGGTCTTCTGGGGCTTCCTCCTCGTCGCCGTCGTGCTGGGCGTGATGGCCTTCGTCGGACGGCGCCGCCAGAAGCGCGCGCGGGCGCGCGCCGCCGAGCAGCGCGCAGACCTGCTCAGCGGCCGCCGTCGCTGAGCGCGCGCCGGACCAACGCGTCGCACGCGCGGTACGGCATCAGTCGGGCGGCGCGGATGGCGGGCCCGCGCGGCGATCGCGTGCGGCGGCGGCGGTCGGCGCCGTCGGGCTAGGTGGCTCCGGCGGACGTCAACTGCGGCTGGGTAAGGGAGCGAGGGCTTCGGCCGCGCCGGTGGTCCGTGGCGCGTTCGCGTCGAATGACGGCGCGGCAAAGGCGCCATCCGCGGGTCGATGGCGCCTTGACCGGACATATGCCGGTTAAGGCGCCACGCGCTTCGCGGCCGACCGGCGCGGCCGACCTCGCCACCCCCTTACCCAGCCGCAGTTGACGTCCGCAAGCGCGCCCTAGCGACCCATGCGCCGCAGCCCCCACACCGCCAGCAGCCCCAAGACGGCGGCCATCGCGGCCAGCGCCGCCGGCCCGGGCAGCAGGCCCACGATCAGGGCCGACGGTGGCGGGCACGAGCGAGCGCGTGATCGCCCCGAGGATCGGGCCGATCACGCAGCAGCGGCCGCGGCACGGGCGAGACGAGCAGGCGGTCAAACCAGCCCTGCTCGATGTCGCGCGCCAGGTTCGAGCCGGTGGCGGCGCCCGCGAAGCCGGCGCCCTGCAGGCACGAGAGCGGCACGATCCAGGAGATGTAGGAGTCGGTCGGGAACCCCTCGAGCCCGGTCAGCTGCCCGAACTGCCCCGTGATCCCGAGCATGAAGATGACCGGCGCGACGGTGGCCGGCAGCAGCGCGCCGCGGACCCGCAGGACCTCGTTGAGCGAACGCCGCCAGAGCGTGAGGGCGACGCTCACAACCGCCTCAGGCGCTGCTTGAGCGCCGCCGTCGCGACGACCACCGCAGCGATCGCGAGGCCCTGCGGCATGCGCGTCGGCCCAGCCACCTACCCTCACGTCCCGCCGCCATGCCGCGTTCAACCAATGTGATGCTGCCGCCGTTCTGGGTCCTCGTCGAGCGCCACGGCGACGAGCTGCTCGCGCATGCCCGCCGTCTGGCCGGCGACCAGCACGCCGAGGACGTCCTCCAGGACGCGCTGCTGCGCGCGCTGCGGGCGTACCCACGGCTGCGCCACGCCGATCACCTGCGCGCGTGGCTGTACCGGGTGACGACCACCACCGCGATCGACCTCCACCGCTCCCGCCGCCGCGAGCTGCCGACCGGCGACGTGCCCGCCGTCCCCACACACGACACCTACGACGAGGGCGCGTTCGAGGCGCTGATCGCGCCGCTGCCGGACGGTGCGCAGGCCGCGCTGCGGCTGCGCTTCGTCGACGACCTCGACTACGAGGGCATCGCCGCGCGGCTCGGCATCTCCGCCGTCGCCGCCCGCCAGCGCGTGTCCACCGCCGTCCGCACCCTGCGAGAGAGAGCCGCCGCATGACCCCGCTCCCCGACACCCTGCTCGAGGCCGTCGCCGCCGCCGCCGTGCGTGAGGGCCTCGCCGACGCCGTCTTCACCCGCCTGCCGACGCCGATCGGCCGCCTGCTCGTCGTCCAGGGCTCGCGAGGCGTGGTGCGCGTCGGCTTCGAGGACGAGCCCGAGGACCACGTGCTGGCCGAGGTCGCCGCGCGGCTCGGCCCACGGATCGTCGGCTCCGACCGCGAGCTGAGCGCCACGCGCGAGACGCTCGAGGCCTACTTCGAGGGCGAGGCCGACCCGCACGAGCTGCCGGTGGACCTCTCGCTCGTCGCCGCCCCCTTCCGGCGCGCGGTGCTCGACACCCTGCACGAGCGGATCGCGCGCGGCGACGTCGTCACCTACGGCGCCCTGGCCGAGCTCGCGGGCAACCCGCGCGCGTTTCGCGCGGCGGCGACCGCCTGCGCCCGCAACCCGGTGCCGATCCTCGTGCCCTGCCACCGCGTCGTGCCCGCGGGCGGCGGGATCGGGGCCTACGGCGGCGGGCCGGAGCGCAAGCGCGCGCTCTTGGAGCTCGAGGGCGCGCTGTAGCGGGAGGGCGCCTTGTAGCGGGAGGGTTCGCTGTAGCGGGAGCGCGCGGTAGCGCCGGCGAACTGCGGCTGGGTAGGGAGGCGAGGGCTTCGGCCTCGTCGGCGGTCCCTGTCGCGTTGACATCGACATGTGGCGCAAAGACGCCACGCGCCGAACCGATGGCGCGCTAACCGGACATATTCCGGTCAAGGCGCCATCCGTCATCGCATGGCGCTTATCTGAGCGCGTCTATATCGCAATCAACGCGACAGGGACCGCCGACCGCGGCCGTGCTCGCTTCGCCGCCGCTACCCAGCCGCAGTTCGCCGATCTCGCCGCCGCACCGGGACACTCAGCCGCAGTTCGCCGATCCCGCCTCGGCGCCAACCGCTCAGCCGCCCTCGGCGACCTTGACCGACGAGATGACGACCGGCTCGAGCGGCGCCTCGGTCGCCGGGTCGGTCTCGGCGACGCCGATCTTGTCGACCACGTCCTGGCCGGCGGTCACCTTGCCGAGAAGCGCGTAGTCGGGCGGGAGGCCGGTGTCCTCGGCCGTCACCGCGAAGAACTGGCTGCCCGAGGTCCCCGCAGCCTCCTCGCCGGTCTTGGCCATCGCCACCACGCCCTTCTCGTACGCGAGATCCTTGGGCGGCGCCTCGACGACGGAGTAACCGGGGCCGCCCATGCCGTTGCCCTGCGGGTCGCCGCCCTGGATCACGAAGCCGGCGACGATGCGGTGGAAGGTCGTGCCGTCGAAGAAGCCCTTGTCGGCGAGCGACTTGAACGAGCCGCCGGTCTTGGGCGCGCGCTTGGCGTCGAGCGTGATCTCGAAGTCGCCGCAGTTGGTCGACACGGTGGCGACGTACGTCTTGGCGGGGTCGAGCCTCTCCTTCGGCTTGGGAAGGTTGCCCTCGCCCTTGGGTTCCGGCGCCTCGGCGGCCTCGCAGCCGGTCGGCGCCGCCTCCTCGGTCGCGGCCGGCGTGGCGGCGGTCTCGGTGCTCGGCTCGTCGTCCTCACCGCAGGCGGCGACGAGCACCGCGAACCCGAGGCAGAAGAGGAGCGCGGTCAGCCGGAGCATGGGCGGCGATGATAGACACGCACCGTGACCGTCTCGCCTCGGATCCGGACGTACGACCATGTCCTGCTCGACCTCGACGGCTGCGTGTGGGTCGGCGAGGACGCCTGCGAGGGCGCCGTGGAGGCGGTCGCGGCGCTGCGCGAGGGGGGCGCCTCGGTGCTGTTCCTCACCAACGACGCCCGTCACGCACCCGAGGACTTCGTGCGCAAGCTGTGGCGCCTCGGATTCCAGGCCTCGCTGGCCGAGGTGGTGACGGTCGGCGCGGCGCTTCAGTATCAGCTCGCCGGACGCGAACGCGGCTCGGCCTTCGTGGTCGGCTCGCAGGCGCTCGTCGACCACGTGGCGGCCGCCGGCCTGCGGATCCTCAACCGGACGCCGTTCGCCACCCGCGCCGACGTCGTGGTGGTCGGCGCGCACGACGAGTTCGGATACGACGAGCTGCGGATCGCAGTGCAGGCGGTCGGTCGCGGGGCCGAGCTGATCGGCGCCGGGCGCGACGCCACATTCCCGATGCCGGACGGGCCGTGGCCCGGCGCCGGCGCCATCCTCGCCGCCGTCGAGACCGCCGCCGGCCGCCGGGCGGACCTCGTGGTCGGCAAGCCCGAGCCGGCGATGTACGAGGCGGCGCGCGACCGTCTCGGTCCGGGCCGGATGCTGGCCGTCGGCGACCTGCTCGACGTCGACGTCGCCGGAGCGCGCCGCGCCGGACTGGACTCCGCGCTCGTGCTCACCGGCGGCACCACGCGCGAGCAGGCGGACGCCGCCGACCCCAAGCCCACCCACGTCGCCGACTCGCTGGCCGCACTGGTCCTGGCCACCTGACGGCACCGCACGACCGCCTGGCGGCGCGATCTCGATCATCTAGCCTCACCCGCCGCATGGATCGCCCCGTCCGCCTGATCGTCAACCCGTCCGCGGGCGCCGGCCGCGCCGCACGGCTGCTCCCGGACGTGGAGGCCGCGCTGCGCTCGCACGGCATCGCCTTCCGGGTCGACCGCACGACCTCGATCGAGCACGCCCGCGAGCTCGCGCGCGAGGCGCGCGGTGCCGGCGAGATCGCGGCCGCGATGGGCGGTGACGGCCTGGCCGGCGCCGTCGCGGGCGAGCTGCGCGGGAGCGAGGGCGTGATGGCCGTCCTGCCCGGCGGCCGCGGCAACGACCTCGCGCGCAAGCTCGGCGTCGGGCACGACCCCGTGGCGGCCGTCGACGTGCTGGTCGCGGGCCGCGAGCGGCGGATCGACCTCGCCGAGGCCGGCGGGCGCGCGTACGTCGGCATCCTCAGCGCCGGCTTCGACTCCGACGTCAACGAGATCGCCAACTCGACGCGGCTGCGCCTGGGCACGCTCGTCTACCTCTACGGCGCGCTGCGGGCGCTGGCGCGCTGGAAGCCCGCGCGCTGGCACGTCACCGTCGACGGCAGCGAGCACGAGTTCAGCGGCTACGCGGTCGCCGTGGCGAACTCGGGCGTGTTCGGCGGCGGGATGTGGCTGGTGCCGGACGCCGAGCTCGACGACGGCCTGCTCGACGTCGCCTTCACCACCGCGCAGCCCAAGCTCGAGTACCTGCGAGGGCTCCGGCGCGTCTTCAAGGGCGCCCACGTCGGCCGGCCGGGGTTCGAGCTGCTGAGGGGGCGCGAGATCAGCTTTCACGCCGACCGCCCGTTCACCGCCTACGCCGACGGCGATCCGATCGCCGACCTGCCGGCCACGGTCCGCGTCGCCCCGGGCGCGCTGCGGGTGATCGCCCCGTGAGGCTGGCGGCCGGCCTGCTCGCCGCGCGCGCCACCGGTGCCGTCACGCGGCTCGCCGGGCGCGGCGGGACGTCGCTGCCGGGCAAGGTGCTGATGCGCGCCGAGCCGCACGCCATCGCCCGCCTCGCGGCCCGCCTTCCGCGCGGCAGCGTCGTCGTGTCCGCCACCAACGGCAAGACGACCACCGCGGCCATGGTCGCCGCCGTGCTCGGGCGCGTGGGCACCAGCCTCGTCCACAACCGCGCCGGCGCGAACATGGCGGGCGGCGTCGCCACCGCGCTGGCCGCGGGCCGCGGCGACATGGGGCTGTTCGAGGTCGACGAGTTCTGGCTCGGACCGGTGGCGGCCGAGCTCGAGCCCCGCGCCGTGCTGCTCTCCAACCTGTTCCGCGACCAGCTCGACCGCTACGGCGAGCTGGAGATCATCGCCGACCGCTGGGCGGCGATCGTGGCCGGCCTGCCGGCCGACACCGCGCTCGTCCTGAACGCCGACGACCCCCTCGTGGCCGATCTCGGCCGCGAGCGCGAGCCGACCTACTTCGGCGTCGAAGACGACGCGCTGGCGCTGCCGGAGCTCCAGCACGCCTCGGACTCCAAGCACTGCCGCCGCTGCGGCCACGCGTACGAGTACGGGGCGGCCTACCTCGCCCATCTCGGGCACTACCGCTGCCCGAACTGCGGAGCCCGCCGGCCCGAGCCGCAGGTGCACGCCTCGCAGGTCGAGCTGCGCGGCATCCGCTCGGCGGCCTTCACGCTCACGGCGCCGGAGGGCGAGCGCCGGATCGAGCTGCCGCTGCCCGGCCTCTACAACGTCTACAACGCGCTCGGCGCCGCCGCGCTGTGCCTCCGCCTCGGCGTCGCGCTCGACGAGGTGGCGGCCGGACTGGCCGCGGTGGAGCCCGCCTTCGGCCGCGCCGAGACGGTGCCGATCGGCGACCGCCTGACCTCGATCCTGCTGATCAAGAACCCGGCGGGCGCCAACGAGGTGCTTCGCACGCTCGCGCTCGAGGGCACGGACCTCGACCTCTTCGGCGTGCTCAACGACCGCACGGCCGACGGCCGCGACGTGTCGTGGGTGTGGGACGCCGACTGGGAGATCGTCGCCCCGCACGTGCGCCGCCTGACCTGCTCGGGCACGCGCGCCGCCGAGCTGGCGCTGCGGCTCAAGTACGCGGGCGTCGACCCCGAGCGGCTCGAGGTCGTCGACGACCTCGAGCGCGGGCTCGACCGCGCGCTGGAGGCCGGCGACGGCCCGCTCTACGCGCTGCCGACCTACACGGCGCTGCTCGAGCTCAAGGACGTGCTCAGCCGCCGCGGTCATGAGGAGTACTGGCGGTGAACGCCAAGGTGATGTGGCACGACGTCGAGTGCGGCGCCTACGTCGCCGACCTGCCGCTGTGGCGCGAGCTGGCCCGCGAGGCCGGCGGCCCGGTGCTCGACGTCGGCGCCGGGACCGGGCGCGTCGCGCTCGACCTGGCGCGCGCCGGCCACGAGGTCACGGCGCTCGACGTCGACGCAGAGCTGCTGGAGGTGCTGGCCGAGCGCGCCGGCGGCCTGCCGGTCCGCACGCTGGTCGCCGACGCCGCCGGCTTCGACGCCGGCGAGGGGGCGTTCGCCCTGGTCGCCGTGCCGATGCAGACGATCCAGCTGCTGCCCGGGCGGAGCGGCTTCTTCGCCTCGGCGCGGCGCGCCGTGGCGCCCGGCGGGCTGGTCGCGCTCGCCATCGCCGAGCGGCTGGAGCGCTTCGAGGAGGAGCTCGATCTGCCGCCGCCGGACGCGGGCGAGGCCGACGGCTGGCGCTTCCTCTCGCAGCCCACCGCGGTGCGCGAGGTTGCCGGGGGGATGCGGATCGAGCGGCTGCGACACACGATCGGTCCTGCCGGCGAGCGCGCCACGGAGGCGGACGTGATCGTGCTCGCGGACGTCACGGCGGATGGCCTTGCAGCCGAGGGCGCGGCCGCCGGCCTGCGTCCCGAGGGCACCCGCCACATCGCCGCCACGCCCGAGCACGTCGGCTCCGAGGTGGTGCTGCTGCGTGGCTGAGCGGACCCTGCGCGTCGGCGCCCTCTACCCCGACCTGCTCAACATCTACGCCGACCGCGGCAACCTGCTCCTGCTCGAGCGCCGCTGCGCCTGGCGGGGCATCGGCTTCGAGCTGCGCGGCATCGGGCTCGGCGAGCCGCTCGACCCCGACGCCCACGACCTGCTCTACATCGGCGGCGGCCAGGACCGCGACCAGGCGCTGTGCGCGTGGGACATGGCCGAGCACAAGCGCGACGATCTGCACGCCGCTGCGGCGCGCGGCGTTGTCGTCTTCGCGGTCTGCGGCGGCTACCAGTTGCTCGGCCACAGCTACCAGCTCGGCGACGAGGGCCTGCCGGGCGTCGGCCTGGTCGACCTGGTGACCGTGCGCGCGGAGGGGCCGCGGCTGATCGGCAACGTGGCGATCGAGCTCGACGACGGCCGGGTGCTCGCCGGCTTCGAGAACCACGGCGGACGCACGCGCCTCGGTCCGGAGGCGAAGCCGCTCGGCCGCGTGCTGCGCGGCCACGGCAACGACGGGACATCCGGCTTCGAGGGCGTGCGCGGCGGCCCGCACGGCACGGTGGTCGGTACCTATCTCCACGGTCCGCTGCTCCCCAAGAACGCGCATTTCGCGGACTGGCTGACCGCCATGGCGCTGGGGATCCCGCCATCCGCGCTGGGTCCGCTCGACGACGCGCTGGAGGCCGCGGCGCACGCCGCGGCGCGCCGCGCCGCCGGTCTGGGAGCACCGAGCGGGTAGCATCCGGCGCGCCCTTTCCGCGCCGCGGGACTCCTCTTGACCACAGCCAACACCGCCCAGTCCGAGGGGCCGTCGGCCTCCCATCAGGCCGCCTCGCTGGAGTTCCGGGAGGCGACCAAGGTCTACCCCGGCGCCGATCGCCCGGCGGTCGACCGCCTCACGCTCGAGGTCGGCGCGGGCGAGATCTGCGTGCTCGTCGGGCCGTCGGGCTGCGGCAAGACGACGGCCATGCGGATGGTCAACCGGATGATCGACATCACGGACGGCGACATCCTGGTCGGCGGGCGCAGCGTGCGCGAGAGCAACGAGAACGAGCTGCGCCGCCACGTCGGCTACGTGATCCAGCAGATCGGGCTGTTCCCGCACCGCACGATCGCCGAGAACATCGCCACCGTCCCGAAGCTGCTCGGCTGGGACAAGCGCCGCACGGCCGCCCGCGTGGAGGAGCTGCTCGAGCTGATCGGCCTGCCGGCCGAGATGGGCCGCCGTTACCCGGCGCAGCTCTCCGGCGGCCAGCGCCAGCGCGTCGGGGTCGCCCGGGCGCTGGCGGCCGACCCGCCGGTGATGCTGATGGACGAGCCGTTCGGCGCGATCGACCCGATCAACCGCGAGCGGCTGCAGAACGAGTTCCTGCGCCTCCAGGCCGAGCTGCGCAAGACGGTCGTCTTCGTCACGCACGACATCGACGAGGCGATCAAGATGGGCGACCGCATCGCGGTCATGCAGGAGGGTGGCGTGCTCGCCCAGTACGCGCCCCCCGCCGAGCTGCTGATGCGCCCGGCGAACGACTTCGTCGAGGACTTCGTGGGCGCCGACCGCGCGCTCAAGCGGCTCGCGCTGCAGCGCGTGCGCGACGTCGACCTGCTGCCGGCGCGTGACGGCGCGACGGGGCCGGCCATCGCGCCCGACGCCCTGCTGCGCGACGCGCTGAGCGAGCTGATCGCGCACGAGGCCCACTACGCGCGCGTCGTAGAGGACGGCCGCGTGGTCGGCGTGCTGTCGATCGACCTCCTGTCACGAGCGATCACGGAGGAGGCGTGACCGAGCTCTTCGCCCAGCTCCAGCGGCGCGACCGCAGCGGGGAGGACTGCGTCGCGGACAACGGCGTCTGCCTGGACTGGATCGCCGACAACTTCGAGCGCTACGTGGACCCGTTCTGGCAGCACGTCTACCTCACGTTCGTCTCGGTGGCCATCGGGTTCGCGATCGCCTTCACGCTCGCGCTGCTCGCCCACCGCCGGCGCTGGCTCGTGGGGCCGATCGTGCAGGTGACCGGCATCCTCTACACGCTCCCGAGCGTCGCCGTCTTCTTCCTGCTGCTGCCGCTGACCGGGCGCGGCAACACGACGGCGATCATCGCGCTGGTCGCCTACACGCTGCTGATCCTGTTCCGCAACGTGATCGCGGGCTTCGACAACGTGCCGGACGAGGCCCGGGACGCCGGCCGCGGCATGGGCCTCACGCCCCGCCAGCTGCTGTGGCGGGTGGAGATGCCGCTCGCGCTGCCGGAGATCATGGCCGGGCTGCGGATCGCCGCCACCACCACCGTGGGGCTCGCCGCGCTCGCGTTCCTGGCGGGCGCCGGCGGGCTCGGGGAGGCGCTGTTCGCCGACATGACGTTCCGCTCGAATGTGCTGGTCGCGGGCGGCCTGGCGGTCCTGCTCGCGGTCGTGCTCGATCTGCTGATCCTCGGCCTGCAGAGGGCGATGACCCCCTGGACGCGGGCGGCGGCGACATGAGCACGACCTTGGCCTTCCTCGGCGACTTCGGCGACGCCTTCGACTACATCTTCAACGCGCGCGAGTCGCAGGCCGGCGGCGCGCGGGTGGGTGGCAGCGAGCTGCTGCCGCTGCTCGTCACCCACCTCGAGGTGAGCTTCCTGGCGATGGCGATCGCGATCGCCATCGCGCTGCCGCTCGGGCTGTTCCTCGGACACACCGGCCGCGGCGCGTTCGCCACGATCTCGATCTCCAACGTCGGCCGCGCCGTGCCCAGCCTCGCGCTGATCGCCTTCTTCGTCGCGTTCTTCCCGACCACGCCCGAGTTCTGGAACGTCACCGTGGCGCTCGCCCTGCTCGCGATCCCGCCGATCCTCACCAACGCCTACGTCGGTATCCGCCAGGTGAGCCGCGACACGGTCGACGCCGCGCGCGGCATGGGGATGTCCGGCGCCCAGCTCGTGCGCTCGGTCGAGCTCCCGCTGGCGCTGCCGCTGATCTTCGGCGGCATCAAGACCTCAACCGTCAACGTCCTCGCCACCGCGACCATCGCGCCGCTGGTGGGCGTGCTCACGCTCGGCGACCCGATCATCTCCGGCTCGGTCCACGGTCGCGCCGGCCAGATCGGCGCGTCGATCGTCGTCGCCGCGCTCGCGGTGGCAGCCGAGCTGGGTCTGTCGGCCGTGCAGCGCGCGGTCACGCCCACCGGAGTCAAGCTCGAACGGGGTGCGAGCCCCTACACGTCTCGCCTCGGAACCCTCAAGAGGAGGATCCAGACCGTCCCATGAAGCCCACACGACTGCTGCTCGCCCTGCTCCTGATCGCCCTCTCCGCGTTCGTCGTGGCGGCGTGCGGCGAGGACGAGGAGGAGCCCACCGCCACGCCGGCGTCGGAGTCCGGCTCGGGCGGCAAGATCCAGAGCGACCCCGCGAACGCCGAGGTGCAGCTCACCATCGGCTCGAAGAACTTCACCGAGCAGAAGGTGCTCGGCGAGATCTACGCACAGGGGTTGGAGGCCGCCGGCTTCTCCGTCAGCAAGGACCTCAACCTCGGCGACGAGAAGACCGCGCTGGCGGCCCTGAAGTCCGATGAGATCTCGGCGTATCCCGAGTACACCGGCACCGCGCTGCTCTCGTTCTTCGGCAAGACCGCCGACGACCTGCCCAAGGACCCGCAGGCCGCCTACGAGGAGGCCAAGGCGGGCTTCGAGGCCGACGGCCTGGTCGCCCTGCCGCCGACGCCGTTCACCTCCTCCAACGAGGTCGCGGTCACACAGGCGACCGCCGAGGAGCTGGACCTGCAGACGATCTCCGACCTCGAAGGCAAGGATCAGGACCTGACGCTCTACGGGTCGCCCGAGTGCCGGCAGCGGCTCGACTGCCTGCTCGGCCTCGAGGAGGTCTACGGCCTGAAGTTCAAGAAGTTCGTGCCGGTCGCGATCGACCAGCGCCACTCGGTGCTGACGTCAGGCCGCGCCGACATCTCGATCGTCTTCACCACCGACCCGCAGATCCAGCGCGAGAACGAGGTGCTGCTCGAGGACGACAAGGGCATGTTCCCGCCCTACAACTCGACGCTGGTGATGAAGCAGGAGACCGCCGACGCCGGCGGCGAGAATCTCACCAAGACGGTCGAGCTGATCCAGGAGCAGCTCACCGACGAGAACATGCAGGAGCTCAACGCGCGCGTCGACCTCGACAAGAAGGATCCCGGCGTCGTCGCCGAGGAGTACCTCATGGAGACCGGTCTGATCGGCGGATGATCAGGGGCCGGGCCGCTTGAAGAAGAGCCTCGGCGTCTCCAAGGCCTCCTTGACCTTGGCGGCGTCGAGGTTCAGGCGCTTGGCCAGCGCGTCGGCGAGCGCGTCGCGGCGCTGCTCGAACTGCTGCTCGTGCTTGGCGCGGATCCGCTCGAGCGCGGCCTCGACCTCGGCCTGCGTCGTGCCGAGCTCGTCCGCGAGCTCCTTGGCGAAGTCGGCATGCAGCTCGCGCCGGCCCGGCAGGTCGTCGCGGACGTCAGCGAGCGCGTCGCGCAGCTTGTCCTCGTCGACGCCGAGGCGGTCGGCCAGGCGGTCGAGCCCGAGCTCCGGCCCGCCGCGGTGGGCGAACGCCGGCCGTTCGTCCTCACCTGACGCAACCGCGGAGCCGTCCGACTGGCTGCCGAGCGCGTACGCGCCGGACGCGAGCGCCACCGCGCCCGTGATCGCGAGCGCGACCGTCTTGTTCTTCGGAGTCGTCATGCCGTCGAGACTGCCCACGCAGGTGAAGAGAAAGCGAAGGAAAACCTGGGAATTGCGGGATCGTCGATTCGGCCGTCCGTGCGCGCCGCTAGTTTCGCGCCATGGCTCTCGTCACCGCGGTCGACCAGCTCCAAGTCCGCCTGCTGCGCGCCGGCGCGCATCCGCCCGCCCGAACGCGGCCGGACGACGCGGGCTATGACCTCCGCACCGTCGAGGGATTCTCGCTCTGGCCGGGCGAGCGGGCGACGGTCCCGACCGGCGTGGCGGTCGCGCTGCCGCCGGGCGTGGCCGGCCTGGTCACGCCGCGGTCGGGCCTGGCCGCCGCGCACGGCATCTCCGTCGTCAACGGCCCGGGGCTGATCGACCCGAGCTACCGCGGCGAGATCCGCGTCGTGCTCGTCAACCTGGGCGACGCGCGCTTCGAGGCCGCCGCCGGCGACCGCATCGCCCAGCTCGTGCTCGTGCCGTTCGTCGCGCCCGAGACGTGCGTGGTCGACGAGCTCCCGTCGTCGGGCGACGGCCGCGGCGAGAACGGGTTCGGCTCCTCAGGGCGCGCTAGGCCAGCGCGCGCAGCATCACCACGGTCGATCCGAGGTATTCCTCGCTCTGGGGCACGAACCGGTGGGGCTCGGTGAGGAAACCGAGCTCGGCCGCCTCCGCCGCCACCTCGTCGGCCGTCACCCGATCGAGCCGTACGACGTTCTCGGCCGCTTCGTACCGCTCGCCGGGACCGACGATCTCTCGCAGCCGATGGATCGCCGCGCGACCGTTCTCGTTCACGACGTCGAGCAGCCGGCTGGCATAGCGCACGCCGGCGAATTCGCGCGCGTCGGGCGGGGGCGGCACGTCGTGCTCCTCGTCGAAGCAGTCCATCGCGTCGGCCAGCGCTGCGGCCACCAGGGCGCCCGGCTCGAGATGGTCGAGCGCGCGACGCAGGAAGGCCGCTCGGCCGGCGGGTCCGCCGAGCAGCTGCAGCGTCTGCATCGGCACGATCACCAGCGTGAAGCGGCGATCGAGTGCGAACCCACGGGCATCGGCGACGACCGTCTCGAGCGGCAGCCCCGCGGCGCGGTGCTCCAGCGCGGCGAGCAGCGCGGCGTCCGAGTCCAAGGCGACCACGGCGACACCGCGGCCGGCCAGATCGAGACTCACACGACCGGTACCCGCCCCCACGTCGAGCACGGGGCCGCCCATCTCGGCGGCCAGCGCCCGCCACAGCGGCAGATCCTCGGCATACCCGCCGCACTCGAGGTCGTGCCAGAGCGCGTCGAGATTCATCTGGCCCGGGCGCGCTTGGGAGCCCTCGGCTTGTGCCGCACCCAGATTTGGCTCGGGCCGGTTGCGCTGGGCACGTCCTTCACGTCGACGTAGGACTGCGTGCGGACGAGTTCACCGAGCTTGCCGTGGCCGTAGTCGCGCGGATCGAACGCCGTGTGGTTCTTGATCAGGTAGGACCCGACCTCGCCGAGGTTGGACCAGCCGTCGTCCTTGGATGTGTTGCTGATGGCCGTGGACAGGATCGGCTGCAGGTCGGGCGGCTGCGGTGTCGGCTCCTCGTGCTCTCGCTGCGACGACGCTTGCGGCTCCTGGCTCAGGAGGTCGAGATAGATGAACTGGTCACACGCCGCGACGAAGGGCCCAGGCGTGCTGCGGCGGCCGAGCCCGTACACCGTCATCCCCGATTCGCGAAGCCTTGTCGCCAGCCGCGTGAAGTCGCTGTCGCTCGAGACGATCACGAAGCCCTCCAGGTTCCCCGCGTAGAGCAGGTCCATCGCGTCGATGATCAGCGCGGAGTCCGTGGAGTTCTTGCCGCGGGTGTAGGCGAACTGCTGGACCGGCTGGATCGCGTGGCGGAGCAGCTCCTCCTTCCAGCCGACGAGCTGCGGCGTGGTCCAGTCGCCGTACGCGCGTTTGATCGTCGGCGTTCCGTACTTGGCGATCTCCTCGAGCAGCTCGGTGGTGAGGGTGGCCGTCGTGTTGTCCGAGTCGATGAGCACGGCGAGTCGCGTGGCGTCGGTGGTAGTCACGAGGACATCGTCCCGCAACGAGCAGCATTCACCTCGGGCCGACCGGTCATACGAATGAATTATCATCTCGGAGATGACCGCCCCACCCGCGCCTGGGCCCTACCTCCAGACCGTCTCGGGCCGCTGGGTCAACCCGTTCGACCCGGACCCCGAGCAGCTCGACGCCGGCGACATCGCGCGGGCGCTCGCGAACCAATGCCGGTTCGGCGGCCACTGCCGCGTCTTCTACTCCGTCGCCCAGCACGCCGTGATCGTGTCCGAGGTCGTCGAGCAGCGCGGCGGCGACGCCGAGGATGTCTTCGCCGCCCTGATGCACGACGCCACGGAGGCCTACCTGGGCGACATGCCCCACCCGCTCAAGCACCGCAGCCCCCTCGGCGCCGCGTTCAAGCAGGCCGAGGACCAGCTCGAGCAGGCGCTCCGCGACCGCTTCCGCATCAAGGCCGACGTGCCCGAGATCAAGCGCGTCGACCGCGCGCTGCTCGCGACCGAGCGCCGCGCCTTCAGCACCGAGGACTGGCACTGGCCGGAGCTCGAGGGCGTTGAGCCGCTCGATCTCGAGCTGACCGCCTGGTCCCCGGACCAGGCGGCAGAGGCGTTCGCCCGCCGCTACGCCGAGCTGGAGGCGCGGCGCTCGGGTGAGTCCAGCGCGCCCCAGGTCGCCGGGCCGACGACACCGTCGACCTCGAGGCCGGCCGACCGCTGAAGCTCCCGCTACGGCGGCGGCCGTGTCCTTGCCGAAGGAGCCGTCGACGCGGTCGTCGAACAGGCCGGCGTCGTGGAGTGCGTGTTGGAGCCGCTGCACGAGCTCGGTCCAGAAGTGTCCGACCTTGACGTTCAGCAGGTCGCTCGCAAGCCCGCGGCGGAAGGCTGCCGAGGTCTGGCCTTCCGTCTCCGCCGCGAGCTGTCCCCGCGCGTTGCGGCTCGGAGCGCCTGGACGCCGACGAGCACGAGATAGCCGGCGCCGGCGAGCTTGAGCGCCGAGAACGCGGCGGGCGACGCAGCGAGCAGGGCGGCGACGCCGAGCGCGGATGCGGTGCCCCAGACCACGTCGCCGGCGGCGGAGCCGGCTGCCGCCCAAGTGCCCGCCCGCGCGCCCTGGCGAGCGCAGTCCGCATGACGACGAATGTGTCCGGGCCCGGGACAAGCATTGCGAACGCGGCTACGGCGAGAAAGGCGAGGAACGGTTCCATGGCGCCATCCTCCGCCTCCGTTTGTTTCAGTACAAGCGATCTTTTCTGCCGAGAATCGTTAAGGAAACTTGAGCGATGCTGGATCCGCGCCGCTTGGCCGTGCTGCGCCAGTTCGCCGCCCAGGGCACGATCGCGGGCGCCGCGGACTCGCTGGCGTTCACGCCCTCCGCCGTGTCGCAGCAGCTCGCCCAGCTGCAGCGCGAGGCCGGCGTCGTGCTGTTCCGCAAGGCCGGCCGGCGGCTCGAGCTGACCGATGCCGGCCACACGCTGGTGGCGCGCGCCGGAGCTGCTGACCTCCTCGAAGACCTTGAGCGCCTGATCGCGATCCTGGTCGCGCTGCTGCGCTCGGTGCTGGTGCGACCAGGTCCGGCGCTGGAAGAAGAGACCGAGCAGGCCGCCGACGACGCTCGTCAGCACGAAGCCGATCACCAGCAGCAGCACCTGGTCGCCCATTGACCTCAAGCATCGCCCGCGACCCCCGCCGAGATCAAGCTCAGTGCGACGCCAGCGCCAGGCCGGCGCCGTGCGAGCGACCAGGCACGGCCGGCGACCGCCGCGGTGGTCGCCGCGATCCGGGAGGCTCAGCTCGGCCGGTCGCCGTTGACCGCGTAGCGGTCGAACCGCTCGGCAACGACCGCGGGCAGGCGGGCCTGGATCAGCACGCCGTCCGGGGTGTCGGTGCGCTCGAGGTCGCCGGCCACGTCATGCAGCTCCGACAGCGTGCCGCCCTCGGAGAACGGCACCAGCAGCTCGACGTCGCGCATCTGGCGCTCGAACTCGTCCGCGATCCGCTCCTCCAGCTCGGCCAGGCCCTCGCCCGTGACCGCGCTGACCAGCGACGCGTCGCCGTGGCGGAAGGCGAGCTCGTGGCGGCGCTCGTCGTCGAGCTTGTCGGCCTTGTTGAGCACGAGGATCCGCGGCTGGTCGCCGATGCCGATCTCGTCCAGCACGTCCTCGACCGCCCGCGTCATCGCCACCAGGTCCTCCTCGGGCGGGCTGGCATCGACCACGTGCAGCAGCAGGTCGGCGCGCTTGGTCTCCTCCAGCGTGGCGGCGAAGGCGTCGACGAGCTGATGCGGCAGCTTGCGGATGAAGCCGACGGTGTCGGTCAGCAGGTAGGTGCGGCCCTGCAGCCGCAGCGTGCGGGTGGTCGGATCCAGAGTGTGGAACAGCCGGTCGCGGACCCCGACCTCGGAGCCGGTGAGCTTGTTCAGCAGCGTCGACTTGCCCGCGTTCGTGTAGCCGGCCAGGGCAACGGAGGGCAGGTGCGCGCGCTCGCGCTCGGCGCGCTGGACGGCGCGGTTGGAGCGCACGTGGTCGAGCCGGCGGCGCAGCGCGGTGATGCGATCGCGCGCGAGCCGGCGATCGGTCTCGATCTGGGACTCGCCCGGGCCCCGGGTGCCGATGCCGCCGACGCCGCGGCCCGCGCCGAGACGCTCGAGATGCGTCCACAGGCCGCGCATGCGGGCCATGTTGTACTCGAGCTGGGCCAGCTCGACCTGCAGCTTGCCCTCGGCCGAGTGCGCGTGACCGGCGAAGATGTCGAGGATCACCGCGGTGCGGTCGAGCACCGGCAGGTCGAGCTCGGCCTCGAGGTTGCGCTGCTGGCGCGGGGTGAGCTCGTCGTCGGCGACCACCAGGTTGGCGTCCGCCTCCTTGAGCAGCGGCTTGAGCTCGTCGACCTTGCCCGGGCCGAGGTAGAGGTTCGCGTGCGGCTTGTCGCGCACCTGCACGACCTGGCCGGCGGTGGCCACGCCGGCGGTGCGCAGCAGCTCGCGCAGCTCCTCCAGCTCGGTGGGCTCGGGCGAGGCAGCGATCGCGAACGCGCGCTGCTTCGCCCGCCCGGGACTCTCGGGCGGTGCGTAGCGGGACTGGGTCTTGCGGCCGTCGCGGGACTTCTCCACGAGGTCCAGTCTAGATAGCGGAGGCCGGAGGCCGAGTACGCCATCCGGGCGTCGCCCGGATGGCGACGCAGGCATTATCCTTGCCGTGGAGCTCGGACTCGTCACCTTCGCGGACGTCGGAGCGGCCGTCGGGCCGCAGGAGCGCCTGCGCAACCTGATGGAGGAGTTCCGGCTGGCCGACGAGCTGGGTCTCGACGTGTTCGGGGTCGGCGAGCACCACCGGCCCGACTTCGCCGTCTCCGCGCCCGCCGTCGTACTCGCGGCGGCCGCCTCGCAGACGGAGCGGATCCGGCTCGCGAGCGCGGTCACGGTGCTCAGCTCCGACGATCCGGTGCGGGTCTTCGAGGAGTTTGCGACGGTCGACCTGCTGTCCGGCGGGCGCGCCGAGATCTGGGCCGGCCGCGGGTCGTTCACCGAGTCGTTCCCGCTTTTCGGCTACGACCTCGAGGACTACGACGAGCTGTTCGCCTCCAAGCTCGAGCTGCTGCTGCGGATCCGATCGAGCGAGCGGGTCACGTGGTCGGGACGCCACCGGGCGCCGCTGGATGACGCCGGCGTGTACCCGCGCCCGGTCCAGGACCCGCTGCCGGTGTGGATCGCGGTCGGCGGCACGCCGGCCTCCGTGGTGCGCGCCGGCACGCTCGGCCTGCCGCTGACGCTGGCGATCATCGGCGGCCAGCCCGAGCGCTTCGTGCCGCTGATCGAGCTCTACCGCCGGGCGGCGGCCGAGGCCGGCCACCACGACCTGCCGGTGGCCATCAACACGCATGCCTTCGTGGGCGACGACCGGCACGACTTCGCGCCGCACTACATGGCCATGATGGGCCGGATCGGCCGCGAGCGTGGCTGGCCGCCGATGACGCCGCAGCAGTACATGGCGCTGCGCTCGCCGCGCGGAGCGCTGGCCGCCGGGAGCCCGGAGGAGGTGGCGGAGAAGATCCTGTTCGAGCACGAGCTCTTCGGCCACCAGCGCTACCTCGCGCAGATGGCCGCCGGCGAGGTCGACCACCGCGCCGTCATGCGCTCGATCGAGCGCTTCGGGACCGAGGTCGCGCCGCTCGTGCGGTCCGAGCTGGAGATCGGCGGGCGCCGATTCCTTGCGAGTTCGCTTCGCGAACATCGAGGCGAGGTTCCGCGTGAGCGAGCTGGGCGAGCGGTTGGCGGCGCGGACGCTCGAGCTGGTCGACATCCCCTCCGAGTCACGCGACGAGGCGCGCCTGGCCGCCCACGTCGCGTCGCTGCTCGACGCCACCGACCTCGGCGACACGTGCCTGCTCGTGCGCCGCGGCGCGCCGGTACTGCTCGCCGGCCACCTCGACACCGTGCCGGCCCAGGACAACGTCCCAGGCCGGCGCGACGGCGAGCGGGTGCACGGCTGCGGGGCGAGCGACATGAAGGGCGCGCTCGCCGTGATGATCGAGCTGGCGCTCGCCGGGGCGCCCTTCGACTGCCTGTTCTTCGGCCGTGAGGAGCTGCCGGGGTCCTGCAGCGCGCTGGCGCCGCTGCTGGAGCGCGAGCGCCTCGACTACGAGCTGGCGGTGGTGATGGAGCCGACCGCCAACGAGCTGCACGCCGGCTGCGTCGGCAACGTGAACGCGACGTGGACGTTCCACGGCCGCTCGGGCCACTCCGCCCGGCCGTGGGACGCCGACAACGCCATTCACGCCGCCGCACGCGGGATCGCGTCGCTCGCGGCCGTCGAGCGCGCGGAGCACGTGTTCGACGGGCTGACGTTCTACGAGGTCGCGTCCGTGACGCAGATCCACGGCGGCATCGCCGAGAACGTGATCCCGGACCGCGTGGACTGCCACGTCAACTACCGCTTCGCCCCCGGCCGGATGCCGGAGGCCGCCGAGGCGCGGCTGCGCGAGCTGTGCCCGGGCGGCGAGCTGACGATCGACTCGCTGGCCCCCTCCGGGCCCGTCGCGGTGGCCAACCCGCGGGCGCAGGCGCTGATCGCGGCCGGCGGGCTGACCGTGGCGCCCAAGCAGGCGTGGACGCCCGTGGCCGAGTTCGGGCAGGCCGGGCTCGACGCCGTCAACTTCGGCCCGGGCGCACCGGCGCAGGCGCACGCGCGCGACGAGTCGGTCGAGATCGCCGCGCTCGAGCGCTGCTACCGCGTGCTCGAGGCGTTCGCGCGATGAGGCTCTCCCCCGTGCTCGCCGGCCTGCGGACGTACCCGTTCGTGCGCCTGGCCGAGGCCCGCAGACAGCTGACCGAGGCCGGCGTGCCGGTGATCGACTTCGGCATGGGCGAGCCGCGCGAGGAGACGCCGGCCTTCATCCGCGAGGCGCTCGTCCGGTCCCTGGATCCGCTCTCGAAGTATCCGGCGGCCGAGGGTCTGCCGGCCCTGCGCGAGGCGATCGCGGGCTGGGCGCAGCGGCGCTTCGGCACGTCGCTTGACCCGGACACCGAGGTGATCCCCAGCTTCGGGTCCAAGGAGGCGGTGTTTCACCTGGCGCAGGTGCTCGACGGCGAGCTCGTCGTCGTCCCCCAGCCCGCCTATCCGGTCTACGAGCGCGGCGCGGTCTTCGCGGACAAGGAGGTCGTGGAGCTGCCGCTGCGGGCGGCGGACGGCTTCCTGCCCGACCTCGACGCCGTGCCCGCCGAGGTCTGGGCCCGGACGGCGATCCTGTGGCTCAACTACCCCAACAACCCGACCGCCGCCACCGCGCCGCTCGCCCTGTACGAGCGGGCGGCCGAGCTTGCCCGCGAGCACGACTTCGTGCTGGCCTCCGACGAGGCCTACTCCGAGCTCTACTTCGGCGCCACGCCCCCGGTCTCCGCGCTTCAGGTCGACCGCACCAACGTGGCGGTCTTCAACACCCTCTCCAAGCGCTCCTCGATGCCCGGCTACCGGTCCGGCTTCGTGGCCGGCGATCCCGCCCTGGTGGCCGCGCTCAAGCGCTACCGGCCGAACGTCGGCGTCGCGCCGCCGGAGTTCGTCCAGCTCGCCGCGGCCGCCGCGTGGGGTGACGAGGAGCACGTGGCAGCCGTGCGCGAGACCTACCGCGCCAAGCGCGACGTACTGCTGCCCGCGCTGGAGGCGCGCGGGCTGCGGCACGTCGGCGGGGACGCCACGTTCTTCCTGTGGCTCGAGGGCGCCCCGGCGGGATTCCAGGAGCGCCTGCTCGAGCGCGGCGTGATCCTCACCCCGGGCGACTACTTCGGCGCCGCCGGCGAGGGCTACCTGCGGCTGGCGCTCGTGCCGACGCTCGAGGCGTGCGCGCGCGCCGCCGAAATTATTGCCCGGGCCTTCGTCCGGCCGGCCCCCTGATGCCGGGGAGGCCGTCCAGGCCTCCTATCGGTTGGCGTGTAGCGCGGCGTTCAGGCCCTGCCAGCTGCCGCCGCTGCGCGGCACGACCTCGATCGCGCCCGACTGCGAGTTGCGGCGGAACAGCAGCCCGTTCGCGCCGCTCAGCTCGCGCGCCTTGACCACCTCGCCGTCGGGCAGCGTCACCCGCGCTCCGGCCGTCAGGTAGAGGCCGGCCTCGACCACGCACTCGTCGCCGAGCGAGATCCCGAGGCCCGAGTTCGCGCCGAGCAGGCAGCGCTCCCCGATCGAGATCACGGCCGTGCCGCCGCCCGACAGGGTGCCCATGATCGAGGCGCCGCCGCCGATGTCCGAGCCGTCGCCGACCACCACGCCTGCGCTGATCCGCCCCTCCACCATCGAGTGCCCGAGCGTGCCGGCGTTGAAGTTCACGAAGCCCTCGTGCATCACCGTCGTGCCGTCCGCCAGGTGGGCGCCGAGCCGGACGCGGTCGGCGTCGGCGATCCGCACCCCGGACGGGATCACGTAATCGGTCATGCGCGGGAACTTGTCGACGCTGAACACCAGGAACGGCTCGCCGGAGCCGCGGACGCGGCGCTGCACAGCCGGCACGGCCGTCGGGTCGACCGGGCCGTGGCTGGTCCACGCGACGTTGTTGAGCACGCCGAAGAGCCCGTCGAGATTCGCGTCGTGCGGCCGGATCAGCCGGTGCGAGAGCAGATGCAGGCGCAGATAGGCGTCATAGGCGTCGGCGGGCGGCTCGATGAGCGACGGGATCGAGGTCTCGACCGGCACGCTGTGCACGCCGCGGACCTCGTCGTAGGCCGCCTGGCCGGTGGTGCGGGTCCCGCCGTCGCCCCAGACGCCGAGCCGCGGCTCCGGGTAGTAGACGTCGAGCACGCGGTCGCCGGCCAGGGTGGCGATGCCGCCGGCGGAGGCTCCTTCCGTGATCATCGCTCCCGCACGCTATCGGCCGCATCCGCGTCGATGAGCTCGCCCGTGCAGATCGGCACGGCCCAGCCCGTGAGGTTGACGTGGAGCGACTCGTCGACGTCGACCTCGAGCTCGCCGCCGTCGAGCACGACGGTGACGGGCGAGTCGCCGCCCCGCAGCACGTGCGCGACCGCCGCCCCGCACGCGCCGGTCCCCGACGACAGCGTCTCCCCCGCGCCGCGCTCGAAGATCCGGGCGCGGATGGTGCCCGGGTCGAGCCGGGTCCAGAACGAGGTGTTGGTGCGATTCGGGAACAGCGGGGCGTGCTCGATCCTGGGTCCGATGTCCTGCAGGTCGAGCGCTTCGAGCTCCTCGCGCGAGGCGACGCGGATCGCGCACTGCGGGTTGCCGATCGACACGTGCTGGAAGTCGTAGCCCTCGACGGTCCCGCTGCCGTCGGGCGGTCCCTGCGGATAGTCCTTCGACGTCAGGCTCGCGCGGCCCATGTCGACGCGGCAGGTGGTCGGGCCGGTGATCGTCGGCCGGATCTCCCCCGCGATGGTCTGGATCGAGAACGTGTCGGCGTCGGTCCAGCCGCGCCGGCGCAGGTAGAGGATCGCCTGGCGGGCGCCGTTGCCGGACAGCTCGGCCTCGGAGCCGTCGGGGTTGAAGATGCGCAGGCGGGCGACGAAGCCGGGCTCGTCGGGCGGCGAGAGCTCGAGCACGCCGTCTGCGCCCACGCCGAAGTGGCGGTCGCACATGTCGCGGACGAGCTGGGGCGTGAGCTCCGTCCGTTCGACGATCAGGTAGTCGTTGCCGAGGGCCTGCCACTTCTCGAAGCGCACGGGCGGATCATGCCAGCGACTCGTGGATCTCCCGTGCCACGTCCTCGGGCGTGCGTCCGGTGACGTCGACGAGCTTGGTGTTCGGCAGCTTGCGCATCCAGGTGAGCTGTCGGCGTGCGTAGCGGCGGGTGCTCGTCTTCATGCCTTCGACGTCGCCGGTCAGCAGCTCGCGGAAGCCGAGCGCCTTGCGGGCGCTGGTCGACGCGCGCGCGGCGCGCCGCACCTCGTCGAGCGCCCCGGCCGCCACCATGTCGTCGACGCGCTCGCCGATGCGCCGCTTGAGCGCCTCGCGCTCCATCGTGAGGCCGACGAGCAGGGTGGGGTGCCGTGTCTCGGCCGTCCAGAGCTGCTCGCCGGCGGGCGGCTCGTGACCGGCGTCGAGCAGCTCGAGCGCGCGGACGATCCGCTGGGGATCCGTGGCGCGGATCGTCGTCGCGGGCGCGCGCGTCTTGAGCTCCTCGTAGAGCGCTTCCGGCCCTCGGGCCTGGAGCTCGGCGCGGCGGCGATCGCGGATCGCCTTCGGGACGGGCGGGCGCAGGTCGAGCTCGGCGAGCGCGGCGCGCAGGTAGAGGCCGGTGCCGCCGACCACGATCGGTCGTCTTCCGTTGGCGAGCAGCTCGTCGATCTCGCGGTGCGCGATGCGCGCGTAAGCACCGGCGCTGAACGGGGCGTCGACCGGCAGGAACGAGAGCAGCCGGTGCTCGAGCTGTGCCTGTTCCTGCGGTGTGGCGGCGCCGGTCAGCGTCTCGAGGCCGCGGTAGACCTGCAGCGCGTCGGCCGACACCGCGACCGGGTCCTCGCCGTCGGCGCGCAGCCGTTCCGCGAGCGCGATCGCGACGCTGGTCTTGCCGACGCCGGTCGGCCCGAACAGCGCGACGATCGTGGGCGGCGGCACCGGGCGGAGTATCGTCGTACGCGCATGCCCGTGCGCATCGGCACCGGCCTCTCCACGAGCCCAGACCAGCGCGCCGGAGCGCTCGAGGCAACGCTCACGGCACGCGAGGGACTGAAGGGCGAACCATGCGATCTCGCGATCGTGTTCGCCTCCGGCACGCACCTGGCGGCGCCGGAGGCGGTGCTCGAGGCGGTGCACGAAGAGCTGGGCCCCGACGAGCTCGTGGGCTGCGCGGCGGGCGGGGTGATCGCGGCGCGACGCGAGGTCGAGGAAGGCACCGCCGTCGCCGTCTGGGCGGCCCGGCTCGACGGCGGCAGCGCGTCTGCGTTCCACGCCGTCGTCGAGGAGGTCGAGGAGGGTACGGGCACGCTGGCCGGGATGCCTGAGCTCGACGGCGCCGACGGCGCGATCCTGCTCGCCGACCCGGCGACCTTCCCGACCGACGCCGTGCTGCGTTTCCTGTCCGAATCAGCGCCGGCGGTGCCGGTCGTCGGCGGTCTCGCCTCGGCGCGCGTGGCGGGCGGCGCCACCGCGCTGTTCCTCGGCGAGGAGGTCGTCGACGAGGGCGCGGTGGGCGTGCGGCTGGACGGCGTCGAGCTGCTGCCGTGCGTGTCGCAGGGAGCGGCGCCGATCGGACCGGAGCTCACGATCACCGCCGCCGACGGCCACACCATCGCCGAGCTCGCCGGAAAGCCGGCGCTCGAGAAGCTGCGCGAGACGATCGAGGCGCTGCCCGCCGAGGACCTCGCGCTCGTCCAGGGCGGGCTGCTGATGGGGATCGTGGTCGACGTCAACAAGCCCGACTACGTGCAGGGCGACTTCCTCGTCCGCGGGCTGTTGGGCGCCGATCCCGACACCGGCCAGGTGGCGGTGGCCGCCGACGTGCACCCCGGCCAGGTGGTGCGGCTGCATGCGCGCGACGCGGCCAGCGCCGACCGAGACCTGCGCGAGGCGCTCGGCATGCACATGCGCGCGCTCGGCGGGCGCGCGCCGGCCGGCGCGCTGCTGTTCTCGTGCAACGGCCGCGGTCGCGGACTGTTCGGGCACGGCGACCACGACGTCGCGACCGTGGCCGAGGAGCTCGCGGGCGCCCCGGCGGCCGGCTTCTTCGCGGCCGGCGAGATCGGGCCGGTCGGAGGCGAGACGTTCCTGCACGGCTTCACCGCCACCGTCGCGGTCTTCGCTTGAGGGATCGGCGCGCCTCGGGCGTAGGCCTGCGAGGGTTCCGGCATGAATCTGGGTGGGCGCACGGCGCTCGTCACAGGCGCCAGCGGCGGCCTCGGCCATGCCATCGCGCACGCGCTCTCACGGCGCGGGGCGGATGTGGTGCTGACCGCGCGGCGCACGGAGCTGATCGAGGCGCTGGCGGTTGAGACCCGTGGCCGGGCGATCTCGTGCGACTTGGCCGACCGCGCCGCGCTCGAGCGGCTGATCGAAGAGGCGGGGCCGGTCGACGTGCTCGTCGCCAACGCCGCGTTGCCGGCCAGCGGCCGGATCACGTCGTTCACCGTCGAGGAGATCGACCGCGCGCTCGACGTCAACCTGCGCGCGCCCATGATGCTCTCTCGCCTGATGTGCGAGGGCATGGCCGACCGCGGCGGCGGCCATATCGTCTTCGTGTCGTCGCTGAACGGCAAGGCGGGCACGGCGGGCTCGTCGGTCTACTCGGCGACCAAGTTCGGCCTGCGCGGCTTCGCCCAGGGGCTGCGCGAGGACCTGCGCCCCCGTGGCGTGGGCGTCTCGACCATCTTCCCCGGCTTCATCCGCGACGCCGGGATGTTCCACGAATCGGGCGCGAAGCTCCCCGGCTACATCGGCACCAAGAGGCCCGAGGACGTCGGGAACGCGGTCATCTCCGCGATCGAGCGCGACCGCTCGGAGGTCGACGTGGCGCCGGTCGTCCTGCGGCTCGGAACCGCCCTGGCGGGCCTGGCGCCGGAGGTCGTGGCCACCGTCCAGCGCAAGCTCGGCGCGAGCGAGATCGCGAACCAGTTCGAGACCGGCCAGCGCGACAAGCGCTAACCCTCGTAGCGCGCGGTCCGCGCTCGCGGGGCGCGCGGTCGATCGCCGCGGGCGGCGTTCAGAAGAGGGACTGCTGCGGCTGCGGCCTCACCTCCCGTCGCTCGCTCGGCCGCCGGGCGGCCGCTCCACCGCGATGCCGGAAGCGCTCGGCCTGTCGGCTCCGCGCCCACGGGGCGCCGGCCCGAAGCTCGATCGCCCGTCGCTCGTCGGCGGGCACATACGCCCCGGTCGCGTACAGCCGCTCGTAGCGCTCGACGAGGTCGGGCCGATGCTCGCGCAGCCACTCGAAGAAGATCTCCTTCACCGAGCCGCGCAGGAACAGCGTCTGGCCGCCGATGTGCACGGCGCCCGCCTCCGTGGCCAGCTCGACGATCCGCCGGACGTGCCCGGGCTGGTCGTTGATGCCCGGCATCAGCGGTGCGATCAGGATGCCGGTCGGGATGCCGATCCGGTTCAGCTCGGCCACCGCTTCGAGCCGCGCCCGCGGGTGCGGCGTGTGCGGCTCGGTGGCGCGCCAGGCCTTCTCCTCGAGCGTCGGCACCGACAGGCACGCGCTGACCTGCGTCCGCTCGGCGATCTCGAGCAGCAGGTCCTTGTCGCGCAGCACAAGTGGCGACTTCGTGAGGATCGAGCACGGGTTCGCGAAGTCCCGCATCGCCTCCCAGATCCCGCGCATCAGCTTGTAGCGGCCCTCGACCCACTGGTACGGGTCGGTGTTCGTGCCCATCGCGATGTGGTGGCGCCCCCACGATGGCCGTGCGAGCTCGGCCCTCAGCACCTCCGGCACGTTGACCTTGACGATGATCTCGCGCTCGAAATCGCGCCCCGCGTTGAGGTCCAGGTACTCGTGCGTCGGGCGAGCGAAACAGTAACTGCAGGCATGAGAACAGCCGCGGTACGGATTCACTGTCCACTCGAACGGGACGCGCGAAATCGTCGGCACGCGGTTGATCGCGGACTTGGTCCGGACCTCGTGGAAGCGGGTGTCGAGGGCCTCCGGGGCGTCGAACCGGCGGACGACGACGTCCTCGCTGAACCCGGGCAGGCGGGGATCGTGGGCGGTTTCGACGGATTGATTCGCCCAGCGCACGAACGTATGTTCGCATACGCGGATGACGGAACGAAATCAGCCGGCGCGGGCGAGCAACGACATCTCGCCGGTGAGCGTCTGGCTGGTCGCGCCCGTGATCTCGACGGGCACGATCTCGCCCGGTGACGCGAGGCCGTCGAAGTTGACGACCTTGTTGTGGCGGGTGCGGCCGCGGACGCGGCTGGCGTCGGTGCGCGAGGCGCCCTCGACGAGCACGTCGAGCGTGCGGCCGACGAACCGCTGCGCGCGCTCGCGCGCACGGCGCTGGATGACCTCGACGAGGCGCTCCATGCGCTCGACGGCGACCTCGTGCGGGATGAAGTCGTCGGTGAAGTCGGCCGCCTCGGTGCCGCGGCGGGGCGAGTAGATGAACGTGAAGGCGCCGTCGTAGCCGACCTCCTCGGCGACCTCGAGCGTCTGCTCGAAGTCCGCCTCGGTCTCCCCCGGGAAGCCGACGATGATGTCGGTGGTCAGCGCGCAGTCGGGCACGTGCTCGCGGATCAGGGCGACGCGGTCCATGTAGCGGCCGCGGTCGTAGGTCCGGCGCATGGCCTTGAGGATGCGGGAGCTGCCCGACTGCAGCGGCAGGTGGATGTGCTCGCAGAGCGACGGCAGCTCCGCATGCGCGCGTATGACGTCTTCGTTCATGTGCGCCGGGTGCGGGCTCGTGTAGCGGATGCGATCGATCCCCTCGATCGCATCGGCCGCCGCCAGGAGCTCGGAGAACCGGCGCGGCTGCGGGCGGAGCCGGGTGCCGTACGAGTTGACGTTCTGGCCGAGCAGCGTGACTTCGCGAACCCCGTCGGCGGCGAGCGCCTCGATCTCCGCGACGAGCTCCTCGAGCGGCCGGGACACCTCGCGACCACGCGTCGAGGGGACGATGCAGAACGCGCACTTCATGTTGCAGCCGGCGGAGATCTGCACCCAGGCCTGGAAGTCGCGCGCCCGCTTGGGCGGGAGGTGGCCGGTGAAGCCCTCGAACTCGAAGAAGCCCTGGGCGGTGAGGCTGTCGCTGGTCAGGAACTCGGCGAGCTTGTGCACCTGGCCGGGGCCGAAGGCGACGTCGACGAACGGGAACTGGCGGAAGACCTGGTCCTTGACGGACTGGGCCCAGCAGCCGCCGACGCCGATGATCCGCTCGGGGTGGTGTCGCTTGAGGACCTTGGCCTCGTGGAGGTGGGCGACGAAGCGGTCGTCGGCCTTCTCACGGATCGAGCAGGTGTTGAAGAGGATCAGGTCCGCGTCGTGGCGGTCGGCGACCTCGCTGTAGCCGAGCGACTCGAGCATGCCCTTCATCCGCTCGGAGTCGTGCTCGTTCATCTGGCAGCCGAACGTGGTGACGTGGAACCGCTTCACGGCGATTTGGAGGGTATCGAGGGACGAACTGCGCATTGAGGGAGGGCTCGGGAGGGGGCGAGATTTCGCGTGGGGTTGCTAATGCGCGGTATGCGCGCATCAGCAACCCCAGACCGATCGGCCTCGCCGATCTCGCGGCTCGCCAGCACGGCGTCGTGAGCCGTCGAGCAGCTGCTGGCGCTCGGGTTCGATCGCGACGCGATCGGACGGCGCGTCGCAGACGGCCGGCTCCACCGGCTCTACCGCGGCGTCTACGCGGTCGGCCACACGATCGTGCCACTCGACGGCCGCTACCTCGCCGCGGTGATGGCCTGCGGCCACGGGCGCCGCGCTGAGCCACCGCAGCGCGGCGGCGCTCTGGGCCATCCGTCCCAGCGCCTCCGCCCGGATCGACGTCACCGTCTCCCATACAAGCGGGGTTCGGAGCACGAGATCGGTCGTGGTCCATCGATCGCGGCGGCCGGTGGACACCACGACGCGCGACGGCATTCCGGTCACCACACCCGGCCAGACGCTCGCCGACCTCGCCACGGCGCTGCCCAGGCGCGCGCTGGAGAAGGCCGCCGAGCAGGCCGAGGCGCTGCGACTCGACGTCAGGATCCCGGCGGGCCACCCCGGCGCGAAGCGGCTCGCAGAGGCCACGGCGCATGACCTCACGGCGACGACGCGCAGCCCGCTGGAGGACGCGTTCCTCGAGCTGTGCGACGCCCACGGGATTCCGCGGCCGCTCGTCAACGCCGTCGTCGAGGGCTTCGAGGTCGACTTCTGCTGGCCGGCGGACCGCCTGATCGTGGAGACCGACGGCTACCAGCACCACGGGACCCGGGCCGCGTTCGAGCGCGACCGCGCGCGCGACGCTCGCCTCACCGCCTGCGGCTGGCGTGTGCTGCGGTTCACCAACGCACAGGTGCGCCGTGATGCCGCGTCAACTGCCGTAGTGGTGCTGGCTGCTCGGCAGGGCGCTGCCGCCCTCGAGGCCGGTGATGGCTCCCTTGCTCTTGGGCAGCGGGCGGCCGAGCATGCCGACTCGCTCGGGGATGTCGACCTCGGACGGGTCGAGGTCGGGCGCGTGGGGCTCGGCGGCCCAGCGGGCGATCTCCGGCAGCTCGGCGCGCCAGAGCTCCATGGCGTCCCGGCGGCGGCGGAACAGTCTCATCGCGCGTAGTCGGTGGCCCTCGACTCCCGGATGACGGTCACCTTGATCTGCCCTGGGTACTCGAGCTCCTGCTCGATCTCGCGCGCGATCTCGTGCGAGAGCAGCACCGCGCCGTCGTCGTCGAGCGAGCCCGGGCAGGACCATGACCCGGATCTCGCGGCCGGCCTGCATCGCGTAGACCTTGTCGACGCCCTCGTGGCGGGTCGCGATCTGCTCGAGGTCGCGCAGGCGCTTGACGTACTGCTCGAGCGACTCGCCGCGGGCTCCCGGGCGGGCGCCCGACAGGGCGTCGGCGGCCTGGACGATGACGGCCTCGATGGTCTGCGGCTCGACCTCGTTGTGATGGGCCTCCATGGCGTGCGCGACGGCCTCGCTCTCCCCGTGCCGGCGCGCGAGGTCGCCCCCGACCAGCGCGTGCGGGCCCTCGACCTCGTGCGAGACCGCCTTGCCGATGTCGTGCAGCAGGGCCGCGCGCCGGGCGGTCTTGGCGGAGGCGCCGAGCTCGTCGGCCATCATCGCCGCCAGGTGCGCGCACTCGACCGAGTGCGCGAGCACGTTCTGCCCATAGGAGGTGCGGTACTTGAGGCGGCCGAGGACCTTGGTCAGCTCGGCGTCGAGGCCCTGGACGTTGGCGTCGAAGCACGCCTGCTCGCCGGACTCGGCGATGTGGCTCTCCAGCTCGGACTTGGCCTGGTAGTAGGTCTCCTCGATCCGGGCCGGGTGGATGCGCCCGTCCTGGAGCAGCTTCTCGAGCGTCATCCGGGCGATCTCGCGCCGGACGCCGTCGAAGCCGGAGAGGATGACCGCGTTGGGGGTGTCGTCGATGATGAAGTCGACGCCGGTGAGGTGCTCGAGGGCGCGGATGTTGCGCCCCTCGCGGCCGATGATGCGGCCCTTCATGTCGTCGGCCTGGAGCTGGACGACGGACACCGTGGTCTCGGCGGCGTGGCCGGCGGCCAGGCGCTGCATCACGACGGAGAGGATGTTGCGCACGCGCCGCTCGGCGTCGCGCTTGGTCTCCTCCTCGATCGCGCGCAGGCGGCGGGCCGACTCGTGGCGCACCTGGTCCTCGAGCTCCTTCATGAGCAGCGCCTTGGCCTGCGAGGCAGAGAGGCCTGAGGCGCGTTCGAGCTGGCGCACCGCCTTCTCGCGCACCTCGGTGATCTGGGCCTCCTTCTCGGCCAGCCGGCGCTCGCGCTCGCCGAGCTCGGCTCCGCGCGCGTCGAGCGCCTCCTCGCGGCCGTGCAGGCGCTCCTCGAGGCGCGTGGCCTCGGCGCGGCGCTTGGCGGTCTCGCCGTCGTCGGCGGCGACCGCTGCCGGCGGTGCCTTGGCGCGGCCGGACGCGGCCCCTGCGGCCGACGTGCGCTTCGCCAGCAGGGCAGCCGCGACCACCAGCCCCAGGGCCACCACGGCCCCCGCGATCACGATTTCCATTGCCTTTCCTCTCCCCGGCGCCGCTCCCGAGGGCGCGGCGCGAGCTCATTCACCGGTCTGTCGCAGGCGGCAGGCCGAGCCTCGTCTCGGCCGAGCGGAGGAGACAAGCAGGAAGGCGGCCATACCCGGCCGCCCCGTCAGATGGCGGCTGTGATGCGGTGTTGGGTCGGTTCTGCCGGGCGCGCCCGCCCGGATGCGGCGTCTGATCGTCCGCGGTGATGGTTCTTGGTGGCCGTCGTCACTGAAGCTGCTGCTTCCGCGTGAAATTCTTGGATTTGCTGGGTTTTCAGGAGCCGTGAGGCTCGACCTGTCGCTGGTCCGGATCGTAGTACCGGTGGGAGCCCGGCGCAATCAGATCGTCACTCGAAGGCCGGAACGCCCGCGTGACGGCGGATCGCGTCGTGCGCCAGCTCGAGCTCGTAGCCCTTGCGGACGAGCATGCCGAGCGCCCGCTCGCAGTCCCGCGGGGTCGCCGGCGGGTCCGGGAAACGGCGCCGCAGGAGGGCGACCGCGGCGTCGAGTTCGCCCTCGTGGCCCTGCATGGACACGGCGGCCGCGATCAGCTCGCCGTCCACTCCGAGCGCGCGCAGGCGCTGCTCGATCCGCTCGGCGCCCCAGCCGTCGAGCCGCCGCCGGTCGTCGGCGAAGCGCTGCGCGAAGCGCGCGTCGTCGAGATAGCCCTGCTCGCACAGCTCGCCCACGACCGCGTCGATGACCGCCGGCTCGACCCGCTTGCGCGAGAGGATGCGGGCGAGCTCGGCGACCGTGTGGTCGCGCCGGTTCAGCGCGGTCCACGCGACCTCGCGCGCGTGCTGGAGGCGCACCTCCGGGTCCGGCGACCGCTCCGGCGGCGGCGCGCGTGATCGTCGGGGTCCGGCGGCGGCACCGCTGTGATCGTCGGGGTCCGGCGACCGGAGCGGTCGTCGTCGAAGGCTTGGTCGTGCACGACCCGAAGGGGTTATGCGGCAGCGATCTCCGGAACCGGCGGAGCGTTCTCGTCGCGCTCGATCGGCTGGACGAGATCCTGATCCCCGAGCCCGAGCACGTCGTAGACCTTGGACTCGATCTCCTTGGAGATCTCCTGGTGCTCGTCGAGGTACGCCTTGGCGTTGTTGCGGCCCTGGCCGAGTCGCTCGTCGCCGTAGGAGAAGAACGAGCCCGACTTGGTGACGATGCCGTGCTCGAGCCCGAGGTCGAGGATGCAGCCGGAGCTGGAGATGCCCTTGCCGAACTCGATGTCGAACTCCGCCTGTCTGAACGGGGCCGCGACCTTGTTCTTGACGACCTTCACGCGGACACGGTTGCCGACCGCCTCCGTGCCCTCCTTGAGCGTCTCGATCCGCCGGATGTCGAGCCGCTGGGAGGAATAGAACTTCAGCGCGCGGCCGCCCGGCTGGGTCTCCGGCGAGCCGAACATCACGCCGACCTTCTCGCGGATCTGGTTGACGAACAGGCAGAGGGTCTGCGTGCGGTTCAGGTTGCCGGCCAGCTTGCGCATGGCCTGGGACATCATCCGCGCCTGGACGCCGACCGTCTGGTCGCCCATCTGGCCCTCGAGCTCGGCGCGCGGGGTGAGCGCGGCCACCGAGTCGACCGCCACGAGGTCGACCGCGCCGGAGCGGACGAGCATGTCGGCGATCTCGAGCGCCTGCTCGCCGTAGTCGGGCTGGGAGACGAGCAGCTCGTCGATGTTCACGCCGAGGTTCTTGGCGTACAGAGGGTCCATGGCGTGCTCGGCGTCTATGAACGCGCACACGCCGCCGAGCTTCTGGGCCTCGGCGATGACGTGGTAGACCAGCGTCGTCTTGCCCGAGGACTCCGGGCCGAAGACCTCGACGATGCGGCCGCGCGGCATGCCGCCGATGCCGAGCGCGAGGTCGAGGGACAGTGCGCCGGTGGGGATCGCATCGACCTTCACCTGGGCGCCCTCGTCGCCCATGCGCATGACGGTCCCCTTGCCGAACTGGCGCTCGATCTGCGCGAGCGCGCCCTGCAGGGCGGCGTCGCGCGCCTTGGCTTCCTTGGCGTCCTGAGGTGCGCTCATCTTGTCTCCTGCGATCTGATCACGTGAGTTCCACAGCTTGGAAGGCGGGTCGGACGGAACCGGAGCCTCCCGCGAGGGTGTGTCACGGAACAAGACGCAGGTGTGACGACTCAGCTCAGAGAGACGCGCACCAGCGGCTCGTAGCGCGCCCCGTGCGGATGCAGGCGCGACTCGAACAGGGTGAGCGGGCCGCCCGCGAACTCGAGCGACTCGGGTGCCTCGTCGATCGTGCGAGGCGCTCGTGCGCGCGGGCGCAGGCGGGCGACGGTGGCGTGCGCGCGGAAGGGGCGCTTCTCCGGCACGTACACGCCCGCCGCGGCCAGCCCGTCGCTGACGCGGGACTGGAGCCCGGCCAGCGTGCCGTCCGGGTCGGCCAGCGAGGCGCAGAGCACGCGGGCGCGGCGGGGCGGGAGCAGGAGACCGTCGCCGAGGACGAGTCGCGGGGCCGGGCCGGCCGCCTCGTGCAACACGCGCGAGATGATCGCCACGTCGTCCGCCGGCCGGCGGCCGAGGAAGGCGAGCGTGAGATGGAGCGCCTCGTCCGCGACCGGTCGCCAGACCGCCGGGTCGGCTGCCGCGTCGGCGGAACGCCACGAGAGCGGAGCGGGCGGCGTCCGGGAGCTCGAGGGCGACGAAGAGCCGTCGCTGGGACGAGGGCGCCGGCGAGTCGGACGAGACCGGGTCGGACGAGGCGCGGTCGGACGAGCCGGGCGGGCTCACGCCGCGCTCGGCGGCGCCTGCCGCCCCTCCAGCAGCGCGCGCCGGAGCAGGTGCATGGCCAGCGTCGTGGTCCGCTCGCGCACGGCCGCCCGGTCGCCCGGGAGCCGCACCGCGCGCTCGATCAGCACCTCACCGTCGGCGCCCGCCACGCAGACGCACACGGTCCCCACCGGCTTCTCCGGCGTGCCCCCGTCCGGACCCGCGATCCCCGTGATGCCGATCCCCAGAGATGCGCCGAACCGCCCCACCGCGCCCGCAGCCAGCGCCCGCCCCACCTCCGGCGACACCGCCCCGTGCCGCTCGATCATCGACTCCGGCACTCCCAGGAACCCCACCTTGGCCTCATTCGAGTACGCGGTCACCCCGCCCAGCGCGTAGGCCGACGAGCCCGCCCGGGCCGTGAGCCGCGCGGCCATCAGCCCGCCGGTGCACGACTCGCCGACCGCCACCGTCCGCACCGGCGGCCCCAGCAGCAGCCCCGCCACGATCTCGTCGATCGTGGAGCCGTCGCGCGAGAACACCCGCCCGCCGAACCGCTCGACGCACCGCCGCCTCCAGCGCCTCGTAGTCGGCAGAAGCCGCAGGATCGAACACCGTCGCGATCTCGAGCTCCCCGCGGCGCAGGCAGGTCGTGATCTCGAGCGACGCCGGCGGCGAGAGCTCCCGCAGGACCTCCGCCAGCTGCGACTCCGGCACACCCGTGATCCGCAGGATCCGCTGCTCCAGCACGCCCGCGCGCGCCAGCACGTCGCGCACCACGCCCACGCCGACCGCCGCCTCCCACATCGGCCGCAGCTCGCCCGGCGGCCCCGGAAGCACGACCACGCACGGGCCGCCCTCGACCGGCACGACCAGTCCGGGAGCCGTGCCGACCGGCTCGAGCACCACCGCCCCGGAAGGCACCAGCGCCTGCTTGCGGTTGCCCGCGCGCAGGCTCTCGTCGCTGACGTCGCGCCAGCGGCCCCGCAGCGCCGAGATGATCCCCCAGATCCGCTCCTCGAGCCCGGCATCGAGCTCGAGAGAGACCCCCGCGAACTCCGCCACGACCTCGGCGGTCAGGTCGTCGGCCGTCGGTCCCAGCCCGCCGCTGGTGATCACCAGGTCGCAGTCCGAGAGGAACTCGCAAGGCGTCAAGCAGATCCGAGCGACGGTCCCCCACCACCATCACATGCGCCAGCGTCACCCCCAGCCCGCGCAGGCGCTCGCTGAGCCACGGGCCGTTCTCGTCGCGGATGATCCCGGACAGGACCTCGGTCCCGGTGACCACGATGCCGGCGCGGACGCTCACGACGAGCAGTCCGGGCGCTGCTCGTCGGACAGCCGCCGCGGTCGGCGCCCCGGGCGCAGCTCGTAGCCGATCGGGTCGGCGCTCGGCTCCACGCGGTAGGTCCTGCCGTTCACGCGCATCCGCAGGCTGGCGTTGCCGAAGTTGGTGCGGAACGAGCGGCTCACCAGCGTCCGCGTCCGGGTCTCCGCGTCGAGTATCTCCTCGTCGATCACCTGACGGCCGCGCGCGTCGACCACGCAGACGTAGACGGGCGCGATGGCCACGAGCTGGAGCCGCACCCGCCGCGGTCGCCGCTCCGTCGCCGCCGGCGGCGACCCGTCGTCCTCACCGCTGCCGGCCGCCGGCGTCGGCTCGCTCTCGCGCACCTGGTTCGGCGGCGGCGGCGTGCCGCTGTCGTCCTCGCCCAGCCGGCCCAGCAGCCACAGCGACCCGAGCAGCACGGCCACGCAGGCGACGATCACCAGTCCCGGCCCGAGGCCCGACACCCGCCGGCGCCGCGCCCGCCCACGCGCGCGGGTCGCCGCGAACGGCGTCAGGTCCTGCGTCGCGGGGCGCTCGAACCGCTGGCGGTACTCCTCGACCAGCAGCCTCGGGTCGAGCCCGAGGTACTCGGAATACGTGCGCAGGAAGGTCTTGACGAAGGTGGGTCCGGGCAGCAGATCCCACTCCTCGTTCTCGAGCGCTCTGAGGTACTTGCCGCGGATCTTGGTGGCGCTCTCGACCTCCGTCATGTCGATCCGCCGGCGCATCCGCGCCTCGCGCAGCGTCTCGCCGATCTCTGGCATCAGCAGAGGAGAGGCTACTCAGGCGGTTCCTCGTCGAGCACCGGCACAGGCTGCTCGCCGAGCGCCGCCAGCACCCGCGGGACGTCGCCCTCCGTGATCAGCACCTGCCGCGGCTTGGAGCCCTCGTAGCCCGAGATCACGCCGCGTCGCTCGAGCATGTCGATCAGACGCCCCGCGCGCGTGTAGCCGAGCCGCAGCCGCCGCTGGAGCATCGACGTCGAGGCGGTCTGCATCTCGGCCACCAGCCGGATCGCGTCCGACAGCAGCGGATCCTCGTCCGGATCGAAGCCGTCCTCGCCGCCCTCCGGAGCCGCCTCCTCGACCTCCTCCAGCAGCTCCTCGTGGAACTCCGGCTCGCCCTGCCGCCGCCACGCCTCGGTCAGCACGGCGATCTCGGCTTCGTCGATGAACGCGCCCTGGATCCGCTGCAGCCGCGATGAGCCGACCGGCGAGAAGAGCATGTCGCCGGCGCCCAGCAGCGTCTCGGCCCCGTTCTGGTCGAGGATCACGCGCGAATCGGTCTGCGACGACACCGCGAAGGCGATCCGCGACGGGACGTTTGCCTTGATCATGCCCGTGATCACGTCCACGCGCGGGGACTGCGTGGCCAGCACCATGTGGATGCCGACCGCGCGCGCCTTCTGCGCGATCCGGATGATCGAGTCCTCGACGTCGGCGGGCGCGACCATCATCAGGTCGGCGAGCTCGTCGATCACGCACAGCACGTACGGCAGAGGCGCCTCGCCGCGCCGCGAGCGCACCGCGTTCAGATCGATCAGCGTGCGCGTCCGCGCCAAGGACATGTAGGAGTAGCGCTGCTCCATCTCGCGCACGAGGTTCTGCAGCGCCACCGCGGCCTTGCGCGGCGAGGTGATGACCGGCGTCAGCAGGTGCGGGATCGAGTCGTAGTGCGTGAGCTCGACCTGCTTGGGGTCGACCAGCACCATGCGGACCTCGTGCGGCGTCGCGCGCAGCAGGATCGAGGACAGCATCGCGTTGACCGCCCCGGACTTGCCGGCGCCGGTCGTGCCGGCCACCAGCAGGTGCGGCATCTTGGCCAGGTCGGCGCCGATCGCGCGGCCCGCCACGTCCTTGCCGAGCCACACCGTCAGCGGCGACCAGTCGGGCGGCGGCGGCTGGAAGACGTCGCCCAGGTGCACGATCCGCCGGCGCGCGTTCGGGACCTCGACGCCGACCGCCTGCTTGCCGGGGATCGGGGCCAGGATGCGGATGTCGGAGGCGGCCAGCGCGTAGGCCAGGTCGTCCTTGAGCTGGGCCACCTTGCCGACCTTGGTGCCGGGCGCCAGCCGCAGCTCGTAGCGGGTGATGTGCGGACCGGCGACCTTGCCGATCACGCGCGCCTCGACGCCGAAGTGGCCGAGCGCCTCGACGAGCTGGGCGGCGACCTTCTCCTGCCCCGCGGTGTCCGGGCGCGCCGCCTCCTCGGACGAGCGCTTCAGCGTCCCGGGATCCGGCACCGTCCACTCGAAGTCGGGCGACTCGGTGACGTGCGGGCGATAGCGGCCCTGAGGGGTCAGATCGCTTTCGCCTGCCAGGCGATCGCTAGCGCGCTCGCCTTCGGCGACGTTACCGGGGGCCCGCGTCACCCCGGGCTCGTCGGTCTCAGGGTCCTCGGCCAGCCGCGGCTCGGCCGGCTCCTCAGGCTCCGGCTCGGGCTCCGGCTCCGGAAGTGGGCTCGTCATACAGATCCGGGAAGCGCTCCTCGCCCGACCAGAACGGCTTCGGCTCCTCCAACTCCTCGGCTGGGCGGCGTCGCGCGCGAGACCCGCGGCTCCTCGAGCTCCAGCGCCTCCAGCTCCTCGGTGGCGCGCCGTCGCTGGACCGCGGCGCGCATGTCGCGCGTGGTGGTCGAGACCGAGTCGGTCGTGGCCTTGACCACGCCGGCGATCGAGGCGCCGGTGAGCAGCAGGACGGCGGCGAGGCAGAGGAAGAGCGCGACGATGTGCGCACCCACGGTGCCGAGGGCCGTCGAGGCGCCCCAGAACAGCCCCTCGCCGACCAGGCCGCCACGCGGGCGCACCCACTCGGGATCCCAGCGCACCGCCTCGCCGCCCGGGCCGAGCCCGAGCGTGCCGGCCGCCAGGGCCAGCGCCGCGGCGGCGAACAGGCACAGCCCGCCGGAGCGGAACGGCCTCACCGCCGGCAGCATCGGCCGCAGCACGAGGATCGCGCCCGTTGCGAGCAGCGCCACCGGAACGCCGTAATGGACGGCGCCGATCAGCCGGCGCAGGCCGTCGACCGCCCAGCCGCCCGCCTCTCCGCCGTCCCAGCGGAGGTAGATCAGGAACGCGAAGAAGACGGCGGCGGCCACCAGCCCGAGCCCGATGATGTCGAGCTGTCGCTGCTCGAGCTGAGGCAGGCCGGGCCAGGCCACCGGCGCGGAACGGCGGGCTCGGGGCTTGGGCTTGCGGGCGGGCATGTGGCCGCCACCCCTTCGACGCGCGCCGTCCGCCTCCTGCCGGACACCTAAATCGCCGCTGAACAGATCCCGCAACGTCCCTGCATCGCCGTACCATCAACAGCGATGGAAGCCTCGGATCGCCCCGTGCGCGTGCTGGTCGTCGAGGACGACGCCGAGATCGCGCACGTGCTGCAGCGTTCGCTGCGGCTGGACGGGTACGACGTCAAGCTCGCCGCCGACGGCGTCCAGGCGCTCGACGAGGCGCATGCCTTCCTGCCCGACCTGATCGTCCTCGACCTCGGTCTCCCCCGCCTCGACGGCATCGACGTCGCCCGCCGCTTGCGCGAGGGCGGCGACGACGTGCCGATCCTCATCCTCACCGCGCGCGACGCGCTGGAGTCGCGCGTCGAAGGGCTCGACGTCGGCGCCGACGACTACCTCGTCAAGCCGTTCGAGCGCCAGGAGCTGCTCGCCCGCCTCCGCGCCCTGCTGCGCAGAAGGCCGCCGCGCGGGATGGCGCCGCTGCGCGTGGGCGACCTGATGCTCAACCCCGACACCCACGAGGTGACGCGCGGGGAGCGCAAGATCGAGCTCACGCAGCGCGAGTTCGAGCTGCTCGAGTACCTGATGCGAAACGAGCGCCTGGTCATCTCGCGCCAGAAGCTGCTCGACGAGGTGTGGGGCTACGACCCGTTCTCGATCACGAACACGATCGAGGTCTTCGTCTCGAACCTGCGAAGGAAACTGGAAGCCGATGGGGAGCCTCGACTCCTCCATACGGTCCGCGGCGCGGGCTACGTCCTCCGCGTATAAGCGGCTGCCGATCCGCTGGCGCGTGGCCGGCGGCTCCGCGGCGCTGACGCTGGTGATCCTGTGCGGCTTCGCGATGATCGTCGGCGTGCTCACCACGGGCCAGATCCACGAGGACTTCACCCGTCAGGTGGCCGCGAGCGCCGACAAGCTCGCGCGCGAGGCGCGGCTCGAGCTGCACTACCGCAACGGCACGCCGTTCGTGCGCTCGGGCCAGGGCTCGATCGACCTCGAGGACTTCGCCGCGTCGCAGGCCGCCGCGATCCGCGTCATCACGGAGGACGACTACGTCGGCTTCAGCACGGCGGACGCGCCGGACTTCGGGCCGCCGCTCGCGCCCACCGGCGAGATCGACGGATGGCGCGTCGAGACCCGCCAGGTGCCGGTCGTCGGCTATCCCGACCCGTGGTCGCTGCAGTACGCGCGCGAGATCTCCGAGGTGCAGGCCACCGCCAACCGGGTGAAGGTGTTCCTCGCCTTCGGCGTGCTCGGCGGCGCGCTGCTGGCCCTGCTGGCCGGCCTGGCCGTGGCGCGGCGCGCGATGGAGCCGATCGCCGAGCTGACCGCCGCCGCCCGCCGGATCGAGCAGTCGCGCGATCCGACCGGGAAGATCCCGCACGCCGAGGCCGAGGACGAGGTGGCCGAGCTGGCGCGCACGCTGGAGGCGATGCTCCACTCGCTCGGTGAGGCGCGGGCCGAGACCGAGGGCGCGCTCACGCGCCAGCGCGAGTTCGTGGCCGACGCCTCGCACGAGCTCCGGACGCCGCTGACCTCGGTGCTGGCCAACCTCGAGCTGCTCGAGTACGAGCTGACGGGCGAGCAGCGCGAGGCGGCCGCCTCCGCCCTGCGCTCCTCGCGCCGCATGCGCCGCCTGGTCGCCGACCTGCTGCTCCTCGCTCGTGCCGACGCCGGCCGCGTCGCGCCGCACCAGCCGGTCGATCTCTCCGAGGTCGTCACCGACGCCGCCTCTGAGCTCGAGCCCGTCGCCGGCGGGCACGAGATCTCCATCGACGCGCCCGCGGGCGCCCGCGTCGACGGCGCGCGCGACGAGCTCCACCGGCTCGTGCTGAACCTGATGGAGAACGCGCTCCGCCACACCGACCCGGGCACCGCGGTGGAGGCCACGGTGGAGCGCCGCAACGGCGAGGTCGTGCTCTCGGTCGAGGACGACGGGCCGGGAATCCCGCACGACCTGCGCGAGAAGGTGTTCGAGCGCTTCTTCCGCGGCTCGGGCGAGCACAGCGGCTCATCCGGCCTCGGGCTCTCGATCGTGCGCGCCGTCGCCGACTCGCACGGCGGGACGGTCCGGCTCGAGGAGCCGCTCGACGGCCGCGGCGCCCGCTTCGTGGTGCGGATTCCTACCGCGTAGCGTGGCCCGGCACGACGCCGGTCTGACGAACCAAACGGGAATCCCGGATTCGACATTCGTCCGGTGGGGATTCGTTTCATGAAGGTCTACGATCCTTGACCGTGCGGGGGCGCTTAGCACCACTGGCCGTACGGCCGTTCAGCCGGCTTCTGGCGTCGTACACCGTCAACGAGCTCGGGGATGCCGTCGGCCTCGTGGCCCTGGCGGTGCTCGTGTACGACCGAACGCATTCGGTCGCCTCGACCGCCGCGTTCTTCATCGTCGCGAAGTTCCTGCCCGCCCTGATCGCGCCGGCGCTCACGGCGCGGCTGGACCAGCTGCCGCTGCGGCGCAGCCTCCCTGCCCTCTATGTGCTCGAGGCCGCCGTATTTGCGGCCCTGGCGCTGATCGCGGACGGCGCGTTCGTCCTGCCGCTCGTTCTGGCCCTCGGCCTGCTCGACGGAGCGCTCGCCATCACGGGGCGAGGGCTCACTCGCGGCGCCGTGGCGAATGTCCTCCAGCCGGTGACGCTGCTCAAGGAGGGCAATGCGCTGATGAACATCGGGTTCGCGGTCGCCTCCGTCGGCGGCGCCGCGCTCGCGGGTCTTCTGATCGCCGAGTTCGGCGTGGCCGTCGCGCTCCTGGCCGATGCCGCGTCGTTCCTGACGATCGCGATCGTCCTCGCCCTCACTCGCGGCCTGCCGGCGGTCCACCTCGAGCGGCAGGCCTGGCGCGAGCGGTTCGGTGCCGGCATCAGCTTCGCGCGCCGCAGTTCCGCGGTGCGGCTGCTGCTGATCGGCCAGGCGATCGCGCTCGTCCTTTTCACGCTGGTCATCCCGATCGAGGTCATCTACGCCAAGGAGAGCCTCGGCACGTCGGATGCGGGCTTCGGGATCCTGCTCGCGTCCTGGGGCGTGGGCATCGTCGTCGGAAGCCTCATCTACCTCCTCATCAAGCAACGCTCGGCGCGCGGCTTGATCCTCATCTCGACGGCGATGGTCGGCATCGCGTACCTGGGCCTGGCCACGGCTGAGACGCTGCTCGTCGCATGCCTGATCTCGGTCGTCGGCGGAGCCGGCAACGGGGTCCAATGGATCGCCGTGGTCACCTCGCTGCAGGAGATGACGCCCGCCGACTACCAGGCGCGGATCGTGGGCCTGCTCGAATCGCTCGGCGCCGCGATGCCCGGCGTCGGCTACGTCATCGGGGGTGGCCTTGGTCGCCGTCGGCTCGCCGCGGACCGCCTACGCCGTGGCCGGCATCGGGGTGCTCGTGCTGGTCCTGGCGGCGCTGCTCGTGCGGCCGAGCCTGGACCGGGCCGCGGCTCCGCGGCGGGAGCTCCCGCTGTCCGATTCGCTCGGCCCGGCGCCGACGCTCGAGCCCACAGGCCGCAACCACTGAGCGGCTACGCGCCAGAACGCTTGAACCTCACGTAACGTGAGGGTCTAGCGTCCGTCGCGTGTTGATGACCGGAGAGCACTACAGGATCGGCGAGCTGGCGCGGGCCGTGGGCGTGACCGTCCGGGCCCTGCACCACTACGACAGCCTCGGGCTGCTCGTGCCGTCCGAGCGCACCGCCGGCGGGCACCGCCTCTATTCGGCGGCCGACGTGCAGCGGCTGTACCGGCTGCTCGCGCTGCGCGGCGTCGGCCTCCCGCTCGAGGAGATCGGCCCGCTGCTCGACCGCGAGGACTCACCTCGCGACACCGTGCGCCGCCACCTCGACCGCGTCGAGCAGCAGATCGGGGCGCTCGAGGAGCTGCGGATCCGGCTGACACGGCTCCTCGCCGGCCTCGACGGCGGCGGGGAGTCCACCCAGCACCTACTGGACGCCATGGAGGCGATGACGATGTTCGAGAAGTACTACACGCCGGAGCAGCTCGAGCAGCTCGAGCAGCGCCGGCAGGAGCTCGGCGAGGACGCGATCAAGGCGGTCGAGCAGGAGTGGCAGGAGATCTACGCCAAGCTGCGCGCGCTGCGCGAGGCGGGCGTGGACCCGGCGGCGCCCGAGGCGCAGGCCGTCGGCGACCGCGCCGGCGAGCTGATCGCGATGTTCACCGGCGGCGACCGCGGGATCACGGAGTCGCTGCGCCGGATGTACGAGCAGGAGGACCACGCCAAGCTCACGCGCGGCATGGGCGACCCCGAGGACGTCGCCTACATGGGCGCGATCAGGAACGCGCGGGCTTCTAGTTCGTGATGCCGAGGCCGGACCAGCCGGCCTGCAGCGAGACCGCCAGCGCACGGATGGCGCGCCGCCACTGCGACGGCGCGTCGTCCCACGAATAGTCGCCGGACGTCACCCGCGTCGCCGACCGCAGGTCTTCGTCGAGCGTGATGAGGCCGGCCGCGTCGGGCACGAGCCGCTCGAGGCCGTCGAGGTCGAGCCGGGCGTCGCGCTTGCGCGGCATCTTGTTGACCACGAGCGTCAGCGGCGGCCCGACGGTCCGCAGCAGCTCGGCCGCCTCGGCCACGAGCGAGGCGGTCGCGGGGTGGGCGTCGGAGAGCAGCACGAGCTGGTCGGCGGCGGCCTGGGCGGCGCGCGCGGCCGGCTCCTGCAGGCCGGTGCCGCAGTCGAGCACGAGCACGCCGACCATCGACTGCAGGCGCGCGATCACGCGCGCGTAGGACTCCTCGTTGAGCTGCGCCATCCGCGACGGGTCGGTCGGCGCGGGCAGCACCATCAGGCCCTCGAACGCGCGGCCGAGATGGCGATCCAGCGCGGTCACCGACAGGTCGGGCTGCTCGAGCACGTCGCCGAGGTCGTCGACGAACACCTGGTGCTCGGGCGTGAGGGTGCGGCCGAGCGACCCGAAGTCCGGGTTCGTGTCCACCGCCACGATCCGGTCGCGCCGCACGCGCGCCAGCAGCGAGCCCAGCAGCACGGTCAACGTCGTCTTGCCGACCCCGCCCTTCGGCGACACGACGGCGATCGTGGCGCAGCGCGTGAGCCGCGGCGCCGCGATCCGGCGGTCCAGGCGCGCCTCGTAGTCGCTCTCGCGCCAGCTGACCTTCCACCGCTCGAGCGCCGACTTCTGCACCGGCTTGGTGAGCACCTCGCGCTTGCTCTCGGGCGGCAGGTCCGGCGACTCGGTGATCGGCGGTTCGGGCTCGTAGCCGAAGAACGCCTTCATCGCCAGCGAGAACCGCTCCCCACCGCTCAGCTCCTCGGGCAGCGCCGCCGCCGTGCGCTCGCGCGGCGTGCCGCGCTGGACCTCCGGACGGCGCACGACCTCGGCCGGCTTGGGCGGCGCCATCGCCTGCGAGCGGATCTCGGTCAGCGTCAGCACCGCGCCGTCGGCCACGCCGCACTGGCCGAGCGTGCGATCGAGCGGCAGCGGCTGCTGGCCGGGCGGCGCCACCGTCCACACCGGCGCGCGGCCGTTCTCGACCGGAGCCTCGTCCATGCTGAGCTCGACGAAGGTCGGGATCAGGTCCGCGATCGGCGTCTCGGTCGAGACGACGAGGTCCACGCGCCGGTCCGGCCCGGCGATGGTGACGGCACAGGTGTTCATGAGCTGGATCTCCCGCGTTCCATCGAGCTGACACGAGCCGCCCCCGGAACCGAGGTCGGCGGTGAGAAGGCAGTCTGTACTAGCACGGGGCGCTCGCCGCGGCGCACGAACAGGCCTCGTCCCGCCGGCTGCGGCTGCGCCTTGGTCCCGCCCAGCAGCGGCCCCTCCCCCGGGTCGCCGCTGAGCAGGACGCCGGGCGAGCCGAGCTCGCGCAGGCGGCCGAACACGGCCTCGTAGGCCCCGCGCGCGCTGCCGCCGACGCGGCGCGCGAGCACGACGTGCAGGCCCACGTCGCCGCCCACGGCCAGCACGTCGAGCAGCGGCGCCAGCGGCCCGCCGGTGGGACCGGTGACGAGGTCGTAGTCGTCGAACAGCACCACGTAGCGCGGCCCGTTCCACGACGGGCCGGCCAGCGGCGACGCGTCGGCCGGCGCCATCCGCTCGCCGCAGATCGCGCGCAGCTGCTCGGCCGCCTGCTGGGCGGCGGGCGGCGAGGCGGCGTACGAGAGCACGTGAGGGTCGTGGGCGAGGTCGATCAGCGAGCGCCGCACGTCGACCACCACGAGCTGGAGCTCCTCCGGCGCATGAGAGGCCACCAGCCCGCGCCCGAGGCCTCGCAGGAGCGACGACTTGCCGCTCTGGCTGTCGCCGAAGACGAGGAAGTGCGGGTCCGGGCCGGCGAACCGCACCCAGACCGGGTCGAGCCCCCGCTCCTCGACCCCGAACGGCACGCCCTCGCGCGCCGACGGCGGCGGAAGCCGCCGCGGATCGAGCTCGCGCGGCAGCAGCCGGATCGGCGGCGCGCCGGCGTCGCCCCAGTGCTCCGCCGCCTCGCCGACCAGCTCGCCGAGCGCCGCCGCCGTGCCTTCGTCCTCGGCGCGCCCGTCGACGCGCGGCAGCGCCGCCTGGAAGTGCAGGCCGTCCATGGTCAGGCCGCGGCCGGGGACCTCGGCGGGCAGCGACGCGGCCGCCTGGCGCGAGACCAGCGAGTCGATCGCGTCGTGCAGGCGCAGCTCGAGCCGCGTGCCGAGGTTGTCGAGCAGCGCAGGGCGGATCTCGGCCCAGCGGTTGGCGGCCACCACCACGTGCACGCCGAAGCTCAGGCCGGTCGCGGCCAGCTCCTCGACCTCGCGGTCGAGGCCCTCGAACTCGCGCTTGAACGCCTCCCAGCCGTCGATCAGCAGGAACACGTCCGGGAAGGAGCCGGCGCCGCGCGCGTCGGTCATCGACTCCTGGCCCGCCTCGCGGAACGCCTGCTCGCGCTCCTCGACCTCCGTGCGCAGCTGGCGCACCACCCGCGTGACGGCCTCGCGGTCGAGCTTGCCGGCGATCCCGCCCACGTGTGGCGCCCCGGCCAGCGCGCCGAGCAGGCCGCCGCCGAGGTCGACCCCGTAGAACTGCACCTGCGCGGGCGTGTGGCGCCAGATCAGGGAGGTCGCGAGCGTGCGCAGCAGCGTGCTCTTGCCCGTGCGCGGCGACCCGACCACCGCCAGGTGGCCGCCGGAGCCCCCGAGGTCGAGCGAGAACGGCTCCGTGCGCTGCTCTGACGGGCGGTCGAGCCGGCCGACGACGGCGCGCAGCCCTTCGGCGCGCTCGCCGCCGTGCCACCACGGCGCGTCGTCCAGCACTGCGTCGAGGGTCACCGCGGCCGGCAGCGGCGCCACCCACACCTGGTGCACCGGGGGACGGTCGCCGGCCAGGCGGTCGACCAGCACCTGCAGCTCGTTCGGGCCGGCCGGCCGCGACTCCGGCTCCGCCGCCACCGGAAGGTGCTCCATCCCGGCACGCGGCTCGAAGACGCGCACCGGCGGCGCCGGCTCGTCTTGGGTCACCGCCGGCCCCAGGTGCGGGCCGGAGGCCAGCGCGGCGCGGAACTGCACGTACTTCTCGGTGTCGACCTTCAGGTAGCCGAGCCCCGGCATCGAGGGCAGCAGGTAGGCGTCCGGCGTCCCCAGCACGAGCTTGGACTCCACCGCCGAGTACGTCCGCAGGCACAGGCGGTAGCGCAGGTGGCTCTCCAGGCCGCGCAGGCGGCCCTCGTCGAGCCGCTGCGACGACAGCAGCAGGTGGATGCCGAGCGAGCGGCCGACGCGCCCGAGCCCGACGAAGAGGTCGATGAACTCCGGCCGCGCGGCGAGCAGCTCGGCGAACTCGTCGACGATCACCAGCAGGTCGGGCATCGGCGGCATCGACGGATCGGCCTCGCGGCGCGCCTGGTAGGAGACGATGTCGTCGAGGTTGCCGGCCTCGCGCAGCATCGTCTGGCGCCGCTCCTGCTCGCCGATCAGGGCCGCGTGCATGCGGTCGACGAGCGACAGGTCGCGCTGCAGGTTGGTGATCAGGCCGGCGACGTGCGGGAGCCGCGAGAGGTCGGCGAACGCGGCGCCGCCCTTGTAGTCGACGAGCACGAAGGCGAGCTGCTCGGGCCCGTGCGTGGCGGCCAGCCCGGCCACCAGCGAGCGCAGGAGCTCGCTCTTACCGGACCCGGTGGCGCCCACCAGCACGCCGTGCGGCCCCATCCCGCCCTCGGCCGCCTGCTTGAGGTCCAGCTCCAGGATCTCGCCGTCGGCCGCACGCCCGATCGGAGCCCGCAGGCTGAGCGCGCGGGGCCGCCGCCGCCAGGAACGCTCGGGGTCGAGCGCGTCGGCGGACGGCAGGCCGAGCAGGTCGACGAGCCGCACGTTCATGCTCAGGCCGCGCTCGCCGTCGCCGCCCTCGGCGAGCCGCAGCGGCGTCAGCGTCCGCGCCGTCGCCTCGCTGGTCCCGAGGTCGACCTGGTCGAGGAACAGCTCGGGGATCGAGGGCGCGTTCTGGCCCCACAGCTCCCAGGCGCCGGCCCCGCGCTCGCGCACGGTCAGTCGGGCGTCGATCTGCGAAGGCTCGAGCTCGCGCGCGTCGCAGAGCAGGATCAGGACGGCCTTGAGTTCGCGGGCGCGCGCGAGGAGCTCGCGGAAGGCCGGCAGCTCGTTCGCCGGATGGTCGGGGCGGTAGCCGTCGAGGATCACGACCAGCTCCGGCGCGACCAGCGGCACCTCGCGGCCGCGCACGTCGGCCTCGGCGATCCGGCGCAGCTGATCGAGCCGCGGGCGCAGCTCGGGCTCGAGCAGCGCGTCGAGCTCGCCCGCCGACCTTGCGAACAGGAAGCGGCCGGGCACGTTGGGGTCGACGCGCTGGTGCGGCAGCCACTTGCCCCACTCCCAGGCGTCGGCGTCCTCCGGCCCGAAGGCCGTCAGCAGCCGCAGGTCGTGCGGCGCCCGCCAGGCCGCAAGCTGGTTCATCAGCGTCCGGGCCCACGAGCGCGCGTGGTCGCGGGAGCCGGTCACCGCGAGCACGCCGACGTCTCTGAGATCGACGACCACCGGCTCACCGCGCAGCGTGCTTCTCCGCTCGACGAGCTTGCGCGCCTCCTGGAGCGAGTGCGCCTGGTACTCGGCCAGCGGGTTGAAACCGAGGTCGAGCTCCACCTCGCGATCGAGCGGCACCGCCCCCGTGCCGAGCCGCACGTGCAGGAAGTCGCGGTGGTCGGGCCGGCGCTCCCACACGTTGGCGCGCTTGACCAGCAGTGTCCAGAGCCGCCCGGGATCCGGGTACAGCCGCGCGAGCGCCCCGCGCTGGAGCTCGCCGGCCTCGGCCAGCTCGATGTCGCGCTCGCGCAGGTACTTGGAGTAGCGGCGGGCCTCGTCGGCCGCGCGCTTGCGCACCTGGCGCTTCTGCGACCAGCGCATGCCGATCGAGAACAGCAGCAGCAGCACGATCATCGCGCCGGCGATGTAGAGGAACAGCGAGTTGCGGTAGACGATCGCGAAGCCGACCAGGCCCACGCCGCCCACGACCGGGAACAGCAGCTGGATGAGCGAGGTGTGCGGCGGCGGGGGTTGCGTCGGCGGCGGCGCGATCCGCAGCCGCTCCGACGGCACGGCGGGGGGATACTCCCTGGGCGGGCGATGGAAGGTCAGCGCGTCCTGGGCCGTCACTTGGTCTCCACGGATACCACAGCGCGACATCCTTCACGCCGCGGTGTTTGTAGCCTTGGGTGCGGGTACCCGTCATCGAGACGTCCAATCGGAGCAAGGGAGGCAGCCCGGATGCCCAACATCGCAGTAACCCCTGAGCAGCTTCAGTCCGTGGGCAGCCAGCTCAACGCAGGCGCCGCCAACATCGAGTCGACCTTGTCGCAGCTGGCCAGCCAGGTGGCGCCGCTCCAGAGCGAGTGGCAGGGTGTCGCACAGGCTCGTTTCCAGGAGCTGTGGGCGGAGTGGCAGCGCTCCAGCCGCGGCATCCAGGAGGCCTTGCACGGCATCTCGCAGCTCACCTCGCAGGCCGCCGCCAACTATGGCGACACCGAGCAGGCGATCGCCTCCTCGTTCAGCCGCTGAGCCGAACCCGTCCCTCGAAGCCGGGCCGGCCCGCCGCCGGTCCGGCCGAGGCGCTGAAGCTCGAGCCGAGCCGGAGGCGGAACGCCTTCCGGTCTAGACCTCGACGACGACCGGCAACACCATCGGGCGCCGCTTGAGGCGCTCGTAGATGAAGGCCGCGATGTCGTCGTGCAGGAAGGACTCCAGGACGGCGATCTCGGTGATCCGCTGCTCGGCCGCGCGGTCGAGCGAGTCCTCGACCGCCTCGCGCAGCTTGCCGATGATCTCGGCGTTCTCGTCGAGGAACGGGACGCCGCGGGCCAGCACCTCGGGCTCGACGACCGACGAGCCGTCCTGCTCGGACACCGTGGCGACGATGATGAAGATGCCGTCGGCCGACAGCATGCGCCGGTCGCGCAGCGCGACGTCGGCCACGTCGCCGATGTCGACCCCGTCGACGAACACGAGGCCGGCGGTCTGGCGCTCGCCGGCCCGGGCGCCGTGGGCGTCGATCTCGAGCGGGGTTCCGTTCTCGGTGCGGAAGATGTTCTCGGCCGGGATCCCGACGGCCTCGGCGAGCTGGCTGTGCAGCAGCATGCGCTTGTAGTCGCCGTGGACCGGCATCACGTAGCGCGGGTGCGTGAGGTTGAGCATGAGCTTCAGCTCCTCCGCGTAGCCGTGGCCGGAGGCGTGGATCGGGGCGTCGCGGGCGGTCACCACGTCGCAGCCGATGTGGTACAGGCGGTCGATCGTCTCGTTGACCGCGCGCTCGTTGCCGGGGATCGGCGTCGCCGAGAAGACGACGGTGTCACCGCGCTTGAGCTCGACCGCCGGGTGGTCGCGGTAGGCCATCCGGCGTAGGGCCGACAGCGGCTCGCCCTGGGACCCGGTGGAGATGATCACGAGCCGCTCGTCGGGGAAGTGCTCGAGCTCGCGCGGCGGGACGAGTTGCCCCTCGGGGATCTCGATGTGGCCGAGCGAGCGGCCGATGTTGACGTTCTTGCGCATCGAGCGACCGATCAGGGCGACCTTGCGGTCGTGCGCGACCGCCGCGTCGACCACCTGCTGGACACGGTGGATGTTCGACGCGAAGCAGGTCACCACGATCCGCCCCGGGCAGTGCGAGAACAGCCGCTCGAGCTGCGGCCCGACGACCGACTCGCTGGTGGAGATCCCGGCCCGATCGGCGTTCGTGGAGTCCCCGCACAGCAGCAGCAGACCTTCGCGGCCGAGCTCGGCCAGGCGCGCCATGTCGGCCGGCGCGCCGCCGACCGGCGTCTGGTCGAACTTGTAGTCGCCGGTGAAGAGGACGGTGCCGAGCTCGCACGTGAGCGCCACCCCGGCGGCGTCGGGGATCGAGTGCGTGAGGTGCACCATCTCGATCGCGAACGGCCCGGCCTCGGCCACCTGACCGATCGGCAGCACGTCGAGGTTGACGTCGCGCAGCTTGTGCTCGTCGAGCTTCGAGCGCGCCATGGCGACGGTGAGCTGGCCGCCGTAGACGACCGGGACCGCATGCTGGCCGAGCTCGCGCAGCACCCACGGGAGGGCGCCGAGGTGGTCCTCGTGGCCGTGGGTGATGACGATCGCCTCGATGTCGTCGACCCGCTCGCGCAGGTACGTGAAGTCGGGCAGCACGAGGTCGATGCCCATCATCTCGGCGGTCGGGAACCGCAGCCCGCAGTCGATCACCACGATCCGGTCGCCGTACTCGACGACCGTGAGGTTCTTCCCGATCTCGCCGACGCCTCCGAGCGGGAGGACGCGCAGCCTGCCGTTCACGCGGCGTGGGCTCCGGTCAACAGACCCTGGCGCTCGAGCGCGGTGCGGACGATCGCCAGCTCGTACTCGTCCGCCTCCACCAGCGGCAGCCGCAGGCCGCCGACGTCATGGCCGAGGAGGTTCAGGGCCGTCTTGACGGGGATCGGGCTCGCGGTGCAGAACATCGCCTTGAAGACGTGCTGCAGCGAGGCGTCGAGCTCCGCGCGGTGCTCCGGCGCGTCGAACATCCGCCGCATCTCGTTCCCGACGATGTGGCTGGAGACGCATATGCCGCCCGCGCCGCCGACGTCGAGGCAGCGCGCGAGGTCCTCGTCGTTGCCGGTCAGCAGCGTCATGCCGTCGATCGGGGCGAGTTCGGCGCTGTTGGACTGTTTGACCGCCTCGATGCCGTCGATCTGCGCCAGCTCGGCGAGCAGTCGTGGGTCGAGATTCACCGTGGTGCGGCTCGGGATGTTGTAGACGATGATCGGCGTGCCGCCGGCGGCGCGCGCGACCTCCTCGTAGTGGCGCACGATCCCGCGCCGGTTCGGCCGGTTGTAGTAGCCGGTGACCGAGAGCAGCGCGACGGCGCCGGTGGCGGCCATGCGCTCGGCGAGGTGGCACGCGTGGTGCGTGCTGTTCGAGCCCGCGCCGGCCGCGATGAGCCCCTCGTCGCCCAGCTCGTCGACCATCAGCGCGACCAGCGAGACCATCTCGTCGTCGGCGAGCGTGGGCGACTCGCCGGTGGTGCCGCAGACGACGAGGCCGTCGGACCCGTTGGCGAGCAGGTGCCGGCCGAGCGCGACGGCGCCATCCTCGTTCACGCGGCCGTCCGCGCGGAACGGCGTGACCATCGCCGTCAGGAGGCCTCCCAGAGGACGCATGGGCCAATTCTGCCAGGCGAGCCGGAGATAAGACTTGCGCGTGCGCCTCAAGGGATTGGTCGGTTCTCGCGGCCGCGCCGCACTACACGTCAACTGCGGCTGGGTAAGGGGCGCCGGATAGCTGCGCGGCGAGGGCGCGTGGCGCCTTAACCGGCATATTCCGGGAAAGTCGCCAGTCGGGACCGCCGGCGCGGCCGGCTCCCTCGCCGCCCTACCCAGCCGAAGTTCGCCGGCGCCACCGCAACGCATCGGTGAAGCGGCGCGGCACCGCCGGGTCCTCGCCCTCCTCCCACAGCGTCAGCACGACGAGCTCGCCGCGCGGGACGTCGTGGATGCAGACGAACACGAGGTCTGCATCGCGGACGTCCACCGCGCCGCGCTCGCCCTCCTCCACGCTGCCGGCCTCCCAGGCGCGGCGGACGCGGCCGGCGATCTCGGGGCGGGCGTCGAGGACGCCGCGGACGCGCTGGAGGTAGCGCTCGACGGCGTGGTCCGTGACGACGATCGTCACTGGTCGAACAGCAGGTGCTCGAGCCCCACCGTCGGGGACTCCGGCAGGTCCGCCACGCGGCGGATCGCGAGCAGGACCCCCGGCATGAAGCAGGAGCGGTCGGTGGTGGCGTGGCGGATGGTGAGCGTCTGGGCGAGGTCGCCGAGGATGACCTCCTGGTCGGCGACGAAGCCCGGCAGGCGGACCGAGTGGATCGGGACGTCGCCCGCCATCATCTCGGCGGTGCGGGCGGCGGTACCTGACGGGGCGTCCAATTTCCCCGCATGGTGCAGCTCGACGATCTCCGCCCGCTCCATCACTCGCGACGCCTCGGCCGCGAACTTCATCATCAGCACGGCGCCGATCGCGAAGTTGGGTGCGAAGAAGGCCCTGGCCTCCGAGGACGCGGCCGCCTCGCGCAGGCCGTCGAGGTCGAAGCCCGAGGTTCCGATCACGACGTGAACTCCGACCTCGAGGGCTGCGCGGGCGTTCGCGAGCGCGGTGGCCGGCGTGGTGAAGTCGACGAGCACGTCTGCGTCGGCGAGGACGTCCGAAACGGAGGTGTCGAGCTCCGGATCGGCTCGTCCCGTGAGTTCGAGATCCGGCGCGTCGTCGACCGTCGCGCAGACCATCTGGCCCATGCGCCCGGCGGCGCCCGCGACCGCCACTCGGATCATGCCGCGACGCCGGCGCCGGGGCAGACGTCCTCGACGGCCGCCCGGAACGCCTGCGTGTCGGGCCCGATGCCCGCCGCCGACAGCCGCTCGGGCGCCCACAGCTCGTCGGTCAGCTCGCGCAGGTCGTCCAGCGTCACGGCCTCGAAGCGCGCCATCACCTCGTCGGCCTCGAGCAGCGGCAGGCCGAACAGCAGCGAGGCGCCGAGCCGGTTCATGCGCGCGCCCGTCGACTCCAGCGCGAGCACGACGCGCGCCTTGACGTTCTCGCGCGCCCGCTCGAGCTCCTGCTCGGTGGCCGGCTGCTCGCGCAGGCGGGCGAGCTCGGCGCCCACGACCTCCATCGCCTCGCCGACCTTGTCGGGCCGCGTGCCGACGTAGAGGCCGATCTGGCCGGTGTCGGCGTACTGGCCGGCGAACGAGTAGACCGAGTAGGCGAGCCCGCGTTCCTCGCGGACGGCTTGGAACAGCCGTGAGGAGGAGAGACCGCCGAAGATCGCGTCGAGCACGCGCGTGGCGAAGCGGCGGTCGTCGCCGCGCGGCAGCCCGACGGCGCCCAGGCACACATGGCACTGCTCGGTGTCCTTGCGCTGGAAGCGCACGGTCGGCGACGGGTCGACGGGAGCGGGCTCGATCGGCGGCGCGCCGTGCACCCGCCCGGCTTCGAGCGTGCGCTCGGCCAGCTCGACGATCTGGTCGTGGTCGACCGAGCCGGCGGCCGCGATGACGACCGAGCCCGGCACATAGCGCGCCGCGTGGAAGGCGGCGATCTGGTCGGCGGGCGTATCCCGGATCACGGGCGCGCGACCGATGATCGGCCGCCCCAGCGGATGACCGCCGAAGACCGCCTCGCCGAGCACGTCGAACACCGTGTCCTGCGGATCGTCCTCGTACATCGCGATCTCCTCGAGCACGACCTCGCGCTCGGGGTCGACGTCCTGGAACGCCGGCCGCCACACCATGTCGGCCATCACGTCGAACGCGCGCGGCAGGTGCTGGTCGAGCATCCGCGCGTAGACGGTGGTGCTCTCCTTGTCGGTGCCGGCATTCAGCTCGGCGCCCATCGAGTCGAACAGCTGGTCGATCTCGGCCGACGCGTAGCGATCGGTGCCGCGGAACAGCAGGTGCTCGAGGAAGTGCGAGAGGCCCGCCTCGGCCGGCAGCTCGCCGCGCGAGCCGGTGCCGACGAAGAAGCCGAGGGCCGCGGACCGGACGGAGGGCATGAGCTCCGTCGCGATCCGCAGCCCTGAAGCGAGCTCCGTGATCCGGTGAGTGGGCAGGGTGCTAGCTGCGGTCGGGGTCCCGGTCGCCGCGCGGCGTGCGCTCGCGGTCGCGGTCGCGCCCGCGGCCGCCGCCGTTGCGCCGGTCGCCGCCGCGGCCACGGCCGCGCTCGCGGCCGCCGCCGTCGCCGCTCCCGACGCTGGCGAGCTCCTCCTTGGTCTTGCCCGCGATCTCCGGGTCCTCGGCGAGGCGCAGGCCGATCCGGCCGCGCTCGCGGTCGACCTCGACCACGCGGACCGAGATCTCGTCGCCCTTGTTGAGGACCTCCTCGACCGTCCCGACGCGCTGGCCGGGGGAGACGTTGGAGATGTGGAGCAGGCCGTCGGTGCCCTTGGCGAGCTCGACGAAGGCGCCGAACGTGGTGGTCTTGACCACCTTCGCGCCCGGGAACTCGTCGCCGACCTCGACCTCCTTGGTCATCGAGCGGATGCGCTCGGCGAGCGCGTCGCCCTGGGCGCCGGTCTGCGCGTACACGCGCACGTTGCCCTCGTCGTCGACGTCGATCTGCGCCTCGTACTCGTCCTGGAGCGAGCGGATCGTCTCGCCGCCCTTGCCGATCAGCAGGCCGATCTTGTCCGGGTCGATCTTGAGCGCCGAGATGCGCGGGGCGAACTCGGAGAGCTGCTCGCGCGGCGCGCCGATCGCCTCGGCCATCTTGCCGAGGATGAACGAGCGCCCCTCCTTGGCCTGCGTGAGCGCGTCGCGCAGGATCTCGAACGTGACGCCGGTGATCTTGATGTCCATCTGCAGGGCGGTGATGCCGTTCTCGGTGCCGGCGACCTTGAAGTCCATGTCGCCGAGGTGATCCTCGACGCCGGCGATATCGGAGAGCACGACGTAGTCGTCGCCCTCCTTGATCAGGCCCATCGCGATGCCGGCCACCGGCGCCTTGATCGGCACGCCGGCGTCCATCAGCGACAGCGACGATCCGCAGACCGAGGCCATCGAGGACGAGCCGTTGGACTCCAGGATCTCCGACACGACGCGGATCGTGTACGGGAACGTCTCCTGGTCCGGGATCATCGGGACCAGCGCGCGCTCGGCGAGCGCGCCGTGGCCGATGTCGCGGCGCTTGGGGCCGCGCATGAACCCGGCCTCCCCGACCGAGAAGGGCGGGAAGTTGTAGTGGTGGAAGTAGCGCTTGGACGTCTCGAGCCCGAGGTTGTCGAGCCGCATCTCCTCGCGCGTGGTGCCAAGCGCGACCACGGACATGGCCTGCGTCTGGCCGCGGGTGAAGAGCGCCGAGCCGTGCGTGCGCGGCAGCGGCTTGATCTGGATGTCGATCGCGCGGATCTCGTCCGGCTGGCGGCCGTCCGGGCGCTTCTTCTGGACCGCGATGCGCTCGCGGATGAGCTTCTTCTCGAGCGCGTCGAACGCGAGCTGCGCCTTCTGGCGGAACTCGGCCCAGGTCGGCGCCTCAGGGTCGCCGGAGTACTGCGCGAGAACCTGCTCCTCGACCTCGGCGGTCGCGGCCTGGCGCTGGAGCTTGTCCTCGACCTGGGTGGCGGCGTCGAGCGCCGCGCCGTGCGAGTCCGCGATCTGGCGCGCGAGTCCCTCGTCGACCTGCGGCACCTCGATCGCCTGCTTGGGCTTGCCGGCCTTCTCGGCCAGCTCGCGCTGCGCGGCGCACAGCTTGCGGATCTCCGAGTGCGCGATGTCGAGCGCGTCGAGGATCTCGGCCTCGGGCACCTCGTTGGCGCCCGCCTCGACCATCAGGATGGCCTCCTCGGTGCCCGACACGACGAGGTCGAGGTCGGACTCGAGCAGCTGCTCCTCGGTCGGGTTGATCACGAAGTTGCCCTCGAGCTTGCCGATCCGCACCGCGCCGACCGGCGCCGGGAACGGGATGTCGGAGATCTGCAGGGCGGCCGACGCGCCGTTCATGGCGAGGACGTCGTAGGCGACGACCTGGTCGACGGACAGCGGCATGCCGACGAGCTGCGTCTCGCGGCGCCAGCCCTTCGGGAACAGCGGTCGCAGCGGACGGTCGATCATGCGCGCGATCAGCGTCGCCTTCTCGCCGGCGCGGCCCTCGCGCTTGAAGAACGAGCCGGGGATCTTGCCCGCGGCGTACATCCGCTCCTCGACGTCGACGGTCAGCGGAAGGAAGTCGACGTCACGCAGGTTGCCTGCAGTCGCCGTGTTGAGGACGACGGTGTCGCCCGCGCGGACGACGACGGCCCCTGAGGCCTGCTTCGCCATCCAACCGGTCTCGAACGAGATCTCAGTTCCGCCGATCTCGACGGAGACCCGGTGCACTTCTGGCATGTGTTCCTCTTTCTGCGCCCGTCCATCGGTGGAGGGGCCCTCTGCATCGTCTCTGACGCTTCGGTAGTCGTTGCCTGCCATGGTAGTAGGAACCTCGTGGCAGCACGCATCATCATCTTCGGAGCGACCGGCTTCACCGGACGCCAGCTCGCGCGACGGCTCGCCGCCCAGGGCGCTTCGCCGGTGCTGGCGGGGCGCTCGGAGGAGGCGCTGCGCGAGCTGGCCGAGCCGCTCGGGCTCGAGTGGCAGGTGGCCGACGCGCTGCGCCAGAACTCGGTCTTCGCGCTGCTCGAGCCGGGCGACGTTCTGGTCAGCACGGTCGGGCCGTTCGTGAAGTGGGGCGGGCCGGCGGTGCGGGCGGCGATCGCCGCCAAGGGCGTCTACATCGACTCGACGGGCGAGCCGCCGTTCATCCGCCGCGTGTACGAGGAGCTCGGCCCGCACGCGGCGCACGCGGGCGCGGCGCTGCTGCCGGCGATGGGCTACGACTTCGTGCCCGGCGCGCTGGCCGGCGGCCTGGCGCTCGAGGAGGCCGGCGACGGACGCCGTGCGGGTGGACATCGGCTACTACGCCTTCGGCGCCGGCGTCAGCGCCGGGACACGCCGCTCGGCGGTCGGGATCATGTTCGACGACGGCTACGCATTCCGCGACGGCGCGCTGCGGACGGCTCGGCTCGCCGAGCGCGTGCGCTCGTTCGGCGTGCGAGGCAAGGACCGCGAGGCGGTCTCGGTCGGCGGCTCCGAGCACTTCGGGCTGCCGGCGTTCGAGCCGCGGCTCGAGGAGGTCAACGTCTACCTCGGCTGGTTCAGCGCGGTCGCGCGCCCGCTCCAGGCCGGCAGCCTGGCCGGCTCGGTGGCGCTGAAGGTGCCCGGCATGCGCGGAGCGCTGAAGGCGGCCGGCGACCGGCTGGTGGAGGTCGTGGGCGGGGCCGACGAGCCCGGCTCGGGCATCTCGTGGGCGGTGGCCGAGGCCTACGACGTGACGGGCGAGAAGCTGTCCGAGGTTCACCTGTCGGGCGGCGAGCCGTACGCGCTGACGGCCGGCATCCTCGCGTGGGCGGCGAGTCGTGCGGCCGGCGAGGGCGTCGACGGCACCGGTCCGCTCGGGCCGCTCGAGGCGTTCGGGCTGCGCGCGCTGGAGGCGGGTTGCCGCGAGGCGGGCCTCGAGCGCGTCAGCGACCCAGCCGGCGGGTGAGGCTGCCCAGGCCCAGCAGGGCGCGCGAGACGATGCCGCTCGGCTCGAGGTCGCCGTCGCCGGTGACCTGCAGCCGCGGCTTTGCCGACCGGTGGAAGAGCCGCCAGCGCAGCTCGTCGAGCTTGCGTGCGGGCCGCAGGACGGCCGGCTCGGGCAGCGTGTAGATCGCGCAGGGGGCCGCCGCGGACCCGCTGCGCTCGAGGATCGCGTTGACGGCCCGGCGCGCCGCCTCGTTCGCCCCCTCCATGGTGGCCAGATCCGTGTTCGTGCGCACGTAGTCGGCGGCCAGCAGCAGGTTCGGGATGCGGGTGCGCACGCCGGGCCGGTCCACCCACGAGCCGGCGGTGTTGATCAGCAGCGGCTCGAGGTTGGCCGCCTCGGTCGGGTTGGGGAAGGTGATCGCCGGGTCCAGGAACCAGGCGAGCACGTGCCGCTCGTCGAGCGAGCCGTCGTCGATGTGGTCCACGAGCTGGCCCCAGACCTCGGCGCGGATCTCCTCCTTCGAGCAGCGCATGGCGACCTTGCCGGTCCGCCGGCCGGGCGTCTCCCAGTCCGAGACGTCGATCGAGAGGACGCCCTTCACGCGCCCGTCGCCGTAGCGCGCGAGGTCGACGTCCTTCCAGAACTGGGCCTGCGAGATCGAGGTCAGCGCCCACGCGGAGTCGATGTAGATCGCATGCCCGTGCTCGAGCGGCACGTCGCGGTCGAGGTAGAAGAGCACACCGTTCATCCACCGCGTGACGAGCCGGTCGAGCCGCGCCAGGGCAGGATCGAGGGCGCGCAGCGGCGGACCGGCGAGCTGGCGCATGATCTCGACCGGCAGCGCGGCGACGTAGTAATCGGCGGTCACCGTCCCCGCGGGCGTGATGGCGCCGGCAATTCGCCCGCCCGAGACCGTCAGCCCCTGGACCGGGCTGTCGAGCCGCAGCTCGACGCCGCGGCTGCGCAGGTGCGCGACCCACGGGTCGATCCATGCCTCGTTGGTCGGAGCGTCGAGCACGCGGTCCGCGCGGCCTCCGGCGCGACTGAGGTCGAGGATGATCTGGGCGAGGATCAGCCCGCCGGTGCGCGCGCTGATCTCGCGCGCGCGGGCGGCGACCAGCGTGCGGGTCAGGCCCTCCGCGAGGAACTTGCGGAACGGCTCCGAGCGCCGTTCGGCGCCGACGTACTCCCACCAGCTCTGGAGCTCCCACTGCTCGTAGCGGCGCTCCTCGCAGCTCGTCAGCAGCGTCATGATCCGCTCCATCAGGACCGCGTGCTCGTGCGGCGGGATGCCGAGCGACGTCATGACGTCGAACAGGAAGCGGCTGAGCACGGTGAGGTCCTCGAGCGACTCGGGCAGGTGGGCGCCCGCGACGATCTCGTTGCGACCGCCGGCCTGTGCGAGCAGGATCCGCGTGGCGCCGGTGAGGTTGTCGAGGACCGTGCCGGTGCCGTCCGGGATGCGCCGCATCGTGTCGGGCAGGTGCTGGTAGAAGCCTGGGAAGAAGCGGAAGCCGTGCTCGGCCGGCAGGTCGGCGCGCCCGTCGGTGCCCGAGCCGGGGACCGGCAGGCTGCGGGCCTTGCCTCCGGGGATGTCGCGCGCCTCGAGCACGACGACCTCGAAGCCGCGCTCGACGAGCTCGTGCGCCGCGGTCAAGCCGGCGACTCCGCCCCCCAAGACGGCCACCCTCATGGGTGCGACTCTGTCACAGAACCGGACCTCCGTGCGAGGGTGTGTGGGAGAGGTCATATGCCAAGCGACGAGGATCTCCTCCTGTCGGGCAATCCCGAGGACTTCGGGACCTTCTACGACCGCTACGTCGACATGCTGCTGGGCTACTTCGCACGCCGCGTCCACGACCCCGAGATCGCCGCCGACCTGACCGCCGAGACGTTCGCCGCCGCGCTCGTGGCGCGCCGACGCTTCCGCCGCACGACCACGCCGGCGGTCGCGTGGCTGTTCGGGATCGCCCAGCACAAGCTGACCGACTACCGCCGTCGCGGCGCCGCCGAGGATCGCATGCGGCGGCGGCTGGGCATTCAGCGCGTGCCGGTCGGCGACGAGGACCGCGAGATGATCGCCATGCTCGGCCGCGACGCCGCCTGGCAGCTGATCGACGAGCTGCCGGCCGATCAGCGCGAGGCAGTCCGCGCCCACGTGCTCGACGACCGCCCGTACGACGAGATGGCGCTCGCCGCCGGGACGTCCGAGGCGGTCGTGCGCAAGCGCGTGAGCCGCGGCCTGGGCGCGTTGCGCCAGCGGATGGGGGCGCGGCGATGAGCGACTTCGTGACCGCCCTGCGCGAGGAGCTGGTCGACGCCGCCGAGCGCGAGCGCACGCGCCGCCTGCCGCGCCGGCCGTCGCCCGCCCCGCGCCTCGTCCTCGCCGTCGCTGCCACCGCCGCCATGGCGCTGATCCTGCTGTTCGTCGCCGGCGGGCTGAGCACGCGGACCACCGACGACGCGCGCGAGGGGGCGCAGCCGACGCCCGAGACGCGCGAGCTGTTCGGCGGCACGCTGCAGACGGGCGCTCGCTACCGCACGCGCGCCTTCATCCCCGCGCTCTCCTTCGAGGTGCCGGGGCCGGGCTGGCAGGTGACCGACACCTCGCGGTCCGACGTTCTCATCCTCGACTACGGCGAGCCGTTCTTCGACCCGGACGGCGAGCGCCGCCCGCCGGCGGCGCTGTGGTTCCTGCGCGTCCTCCGGGTCAACGATCCGGCCGTGCGCGGTCTGGCGACGAGCGTGGTGCCCGCGCCGGTCGACCTCTACGCCTGGATGCGTGCGCATCCCGACCTGCGCGTCGGCCCGTCGGAGCCTGTGACGGTGGCCGGGGTGCCCGGCGACCGCTTCGACGTCGAGGTGCGCTTCCGGCGGCCGACGCACAGCGATCCCGCGTGCCGCCGGCGCTTCCAGGTGACCTGCACGGTGCTGTCGCCGCGGATGGTGTTCCAGGACCGCACGCTCCTGCAGGTGACGATCCTTCGGACCGGGCTCGAGCCGCTGGTCATCATGCACGAGCACTTCACGAGGGCGGGCCTCCGCGACCTGGAGGAGGCCGCCGCCCCCGTGCTCGACTCCCTTCGAATCGGCCGCTAGCTCACTCCACGGTGAGCGTGCCCTCCATGCCGTTCTGTCGGTGCTGGCCCACCGGGCAGTAGAAGACGTACTCGCCGGCTTCGAGGTCGACGGTCAGCTCGGTCTCGCCGGCCGTGATCGTCTCGCTCTCCTCCTCGACGCCGTTGCCCTCGACCTCGACGGCATGCGGGACGCTGGACTCGTTGACCAGCTTGATGGTCACGCTCCCGGCCGGCGCGGACAGCTCGCCGGGCTCCCAGGAGATGGCGCCCCCGGGATCGGCGGTGAGCGTGAGCGCCTCGCCCCCGCCGCCGGCCGCGGCGGGCTCCTCGGTCGCCTCCGGCGTGGACGCGCCTCCGCCGCCGCCCTCGTCCTCGTCGTCCCCGCAGCCCGCCGCCAACAGCACGCCCGCCGAGAGCAGGAGCGCGAGGATCCAGGTCAAGCGTCGCATGTGACTCCCTTGCCGTTGCACAGTTGCGCAGAGATCTACGCGGCCTGCCCGCGCACGGTTCAGGACAGCGTCGCGGTGAGGACGTTGCGCTTGTACAAGCTTCCGTCGCGGCGGTGGCCGCGGCGGACGATCCGGATCGCGTTGTACTCGTCCTTCTGCAGCGCGGTGGTGAGGATCACGTAGGCATGGCCCTGCGCGTCGGTGCGGAAGGTGCCCGCCGTGGCCGTCCACGCCTCCGCGTCGCACAGCACCTCGTACACCGCCTCATCGTCGGGCGGCAGGCCGTCGATCCTGAGCCGGAGCCGCGTGCCCTCCTCGCTGTTCTCGAGCCTGGCGCCCGCGCTGGCGTTCGGCGGGCCGCCGACATTGCGGAAGGAGACGTCGTAGCGGCGCGACGGCTCCTCGCCGCCGGTCAGCGCGAGGCCGACCAGCGCGGCGGCGACGACGGCCAGGCCGACCGCCCCGGCCGCGAGCCAGCGACGGCGCGGCAGCCGCCAGCGGAGCCGGCGCCGCGGCGACGCGGCGCGGTCGCGCGCGAAGGCGTCCAGCAGCCGCTCCTCGAAGGCCTCGGGCAGCGGCTCGGTGACGGCCTCCTCGGCGCCGCCGGCCAGCGAAAGCAGCCCGGGCAGCGGCGCGAGGGCGTCGTGCTCGGCCGCGCATTCGGGACACGTCTCGAGGTGCCGCCGCACGGCGGCCGCCTCGTCGGGGTCGAGCGCGCCGAGCGCGTACGCGCCGATGGCGGATTGCAGGTGCTCGCAACTCATGGAACCACGCCCATCTCTTCTAGAACCAGGCGCAGCGAACGTAGCGCGTACCAGGTTCGGCTCTTCACGGTGCCGACCGGCAACTCGCACCGCTCGGCGATCTCGCGGACCGACAGCCCTTGGAAGTGCGCGAGCCGGATCATCTGCCGGTGCTCGGGCGTCAGGCGCTCGAGCGCGGCCGCCACCTGCCACCCGAGCATCGCCTGCTCGATCGAGTCACCGGGTGCGGCGGCCTCGAACAGCGGCTCGCCACCCGCCAGCGACGGCCTCGCCGAGGCGCGCCGGCGCTGGTCGATGATCGCGTGGCGGGCGATCTGGTAGAGCCAGGTCCGGACGCTGCCGCGCGCCGGGTCGTAGCGATCCGCGTGCCGCCAGGCGCGCGTGAACACCTCCTGAACGATCTCCTCTGCCGCCCCCCGCTCGCCGAGCGCATTGAGAGCGAAGCCGAGCAGCTCGCCGGCGTAGGCGCGGTAGAGCTCCCGCAACGCCTCGCCCGTCGCGTCCGCCTGAAGGCGCTCCATCAGCTGGGCATCGTTCGTCACGGTCATAGGGTGTACGCGAAGCGCTGGACGGCGGTTCGCCCCGAGTATCGCCGACCTTCCGAGAATACGGTGGGGGTCGTGGCCACGCCGGCGCGCACGCCGCCGTGGAACTGCGCCCGCACGCGGTCGGCGACCGGCTGCGAGCGACGGTCGGCGTCGAAGCGGGCGAGATCGAGCCCGAGCCGCTCGGCGCGCGCCCACAGGTGCGGGTCCTCGAGCCGGCCCTGGTCGTCGAACAGCGCGTCGTGCATCGCCCAGAAGGCCCCCTGAGCGGCAGCCGCCTCGGCGGCATGGGCGGCCGGCCGGGCGCGCGGGTGGCTGCCGCTGACCGGGAAGTGCCGGAACGCCACGCGCAGCGGCAGCGTGCGCAGCCGCACCTCGAGGGCGGCGCAGAACGGGCACTCGTAGTCGCCGTAGACGATCACCGATTGCGCGTCCTCGGGGCCCCGGACGTGGTCGTCGGGGCCGAGCGGCGGCACCGGTGCGGAGCGGAGGTCGGTCAGCGAGGATTCAGGCTCAGACTCAGAGGGCGTCGAAGATGAGGTTCGCGCCGGGCAGCTCGCTCGGCGACGGAGCCTGGTAGCTCCACTTCACCACGCCGTCCGGTCCGATGATCACGAGCGCGCGCTGCGGGAAGCCGCCGGGGTGCAGCACGTCGAACGCACGGCACACGGCGCCCTTGGGCTCGAAGTCCGAAAGCTGCTCGATGCCGACGCCGAGCTGCTCCTGAAAGGCCTTCTGCGAGTACGTGGCGTCACACGAGACGCCGTAGAGCGTCGCGCCGCGGGCCGCGAACTCGGCGAGCAGCTCGTTGTAGATGCTCAGCTGGTCGGTGCAGACCGGCGAGAAGGCGAACGGATAGAAGACCAGGACCGTGGTCCTGCCGAGCAGGTCCTCGCGCGTGAACGGCGGGCCGCCGGAGCGGGCGAGCGAGAAGTCCGGCGCCGGGTCCCCGGCGGCGAGCGCCACTACCGTCGGAGGCCGAGCTCGCGGATCAGCGAGCGGTACCCCTCGAGGTCCTTCTTCTGAAGGTAGTTGAGGAACCGCCGGCGGCGGCCGACGAGCATCAGCAGGCCGCGGCGCGAGTGGTGGTCGTGCTTGTGCTCGCGCAGATGGTCGGTCAGGTGGTTGATCCGCGACGTGAGCAGCGCGATCTGCACCTGGGCGGCGCCGGTGTCGTTCTCGTCCTTGCCGAACTTGGCGACGAGCTCGCGCTTCTTCTCGGCGGTGATCGCGGTCATAGCGGCGAGGCAGAGTAGCAGGAGCGGTCTACGCAGCGATCTCGCGCGTCTGCTCGACGTCGCGGCCCATCTGCTCGACGAGCGCCTCGACGCTGTCGAACCGCTTCTCGCCGCGCAGGCGCTCGAGGAAGTCGAGCCGGAGCTCGCGGCCGTAGACGTCGTCGTCGAAGTCGAGCAGGAACGCCTCCACGAGCAGGCCGCGGCCGGTCTTGAAGGTCGGCCGCACGCCGACGTTCACGGCCGCCACGTGGGCCTCGCCGTCCACCTGGGCGCGGCACGCGTAGACGCCGTGGTCGGGCACCACCAGCTTGGCGTCGGGGACGAGGTTGGCGGTCGGGAAGCCGAGCGTGCGCCCCCGCTTGTCGCCGTGGGCGACCGCCCCGCGCATCTGGAACGGGGCGCCGAGGAAGCGCGCGGCCGCCGCCACGGCGCCGACCGACACGAGGCCGCGGATGTGGGTCGAGGAGATGATCTCGCCGTCCACCTCGACCAACCGCGCGACACGCGTCTCGAACCCCGTCTGCTGCTGGAGCAGCGCGGCATCGCCGCGCGCCCGGTTGCCGAAGCGGAAGTTCTCCCCCACCGACACGCGCTCGGCGCCGAGCTGGCCGATCAGCACGTGGTCGATGAACTCCTGCGCGGTCTGGGCCGCGAACGAGCCGTCGAACGGGATCACCACCAGCTCCTGCACGCCGAGCCCGGCGATCAGGTCGGCCTTGGTCTCGAGCGAGGTCAGCAGCTTTGGCGCCGAGTCGGGCGCCACGACGGTGCGCGGGTGCGGCTCGAAGGTCAGGACGGTGTCGGCCCCGCTGATCACCTCGCGGTGGCCGAGGTGCACGCCGTCGAACTCGCCCACGGCGAGGGCGCGCGGCCGCCGCTGGGCGTCGGGGAGCCAGGTGACGTCCATCAGATGGTCGTGGGGGTCGTGCGTCCGGCCATCAACCGCGGAAGCCTACGACGGGCTTGAGGGTGCCGTCCGGACGGGGCTCGGCGATCGCGATCAGGCCGTCCTCGTCGCGCAGCCGCACGGGGCCCGCCGCGGCGCCGGCCACAGCGACCCCGTGCCCGGCGCGGCGGGCGTCGTCCCCGTCCAGCGCGACGGCGGGGAGGAACGCGAGCGCGTCGTCGAGCGGGACGATCCGCTCGGGGTCGACGTCGGCGACCTCGAACGCGCCGATCGCGGTCCGGCGCAGCTCCAGGCAGTAGGCGTCGCCGAGGTCGGCGATCAGCGACCGGACGTAGGTGCCCGACGAGCACTCGATCTCGAACCCGGCGCGCTCGCCCTGCCGCCACAGCAGGTCGAAGCGGTCGACCTGGACCTCGCGCTCGGGGACCTCGACCGCCTCGCCGCGACGTGCGAGCGCGTAGGCCCGCTGCCCGCCGACCTTGACCGCCGAGTACGCCGGCGGGCGCTGGCGGATGACGCCGGTCGGGAGCACGAACGGCTCGTCCGGCATCCGGCCCGGCGCGATCTCGCCCTCGGGGTCGCCCGTCGTGGACGTCCAGCCCAGCCGCGCCACCGTCTCGTAGCGCTTGGGCAACGCCATCAGGTAGCGCTGCACCCGCGTGGCACGGCCGACGAGCACGAGCAGCAGCCCGGTGGCGAACGGGTCCAGCGTGCCCGCGTGACCCACCTTGACCCCGCGGCCGAGCCGCCGCCGCTGCTCGGCCACCACGTCGTGCGAGGTCACCCCCGCCGGCTTGTCGACGAGGACGACGCCGTCCGTCAAAGGTCCATCCAAGAAGATCCGGTCCTGGACGTGGCGGGGTTCTTGGATGGACCCTATAGCTGGTCGTTGAGGGCCGCCCGGAGGAACTCGACCAGCTCCGGGAAGTCCAGGTCCGTCGAGAAGCCCGCCGCGCGGCGGTGGCCGCCGCCGCCCTGGGCGCGGGCGATCCGCGAGACGTCGACGCGGTCGTCGGTCGCGCGCAGCGACACCTTGCGCTTCGGCGACTCGCCGTTGCCGAGCAGGTCGCGGACGAGGCCGGCGACGGCCGTGCCCTCGACCGACCGCAGGTGGTCGACGACCCCCTCCGAGTAGCTCTCGTCGGCGCCCGTCGACTGGTAGTCCTCGAGCGTCAGGTGCGTCACGGTGAGCAGGCCGCCGTCGAAGCGCTGAACGTTCGAGAGCCCGCGCGCCAGCAGCTCGAGCTTGCCCTGCGGGATCCCCTCGTACAGGCGCCGGTAGATCGCGTGCACGTCGATCCCGCCCTCGATCAGCTCGGCCGCCATCTCGTGGGCGCGCGAGCCGGTGTTCTCGTACATGAAGCGGCCGGTGTCGGTCACCACGCCGACGTAGAGCGCCTCGGCGATCGGCTGCGTCGCGTCCACCCCGAGGCCCTTCATCAGGTCCCACACCATCTCGGCCGTGCACGACGCGCTCGGGTCGACGTGGTTGAGCGTGCCGAAGCGTGTGTTGTCGTGGTGGTGGTCGATGTTGAGGATGCCGCGCCCGTCGCCCTGCAGCGCGGCCGCCGGCGTGCGGTCGATGTTGCCGCAGTCCAGGAACACCATCACGCGCTCCGACAGGTCCTCCGGCGGCTCGGTGACGAGGCCGTCGAGGTGGATGAAGCGGTACTCGTACGGGAGCGGGAACTCGTCCGCCGTGAGGAAGGCGACGGCGTCCTTGCCGAGGGCGGCCAGTACCTGCTGCATGGCCGCGAGCGAGCCGACGGCGTCGCCGTCCGGACGTTCGTGCGTGGTCAGGAGGAACTTGTCGTGGTCACGCAACGTCGCGAGCGTCTGCTCGCGAGTGGGCTTGGCGCCGTTCTCGGACACCTAGTGGTTCTCCCGGGGGGTACGTCGGCCAAGGGTGTGCGTATCCGCCGAGGGGACCACTAATCTCCGGCCTCGCGCTTGAGCAGCGCATCGATCCGCTCCGCGCGGTCGAGGGTGTCGTCGTAGACGAAGTCCAGCGTCGGAGTGTGCTTGAGGTGCAGCTCGTCGGCGACGCGCCGCTGCAGGAAGCCGTGCGCAGAGCGCAGCCCGTCGAGCGAGCGACGGCGCACGGCATCGGTGCCCAGGACGGACACGTACACCCGCGCATGGCGCAGGTCAGTGGCTGTATCGACTGCGGTCACCGTGACGAATCCGACCCGTGGATCCTTCAACTCGGATGTGATCGCGCCGGAGAGGACCTCCCTCATGGCCTCGTCGACCCGGCGCATCCGGCCGCCGGTCATCGTAGTGACTCCAGGTCGTCCCATGACGCGACACGTCGCTCGACCCTCACGCCCTGCGGGAAGCGCGCGTCCAGGTAGCGGCCGACGTTGTCCGCCGCCTCGACGGCGCGGCCGGGCGAGCCGGCGGTCAGCGCGACGGCGAGCGTGGAGCGCTGCCAGGTGTCCTGATGCGCCACCTCGGCAACCGTGGCGCCGCAACGCTCACGCAGATGCGCCTTGACCCGGTTGAGCTCGGCCCGCTTGCCCTTGAGCGAGCCGACGTCGGGGAAATGCAGATGGACGCGCATGAGCACGACGAACGCGGGTTCGCCGGACACGCCCTACGAGAGCGTTCGTTCGACCTGCCGGGTCTCGTAGACCTCGAGCTGGTCGCCTTCCTTGATGTCCGAGTAGTTCTGCAGCACGATGCCGCACTCGAACCCGGCGGCGACCTCGCGGACGTCCTCCTGGACGCGCCGCAGGGAGGCGATCTGGCCGTCGTAGATCACGGCGCCGTCGCGCACCAGACGCACCTTGGCGCCGCGCGTGACCTTGCCGTCGGTCACGTACGAGCCGGCGATCGTGCCGACGCGCGAGGCGCGGAAGATCGCGCGGATCTCGACCTCGCCGACCGTCTCCTCGACCTCCTCGGGCGCGAGCATGCCCTGCATGGCGTCGCGCAGGTCCTCGAAGGCGCGGTAGATCACGGAGTACGTGCGGATCTCGACGCCCTCGCGGTCGGCCACCTGGGCGGCCTCGCCGACGGGGCGGACGTTGAAGCCGATGATCACGGCGTCGGACGCCGCGGCGAGGTTGACGTCGGACTCCGTGATGCCGCCGACGCCGGAGCGCACGATGTTGACCTCGACGTCGGCCTGCGGGAGCTTGGCGATCTCGTCCTCGAACGCCTCCAGCGAGCCTGAGACGTCGGCCTTCAGCACGAGGTTGAGCTCCATTATCTCGCCGTCGCGCGCCTGGTCGAAGATGCTCTCCAGCGACCGCTTGCGGCCGCCGCGGCGGGCCTGCTGCTCGAGCTTGAGGCGGGTGGCGCGCTCGCTGGCGAGCGAGCGGGCGCGGCGGTCGTTCTCGACCACGCGCACGAACTCGCCGGCCTCGGGCACGGAGTCGAAGCCGAGCACCTCGACCGGCTCGGACGGGCCGGCCTCCTTGACGCGGTTGCCCATGTAGTCGTGCATCGCGCGCACGCGGCCCCAGTGGGCGCCGGCCACCAGCGCGTCGCCGATCTGCATCGTCCCGCGCTGCACGAGCACGGTGACGACGGCGCCGCGGCCCGGATCGAGGCGCGACTCGATGACCACGCCGGACGCCTCGGCGTCCGGGTTGGCCTTGAGCTCCTCGACCTCGGCCAGCAGGAGGATCGACTCGAGCAGGTCCTCGAGGTTCTGCTTGGTCTTGGCCGAGACGTCGACGAACATCGTCTCGCCGCCCCACTCCTCGGGCTGGAGGCCGAGCTGGGTCATCTCCTGGCGGACGCGCTCGGGCTGCGCGCCCTCCTTGTCGATCTTGTTGACCGCGACGAGGATCGGGACCTCGGCGGCCTTGGCATGGTCGACGGCCTCGCGCGTCTGCGGCTTCACCCCGTCGTCGGCCGCCACCACGATGACCGCGATGTCGGTCGACTGGGCGCCGCGGGCGCGCATGGCGGTGAACGCCTCGTGGCCCGGCGTGTCGAGGAAGGTGATGATCTTGTCGTCGCCGTGGTGGACCTGGTAGGCGCCGATGTGCTGGGTGATGCCGCCCGCCTCGCCGGCTGCCACCTCGGTCTCGCGGATGGCGTCGAGCAGCGAGGTCTTGCCGTGGTCGACGTGGCCCATGATCGTGACGACCGGCGCGCGCGGCTCGAGCTCCTCGTCGCTGTCCTCGAACTCGGGTTCGGCCTCCGCCTCGTCGGCGGCGTGGACGATCTCGATCTCCTTCTCGAACTCCTCGGCGAGGATCTGGATCGTGTCGTCGGCCAGCGTCTGCGTGACCATGGCCATCTCGCCGAGGCCCATCAGCTTCTTGATGATGTCCGGGACCGGGACGCCGAGGTACTCCGCGACGTCCTTGACCGTCGAGCCCGAGTTGATCTTGATGACGTCGGCCTTGAGCGTGGCGACGTCCTGCGCCGCCGGCTCGACATAGGTGCCGCGCCGCCGCCGGCCGCCGCGCCGCGGCGGGCGCCGCGGACCCATGCCCGGGCCGCCGGGACCACCGCCCGGGCCGCCCTGGCCAGGGCCGCCGGCTCCGCGCCGTGAAGCCTGCGAGTCGATCACCACGCGGCGCACGCCGCCGGCCGCGCCGGGGGTGCGCTCACCCTGCAGCGAGGAGCGCGTCGGCCGCTGCCGGCGCTCGCCGCCGTCACCGCTCGGCGGGGCGGCTGCGTCGTCCTTGGGCGGCTTCTCGGCGTCCTGCTTCGGCTTGGCCTTCGGCTGCTGTCGCTTGGCGGCCTCCTGCTGGCGCTGCTGGCGCTCGGCGAGCCGCTGGCGGGCCGACTCGCTGGCGGGCCGGTCGAAGCCCATGCCGGTCTGCTGGGGCGGCCGCTGCTTGGCCGCGGGCTGGTCACCGTTGGTCGCCTGCCGCGGCGGCTTTCCGGTAAGGGCGCGCTCGGCCTCGTCCTCGTCCACGGCCGACGCCGACGCCTTGACCTTGAGGCCATAGTCGTTCAGGCGCTTCATGACCTCCGCGGAGGGCATGTCGTACTGCTTGGCTAGCTCGTGGACGCGCTTCTTGGCCATGTGCGTGTGAAGTCTACGGTGTCGTCTGGGATGGTCACGGGCGCCTTGAGGGCCCGCTGGAAGCCGCGGCGGGCGACCGCGGCGTCGAAGCAGTCGCGTGCGGGGTGCAGCCAGGCTCCGCGACCGGGAAGCCTTGCCGAGGGGTCGGGCACAACCCCACCCCCCACGGTAGCGAAGCGGTGGAGCTGCTCACGCGGGGCGCGTTCACCGCACCCCGCGCAGCGCCTAACTGGTCCAGGCGCAGATATCGGCGTTCCTGGCAAGAGAACCCACCCACCGGGACAATGCGGGATCCCGAAGGGGCACGGCCCACCCCGAGGACGCAGCCAGTGGCGCCGAGATCAAGCCTGGCCGACGACGTCGGTGTCCTTGCCCGATAGCGCCTGGTGGGAGTCCAGGCCGCAGTAGCGCGAGCTCGGCAGCGCCGCGTTCGGGCAGCGGCGCCCGTTCGCGAGGATCGCGTGGCAGCGGCCGCCGACGTCCTCGGCGTCCTCCTCGCCGTAGCCGGACTCGCTCTCCTGCTTGGAGAACTCGGTCTCGGAGCGGATGTCGACGCGCCAGCCGGTGAGGCGGGCGGCGAGGCGGGCGTTCTGGCCCTCGCGGCCGATCGCCAGCGAGAGCTGGTCGTCGGGCACGATCACCGTCGCCTGCTTGCCGTCGTCATCGACCAGCACCTCGCGCACGCGCGCCGGGCTCAGCGCCTTGGCGACGAAGCGGGCGGGCTCGTCGTTGTACGGGATGATGTCGATCTTCTCGCCGCGCAGCTCGGACACGACCATGCGCACGCGCGAGCCACGAGGACCGACGCATGCGCCCACCGGGTCGACGCCGTCGGCGTGCGAGACGACGGCGATCTTGGACCGGTAACCGGGCTCGCGCGCGACGTTGGTGATCTCCACCAGGCCGTCGGCGATCTCCGGCACCTCGAGCTCGAACAGCTTCTTGATCAGCTCCGGGTCGCGCCTCGACACGATGATGCTCGGGCCGCGCGTGGAGGAGGAGACCTCCTTGATCACGGCCTTGATGCGCTGCGAGTGGTCGTAGCGCTCGCCGTCGACCTGCTCGGACTTCGGGCAGCAGCGCCTCGACGCGCTCCCGCAGCTGCACGAGCGTGTAGCGGGAGTCGGACTGCTGGACGATGCCGGTGATGAGCTCGCCGACGCGGTCGCGGTACTCCTCGAACATCATGTCGCGCTCGGCCTCGCGGATCCGCTGCAGGATCACCTGCTTGGCGGTCTGCGCGGCGATCCGCCCGAAGTCGTGCGGCGTGACGTCGCGCGTCTCGATCTGGTCGTCGAACTCGGCCAGGCGCGCGGGATCGATGTCGGGCGCCTCGGGGATGATCACCTCGCCCGTCTCCGGGTCGACGCGTCGCTCCTCGAGCGTGGCGGCCTCCTCCGCCTCGTCGAGCAGCTGCTCCTCCAAGTCCGGTGGCAGCAGCAGCTCGTCGACGCGGAAATCACCCGAGTCGCGGTCCATGCGCACGCGGGCATAGCGGGCGGCGCCGGGCTGCTTCTTGTAGGCCGACAGCAGGGCGTCCTCCAGGGCGAGCATGAGCTTCTCCTCCGAGATGCCCTTCTCTCGCCCGAGGACGCGCACGGCGTCGACGATCTCTTGCGACATGCTCAGTCCCCCAGGAGGTTGGATCGCTTGATGTCCGAGTACGCGATCGAGACGACGCCGGTGTCGGCGGCGACCGTCACGACCTCGTCGCCCGCCTCGAGCAGCTCGCCGATGAACGAGCGCCGGCCATCGTGCTCGCCGCGTGTGCGCACGCGCGCCCGGTGCCCGAGGAAGCGGCGAAAGTGCTCGGGCTTGGTCAGCGGGCGGTCGGCGCCCGGCGAGGAGACCTCGAGCGCGTACTTCTCGCGGACCTCGGGAAGCCGGTTGGTCACGCGCTCGCACAGGGCGAGCGTGACCCCGTCGGGATGGTCGATGAAGAGCCGCACCAGGCGGCCGCCCACGATCTCCGCGAGCAGCACCTCGACGTCCGGCTCGACCTGCGAGAGCCGGGCCTCGATTTCGGCTTGGATCGCGCTCATCGTGTCCCCATCATCATGAAAAAAGCGGGCGAGCGCCCGCTTTTCGATGGCCTTGCGGCCGAGAAAAAGCTGTATCCGTGTTATAGCACCGCGACGCCGGACGGGACGGCTCAGGCGGCCTTGGCCGCGCGTTCTCGGTAGATGCGATAGTCGCGCCGCTCGGGCCGCAACTGGGCGGCGAGCGCGAGCGGCTTGCGGGCCTCGGCGGCGCGGCCGAGCTCCATCAGGGCGCGCCCGAGACAGAAGAGCGCGTAGTCGTTGGTGGGCGCCCGCTCGACGACGGCTTCGAACTCCACCCGCGCCTCCTCGAACTGCCGGCTGCGGAAGTACGCGCGCCCGAGCGCCTCTCGGATCGAGGTCTTCTCCGGCTCGAGCTCGGCCGCCTTCGAGAGCGGCACCGTCGCCGAATTGAAGTCCCCTGCCTCCAGGAGCGCCGTGCCTCGCTTGAAGAGGTCGTACACGTCGTCCATGAAGGAACTGAGTGTACGGCGCGAGTCGGCCGCGGCCGCTGCACGTAGTGCGCACGCGGCGGGAGCGCCCACCAGCGCCAGCGCAGCCGGCCGGTGAGGCCCATCCCGCGGGCCAGCTCGGTGCGCAGGCCGCGGCGCTGCGCCGGCGTCGGCGCCGACGGCCGGCCGCTGTAGCGCAGATCGCGCACGGCCCGCACGTACCCTGCGGCGGCGGGGCTGCGGGCAAAGCGCTCCTCGAGCGAGCGCAGCGTCGTGCCGGGGCCCGGGTGTCGGCGCGAGCGGCGCAGCGCCCGCTCGAGCTCGGCGACGGCGATCGAGGCCTGCGGGGTGCCGGCGCGACGGCGCCGGCGGAGCCAGAGCCAGACCACGCCCGCGGCGGCGGCCGCGCCGGCGAGGACGATCAGCCCGATCAGCACCCACGGCGTGCCGGGTTCCGGCGCGGCCGCGCGGCGACCGGGGTCGGAGGGCAGGTCGCCGCCGAGGCTCGGCGGCCCGCCGCCGGCGCCCGAGGCCGGAGCTCGCGCCGGCCTCGTCGGGCTGCGAGCGCGGAGGGGCGCTGGCCGGAGTCGGGTCGAACGTGACCCAGCCGATGCCGCGGTACCAGACCTCGACCCACGAATGGGCGTCGAGGTCGCGCACCACGTACTCCTTCGTCTTGGTGTCGAGCGAGCCGGACGTGAAGCCCGTCACCACGCGCGTGGGGACGCCCGCCATCCGCAGCAGGAGCGCCATCGCACCCGAGAACTGCTGGCAGTAGCCGGCCTTGGCGTCGAACAGGAAGCCCTCGAGGTTGTAGGCCGGCGGCGGCGGCGTCTCGGTGTACGCGTAGCCCTCCCGCAGGTGGCTCAGCACCGACTGGACGAGCTCCTCCTGCGTGTCGGCCTCGTCCCTGAGCCGCTGCGCCAGCGCCCACGTGCGCTGGTATGGGCCGCGCTCGAGCGCCGCGAGGATCTGCGCCTCGGTGAGCCCGATGCCGTCGCGGCCCGTGACCCCGCGGTAGACCACCGGCGCGGTGCCGAAGTTCGGGAACAGCACCTCGTAGAGCGGCGAGCCGCTCTGGAGGCGGTTGCCACTGGCGGGCAGGAGCAGCGCGCGGAAGCGCGCCAGGTCGTCGCGGTCGATCTCGTTGCCGGCCTCGCGGCGGTCGCTCTCGTTGGTGGACGGCGTGTAGACGAGCGCCGTGTAGGCGTCGCCGCGGCGCAGGCTGCGGCCCGCGACCCACGTGCCGTCGCCGCGCGGCGTCTCCCGCATCGTGGGCGCGTCGACGGAGTCGGCGTAACCGGCGGTCACGAAGACGCGGCTCGACAGGTTGCGGATCGTGACCTTGATCTCCTGCGTGCCCGCCTGGATCGCCTCCTCGCTCTCGGGCATGCCGGGGTCGTCGTCACGGGCGTCGTTCTGTGTCCAGCGGCGGCCGTCGAAGCCGTCGAGGTTGGCGGCCTTCCAGTACGCCGGCCGCTTGCTGGCGTCCACGCGCAGCAGCTCGCGGCCGTCCCGCGGCCAGTCCAGGGGGCCGTAGTCGTGGTCCCAGCTGAACGCGGTCGTGCGCGCCGAGGCGGCGCCGAGCGCCCAGCTCTCGTAGTCCCACCACGGTGTGTCGCGGTCCAGCGCCGGGGCGAGCATGAGCGCCAGCACGGCGATGCCGGCGGCCACGAGGCCGGCGTTGCCGGCGTCGCCGACGCGCAGCTTCTCGAGCCGCAGGAACGCGAGCACGAGCAGCGCGAGCGCGGCGCCGCGCAGGAACTCGTTCTCGAAGTCGAGCGACACGGCGGGGACTGCGTAGAGGGCGACGAGCAGCGTCAGCGCCAGGCCCGGGAAGCCGACCCGGCCGCGGCGCGGCCAGAACGCCGCGAGCGCGGCGGCGGTCACGAGCACGGTGCCGCCCAGCGGGATCACGGTGCGGATCCACTCGTCGAGGCCGCGGTAGGGCACACGCACGCCGGGCAGCGCCGCGATGCCGCGGTTGACGCCCGACGCCAGCGCGCCCCAGTTGTCGGGGCGCAGCATCTCGTCGGCCACCCCGCCGCCGACGAGGGCGAGCGCGAATGCGACGAGCGCCACGCCGACGGCGGCGGCCTGCTGCGCCCGGTAGCTCTCGAGCCGGGCGGCGGCGAGCAGGCCGAACATCGCCAGCGCACCCGCTCCGAGGGCGTAGAGCGCCCGGTCGGGAGCCGCCGGGTCGAGCAGCACCATCCAGTGCAGCGCGCCGAAGCCGGCGAGGGCGAGGAAGGCGAGCCCGCGCGCGGTCGCCACGGCAGCGTGGGGTCGCTCGTCAGGGCACGCGGTGAGGCGGTCGCGGCCGCCGTGCGGTCATCCGGCCACCGCCTCCATCGCGGCCGCCGCGCCGCTGCGCGTGGTGAGGAAGCCCTGGCAGCCGGCGACCTCGAGCACCGGCCGGCGGTTCGGCAGCGCGGTCGGGATCACGAGGATGCAGCCGCCTGGAGTGCGACCGAGCCCGCGCGGCGGGCGGTCGAGCGGCCTGGCGGCGACCAGCACGACGAGCCCTCGGCGGTTCTGGGCGGCGACGAGCGAGGGGCCGGTCGACTCGTCGAGCAGCGCGAGCCGCACGTGGGCGGCGGGCCAGGCCAGCAGGTCCTTCTCGATCACATGCGCGCGGCGGTCGCCCGGCAGCAACAACGAGCAGCCGCTGCGGCGCGCGAAGTGCACGGTCAGCGAGGCGGCGGCGCGCACGGCGCCGTCGAGCGCGTCCTGCGATGAAGGCGCGCGCGGGTCGAGCACCACGAGCGGCCGCGAGTCGGCCTCGGAGATGAGCTTGCGCTCCATCAGCCCGTGGCCGCGCGCCACGGCGGGCCAGTGGATGCGCGACGCCGGCGAGCCGGGCCGGTGCTCGCGCAGGCCGTCGAGCTCGGTCTCGGCGGCCGCGATCAGCGCCGCCCTCGCGTGGGCGGGCGTGGCGTCTCCGCCGCCGGCCGTGGCGCGCACCGGCAGCACGCGCGGGAGGACGAGGATCTCGTCGGTGCCGTGGCCGGTGACCACGCGCTGGGCGAGCCCGAACGGGTCGCGCAGCACGAGCGCGGGCGGCGCGAGCCGGCGCCGCCCGCGGCGCCCGAACGTGACCTCGACGCGCACGCGCGCGACGCGCTTGCCGGCGCGGAAGCGCACCGGCTCGGGCAGCAGCGGCTCGTCGATCCAGCCGGGCGGGAGCGGAATGCGGCCGGCGGTGGCGCGGATGCGGACCTCGATCGGCTGCTCCTCGAGCACGCTGCGGGCGCCGAGCTCGCGCTTGACCTCGGCGCCCCAGGCGCCGGCGCCGATCCAGCCGGCGGCGCCGAGCCCGAGCAGGGCGAGTGCGGCGCCGGTGACGTACAGCGGCTCGGCGTCGAACGTGCCGGCGACCACGAGCAGCAGCACCCCCAAGGCTGCGCACCCGAGCGCCGACCTCATCGGATCAGAGCGCCGGCGTGGCCGCGATCGCGTCGGCCACGATCGTTCCCCGCTCGACGCCCGCCGCCTCGGGCACGAGCATGAGGCGGTGGGCCAGGACGGTCTCGGCCAGCCCTTGCACGTCGTCGGGCAGCGCGTGGTCGCGGCCCTGGACGAGCGCGCGCGCCTTGGCGGCGCGCAGCAGCATCAGGCCGGCGCGCGGCGAGGCGCCGAGCTCGACCCTGCCGTCGGCGCGGGTGTGGCGCAGCAGGGCGACGATGTAGTCGCGCAGCGCGCGCGATGCGTGCACGCCGTGGGCCGCCTCGACGGCCTCGACCACCTCGGCGCGGTCGGCCACCGCCTCGAGGTCGAGCACGCGGTCGCCCGCCTCGTGGCCGGCCAGCATTCCGGCCTCCTCCTCGGCGTTCGGGTAGCCGAGCGAGACGCGGATCGTGAAGCGGTCGACCTGGGCCTCGGGCAGCGGGTAGGTGCCCTCGTACTCGACCGGGTTCTGGGTCGCGAAGACCATGAACGGCCGCGCCAGCTCGTGGGAGGTGGCGTCGACGGTGACCTGGCGCTCCTGCATGCACTCGAGCAGGCCGGACTGGGTCTTCGGCGAGGCGCGGTTGATCTCGTCGACGATCACGATGTTGGCGAAGATCGGGCCGGGCCGGAACTCGAAGCGCGCCTCGCGCTGGTTGTAGACGTTGGTGCCCACGATGTCGGCCGGCAGCAGGTCGGCCGTGCACTGCACGCGCGCGAACTGGCAGTCGATCGAGCGCGAGAGCGCGCGCGCCAGCGCCGTCTTGCCGACCCCCGGGTAGTCCTCGACGAGGATGTGGCCCTCGGCGAGCAGCGAGACGATCACGTGCTCGAGCACGTCGTCGGTGACCTTGACCGCCTTGCGGATGTTGTCGGCGATGCGGTTGGCGACCGAGACCGCCGCGTCGACCTGCTCAGGGCCGACGGTGTTCCGCTCCGCCTCGGGAGTGGGCTCCAGGGGTTCCATTCAGCGCGGCACCTTCATGTCGGAAGATGAACGGCGGCTCAAGACCGCGTCCAGGATGGCAGTCGCGACCTCCGCCTTTGAGGCGCGCGGTACGCGTACCTCGGTCGAGACCGTGAGGATTGTGACCTCGTTCTCCGGGCTGTCGAAGGCGATACCCGGTGTGCTCACGTCGTTCACGACGATCGCGTCGAGGCCCTTGCGGTCGAGCTTCTCGCGCGCGTAGGCCAGCGCGCCCTCGCCGTGCTCGGCGGCGAAGCCGACCAGGAACTGGCCCGGCCGGCGGCGGGGAGCGAGCGTGGCGAGCACGTCCGTTGTACGCACGAGACGCAGTTCGAGTTCCCCGCCGGCGTGGTCCTTCTTGAGCTTGCCGGCGTGCGCATGCTCGGGACGGTAGTCGGCGACGGCGGCCGCCATGAGCAGCACGTCGGCCTGATCGAAGCGCTCGTCGCAGGCCTCGGCCAGCTCGGCCGCGGTCTCGACGTCGACGTACTCGATGCCGCTGCGGCGCGGCAGGGAGACGTTGGCGGCCACCACCGTGACATCGGCGCCGCGGCGCGCGGCCTCCTCGGCCAGCGCGAAGCCCATGCGGCCTGACGAGCGGTTGCCGACGAAGCGCACGCTGTCGATCGGCTCGCGCGTGCCGCCGGCGGTGACGAGCACCTTGAGGCCGTCGAGCTCGCGGCCTGTCCTGAGCGCCACCTCGAAGGCGGCCAGCAGCTCAGGCGGCTCGGGCAGGCGGCCGACGCCGTACTCGCCGAGCGAGGCGAGCGACCCGGTCGCCGGCTCGAGCACGGTCACTCCGCGCTCGCGCAGGCGGTCGGCGTTCTCCTGCGTGGCGGGGTGCTCGTACATCGCCCCGTTCATGGCCGGAGCGACGATCAGCGGTCGCCGGCAGGCCAACGCGGCGGCCGTGAGCAGGTTGTCGGCGTGGCCGCCGGCCAGCTTGGCGATCGTGTTGGCGGAGGCGGGGGCGATCAGGAACGCGTCGGCGCGCTCGACGAGCTCGAGGTGGCTCAGCGGGGCGTGCTCGGGCAGCGGGTCGCCGGGGAAGGCGCCGCGCAGCGGGTCCGGCTCCCACTCGGTGACGAGCACCGGCGCGCCGGTGATCCCGGCGAAGCCGGCGGTGCCGACGAACCGCGTCGACGCCTCGGTCTGGATGACGCGGACCGCGTGGCCGGCCTTGATCGCCAGGCGCGCGAGCTCGATCGCCTTGTAGGCGGCGATGCCGCCGCTGACGCCGAGCAGGAGGCGCGCCATGACGGCCTGCTTCAGCCGCGGTAGCGGTACTTGACCTTGCCGCCCGCGACCTCCTCGAGGGCGATCGTCAGGTAGTTCTTGGAGCCCGTGTCCACCATCGGCGGCGGGAACTCCTCGAAGGTGCCCTCGCCGAGGTTGTGGTAGTACGAGTTGATCTGGCGCGCGCGCTTGGCGGCCACGATCACGCTGGCATACGGCGAGTCCACGTTCTCCAGCAGACGGTCGACGCGCGGTGAGATCAAGGGGGTTCCTCCGTCGGTTTCGAGACATTAGATGCTAGCGCCGAGCGGACGAGCTCCTCCAGCGCGGCCACCGCGTCCTCGAGCCGGTCGTTGTAGACCACGTGCGGGAATTCCTCGAGCGCGCCCAGTTCCTCGCGCGCGATGGCGAGCCGGCGCTCGACGTCCGCCGCCGTGTCGCTGCCGCGCCCGATCAGCCGCGCGCGCAGCGCCTCGTCCGACGGCGGGGCGATGAAGATGCGCTGGGCCTCGGGCATGGTCTCGGCGATCTGGCGGGCGCCCTGGACCTCGATCTCGAGCACCACCGGCGCCCCGCGTGCCAGCCGCTGCTCGAGGTCCGAGCGCAGCGTGCCGTAGCGCCGCCCCGAGTAGTCGGCGTGCTCGACGAAGTCGCCGCCGCGCACGCGGCGCTCGAACTCCTCGTCGTCGAGGAAGTGGTAGTCGACCCCGTGGGTCTCCCCCAGCCGCGGCCTGCGGGTGGTCGCCGAGACGGACAGCTCGAGCTCGGGCACGCGCTCGAGCAGCGTGCGGATGAGGGTTCCCTTGCCGACCCCGGACGGGCCGGTGATCACGAAGACGCGCGGCACCTAGTGCACGACCGCGTGCACTAGCGACGGAGCATGGAGACAAGCTCCGTGCGCTGCCGCTGCGAGAGGCCCCCGATCGTCTTCGAGGGCGAGATCCGGCACTGCTGCAGGACCTTGTTGACCTTCACGCGGCCGTACTTGGGGACGGCCAGCAGCATGTCGAACACCTTGGCCGTTTCAACATATTCCGGTGGTTCGAGCAGCAGGTCGTGAATGCTCTGCCGTCCACCCTTGAGATCACGCTTGAGCTGCGCGCGCCGCGTCCGGATCTCGTTCGCCCGCTGAAGTGCCTCCATTCGCTGTACGAGTGAGCGTTCGGGGGCTGCCACGTTTGGCTTGGTGGGCATCTTCGTCGCGGGCGGCATGGGCGGCGAGTCTACATCCGTTTCGGGGTCGTACAACCCGAGGGGCACGAATTCGCCTCGACCTCAAGTTGAGGTGAAGCCGTATGCAGGGGAGTTGACGGTAAGCGGGTGCTTTGCAGGGCTTTTGAGCGCATTTCTGTGCTAAGGGCGCGCCGCACGGACCCGGCGTGCGCCGTTTGCAGGGAAGTCTTCCTCAAAGCTGGACATCTCGTCGGCGATCCGGCGGGCGGCCAGCGGATCGCGGAACGATTCAGTGCCCACTGCGACGAGATCTGCGCCCGCTCGACGGAGGTCAGTTGCATGGCGCCCCGACTGGATCGCCTCCCATGCCCACGATCGGCAGCCGGACCCGCCCGCGGACCTCGCGAACCTGGCTGAGGGCGATGGCGCGGACAGCTGGACCGGACACGCCGCCAGTCCCGCCCCCGAGCCAAAGTTCGCCAGGTCGGTCGGGGTGCATGGCCATCCCGCGCAGGGTGTTGATGAGCGAGACGGCGTCGGCGCCGTGGCCCTCGGCGGCGGCCGCGACCTCGGCCGGCGAGGCGCAGTTCGGCGTCAGCTTGACGACCAACGGTTTCTCGGAAACTGGGCGGACGACGTCGAGCAGCGCGGCGAGCTCGCGCGGATCGGCGCCCATGACCAGCCCGGTCTTCACGTTCGGGCACGAGACGTTGAGCTCGATCGCGGAGACCTCGTCCCGCTCGGCGAAGGCCGCGACCAGGCGCGCGACGTCCTCACGCGTGGAGCCCATGACGTTGACGATCAGCGGCACCGGCAGCTCGGCGAGCTGCGGCAGGTCTTCGCGCAGGTAGCCCTCGAGGCCCTTGTTGGGCAGCCCGATCGAGTTGATCATGCCGCCGGCCAGCTCCCACAGCCGGGGCGGTGGATTGCCCTGGCGCGGCTGGAGCGTGACGGTCTTGGAGACGAAGGCGGCGAACGGGAACTGCTCGTAGACGGCGTCGCCGAAGGCACGGCGGGCGGCGATCGCGTCGAACGTTCCGGAGCCGTTGACGATCCGGTGGGCGAGCGGGATGCCGCAGAACTCGATCACAGCTCGTCGGTGTCGATGACCGGGCCGTCGACGCACAGGCGCACGAAACCCCGCCGCGTCGGGACGACGCAGCCGAAGCACGCGCCGTAGCCGCAGGCCATGCCGGACTCCATCGCGAGCTGGCCGGGCACGCCGGCCTCGTGGCAGATCGCCGTGACAGCATCGAGCATCGGCGGCGGGCCGCAGGCGTACACCTCCACGTGGCCTGGGAGCTCCTCCCGCAGAAGGTCGGTGACGAGGCCGCTCGTCGTCGGTTATGACGCGGGCGTCCGGGATCAGCGCGGCGCCCTCGGCGTGGTGGGCGTCGCGGAAGCCGAGCAGGGTGACGGGGTCGTCGAGGATGTCGCCCCAGATGGCCAGCGGCGCGATGCCGACGCCGCCGCCGACGAGGACCGGCCGACGGCCGTCGCGCGGGGGCGCGAAGCCGTTGCCCAGCGGGCCGAGGATGCAGCAGCTCGTCGCCGGGCCCGAGCTCGGCGAGGCGGTTGGTGCCGGGGCCGACGTCCTCGAGCAGGAAGTCGAGCGTCGGTCCTCGCTGCGCGCGCATGACGCTGAACGCTCGCGGCAGGAACGGCCGCTCGTCGGTGCCCCCGCCCCAGCGCTCGCGCCGCGGTGAGCATGTAGAACTGGCCCGGATCCGGGCGCGGGCCCGTCGGTCGGTCGACGGTGAGAACCGTGTACGGGCCATAGTCCCGGCGTAACACCAGCTGGGTAGGGCGGCGGTGGATCGGCGCGAGCGTTCTGCCGTCGGCGCCGGTGGGGTTGTGCGTGCACGAATAGCGTGTATTGGCAACCCCACTCACGCTCGCGCCCCCCTCAATGCGGGGTTTCCGTCCCCCTGCGCGTGCAGCTCCTGCAGCGACACCACGGCCGGCTCCCCCGACCGCGCGGCGGCGATCGCGCGGCTGGCCGCCATCCCGCCCGCGATCGTGGTGATGCACGGGATGCCGCGGGCGACGGCGGCGCGGCGGATCTCGTAGCCGTCGGTGCGGGCGGCGGTGCCGGTGGGCGTGTTGATGACGAGGTCGACGTCGCCGTTGTCGATCCAGTCGACGACGTGCGGCGAGCCCTCGCCGAGCTTGTTGATCCGCTCGACCGGGATCCCCATCCGCGAGATCGACGCCGCGGTCCCGCGCGTGGCGACGATCCGGAAGCCGAGGTCGTGGAGCTGGGCGGCGATCCCCATCACCGCCGACTTGTCGGTGTCGGTCACGGTCAGGAACACGGTGCCGCGCCTGCGGCAGCCGCGCGCCGGCCGCGGCCTGGGCCTTGGCGAAGGCGGCCGGGAAGTCGGCCGCCACGCCCATCACCTCGCCGGTCGAGCGCATCTCGGGGCCGAGCAGGGCGTCGGCGCCGGCGAAGCGGTCGAACGGGAGCACGGCCTCCTTGACCGAGACGTGGTCGCCGCCGGGATCATCCGGCAGCCCCAGCGACGCCAGCTTCTCCCCCAGCATCACCCGGCAGGCGAGCTTGGCCAGCGGCAGCCCGGTCGCCTTGGAGACGAACGGGACCGTGCGCGAGGCGCGCGGGTTGGCCTCGATCACGTACAGGTCGTCGCCGAGCACGCCGTACTGGACGTTGATGAGGCCGACGGTCGCCGAGCGCCAGGGCGATCCGGCGCGTCGCCTCGCGGATCTCGCCGAGCATCTCGGAGCCGAGCGAGTGCGGCGGCAGCACGCACGCCGAGTCGCCGGAGTGGATGCCGGCCTCCTCGACGTGCTGCATGACGCCGCCGATCCAGACGTCCTCGCCGTCGCAGATGGCGTCGACGTCGACCTCGATCGCGTTCTCGAGGAAGCGGTCGAGGAAGATCTCGTCGCCGTTCGCCCCGCACCCGGACCAGGTAGTCGCGCAGCATGTCGACGTCGTAGACGATCTCCATCGCCCGGCCGCCGAGCACGTAGCTCGGCCGCACCAGCACCGGCCAGCCGATCCCGGGCGCGGCGGCGAGCGCCTCCTCGGCCGAGCGCGCCGTCGCGTACGGCGGAACCTTCAGCCCGAGCTCGCCGAGCAGTCGCGAGAAGCGGCCGCGATCCTCGGCCAGGTCGATCGCCTCGGGCTGCGTGCCGAGCAGCGGCACGCCCGCCGCCTCCAGGCCGGCCGCCAGCTTGAGCGGCGTCTGACCCCCGAACTGGACGATCACCCCCTCGGGCTGCTCCACCTCGACGATCGCCAGCACGTCCTCGAGCGTGAGCGGCTCGAAGTACAGCCGGTCCGAGGTGTCGTAGTCGGTCGAGACGGTCTCCGGGTTGCAGTTGACCATCACCGCGTCGCGGCCCGACTCGCGCACGGTCATCGCGGCGTGCACGCAGCAGTAGTCGAACTCGATCCCCTGGCCGATCCGGTTCGGGCCCGAGCCGAGGATCATCACGCTCGGCGCGTCGCCGCGCTCGATCTCCGCCCGCACCGGCGGCCGCTCCCAGGCCGAGTAGAAGTACGGCGTCTCGGCCTCGAACTCGGCCGCGCAGGTGTCGACCGCCCGGTAGGTGCGCTCGCCCGTCGAACGCGTCGCCCAACCCCCGCAGCTGCCGCAGAAACCAGAGGTCGATCCCGGTGCGCGCGCGGATCTCCTCCTCCGCCTCCCCACGTGCCAGCAGTTCGAGGATCAGGTCGTATCGATCGGCCGACGGGAGATTCGAGACGCGCCAGCAGGTCGCCCGAGAAGTCCACCGGCGAGTCCAGCTCGCGCGAGCGCATCGCCTTCGCGAACGCCTGCCGGAACGTCCGCCCGATCGCCATCACCTCGCCGACCGACTTCATGTGCGTCGACAGCCCGCTGTCCACCCCCGGGAACTTCTCGAACGCGAACCGCGGCCACTTGACGACCGCGTAGTCGAGCACCGGCTCGAAGCTCGCCGGCGTGCGCTTCGTGATGTCGTTGTCGATCTCGTCGAGCCGGTAGCCGACCGCCAGCCGCGCGGCGATCTTGGCGATCGGGAACCCGGTCGCCTTCGAGGCCAGCGCCGACGAGCGCGACACGCGCGGGTTCATCTCGATCACCACGACCTCGTCGGTCGCCGGGTTGACCGCGAACTGCACGTTCGAGCCGCCGGTCTCCACCCCGACCGCCCGGATGACGGCGATCGCCTGGTCGCGCAGCGTCTGGTACTGGCGGTCGGTCAGCGTCTGCTGCGGCGCGACGGTCACCGAGTCGCCGGTGTGGACGCCCATCGGGTCGACGTTCTCGATCGAGCACACGATCACCACGTTGTCCGCCCCGTCGCGCATGACCTCGAGCTCGAACTCGCCCCAGCCGAGCACCGACTCGTCGATCAGCACCTGGCCGATCGGTGACGCCGCCAGCCCGCCGGCCACGATCCGCTCGAAGTCCTCGCGCGTGCGCGCGATCCCGCCGCCGCGCCCGCCGAGCGTGAATGCCGGTCGCACGATCAGCGGCAGCCCGAAGACGTCGAGCGCCGCGCGCGCCTCGTCCAGAGAGGTGGCGATCGTGTTGCGCGCCGTCCGCAGCCCGGCGGCCCGCATCGTCTCGTCGAACAGCTCGCGGTCCTCGGCGCGGCAGATCGCGTCGTACGTCGGCGCCGATCAGCTCGACGCCGAAGCGCTCGAGCGTGCCGTCCTCGTGCAGCGTCCTTGGCGAGGTTGAGCGCGGTCTGGCCGCCGAGCGTCGGCAGCAGCGCGTCCGGCCGCTCGCGCTCGATCACCTGCGCGACCGGCCCCGGCAGCAGCGGCTCGACGTAGGTGGCGGTGGCGAACTCCGGGTCGGTCATGATCGTCGCCGGGTTGGAGTTCACGAGCACGACCTCGTAGCCCTCCTCCAGCAGCACCTTGCACGCCTGCGCGCCCGAGTAGTCGAACTCGGCGGCCTGGCCGATGACGATCGGCCCCGAGCCCAGCACGAGGATCTTGTGCAGGTCGTCCCTACGCGGCACGGTCGAATTCCTGCGACGAAGCTGTCGAACAACCCCAGGGAGTCGTTCGGCCCCGGCCCGGCCTCCGGGTGGTACTGGACGCAGGCGGCGGGAACGTCGAGCAGCCGGAAGCCCTCGACCGTCCCGTCGTAGAGGTTGACGTGGGTCAGCTCGGCCGCCCCGAGCTCGGACTCGATCCGCGCGCCGGGCTCGCCCGCCACCGCGAAGCCGTGGTTCTGCGAGGTGATCGCGATCCGGCCGGTGGCGAGGTCCTTGACCGGATGGTTGGCGCCGCGGTGGCCGAACGGGAGCTTGAAGGTCTCCAGCCCGGCCGCGCGCGAGAGCAGCTGGTGGCCGAGGCAGATCCCGAACACCGGCTTGCGGACGAGCAGCGTGCGGATCGTGTCGACGATGTAGCCGAGCGCCGCCGGGTCGCCCGGCCCCGGCACGAGGAAGAACCCGTCCGGATCGCGCGCGAGCAGCTCGTCCGCCGGCGTCGTGCAGGGGTACAGCTCGAGCTGAACGCCACGGTTGACGAAGTTGCGAACGATCGAGCGCTTGATCCCGGTGTCGAGCGCGACGATCCGCAGCTCGGCACCGTCTCCCTCGATGCGGGGTTCGTCGACCGTCACCTCGCGCGCGAGATCCCGCCCCACCATCGAGGGCTCGGCGAGCACGAGCTCGCGCGCGTCGCGACTTCGAGACACGCCGGCGGGAAGATCCCGCCGCGCATCGCGCCCGCCGAGCGGATGTGCCGCACCAGCGCCCGCGTGTCCACCCCGGCGATCCCCGGCACGCCGTGCGCGGCGAGCCAGTCCAGCCAGCCCTGCTCGGCGCCGGGCGCGTCGACCGTGTTGATCGCCTCGCGCATGATCGCGCCGGCCGCGTGGATCCGGTCGGACTCCCAGGCCTCGGCGACACCCCGTAGTTGCCGACGTGCGCGGTCGTGAAGGTGATCAGCTGGCGCGCGAAGCTCGGGTCGGTCATCGACTCCTGGTAGCCCGACATGCCGGTCGTGAAGACGACCTCGCCGGTCACGTGGCCGGGCGCCCCGACGGCCTCGCCGTCGAAGCGCTCGCCGTCCTCGAGCAGCACGTAGGCGCTCATACGACCGAGAACGCCCGCTCGCGGTAGGCGACCCCGCCGGCCGCGACCGTGGCCAGCACCCGGCCGCGCAGCGTCCGCCCGGCGAAGCAGCAGTTCTCGGCGCGGCTCTCGTAGCCGTTCTCGCCGACCTCCCACTCGGCGTCGAGGTCGACGAGGCAGAAGTCGGCCGGGCGGCCGACCTGGATCGCGGTCAGCGGCAGGCCGAGCACCGCGGCACCGCTCGACATGCTGGTCGACCACCAGCGCGAGCGGCAGCACCCCGGGCAGCACGAGCTCGGTGTAGACCGCCGCGAACGCGGTCTCGAGGCCGGTGGTGCCCATCGGCGCCTCCTCGAACGGCACCTCCTTCTCCTCGCGCGCGTGCGGCGCGTGGTCGGTGGCGATGCAGTCGATCGTGCCGTCGCGCAGGCCCGTCGATCAGCGCCTGCCGGTCCTCCTCGGCGCGCAGCGGCGGGTTCATCTTCAGCCGCGTGTCGAGCTCGTCGAGCAGCGCCCGGTCGGTCAGCGTGAGGTGGTGCGGCGACGACCTCGGCGGTGATCCGCACCCCGCGCGCCTTCGCGGCGGCGACGGCCTCGACCGACTCGCGCGCGCTCAGGTGCTGGATGTGGATGCGCCCGTCCTCGTAGCCGGCGAGCGCGGCGTCGCGCGCGATCAGGGTCGACTCGGAGACCGACGGGATGCCGGCCAGGCCGAGCCGCGCCGAGACCGTCGCCCTCGTGCATCACGCCGCGCCCGGACAGCGTCGGGTCCTCCTCGTGCAGGCACAGGACGCCGCCCGCCGAGCCGCTGGTACTGGAGCGCCTTGCGCAGGATGCCCGCGCGGTGCACGGGCTTGCCGTCGTCGGTGAAGCCGAGCGCGCCGGCGTCGCGCAGCTCGGCCATCTCGGTCAGCGCCTCGCCGGCCAGGCCGCGCGTGATCGAGGCCAGGAAGCCGACCGGCACGCGCGCCTCGCGCCGCGCCTGCTCGCGCAGCGAGAGCAGGACCGGCGCCGAGTCGACGACCGGGTCGGTATTCGGCATCGCCGCCACGGCGACGTAGCCGCCGGCGGCCGCCGCGCGGGTGCCGGAGTCGAGGTCCTCCTTGTGCTCCTGCCCGGGCGTGCGCAGGTGCACGTGCGGGTCGACGAAGCCGGGGAACAGGTGCCTGCCCGTCGCCGTCGATCACCTCGACGTCGGCGTCGAGCAGCCGGGCGCGCCGAGCTCGGCGATCTCGCCGCCGCGCACGAGCACGTCGTGCGGCGCGTCGATGCCGCTGCGGGGGTCGAGCACGTGGGCGCCGCGGACCAGCAGGTCGGCGGGCGGCGTGGGCCGCGAGTCGAGCATCAGGCGTGCACCGGCGTCGCGACCTCGGGCTGGCTCGCGGGCGCCCCGCGGCCCGCCAGCAGCTCGTAGAGGACGGCCATCCGCACGACGACGCCGGCGGCCGACCTGCTGGCCGATGATCGCCTGCGGCGAGTCGATCACCTCGGCGGCGAGCTCGACGCCGCGGTTGACCGGGCCGGGGTGCATCAGCACCTGGCGCGCGGCGAGCCGCCGCCCGTCGACCTGGTAGCGCGCCGCGTACTCGCGCAGCGAGGGCACGAAGGAGTCGGTCATCCGCTCCTTCTGCATCCGCAGCGCGTAGACGACGTCGGCCTCGCCGAGCCGGTCGAGGGTGTACTCGACCTCGCAGCCGAGCGACTCCATGTCGCGCGGGATCAGCGTCGGCGGCCCGCAGACCGTGACCTTGGCGCCCAGCATGTTGAAGGCGTGGATGTTCGAGCGCGCCACGCGCGAGTGCAGGACGTCGCCGACGATCCAGATGTTGGCGCCCTCGATCTCGCCGATCCGGTCGCGCAGCGCGTACATGTCGAGCAGCGCCTGGGTCGGGTGCTCGTGCTTGCCGTCGCCGGCGTTCACCACGCCCGCGTCGGTCCAGCGCGCGACCAGGTGCGAGGCGCCGACGTGCGGCGAGCGGATCACGATCAGGTCGGGCCGGTAGGCCGACAGCGTCTGCACCGTGTCCTTGAGCGACTCGCCCTTCTCGATCGCGCTGCCGCTGCTGGAGAGGTTCACGACGTCGGCGCTCAGCGCCTTGGCGGCCAGCTCGAAGCTCGAGCGCGTGCGCGTGGAGGCCTCCCAGAAGAGGTTGAGCACGCGCCGGCCGCGCAGGGCGGGGACCTTCTTGATCTCGCGCTCGGAGACCTCGGTGAACGACTTGGCGCGGTCCAGGATCCGCTCGATCGTCGGGCGGTCGAGGTCCTCGATCGACAGCAGGTGCCTCATGCCAGGGCCTCCTGGAGGGTGACGATGGCGACCTCGTCGATGCCGTCGAGCTCGGTCACCCGGACGTTGACCCGCTCGTCGCGGGCGGTGGGAAGGTTCTTGCCGACGTAGTCGGGCCGGATCGGCAGCTCGCGGTGGCCGCGGTCGGCCAGCACGGCGAGCTGGACGCGGGCGGGGCGCCCGTAGTCGAACAGCGCCTCGATCCCGGCGCGCGCGGTGCGGCCGGTGTAGAGCACGTCGTCGACGAGGACCACGGTGTAGTCCTCGAGCCGGAACGGCAGGTGCGAGTCGTGCACCGCCGGGTCGACCGGCCGGGTGGCGACGTCGTCGCGGTAGAAGGCGATGTCGAGGTCCCCGAGCGGGACCTCCTCGTCGAGCAGGTCGCACACCAGCCGATGCAGCCGGTTGGCGAGATGCGCGCCGCGGCGGTGGATGCCGACCAGCGCCACGGACTGCCCGGCGTTCTTCTCCACGATCTCGTGCGCGATGCGTACGAGCGTCCGCCGGACGTCGTCCTCGTCGAGGACGACCTTTGCATGGTTCATCGCACGTTCCTTCCTGGCCTCACGGGACCGGGTTAAAGGGACGAGCAGGACGGTAGCAGCGCGCCCGGACGCTCAGCGCACGGCGCCAAGCTTTTCCAGGAACCAGCGCGATCCTTCGGCGGCGCAGGTGTCCGGCGACCCGGACACGCCGAGCCCGCCGACCGACTCGTCGGCGTACAGATGCGTGCCGTCGTAGTCGACCCGCCACGACGTCACCTCGCCGGCGTCGTCGACGACGTCGACGTAGGTGGCGAGCACGCCGTCGAGCACGAAGGCGCCGGAGTGAGCCGGTTGCAGCCACGGCGGCCAGTCGAGCGCGTGGCGGCGCAGCGCCATCAGGAAGCGGCCGTGCACGGGCTCGCACTCGTCGTCGAGCGGGAACCAGCCGGCGCTCATGGCGCCGCCGCCGGCTCGGGCTCGCGCTCGGCCTTGGCCAGCGCCGGCTCGCCGCGCTCCGGGAAGGGCACGGTGATCTCGTCGAAGTCGCGCGGCACGACCGTGTTGGGGAACACGGCGCGCGCCTCGTCGCGCACCTCGCGCGGGAAGTAGCGCGTCGACAGATGCGTGAGCGCGAGCAGCTTGACGCCCGCGTCGCGCGCGATCTCCGCCGCCTGGTGCGCCGTCGAGTGCCCGGTCTCGCGCGCCCGCTCGCGCTCGTCCTCCATCAGCGTCGCCTCGTGGACGAGCACCTCGGCGCCGTGCGCGAACACCTCGACCGCCTGGCACGGCGCGGTGTCGCCCGAGATGACGATGCGGCGCCCGGCACGCGTCTCGCCCATCACCTGCTCGGGCGTCACGCCGCCGACCGTCTCGCCGCGCTGCAGGCGCCCGAAGTCGGGACCCTCGCGGACCCCGAGCTCGCGCGCCGCCTCGACGTCGAAGCGGCCCGGCCGGTCGTCCTCGATGAACGCGTAGCCGTACGCCTCCACGCGGTGCTTGACCGCGAACGGCGAGATCAGGAACGAGCCGAAGCGGACCTCGGCGTGCGGCTCGAGCTCGATCAGCTCGAGCGGGTAGCCGGTGCGGCCGATCACCTGCCGCACGAGCGCGAACAGCGCGCCTGAGGCCCGGCGGCCCGTAGATCGTCAGCGGCCGCTCGCGCGCGCGCAGGTCGAACGTCTTGATCATGCCCGGCAGCCCGAGCCAGTGATCGAGATGGAAGTGGGTGAGAAAGATCGTCCCGACGTCGGGCAGCCCGACCGAGCGCAGCAGCTGCTGCTGGGTGCCCTCGCCGCAGTCGAAGAGGATCCGCTCGCCGCCGGCGCGCAGCAGCAGCGCGGGCAGCCCGCGCCGCGCCGTGGGCACCGAGCCGGCCGTGCCGGCGAAGAACAGCGAGACGTCCATTCCGTGACCGAGGTTAGTGGGACGCCGAGACGCCCTGTGCGGCGCGCGTGAGCAGCCAGACGCCGGCGGCGGCCACCACGGTCGCCTCGAGGAGCAGCAAGAGCCGGTAGTCGACGAGCGTGACGAGCAGCGCGCCGGCCGCGATCGAGATCATCTGCGGCACGCCGACCAGCACCTCGACGGCGCTGTACACGCGTCCTTGCAGGGCGGCCGGCGTCGAGCGCTGGAGCAGCGTGAAGAGGGCGACGAGCACCGACGGGACGCCGACGCCGAAGAGGACCAGGCCGACGAGCACGACCGCCAGCGACCCGCTCGCCTGCAGCGTCGTCCCGAGCGAGAAGACGATCATCCCGAGGCCCGCGACCGGGCCCTCGCCGGCGCGGCGAGACAAGCGTCGGCGCGGCACGCGGTCCACCAGCAGCCCGGACAGCGGCGAGAGCAGCGACGGGGCGGCGATGAAGAACATCACCATGCCCGCCGCGGCGCTGCTGCCGGTCAGCACCTTGGCCCACACGCCGAGCGCGAGCCACATGGCGCTGTCGCCGAACAGGGAGAGCGTCTGGCCGGCCACGTAGAGCCGCATCTCGCGCCGTGCCAGCACCCGCCGCATCAGCGATCGACCGGGTAGTACAGGGCGATGTGCTCGATCGGGCGCGACCCCTCGGGCCGCTTTGCGGGATCGCGGATCCGGTCGCGGTAGCCGCCCAGCAGCGCGAGGATCTGATCGTTGATCGCCTTCAGCTCCTCGGGCGTGACGTAGAGCGTCATCTGGTCGGAGCCGGTGACCGCCCGCCACTCCTCCGGCAGGTACTGGCGCTGCTCCAGTCCCACGCGTGCGCGCGCGAGCCAGCGCTCCTGGATCACGCGCGCGAGCGCGCCGGCCGCCAGCGCCGTCTCGGCGTCCTCCTGCACGTCGGTGAACCGCACCCCGACGTTCACCACCCGCCACGGGCGCCGGCGCCCGCTCGCGCCCTCGGCCTCCTCGACGAAGCCGTACTTCGCGAGCTGGCGCAGGTGGAACGAGCAGTTCGACGGGCTCTCGCCCACGTGCTCGGCGGCCTCCGTCGCCGTGAGCTGCCCGTGGTGGTTGAGCGCCTCCATCAGCGCGAGCCGCACGGGATGCGCCATGGCGCGCATCGCCCGAGGATCCGTGAGCTCCCGCGGCTCTTCGAAAGACATGTTTCGAAAGATATCTTTCGATTCGGTCCTCTCGTCAAGTCGTTGAGCGAATTCAACGGCCGTCGGCTTGCAGCGCCGCGGGACCTGAGGTGTGATGCGGGTGGCCCGTCGCAGGGCGCGGGCGTTCGTTCTTCTCGCTGGAGGGAGTGCACGACGAGCACCCTGCGAACGAGCCGCGGCCGGCTAGCGACGAGGTTGCGGGTGGGCGGCAGGTCGCCGCCGCCCACCCGCACAGGCGCGGGCCCCGTCGCACCCGGCGGGGCCCCGCCGACGCTGTCAGTCCAGATCCAGGAGCTCGAACGCGATCCGCCCGCCGTCGACCGTCGCGATGCCCATCGAGTGCCGCGGCGCACGGCGGCGCTCGGTCGGCGAGCCGGGGTTGAAGATGGCGAAGCCGTCGCGCTCCTCGTGCAACGGCAGGTGCGAGTGGCCGAACACGACAGCGTCGACGTCGGGAAAGCGCCGCCGTAGCCGGTCAAGTCGCCCTTGCGCCGGACCGCCGTCGTGGACCATCGCGATCCGCGCGTCCTCGACGGTCACCACGCGCGTGAGCGGAAGCCGCGCCTGAAGCTCGGCCGAGTCGACGTTGCCGCGCACGCAGTGCACGGGCGGCCCGATGCGGGTGAGCTCATCGAGGACCGAGAACTCGATCAGGTCGCCCGCGTGCAGGATGACGTCGGCGGCGACGAGCTGATCCAGGCACGGGGCGGGCAGCGCCCGCCCGCCGCGCGGCAGGTGCGTATCGCTGATCACCGCGATCCGCTCCACGCCCGGATCTTCCACCACGACGCGGCGCTTAGCCTGGATCCACCGATCCCGCGGCGCACGGATCATCGGTGGATCCAGGCTAAGCTGCCTCGGCCAGGCGCCCGTAGCTCAGTGGATAGAGCGCTCGCCTCCGGAGCGAGAGGTCGCAGGTTCAAATCCTGCCGGGCGCGTAGACCAGCGGTTCGGACCAGCAAGGTTCAGCACGGTCCACGAAGGGCCAGCAAGCAGCGGCGTAGAGCCAATCAAGTTGCGGATTCCGCATCTTGATCGCGGTTTAGAGCGGGGAGCCCGAAACCCACCAAATCGGGCATCGTGTGCCACAAATTTGTGCCACGACCGCCGCGTGGCACAACCTGACGATCGAGCGGCCCGGGGGCGTGCCACGCTGCGCGTGTCGGGACACGAGCGCGGCCTGCGCCCGTTTCCCAGCATCGAGCGGGATATCCGTCGTCGGCGGCGCTGGACCGAGACCACAGACGTATATGCAGTCATCGGCGGGATTTCTGTGCGTTAGCCGGAGGCCGCAGCGGGCCTGGGCTACCTAGCGCTTTGGATTGTTCTCGCAGCCCGGAGCCTGACGCGCCGGTTAGGGTCGGTCGGTTCGGCGGGATCCTCGATCCAAGGAGGGACGTATGCGGCATCTCGCCGTAGCGGTGGCAGTGACAGCAGTGATGGCGATCAGCGCCGGTTCGGCGTCGGCCCACTTCGGGCCGTTCATCGGCCCGCACCAGCACGTCCTCAGCAACCCCGGCACAATCCTGACGGAGAATTTCCTGACGATTGGACCTGATGGTTGCGCGACCGGTGGTGTCGGCGCGTTCCAGAATTTCCACTACAACGTCCACGTCGGTGAGCCGGGAACGGGCGCGTGGCCGAACGTCAACAACCCGGTGTCGATCCGGGGCGCTGGCTGCCCGTAGCCTCGACATAGCGCGGTAGACATGATGGGAGAAGCGGGTCGATGTGGCCCGCTTCTCCTGTGGTCTTTGAGAGCGCGCAAGGAGATCGCACAGGACGCGGGCGTCTATCACTTGGGCGCGGGTCGAGCGCCGGCTCCGCGAGCAGCGCCAAGCCCACCACAGCCGCATCCACGGCCGCGACGGGAGTCCGAAGGACGGGATCAGCCCATACCGTCACTGCGGTGACTAGACGCTCGCATCGTGGTCAGCGGTGCGACGACCGGAGTCTCTTTTGGTGCGGGCTCCTGCGTAACGTCGGTCGCGTACGGAGTGATGCGGAGACGGCGCCCCGCCACGTCGCACCGGGCGTACGGAGTGACGCGGAAAGGCGGGGCGCCTTCAGCCATTTTCGCACACCGGGTGCAAACCGCTGACCATTCGTGATGTACGAATGGAGACCGGACGCAGCGGGGTGGACGGGCTAGGGCGTCCGTGCCCAGCCCAAGGATCGTCCGGAGTGGTCTGTCGGCCTCTATGCCCGAGCGCGGCTGCACCTCGCGCGTATCGGCCGTGCCCGAGTCATACGACTTCTATTCGCCTCGGCGTCCTCGACCTGACCGGCCCCGGCGGCCCCCCGCGAATTGATCGGCCGGGCTGACCGCCGCTCGGGGTGGAGGCAGGGGGAAGGTCGAAGACGCGGGATCCTCTCCCCCGCGACTAGCTGTGCCACGCGGGTGCCACGACACACCGGCTTGCAGGGAAGAGTTCCTATCGGGCGCTGCCGGTAGGGTCCGGCACGATGACCGACGCGGAGCGCATCCTCGCGGCCGCTCGCAAAGAGGACGAGGCTGCCGTCACGGAGCTCGCGGCGCGTGATCCGGCGCTGGTCGGCGCGTCGACGCGGTGGGTCGGCCCAGTTCGATTCCGACGCGGTCGGATGGGCGCGCGAGGGCGGCACGAAGGCGGTCGTGGCCCTGCTCGATTCAGCCGCGATGCAGTAGCGTCGAGCGCATGCTGTGCCTGCTCACCATCCGGCGCCTGAAAGCGGGCGCCCACGACGAGTTCGCGAAGAGCTGGACGCCCGACCGGTGGCACGGCCGGCTCGCGCGCGCCTACCACGTCCGCAACCAGGACGACCCGGACGAAGTCATCACCGTGGCGTTCTTCGAGGGCACGCAGGAGGAGATCGACGCCATGCGCGACGACCCCGAATGGATGCGCGGTGAGGAGCGCCGACTCAGGCGGATCGCGCCGCTCGAGGAGTCGATCCGGCTGAGCGGCATCTACGAGGTCGTCGAGGAGATCGTCCCTGAGCAGTAAGAACCCGCGCCTGCCCGACGCAGACTCCGAGATGGCCGCCCTCGCTGAAGTGCCGCGCGACGAATGGGTCGCCGCGCTGCACGGCCCGCCGGCCGTGCGCGACGAGGCGCTGGCACAGCTGCACGCCCTGCTCCTTCGCGCCGCGCGCTTCGAGCTCGGCCGCCGCAGGACGATGCTGCGCGACGTCCCGCGTGCCGAGATCGAGGACCTGGCCGAGCAGGCGGCCGACGACGCGATGATGGCGCTGCTCGGCAAGCTCGACAGCTTCCGCGGTGCCAGCCGCTTCACGACCTGGGCGTACAAGTTCGCGCTCCTCGAGGCCGGCGTGAAGGCCCGCCGACGGGCCTGGCGCGACCGCGAGGTGCCGCTCGACGAGGCGGCGTGGCCGACCGTGGCCGACCGCGGCCCGTCGGCGCAGCAGGTGCTCGAGGACGCCGAGACGCTGCGCGCCGTCCGCGACGCGATGGAGACCTCGCTCACCCGCCATCAGCGCGAGGTGTTCATCGCCCTGGCACTCAACGGCGTGCCGATCGACGTGCTCGCCGAGCGCCTCGACACCACGCGCGGGGCGCTGTACAAGACCCTGCACGACGCACGTCGCAAGCTGCGCGCCGTGATCGGAGGTGAACGATGAGCCTGCTCGGCCCCGAGGGGCCCGAGGTCAGCTGCGAGGAGTGCTTCGAGCGGCTCGACGAGTATGTCGAGCTCGAGCTCGGCGGCGTGGACGCCGAGCGCCGCGTCCCCGGCATGCGGGCGCACCTCGAGGGCTGCGCCGCGTGTCGCGAGGACCACGACAGCCTGCTCGCGCTCGCCGCCGAGGGGTAAGGCCTGCGTCCGGCGCGGCGCGAACTCGTGTATGACCGATTCAACCACCGCCGCGCGGCAGGCCTTCCTGCTGCTGCGGATCGGATTCACCGTCGCGCCGATCCTGTTCGGGCTCGACAAGTTCGCCGAAGTGCTGACCGACGACTGGACGGCCTATCTCGCGCCCGAGTTCGACGACATCATCCCCGGCTCGGCCGAGGACGCGATGTACATCGTCGGCGCGATCGAGGTGGTGGCCGGCCTCGTGGTCGCCATCGCCCCGCGCTACGGCAGCCTGCTCGTCGCGGGCTGGCTCGGCGGCATCATCATCAACCTGCTGCTGGTCGGCGGCTACGGCGACGTCGCGTTGCGCGACTTCGGGCTGATGCTCGGCGCACTCACGCTCGCACGCCTGGCGTGGTCGGAGGCGGGCAGCACGTCAACGGCCCAGTCACGGGTCTTCCACTCGGGCACGGGCGGCTCGGTGCCGGCCTCCGGGACGTAGCGGGAGCGCTCCACGAGCTCCATCCGGTGGATGTAGCGCGGGCAGTTGGGGAACACCTCGCGCGCCCGCACGCGGATCACGAGCGTCGCCCCCGGCCATGACCCGAGCAGCGGGTCGTCGGGGTCGATGCTCGCGGTCCCGTTCAGCCGCAGCCGCCGCCGGCGCTCGAAGGAGATGAACAGCAGCCCGACCTCGGGGTTCACCAGGACGTTCCCGAACGATCGGAACATGCCGTTGCCGTCGTAGGCGGGGAAGGCGATCGTGTGCTCGTCGAGCACCCTCACGAAGCCCGGCTCGCCGCCCTTGTAGGAGCAGTCCGGCCGCCCGTGCTCGTCGGCCGTCGCGATGAAGAACATGTCCATGCCCTCGATGAAGGCGCGGTCGTCGTCGTCGATCGCGTCGTGCAGGGTCACGCTCTCGAGCCGGTCGGCGAGCCGCCGCGTGTCGAAGGCCTTCTGCAGCCGACGGCTGCCCTCGTTGTAGAAGCCCGTCACGCCCAGTCCATCGGCTCGTAGCCGCTGCCGCGCGGCGCCGAGACGATCAGCACTGCCGCAGGCTCCTCGCCGTTGTTGACCACGGTGCGCCTGAGGTGCGGGTCGAGCCGGGCGAACGTGCCGGCAGGCGCCTCGATCTCGCGGCTGTCGACGACCAGGCTGGGCGACCCCTCGAGCACGATGAACACCTCCTCCTGGTCGCGATCGGCCTCGTCGTGCTCGGGGATCCGCTCGCCGGGCGGGATCTCGACCAGGTTCATGCCGAACGCCGACAGCCCGAGCGAGCGTCGCGCGAGCAGCCAGTTGCCGGTGCGCTCGAGGTCCTCGCGCCGCCGGATGGTCACGCCTTCCAGGTCCATGTGACGAGCCTATCCGCCCGGGAGGTGCGTCTCGAAGTACGCGAAGCCGGGGCTTGGCAGGTCGTGGATGTCGGCGCGGACCTGCACGCGGTCGCCGGGGCCGACCTCGCCGGTCAGGCGCCCGGCGAGCGCCTGCACGTCCTCGTCGTCGAACGAGCCGACCAAGAGCTTGCCGCGGCGCATTTCGACGGGGCGTCCCTCCGCCTGCAGGCGTCCGCCGAGCGCCTCGAGCGCGGCGTGGTCCTCGGACTCGACGAGCACGAAATACTCGGGGCCCGCCTCGCCGGCGCGCGGGTCCTCGACGACGTCGCCCTGGGCATCGAGCCACGCGTCGCGCTCCTCGTCCCAGCGCGTCACGCTGATCTCGGCCGTCAGGCGGTCCGCCTCGAGCAGCTCTCTCACCACGCGCTCGGCCTCGCGCGCCGCCGCCTGCGAGGTGGCGTAGACGTACAGCCGCGGGCCGTCACGGGTCACGATCACTCCGCCGCCGAGCCGCTCGCGCGCCTCGTCGTCGAGGTCGTGGGCGCGCAACCGCTCGCCGAGCGAATAGCCGTGGCTTTCGTCGTCGAGGTTCACCTCGACGCGCCATTCCTGATCGGGAGTCGTCGTCATCGCCCCGACGCTACCCGGTTCGGTGCTCAGCCGGCCAACCGGCGAAGAGCGCGACGCTGCCCGAGACCTCGAGCTCGAACCGATCGAAGCGCTCGGCGAGGCAGCGCTCCAGCGCTTGAGCGCCAGCGTGCATCGATCACTTTGCATGTGCAAAGGTGAACTTGCACATGCGTAGTATCCTTTGCATAGTGGATGTCGCCCGTCCATACGCCGTCGTGGCCCCAGGAGTCGAGGGAGAAGTGCTAGTTGTTCTGGCCGGCACGACCGCGCCGCTCACCGGCAGGCAGATCGCCCGCCTTGCTCGGCGCGGCACCTCGCCTTCGGTCTCGGCGGCGCTTGACCGCCTCGTGGAGCAGGGACTCGTACATCGGCAAGTGGCCGGACGCGCCTATCTGCACACGCTCAACCGAGATCACGTCGCGGCGCCACTTGCCGAGGCGCTCGCCGACCTGCGAGCCGAGCTGCTTCGTCGGCTGCGCGAGGCGCTCGGAGGCTGGGAGCCGGCACCGTTGCACGCATCGATGTTCGGCTCTTCGGCCCGTGGCGACGGCGATGCCAGCTCAGACATCGACCTGCTCCTCATTCGTCCGGAAGGCGTCGACGAAGAGGACGAGACGTGGCGCACCCAGGTCGACGCGCTAAGCGAGTCCGTCCTTGCCTGGACCGGCAACCATGCCGGTATCACCGAGCTCGGCGAGGCGGACGTCGCTGAGCTCCGCCGGACGCCGCCACCGATCCTCGAGCATCTGCGCGCCGACGGCATCGACCTCGCGGGCGTCCCGGTGCGTGCACTGCTCAAGGAACGCTCGTGAGTCCACGCCACCCGTCGCGCACCCAGGACTGCAACGAGAACGACGCGGTCCGAAGGCTCCGCGACGCTCGCGCACAACTCGACCTTGCCGAGCTCGCAACTGCAGGCGCGCAGCGGAGCGCGGCGTGTGCGCGGTCCTGGCATCGCGGCGGCAGGATGCGGCCTGCTCGATCGCCGTTCACGTCATCCCAGAACATCGAGACGCCGTTGACCGACGGTGGTCACTCGGGCGCCGCGACGCAGCCGGTGGTGCTGCGGGTTGCACGAGCCGCTCGCTGACTCGGCGTGCTCGGTCGCTAAGGGTCTGCGGCTCGTGGGACGCCCGTGCCACCAACCCGTTCCGGTCGCCCCGCCCGGCACGTCGAACCATGAGCCGTGCACGTCGACGTCGCGCTCTGAGAAGCTCCTCCGCACACCCGCGTAGGAGGAGCGATGTACGACTACGTGATCGTCGGCGCCGGCTCGGCAGGCTGTGTGCTGGCCAACCGCCTGAGCGAGGACGCCGACGTGCGCGTGCTCCTGGTCGAGGCCGGGCCGCCCGACACGGCGGACTTCATCCACATCCCGGCGGCGTTCAGCGCGCTCTTCCGCACCCAGCACGACTGGGACCACATGACCGGCTGGGAGCCGGGAGCCGCCAACCGCCGCATCTACCTCCCGCGCGGGCGCATGCTCGGCGGGTCGTCGTCGCTCAACGCGATGATCTACATGCGCGGCAACCCGCTCGACTACGACGAGTGGCGCGATGCCGGCTGCACGGGCTGGGGCTGGGACGACCTGCTGCCCTACTTCAAGCGTGCCGAGGACAACGAGCGCGGCGCGAGCGAGTTCCACGGCGCCGGCGGGCCGCTCCCGGTCAGCGACGCGCGGGCGCGCAGCGTGATGTGCCAGGCGTTCCTCGAGGCGGCGGACGCGATGGGCCTGCCGGCCAACGACGACTTCAACGACGGCGAGCAGGACGGCTTCGGCTGGTACCAGCTCACCCAGCGCGACGGGCGGCGAGCAAGCACTGCGGTGTCGTATCTGCATCCGGTCGAGGACCGGCCGAACCTGACGATCGAGACTTACGCGCAGGTGCACAGGGTGACCTTCGACGGCACGCGCGCGACCGGCGTGGTCGCCCAGCGCGCGGGCGAGCTGCTCGAGTGGCGCGCCGAGCGCGAAGTGATCGTTTGCGGCGGCGCCTACAACTCGCCGCAGCTCCTGACCCTCTCAGGGATCGGGCGGCCCGATGAGCTCGAGCTGCTGCAGATCCCGCTCGTCGCCGAGGCGCCCGAGGTCGGCATGAACCTGTCCGACCATCCGACCGCGGGCGTGAACTTCTTCTGCCAGGACGAGGTCTCGCTCAAGGACGCGCTCAACGACGCGAACCTCGCCCAGTGGATGCAGGGCCAGGGGCCTCTGACCTCCAACATCGGCGAGAACGGCGGCTTCGTGCGCACGCGCGACGGGCTGTCCGCGCCCGACGTCCAGTTCCACATGGTGCCGGTGGTATTCCATGAGGAGGGCCTGCTCGCCCCGCCAGCGCACGGCTTCACGCTGACCGCCTGCGTGCTCAAGCCGCAGTCGCGCGGGATGGTCGCCGTCACCACGCCCGACCCCACGGCCAAGCCGTTCATCGTCCACGGCTACTACACGGTCGAGGAAGACGTGCGCTCGGGCGTGGCGGGCCTGCGCATGATCCTGGACTTCATCGGCCAGGCGCCGCTCTCGCGCTACGCGGAGACGCCGGCCATGTACCCGGCCGGCCACGACGACGCCGCGCTCGAGGCCCACATGCGCCAGACCTGCCAGACGATCTATCACCCGGTCGGGACGTGCCGCATGGGCGCCGACGACCCCTCGGTCGTCGACCCCGAGCTGCGCGTGCGCGGCGTCGAGGGACTGCGCGTGATCGACGCGTCGGTGATGCCGAGCGTGCCGCGCGGGAACACCAACGCGCCGGTCATCGCCGTCGCCGAGCGCGCGTCGGACCTGATCCGCGGGCGATCCGAGGGCGCGCCAGGCGTGGCGATTGGGACAGAGGCCTGAGCGTGCGCGATCTCGAGAGCCTGACACTGGAGGACTTCGCTCCGCTGCTGCACAAGCACTTCCGCATCGAGCCCTCGGATGGGCCGCCGTTCGAGGTCGAGCTGACGACGGTGACCGAGATCGCGCGAGAGCCTGGCGGTCGCGCCCCGTTCTCGCTTGTGTTCCAGGGGGGTCCGAGTCCGCCGCTGCCGCAGAGCATCTACCGCGTCGAGCACGAGGACCTCGGCGCGATCGAGATCTTCCTCGTCCCGATCGCGGCCGACCGCTACGAGGCCGTGTTCACGTAGGGCGCGAGATGCGGCGTCTCAGCCCCGGCGCCGTAGCGACTTGGACACGCCGACCGAGCGGTCGATAACCGCCTCGTACAGGCAGTCGGTCGAAGGGCGCTTGATGGGCGAGATGAAGAGCTCGAACGTCCCAAGCTCGGGATGGCTCAGCGTGTGGGTCGCCGACTCGAGCGGCTGCGCTAGCGAACCGGAGAACGCGAGCACGAATGCATCCTCGCTCCCCGCCAGCGACGCATCGCGCGCCGCACCCGCCACGTCGGAGATCGACTTCAGCCGCAGCTTGGCCGAGCCGACGGCAAAGCTGCGCCCGACAAGGCCGGCATACGCAGAGCGGACGAGATGACTGCCGGCAGCGGCGGCGGGCGCCGCCGCCCACGGGCGGAGGCCGAGCATGGTGGCCGCGGCTGCGGCGGCACCGCTTCGTATGAGCGCGCGTCGGGTGAGCGCGTTAGGGATTAGCTGTGCCGCTGTCATGCGTGCACCAGACCACAGGCTGCTGACTCTTCGCTGACGTCTCGCTGACATGACCTTTGCTGCAGGCCGGCGAGGAGCGCCGCGTGCGGCGGATCGCGCCGCGATAACCGCGGTGCTACGAGGCCGTGTTTACTTGACCGCTCGGTGATCGACCATCTGCAGATCGAGGACGTTCTCGACGCCACGACGGTCGAGTGGTTCCGCCGGGAGATGGGCGCGGCCGAGGGCGACCCCGCGACGGTGCTCGGTTGGACGCCGAAGCACAGGGTCACCTCGAGCGCCCGCAATGCCACGCAAGTCACGGTGGGAGAGGCGCCCCGCGCCGCGGTGGTAGCGCTCCTTGAACGGCTCCAATCGCGAATCGAGGCTCATTTCGGCCGCTCGTTGGCAGGATTCGAGGACCCGCAGTTTCTCCGCTATGGAGCCGGCGACTACTTCGTGGCCCACCAGGACGGCAACACGCCGCTGGTCTACGACGAGTCGAGGTTCCGCAAGGTCAGCGTCGTGATCTTCCTCAGCGCCCTGGGGACGTTCGGCGGCGGCTCCTTCGTCCTGCATGCCGACCCGCCGCTGACGCTCGCACCGGCTCCCGGCACGCTGGTCGCGTTTCCGTCAGAGACGACGCACGAGGTGCTGCCGATCACGCACGGCGAGCGGCTGTCGGTGGTGTCGTGGTATCGCGGCTAGCCGGCTCCCACTCCATGCGCAGGTAGACGCCGTGATCGCCGACCGCGCGGAAGCCGAGCCGCTCGTACAGGCGGAGCGCCCGGTTGAAGCGCTCGACGTGGATGACGACCCGCTTGCCCGCGGCCGTCGCCTCGCCCAGCACGGCCCGCAGCAGGACGCCGCCCGCACCGCGACCTCGAAGCTCGGGCAGCAGTGAGATGTCGACGATCAGGATCGCGTCGTCCCGGCGGTCCACCAACAACCGCCCGGCGGGCACGTCGTCGATCACGATGACGTCGGCGCTCATCCCGGCGTAGTGCTGCGCGTAGTGGACCGTCTGGGCGGCGAACTGCTGCGCCACGAACGCCGCCTTCTGCTCAGGGGTCCAGGGGAGCGGGGCGAGCTCCTCCGCACGCGTGCCGGCGTACACCCGGAGCAGGAACGGCTCGTCGCCGGCCTGCACCGGGCGAAGCGTGACGCGCATCGCTACGGACGGGGCGGGAACACGCCCTGGAGCGCGATGCACATCGTGAAGGTGAGCGACGGCATCATGTTGTTGTGCGGCTGCGAGCCGCCGGTGATCGCGAGCGCCTCCGCCGCCAGCGTGGTCGTCGGTTGGTCGTTCGCCCCGTACATCCCGATGCCCTGGCCGGCGGCGAGCGCCTGATTCGTCGGATCCTTCTCGGAGGCGTTGCGGGTCGAGACCGAGAGCGAGTGGCTGTGCACGGGTATCTCGCTCGAGATCAGCGTGACCGTGTCGCTCCCTCCGACCTGCCCCTGGTCGTAGTCGTTCCCGTCGGGCCCCGTGCCGGCGGCCATCGGCGCGGCGCCGGCGAGGTTCGGCAGGGCGAAGTTCGACTTCCCGTCCCCGCCGTACATTGTGCCGAGCAGCGAGAAGAGCGCGGTGTTCTGAGAGATCGGCAGGAGCTGGCCGTCACAGGTCGCCCAGCCCTTGGGCGCGAAGTTGAAGCCGAAGATGCGGATCTCCGCAACGAACGGATCCACTGAGTCCTCCTAGTTCGGCTGGGGGTAGATGCCGAACAGCGAGATGATGAAGCTCACCGCGCAGTACGGCTGCATGTTGTCGTGCGGCTGGGAGCCGCCCGTCGGCGCCACCGAGCTGGGGTCGATCGCCCCGAACGGCGCGGTGGTCCCGTAGGCCGTCTGCACGCCCGCGTCCGGCAGGTGGGCGAAGACGGCGTTCTGCGGGTTCGTGCCGGAAGCCGGCGCCGTGGAGCCCTGCAGCGGATGGCCGTGCGACGGCGTCTGCTGGACGGCCAGCGTGACCGAGTTGACGCCGCCCATCTGCCCGATCTGGTACCCGGAGCCCTGATGCATCGGCAGTCGGCCGCCGAGGTTCGGGCAGGTTGAACGTCTCCTGACCGTCGCCGCCGTACGTCGTGCCGATCAGCTGGAAGAGGGTCTCGTTCTCGGCGATCGGCATGGTCTGGCCTTGGCAGAACGCCCATCCGTTCGGGGGGAAGTTGCCGCCGAACATCCGGATCTCGCCGACGTAGGGCGAAGACATGTGCGCGGCCTCCTAGTTGCGGGACGGGAAGATGCCGATCAGGGCGATGCAGAACATGATCGTGGTGTACGGCTGCATGTTCTCGTGCGGCTGCGAGCCGCCGGCGAACCCGATGTCGTTCGTGTTCATGGCGACCAGGCTCGTCGCCGGGCCGTAGAGGTTCTGCGCCGTGGAGGCGGCCACGCGCTTGTTCGCTGCCGGCACGTTGCCGTCCTGCTGGGGGGCCGGCGTGCTGTCCGCGACCAACGTGTGCGTGTGCCCCGGCATCTCCGCGGACGGTGACGGTGTGCGCCGCTCACCGATGCGTCTGGCCCTGGGTGCTGTAGCCGCCGCCGACGTGGATCGGCACCCTGCCCTGGAGGTTCGGCAGCCCGAACGTCGTCTGGCCGTTCCCGCCGTACATCGTCCCCAGCAGCGAGAACAGCGCCTGGTTCTGGTTGATGGGCAACAGCTGCCCATTGCACGGCGCCCAGCCCCTCGGGGCGTAGTTGAAGCTCATCATCTTCACTTCGCCCAAGAACGGTTCCGCCATCTGGTCCCCCTTGTCGCTGGTCTAGAACGGTGATCGTGCAGGCCTCGAACTGGTTGCCCTCCGAGACCGATGCCCGCTTGCCGGCGTAGAAGCCGCCGCCGAGCGAGCTCGTCGGGTTCTGGCCGGCGAGGTACGTCTCGGTCTGCGCGGGGGTCGCCGTGGCTCGGCGTCAGCCCGTGGAACTGGAGTCGGTACGTCGTGTTGCTATTGCCGCGCTCGATCACGTCGATGCCGGGGAACGTGTTGCCGAAGCCGTCAGGCCCGGACCCCGTGGCCGGATTCCCCGAGACCTGCGCGCACGTGCGTGGGGTTGAACGCCGCGTCGATCGAGCTTCCGTTCTCGATGGCGATGCCGGGGTTCGGCTGCGCCGGCGCGCCCACGGTGTTGTTGACCACCTTCGCGCGCAGGTTGCCGTTGGAGTTGAAGTGCAGCACCTTGATGCCGGAGCCGCTGGTGTTCGACACCGTGTTGTTCTGGATCGTCGCGTTGACGTCCGGCGTCGCCAGGATCGTCCCGCCGACGTCGCGCCGGTTGGCGTTGGCGCTGATCCCGACGTTGCCGAGGATGTTGCTCGGCGACACGAAGTTGTTCTCGATCACGAAGTCCGCGTTGGAGGTGCCGGACGCGCCCACGCCGATGCCCTCACCGAGCATGTTCTGCATCGGGACCGCGGCCGTCCCGTTGTTCGCGATGCGCACGTTGCCGTCGGCCATGCCGGTCACGCTCGCCGCGACGCCGAACGCGCCCATCTTGCTCGCCGCGGTGCCGCGGATGTCGTTGCCGCTGACGACGACCTGGTTCGCCGTGTCCGGCTGGCCGAACGTCGCGCGCGGGCCCGTGGTGCTCGTGATCTGCACGCCGACGAGCTCGACGCCGTTCCCGCTCGGGAAGTTGAGAATCGAGTTGTTGTTGACCGTCGCGGCAGTCAGCCCGGCCGCCGTGGTCGGCGTGCCCTCGATGTGCAGCGACACGCCGTCCTGCTTGGACGTCGCCGGATCGGTCGTGCTCTGGAACGTGTTGGTCGAGACGTTGGCCTGCGACAACGTGCCCGAGGCGTTGCGGACGATCACGCCGCCGCCGTACGGGTTGGTCACCTTGTTGCCGGTGACCGTCAGCTGGCCGTCGACGTTGTTTGCGCCGAGGGTGTTGAACGCGAACGCGGCGTCCAGCTCGTCGACCCGCGAGTCGCCCACACCGCTGAGCGCGCTGTTCGTGTAGCTGAAGTTGGTGACGTCGGTGCCCTTCACGCCGGCCCGGTCGGGGCCCATGACGCGCAGGCGGGTGATGTTCACGTTGTTGGTGGTGGTGAGCGAGATCGCGTGCGACGTGGTGTTCTGGATCGTCCCGCCGGAGTCCGCGACCGCGCCGTTGCCGGTGACGGTCAGGCCGCCGGCCCCGCCGGTGTTGTTGAGCACGATGCCGTTCGCCGGGTCGTCGGCTGCCTGCGGGGTGCTGTTGCCCGAGGAGACGCTCTGGAATTGGAACGTGGCCCCGCCCGTGCCGATGTCGGTGTTGCTGACGTTGAGCGCCGCGGCGGACGTCGAGTCGATCGTGTTGCCGGTGCCGGAGACGACGAGCGTTCCGCTGTTGTTCGCGCTGATGCCCGGCGCCGGTGGTCGTATCGACGTCGAGGCCGCCCCCGGAGAGCGTGAGCGTGTGGCCGTCGCTGGAGGCCAAGGCCACCGCGTGCCGGCGTCGCTGTTGAGGACCTTCGAGGCGTTGCTGAACGTGGTCGAGCCGCCGGTGTTGCCGGACAGGCTGATGCCGCCGCCCGCGTCGTTGGTGTCGGCGATGGCGCCGCTGAGCGTCGACCGCGCCGCCCGATGCGGTTGGTGATCTCGGCGGTCTGGCCGGCGCCGTTGTTGAGCGCGCCGGGGTAGGTGACGGCGCCGCTGCCGCCGTCGAGGTCGAAGGCGATGCCGGCGGCGCCGGCGATCGTGCCGCTCGCGGCGGTGAAGGTGCCGGTGCCGAGGCCGGCGAGGTTGATGCCGTCGTTGGCGCTGTTGGTCGAGCTGACGGCGTCGAACGCCAGCGTTGGCGCCGGCGGTGCCGGTCACGTCGACCGCCGGGCCGCCGGTCGCGCTGACGTTGGTCGGTGCCGGCCGCCGGGACGGACACGGTGCCGGCGTTGCGAGAGCGCGAACGCGGCCGCGGCGCCCGCTGGTGGTGGTGAGCGCGAGGTCGCCGAACGTCGTCGTGCCGGTCGTGTTGGTCATGCTCACGCCGCCGCTGCCCGAGCCGGTGACGGTGATGGCGTCGAACGTGCTGGTGCCCAGGTGCCGGTGCCGCGTCCGGTCGATCAGGCCGGCGGCGCCGGTGGTGGTGATCGAGATGTTGCCGGTGGGCGCGAAGGTCACGGTGCCGGCGTTGTTGAGCCGCACGCCGGTGGCGCCGTTGGTGCTGACCGTGAGGTTGGAGACGGCGAACGTGCCGGTGGTGGCGTCGAGCTCGAGCCCGGGCTGGGTGCCGGCGGTGCCGGTGTCGGTGATGTTGACGTCGTCGATCGGTGCCGCCGTTGTCGCCGGTGGCGCCGGCGATGCCGCCGCCGGTGCCCTGCGGGTCGATGTTGAAGCCGCGCACCTCGTTGGCGTCGTCGAGGTCGATCACGTCGGCGCCGGTCGCGGTCAGGGTCGGGTGCGCGCCCGGGTTGGCCGGATGCAGGGTCTGGCCGGCGAGCGGACCACCCTGGTCGGGGTCGACGGTGAGGCCTTCGTGCTCGCCGATCAGCCGCTCGCCGGCGTTCATCGTGTAGCCGTTGCCGCCGTAGCCGGTCGAGGTGTTGTCGCCGTCGAACACGAACACGGTGTGGTTGGCGAGCGGAGGCGGTCTCGGCCTGCGGTGAGCGTGTCGAACGGGGCGCTCGAGGTGCCGCTGTTGCCGGCCGGGTCGTTGTTGCTCACGTACCACACGCAGCCCGCGACGGCGATCGTCACGCGGCCGGTGTCGGTGCAGCTCCGGGCGGTGCCGCTGTCCTCGAGCGTGTAGTCGAAGAAGTCGCTCGTGTCGGCGCAGTTGTCGGCCGGGTCGTTGATGTAGATGAAGTCGCCGTCGGCCTCGATCGTCACCGAGCCGCCGTCGTTGGTCGCGAACGTGCCCGCCGTGACCGTCAGCGGGCCGGGGCCGTCGATGTCGCTGTCGCCGGTCGAGGATGTCGCCGGTGATCGACTTCTTCGGGCTGCTCAGCGCGGGCGCGCCGTCGTCGGGTCGTTGACGACCAGGCTCGTGTTACCGATCGCGCCGTTGCATCTCGAACGTCTCGTCGTCCGCGACCGGGGCGTCGTTGACGCACGTGACCGTCACCGACACCGTCGCGCGTCGAGCCGCCGTTGAGCGTGTACGTGAACGTGCTCGGTGTCGTGCCGGGCGGGTCGTTGCAGTAGTTCGGGTTCGGCTGATACGTCAGCCCGGTCCCGCCGCCGGTGATGACCACCGTGCCGTTCGCCGGCTGCGTGACCGACGCGATCGACCTCGGCCCGGCGTCGACGTCGGTGTCGTTGGTCAGCACCGTGATCGCGGTCGCGGCCGCGTCCTCGAGCACCGTCGCGCTGTCGTTGACCGCGCGTCGGCGGATCGTCGACGGCGCTGACCGTGACGCCCTTGGTGTCCGAGCCCGTGAGGGAGCTCTCGTCGGTGACCGTGAAGGTGACCGTCCGCGGCGCCGTCGACGGCGCGTCGGAGCCGTTGCGGTAGGTCACGGCGCGCAGCGCCGCCTGGTAGGCGGCAACGCTCGCGTTGCCCGTCAGCGTCAGGGTGTCGCCGCTGACCACCGGCGTGATGCCAGGGTGCGTGCCGCCCAGCGCCAGGATGTCCTCGGCGCCCGCGTAGCCGCCGGTGATCTTGACCGTCGCGCCCGTGATCGTCGTCCCCGCATCCACGTCGCTGACCGTGACCGCCGCGTCGATCACCGTGGCGGCAGCGTTCTCGGTGTAGCTCGCGTTGCCGGCCGAGGTGTCCACCACCGGGTTGTCGGGCGCGCACGTGACCGTCATCGACACCGTCGCGGTCGAGCCGCCGTTGAGCGTGTACGTGAACGTGTCGGCGGCGCCGCAGTAGTTGGCGTCCGGCTGGTAGGTCAGACCCGTGCCCCCGCCGGTCACGGCCACCGTGCCGTTCGCCGGATCCGACGCCGAGGCGATCGTGATCGGACCGCCGTCGGCGTTGAGGTCGTTCGCCAGCACGTCACGCGCCGCCGCGGCCGAGTCCTCGACCACCGTCGCGCTGTCGTCGACCGCCGTCGGCGGATCGTCGACGCACGTGACGGTCACCGAGACGGTGGCCGAGTCGCCGCCGTTGAGCGTGTACGTGAACGTGTCCGGCGCCCCGCCGGCCTGGCTGTTGCAGTAGTTCGCGTTCGGCTGATACGTCAGCCCGCTCCCGCCGCCGGTGATCACGACCGTGCCGTTCGCCGGCTGCGTCACCGACGCGACCGACTTCGGCCCGCCGTCCGTGTCGGTGTCGTTGGCCAGCACGTCGATCGCGCTCGGCGCCGGAGTCCTCGGCCACCGTGGCGCTGTCGTCCACCGCCGTCGGCGGGTTGTCGTTGCAGGTGACCGTGACCGACACCGTCGCGGTCGAGCCGCCGTTGAGCGTGTACGTGAACATGTCGGGCGTGGTCCCGGGCGGGTCGTTGCAGTAGCCGGGGTTGGGCTGGTACGTCAGGCCCGTGCCGCCGCCGGTGATCACGACCGTGCCGTTCGTCGGCTGCGTCACCGACGCGACCGACTTGGGCCCGCCGTCGACGTCGGTGTCGTTCGCCAGCACGTCGACCGCGGTCGCGGCCGCGTCCTCGGCCACCGTCTGCTGTCGTTGACCGCCGTCGGCGGATCGTCGACACACGTGACGGTGACCGAGACGGTGGCCGAGTCGCCGCCGTTGAGCGTGTACGTGAAGCTGTCCGGCGTCGCGCTGCAGTAGTTCGCGTTCGGCTGATACGTCAGCCCGCTCCCGCCGCCGGTGATCACGACCGTGCCGTTCGCCGGCTGCATCACCGACGCCACCGACTTCGGCCCGCCGTCCGTGTCGGTGTCGTTGGCCAGCACGTCGATCGCGCTCGCGGGCGAGTCCTCAACCACGGTCGCGCTGTCGTCGATCGCCGTCGGCGCGTCGTCGACGCAGGTGACGGTGACCGAGACGGTGGCGGTCGAGCCGCCGTTGAGCGTGTACGTGAACGTGTCCGGCCCGCAGTAGTTGGCGTCGGGCTGGTAGGTCAGGCCGGTGTGCGCGCCCGCCGAGCCGCCGGTCAGCACGACCGCGCCGTTCGCCGGATCCGACGCCGAAGCGATCGTCTTCGGCCCGCCGTCGGTGTCCGTGTCGTTGGCCAGCACATCGATCGCGCCCGCGGCCGAGTCCTCACCGACCGTCGCGCTGTCGTCGACCGCCGCCGGCGGGTCGTTGACGTCGGTCACCGTGATCGTGAACGAGCGCACGATCTGGCCCGCCGGCGTGCCGAAGTCGGTGGCCCGGACGCGAACCGTGTACGTGCTCTTGGCCTCGTAGTTGAAGACCGCATTCGTCCGCAGCGCCGAGCCGACGATCTGGAAGGAGCCGTTGTCGTCGGAGCCCTGGCCCGGCACCAGCGCGAAGGAGTGCGTGTCGCCGGGGTCCGGGTCGCCCGCCGAGAGAGTGCCGACCGTCGTCCCGACCGGCTGGTTCTCGGCCACGCTCGCGTTCGAGAGCGCGATCCCCGTCGGCGCCCGATTGCCCACCGGCGGCGGGGTTGCAGGGGCGCCGCCGACGACGTTCTCGCAGTCCGGGTCGACTATGTCACCGGGGTCGACGAGCGCGGTGTCCTGCCCGTCGCCGCACATGACCCGGTCGACAAACCCCGCGCCGTCGCGGGCGTCGATCCGGTCGTTGAGCCGGTCGTCGCCGCCGGACAGGAAGTCGTTGCCGCCCATCCCGCGCATGCGGTCGCGGCCCCCGCCGCCGATCAGCGTGTTGGCGCCGCGGCTGCCGATCAGCACGTCGTTGCCGCGACCGCCCTGGACGGCCTCGACGTCGGCGTGGACGTCGTCGCCCTCGCCGGCCAGGCCGTCGTTCGCCCCGGCGCCGATCGACACGCGCACCGGCTGCCCGCGCTGGCCGTAGAGCACGATGTCGCGGCCCGCCCCACCGGACAGCTCGTCCGGCCCGAGGCCGCCGCCGAGGATGTCGATGCCCGGGCCGCCCTGCAAATCGTCGGCGCCCGCGCCGCCGAACGCCCGGTCATTACCCGGACCGCCGTTCGAGCAGGTCGGACCCCGTCTTGCCCTGAAGGAGATCGCCGCCGCCGCCGCCGAGCAGCACGTCGTGCCCGCCGTTCCCGCGGAGACGGTCTCGCCCGCCGAGGCCGCACATGACGTCACGGCCCCCCGTCCCGCCGAGCCTGTCCGCGCCCCCGCCGCCGGTCATGGTGCAGGCCTGCGCCGTGACAGCGACCCCGTCGAGTAGCCGCGCAGCGGCGGGCGAAGGGGCAATCAGGACGAGCAGAAGCGCAGCGAGGCCGAAGAGCACACCCGACCGCGCACCACGCGCCGGCTGCCGCGGAGTGATGGTGTCTCGAACCATGGAACCTGCGGCGACCCTAGGTACGCGCATTGATCAAGTCATCCCCACTGGAGAGCATCGGACGAGCATTCGTTGAAGCGGTCCACGGGGGAACCACACCAGCTGTCGCTGACATTCCGCTGACGTTTCGCTGACGTCCCCCGCTGCGACAGCCTTCGTTCATCGACGCTCCCTCATCGGACCGTGATCCGCTATGCGTCCACCGTCGCCCGGGGCATCGCCGCCGCCGGCGACGCAGGCGTGGCGACGACGAGCGACACCGCTGCGAACGCCATGAGCGCACACCGCCGTGCACCACTCGCCGGCTGCCGCGGCGTGATGGTGTCTCGAGCCATGGGACCTTGGCCGACCCTAGAACGCAGCATTAGTCAAGTCAACTCCACCGGTCGGCGCATTGGACGCATTGCTTGAGGAAGCGATGCACGGCACCAGACCAGAGGCCGCTGACGTTCCGCTGACGTATCGCTGATGTAGCCCGCCATCCGCGGCCGCACAAGGCGTCGCGGACGCGGCGCGGGTAAGTCAGACCGCGGATAGGTGAATGGCCTCGATGCCGGCGGCGCGGCAGGCGTCGAGCAGAGGCGCGTCGGTGGTGATGAGCGGCGCGTGGAGCGCCTCGGCAGCCGCCGCATATGCGGCGTCGTACGCGCTCATGCGGTCCTGGAGCGCCCAAATCCGGCGCATCCGCGGAGCCGGAGCGTCGAGCACGATGTCGAGCTCGACGAGCCAGTCGACCGCCTGGCGCCCATCTTCGGGTGATAGCGCGCCGAGGTGGGTCATGCGCCGGAGCGCACTCGCCGACTCGATCGGACCGTGAGCGGCCGAGATGAGAACCACACCAGACCGATAGCGATCCAGAACCTCGTCGGCGCCGGCACGGTGCGCGCCTTCGATCACGAGCTCCACGAGCGCCGAGGCGTCGAGCACGAGCAGGCTGCGCTCAGGTTCGCTCGCCGGGACGCTCCTCACGGATCAGCAGTGGGACGTCGAGCTCGACGAGTCGCCGCTCGCGACGGATCTCCTCCACCAGACGAGCGCGCTCGAGTTGGTCGAGCCCCAGCCCGCGCCGCAGGGCCTCGATCGCGCGACGATTCTTGGACATGCCGCGGCTATGCGCGTCGGCAGCCAGCGCCGCGTCGAGTTCCTCCGGGACGTTGCGCAGGTGAAGCGTCGCCATGCCATGATGCTAGCGGAACCGCAAGCGTTTCGCTTGCACCACGGCTGGGTCAGAGGTCGCGCCAGGCCTCGCGCTCGGCAGCGAGACCTGAGCAGCACGAGGTCGCGCCGCAGTGCGGGCAGGTCGCCGCGGACGCCGCCGACACCCAGCCGGGGTCGCCGAGATCGGGGTCGAAGTCGAGGTCGGGGGCGCCGAGCGCCCACGTCTCGAAGACCTGGCCGCACTTTGGACACTCCGCGGTGAGCCGCTCAACCGAGCGCGCCATGTCGACCACGGTACGCCAGCCCAGGAGCGCGCGCAACTGGCGCTGCACCGCGGGCCGCAGCCAGGCCGTGTCCGCGTCGCCGGCGCTCAGCACGCTCAGGCGCAGGCCGTCGAGCGCGGCGGCCACGAGCCGGGTGTCGAGGTCCGGGGTGATCTTGGGCGAGCGCTCGCGCACGCGCTCGGAGGTCTCGGCTCGTGTACCCGTTGCGCCGGGCACGATCCGTCCAGTCTGGGGGGCCT
>CAWHNO010000016.1:0-996678 GCA_963830725.1 uncultured Solirubrobacteraceae bacterium | reverse complement strand
GACCTCGTCCACCCGCCGCAGCGCGAGCCGCTTGAGCCCGCGGTCCTCGCCGACGAAGGCCGCGACGAAGTCGTCCCCGGGCGCGGCCAAGATCGCCTCCGGCGTGTCGTACTGGGCGAGGACCCCGCCCTCGCGCAGGATGCAGATCCGGTCGCCCATCTTGATCGCCTCGTCCATGTCGTGCGTGACGAAGACGACGGTCTTGCGGATCTCCCGGTGCAGGCGCAGGAAGTCGTTCTGCAGTCGCTCGCGGGTGATCGGGTCGATCGCCCCGAACGGCTCGTCCATCAGCATCAGCGGGGGATCGGCGGCCATGGCGCGCGCCAGGCCGACGCGCTGGCGCTGGCCGCCGGAGAGCTGGCGCGGGTAGCGGGGGCCGTGCTCGTCCGGGTCGAGCCCGACGAGCTCGAGCAGCTCGCGAGCGCGCGCCCGGATGCGCTCCTTGTCCCAGCCCAGCAGCCGCGGCACCGTGCCGATGTTGCTCTCGACGGTCATGTGCGGGAACAGGCCGATCTGCTGGATCACGTAACCGATGCCGCGGCGCAGCTCGGTCTTCTCGAGCGCGTTGACGCTCGTGCCGTCGATCGTGATGTCACCCGACGTGATCGAGATCAGCCGGTTGATCATCTTCATGGCGGTCGTCTTGCCACCGCCCGACGGGCCGATGAGGACGCAGATCTCGCCGGCGGGAATCGTCAGCGAGAGATCGTCGATGGCAGGCCGCGAGCTTCCCTCGTAGACCTTGGTGACGCGGTCGAGCACGATCTCTGCGGCGGTCGAACCGGCGTTCAAGACCCGGCAGATATATCAGCGCACCCGGTCGGGTGCAACGGCGCGTCTACGCGGCGGCCTCGACCGGCCGCAGCTCCTCGGCGTAGGACACCGACTGCCGCCGCAGCGTGCCGTCCGCTCCCACCGCGTACGTGCCCATGCGCCAGAGCGGCGGCGAGTAGGCGTGGACCGACACCGCGGGCACGTCGCGCTCCTGACACATCCGGTGGATGTGGGACGCGTCGAAGTCGAACGCCTGGCCGGCGCGATGCCGGATCGCGCGAACCGGCCCGCCGACCGTCAGGCGCTCCTCCAGGATCTCGCCGTCCAGCACCGCCACGGCGCCGCGCGAGACGTCGTGGTCGTGGAAGCCGGTGTCGTTCCCCTTCGCCCAGGTGATGACCCAGACGTCGACGTGCTCGTCGCGCCAGAGCTGTTCGAACGCGCGGCTCGCCTTGCCGTGGCGGACCAGCGGCCGCCACCGCTCCGGCTCGGCGGCGATGCGGGCGACGAGCTCGCGCAGCTCGTCGCGGTCGAGGTCGCGGTCGGCCGGGCTCATGCCGCCACCTCGGCGCTCGTGCCCGAGAGCAGCCGGTGAGGGTTGCGCCGGCGCAGTGCGACGTGCACCGCCTCGCCCAGCGCCGGCTCGGCGCCCGCGATGACCGGACGATCGGAGCCATGGACGAGCCGGTCGACGCCGACCTCGCGCAGCGCGGCGTCGATCGCGCGGGCACCGTACGAGGAGGTGTCGAGGAACACGTCGGGATCGCTGACGGCCCGACCACCCCTGCTGACCAGCCGCTCGCGCTGCAGCGGCGCCAGGCCGGCGAGCATCGCGAAGCAGACCCGCAGCGCCGGGTGAGCCGGCCGGCCCCAGACGGAGAACGCGTGCCAGGCCGTCTGCATCGTCGCCACGTACGTCGTCAACGCGGGCCACCAGGACGGCACGTCGGCAGCGGCGGTCGCCGGCCTGGGGCCGGGGTGGACGAGCAGCGGCGCGCTCCGGCGCTCGAGCGCTCGAGCACCGGGCCGAGCCGTTCGAATCCCTCGCGATCGGCGACCGCCGAGGCCGCGACGCACGCGCCTACGAACCCATCGTCGAGCCGCCGGGCCAGCGCCGACGGGTCCGGCTCGTCGAGGCAGACCGCCGCCCAGGCGCCGAACGCGGAGGGCAGGGCGGCGACCCCGTCGTGGTAGGCCTCGACCAACGGCTCGGCCTCGGCCGTCGGGAGGGCCTCGATCCCGAGCGGCACGGACGGAGCCACCAGCGCGCGGTCCAGGCCATCGGCCTCCACGAGCGCGGCGCGCCGGTCGGGGTCGTGGTCGGCGAGCCGGACCGGCGCTTCGGGCTCACCCGCCAGCCGGACCACCCAGTCCGAGCCGCGGCGCACGAGCATCGGCGGCCGCCGGCGCCGCGACAGCCCGCTCAGGAGGAGCTCGGGCCAGAGATGCTGATGGATGTCGATCGCGCCGTGCACGGGAGGTGAACCGGTTCACCATCGGGTCGAAGTGAAGCGGTTCAGTGAACCGCTTCACACAGTATCCCCGGCGGCGCCCCCCGCGTCAACCGATCCACTACGCTCACCAAGTGGCCGACGGGCCGAGGCACCGGACGACGATCCGCGAACTGGCTGAGTACACGGGCCTCTCACCGGCGGCGGTGAGCTACGCGCTGCGCGGGATGCGGGTGTCGGCCGAGACCGAGCAGCGGGTCCGCGAGGCCGCCGAGCAACTCGGCTACGAGGCCGACCCGATCGCTCGCGCGCTGGCCGGCGGCGCGACCGGCGTGGTCGGCCTGCTCGTCGGGAGCCTGGCCGACTTCTGGAACCAGGAGCTCGTGCGAGCGGTCCAGCGCGAGCTCTACTCGGCCGAGCTCAGCACGCTCGTGGCTGACGCGGACGGCGAGCCCGCCCGCGAGCTCGAGCTCGCGCAACGCCTCGTCGACCACCGGGTCGACGGGCTCGTGGTCGTCCCGATCGGGCCGGCGAGCGGCGGCTGGGAGTTGATCGCCCGCCAGGTGCCGACCGTGACCATCGGCGACGCGCTGCCCGGCGTCACCCCCGCGGGAGAGGTCGTGTTCGACAACGAGCGCGGCGTGCAGCAGGCGCTTCGCCATCTCAGCGGTCTCGGCCATCGTCGCGTCACCGTGCTCTCGTGGGCGGTGGAGACATCGCCGGACCGCCAGGCCGAGCGCGCGGTCGCCCGATCCGCGGCGTCGCTCGGGCTCGACTGCCGCGTGGTCGCCTGCGCGTACTCGCTCAACGGCTCGCGCCCGCTCGCCGTCGAGCTGCTGGGCGGCGACGACCGCCCGAGCGCGGTGCTCTGCCTGTCGGACTCGATCGCGTACGGCGTGTACACGGCGTGTGCGGAGCTCGGGCTCGCGATTCCGGGCGACGTCGCCGTGGCCGGCTTCGGCGACCATCCGATCTCGCGGCTGCTCGCGCCACCGCTGACGTCGACGATCTGGGACGTCGAGCACGTCGCGGAGGTCGCCACCGGCTTCCTCCTGCAGGCGATCGGCGCGGACGGTCCACAGGCGACGCTTCGCGAAGTCGTCGCGCCCGTCTTGGTCGGGCGCGCATCGACGCAGATGTGATATATCAGCTGCGATGAGCCGTCTGCCCAGCAGCGCGCGCGTGGTGGTCATCGGCGCCGGCATCGTCGGGAACTGCCTCGCGTGCCATCTCGCGCGGCTGGGCTGGACCGACATCGTGCAGCTCGACAAGGGGCCGCTGCCCAACCCCGGCGGCTCGACCGGCCACGCGTCGAACTTCATCTACCCCGTCGACCACTCGCGCGAGATGACCGCGCTGACGCTCGACAGCGTCGCGCCAGTACAAGGAGCTCGACGTCTTCACCGAGTGCGGCGGCATCGAGGTCGCGCGCACCGAGGAGCGGATGGAGGAGCTGCGCCGCCGGATCGCCTCGGCGAAGTCGTGGGGCGTCGAGCCCGTGTCGCTCGTCACGCCCGCCGAGGTCAAGGAGCTCGTGCCGTTCATCGACGAGTCGGTGATCATCGGCGGCTTCTACACGCCGGGCGTCGGCGTCGTCGACTCGCTGCGCGCCGGCACGCTGATGCGCGAGGAGGCGCAGGCACTCGGGCGCGCTCACGGTCGTCGCCGAACACCGAGGTGACGGGGATCGACGTCGAGCGCGGCCGCGTCCGCCGCGTGCGCACCGACCGACGGCGACGTCGAGGCCGAGACCGTCGTCGATCGCCTGCGGCGTCTGGAGCCCGCTGCTCGCGCGCATGGCCGGCGCCTCGATCCCGCTCACGCCCGCCGTCCACCAGATGATCGACATCGGCCCGGTGCCGCGCTTCGCCGGCGCCAAGACGGGCGATCGAGTACCCGATCGTGCGCGACATGGACACGAACATGTACGAGCGCCAGGACGGCCGCGGGCTCGAGATCGGCTCGTACGCCCACCGCCCGATCCTCCACGACCCCGAGCGAGATCCCGTCGATCGAGGAGTCGGCGCTGTCGCCGACCGAGCTGCCGTTCACCGCAGGACGACTTCGCGCTCCAGATGGAGCAGGCGCTCGAGCTGATGCCGGAGATCGTCGGCGACGAGTCGGTCGGCATCAAGTACGCGATCAACGGCCTGCTCTCGCTCACGCCCGACGGGCTGCCGCTCCTCGGCGAGACGCCCGAGGTCAAGGGCCTCTGGTCGGCCGCCGCCGTCTGGATCAAGGAGGGCCCGGGCGTCGCGCGCGGCGTCGCCGAGTGGATGACGCACGGCGAGCCCGAGATCGACCTGCAGGCGTCCGACATCGCGCGCTTCTACCCGTGCCAGCGGACGACGCGCGCACGTGCGCGCGCGCGCCGGCCGAGGGCTTCAACAAGACCTACGGGATCGTCCACCCGCGGCGAGCAGTGGGCGTCGTCGCGCGACGTCCGGCTGTCGCCCGTTCCACGCGCGCGAGCAGGAGCTCGGCGCGGTCTTCTACGAGGCCGCCGGCTGGGAGCGCCCGCACTGGTACGAGTCGAACGAGGAGCTGCTCGCGGAGTACGACGGGCGCGTCAAGCCGCGCGAGGCCGAGTGGGACGCGCGCTGGTGGTCGCCGATCATCAACGCCGAGCACCTCGCGATGCGCGACCGCGCGGCGATGTTCGACCTGACCGCGTTCTGCATCTTCGACGTCGACCGGGCCGGGCGCGCTCGACACCGTGCAGCGCGTCGCGATGCGCCAGATGGACGTCGCCGGTCGGGCGCGTCGTCTACACGCCGCTGCTGACGCCGCGCGGCGGCTTCCGCTCCGACCTCACGATCATGCGGCTCGGCCGACGACGCGTTCCGCGTCGTCACCGGCGGCGCGCACGGCATGGCCGACCTGAAGTGGTTCGCCGACCACACGCCCGAGGACGGCAGCGCGCAGGTCACGGACCTCACGTCGGCGCTGGTGCACGCTCGGCCTCTGGGGCCCGCGCGCGCGCGACATCCTGCGCCGGCCTCACGAGCGACGACGTCTCGCACGAGGGCTTCCCGTTCGCGCGCTGCCGCGAGATCGAGGTCGCCGGGCTGCCGACGCTCGCCTCGCGGATCTCCTACGTCGGCGACCTCGGCTGGGAGCTGTACGTGCCGATCGAGCAGGGCGCGCGGCTGTGGGACGCGCGTCTGGGAGGAGGGCCGGCCGCACGGCGTGGTCCCGGCCGGGATCGGCGTCTACGGCACGACCGGGCGGCTCGAGAAGGGCTACCGCGCGTTCGGCTTCGAGCTCGACGGCGAGTACGACGTCGTCGAGGCCGGCATGGCCTGGGGCAAGGTCAAGGACGAGGACTTCGTCGGCCGCGAGGCGCACGTGCGCCAGCGCGAGTCCGAGCCGGTCGCGCGATCATGTGCACGCTGACCGTCGACGACCACACGTCGCCGTCCGGCGTCGCAGCGCTACATGCTCGGCCGCGAGCCGATCCTGACCCGCGACGGCGCGCCGATCGTCGACGCCAAGGGCCGCCGCTCGTTCGTCACGAGCGCCGGCGCCGGCCCGTCGGTCGGCAAGCACATCCTGATGGCCTACCTGCCGCCCGAGCACGCCCGCGAGGGCGAGCAGCTGCGCGTCGAGTACATGGCCGAGCAGTACCCGGTGACGGTCGCCGTCGCCGGCTCGACCCCGATCTTCGACCCGGAGAACACCCGCATCCGCTCATGAACGTCCTCGTCTGCGTCAAGCGCGTGCCGATCACCGGCGGCAAGATCGTCCTGACCGGCGACGAGCGCGCGATCGAGACCCGCCACCTCGGCTTCACGATCAGCCCGCACGAGGAGTGCGGCGTCGAGGAGGCCGTCCGGATCGTCGAGCAGCACGGCGGCTCCGCGACCGTGCGTCACGCTCGGGCCCGCCGAGGCCGAGGAGCAGCTGCGCGACCCGCTCGCGCTCGGCGCCGACCGCGCGATCCACCTCGTCACCGACGGCTCCGACTGGGACCCCGAGGCGACCGCCGCGGCGCTGGTCGCGGCGATCCGCGCCGAGCAGGCGGCCGGCAACGACCCCGACCTGATCGTGTTCGGCAACGAGTCCGCCGACGCCGGCAACTACCAGGTCGGGATCCGCGTCGCGCACGCGCTCGGGCGGCCCTGCGTGACCGGGCTGAAGGGGATCGCCGTGCAGGACGGGCGCGTGCGCTGCGAGCAGCGAGGTCGGCACCGGCCGCGACGTCTACGACGTGCCGCTGCCCGCGGTCGTGACGGTGCAAGAGGGCCTGAACCTGCCGCGCTACCCGTCGGTGCCGGCGAAGCTGCGCGCGCGCCGCAAGCCGGTCGACGCGCGCGAGCCGGCGCGCGAGCGAGCCGCGGCTCGAGATGGTGCGGCTGACGGTGCCGCCCGGGCGCGGGCGCCAGGCCGAGGTGCTCGGCGAGGGGCCCGGCGGCCGCGCCGGCCGTGGTCGAGCTGTTCCAGCAGCTGGGGGTGGCGTGATGGTGCTCGTCTTCGTGGAGCATGCGGACGGCGAGCTCGACGAGCTCTCGCTGCAGGCGCTCACGTTCGCGCGCGGCTACGCCGGCGGCGAGCCGCGTCGAGGCCGTGCTGATCGGCCCGGGCGCCGCGGACGCCGCGCCGGCGCTGGGCGAGCACGGCGTCGCGACGGTCGCACGTCGCGCAGCTCGACGGCGGCTTCGCCCCGCAGGCGTACGGGCGCGCGGTCGCCGAGCTGGCCGGGCGCCTCTCCCCCGCCGCGGTCGTCGCCGCGGGCAGCGACCGCGGCAACGAGGTCCTCGCCCACGCCGCGGTGATGACCGGCGGCGTGCTGGCGGCGAACTGCGTCGCGGCGACGCCCGGCGATCCCGCCGAGGTCACGCGCATGCGCTGGGGCGGCAGCCTGCTCGAGGAGGCGCGCCTGCACGGCGCGATGAAGCTGCTGACGGTCGCCCCGCACGCGGTCGCGATCGAGCCGGCGCCGGGCGAGCGCGGCCGCCGTCCAGCCGTTCGCGCCGGCGCTGCAGGACGCAGGACCTCGTCGTGCGCGTGTCCGAGCGCGTCGACACGTCGACCGGCGGGCTCTCGCTCGCCGAGGCGCCGGTCGTCGTCTCCGGCGGCCGCGGCGTCGGCTCGTCCGAGGGCTTCGCGCCGCTCGAGGAGCTGGCCGGCCTGCTCGGCGGCGTCGTCGGCTGCTCGCGCGCGGTCACGAGCGCCGGCTGGCGCCCGCACACCGACCAGGTCGGCCAGACCGGCACGAAGATCTCGCCCGAGCTCTACATCCCGTGCGGGATCAGCGGCGCGACGCAGCACATGGCCGGCTGCAAGGGCGCGAAGAAGATCCTCGCGATCAACTCCGACCCCGAGGCGTCGATCCTCGCGAGCGCCGACTACGCGGTCGTCGGCGACGTGAGCGAGATCGTGCCGGCGATCACCGCCGAGCTGCGCCGGGTGCGCGGCGGCGTGAGCTCGGCCGCCGGCGCGCTCAGCGCGCTCGCCCTCGCGCGGCGCTCGCGCGTCTTCGGCGGCATCTTCGCGCGCCGCGCGCTGCTGCTCGTCGCGGCTCGTCCGGATGGGCAAGCCGTCCGGGCATCGACCGCGCCGACGCGGTCCCCGACCGGCTGCGCCAGGAGGCGGTCGTCGTGCTCGGCCAGCGCAAGCTGCTCCAGAAGCTCGTCCCCGGGCTGATGCACGCGTTCATCTTCTGGGGCTTCCTCGTGCTGTTCCCGACGATCGTGATCGCGATGATCGGCGATCGTCGACCGCGAGTCGACGATCCCGTGGCTCGGCCACCAGGGCTGGTTCGCGCTGCTCGTCGACGTCTTCGCCGTGCTCGTGCTGGTCGGCGTCGGCGACCGCGCTTCTGCATCCGCAAGGTCGTGCGCCCGCGAGCGCTTCGAGGGCAGCCACCTCGGCGAGGCCGACCTGATCCTCGCCTGGATCACCGGGATCGTCGTCACGCTGCTGCTCTGGCACGCGGCGCGGATCGCGCTCGGCTCAACGAGTACGACGCGGACTGGTCGCCGGTCGCGAACGCGCTCTCGGGCCTGTTCGGCGACGGCGACGCGACCGAGGCGCTCGAGCGCGTCCTCGTCTGGGCGCACGTGCTGCTGATCCTCGGCTTCCTCGCCTACCTGCCGCGCTCGAAGCACCTGCACATCTTCACCGCGGCGATCAACGTCTACTTCGGGCGCACGCGCGCGCGCGGGAGGCTCGAGCCGCTGCGCTTCGACGAGGACGTGCCCGAGGAGGAGATGCGCTTCGGCATCGGGACGGTCGAGGACCTCACCTGGAAGCAGATGGTCGACTCGATGTCGTGCACCGAGTGCGGGCGCTGCCAGGAGGTCTGCCCGGCCTGGGCGACCGGCAAGACGCTCTCGCCGAAGCTGCTGATCATGGGCGTGCGCGACCACCTGTTCGCCGAGGGGCCGCTGGCGCTCGCGCGCGCGCGAGCGGCGAGGCCTACGACGGGCCGCTCGTCGCCGCGACCGCGGACCTCGAGGAGATGGCGTGGGACTGCGTGACCTGCGGCGCGTGCGTGCGCGAGTGCCCGGTCAACATCGAGCACGTCGACCACATCCTCGACCTGCGCCGGCACCTCGTGATGGTCGAGTCGCGCTTCCCGAGCGAGGCCGAGCCGATGCTGCGCGACGTCGAGCGCCAGTCGAACCCGTGGGGCAAGCCGCAGTCCGAGCGCGCCGCCTGGGCCGAGGGCCTCGGCGTGCGCGTGCTCGCAGCCGGGCGACCCGGTCCCGGAGGTCCTCTACTGGGTCGGCTGCGCGGCGTCGTTCGACGAGCGCGCGCGGACGTCGGCGCAGTCGACGGCGAAGCTGCTGCAGGCGGCCGGCGTCGACTTCGCGATCCTCGGCCCGCGCGAGGCCTGCAACGGCGACCCCGCGCGGCGGATGGGCAACGAGTACGTCTTCCAGGCCTACGCCGAGCAGAACGTCGAGACGCTCAACGAGGCGGGCGTGCGCAAGATCGTCGCGAGCTGCCCGCACTGCTTCAACACGCTCGCCAACGAGTACCCCGACTTCGGCGGCGGCTACGAGGTCGTGCACCACACCGAGCTGCTCGCCGAGCTGGTGCGCGAGGGCCGGCTCTCGCCGCCGCAGGGCGAGCAGACGATCACCTACCACGACTCCTGCTACCTCGCCCGCCACAACGACGTGCTCGCGCAGCCGCGCGAGCTCGCCGCGGCGGTCGGCAAGCCGATCGAGATGGAGCGCAGCGGCAAGCGCACGTTCTGCTGCGGCGCCGGCGGCGCGCACATGTGGATGGAGGAGAGCGCGCGAGCCGATCAACGAGGAGCGCGTGCGCGAGGCGGCCGCGACCGGCGCCGAGACGCTCGCCGTCGCCTGCCCGTTCTGCACCGTGATGCTCGACGACGGCGTCCAGAGCACCGGCGGCGACATGCGCGTCGCCGACGTCGCGACGCTGCTCGCCGAGGCGGTCGAGGACTGACGATCCTCGCGCTCGTCGTCGCGGGCTGTGGTGAGGCCGAGCGCTACACCCCGGAGGTGGACCACGCGGCGGAGGTCGCGCGCAACCCGTACGCGCTGACGTGCGGCGACATCGCGGCCCAGTCGAAGAGCTCGACCAGCCAGCGCATGGTGATCGGCGTCGAGTTCGCACTCGCCGACGAGCCGGCGCTGCGCGAGCGCGTGAAGTCGATGACCGAGAACCGGGTCGGCCGCAGCATCTACTGGGCGATGACCGAGCTCTGCAAGGGCGCGGACGCGGCGTTCACGCCCGGCGAGCAGGCCGTCGAGGCCGTCCGGGGAGGCAAGTACCTCGTGCGGCCGCGCCCGGAGTCGTGGAACCGCCCGCCGAGCGACTAGCGCCGGGCGCGCAGCGAGTCGAGCAGGTCCTCCAGCTCGCCCTGGTAGCCGAGCTGGGTGGAGACGGAGTGCGCCTGCTCGATCGCGACGCGGCCTAGCAGCCCGAGGCGGGCGTCGCCGAGGCGGGCGGTCGGGCCGGCGATCGAGAGAGCGGCGACGACCGAGCCGTCGGCGTCGCGGATCGGGGCGGCCGTCGCCGCGAGGCCGAGCTCGAGCTCGTCGACGATCGTCGCGTAGCCCTGGCGGCGGACCGCCTCGAGGTCGCGCTCCAACAGCGGGCGGTCGACGATCGTGCGCGCGGTGCGCCGCTCGAGCTGGCCGGCGGGCAGGCTCGCCGCGCCGAACGCGAGGAACACCTTGCCGGCGGCGCTGCAGTGATCGGGGACCTCGCGCCCGATCCAGTTGCTCACGCCGAGCATGTGCCGGCCGTCGACCTGGGCGACCGCCTCGGCGCCCCGCGCGGTCCGCACCATCAGGTTCACTGTCTCGCCGCTCTCGGCGGCGAGCCGCCGCATCGCCGGCTCGGCGAGCGCGGCCAGGTCGCGGCGCTCGACGCCCACCCGCGCGTAACCCACCTCGCGCGGACCGGGGCGGACGTGCGACCGCGGCGCGTCCCACTCCACCAGGCCGTGGCGCTCGAGCGCGTCGAGCGCCGACCGCACCGCGTCGGACGATGCCTTGGCCGCGGTCTCGAGCTCCACCACGGTCCGCGGCGAGCGCTCGAGGATGAGCGCCAACAGCCGAGCCGTGAGATCGGCGGCGTCCACGAGCCAGATATATCACTTATTGACATCTGTCTCCGGTGGTCCGTTAGGTTCGGCCGATGAGCCCTCGACGCATCGTCCCCCTCGTCCTCGTCGCGCTGTTCGCGTTCGTGCCTCCGGCCGCGGCGCACCACGACGACGACCCGCTGGTCATCGGCCACCGCGGCGCGCCCGGATATCTGCCCGACCACACGCTCGAGGGCTACGCCCTGGCGATCAAGCTCGGCGCCGACTACATCGAGCCCGATCTCGTGGCGACGAAGGACGGCCACCTGATCGCCCGCCACGAGCCGAACATCATCGCGACGACCGACGTGCGACGCCACCGAGTTCGCGAGCCGGCGCGCGAACGGCGATCATCGACGGCGCCGACAGACGAGGGCTGGTTCGCCTCCGACTTCACCCTCGCCGAGATCAAGACGCTGCGGGCCATCCAGCCGCTCGCCTACCGCCCGCAGCAGTTCAACGGCAAATTCGAGATCCCGACCTTCGAGGAGGTCATCGCCCTGGCCAAGCGTCAAGGAACGGGGCGCACGATCGGCATCTATCCCGAGACGAAGCACCCGACCTACCACCAGTCGCTCGGTCTGCCGCTCGAGGACCGGCTGCTCGGGCGCTCAAGGCGGCCGGCTGGATCGGCGCGACGCGCCCGTCTTCATCCAGTCGTTCGAGCAATCCAACCTCAAGGAGCTGAGCCGGATGACGAAGGTCAGGCTGGTCCAGCTGGTCGATGCCAACGACGTGAACCCCGACGGCACGCTCGATTACACCGCGCCGTTCGACCGCCCCTACGACTGGACCGTCTCGGGCGACCCGCGGCTGCTCGCGCGCACCTTCGCCTTCTTCGCGACCGACGAAGGACTGCGCGAGATCCGGACGTACGCCGACGGGATCGGCCCGTGGAAGCGCTACATCGTGCCGACGAAGGCGATCGCGCTCAACCCCGACGGCACGACGGCCGATGCGAACGGCGACGGCGCCGTCACCGAGGCGGACCTCAGCGCTCCTGCCGCCGACGGACCTGATCCAGCGCGCCCACGCCCGGGCCTGCTCGTGCACACGTGGACGTTCCGGAACGAGCAGCGCCGCCTGCCGTCCGACTACGCCGGCAACCCCGTGAACGAGTACCTGCAGCTCTACGGGCTCGGCGATCGACGGGGTCTTCTCCGACTTTACCGACACCGCCGTGTTCGCGCGGAGCCTGTTCGATTAGGCCGCGGCGTCGCCGAGCAGCCGCTCGACCAGCACGCAGTCCTTCCAGCGACCGTCGAGGCGGCCATGGCGGCGCTGGACGCCCACCTCGTCGAACCCCGCGGCGAGGTGGGCGGCGCGGCTCGCCGCGTTGTCGGTGAACACGCGGCTGGTGAGCTTGTAGAGCCCGGCGCGCTCGGCCTCGTCGCACAGGGCCTCGAGCAGCGCCGCCCGCCTCCGCGCCCGCGCGCGGCGCGGGCGACGTAGACGCCGTGCTCGCCGATCCCGCCGTAGACGCAGCGGTCGGAGTACGGGCTCACGCGGGCCCAGCCGATGATCTCGTCGCCGTCGCTGGCGACGAGGAACGGCAGCCCGTCCTCGAACCACGCCGCGACCTCGGCCGGCTCCCGCGGCCGCGTCTCGAACGTCGCGAGCCGGTCCTCGATCTCCTCGTCGTAGATCTTGGCGACGGTGGAGGCGTCGTCGCGGCTTGCGGCGCGGATGGTCAGCGTCGCGGTCAGTTGAACCTCCGCCGGTGCGGGTTCCAGCGTCGCATCGCGGCGTCGCGGCGCGAGAGTTCGGCTCGGCCGGCGGCGAGCTGCGCGCGTGCGAGGAGGAAGAGTCGGCGGGTGTGGTCGAGGCCGCTGCGCCGGTCGACGGGACGCGCGGCCGCAGGGGGAGCGTGACTGGCCATGTGATCGGATACACCGTCGTCGCGCGAAGGTCTCGCGCCCACGCGTCAAAGGCCCGACGATCGGGGGGTCACGCGACGACGCCTTGGCCGTTGGTCGCGGCCGGGGTGACCGCCGCCTCCTCGTCGCGCGGGCGTCGCTGGAGGCCGACCAGCGTGCGCACGGCATGCGCCGTGAGGCGGGCCGACACTCCGTCGCCCGTGACCACCGCCTGGACGTCGGCGGAGGCCAACAGCTCGCGCATGCTCGGCCGGAGCGCTTCGTCGCTCGCTCCGGCCAGGAGCTCGGGCCGCAGCGCGAGCTGATCGGCGAGCAGCGGCCAGCGGAGGGACACGATCGTCCACAGCGCGATCTGCTCGGGCGTCACCGCGGCCGCACCGACGCGGCGGCCTTCGGTCAGCAGGCGCCGCAGCTCGATCCGGTAAGCGTTGACCAGGCGCTTCATCGCGCGCGGGTTGGGCTCCATCAGGCCCGCGAAGGGCGCGAGCCGGTTCTCGATCTCCTCCAGGACCTCGGGGTCGGCGAGCCGCTGCGCGAGCGCCTCGCGTTGTGCGCGGTCGGCCGGCGGAGAGCCGCCGGTGCCGCCGGCGGCCACCCTCGTCCAGACCGGCCGTGCCGGCCCGCGCCAGGGCCTGGAGGGCTTCCGCCGCCTCGGCTGCGTCCGCCTCCGGTCCCCGGCCGATCAGCCACCGCCAGTAGTCGTCGCGTACGTCGGGAGCGAGCTGCGGAAGCGCCGCCGAGAGCTGGAAGGTCTCTCGAGGAAGAGGTGCCCGAGCGGCCGGCCCGGCTCGCGTGCGACGCTGCGGAAGTCGGCGTAGTGCTTCGCATAGCTGTCATAGAGCCAGCGGCGGTCGGCGGCGACGACATACGTCACCGGCGCCTCGATCAGCAGCGTCTGGACGCCCTGGAGTACCTCGACGACGTAGCTCGCCTGGCAGCGATCCAGGTCGTCGATGAAGACCGCCACCGGGCGGCCGATGGTCGACACGAGCTTCTCGTAGCGGCGTCGCAGCGTCCGCATGGGATCTCGGCTCGTCCTGATGAACGTCTCGGCGCCGCGCGCCGAGCCGACGGCGAGCGAGCGCCCGAGCCCACGGGCCGCGCCGAGCAGGGCGGCGACGAGGCCGACGATCGCGGCGACCGGCTTCGCGACGTCGCCGGCCTGGGTGAGCCAGCCCGACTCCGCGGTCGCGGTCTCGAACCATCCCTCGTTCCAGCCGAACCACAGGACGCCGATGACCACCGGAAGCAGCAGGTAGGCCATCCATCCGAGCCGGACCCGCCATTTGACCTCGAACCAGATGAGCCGCAGCGAGCGCCAGAGGTCGCGGGGGCGGCCGGCGTCGGCGAACGGCGCCCGGAGCCCTTCGCGGTGGACGGCGGTCATCAGGCTCCACCACGGTGCGCCGAGCCGCTCGTGCTGCCACGCGTTGAACTCGACGACGACCCAGCGCGACTCCGACGTCCGCAGCTTCTTCGCCAGGAAGCCGAGCAGCGACGTCTTCCCCGAGCCCCACGGACCGTGCAGATGGACGAGGAAGGACTCGGGCTTGTCGCGGCCCTGCCGCTCCTCTTCGATCATCTCGGCAAGGCCGGCGGCGAAGCTCTCCCGCCGGAGCTGGTCGGTCTTCGCGGGGCGGTCGGCGAGCGTCGGCACCGTGCCCGGCTCCCAGAGGCGGCGCCCGCGAGCCGTCAGCGCATCGTCGAGCGGGACCGGCAGCTCTCCCTCGAGCGCCGCGAGGAAGCCGTGGTCGAGCAGGCACTTCGTGAGCGGCGGATCGAGCAGCGCCAACCCACGGATCACGAATCGTCCGTGCAGCTGCGGCACGACGTCCTCGCGGTAGAGGGCGCGCACGTTCGCCATCCACTCGTCCGGCGAGCGCTTCGGCCCCGGCACGTCCGGGACGGAGAGCGCGCCGGCCACGCGGTCGCCGTACTCGGGATGCAGCTCGAGCAGGCGCCGGACGATGGTGGCAGCGTCGACCTCGCCGCTCAGGTCGCCGATCGCGGTCTGCACCGACGAGGAGAGCGAGAGCGCTGGCGGGGGCGTCGGGCGGGGTGCCCGCTTCTCGGTCGCCTGTGGTCGGTCCGCGAGGACGTGCTCGAGCTCCTCCGCGAACTCCCGTAGCACGGCCTCGCGATCAGCACGATGGTCGATGGGGACGCCATCGCGCGGGAAGGGCACGATCGCTGCGACCGGCGTGCGCTTGACGTCGACCTCGCTGAGGAGCACCGGGATGACGTTCCCTCTCGCCTCGGCGCGGTACCTCAACGCGAGGCTCATCTCCTCCCACGTCTCGTCCGACTCGAGGTACGCCGGGCTGAGCATGAGCAGGACGACGTCCGCCTCCTCGATCGCTTGACGCGACGTGTCCGGTGCAGCTCGAACCCCGCGGCAGGTCGACCGTATCCATCCGGACCTCAAGCAGCCGACGGTCCGACAGGAACCGCACGACCTCATCGACCAGTCGACTGTCCCTATGGCTGTACGAGACGTAAACACGTAATGCCATTGCGCCGATAGTCCCAGAGGTGCTGGTGAACGGGCAAGAGTGGGTACGATCAGCCCAGGATGTGGGACGCGGCCGCTGAGGTGGCGGCTGCCCTGGAACGTGCGCTGACGAGCTTCGCCGAAGCCGTCACCGGCGCCGCGCCCGGGTGGCTCGTCCTGGGGGTGGTGCTGCACCTGGTCAACCAGGTCGCGCGTGGCCGTGGCTGGTGCACCCTGCTCCGCGAGCGCGAGCGCCGAGCCCGTCCGGCGGCGCGACGCGATCACCGCCTGGATCGCGGGCGCAGGCGCGGGCGGCCTGGTGTCGGCCCGCGGCGGCGACGCGGTCCGGGTGCTGCTGCTCCGCCGGCGGCTCCCGGAGGCGGGCTGCCCGGTGCTGGCCGGCACGCTCGTGGCGGAGGGAGCGGGCGAGCTCGCGATCGGCGTCGCGCTGTCGCGCTCGCCCTTGCCGCAGGCCTCGCGCCGCTGCCCGGCGTGCCCGACGCCGTCTGGCTCGTCCCCGCCGTCCTCGGCCTCCGTCCTCGTCGCGGCCTTCGCGCGATCCCGCGCCTGCGCGCGAGTCGCCCGCGGGGTCGGCCGCGGCTGCTCGGCGCTGCGCTCGCCGGGCGCCTACGCCCGCGGCGTGCTCCCGTGGCAGCTCGCCAGCCGCGTCTGCCGGCTCGGCGCGCTCGCGTGCTTCCTCGCCGCCTTTGGCCTGCCCGCGACCCCGGCCGCGGTGCTGCTCGTCCTCGGCGCCCAGACCGGTGGCCGCCTCCTGCCGTTCGCGCCCGCGGCGGTGGGCGCGGGTGCGGCGATGCTCGCCGCCGGGTTCGAGCCGGTGACCGGAGCCGCGATCCCGGCCGGCCAGGTCGCCGCGTTCTTCATCGGCACGAGCGCGGTGCTGACCATGGTCGGCAGTGCGCTCGCGCTCGCGATCTGCCTGCGCGCGGTGGGCTGGCGTCAGCTCCTGGCCACGGTGCGGCCCACCCGCCGCGCGCCTGCCACCCTCGAGCCCGTCGGCTAAGCCTCGCCGAAGCAGGGCCGCGCGGGGGCGACCTCGCGCGGCTTCATCCGCGCCACCGCCGCTCCGAGCACGTATCCGAGGGCGGCGGCCAGCACGCCGGCGGCGATGTCGAACACGTAGTGGTTGCCGGTGGCCACGACCGCGAGGCCGATCGCCGGGCCCCACAGCCACCCACGACCTTGATCACCGGGTTCCTCACCGCGGCGGCGACGCCATGCCGATCGACCACGGCGAAGCCGACGTGCAGGCTCGGCACCGCGGCGAGCTCGTTGTAGAAGCTCGTGGTCAGCGAGGAGTCGAGCGAGACGCCGGTCTGGGTCGTGATCGTGTCGACCAGCCCGGAGTCGGCCAGCCGCGGCGGAGCCACCGGGAAGGCGGCGTAGATCGGGATCGACAGCACCCAGGTGGCGAGGATCGTGTTGCGCAGGCGCTCGTACTGCGGCCGCGAGCGGCGGTAGAGGAACATCAGCGCGCCGGGCAGGACGACGAGCTGGGCGGCGAGGTAGAGGTGGTTGAGCAGCCACAGCACCCACGTGCCGGTCAGCGTGGTCTGGACGGACTGCTCGACGGCAACGCTCATGTTGCGCTCGAGGTCCATGATCCAGTCGGCGTTGGCCTGGGCGACGCCGAGGTCGCCGATGGTGACGAAGCGGGCGACGCTGTAGAGCAGGTAGGCGACGAGGAAGATGCCGAGCTGGACGCGCGCGGCGGGGGAGAGGGAGAGGGCGCGGCGGACGCTCGACGTTGGGGAGGGGAAGGCGACGAGCATCCATCGAACTTACGGGTGCCCGCCGCCCACCGCAGCAGTGGAAACACGATGCCGACGGTAGGGGTACAGCGAGCGGAGGGTGCGGTTTCCCGCACCCCGGATCGCGCGCCGTCGCGGTAGCTCAGATCGGTGACGAGGGCCGCGCGAGGCCCTCCGCGAGGTCTCCGAAGCCCGGCGCGATGACCGCGCCCGGCTGGGCGATCAGCTCCTCCGCCACGAGCGCCTCGGTCGTGAGCAGCAGCGCCGCCACCGACGCCGCGTGCTCGAGGCTGAGCCGCGTGACCCGCACCGGGTCGACGATCCCCTTCTCGTAGAGGTCCCCGAACTCGCCGGTCAAGGCGTCCAGCCCGTGGCCGGCGGGCATCGCGCCGACCTGGTCGATCGCCGCGTGGCCGTCGTAGCCGGCGTTGCTGGCGATCCAGTACAGCGGCTCGGTCAGGACGCTGCGGACGACCTCGACGCCCTGCGCGTAGTCGCCCTCCAGCTCGAGCGCGTCGAGCGCGGGCGCGCTGCGCAGCAGCGCCGTCCCGCCGCCCGGCACGATGCCCTCCGCCACGCGCGGCCTGGGTCGCGGCCAGCGCGCCCTCGGTGCGCCGGAAGCGCTCGTTGCGGACCACGTCGGTCGCCGCGCCGACGCGGATCACGGCGAGGCTCGTCGCGAGGCGCGCGAGCCGCTCCTGCAGGATCTCCACATCGCGCTCGTGCACCGCCCGCGCGAGCTCGGCGCGGATCTGCTCAGCCGGCCGGCCACGGCCTCGGCCGAGCCGCCGCCCTCGATGAACGTCGTCGAGTCGGCCGTCACGATCACCCGCCGCGCGGTGCCGAGGTGCTCGGCGCGCACGTCCTCGAGCTTCGAGCCCGGCCTCCTCGGCGATCACCGCGCCGCCGCAGAACGCCGCGAGGTCGCCGAGGTGCTGGATGCGCCGGTGGCCGAACCCCGGCGCCCGCACGGCGACCGCCTCGATCGTGCGGTGCTGGGTGTTGGCCACCAGCATCCCGAGCGCGCCGCCGTCGACCTTCTCGGCCAGCACGACGAGCGGCCGCGGGTCCTTCATCGACGAGGTCGAGCACCGGCAGAAGGTCGTTCGGGTGGGAGATCGGCTTGTTGGTCATGAGGATGTGCGGGTCCGTCGAACACCGTCTCCATGCGCTCCGGGTCGCGCACCATGTAGGGCGAGATCCAGCCGTTCTCGACGTGCATGCCCTCGACGAACTCGACCGAGACGCCGGGAACCTCGCTCTCCTCGAGCGTGACCACGCCCTCGGGCCCGACGCGGTCGAGCGCCTCGGCCACCGCGCTCGCCGATCAACTCGTCCTCCTTGGCGGCGAGCGTGGCGACGTGCCGCAGCGCGTCGGCGCCCTCGACCGGCCGCGCCATCCGGCGCAGCTCGGCCGACAGCACCTCGGTCGCCTGCTCGATGCCGCGGCGCAGCAGCATCGGGTTCGCGCCCGCGTCGAGTGCGCCCATGCCCTCGCGCACGATCGCCTGGGCCAGCAGCGTGGCTGTCGTCGTGCCGTCGCCGGTCAGGTCGCTGGTCCGGTTGGCGACCTCGCGCACGAGCTGTGCGCCCATGTTCTTGTACTGGTCGCTCAGTTCGATCTCGCGCGCGATCGAGACGCCGTCGTTGGTGATCGTCGGCGCGCCCGTCAGGCGCTCGAGCACGACGTTGCGCCCTTTAGGACCGAGCGTGACCTTGACCGTGTTGGCCAGCTCGTCGACGCCGGCCTGCAGCAGCTGCCGGGCGTCGTCGTTGAAGAACAGCCGCTTGCCCATTCGTGAGCCTCCCTACGCCGCGCCCGCGGGCACGAGGATGCCGCGGCCCTGGAGCCGCCCGTTGTCGAGGTCGGCCATCGCGTCGTTGATGGCGTCGAGCGGATAGGTGCTGGTGTGCAGGGTCACCTGGCCCTGCGCGGTCAGCGTCATCAGGTCCTGCAGGTCGACGTACGTCCCGACGAGGTTCCCGATGAAGGAGATCTCGCGCGAGATGATGTCGATCGTCGGGACGTTGATGTTCTCGCCGTAGCCGATGACGTAGTAGAAGCCGCCGTCCTGGAGCATCTCGACGCCGTCCTCGATCGCGCCCTTCTCGCCGACGAAGTCGATGATCGCCTCCGCACCCTTGCCGTCGGTCAGCTCCGCCACCTTCTCGCGCTGCGAGCCGTCGACCTTGACCGTGTGGTCGGCCCCCAGCTCGCCCGCCAGGGCGAGCGCCTTCTCGCTCGGGTCGACGACGATGATCTCGGTCGGCGTGTACGCCTTCAGGCACTGGATGCCGATGTGCCCGAGCCCGCCCGCGCCGATCACCACCACCCGCGTGCCGGCACCGAGCACCGGGATCGCCTTCTTGACTGCGTGGATGGCGGTCAGCCCTGCGTCGGCGAGCGCGGCGATCTGGGTCGGGTGCAGCGACGGATCGAGCTTGACCACCGAGCGGGCGCTGGTCTGGAGGAAGTCGGCGAAGCCGCCGTCGCGGTTGATGCCCGGAAACGAGCCGTTCTCGCAGTGCATGTCGTCGCCGCGCCGGCAGGCGCGGCAGAGGCCGCAGCTGATGAACGGGTGCACGATCACCGTGTCGCCGACCTCGACGTTGGTGACGCCGGAGCCGACCTCGTGAACCCAGCCGGCGTTCTCGTGGCCGGGCGTGTAGGGCAGCACGACCTGGGACTTCTCGGCCCACTGGCCCTCCTGGATGTGCAGATCGGTGCGGCACAGGCCGGCGGCCCCGATCCTCACGATCACGTCGAACGGGCCGACCGCCTTCGGCTCGTCGACCTCGTCGAGCTTGAGCTGCTCGTGATACGCGTGCAGTCGCGCAGCCCTCATGCTGCAGCCTCCTCCCCGTAGCGGATCTTCAGCAGGTCTCGGCACATGCCGCCGTTGGTCTCCAGGCTCAGCGTGACCAGCCGCGCGCGGCGCAGCCAGGTGCGCAGCTCGACGGCATCCAGCGGCGCCCCGTCGCCGGCGACGAGCGCGGGCGCGTCCGCATCGTGCGCCAGCCCGAGCGCCGCACGCAGGGCGACGGCAGCGTTCGGCGTCCTCCGTCTCCGGCAGGTCCGACACCCGCTGCGCGACGACCTCCTCGGGGCTCTGGCCGTCCGCCAGCAGCGCCTGACACAGCCGCGCCTGGCGGGCGAGGAGCGCCTTGCGCTGGAACAGCTCGCGCAGGGCGTCGAGATCGCCCGCCGTCTCGCCCGGGAACGCCGAGTCGAAGCCGCCGCCGCGCTGCACGGCGGCGTTGATCTCCTGTCCCGTGTAGTGGTCCTCGAGGACGACGCTCACCTCGCGCACCTCAGGCAGCCGGCGCACGGCGGTGCGCGCGTCGGCCGCCATGAGGAACGCGAAGTTCGGCGCGCACTGCGGCGTCGGCAGCCGCAGATGCACGTCGACGTCGCCGCGCCGGCTCACGACGCACGAGCCGACGAAGCCGAGCGTGGTGATCGGCTCGTCGAGCTCCGGGTCGTAGACCGTGCCCAGCGCCTCGAAGACCTGGGCGCGCAGCGTTCACGCGGGCCCTTCGACCAGCTGCGCGTCCTCCTGGGCCGCAGGCGTGCCGCCCGCCGGGCAGCTGGAACTCCGCCGGCACGTCGACGCCGTAGAGCTTCGCCGCGTTGAGGCCGAGGATCTTCTTCTTGCCGTTGGCGTCCAGGCGCGGGTAGTCGCCGTAGGCCTCGTCGTCGGGCATCTCCCAGTCGACGAAGCCCTCGACCTGCCACTTCGGCTCCCAGATCGCATAGTCGGAGCCGAACAGCATCTTGTCCTCGCCGACCCAGAACAGCAGCTCGCCCATGACCTTGGCGAAGAACCTCGGGCGGGCGTGCATCAGGCCGCCGATGACCACGGCGAGGCCGGCGTAGACGTTGCGCTCCTGCGTCGCCATGAAGCAGAAGTCCTCGATCCGCGGCAGCCCGACGTGCTCGATGATGAAGTTCAGGTCCTGGTAGTCGGTCGCCACGTGGTCGACGTCGGAGACGTCGAAGGCGTCCTTGTCCAGCGGCCAGATCGTCGGGCCCTTGTGGACGTGCAGGTTCTTGATGCCGAGCTCGACGCACTTGTCGAGGAACGGCACCGCCTCGGGGTCGGTCAGCTTCCAGCCGCGCGAGCCGTTGTGCCACTCGGCCGTGTAGAGCTTCACGCCCTGGATGCCGTAGCTTCGCGTGGTCCTCCTCGAGCTGGCGCAGCCCGGCGTCGCCCTCACGCGGGTCCCAGCGCCCGTTGAGGATCAGCTTGCCGGGGAAGCGGTCGAGGATCGACGCGTTCTGCTCGATCGTGTTGAACCCGTTCGTGTACCACTCCTTCAGGTACGTCGACTGGAGGATCGCCATGTCGACGTGCCCGTCCTGGAACACGTCCTTCTCGAAGTCCTCCACGGAGTACTTCTGGAAGTGCTCGAGCGTCCAGTGCGTCTCGGCCGGCGCCAGCCCCATGTAGGCGTGGAAGCACTCGATCCAGCCCTTGGCGTACTCCTCGTTGCCCGGCTTCCAGTTGGCCGGGCTCGCGTCCCAGAAATGCAGGTGACCGTCGAGGACGAAGTACTTCTCGCCGTCCTTCTCATACATGGGCTACCTCCTCCTAGGTGACCGGCTGCAGGTCGAAGCCGATGTACTCCGCGGCGTCCTCGGGATTCGCGAAGAAGACGACGCGGTCGTCGAGGACGACCATGCGCCCGTAGTGGGTCGACATTATCTCCTCGAAGTCGTCGTTGCCGAAGTCGTCCCAGCCCAGCGCCTCGGCCATCTCCTCGTAGTTGAAGTCGAACTGGCGCGACGCCGTCGACGCGGATCATCGACGGCAGCTCGGTGACCGTGACGTTGTCCTTGCCTCGCATCACCTCGGCGACGGTGTAGCCGACCTGATTGTTCATCAGGGTCACCCCGGCCATGTTCGACGAGGTGCGATCGGAAACGAACTGCGTCATGCGGTGACCTCCTTCGGGGCCTCGAGGCCGATGTGGCCGAGCAGAGTCTCGAAGCGCCCGCGGGAGCGCTCGAAGGAGTCCTCGAAGCGCACGACCTTCTCGGACACCTGGGACCAGATGGGCTGGAGCTGCCGCACCGCCGCGAACGCGCGGCGGCGTCCACTCCGCGAGCCACCGTTGCATGGTCTCGCGGTTCGCCGCGCCGTGGGCCTCGTCGCCGGACAGCATCTGGAACAGCGCGCGCGCGCCCCGCTGCTCGCGGGCGGCATCGGACTCGCCGGCGCCCATGATCGTCGGCGTGACGAAGTCGCCCTGCGGGGCGGCCGCCTGCATCACGAAGCCCGAGCGGAACAGCTCGCCGACCAGCGGCTCGAACACGACCGTGGTCGACGAACACCGCCTCGCACCAGTCGCGGATGCCCGTGAGGCGCTCGACCAGTTCGCGCGTCGGCTGCCAGATCGGGTCCTCCTGCCAGGTCTGCTTGTGGAGGGAGCCCTCGAAGCCGTCGATCTCCTCCGACAACGCGAGGTTGTAGAGGATCAGGTCCTGCGCGAAGCGCAGCTTGTGCAGGGCGCCGACCGCAATGGCGTTGTTGATCATGTTCGTCGGCGCGTCGCGCTGGGCGGGCGTGTAGACGTGCATCCCGAGGCCGTGCTCCACATGCGCCCACGCGAACACGTGGCGCTCGAGCACCTTGACCCACGCGCGGTTCATCGCCTGGAACACGTGCGCCGTGCGGCCGTGCTCGATGTTCTGGGAGATCTGGCGGACGACGTTCGCGTTGTTGCGGTAGATCGTCTGCTCCCACTCCTCGTTGGGATCGAGGAACTCGTGCCAGTTGGACGACTTGAGCGCCGTCCACTCCTGCGGGTAGCCGGCGATGCCGTCGGCGAACGCGTAGACCCAGCCCTGGGTCAGGTGGCGCTCGGGGTCCGGCTGGACGTCGACGGTGACGTCCTCGTACACCGTGGCGCGCCGCTTGCGCGGCGTGAAGTAGTTGAAGCTGCGGCTCTGCCAGGACGGGAACTCCTGGGCGCCGGCCTCGGCGTCCGTGAAGACGGGCTTGGGGACGCTGCGTTCCTTGACCTCCGTGGCCATGGCTCTCCTCTCTCACTCGTCCGCGGTCGTGGTGAACTTGTCGAAGTAGATGTGCGCCTCGGGCACGCCCCGGGCCTCGAGCAGGGCGATCGCCGCCTCGACCATCGGCGGCGGCCCGCAGACGTACGCGTCGACCTCGGCGAGGTCGCCCTCCAGGCGGTCGACGACGTCTGTGATCAGGCCGGACTCGCCCGCCCAGCCGTTGCTGTCCTCCGAGCACGCGGGGATGAAGCCGCACGGCAGGCCGGACAGCTCCTGCAGGTGGAACAGGTCGGCCTCGGTGCGCGCGCCGTAGTAGTAGGTCGCCTCGCGGCCTGAGCCCGTCTCGGACAGGGACCGCAGCAGCGAGAGGATCGGCGCCATCCCGGCGCCGCCGCCGATGAACAGAAGCCGGCGGGGGGAGGAGGATCGAAGCGTGAAGACCCCGTAGGGGCCGGTGACCTGCAGCTCGTCGCCCGGGTTGACGGCGCCGTCGGCCAGCAGGCCGGAGAAGCGCCCGCCGGGGTAGAGCTTGATCATGAACTCGAGCTCGCCGGGATTGGTGTTGGCCATCGAGAACGAGCGGTGCTCGTCCTCGTGGCCGGGCACGTGGATGTCGACGTACTGGCCGGGCTTGAAGATGAACGGCTCGTCGTCCTCGACGATGAGCTTCAGCCGCCGGATGTCGCTGGTGAGCTCCTCGACGGCCTCGACCCGGGTCGTCACCGTCCGGATCGGCGTGCCCGACTGCAGGATCTCCTCGTCGTAGTTGATGAGCTCGACCTCGAGGTCCGAGTACGGGTGGGCCCGGCACAGCAGGATCCACCCCTCGGCCTCCTCGAAGTCCGGCAGCGCGAACGTCGAGTAGCGGTCGAGGTCGACGTCGCCGTCGAGCAGGAACGACTTGCACGCCGAGCACTGGCCCTCCTTGCAGCCGTGCATGAGCATCAGCCCCTGCCGGAAGGCCGCGTTGAGGACCGTCTCCTCCTCGTCGACCTCGATCTCGAGGCCTACGGGCTCGAAGCGGACGGTGTGCGTGTTCCCCATGGCGAGGCGGGGGGAGCCGGCGAGGCCGGCTCCCCGCGTCGTCGATTCAGGCCGCCGCCGGTCGGCCCGCGGGGCCGCCGCGCTTGTATTCGGCCATGTGCTGCTCCCGCTCCTCGGGCGTCATCTCGTTCAGCAGCACGTTGGGGCTGTTGAGCGTGATGCCGCGCACCTCGTCCAGGGTCCACATCTCCTTGGGATCGAGGTTCAGGTGCGGCTGCGGGACGAGCGTGTGCCCGTCGTCGCGTACGTAGCCGAGGGAGTCCTGCATGATCTCGGCGAGATCCTTGCCGTGGTGCAGGGTCTCCCACTCGCGCAAACCGCTGAGCTGACCCATCGACGGGGTCGGCCGGCCCTCGTACTCGGGCCGGAAGGCGACCTTGTCGGTCCAGTGGCAGGTCTCCGAGCAGTACGTGCGGACCTGCCCGTCGACCTCGTCCATCACCGTGTCCTCACGGATCAGGCACGGGACCATGCAGGTCCAGCAGCGGTGCGGATACTGGTAGTTGGCCTCCGCCTCGAAGGCGATCGGCCCGTGGCCGTTCTTCTTCGAGAGCTCGCCGTACTTCTCCCACCAGCGGCCGTACTTGTCGTACCAGCCGGGGTACTTGAACTCGAACCACTCGAAGTCCTCGTCGTCCATGGCGTCGATCCGCCAGTAGTTGGCGAACCAGCCGGTGGCGAAGAACTGCGCGACCTCGTGGATGTAGCCCTTGTTCCAGATCCGGTTCCAGGCCTCCTCGACGAGATCGTGTGGGACCACGAGCCCGTACTTCTCGAGCGGGACCAGGTACGACCGGTAGTAGTCGTCGTAGATCCAGCGGCGCCAGGCCTCGGCGTAGGACTCGCGATCCTTGCGGCGGTCCTTGGTGCCGTACTCGATGAACGTGCCGATCGCCGCGTCGACCACCGCGTGGTTGTTCCACCACGCGTAGCGGAGGTCGCGCTCGAGCAGCAGGCGGTTGCGCTCGTCCGCGAGCGCCATGAGGATGATCGAGTAGCCGTTGGAGATGTGGCGCGACTCGTCGGACTGGACCGAGTGGAACACCGTCGGCAGCAGGTAGTCGCCGTTGGCCGCCGCCTCCGCCGGCATCGCCACGAAGAGTACGTTCGTGAACGCCGTCTCGGCGACGATCGTCAGGTAGATGTCGGCGGCGGTGATCGCGTCGCCGGTGATGAACCCCTCGCCGAACTGGCGGCCGATCGTGCCGGCGTAGCAGTTCGCGAACCCCTTCTCGGTCAGGTCGAATCCGGCCGGATCGATGTAGTGGTTCATGTACAGCCGCTTGAGGTTCATCTGGATCGTCGAGTGGCGAACCTCGTCGATCATCTGGATGGCGAGACCGTTGTGGATCTCGGGGTTGGGGACCGCGTTGATGGCCAGCGGCATGGCCCGGGCGGCGGAGATCTCCGGGAACGGGATGATGCTGAGGAACAGCTTCTGCCACTCCATCCAGCGCTGCTGGACCTGGCGGAACATGTTCCCGCGGATCGCTCCGTCCATCGCCCCGAACACGCGGTTGTCCTTCTCCTCCTCCATCGGGAAGTAGGAGCGCAGGACCTGCTTGAGCGGGTCCTTCTTGGGGGCCTTCTCGAACGTGTAGTCGGTCGGGTACTTGTCCACCGGCTCGATGAACGTGGGCTCCCAGGACAGCTCCTGGATCTTCGCGTGGGCCTTCGTGATGCTGGCTCGGCTCAAAGCCGACACCTCCTTTCGCGCAGGCGGCGCTTCACCGCACGGTGCTTTCGCCGGCGGACGCTAGGAGCGGGCCGGGGTTGGGATCAAGAATCTGGCGCTTATCCGCAGATGGCTGGAATCGCGCGACGTCGCGAAGCGTCTCCTCGAGCGACGGGCGCTCGACGTCGAACGCGTGCCGCGTCATCGAGATGCCGATCGTGCCGAGGAAATGGCGGTCGGGATCGAGGATCGGGGCGGCCAGGCAGCAGAAGTCGACTTCGAACTCCTCGCGGTCGGTGGCGACGCCGCTGCGGCGGATCGCCCGCAGCTCCGCGCGCAGCGCGTCCGGATCGGTGATCGTGTTCGGCGTGAAGCCGCGCAGCCCGGCCTCGATGTAGTGGTCGACGGCCTGGGCGGGGGCCAGCGCGAGCACGACCTTGCCGAGCGCGACTGCGTGGGCGTTGTCGCCGATCTCCGCGTGCAGGCCCGGCAGCTTCGGCATGCCCTGGACGCCGCGCTCGACGACCACGCGCAGGTGCCCCGCCTCGGACACCGCCAGGTATGAGCGCTTATGGGTGCGGGCCAGCAGGTCGTCGACGAGCGCCGACAGGTCCTGCAGCTCGCCGGCGCCGGCGATCACGCTGCGGAACTCGGGCGCGAGCGCGTAGACGCTGCCCGGGCGGCGGACCGCGACGCCCTCGTCGACGAGGCTGGCGAGCAGGTTGTAGGCCGTGGAGACGCTCTTGCCGAGCGTGCGGGCGACCTGGTCGGCGCGCACCCCCTCCGGCTCGCGGGCGAGCAGCCACTCGACCTGGAGCACGGCACGGGCGGTGCTCAGCCCACGGTGATGGCTCTCCTCCATCCGAGAGCCAAGTGCACCACTCGCCCGTTACATCAGCGTTGCACGGAGCTCGCGCACGCGCGCGGCGCAGAGGCTGTGCCGCGGATCGCGGTAGGGGAGCTGCGCGAGCAGCCGTTTCCAGGCCCCGATGTCCTCCTCGCCGCTGGGCGAGCGCACCCACGCCCACAGCGGCGTCGGGGTCGTCGGCGGTCATCACCGCCTGGCGCAGCCACGCGTCGAGGTGGTCTCGCTCGCGCGCCACGCCGGGCGCCTCCGAGCCGGGCAGCAGCGGGCCTGCGTACTCCTCGGCCGCCGCGCGCACGTCGCCGGCCGCCAGCAGGCCCTCGACCCGCCGCGCGTCGGTCTCGACGTCGCACGTCAGGCGGTAGCGGTCGGTGTCGACCCACGGCCCGACCAGCTTGCGCAGCCGCGAGACCTCGACGCGCACGGTGGACACGCTGCCGCGGTCGCCGTACAGGTCCGCGCACAGCGCCTCGGCGCTCATGCCGCTCGGGTGTGCGATCAGCAGTGCGAGGATGTCGGCGAGCCGCGGCCGCAGCTCCTCGCGCCGGCCGTCGATCTCGAGCACGGCGCGGGCCCGGCCGAGCAGCGTGAGCTTGAGCAGTGGCCGTGGCGCGCCCTGCGGCCGGCGGTCGACGGTCTGCACGATGAAGGCGTCGAGGGCCGGCCCCACCGGCTCGGCGACGGCGTGGGCGCCTGACGGGAGCACGAGCTCGCCGCCGCCGGGCGGGATCGTGAGGCGGCCCTTGGCGCACCAGCCCGTCGGCAGGCGCGTGATGGGGCGCCCGGACGGCGCCACGAGCGCGCGCGTGGCGGGCGACTGGGCGACCGCGTCGCCGTAGCGGGCGCGCAGCCGTGCGTCACGCTCGCGGAGCGTGAGCAGCAGCGATCCCTCGACGGCCGCCGCCGTCGCGGTGGCGACCGCGAGGCTCGCCGGGTGGACCGTCGAGAAGTCGCCGGTGAGGTCGATCACGCCGATCAGCGCGCCGGTGTCGGGGTCGTGGATCGGCGCCGCCGAGCAGACCCAGCGCTGTACCGGCTCGTGGAAGTGCTCAGGCCCGAAGACCTGGACGGCGTGGTCGACCGCGACCGCGGTGCCGATCGCGTTCGTGCCCGCCCCGGGCTCGCTCCACAGCGTGCCCTCGGCGAAGTTCATGACCTCGGCGGCGCGCATGCGGATCGCGGCGCTGCCCTCGATGCTGAGCAGGACGCCGTTGGCGTCGCTGATCACGATCAGATAGCCGCCCTGCTCGGCCGTCTCGGCCATGCAGGCGCGGATCAGCGGGGCGGCGCGGCCGAGCGGGTGCTCCTCCCACAGGTCGTGCGTCTCGTCCTCGTCCGCCACCACGGGCGCGAGCCGGCTGCCGGCAGGCTCTACGCCGGCCGCGAACGACCGCCGCCACGAGTCGGAGATCGGCTCGCGGACGAGCTGCGAGTCCTCGCCGTCCTCGCCGCGCTCGAGCTCCTCGACGAACTGCTCCCACGCGAACCGCAGTTCCTGGGCTCGGACCATCGGCGCCGTTCCTACGTCGATGGCCAGCCATGTGTTCGCGCTCATGAGCCTCGGGAGTCCGCGGTCGTCCCACTGACAGTACACCAGCGGATTCCAACCATCGTGGATCTTTTCGCGCTCCGTTCAAGCTGGGCCGACCGCCACACCGCTGGCCACCGCCGCGTCGTCGCGGATCATGTCCGCGGCCTTCTCGGCGATCATGATCGTCGTCGCGGGGGCGGGCGCCACGGCTCGCGCGCCGCGCGCTCGGGCGGCTTCCACCCGGTCGCGGTCATGCGCAGGGCGTCCATCGCGCGCCGCTTGAGCCGTCCACGGCACGCGCCGGTAGAGCGGCACGAAGACCAGCCGCCACAGCCGCCCGCCGCGCTCGCGGTAGGGCGCCACCGTGCCCGGCGCGCCGGCGCCCAGGTCGCGGACCGCGGCCTGCATCAGGTAGTGCTCCGAGCGGTCGCGCAGGCGCCGCTTGACGTCGTCGAGCGCCCTCACGCCCGCAGCTCCGCGAGGCCGTTCTGGGCCGCGATCGCCATCGGCTCGAACAGCGCGCCGATCGGCGGCGAGTAGATGTTCTCCATCCACGCGATGTCGTCGAGCGTGGCGCCGCGCTTGGCCGCGAAGGCGAGGAAGTCGGCGCGCTCCTTGACGCCCTCGCCCCCGTGGATCTGGCCGCCGATCAGCTTCAGCGTGTCCGGCTCGGCGAGCAGCTTGACGTGCGTGCGGGTCGCGCCCGGGTAGTAGCGGGCGCGCGAGACGCCGACGCCCTTGGCCACCACGTACGGGATCCCCATCGCCTGGGCGAGCGTCTCGCCGACCGAGAAGCCGCCGATCGTGTAGTCGCCGGCCACCATGCCCCAGGGGATCCACACCGGGTCGTAGACGTGGTCGCGGCCGGCCGCGTTGAACGCCGCGGTGCGGCCCTGGGCGTACGCGTGCGAGCCGGTGAGCCCGCGGATCGGGATCATCGACAGCCCGTGCGGGACCTCGACCACGTCGCCGGCCGCCCACACGACGTCGGCCGAAGTGTGCATCCGCTCGTCGACCACGATGCCGCCGGTCGTGCCGGTCCTGATGCCCGCCGCCTCGGCCAGCGCGCTGTTGGGCAGCTTGTGCAGGCAGACGATCACCGCGTCGCACTCGAGCTCGCCGGCCGAGGTGGCGACGGCGCCGACGCGGCCGCCGGCGTCGGTGAAGCCCTCGACCCTGGTCCCGAGCCGCAGCGTCACGCCGCGCTTCTCCAGCGACTCGTGGACCGGCTGGGCGACGTCGGGGTCGAGCACCTCCGACAGCACCCACGGCCCCTCGTCGACGAAGTCGACCTGCAGGCCGCGGTGGCCGAGGTTGCCGGCCATCTCGACGCCGAGCGGGGTGGCGCCGATGACCGCGACGCGCTTCATGCCCTCGAGCTGCTCGTCGAACAGCATCGCGGCACGGATGTCCTTGACGTAGTGCAGGCCCTCGAGGTTGGCGCCCGGCACGTCGGGCTTCTCCCACGTGAAGCCGGTGCCGATCACGAGCCTGTCGAAGCCCTCGTGCGTGTTGCGCGCGGTGACCGTCCCGCGGTCGAGGTCGAGGTCGGTGACCGTCGTCTCCATCCGCATGTCGAGCCCGTCCTCGACATAGCGCTCGACGGTCGACAGGAACAGGTTCTCGAACTTGTCGATCTCGCGGCCGTGCACGAACGGGATCCCGCACGGGGAGTAGGCGATGTCCGGGAACTCGGTGAACAGGGTCACCTTCAGGTCCGGGTTGACCCGCTTGGCGATCGTCGCGGCGGCCGTGCCCGCGCCGCCTCCGCCGATCACGATCAGACGCTCGCTCATGGGACCTCCGTGAATCGATACTCGACCGCCGGCGGCGTCGCCAGCGTGTTCGACACCCAGCACACGCGCCGTGCGCGCGTGACCAGCGTGTCCAGGTCGCCGGCGGGGACGGCGGCGCGCGCGGTGACGACGATCCGCCCGTAGCGCAGCTCGCGCCCGGCGCGCTCGGCGCGCACGTCGACGGTCAGGTCGTCCGCCAGCCCGATGCCGTCGCGGCGCGCGACGTGGGCGATGGCCATGCAGAAGCAGCTCGCGAGGGAGGCGCAGAAGACCTCGGTCGGCATCGCGCCGCCGTCCTCGCCGCCGGCGTACTCGGGCTCGTCGACCGCGATCCGGTGCCCGCGGGCCGCGACGGTCACGGCGTATCCGCCGTCCCAGCTGGCGGTGACCTCGAGCGCGTCAGCCAACGCCCGCCCCCAGGAACGCCTCGTACGCCCGCTCGTGGGCCGCTGCCGCGGCGTCCCACGAGAACTCGGGCACGACGCGCCGGCCGCCGGCGCGCAGCCGGGCGGCGAGCTCGGGGTCGAGCGAGATCCGGGCGAGCGCGCGGCCGAGCGCGGCGCCGTCGCCGGCCGGTACCAGCAGCGCGCTGTCGCCGTCGGCCAGGAAGCCGCGGAACACGTCGAGCTCGGAGGCGACGACCGGCAGCTCGGAGGCGAGCGCCTCCAGCGCGGCCAGTCCGAAGCCCTCGCGGACGGACGGGAAGGCGAACGCGTCGGCCGCCCGGAACAGGCTCTCCATCGCCTCGGGCGCGAGCGGGCCGAGCACGCGCACGTCCTCGGCGATGCCGAGCTCGGCCGTGCGCGCGTCGAACCGTTCGCGCTCGTGCCGGTAGTCGAACAGCGTCACGCCGCCGGCGATCAGCAGCAGCGGGTCGCGCTCGGGGACGAGGTCGCGCAGCGCCGCGAAGCCGTCGAGCAGCGTGAGCGAGCCCTTGCGCGGCTCGATGCCGCCGACCGTCATCACCGCGAAGCGCTCGCCGAGCCCGGCCGCCTCGCGCGCACGCGCCCGCTCGGCGGGGTCGCGCGGCGGCCGGTGGCGGTGCGCGTCGACGCCGTTGCGCACGAGCTCGGCGCGCACGCCGAACTCGGCTGCGAGCCGCTCGACCCACGGCTTCGAGACGCACAGGACCCGGTCGGGGTCGAGGATCGAGCGGTCCTGGCAGCGGATCAGCGACGGCGAGGTGAAGTCGTCGACGTGGTGGACGGTGCGGATGACGTGGCCGACGACGCCGTCGTCGCGTAGCGCGAGCGCCGCGTTCGCCGACAGGCAGTCCTGCGCGTGCACGACGTCGTACCCGCCGCCGCCCAGCAGCGGGCGCAGGCCGTCCGCGTAGGCGGTGAGCATCCCCTGGATGCGCTCGTCGAACGGCGCGTCGAGCGGCACGTGGCGCACGATGTGGACCGGCACCGCGGCGGGCCGGAACAGCTCCTCGCCGTGCCGGGCCAGCGCCGCCAGCTCGACGTCGTGGCCGCGCCGGGCGAGCGCCTCGGCCACCTCGAGTGCGTGCACGACCCCGCCGCGCGGCTTGACCGAGTAGGTGAGCATGGCGACCCTCATCCGACCACCGTCTTCGCCAGCCTCGCCGCCGCCGCGTTCGTCGGGGCGACGATGACCCCGGCCTCGTGAAGCGCGGCCTCCTGGCGGCCGGCGTGCTGCGGGTCGGCGTCGGTGCCGCACACGTGGGCGATCACCGGTCGGTTGCGGGCCAGCCGCGCCAGGTCCTCGGCGAGGCCGCCGGCCGGGTCGGGGTGCGAGCCGTGGCCGAGCACGACGTCGAGCAGCACGCAGCCGGCCAGGGGCCCGAGCTCGCGCAGCATCCGCCGCCGCAGCTCGAGGTCGACCATCGGGTGCGGGCGGCCCTGCGTGTACTGCTCCTCGCCGAGGTCGAGGATCCGGTGCCCGGGGCCGACGATGGTCCGCGCCTCGTGGGCCAGCGACCCGCCGGAGAAGAGCCCGAGCAGCTCGCCGCCGCCGCGCGGCGCCTCGTTGTCGCCCGTGGGCGGCTCGCCGCCGGCCGCCGCGCACGCGCCGGCCTCGAGCGTGGGGTGGACCTCGAACGGCGCTTCCGTGCCGTCCCAGCCGACGAACGCCGCGACCACGCGCTTGCCGCCGACGTCGACGTCGCCGAGCGCGCGCACGGCACCGGGGTCGGGCGGCTTGGACACGAGCAGCAGCGTGTCGGTGCCGTCGTCGGCCGCGAGCAGCTCCATGCCCTGCCGGAACATGATCCCGCCGACGTCGGCCGACAGGTCGCGACCGCCCACGCCGACGATCTGCGATACGCCGCTGCCGGCGCGGTCGACCAGCACGCTCGCCTCCTGCGCGCCGGTGCCCGCGGCGGCCACGATCCCGACCGGCCCGGGGCGCACGACGTTGGCGAAGCCGAGGCCGACCCCGCCGAGCATCGCGGTCCCGCACTCGGGGCCCATGACCAGCAGCCCGCGCTCGGCGCCGCGGCGCTTGAGCGCGACCTCGTCGGCCACCGCGACGTGGTCGGAGAACAGAAAGACGTGCATGCCGCTGGTGAGCGCGCGGTGCGCCTCGAGCACCGCGTACTCGCCGGGGACCGAGATCAGCGCCACGTTCGCCTCGGCGCCCGCGAGCGAGCGGGGCGGCGCGACGGTCGCGGCGGCGGCCGGCTCGCCGGCCGCCGACAGGGCGGCCTCGGCCGCGTCGAGCGCCTCCGCGGGGCCGTCGACGGCGATCACCACGTCGGCCGGCCCGGCGTCGGTCTGCACGCCGAGCGCGGCGAGGTTGGCCGGCGTGCCCATTACCAGCTCGCAGCGGCGCACCCCGTCGCGGGCGCGGACGTCCTCTGCGACCTTCATCAGCCGCACGCTGTCGACATAGCGGTTGCGGACGACGCGCACGTGGGTCATGCCCGCACCGTCGCCGAGCGGCCGGCCGTGACGCCCACGGCCGCGGTCACGCCCGCGCCGCCTCGCGGTCCGGCACCACCCAGGTCCCGTCCTCGCCCTCGACGGCGGCGTGCAGCCGGCCCGGCGCGGTGATCACCGCGCGCCCGCCGCCCGCCTCGACGAACCGCCGCGCGGACTCGATCTTCGGGCCCATGCTGCCGGCCGGGAACTCGCCCTCGGCGAGCGCGCGCTCGGCGTCGGAGACCGTGATCGTGGCCAGCTCGCGCTCCCAGCGCGTCCCGAAGTCGAGCGCCACTCGCGGCACGCCCGTGCAGAGGACCAGCAGGCCGGCGCCGATCGCCAGCGCCAGCTCGGCGGTGGCGCGGTCCTTGTCCACGACGCCGTGGACGCCGGCCCGCGCGGGGGTCACCGGGATCCCGCCGCCGCCGGCGGCGATCACCACCGTGCCGGCGGCCAGCAGCGTGCGCACGTTCTCCGCGCCGATCACCGCGCGCGGGCGCGGGCTCGGGACCACGCGCCGCCAGCCGCGGCCGGCGTCGTCGGCCATCGCCCAGCCGCGCTCGACGGCCAGCCGCCGCGCCTGCGCCGCGTCGTAGAACAGGCCGACCGGCTTGGTCGGCGCCCGGAACGCCTCGTCGTCCGGGTCGACGACCACGCGCGTGAGCAGCGCGGCGGTCGGCACGCGGGCGTCGACGCGCGCGATCGCGGTCTCCAGCAGGTAGCCGATCTGGCCCTGCGTCATCGCCGTCAGCGCGTCGATCGGCAGCGCGGGCACCTCGGCCTCGTCCAGTCCCTGCTGGAGCGCCAGCGCTCCCACCTGCGGCCCGTTGCCGTGCGTGAGCACCAGCTCGTGGCCGGCCGTGCGCAGCGGCCACGACCTCCTCGGCGATCACGTGCGCGCGCTCGAGCTGCCGCTCCCAGCTGCCGTCCTCGCCCGCCGGGATCAGTGCGTTGCCCCCGATGGCGATGACGATCCGCATGGTCAGCTCGCTCTGACGACGAGCCAGACGGCCCGTGCGGGCTCCGCGCTCGGGTTGCGCCACGAATGCGAGCGCGTGGCGCGGAAGTGGATCGAGTCGCCGGTCTCGAGCTCGTGGCGGGTGCCGTCGACCTCGAACTCCATCCGGCCCTCGAGCACGATCACCAGCTCCTCGCCGGGGTGGTTCATCGGGGTCGGCCCGCTGTCGGCGAACGGCTCGGCGACCGCCTCGGCGCCGGCCATGGCGAAGCCGCCGTAGCGGCCGGACAGGTTGCGCAGGTCGAGCCCCCGCTTCGAGGTGTAGACGCGGGCCCGCTCGTCGCCGCGGATCACGTTCACGTCCGGCGTCTCGGGCTCGTCGACGAAGTAGGAGACGCTCTTGCCGAGCGCGGCCGCGACCTTCATCAGGCTCGCGATCGTCGGCGTCATGCCGCTCTTCTCGATCTTGTGGACGGCCGCCGCCGACAGGCCGGAGCGCTGGGCGAGCTGCGCCAGCGACCAGCCGCGCTCGCTGCGAGCGCGGGCCACCTTGGCGCCGATCTCGGAGACCGTGCGCTGGATCTGCGGAAGCGCGGTCGGACTGTCCACGTTTCCGATGGTATACGCGGCCGGAGCGCGCTGTAAAGCCGTGCTTGACGGATTGCAGGGGTGGGGCATAGAGTCGCGTTCACGATCCGATACGCCGGATAAACCCGGGGAGAGAGGGGCAGCCGTGGCGAAGTCCGAGACGATCCAGCGCCCGGAGAAGGGCACTGAGCTCTTCGACGTGTCCGAGAAGGTGTTCCCGGACGTCCAGGCGGAGCCGGGGGAGACCGCCTACACGTTCATGCACACCGTCCCCTACGAGGGCTCGGTCGGGCTGGTTAACCTGCTGACCACCACGCGCGTCCTGCGCAAGGGGTTCAAGACCCACCTGATCCTCTACGGGCCCGGCGTGCTGATGGCGTCCGGCACGCGCGGCTTCCCGAACGTCGGCGACGAGGCGTTCCCCGGCCACATGGCGATCAACAAGCAGCTCGAGACCTTCCTCGGCGAGGGCGGCAACGTGTTCGCGTGCCGCTTCGCGTCGGGCGCGCTCTACGGCTTCCCCGAGAACCTGCTGATGGAGGGCGTCAAGCCGTTCCACCCGCTCGACGTGCTCGACTCGGCCCTGACCGCGTGGCGGGAGAAGGCGTTCCAGCTGAACACCTGGACCGTCTGAGACGGGCATGCTGGTGCTGGACCGCGAGGCCGCCATAGCTGCGTGGCGGCGCGCCGAGGCGCGGATCTACCCGTCCGTGATGCTCAACGCCGAGCTCTACCAGCAGTACATCGGCCTCGTCCGCTCGATCGCCGAGCTGCTGGAGGACGTGCGCACCGAGGACGAGCTGGTGGCCGCGTGGGGCGAGCGCCGCGAGCTCGTGCGCGAGGCGGTGTCGCGGTCGGCGCCGTCGATGCTCGCCCTCATGGACCAGGAGGCGGTGCGCGACGCGGCGTTCTGCCATCGCCACCGCGAGATCACCCGCGAGCAGGGCAAGGCGATCGCGCGCGAGCGGCTCGAGCGCGCGCGGATCGAGCAGGCCGAGTGGGTGGTGTTGTTCGAGGACGTCACGCCGTTCGGCTCGCACCGGCTGGAGATGCACGTCGCCAGCGGCCGCGCGCTGCACGCGTCGTCCGAGCTGCCGCTCGACGCGTCGGCGCCCACGTTCACGCTCGAGGTCGTGCAGCTCGACCCGGGCGACGGCGCCTGGCTGCTGGACACGCCGCCCTTGATGCCGGCCCGGAGCTTCGACACCCGCGAGGAATGGGAGGCGCGCATCGAGCAGGCGCGCAGCCGATTCGGAAGGGGCTGACATGGCCACCCACCCCCAGAAGATCATCGACGCGCACTGCCACATCGGCGAGATCCCGCCGTGGAAGTACTACGACCTCGAGCATCCGGTCAAGCCGACGGTCTACGACTACCGGAACACGAACGAGTTCGTGCAGCGCCACATGGACTACTTCAAGATCGAGCGCGCGCTCACGATGTCCAACTACGGCGTGCCCGTGCACGAGATCTCGTTCGACCTCAACGAGGTCGTGCTCGACGCCGCGACGTCGAACGACCGCATCCTGGCCGCGATCTGGGTCTCGTTCCTGCCGCGCAACGCCGAGCTCACGCGCAAGGCGCTCAAGCTGGCGAGCGAGGCGCGCGTGGTGGCCCTGAAGACCACGTTCCTGCTCGGCGGCAACCCGGACCCCGGCCAGTGGGACGCGGAGACGCTGGCCCTCGCCGACGAGTGCTTCGACGTCTGCGAGCAGCACGACCTGATGTTCCACTTCCACACCAGCCCCGGCGGGAGCTCCGACATCAACAACTTCATCCCGCTCGTCGAGAAGTACGGCAAGCGGTGCAAGATCTACCTCGTGCACTTCGGCGGCGGCGTGTCCGGCCACATCAAGCTCGTGCCGAAGTTCCTGCAGTGGGTGCAGGACGGCTACAAGGTCTACACCGACACCTCGTGGGCGATCGGCTTCGGCGCGCGCTGGCTGCTGACCGAGATCGAGAAAACCGGCGTCGGCGGCGACCGCGTGTTCTTCGGCTCCGACGAGCCGTGGTCGGACTTCGACAGCGAGTACTGGAAGCTCAACGGCATCCGCGACATCTCGCAGGAGCTCAAGGACCGCGTGTTCTGGCGCAACTACGAGGAGGCGTTCGGGACGCATGCTTGAGCAGTTGGATGACCGTCGGCTGCTCGTCGAGCTGCAGTCGCTCGGGGTCAGGGTCGAGGAGGAGGACTCGGGTGCGCTGCCCGGCCGCCGCGGCGGCGCCGGGCCGTCCGATGCGCTGTTCCTGTGGGTGCGCGGGCTGCCGCTGACCGTGCCCGCGCACGCCGGCTTCGTGGCGGCCTCGCCGTACGTGCTGCGGCGTGACGGCAGGAAGGCGACGCTGTATCGCGGCGACGAGCTCGTCGGTCCGGTCACCGTCCCGCGCCGGCCGAAGATCTACGACATGGAGACCGCGGACGGGATCCCGTACTGGAAGATCGCGCTGCTGCACCTGGACTCGATCGCCTCGACCGTGGTCCAGAAGTGCATCTACTGGGGCACGCACGAGCAGTGCGGGTTCTGCGGCATCGAGCTCACGCGCGGCGAGCAGACGATCCCGGTCAAGACGCCGGCCCAGCTCGCCGAGGTGTGCACGGCGGCGCGCGACTACGACCACGCGGTCGACGTCACGCTGACCACCGGGTCCTTGAACCGGCGCGACCGCGGGGCGATCTACATCAGCCGCTGCGCGGCCGCGATCAAGGAGGCGTCCGGGCTGCCGATCCAGGTCCAGTTCGAGCCGCCCGACGACCTGCGGGTCCTGGATGAGGTGCGCCGGGCCGGCGTCGACGCGGTCGGCATCCACTCCGAGACGTTCGACCCCGAGGTGCTGGCGCGGGTGGCGCCGGGCAAGGCGCAGTGCGGCATCGAGGGCTACTTCGCGTGCTGGGAGAGGGCGGTCGAGGTGTTCGGGCGCGGCGCGGTCACGACCTACGTGCTGCTCGGGATGGGCGAGCGGCCGGAGCTGATCCTCGAGGGCTGCCGGCGCGCGGTCGAGATGGGCGTCTACCCGTTCGTGGTCCCGCTGCGGCCGGTGCCGGGCACGCTGATGGCCGACTCGCCGGCCCCGGAGCCCGACTACGTCGCCGGCATCTACCGCGAGGTGTCGGCGATGATCGCGGCCGCCGGCCTCAACCACGTCGACGCCAAGGCCGGCTGCGCGCGCTGCCAGGCCTGCTCGGGCCTGTCGGCGTGGGAGCGCGTCGCGGCGCGGGAGGGCGACGGTGTCCTCGTCGGCGCTCGCCGCTAGCGCGCTGACGTGCCGCCCTGTGGCCGGGGCGGGCGAGCTCGAGGCCCACCACGCGGTCCGCCGTCGCGTGTTCGTGGAGGACCAGCGCCTGTTCACCGGATCCGATCGCGACGAGCGCGACCTGCTGCCGGACACCGTCCACGTGGTCGCGGTCGACGGCGACGCGGTCGTCGGCGCCGTGCGGCTGTACCCGCTCGACGACGCCGGGCTGTGGCAGGGAGACCGGCTCGCGGTGCTGCCCGAGGCGCGCGTGCGGCGGCTCGGCGCGCTGCTCGTGCGGTTCGCGGTCGCGACCGCCGGCGAGCGCGGCGGCCACACGATGGTGGCGCGGATCCAGCTCCCCAACGTGCGCTTCTTCGAGCACCTGGGCTGGCACGCCGACGGCCCGCCGGCGCCCTACCACGGCGTCATGCACCAGCCGATGGCGATCCCCCTAGCCCGGTGAGCGGCGTGCGGCCGAGGTCCCATACGGGAGCCTCGCCGCCGCCGGCGGCCAGGCGCAGGACGCGGGAGTCGTCGAACGCGCCGCACGGCGCGCACGTCAGGCCGCGGCGGTTGAAGACCGCGCACGCCTCGTCCGCGTTCTCGGGACGCGCGGCGAGCAGGAAGCCGAAGCTCGGGAAGGTCAGCAGCCAGCGCTCGAGCGGAGCCGTGCTCGGGGCGCGGGAGGCGGTCGAGGTCGAGCAGGGCGCCGCAGCCCGCGACCTCGATCAGCTGCAGCAGCGAGCCGGCCACGCCGGGCATCGACACGTCGCGCGCCGCGTGGCAGAGCCCGCGCTCCGCCACCTCGATCAGCGCCTCGCCGTCCGTTTGCAGCTTCGCGGGCGGGCGGTCGTGGAGCGCGGTGAAGAACGGCCGCGAGGCGCTCATGTACCGGCCGTCGAGCGCGAAGGCGGCGAGCAGGACGTCGCCCGGCCGGGCGTTCGACGCCTTGAGCGGCCGCCTGGCGACGCCTGTGCAGGAGGCCGACAGCGCCGGCTCGTGGCCGAGCGTCAGGTGCCCGCCGACGACCGGCACGCCGAGCAGCCCGCTCGCCCACGCGATGCCGTCGAGGACCTTCTCCGCGTGCTCGCGGTCGGGGCTCACCAGCATGTCGACGAGCGCCAGCGGGCGCCCGCCCATCGCGCGTACGTCGGCCACGTTGGTGACGACCGCGGCCGAGCCGGCGCCGTACGGGTCGGCGGCCAGGAAGGGCGGCGAGATCGCCTCGCCGCAGACGACCAGGTACTCGCCGCCGTGCGCGACGAGCGCGGCGTCGTCGCCGTCGACGGCGAAGCGCTCGACCAGCTGGATGTCGCGCTTGCCGAGCAGGCCGGGCGCAGATCGGACCTTCGCGACCAGCGCCTCGAGATCCGGCATCGGCGGCATTGAACCATGAGCCTCCCGGCCCGGGTGGAGGCGGTGAACGTCGGCCTGTCGACGTTCGCCGACGCGTTGCGCGACCAGGGGGCGCCGGTCGTCGAGGTCGACTGGCGGCCGCCCGCGGACGGCGACCCCGCGATGCTGGACGTGCTGACCCGCCTGTGGGGGGTCCACGGCGACCGGATCGCGACCGCCAACGCTTCGGTGGTCGAGCGGCTGGAGGGCATGTCGCCGAGCGCGGTGGCGGTCCGGCCGGCCGGCTCGGTGGTGCCCGGGCTGCGCGACGGGCTGCTGCTGCACTCGGGCCCGCCGGTCGAGTGGGCGCGCGCCTGCGACCCGCAGCGGCGGGCGCTTGTCGCGGCGGCGGTGTTCGAGGGCTGGGCGGGCGATCGCGACGGTGCGGCCCGCATGCTGGAAGCGGGCGAGATCGAGCTCTCGCCCGGCAACGAGCACGACCACGTCGGGCCGATGACCGGCGTCTGCTCGCCGTCGATGCCCGTGTGGGTGGTGGAGGGCGAGGGCGTGCGGGCGTTCTCGACCCTCAACGAGGGGCCGGGGCGCACGCTGTGGTTCGGCGTCGGCGACGACGAGGCGGTCGAGCGGCTGCGCTTCTTCCGCGACGAGCTCGGCCCGGCCCTGGCGCGGCTGCTCGAGCGGCGCGGGCCGGTCGACGTGTTCGCGCTCGCCGCCCAGGGCCTGAACATGGGCGATGAGCTGCACATGCGCAGCCAGGCGACCGGGAACCTGCTGATCCGCGACCTCCTGCCCGCCTTCGCGGCGCTCGGCGGCGAGGCTGCGGCGCGGTTCGTGGCCGGCAACCACCACTTCTTCCTGAATCTGACGATGGCGGCCGCCAAGTGCGCCTCGCTCGCGGCGGCCGGGGTCGCGGGATCGAGCGTGGTGACGCTGATCGCCCGCAACGGGGTCGACATGGCGGTGCAGATCGCGGGCCTGCCCGGCCGCTGGTTCAGCGCGCCGGCGGCGCCGGTGCAGGACACGCTCCTGCGCGAGGGCTTCGGGCCCGGAGACGCCGCGCTCGACATCGGCGACTCGGCGGTGATCGAGTGCGTCGGCCTGGGCGGCATGGCGCTCGCCGCCGCGCCGGCCGTGGCGGCGTTCTTCGGCGGCGACGCCGCCGCGGCGAGCGCCCGCACCGAGCTGATGGCGCAGATCTGCGTCACGCGCTCGGCGCGCTTCGCGATCGCCGGGCGCGGCACGCCGCTGGGGATCGACGCGCGGCTGGTGGCCGAGCTGGGGGTGACGCCGCAGATCACGACCGGCGTGCTGCACGCCCGCTCGGGCGCGGGTCAGATCGGCGCCGGGGTGGCGCACCAGCCGCTGGAGCCGTTCCGCGCCGCGGTCGCGGCGCTCGACGAGGCGCTGGCGTGATCGAGGTCGGGCCGAACTTCATCGCGCGGCCGTACCGGGGCGTCAGCGTTCAGGATGCCCCGGGCCTCGACGAGCCGGCGCTGCGCGACTGGCTGGTCGGGCGGCGGGTGTACCGCCGGACCGAGTTCGTGGTCGCCGCATGCGGCGGCGAGCACGCGGTCGTCCAGGTCGAGCATCCGGTCGGCGAGGAAATCGTCGCCCCCGTCAGCGGCCTTCGCGTCGTCGCCCGGCCCGACGAGGTGGCGTACGTCGTCGATCCCTCCGTCGACACCGGCAACGCGACCCAGATGGCGCGCGTCGCGCGCGCACGTGTGACCGTTGTGCAGGGCCGGTTCGAGCACGTGAACTTCATCGTCGAGCCGGCGCCGCTGCTCGTCCGCGTCGTCGAGGTCGTCCCGCCCGAGCCGCCGAAGCTGCTCGAGATGGCGCGCGCGGTACTCGATTTCGACGAGGATCTGCCGCCCATCGACCTGCGGTTCGAGCCGATCGACCTGCACGACCTCGCGCCGGCGGGCCGCACGATGTACCCGTGCCGCTGTACCGGCCTCGAGGGCGAGTTCCTCGACGCCGGCCCGCCGGAGCTGGGCGACTGGACGCTCGTGGGCTGCGAGCGCTCGCGGCAGATCCACGTCGCGCTGTACGGCGCCGAGCCGTCCGCCCGGGTCGACTTCTGCCCGCGCGTGCAGGCGGCCGAGGACGGCCCGACGCTGATGAAGTGCTGCCTGTACGAGCGCGGCGTGCGGCGCGAGGGCGCGTCAGTCGTGGTCCCGTGGGGCGCGGCGCTCGACGAGGTCCGCGAGGCGCTGCGGGAGCTGTGCGCATGATCTTCGACCACCTCTGGACGACGATCGAGACCGAGGAGATGTTCGGCGACGGCGGCCGGACGGACCAGTGGCTCCAGATCATCGACGGGCTGGCCGACGCGCAGGCCAAGCTCGGCCTCATCCCACACGACGCGGCCGAGGAGATCTCGATACGCGCGGAGCTGGGGGTCGACCTCGAGGCCGTGGCGGAGGAGACGCGCCGCAGCGGGCACTCGACGCTCGGGCTCATCCGCGTCCTCCAGCGCGACCTGTCCGAGGACGCGCGCGAGTGGGTGTACTACGGCGCCACCGTCCAGGACGTCACCGACACGTGGACCGGGATCGTGGCCCGGGAGATGCTCCGGATCGCCGAGCGCGACCTCGCGCGCACGGAGGCGTCGCTCGTCGACCTCGCGCGCCGGCACCGCGACGCGATCATGCTCGGCCGCACGCACGGACAGCCCGGGCTCCCGATCACGTTCGGGTTCAAGGCTGCGGTCTGGATCGCCGAGATCCGCCGCCATCGGGAGCGGGTGCGGGAGGCCAAGCCGCGGCTGGCGGTCGGCCAGCTGAGCGGCGCGGTCGGCACGATGTCGGCCTGGGGCGAGCTCGGACCCGCGCTCCAGCAGCTGGTGATGAAGCGGGTGGGGCTCGGGGTGCCCGACGGCACGTGGCTCACCGCCCGCGACCGCGTCGCCGAGCTCCTCGGGCTGCTCGCGCTGGTGACGGCGACGCTCGCGAAGATCGGCAACGAGGTCTACAACCTCCAGCGACCTGAGATCGGCGAGCTCGGCGAGGCGCCGGCCGAGGGCGCCGTCGGCAGCATCACGATGCCGCAGAAGCGCAACCCCGAGCGCTCCGAGCACCTCGTCACGCTGGCCCGGCTGGTGCGCGTGGACGCCGGGCTGGCGGTCGAAGGGATGGTATGCGAGCACGAGCGGGACGGGGCCGCCTGGAAGACGGAATGGGCGTTCCTGCCGCGTGCGTGCGGCGCCGCTGCGGTGGCGCTGGCGTTCGGGGCCGAGCTCGCCGCCGGGCTGCGCGTCGACGAGCCGCGGATGCGCGCGAACGTGGACGCGCAGCGCGGCTACGTGCTGGCCGAGCCGGTCATGCTCGCGCTCGGCGCCGAGGTCGGCCCGCGGCGGGCGCACGAGCTCGTCCACGCCGTCGCGGCGCGCGGCCGCGACCAGGGTCTCCCGCTGCGCGAGGCGCTCGAGGCCGATCCCGAGATCGCCCGCCACCTGCCGCCCGAGCGGCTCGACGAGCTGCTCCGCCCCGAGGCCGCGCTCGGCGCCGCCGGCCATCTGGTCGACCAGGTGCTCCGCCCATGACCGACCGGCCCCGGGGGTCTGACCCCCCTCAGGGCTATCTGGGCGCGGACGGGCCGATCCGGCGCGGGCCGGCGTCCGAGCTCGTAGAGGCCGGCTACGCGCTCGAGCTCGCCGACGCGCCGCTGCTCGCGCGCGGATTCGGGCTGGCCGACCTCGCCCACGTGCTCGCCCTCGACGTGATCCCGGACGACGACCGTCGCTCCCTGCTCGGGGCGCTGCTCGAGCTGCTCGATACCGACCTCGAGCTCGACGCCCGCTACGGCGACCTGGCGAACGTGCGCGAGCGCGAGCTCGAGCGCCGGATCGGTCGCGCCTCCGGGTGGCTGAACGCGGGCCGGCCGCGGCGCGAGGCCGGGAGGATCGCGTTCCGCATCGCGCTGCGCTCGCGCGTGCTCGACCTCGCGGCGGCGGTCGCGCGGTTCGCGGCCGCCCTGACCGAAGCCGCGGCGCGCGAGCGCGACACTCCGATGCCCGACTACACGTACCTGCAGGCCGCGCAGCCGACCACGGCGGGGCACTGGCTGCTGTCGTTCGCCTACCCGGCGCTGCGCGACCTCGAGCGCCTGCGCGGCGACCTCGCCTGGGTCAACCGCAGCCCCGCCGGCGCCGGCGGGGTCAACGGATCGCGCTTCGCGCTCGACCGCGGGCGGCTCGCCGCTCTGCTCGGCTTCGCCGCGCCGGTCGCCCACACGCGCGACGCGCTCTGGCAGACCGACGGCCTGGCCGACCTCACGTCGCACGCCGCGATCGCCGCGACCGGGGCGAGCCGCTTTGCCGAGGACGTCGAGCTGTACGGCAGCGCCGAGTTCGGGCTGATGCAGATCGGCGACGAGCTGTGCCGCGCCAGCGCCCTCATGCCGCAGAAGCGCAACCCCTACGCGCTCGTCGTGCTGCGCGGCGGCGCCGGCACGCTGATCGGCCGCGCCACCGGCGTGCTGGCCACCCAGCGGACGCCGTCGGGCCGCACCGACAACCTGCTCCACGCGTACGGCGAGGTGGCGGGCTCGGTCGAGCTGGCCGCGCGGCTGCTGCGGCTGGCGGCGGCGGTCGCCGAGAGCCTGACCATCGACGCCGAGCGCGCCGGCCGCGCGCTGCGCGAGAGCTCCGCCATGGCGGCCGACATCGCCGAGGCGATCGTGCTCGCCACCGGGGTCGACTACCGCTCGGCGTACCGGGTGGTCGGGCGGGCGCTGGTCGGCGGCCTCGACGCCGCGGCCCTCGACGCCGCGGCCCAGGAGGTCCTCGGCCGGCCGCTGAACCTCGACCCGCGGGTCGTCGCCGACGCGCTCGACCCCGCCGACGCCATCGCCACCCGTACCGTGCCGGGCGGCGCGGCGCCCGCGCCGATGGACGAGATGCTGGCCGGCTGCCGCGACGCCGCCGGCGAGGCGCGCCGCTGGATCGACGCGCAGCGGACGGCGATCGACCGCGCGGAGTGCGAGCTCGTCGCGCTCGCCGAGCGGCAGCGCGCCGGCTGACGCGCCTACGCCGCGGCCCGGTGCTCCTGCGGGCTGATGCCGCGCACGCGCTTGAACGCGGTGCTGAGCGCGAACGCGCTGCCGTATCCGACCTGCGGCGCGACCGACCCGACCGTGGCGCCCGGCTCGCGCAGCAGGTCGGCGGCGAGCGTGAGTCGCCAGTGGGTGAGGAATGACATCGGCGGCTCGCCGACCAGCGCATTGAAGCGCCGCGCCAGCGCCGCCCGTGAGACGCCGATCGACGACGCCAGGCTCGCCACCGTCCACTGCTCGGACGGGCTGTTGTGCAGCAGCCGCAGCGCCGGCCCGACGACCGGGTCGGAATGCGCGCGGTACCAGCCCGGCGCCTCCGCCTCGGGGCGCGCAAACCAGACGCGCAGGACGGAGATCAGCAGGAGGTCGAGCAGGCGGTCGAGCACGGCCTCCTGCCCAGGGTCGTCCCTGACGATCTCGGCCGCGAGGTAGGGGACCAACGGGCTCTCCCAGGCGTCGGCCGGCACGACGAGCAGCGGCGGCAGCGCCTCGAGCAGCCGGCGGCTGGTCTCGCTGCGCAGCTGGTAGGTGCCGGTGAGCATCACCGTCTCGCCGTCGGGGCTGTTGCCCCACGTCCGGACGCCCATGTCCTTCATCAGCGTGAGGGTGTCGCCGTCAGGGGTCGTGCAGTGCTGGCCGGGGTGGATCACCACCTGCGGCGCGGTGTCCGGGTCGTCAGCGACGACGTAGGGATCGGGGCCGCGCGCGATCGCGATGTCGCCCGCGCTCACCCGCACCGTCTCGCCGTCGTCCGGGATCATGTACGCCTCGCCGCGGACGACGGCCACCAAGGTCAGCGGCGCCTCGTCCTGGATCCGCATCGACCACGGCGGGTCCAAGCTCGAGCGCAGCAGGAACGCCTCCCGCGCGCGAGGTCCGTCTAGAAGGCCTGCGATCGAGTCCATGACTGGGAGCTACGGTCTGACCGCGCTCGGCAGCAGGTCGAGCGTCTCGAACCGCAGCCCGCGGCGCAGAGTCTCGAGCGCGATCACGTCCTCGACCTTGATGTTGCCGAGGTTCACGTTGGGGCCGACGTGCTGGAGCAGCCAGGTCTGCTGGCTGCGCAGCGGCGCCTCGAAGATGACGACCTCGCGACCGACCGCGTGCAGGATCGCCTCGACCAGCTCGGCATGGACGGCGCCGGTGGAGTCGAACAGGCCGACCGTCCCGCTCTCGCGGCCCTCGGCGATCACGAGCGCGGCGCCGGCGGCGAGGTCGCCCAGCATCTCGGCCACCCACTCCTCGGCGACCGCGTCCTGCGAGCGCTTGCTGCCGACCTCGGCGATCACGGTGAACTCGGCGGCGAGCTGGGAGATCAGCGCGCGCTTGTCGTCGACCGCGATCGGCAGCGAGCCGTTGGAGACCTCGACATGGTCGATCCCCAGCTCGCGCAGCCACTCGAGGTAGTGCTCGACGCGGCCCTGCTCGTACGCGATCTCGAGCAGCGTCCCGCCGAGGCTGATGCTCACGTTCGCCTCGCGGCAGATCGCCACCTTGTCGCGGACGCCGCGGCTCACGTACGCGGTGCCCCAGCCGAGCTTGATCAGGTCGATGTGCTCGCCCGCCGTCTCGAGCAGCGACTCGAGCGCCCGCGGCGACAGCCCGCGATCCAGGACATGGGTGATGCCCGCCCGCCGGGGCTTGGCCGTGCGCTCCGGCAGGTCGAGGAAATCCGGGGTCACCTGCTCCATGGTACGGGCGCACGGCCAACGCCCGGCGATCCGCTGCTCGACGACGTCGGACGTCGTGTAGACGGAATCGATCTGGCGTGCAGTCTGCTCGCCGAACGCCAGCATGAGAGGATCAAGCACCATGTCGCGCATCACCCGAGGCTTCCGCCGCCGGCACGCCGAGCCGCCCCCCGGCACGGCGCTGCCGCCCGGCCAGTACCTGACCGACGGCTTCCCGGTGCTGTCCGCCGGCCCGACCCCGCACCTCCCGCTCGAAACGTGGCGGCTCTCGCTCAGCGGCGCCGTCGACGCCGAGAAGAGCTGGAGCTGGGACGAGTTCCGCGCCCTGCCCAGCGAGTCGTTCACCGTCGACATCCACTGCGTGACGTCGTGGTCGAAGCTCGGCACCGGCTGGGAGGGCGTGTCGATCGACACGCTGCTGGAGGACGTCGAGCCGCTCGGCGCGTACGTGATGGCGCACAGCTACGGCGGCTACACGACGAACGTGCCCGTCGAGGACCTCACCGGCGGCAAGGCCTGGGTCGCGTACGCCTACGACGGCGACCCGCTCGAGCCCGAGCACGGCGGGCCGGCGCGCCTTCTCGTCCCGCATCTGTACCTGTGGAAGAGCGCGAAGTGGGTGCGCGAGCTCGAGTTCATCGAGGAGAACGAGCCCGGCTTCTGGGAGTCGCTCGGCTACCACGACTACGGAGATCCCTGGCGTGAGCAGCGCTACCAGGGCGACTAAGCGGCCCACTGAGCGCGCGATCGGGTGGCGGGCCGCCGAGGTTCGCGAGGTCGTGCGCGAGACGCCGTCGGCCTCGACGCTGATCCTCGACGTCGACGGCTGGCCCGGGCACCGCGCCGGCCAGCACCTTGACCTGCGGCTGACCGCCGAGGACGGCTACCAGGCGCAGCGCAGCTACTCGATCGCGTCGGCGCCCGAGGACGACCGGATCGCGGTGACGATCGAGCGCCTCGAGGACGGCGAGGTGTCGCCGTTCCTCGTCGACGAGGCGCAGCCAGGCGACGCGCTCGAGGTGCGCGGGCCGGTCGGCGGCTGGTTCGTGTGGACGGCGGCCGACGGCGGGCCGCTCTTCCTCGTCGGCGGCGGCTCGGGGCTCGTGCCGCTGATGGCGATGCTGCGGCACCGCCGAAACGCGGGCAGCGACGCCGCGGCGCGGCTGCTGTTGTCGGCGCGGCGCGCGGAGGACGTCCTGTACGCGGACGAGCTGCAGCGGCTCGGCATACCGGTGGTGCTCACGTACACGCGCGCGGCACCGGCCGGGTGGACGGGCCCCGCACGCCGCGTCGACCGCGAGCTGCTGGCCGAGGCGGGCTTCGACCCCGCGCAACGGCCGCGCATCTACGTCTGCGGGCCGACCGGCTTCGTGGAGGGAGTCGCGCGCGACCTCGTGGCCCTCGGCTACGACCAGTCGCGAATCCGGACCGAGCGCTTCGGCGCAACGGGAGGTTGACGATGGACAGCGAACTGCGGCTCGACGGCAACGCCGCCGCCGGCCTGCTCAGCGAGGTCTTCACCGCAGAGGCCACGACGGCGGTCGTCCGCTGCGCGTCGTGCGGCGCCACCGGGGCGGTAGGGGCGGTCGAGGTCTATGCGCAGGGCCCGGGGACGGTGCTGCGCTGTCCCGGCTGCTCGGCCGTCCTCATGCGCTTCGCGCGCATCCGCGGGCGGGTCGTCGCCGACCTGCGCGGGACGCCTCGAGGCGCCCTTCACGTTCTAGCGCCTCAGATCGGCTTCTCGCCGCGCGCCGACCACCACTCGGCGCCGTAGCTGATCGTCAGCTCCTCGCCGCGCTCGATCCGGCGCTGGGCCACGAACTCGAGCGTGTCGGCCTCGTCCTGGAAGTAGTCGAGGTTCGGCTCGGCGGCGTGGTTGTAGAGCATCCCGAAGCCGAGCACGACGAGGAACCGGCCCTTGGTGGTCGACTCGAACAGGTAGTCCGCGAGGTCGCCGCCGCCCTCGGAGATCTCGACCGTCGGGCAGACCTCGACGACGTCGCCCTCGGCGAAGGTGCGCGTCGCGAACACGCCGCGGCCGCGGGCGCCTTCGCGCACGGCGAGCCCCTTCTTGCCGGCGATCCTCACTCGCCGATCATCTGTTCGACCGTTTCGGCCAGCTCGGCCCAACCGGTCGTGGTCGCGCGGTAGAAGCTCTGGATCGACCCGCGCCGGCGCTCGGTGCCGACCAGCTCGATCAGGCCCGCGGTGTGGAGCACCCGGAAGTGGTACGCGACCACGCCCAGGGGCTCGCTCAGCGCGACTGCGACCTCGCTCGCGCTGATGTCCTCCGACTCTGCGACGGAGAGAATGTGTAGGCGAATCGGGTGAGCGAGTGCGCTCAACCTCTTGCCGGGAATGCCACCACTATCGGCCACCACGCCCGGAATATAGACGCCGGATCGGCGAGTTGGCAGGACATTCGTCCAGATTGAACGTCCGTTCAGGTGCGGGAGCCGGGGGTCGAGGGGGTCAAACCGGTTAGCGCTCGGACACTTTTCGGGCCTCGATCCTGGGAGACTCGGGCGACGATGGAGCTGCCCCACGACCTGCCCGTCCCGGTCGACGACGGGGCGGCCGACCACCTGCGCGGCGGCGCGCTGCCGCCGGTGGCCCTGCCCGCTACCGACGGCGCGCTCGTGCGGCTCGACGAGCTCGCGGGCCGCAGCGTCGTCTTCGCCTACCCGCGCACCGGACGGCCCGGCGAGGAGCCGCCCGGCGGCGAGGCCGGCTGGAACGCGATCCCGGGCGCGCGCGGCTGCACGCCCGAGGCGTGCTCGTTCCGCGACGAGGCCGCGCGCTTCGGCGCGCTCGGCGTGCGGCTGTTCGGGCTCTCGACGCAGGACACCGAGTACCAGCGCGAAGCGGTCGAACGCCTGCACCTCCCGTACCCGCTGCTCTCCGACGAGCGGCTCGAGCTCACGCACGCGCTCGGCCTGCCGACGTTCGAGGTCGAGGGGATGACGCTGATCCGCCGGCTGACGCTGATCGTCGACGGCGGCCGGATCGCCGACGTCGTCTACCCGGTGTTCCCGCCCGACCGCGGCGCCGAGCTGGCACTGGAGCGGCTGTAGGAGGGACCCCACGGCGCTCCGCCCGCTGCGCCACGGGTCAGGCCGCCTTCGCGTACATCTCCAGCAGGTGCGTCGCGGATGAGGGTGACGGCGCCTAGGCTAGAGACCGGGCGGGTGGCGGACCACGTAGCCGGCCGAGGAACGGTCGGACGCCTGCCAGCGCGAGCCGGTCTCGCTGCGGCCGGTGGTGTCGAAGCGGCGGCCGTCGATGACCATGTAGACGTGGCCGGGGGAGGCGTAGATCGTGATCCGGCGGCCGCGGCCGGGTGAGCCGTAGCGCATGAAGCCGCTGCTCGTCAGGGCCGAGGAGAGCAGGCCGCCGCCGTGCAGCGCGTACGAGACAGAGCCCGAGCAGTCGTAGCCGCTGTCGTTCCAACGCCCGTGCCCGCCGCCGTACTTGTACGGCTTGCCGGCGATCCGGTTGGCGGCGCGGACCACGCGCGCGACGACGTCGCCGCTCGGGCCGCCGCGGCGCTTGAGCACGACGCTGCGGCCGCCATGGCCGAGCGCGCTCCACGTCGCCGGTCCGACGATCCCGTCCGCCACGAGGCCGCGGCTGCGCTGGAAGCTCCTGACCGCGCGCTCGGTCTGCGGGCCGAACACGCCGTCGGCGCCGATGCCGAGCTCGCGCTGGAGCAGCACGACGGCCGCGCGCCGGCTCGAGCCGCCACCGCTCGAGGCGCGCCGCGCGCCGGCGCGACGCAGGGCGGCCCACGTGACCGGCCCGACGATCCCGTCGGCGGCCAGCCCATGGCGGCGCTGGAAGCGCTTGACCGCGCGGCGCGTGGCGGGGCCGAAGACGCGGTCGGGCGTGATGCCCAGCCAGCGCTGCACCTGCTCCACGCGCGCGCCGTGCGAGCCGCGCTTGAGCGGCTTGCTCGAGGCGGCGGGCGCGCCTGCGGGCAGCACGAGCAGCGCAGCGACCACGAGCGCGGCGAGCGCTGCGCGGCGGGTGGTCGGTATCACGATCCGTCAGTCCTCATCACATCTGTCCGAGTCGCCTACGAGGTGAGCTGACGGGCTCGCGATCGCTCGCTACGCCGCGCAGGATCGCGGCGATTCGCCCCCGCGGCCGTGCGGCCGCATCGGTTCCCCCGTTCGCCGTCCCGCGGAGGGCCGGCGATTCGGCGGGCGTCGTTCTATCAGCGAGAACTCCTGCCGCCTGCACGATTCCTTGCAGGCGGCCGGTTCGGGCGGATCAGTTCACTTCGCGCAGGCGGCCGCTCTCGACCTCGTAGACGAAGCCGCGCACGCTGTCCGTGCGCGGGATGAACGGGCTCGAGGTGATGCGCTCGACCGACCGCCGCACGTCCTGATCGAGATCGCTGAACGCCTCGGCCGACCATTCCGGCTCGACGCCCGTCTCCTCCTGGAGCGAGCGGCGGAACTCCTCGTCGGAGAAGGTGAGCATTCCGCAGTCGGTGTGATGGATGAGCACGATCTCCTCGGTGCCGAGCAGCCGTTGCGAGATCGCGAGCGAGCGAATCTCGTCGTCGGTGATCACGCCGCCGGCGTTGCGGATCACGTGCGCGTCACCCTCCTCGAGGCCGAGCACGCGGGCCGGGTCGAGCCGGGCGTCCATGCACGCCACGACGGCGACCTTCTTCGCGGGAGGCAGCGGCAGCTCGCCCTTGTCGAACCGCGCGGCATAGGCCTCGTTGTTCGCGACCAGCTCGTCGGTCACGCTCATCGGAACGCTCCTTCCGGGACGGTGGACCCGGAAAGGTAGTAAACCCGATCGCCTTTAGGGCAGCGATCTGATGCGGCTGGAGGGACTCGAACCCCCACGGGCGTTTGCCCAATAGCACCTGAAGCTATCGCGTCTGCCAATTCCGCCACAGCCGCAGCGGCCCGTCCAATCTAGCGCGATTGCCGCGCCTGGGCCCGCGCTTCCGTCCGGCCTGCATGGGAACATGTGTTCGATCTCGATGCACGGAGCCGACCGCATAGCTCAGGCGCTTGCACTTGCCGAAACCGGGCGCACGGCGACGGAGGTGGCCGGGCTCACCGGACTCCCGCGATCGACGGTGCGAGGCTGGCTGCGCGGCGCGCTTCCGCGAAGCAGTGCCGGCGGCGAATGCCCGGCGTGCGGCGGCGGAGCACATCACTTCGGCGCGCTGCCGGCCGAGTACATGTACCTCCTGGGCATCTACCTCGGCGACGGCTGCATCTCCGCGCACCGGCGCGGCGTCTACCGGCTGAGGCTCTTCCTCGACGCGCGCTATCCACGGATCATCGAGGAGTGCGAGGCCGCGATCCGCAAGCTGCGCCCCGGGAGCAAGGTCGCTCGCCTCGCCCGTTCCGGCGGCTACGCGAACAGTGCGCAGGGCTCGAACGTGGAGCTGTCGGCGTACTGGCGGGGCTGGCCGTGTCTGTTCCCCCAGCACGGGTCCGGTCGCAAGCACGAGCGCCCGATCGTCCTCGCCGACTGGCAGCGGGAGCTGCTCCAGGCTCACCCCGAGTCGCTGCTCCGCGGCCTCATCCACTCCGACGGGTGCCGCTTCATCAACACCGGGACGAACTGGCGGCACCCGCGCTATTCCTTCAGCAACGTCGCGAACGACATCCGAGCGATCTTCTGCGAGGCGTGCGAGGCGATCGGTGTCCATTGGACGGCCGCGCCGCGGACCGTGTACGTGTCGAAGAAGCGCGATGTGGCGCGGCTCGACGACTTCATCGGGCCGAAGGCGTGACCGCCCTGAGAGTGCCTCGAGTGCTCGCTAAACTGCCCCGGCGACACGGTCGCCTGCCGCTATCGTCTAGGGGACTAGGACGCCGCCCTCTCACGGCGGAAACCGGGGTTCGAATCCCCGTAGCGGTACTCCCGGAAGCCCTGCGGATCGCAGGGTTTTCTCGTTCTCTGGTCGTTGCTCGCGCCGGGATGGTCCGTTTGATACCCAGGGTGGGTGGCTCCCCGGACCGGTCGCCATACGGTCGGGTGACAAGCCCAACCGAAGGAGGACCCGATGTATCAGGCCGTGACCAGGCTCCACCTCATCGCGACAACCCACACGAGGCTCGCCGCGCTGCTGGCCCTCGCCTCGACCGTCGCGCTCGTCCTGCTGCCCGAGGGCGGCCGAGGCCCGCGGCTACCGCCCCGGATAGCGCGGGCGGCGGCGGGCGCGGCGTGTTTTCGTCAGCCTGCGCACAACTCTTCGATTCGTGGCGCGGGACATTTATCCCCCGCTTGGAATCGAGCAAGAGCATCCCGAGCATGACCGACGCCCTCGCCGCTCTCCGCTCCGAGGCTCCGACGCAGGAAACCGGCCCGCTCCCGCGCATCTCGGACGGCCCGAAGGTCGCCGCCGCGCCGCCGCGACCCGCTCCCGGCCGCTACCTCGCCACCGAGGAACGCGGGGAGCTCGTGTTGTTCGCGCTCGGCGAGCGCGAGGGGCAGAGCCTGCACATCGGGCGCAGCCCCGCCGCCGACATCCTGCTCGACGATCCATCGGTGTCGCGCCGCCACGCCGTGGTGGCGCACCGCGGCGGCCGCGCCGTGCTGCTCGACGACCGGAGCCTGAACGGCATCTACGTCAACGGGCAGCGCGTCGGCGAGGCCGCGCTCAACGACGGCGACTGGATCGGCATCGGGCGAGTGAGCTTGCGGTACGTCGAGGTCACCGGCGGCTGAGCAGTCCGGCTGCCGGCGCTACCGACCCGCACCGCATGAATCCGGCCCGGGCTTGCCAAGCAGGCCCGGGCCGGGCATATCTTTCTCGTGGCCACGACGCCAAAGCTCCACGGGCACTTCACCGCCGGCGAGGTCGGTGAGCTCGCCGGCGTGTCGGGCAACACGATCGGCCAGTGGGCGCGCCGGCGGTACATCCGCGCCTCGCAGTCCGACGGCGATCCGCACGTCTACTCGGTCGAGGACGTCGCCGAGGCTGTGATCGTCAACGAGCTGCTGCGCCGTGGCGTCCGCCATCGCGACGTGCGCCGGGCGATCGCGCATCTGCCCGAGTACGGCGACTGGCCGCTGAGCGACGCGCCGCTCGCCACCACGCCGGAGGGCACACTCGTCCTGCTGCGGGAGAACGGCGAGATCTACGCCCTGTCGGCCCGCGGCTGGCAGCTGATGTCGGTGCCGCCCGAGGTGCGCGACGTCCGCTTGCGGCTGCGCCGCGTTCCGCTAGTCGCGTCGCAGCTTGCGCGCGGCCCGTCCCACGACCGAGGTGTCGACCGCCTCGCCGAGCGTGCCGAGCCCGTTGGCCACGGCGTGGCCGGCGCGGCCGAGCTTGCCCGGGCCGGCCGGCTCGATCGCCCGCTCCGGGTGGCGGCCCTCGGCCACCGCGGCCTCGCGCGCCTCGGCCTCGACCGCCCGCAGGCGCGCCTCCCAGCCGCCGAGCCAGCCCGTGGACGACGTGTCGTCGCGCAGCTTCGCCAGCTCGGCAAGGTAGCCGAGCAGCATCGTCACGTGCTGGATGTCGTGCACCGCGCTGCGCAGGGCCTGGTTGCGCTCGAGCATCAGGTCGCCGATCCCGTGCGCGCCCGCCAGCCCGCCGCCGACCCCCTCCGCCGCCGGGAACCCGTGCACGCCGTGGGCCGCGGCGCGCTCGTTGATCTCGGCGAGCAGCTCCTGCGCGTCGGCGGCTCCGCGCCCGAGCACAGCGCCCGGCTCGCCGCCGAGTCGCGCGGCCAGCCTCGCCCAATGCCCGCAGAGCTGGCGAACCATCGCGTGCAGCTCGCGCAGCGCGCGGTGCTCGGCCGGGAACAACCCCGCGCTCGTCACCGGTAGCGGCCCGGTTCCCACAGCGGCTCGCCGGCGCCTGCCGCCACGTTGGCGGCGCGCGAGAGGATGAACAGCAGGTCGGAGAGGCGGTTGAGGTAGCGCACGCACTCGGCGTTGACGTCGTCGCCGCACGCGATCGTCCGCCGCTCGGCCCGCCGGCAGACGGTCCGGCAGACGTGCAGCTGCGCCGCCACCGCGGTCCCGCCGGGCAGCACGAACGACTTCAGGTTCGGCAGCTCGCCGTTGACCTCGTCGCACGCCTGCTCGAGCCAGGCCGTCTGCTCCGGCACCAGGCGCAGCCGCTCGCGGTCGCCGCCGTGGGGCACGGAGATGTCGGCCCCGACGTCGAACAGGTCGTTCTGGATCCGCGCCAGCCAGCCGGCGAAGCGCTCGGGCGCAGCGTCCATCGCGCGCGCCACGCCGAGCTGCGCGTTGAGCTCGTCGACGGTGCCGTAGGCCTCGATCCGCACGTGCGTCTTCGGCACGCGGCTCATGTCGCCGAGGTGGGTCTCGCCGCCGTCGCCGAGCCGGGTGTAGATGCGGGTGAGGTTGACGGTCACGGGCCGGTCCGGGGTATAGCATGAGGCCCGACCAGGTCGGTGGACAGGGAAGCCGGTGCGAATCCGGCGCGGACCCGCCACTGTCACCGGGGAAGCCGTCCGCACGCGGCCGTAGGCCGCAGCCACTGTCTCGCAGCGCGAGCCGGGAAGGCGCGGAGGGTAGGCCCGGGAGCCAGGAGACCTCCCTCCGACCGCAAGCCGATTCGCCCTCGCGGAAAGGGGTGGCTCCACCGATGAAGCTCCGATTTCCCGCCGGCCTCGCCGGCCTCGTCGCTCGTCGCTGCTGGTGACGGCGGCGCCTGCATTCGCCGCGGCCAACCGTGACCGTCCGGGTGGAGGGACCGCGGCGACCTTGCTCGAGGCGGTGACCACGACGTCGCGCGTCCCGATGTCACGGCAGGCCCGGCCATGCATGCGACGCGCACCACCGCGGCGGACGCGCTCGAGCCGCGCGACCGGCGCGCGATTGGGACCGGGCGGCCTTCACCGCGACCGATCCGTCGGCGAGACGCACGACCCGTTCGCGAGCCCGGTACTGGGCCGAGTGGGTCGACTCGCGGCAGCGCTACAAGTCGGCACCGGCGTCTGCAACGACGACGCTCAACGAGCGGCGACGATGTGCTGCTGCTCGTCCGACTGCTTCGCGGCGCCGGCCGTGCGACGCTGCCGCTGCGCCTCCCGCGTCGCCCGCGAGGGCGTCGCCGGCTCGACGGCCGCGTCGCGGTGAGCGCGCTCGAGCCGTGACCGTCGCGAGTACCGGCCGGGCGCGAACGTCGCCGTGCGGCCGTGCGCACCGTCTGCGGCCGGCGCCGACCGTGCGTCGCCGGCTCGGCGTCGCGCGATCACTCGCCGGCGACGGCCACGCGCACGTTGACGCGCACCGAAGCCCGGCCGATCGCCATCACGGCCACGCGACCGGGCAGACCGCGTGACCGACGGCGCGCGACGGCGCCGTGCGGCGACGTCGCATCCCGCCGTCAGCGCCCGACACCACGGCTCCGACCGGCCACGATCCTCGGCATCCGCGACGGCCAGCGCTTCACCCGCCGCCGCGCGCCGCGCGAGCTGCGCGGCACGGTGTCGGCCGACCCGTCCGGCCTGTGGGCCGTGAAGATCCGCCTCACGCGCCGGCTCCGAGGCACGTGCTGGTACTTCTCCGGCAGCAAGGAGCGGTTCCTCAAGCGCGACGTGCGGCAAGAAGTACGCGTTCAAGGTCGGCGAGCGGACCGAGCTGGAGCTACCTGCTGCCGGCGCGGCTGCCGCGCGGCCGCTACGTGCTCGACGTCTACGCGGTCGACAACGCGTTCAACAGCGGCGAGCGAGCGGCGGGTGGCGTTCCGCGTCCGATGAGGCGGCTGGCGACGATCGCCGCGGCCCTCCTGGTCGCCGCGCCGGCCCCGGCCGCCGCGGCCACCGCCGAGGTCATGGTCGTCGGCAAGGAGCGCGTGCTGCGCGCGCCGGCCGAGGTACGGCTCAAGGTGCGCACCGTCAAGGTCGGCGGGCCGGCGCTGCCGCGTCGGCGCGCGCACGCCGCTGTCCGTGCTCGTCGCCACGCGCCTGCCGCTCGCCGTCCGCGACTACGGCAGCTGCGGCCGGCGCCCGCGCGACGCCGCCGGGCTGTACGTGAGCAAGGTCGCGGGCGAGCGCGAGAGGGGCCGCGGCGGCTGGGTCTACAAGGTCGGCCGCCGCGCCGGCAGCACGGGCGCCGCCGACACGGGCGGCCGCCGGCTGCGCCAGGGCGAGCGCGTGACGTGGTTCTGGTGCGAGCAGGAGCCGTCCGGCGGCTGCCAGCGCACGCTCGAGGCGCAGCCGGACCGCGCGGCCGCAGCGCCCGGTGAGACGCTGCGCGTGACCGTGCGCGGCTACGACGACCAGGGCCGGGGCGTCGCGGTCGCCGGCGCCACCGTGACGCTCGGCTCGGCGACCGCGGTCTCCGGCGCCGACGGGGTCGCCCTTCTCACGGTGATCGACGGCCGCTGGCTCGAGGCCTCCAAGGACGGTCTCGTGCGCGCCTTCCCGCGCGAGGTGACCGTGCGATGAAGCGGCTCGCCCTCCTCGCCTGCCTGCTCCTGGCCGGCTGCGGCTTCGGGGAGGGCGCCACGCGCGGCGACGTCACGCTGACCGTCACGCGCGACTTCGGCACCGAGGCCCTGCACGAGGGCGTCGACTCCCAGACCGCCTCCGACGGCGACACCGTCATGCGCCTGCTGCAGGCAGTCCTACGACGTCCAGACCCGCTACGGCGGCGGCTTCGTCCAGGAGATCGATGGCCTGGCCGGCGGCCGCGAGGACGGCCGCCGGGCCGACTGGTTCTACTACGTCAACGGGATCGAGGCGTCGGTCGGGGCGGCCGAGCGGCGCGTCACCGCCGGCGAGCGCGTCTGGTGGGACCACCACCAGTGGGAGGCGGCGCAGCGGATCCCCGCGGTCGTCGGCTCGTTCCCGGAGCCGTTCGTGACCGGGCTCGAAGGCAAGCGCTTCCCGGTCAAGCTCGTGTGCGTGGGCGGCGCGGAGCGCTCGTGCGACGAGGTCACCGAGCGGCTCGAGGACGCGGGCGTGACGGCCGTCTCGCGCTCGGTCATCCACCAGTCGCCGGGCGAGGGCGTGCTGCGGGTGATCGTCGGTCCGTGGTCGGCCGCGCGCGGCGACAGCGTCGTGCGCCGGCTCGAGCGCGGGCCGGCCGCCAGCGGCGTGTTCGCCCAGCCGGCGAGCAGCGGCGATGCGATCGCGCTGCTCGACGCCGAGGGCCGGCCCGCGCGGACGCTGCGCGCCGGCGGCGGGCTCGTCGCCGCGACCGGCTTCGAAGGCCAGGGACCGACGTGGATCGTCACCGGGACCGACCAGGTCGGCGTGGCCGCCGCGGCCGCCGCGCTGACCGAGGAGCGGCTGGAGCAGCACTTCGCGGTGGCGGTCGAGGCCGGCACCGACGTGCCGCTGCCGGTGGCGGAGCCGTGACCAGCCCGCTGCACGCCGCCCGCGCCGGTATCGCCGCCACCTGGTGCCTCGTGCTCGGCGCCGCCGCCCTGTCGTTCGAGCACCCGTTGCTGCTGGGCACGCTGCTGGCGGCGACGCTGGCCGCCGCCGCGGCGGCGGGCGTGTGGCCTGCCGCGGCACGCACCCTGCGCTGGTCACTGCCGTTCGCGGTGGTCATCGCGGCGGTCAACGCGATCGTCGTCCGCGACGGCCTGACCGTGCTGTTCCGCGGCGGGACGGTGCCCGGCCTCGGCCGGCTCGACGTCACGGCGGAGGCGCTTGCCTACGGAGCTGTGCTCGGCCTGCGGGCCATCGTCATCATCGCGGCGGCCGCGCTGCTGGCCGCCACGGTCGACGCCGACGAGCTGCTGCGCGGGCTGCGCCGCGGCTCGCTGCGGGCCGGCGTCACGGCCGCGCTCGCCACCCACCTGATCCCGGTGCTGGCGCGCGACGGCCGGCGCCTCGCCGACGCCCAGCGCGCGCTCACCGGCGGCCCGCCGACCGCGGCCATGCGCGTGCACGTGCTGCGCGCCGTCACCGCCGGTGCGCTCGACCGCGCCACCGACGTGGCGGCCACGCTCGAGGTGCGCGGCTTCGGCGCCGGCGGTCGCCCGCAGCGGCGCCGCCGGCCGCTCTCCCGCCACGACCTGGCGTTCGCCGCCTCGGCGGCCGCCGTCGCCGCGCTGGCCATCGCCTCCGGCGTCGGCGGCTGGGAGGGGTTCGAGGCGTACCCGAGCGTCGTGCTGCCGTTCGGCGGGCAGCTGCTCGCGGCGGCCGCCGCGCTCGCCGCGTGCGCGCTGGCGCCGTTCGCCGACCGCCGGGGGATCGAGTGAGAGCGCTCGCGCTCGAGCACGTCACGTACGCGTATCCGGGCGCCGCCGCGCCGTCGCTGCGCGATGTGACGCTGGCGGTCGAGCCGGGCGAGTTCGTGGTCGTGGCCGGCGGCTCGGGGTCCGGCAAGTCGACGCTGCTGCGCGCCGCCGCCGGGCTCGTTCCGCACTTCCACGGCGGCAGCTTCGCCGGCCGCCTGGCGTGCTGCGGGCTCGACACGCGCGAGCACGGGCCGGCCGCGCTCGCCGCGGTCGCGGGCACGCTGGTCCAGGACCCGGAGACGCAGGTGGTGATGGGAAGCGTGCGGTCCGAGCTCGCGTTCCCGCTCGAGAACCGCGGCTGGAGCGCGGCCGCGGTGGCGCGCGGCGTGGAGGAGGCGGCGCTCGCGCTCGGCATCGCGCCGCTGCTCGACCGCTCGACGCGCGACCTCTCGGGCGGCGAGCTGCAGCGCGTGGCGCTGGGTGCCGCGCTCGCCGGCCGCCCGCGGCTGCTGCTGCTCGACGAGCCGACCTCGCAGCTCGACCCGGTGGCGGGCGACGAGCTGCTCGGCGTGCTGCGGCGCGTCAACGAGGAGTGGGGCACCGCCGTTCTGCTCGCCGAGCACCGGCTCGAGCGCTGCCTGCCGGCGGCCGACCGCGTCGTTGCGCTCGAGGACGGCGCCGTGGCGTTCGACGGCACGCCGGAGGCGTTCGCGGCCTGGGCGCCGCCCGAGCTGCAGCCGCCGGTGACCCGCCTGTGCGCGCTCGTCGGCATCCCCGAACGGCCTGCCACCGTCAAGGCGGCGCGGCGCGCGCTGGGCTCCCGGCTCCCAGCGCTGCCCGGCGAAATCGGGACAGACCCCCTTCCGCGGCGCGAGGCCGTCGTGGCGCTGCGACGGGGCTGGTACGAGATCGCCGACGGGCCGGCGATCGTGCGCGGCGTCGACCTCGCGCTGGCGGCAGGCGAGACCGTCGCGCTGATGGGCCGCAACGGCGCCGGCAAGTCGACGCTGCTGCGGCTGCTGGCCGGGCTGATCGAGCCGACCCGCGGGCGCGTGACCCGGGCGGGACGGGTGGCACTGCTGCTGCAGAACCCCGGCGACTACTTCCTTCACGACCGGATCGGCGACGACGTGCCCGGAGCCGGCGCGCTCGCCGACCGCCATCCGCGCGACGTGTCCGGCGGCGAGCGCCAGCGCCTCGCGCTCGAGCTGGTGCTGGCGACCGGCGAGCCGCCGGTCGCCGTCTGCCTCGACGAGCCGACGCGCGGCATGGACCGCGGGCACGGCACGCGTCTCGCCGCCCGCCTGCGCGAGCTGGCGCAGGCCGGGATCGCGGTCCTGGTCGCCACCCACGACGCCGAGTTCGCCGCCCGCTGGGCCGGCCGGACCGTGCTGCTCGGCGACGGGCGCCCGGTCGCCGACGCCGCCACCGCCGAGGTGCTGGGCGGCGGCTGGTACTTCGCCACCCAGACCGCGCGCGTGCTGGGCGGCGCCGGCGGCGCGCTGCTGCCCGAGGAAGGGGCGGCGCTGCTCCGCCACGAGGCCGCGCCCGAGGACGTCGTGACCGCGCCGGAGGCACGCACGTGAGCTGGGTCGCCGCCTCCTTCCTGCTGCTCGGCGCCGCGCTGCTGGCGGGCTTCGCCTGGTACGAGCGCTCGCACCCGACCGCGCGGGTGATCGCGCTCGTGGCCACGCTGGCCGCGCTCGCCGCGCTCGGCCGGATCGCCTTCGCGCCGCTGCCGAACGTCAAGCCGACCACCGACATCGTGCTCATCTCCGGCTACGTGCTCGGCGGCGCGCCGGGGTTCGCGGTCGGGGCCGTGGCTGCCCTGGCGTCGAACCTGTTCTTCGGCCAGGGTCCGTGGACGCCGTGGCAGATGGTCGCGTGGGGCGGCGTCGGCGTCGGCGGCGCGGTGCTCGCGCGCCTCGCCGGGCGCGAGCTCGGCCGGGTCTCGCTCGCCGCCGCCTGCGCGGTCGCCTCGGCCGGCTTCGGGGCGGTGATGAACCTGCACCTGTGGGTCACCTACTCCGGCGACCACACGGTCGCCAAGCTGGCGGCCACGTTCGCCACCTCGCTGCCGTTCGACATCGCGCACGTGGCGGGCAGCGTCGTGTTCTGCCTCGCCTTCGGGCCCGCCCTCGTGCGCGCCCTGTCGCGCTACCGGACACGGTTCGAGATCCGCTGGCTGGCGCTGCCTGCGACCGCCCTGCTGCTGGCGCTGGTCGCCGCCGGGGCGCAGCCGCCCGCCGCCGATGCGGCCGTCCGCGAGTCGGTGCGCTACCTGGCCGGGGCGCAGAACGACGACGGCGGCTGGGGCGGCGCGCCCGGGCAGTCCTCATCGCAGCTCTTCACGGGCTGGACGGCGATCGGGCTCGCCGCCGCCGGCCGCAATCCGCGCGACGTCGGCTCGCCGAGCGCGATCGCCTACATGCGCGCGCATGCGAGCGAACTGAACGACCTCGGCGAGATCCAGCGCACGATCATCGTGCTCGCGGCGGCCGGGCTCGAGCCGCGCCTCGGCGGCCGCGACCTCGAGCGCGAGGTGCGCGTCCGGACAGCGGCCGAACGGCTCGTTCGCCGGTCGCGTGAACACGACCGCGTTCGCCGTGCTCGCGCTGCGCGCCGCCGGCCGGCCACGGAACGACCGCGCGATCCGCCGCGCCGCCTCGTGGATCGCCGGCCAGGCCAACGACGACGGCGGCTTCAACTTCGCCGGCCGCGGCGGCCCGTCGGGGATCGACGACACCGGAGCCGCGCTCCAGGCGCTGGCGGCCGCCGGCCGCCGCGGCAGCCGCACGGTCGAGCGCGCCGCGCGCTTCGTGGTCCGCAACCAGGCGTCGGACGGCGGCTTCGCGCTGATCCCGGGCGGCGGCTCGAACGCGCAGTCCACCGCCTGGGCCGTCCAGGGGCTGCTCGCCGCCGGACGCGACCCCGCCAAGGTCCGCCGCGGCGGCTCGCGCGACCCGCTGGGCTACCTGCGCTCGCTGACCGACGCCGACGGCGAGGTCCGCTACTCGCGCACGAGCCGCCAGACGCCGGTGTGGGTCACCGGCCAGGCGGTCGCCGCGCTGTCGCGCAAGACGCTGCCCCTGAAGCCGGTGCCGCGAGCGCGCAGCGCCGCGGCGGCGTCCGCGCCCGCTCCGACGGCCACGCCGACGCCGGCCGCGCGCCCCGCGCCGCGCAAGGCGAGGCCGCAGCCGCTGCCGCCGGTGGCCACGGCCGCCCCCGCCGAGACGCCGGCCCTCGCGGCCGCTGCGCGCGTGCCCGCCGCGGGCGCGCTGATCGCCGCGCTGCCGTAGAGGACTCGATACCTTCCCGGCCCCGATGAGGATCGGCGTGCCAAAGGAGACCGGCGCGGACGAACGGCGCGTCGCGCTCGTGCCTGACGTCGTGCGCCGGATGACCGACAGCCGGCCATGAGGTGGTGATCGAGCCCGGCGCGGGCACCGCGGCCGGCGTGCTCGACGAGGACTTCACCGCCGCCGGGGCCGAGATCGGCGACCCGTGGAGCGCGCAGGTGATCGCGCGCGTGGCCCCGTCGCCGCCCGGCGGGCTGACCGCCGAGCACGTGCTGATCGGCTTCATGGCGCCGCTCACCGACCGCGAGGGCGTGGCCGCGGTCGCCGCCACCGGCGCGACCGCGTTCGCGATGGAGGCGATCCCGCGCATCTCGCGCGCGCAGTCGATGGACGCGCTCTCGAGCCAGGCGACGGTCGCCGGCTACCGCGCGGTGCTGATCGCCTCGCAGGAGCTGGGCCGCTTCCTGCCGATGCTGATGACCGCCGCGGGCACGATCCCGCCGGCTCAGGTGCTGGTCCTGGGCGCGGGCGTGGCCGGGCTGCAGGCGATCGCCACGGCGCGCCGGCTGGGCGCCGTGGTGACGGCGTTCGACGTGCGCGCCGCGGTCAAGGAGCAGGTCCAGTCGCTCGGCGCGCGGTTCCTCGAGGTCGAGGGGTCGGCCGACGCCGAGGCGGCCGGCGGCTACGCGCGCGAGCTGACCGAAGAGGAGCAGCAGGCCCAGCGGCAGGCGCTCGAGGACCAGATCGCCAAGTCGGACGCGGTGATCACCACCGCGCTCGTGCCCGGCCGCCCGGCGCCGAAGCTGATCACCGCCCAGGCGGTCGCGCGCATGAAGCACGGCGCGGTGATCGTCGACCTCGCCGGCGAGGCGGGCGGCAACTGCGAGCTGGCGCGGCCGGGGGAGACGTACCGGACCGACAACGCGGTGACGATCGCCGCGCCGCTCAACCTGCCGAGCTCGATGCCCGAGCACGCGTCGCAGCTGTACGCGCGCAACGTGCTGTCGCTGCTCGAGCTGATGACCGGCGAGGACGGCGCGCTGGAGCTGGACTGGGACGACGAGGTGATCAAGGGCGCCTGCATCGTGCGCGACGGCGAGATCGTGCACGAGGGCGCGAGAAAGGTGGCCGGCTGATGGACCTCCTGACCGAGCTGGCGATCCTCGTGCTGGCGGCGTTCGTCGGCTTCGAGGTGATCTCGAAGGTGCCGAACACGCTGCACACGCCGTTGATGAGCGGGACGAACGCGATCCACGGGATCGTGCTGCTGGGCGCGCTGCTGACGATCGGGCCCGCCGACGGCGTGCTGGAGAGCGTGCTGCTGGTGATCGCGATCGCGTTCGGCACGATCAACGTGATCGGCGGCTTCCTGGTGACGGACCGGATGCTCGGGATGTTCAAGGGCAGGAAGCGCGATGGATGACCTGATCGCCGCCCTCTACATCGTCGCCTTCAGCCTCTTCATCCTCGGCCTGCACATGCTGCGCGGGCCGCGCACGGCGGTCCGCGGCAACCTGGTGGCGGCGGCCGGCATGGCGATCGCGGTGGGGGCGACGCTGCTCGACGACCGGATCGGGGATTGGCCGCTGCTGGTGGTCGGCCTTGCGATCGGGACGGCGGTCGGCATCCCGGCGGCGCGCAACGTGAAGATGACCGCGATGCCGCAGATGGTGGCGCTGTTCAACGGCGTCGGCGGCGGGGCGGTGGCGCTGATCAGCATCGTCGAGTACCTGGAGGCGCTCGAGGAGGGCGGCAACCCACCGCTGGAGACGCTGATCCCGATGCTGTTCGCGGCGATCATCGGCTCGATCTCCTTCTGGGGCTCGAACGTGGCGTTCCTGAAGCTGCAGGAGACGCTCAAGCGCGGCTTCCGGATCCCCAAGGCGGTCAACGGCGTGCTCGCCCTCACCGCGATCGCGCTCGCGGTCGTGATCGCGGCGGGCGCCGAGTCGTCGGCCCTGTTCTGGCTGATCCTGCTGGTGGCGGGGGCGCTCGGGGTGCTGGCGGTGCTGCCGATCGGCGGCGCCGACATGCCGGTGGTGATCTCGACCCTGAACGCGTTCACCGGCCTGAGCGCCGCCGCGGCGGGCCTGGCGCTCGACAACACGGCGCTGATCGTGGCCGGCATGCTCGTCGGCGCGTCGGGCTCGATCCTGACCAAGCAGATGGCCGACGCGATGAACCGCTCGATCGCCAACGTGTTCTTCGGCGGGCTAGGGGCCGGCGGCGCGGTCGCGGCGGCGGCGAGCGACGGCGGCACGGTGCGCTCGACCAGCGCGGCCGACGTGGCGATCCAGCTCTCCTACGCGCGGCTGGTGGTCGTGGTGCCCGGCTACGGGATGGCGGTCGCCCAGGCCCAGCGCGCGGTCGCCGACCTGGCCGCCGAGCTGGAGAAGCGCGGCGTCGAGGTGCTGTACGGAATCCACCCGGTCGCGGGGCGGATGCCCGGGCACATGAACGTGCTGCTGGCCGAGGCCGACGTCCCGTACGACCAGCTCAAGGAGATGGACGACATCAACCCCGAGTTCGCGCGCACGGACGTGGCGCTGGTGATCGGGGCCAACGACGTCACGAACCCGGCGGCGCGCACGGTGGCGGACTCGCCGATCTACGGGATGCCGATCCTCGACGTCGACAAGGCGGGCTCGGTGATCGTGCTCAAGCGCTCCATGAACAGCGGCTTCGCGGGCATCGACAACCCGCTCTTCTACGACGAGAAGACGGCGCTGCTGTTCGGCGACGCGAAGGCCTCGGTGGGCGAGGTGCTGGCCGAGATCCAGGCGCTGTGAGGATCTTCACATCGTCGCGCCGCTGATGGCTAGGGTCCGCGGGATGCGCGCACTCCTGATCGCCCTCGCAGCCTTCTTCGCCCTGGCCGCTCCGGCCTCGGCCGTCTCGCCGGACATCGTCGTCAGCCAGGTCTACGGCGGGGGCGGCAACGCGGGCGCCACCTTCAGGAACGACTTCATCGAGCTCTACAACCGCGGCACCGAACCGGTGCCGGTGGCCGGCTGGAGCGTGCAGTACGGATCGGCCACGGGCAGCACCTTCTCGTCGACCGCGCTCACGGGCAGGATCCTGCCCGGCCGGCACTACCTCGTGCAGGAGGCGGCCGGCAGCGGCGGCACGCAGGACCTCCCGACGCCCAACGCCAGCGGCGGTATCGCCATGAGCGCGACGTCCGGCAAGGTCCGCGTCGTGACGAACACGGGCGAGGTGCGCGACCTCGTCGGCTACGGCGCCGCCAACGAGTCCGAGACCGCCCCGACGCCGCAGCTCAGCAACACGACCGCAGCGCTGCGCAACGGCGACGGGGCCGTTGACACCGACAACAACGCGGCCGACTTCACGGTCGGCGCCCCGAACCCCCGCAACACCCCGCCGCCCGCAGGCGTCACCGCCACCGACCCGGCCGACGGCGCCGACGACGTGCCGCTCGACAGCGACGTGACGATCACCTTCAGCGCGCCGGTCGAGCCGACGTTCGGCATCAGCTGCTCGAGCAGCGGCGACCACCCGTTCGCCACCAGCGGCGGTCCGACCGAGTTCACGCTCGACCCGGCGACCGACTTCGCGCGCGGCGAGACGTGCACCGTGACCGTCCACACCGAGGACCTGGACGACGACTTCAGCTTCTCGACCCTCGGGCTCGAGGGCCTGCGCATCCACGACATCCAGGGCGCACAGCACCGCTCGCCCTACGAGGACCGGATCGTCAGCGGCGTGCCCGGCGTCGTCACGGCGGCGAGCTCGCAGGGCATCTGGGTCCAGGACGCCTCGCCCGACGCCGACAACCGGACGTCGGAGGGCATCTTCCTGTTCCAGCCCAGCGCGCGGCCGCCGATCGGGACGGCCGTGCTGTTCAGCGGCGAGGTCTCGGAGTTCAAGGCCTCCAACTGGGGGCCGGAGAGCCTCTCGCTGACCGAGATCTTCCGGCCGACGGTGACCGCCGTCGAGGGCGGCAGCCCGATCGCCCCGACGGTGATCGGCCAGGGCGGCCGCACCCCGCCGAGCCGGATCATCGACAACGACTCGACCGGCGACGTCGACACCAACCCGATCTTCGACCCGCAGCAGGACGGGATCGACTTCCACGAGAGCGTCGAGGGGATGCTGCTGCGGTTCAACGACGCCGTGGCGACCGGGCCGCGGAACGACTTCGGCGAGGTCTCGATGATCGGCGACGCCGGGCGCTTCGCGGGTCCGCGCACGCGCCGCGGCGGCGTGATCGTCGGGCCGAACGACTTCAACCCGGAGCGCTTCATCCTCGACGACGTGATCGGCGAGACGCCGGTCGCGAACACCGGCGACCGGCTCTCGACGCCGATCGTCGCCGTGGGCGACTACTCGTTCGACAACTTCAAGTACTACCCGCTGGCCGACGTCACGGCGACGGGCGACCTTCAGCGCGAGGTCACCGAGACGCCGAACGCGAACGAGCTGGCGATGGCGTCGTTCAACGTCGAGAACCTGGCGCCGACCGACCCGCCGGCCAAGTTCGCCGCCCTGGCGAGGACCCTGATCGACAACCTCAAGTCGCCGGACATCGTGGCCGTCGAGGAGATCCAGGACAACGACGGGGTCAGGGACGGGACCGACAGCACGGTCACGGACGCGAGCCTCACCTGGACCACGCTGATCGCCGCGATCACGGCGGCCGGCGGGCCGACCTACGAGTACCGGCAGATCGACCCGGAGGACGACGAGGACGGCGGCGCACCGGGCGGCAACATCCGCCAGGGCTTCCTGTTCCGGACCGACCGCGGGCTGGCCTTCGTCGACCGCCCGGGCGGCACGTCGACGAACTCGACCGAGGTCGTCCGGTCGGGCCGTCGTGCTCGGCTGACGTTCAGCCCGGGGCGGATCCAGCCGGCCGACCCGGCGTTCGGCAACAGCCGCAAGCCGCTCGCCGGCGAGTTCACGTGGAGGGGCGAGACCGTGATCGCGGTCGCCAACCACTTCAACTCCAAGGGCGGCGACGACCCGCTGTTCGGACACCTCCAGCCGCCCACGCGCGTCACCGAGCCGCAGCGGCACGCGCAGGCGACGATCGTCAACGGCTTCGCACGCGACATCCAGCGCATCGAGCCGCTCGCCAACTACGTCGTGCTCGGCGATATCAACGACTTCGAGTTCTCGGAGACCATGCAGATCCTGCAGGGCTTCCAGATGCTCGACCTGATGTTCCTGCTGCCGCCGAGCGAGCGCTACTCATACGTGTTCGAGGGCAACTCGCAGGCGCTCGACCACATCCTGGCCTCGCCGGCGCTGCTGTTCCCGGTCCCCGAGTACGACTCGGTGCACGTCAACGCCGAGTTCGCCGAGCAGCAGTCCGACCACGACCCTCAGGTGGCGCGGCTGCGGCCGGACTGAGCGCGACCTCCACCGCCTCGCCGGCGGCGATCCGGCCGCCGGCCAGCACCTGCGCGTTGATCCCGAAGCACTGCCGGTGGGCGGCGGTCAGGTGCTTGAGAAGGCCGGCCCACTTGACCTGCGTGTCGGGGTCGCGGGTGGGGATCGCGCAGCGCTCGCACGGATGCAGCAGCCGCAGCCGGACGCCGCCGGCGAACGCCAGCTCGGCGCCCTCCCAGTCCAGCTCGGCCCAGCCCGGGGCGTCGAGGTCGAGGTGCAGGTTCGTGCGGAAGCGGCGCAGGTCGACCGGCTCGCCGAGCTCGTCGCCGAGCGCGTCGAGCGTCGCCCGGGTGGTGACGAGCAGAGTGCCCGGCAGGTCCTGGATGCCGCCGACGTCGCGCGTCAGCCACACGGGCCGGCCGAGATCCTGCTCGAGCGCGCCGGGCAGCCGCGGATCGCCCCAGCCGAAGCGCTGGCCGTCCGGCGCGGTCACGAGCGCGAGCGGCGGCCGGGCGGGGTCCAGCCCGCCGTTGAGCGAGTAGGCACCGCTCCAGGCGAGCAGCCGCGGCGCCTCGCGGGCGGTCAGCGGCTTGCGCGAGCCCTTGTGGTCGTGGAGAACGGCGTGCGTGCGGTCGCCGCCGGCGCCGCGGGCATCGACCCGGAGCGCGTCGACGCGCTGGCCCGCCATCGACTTCACGGGCCAGCGCCAGAGGCCGGTGACGGTGCCGGAGCGAGGATGCATTCCGCCGCTCACGTTAGCCTGCTCGCCCGATGCCAGCTCTTCGGATCCTGCTCCTCGCTTTCGCGCTCGCCCTCGCCATCGCTCCGGCGGCTCAGGCCCGCTGGTTCGCCTTCGAGCCCGTCGACGGTCCGGGCGCGGTCGCGCGCCCGGTCGTCGACCTCGGGATCGAGCAGGGCGGCGCGCTCGTCTACGTCAAGGACGGCCAGGGATGGCTGTCGCGGCTCGACCCCGGCGGCTGGACGCCGCCCGCCGGCTTGAGCGGCCCCGGGACGACCGAGGTCGCGGTGGCGGCCGGCGAGCAGGGCCGGCTGGCCGCGGCCTGGATCCAGAACGGGATCGTCTACGGCGCCCTCGTCGGCGCGGCCGCCGTGCCGCTCTCGGCCGCCGGCGGCGCGGCCGGCCTGGCGATCGAGATGGGCGTCAACGGCGTCGCCTACGCCGTCTGGGCGCAGAACGGGGACGTGCTCGCCGCGCGCCTGGCCGGCGGCACGTGGCAGGCCGTCCCGGCGCCGCTCGACGTCGAGCCGGCGCGGGCCGCCGGCGCCGGCGCCGGGCGCCCGAAGGTGGCGGTCGCCGCCGACGGCAGCGCGCTCGTGGTCTGGGGCGAGGTGTTCGCGGACGGCGTCAGCCACGTGCTCGCGCGCCGCATCTACGGCACGACGCTGTCGGTCCTGCCGCAGGACGCCTCGGGCGCCACCGGCGGCGCGGCCGACTCGCCCGAGGTCGACATCGAGTACGACCGCTCGTACGCCTGGGTCGCGTACCGGCAGGACATCGGCGGCGTCTCGCGCAGCGTCGCCCGCCGGCTCCGCGCGTCGACCTTCGAGGCGCCCTACGCGCTCGACGCGGGCGCGGCCAGCGCCGGCCCGGCGATCGGGATGAGCTCGAGCGGGATCGGCCACGCGGTGTCGGTGGCGGGCGGGCTGCTGCTCGGCGCGCCGCTGCGCGGCGACGCGTTCGCGGCGGCCCGGCGCAACGACCGCTCGGGCGCCGTGACCAACGCCGCGGTCGCCACGTCGGAGCGCAACGACACCGCGCTGGCCTGGCGCGCCGGCGACGATGCGACCGCCGTCGTGCGCGGGCGGCGGGCGCCGGACGACGGCGGCCTCGGGCCCGAGGCGCTGCTCTCGCACCGCACCCTCGGCCCGGTGGCCCCCGGCCCGCTGTCGGCGTCGTCGAACCGGGTCGGCGACGTCGCCGTCGCGTTCGTCCAGGGCGGAACGGTCGGCGCCGCGATGTTCGACCTGCCGCCGAGCGCGCCCGCGCTGCGCAACCTGCCCGACGTCGTCGGCCGCCGTGTGCTCGTGCGCTGGACGCCGGGGCAGGACTTCGGCGGGCCCCAGCGCTACCGCGTGCTGGTCGACGGCCGCGCCGTCGGGACCACGAGCGCGACCTCGCTGCGGACGCGGCGGCTGCGGCCCGGCAAGCACCGGCTCCACGTCGTCGGCGTCGACCGGCGAGGGCAGGCCTCGGAGCGCGGGCGCCGGCAGACCGTCGTCGTGCGAGGGTGACGAGACCGCTCTTCCTGCGACTGCGCGGCCGGGTAATCGAGCTCGGGTCGCGGCCGCTGCTGATGGGCATCGTCAACGCGTCGCCGGACTCCTTCTCCGACGGCGACGACCTGCCGACGCTGGAGGCGCGGGTGGCGCGCGGGGCGGAGCTGCTCGAGGCCGGCGCGGACCTGATCGACGTCGGCGGCGAGTCGGCGCGCGGCGACACGCCGGCCGTCTCGGCGGGGGAGGAGATCTCCCGCGTCGTGCCGCTGATCGAGCGGCTGACCGGCCTCGGCGCGGCAGTCTCGGTCGACACGTACAAGCCGCAGGTCGCCGAGGCGGCCGTCGCCGCGGGCGCGGTGCTCGTCAACGACGTCTCCGGGCTGCGCGACGTTGCGCTGGCCGACGTCTGTGCGCGGACCGGCGCCGGCCTCGTGCTCATGCACACGCGGGTCGCGCCGAAGGGCACGCTGCTCGACCCCGGCCGCTACGACGACGTGGCCGCCGACGTGGCCGGCTTCCTGCACGAGCGGATGGCGCTTGCGATCGCCCGCGGGGTCGATCCCGAGCAGCTGCTGCTCGACCCCGGCCCCGACTTCGCGAAGACGCCCGCGCAGACCGTGGCCGTGCTGCGGCGGCTCGACATGCTGCACGAGCTCGGCCGCCCGCTGCTGCTGGCGATCTCGAACAAGGACTTCGTCGGCGCGCTGACCGGCCGCCCCCCGCGCGAGCGGCTGGCCGGCACCCTGGCTGCGGTCGCCCACGGTGTCGAGGCGGGCGCGCACGTGCTGCGCGTGCACGACGTCGCGGCGGCCGCCGACTTCCTGCGCGTGCACGCCGCTCTGCGCGGGGATCTCGAGCTGGCGCCGGAGGAAGGGCTCACCCCCGACCGCTACCCTGACTGACGCAAACGGGGTTGCCGGGCGCTGCGCACAACGCGCCCGGATGCCAACCAACCATCCGAATCACCGAGGAGACACACATGTCCGCCGTCCTGGACCGGTCCGAGCTGGAGCAGAGCCCGCTCGCCGACCTTCACCTGCTCGCCAACGAGCTCGGCGTCGACGGCTTCCGCCGTCTGCGCAAGGAGGAGCTGATCGACGCCATCGTCGCGCGCCAGTCGGGCGACGAGGCCGCTACCCGAGGAAGCCGCCCCCGAGGAAGCCGCCCCCGAGGAAGCCGCCCCGAGCGAAGCCGCCCCCGAGGAGGTTGCCCCCGACGAGGAGGACGAGGGCGCCAAGCGCCCGCGCCGCGGGCGGCGCGGCGGCCGCGGCCGTGGCCGGGGGCGCGCGGCCGAGGACGGCGCCACCGACGAGGACGCGGGCGACGAGCCCGTGGCCGCCGAGGACGACCGAGTCGTCGAGGGCGTCGTCGAGCTGCTCGCCAACGGCTCCGGCTTCATCCGCCTCGCGCCGCCCGAGCCGACCGACGACGACGTCTACATCTCCGCGGCCCAGGTCAAGCGCTGCGAGCTGGTCTCGGGCGACCGGATCGCCGGCCCGGTGCGGGCCGCGCGCCGCTCGGAGCGGTTCCCGTCGCTGATCCGCGTCGACACGATCAACGACCGGCCCGCCGACGAGGTCGCCGAGGGCACGCGCTTCGAGGACCTGCCCGCGGCGTTCCCGGGCGAGCGCTTCGAGCTCGGCTCCGAGGACCCGACCGTCAAGGCGATCGAGTGGCTGACGCCGTTCGGCAAGGGCTCGCGCGTGGTGATCGCCGGCCCGGCGCGGGCCGGCAAGAGCGAGGCCCTGCGCCGGCTGGCCGGCGCGCTGGGCGCGCTCGAGGGCCTCGAGCTGTCGCTCGTGCTCGCCGGCGTTCGCCCGGAGGAGGTCGCCGAGTGGCGCGGCGGGTCGGTCGAGCCGGTCACGGCGCTGTCCTTCGCCGCCTCGCACGACGCCCAGGCGCAGGCCGTCGAGCAGGCGATCGAGCAGGGTCGCCGCGTCGCGGCCCGCGGCGGCGACGCGGTCGTCCTGGTCGACACGCTCGACCACCTGCCCGCGCAGGCGGCCCGGCGCGCGCTGGCCGCGGCGCGCAACATCGCCGACGGCGGCTCGCTCACGGTGGTGGCCACGGCCGCGGCGCCGTTCGGCGGCGAGACCACGGTGGTCGCGCTCGACCCGACGCTCACCGCGCTCGGGCGCTTCCCGGCGCTCGACCTCGCGGCCTCGGGCGTCGTGCGGCCGGAGCTGCTGGTCGGCGAGGCGGGCGCCGAGGCGATCGCCCGCACGCGCGCCGACGCGCTGTCGGGCTAGCGCCGGCTGTACGCCACGCGCTGCCAGTTGGGCTCGGGCGAGAGCTCGATCGGCTCGCGGTCCTGCTCCGGCTGTACGTAGCCGAAGGTGGACGTGGCGTCGTCGTAGATGACGTCGAGCTCGCCCTCCTTCACGCGCTGGTCGAGCCAGGCGGAGCGGAACACGAGCCGCCGCAGCCAGTGCACGAGCGAGCGGTCGGCGGGGCCGACGAGCTCCGGCCAGCAGTCGTTGACGTGCTCGCCGAGCGCGGACGCCGGGTCCTGGATCTCGCCGTTGACGGCGAGGTTCACGAGGTCCTCGAGCTCGTTCGGATCGAGCCGTCCGTCGACGAATCCCAGCTTGCGCGCCGCCTGCTCGACCCGCTCCGCGAAGTCCCGCTCGTTGAAGGTGAATCGAAGCTCGCCGTACTCGAGGACGTAGTCCTGTCCTGAGTCGTAATTGCCGCGCGGAAGTGGGTCCATGGTGGTGGGGCCCGGTCCCCGCCGGGGCGTCTGCATCTTAAGCCTGAGTCCTCCCTGGGTGCTGCCGCTGAGACAGATCTTTCACCGGTCGCAACGGTCTCGCAGGTCGAACGCCCGGATGCCCTCGGGGCCGGCCTCCGGCCAGTCGAAGAAGCGCTTGTTGACGCACTGGTAGGCCGTTGCGTCCACGGCCGTCGTAGGCCTGCTCGACGGTGAAGCGGCAGCGGGGCAGCGGGGCGGCCGCCATGCGCACGGTGCCGAAGCCGACGCGGGTCCGTTCGGCCGCCCGGAACAGGTCGACGTCGATCTCGGTCGCGAACACCTGCTGCACGCAGCCCATGTAGCGGCGGCCGGACAGCGGGTCGTCGTACGCGTAGAGGTACGGGCAGTCGTCAGCGACGCAGGTGGCAGGCGCGATCACGCGATCGCAGAACGTCGAGCACTGCCGGCACTCGTTGACCTCGGTGCGGCGGACGATCCGGGCCATCGCGGGATTCTACGGGGGCGAGGTTTGCTCGCCGGGGGCTAATCGGGGCGGCATGTGCGCCGACGCCCCGACGATCGTGCTGGTGGAGGACGACCCGGTCCTACGCACCTTCCTGGCCGACAACCTGACCGCCGACGGCTACGAGCTGATCCCGGCCGAGACGCTGCACGACGGGCTGCGCGAGCTCGAGTACCGGCGGCCGGACCTGGCGATCGTCGACCTCGCGCTGCCCGACGGTTCGGGGCTGGAGCTGATCGCGCGCGTGCGGGCGGCGGACGGGGTCGCCTCGCGGCTCGATCCGCGGCTGCCGCTGCTCGTGCTGTCGGGCCGGGCGACCGAGCTCGACCGCGTGCGCGGGTTCGAGCGCGGGGCCGACGATTTCGTTCCGAAACCCTTCGCCTACGGGGAGCTGAGGCTGCGGATCGCCGCCCTGCTGCGGCGGACGCGCGACCGCGGCGGCCGCGGGCGGCTGCGCGCGGGGGAGCTGGAGCTCGACCCCGCCTCGCGCGAGGTGCGGCTGCGCGGCCGCCGGATCGACCTGTCGCAGAAGGAGTTCGCGCTGCTCCGCGCGCTGGCCGCCGAGCCGACCCGGGTGCTGACCAAGGAGGAGCTGCTGCGCGACGTCTGGGGCTTCAGGTCGCTCGGCACGACCCGGACCTTGGACAGCCACGCCTGCCGGCTGCGGCACAAGCTCGCCGTCGACGGCGACCGCTTCGTGGTCAACGTCTGGGGCGTCGGCTACCGGCTGATCGACGGGCCGGCGCTCGAGGAGCGGGCGGCGTGAGCGGCTGGCTGGCCCTGCTCGCCTGGGCGCTGGCCGCGAGCGCGCTCCATCTGCGCGGGCGGCGACAGCTCGTGCTGGCGGCGCGGGCGGGCCACGAGGTCCGCGGGCCGCTGTCGACGGCCCGGCTGGCATTGCACGGGCTCGAGCGGTCCGCGCGGGTCGAGGCGATCGACCTCGAGCTGCGCCGGGCCGCGCTCGCGCTGGACGACCTCGCCGGCGGGCGTGGGGGGCGCTCGCGGTGCGAGCGGCTCGATGTCGGGCAAGCTGCTGGGCGAGGCCGCGGATGCGTGGCGGGCGCTGGCCTTGGCTCATGGCGCGGTCCTGTGGGTCGAGCCTGAGCGGGCGTGGGTGGACGGGGACCCGCTGCGGCTGGCCCAGGCCTGCGGGAACCTCGTCGCAAACGCGGTCGAGCACGGCGGCGGCAGCGTGCGGGTGTCGGCGCGGGCGGCCGGCGCCCGCGTCCGGATCGAGGTCGCGGACCTCGGCCCGGGCCTGCCCGCGCCCGTCCCCGAGCTCGTCGCCGCCGCGCGCGGGCGCCGCTCCCGGCGCGGCCACGGCCTCGCCATCGCGGCCGCGATCGCCGAGCGCCACGGCGGCCGGCTGACGAGCGTCCCCGCGGCGCGCGGCGCCCACCTCGTCATCGAGCTTCCCGCCACCGGGCCCGACCGGACTCGCCGGCCGTCCGTTCGCCCCCGGTTCGTTCCCTCGAGCCGCCTGCGCGGGCGGCCGGCTCCCTCCATCGATCGTGAGCCGTAGGCGGCGGGCTGCGCTCCTGCTCGGCCTCGCGCTCGTGCTCGGGTCGCTGGCGGCCTCCGACGTCGCGCGGCGCGAGGGTGCTCTGCGCGCCCAGGTCGGGCCGGCCGTCGAGGTGCTCGTCGCGCGCGTGCCGCTCGCCGCGGGGCGGCGCGTGGGGGCCGGCGATCTCGCCGTGCGGGGCGTGCCGGAGCGGTTCGCGCCGGCGGGCGCCCCCGCGGTGCCGGAGCTGGTCGTGGGCGAGCGGCTCGCGGTCGCGGTGCCCGCGGGAGCGCCGGTCGGCGAGCACCTGCTCGAGCGGGCGCTCGCGCCCGGGCCCGCGGTCCGGCGCGGCGAGCGGGCGGCCGAGCTGGTGGCACACGGCTCCCCGGCCCACGTCGTGGCGGGCGCTCGCGTCGACGTCGTCGTCACGCGCGAGCGCGGCGGCGACGGGGCCGGCGACACACGGCTGGCACTCGAGGACGTCGAGGTGCTCGCCGCCCGCGCACTCCCGCGCGCGGCACGCGAAGACGCCGCGCCGCAGGTGGCGGCCACTCTGCGCGTCACCGTCCGCCAGGCCGTCTACCTCGCCGCCGCCGGCGCCTTCGCCGGCGAGATCAGGCTGCTCGCGCGGGCGCCCGGCGACCGGCGGCGCGCCGGCGCGACCGTGGTAGGCGACGATCTGAGCGTGGGGGCCGATTAGCGTCGGACAACGTCAACTGCTTGCTGGGTGAGGAGGGTGGTGAGCCGGGGCGCCGCCCAGCGACCCGCGATGGTTGACGTTCGTCGACGCGAGGGGGCGAACCCGCGCGCCGGCGCCCTCATACGTGCGTGGACGTGCGCGACGACCTCGACCGGCTGGCCGCCGAACTGCGCGACCGTCTGCTCGCCGACGAGAGCGAGCCCGGGGAGGACCTCACGGTTCGCATCCGGGCGCTGGTGGACCGCGAGGCGGCCGTCCTCGAGGAGGGCGTGCGCGCCGAGCTGGCGGGCCGGATCGCCGAGCGGGCGTTCGGGCTCGGGCCGCTGGAGCCGCTGCTCGCCGATCCGGCGGTCGACGAGGTGATGGTCTCCGGAACCGCGCCCGTCTGGGTCGAGCGCGGCGGGCGGCTCGAGCGGACGTCGGTGCGATTCGAGCGCGAGCGCGAGCTGCGCGACGCGATCGAGCGGATCCTCGCGCCGCTCGGGCGGCGCGTCGACGAGGCCGAGCCGCTCGTCGACGCCCGGCTTCCCGACGGCTCGCGCGTGAACGTGGTGATCCCGCCGCTGGCGCTCGACGGCCCGGTGCTCACGATCCGCCGTTTCCGCCGTCGCGGGTTCAGCGCGGAGGACCTGGTCGCCAACGGCACCCTCACGCGCCCGCTGCTCGACTTCCTCGCGCGCGCGGTGCGCGCCCGCGCGAGCATCCTCGTCTGCGGCGGCACCGGCTCGGGCAAGACGACGACGCTGAACGTGCTGTCGAGCTTCATCGGCGCCGGCGAGCGCGTGGTGACGATCGAGGACGCGGCCGAGCTGCGGCTGCGCCAGCCGCACGTGGTCCGGCTCGAGGCCCGTCCGCCGAACCTCGAGGGCCGCGGCGAGGTCACGATCCGGCGGCTCGTGCGCAACGCGCTGCGGATGCGGCCCGACCGGATCGTCGTCGGCGAGGTCCGCGGCGCCGAGGCGCTCGACATGCTGACCGCGCTGTCGACCGGCCACGACGGCTCGCTGTGCACGATCCACGCCGGCACGCCGGCCGAGGCGCTGCGGCGCGTCGAGACGCTCGCGCTGATGGCCGAGCTCGGCCTCCCGCACGCGGCGATCCGCGAGCAGGTCGCCGACGCGTTCGACCTCGTGGTCTGCCAGGCCCGCGCGGGCGACGGCACGCGCCGCGTGGTCGCCGTCGCCGAGGTGGTCCGGGTCGCCGCCGGCCCGGCCGCGCGCGAGCTCTACGCGTGGCGCGACGGCCGCGGCCGCTGGCGAGCCGCGCTGACCGACGGCCTGGCGGCCCGGCTCGCGGCCGCGCGCGGCGACGGAGCGGCGCCTGCCGAGCACGACACGGACCGAGCCGCGCCCGTAGCGCGCGGCGGCGGCTCGCTCGGGGGCGCCGGATGACCGGGTCCGGCGGCGTGGGCGGGTCGGCCGCGGGCGCCGGATGAGCGCGTCCGCCCTGCTCGCCTTCGGCGCCGGCGCGCTCGGCGTGCTCGGCGCGTGGGAGGTGCTCGCCGCGGTCGAGCGCTCGCGCGTGGTCGCCGCGCTCGAGCGCGCCGTCGAGCCGCTCGTGCGCGCCGGCAACGAAGGCCGCGCGCCGACGCGGCCCGAGCGCCGCCGGCTGGCGCTGCTCGCGGCCGGTGCGCTGGCCGCCGCCGGCTGGCTGCTCGGCGGCCCTGCGCTCGGCGTGTTCGCGGCGGTTCTCGGCCCGCTGCTCGTGCTCGGCGGCCGTGCGGGCGCGGCGGCGCCGCTACGCGCGGCGCCGTGCGCGCGGGAGCCGCGGCGCGGCCCGCGCGCTCGCCGACGCGGTCGGCGCCGGCCACTCGATCCGCGGCGCGATCGGGGTCGCGGCCGGCGGCGTCCCCGGCGCGGCCGGCCACGAGCTCCGGACCACCGCCCGCGCGCTCGCGCTCGGCGACCCGACCGCTGACGCGCTCGAAGCCCTGCGTCGGCGCGCCGCTCGACCCGGCGTGGGACGCGATGGTCGCCGGCATCCTGCTGCAGCGCGACGCGGGCGGCGACCTGCCGGCCTCCTGCGCGACCACGCCGCCGCGCTCGAGGCGGCCGACCGGATCGGGCGCGACGCCCTCGCCGCGACCGCCCAGGCGCGCTTCACGGCACGGCTCGTGCTCGCTGCTCCCGGCCGCTGCCGCGGCGCTCGCCGAGCTGGCGAGCCCCGGTCTGCTCGCCGGCCTGCTCGAGCACCCGCTCTCGGTCTGGCTCGTGGCGATGGCCGCCGTCCTCCAGGCGACGGCGATCCTGGCCGTCGCCCGGCTCGCGCGGGTGCGATGACGCGCGCGGTCGTCCTCGCCGCCGCCGCCGGCGCGCTCGCCGCCGCCCGGGCTGCTCGACGTGCTGCTCGGGGCGCGCCTGCCGCGGCGTCGCGCCGGGCGCGCCGGCGTCGCGCTGCTCGCCCGGCTCGGGCGCGGCTTCGGCGCCCGCGCCCCGCGCAGCCTGCGCCGGCGGATCGAGGCCGCCGGCCTGAGGGTGTCGGTGCAGGACCTCATGGCGGTGAAGGCCGGAGCCGCCCTGGCGGGCCTCGCGGTCGCGCTGGCGCTCGCTGCCGGCCGCGCCCGGCCGCACCGGCGTGGCGCTGCTCGTGGCCGCGCCGGCCGCCGGCTTCCTCGCGCCCGACGCCTGCGCTCCGGCGCCGCACCCGCCGGCGCGCGCGCGCGATCGAGGCCGAGCTCGCCGACGTGCTCGACCTGCTGCGGGTCGCCGTCGCCGCCGGCCTCGCGCCGCGGCGCGCGCTCGCCGAGGTCGGCCGCCGCCACCCCGGCCTGCTCGCGAGCGAGCTCAGCCGCACCGCCGTCGCGACCGCCCTCGGCGATCCCGCGCGCGGACGCCTACGGCGAGCTCGAGCGCGCGCTGCCCGGCCGCCGGCGTCGGCCGCTGCTCGTCGCCGCGCTCGAGCGGGCCGAGCGCCACGGCGCCCCGCTGGTCCCGCGCTCGCCGCCCAGGCCGCGCGAGGCGCGCTCGCCCGGGCCGCGCAGCACGCCGCCGAAGCCGCCGCCCAGGCCGCGCCGAAGATCCAGCTCGTCGTCGCGCTGCTGCTCGTGCCCGCCGTGCTGCTGCTCGTCGCCGCGGCGCTGCTGCCCGCCGTCGTGCCGGCCTGAAGCGGGCTCAGCGCAGCCCGGCGCCGAGCCGGGCCGCGACGAGCGCGGCGGCACGGATCGACGTCCTCCACAAGGCCGGCCGAAGCCTAGCCCCGCGCGCAAGCGGCCATGCAGAACGCACGGATGCAACCACCCATGCAGGCGCCGACCCCTGCGCCGTCGAATCCCGCGGGCGAGCGAATCCCCTGGAAATCATGCGACTTCGAGGTCCGTGATGTGACGTGATTCAAGCTCCGTGGGACGAATGACGGGATTTGTGTTGCAGAGTGGGACGCAGTGGGGTACGTTGCACTGCGCGAAGCCGTTCCGGGGTGGCGGGGCTCCTCCCACTCCGCCACCCCGGATCGACTGACCTCCTCGCCGCACGACACATGCGCCTTGGCCTTCCACGGCACCTTCGAACACACGCTCGACGCCAAGAACCGGCTGACGGTCCCGTCCAAGTTCCGAGCGGCGCTCGCAGGAGGGTGTTTCTCGTGCGCGGCGTCGACCCCTGCATCTCGCTCTATCCGGAGCCGACCTACACGGCGCTCACCGAGGCGGCGCTCTCGCCGCCTGAACCCGTTCTCGCCCGAGGCGCGCGAGCTCAAGCGGATGTTCTACGGCAACGCGACGGACACGGAGCTGGACTCGGCCGGCCGCGTGATGCTGACGCCGCGCTTCCTCGAGCACGCGGGGATCGACCGCGAGGTCGTGATCACCGGCGTCGGCGACTGCCTCGAGCTCTGGGACCGCTCGGCCTGGGCAGGCCTACGACACCGACCTGACCCAGCGGGCGCCTGACCTCACCGCATCCCTTGGCCATCCTGCTTGACATGCCCCGCGACACGTCCCGGTCCTCGCCGGCGAGCTGATCGAGGCGCTCGACCCGCGGCCCGGCCAGATCGCGGTCGACTGCACGCTCGGCGGCGCCGGCCACGCGCGGCTCGTCGCCGACCGCCTCGGCCCGGCCGGGACGCTGATCGCGATCGACCGCGACCCGCTCGCCGAGAAGGCGTTCGCCGAGCTGGCGGCCGAGGTCGCGTGCGACACGCGCTTCATCCGCGCCGACTTCGTGCACGGCCTGCGAGCGCTCGCCGAGGAGGGCGTGCGCGCCGACCTCGTCTACCTCGACCTCGGCATGTCGAGCGATGCAGGTCGACACGCGCGAGCGCGGCTTCTCCTACGCCTACGACGCGCCGCTCGACATGCGGATGGACCCGGAGCAGGAGCTGACCGCGGCCGAGATCGTCAACACCTGGGACCGCCGCCGGCTCGCGCGCACCCTGCGCGAGTACGGCGAGGAGCGCTTCGCGGACCGGATCGCGGGCGAGATCGTCCGCCGCCGCGGCCGCCCGCTCAACACCACCTTCGAGCTCGTCGACGCGATCACCGCCGCGATCCCCGCGCCGGCGCGCTTCGCCGGCGGCCACCCGGCCAAGCGCACGTTCCAGGCGATCCGGATCGCGGTCAACGAGCGAGCTCGCCCAGCTCGACGCGGCGCTCCCGCTGGCGTGGGACGTGCTCGCCGTCGGCGGCCGCCTCGCCGCGATCTCCTTCCACTCGCTCGAGGACCGGCGCGTCAAGCGCTTCCTCGCCGACCAGGCGCGCGGCTGCATCTGCCCGCCCGACCTGCCCGTCTGCGTCGTGCGGCAGCACGCCGGAGGCCGAGCTCGTGCTCCGCCGCTCGGTCGTGCCCACGCCGGGCGAGGTCGCGGCCAACCCGCGCTCGAAGTCGGCTCGCCTGCGGGCCGCCCGCAAGCTCAGGGAGGAGCGCTAGATGCCGGCCACGCACGCGCGCACCCGCCGCGCCGGCGCGCCGCCCCGCCGCCCGCCGCGTCTCCGGCCCGTCGCGGCCCGCCCCCGCCGCCGCCCCCGCCGGCCCGCTCGCGGCGCGGCGACCGGCGCCTTCGAGCGCTCCGCGCGCATGCCGGACCACCGGTCGTCGACCGGCTGCTGCGCAGCCGCGCGTGGATCTGGCTGATCGGCATCCTGCTCGGCGGGATCGTCGCCATGCAGGTCTCGCTGCTCAAGCTCAACGCCGGCATCTCGCGCGCGGTCGACGACGCAGGCACGCTCGAGCGCCAGAACGCCGACCTCGAGGCCGAGATCGCCCGCCTGTCGTCCGGCGACCGCGTCCGCGCCGACCGCGGAGGAGGAGGGCATGGTCATGCCCGCCCGCGGGCGCGGTCGCGTTCCTGCGCTCGCGCCCCGAGCGCGACGCGAGGCGCGCGGCCGGCCGCATGCAGCCGCCGAGCGAGGAGGCGGCGGCGATCATGGCCAACGGCGGCCTCGAGCCCGGCGTCCTGGCTGCGCCGCGTGGCGCCGGTCGACCCGGCGGCCGCTCCGGTCGACCCGGCGGCGGTGACCACGGCGGCCCCGGTCGACCCGAGCGACCGCCGCGACCGCGCCCCAGGGGTAGCGGGGTGCGGCTGATCGAGCGCCGCATCGGCCTCCTCTTCGCCGTCTTCCTCGCGCTCCTCGCTCGTCGGCGCGAGCCGCGCCGCCTGGCTCGGCGTCGTCAAGGCCGGGACGCTCAAGCACGCCGCCGTGACCCAGCAGGAGGCCGACATCACCGTCCCCGCGCGGCGCGGCACGATCACCGACCGCGACGGCACCGAGCTCGCCGTCTCCGCAGCCGGCGGTGACGATCGCCGCCACGCCGTACCTGATCAAGGACGCGCCGCGCAAGGCCGCACGGCTCGCGCCGTCCTGCGCAGCCGCGAGGACGAGCTGCTGCGCCAGCTCGCCCGCCGCGACACCGGCTTCGTCTACCTCGCGCGCCGCGTCCCGGCCGGCCGCGCGCGACCGCGTGCAGCGGATGGAGATCGACGGGCTCGAGTTCATCCCGAGTTCGAGCGCACCTACCCGCGCGACTGGATGGCCGTCGCAGCTGCTCGGCGTCACCGGCACCGACGGCGACGGCCTGGCGGGGCTCGAGTACTCGCTCGACGAGCTCCTGCGCGGCACGCGACGGCGAGCGCCGGCTGGTCAAGGACGCGATCGGCGACGCGATCGAGCTGCGCGACACGCGCAAGACGGTGCCGGGCGCGCGACGTCCGCCTCACGCTCGACGCCAACATCCAGGACCGCGCCGAGGAGGTGCTGGCGCAGGTCGGCGAGGAGTGGCAGCCGAAGGGCGCGACCGCGATCGTCATGGACCCGCGCGACGGCGCGATCCTCGCGCTCGCCAACTGGCCGCGCGTGAACGCCAACGCGCCCGGCGACGCGCCCGACTACGCGCGCCAGAACCGCGCGATCGGCGCCACCTACGAGCCCGGCTCGACGTTCAAGGCGTTCACCGTCGCCGCCGCGCTCGAGGAGGGCAAGGTCACGCCGGAGCACGAGCTTCAACCTGCCGCCGACGATCGTCGTCGCCGACCGCGAGATCGGCGAGGCGCACGCGGCCGGCTACCGGACCGCTGACCACGCGCCAGATCCTCGAGCAGTCCTCGAACATCGGCGCGGTCATGATCGGCCAGCGGCTCGGCGCCGAGCGCTTCGACGAGTGGATCCGCCGCTTCGGCTTCGGCAAGCCGACCGGCGTCGACCTGCCCGGCGAGGAGCGCGGGATCGTGCTCCGCTCGAGGACTACTCGGGCTCGTCGATGGGCAACCTGCCGATCGGCCAGGGCATCGCGGTCACGCCGATGCAGATGGCCGCCGGCTACGCCGCGATCGCCAACGGCGGCATCCTGCGGCCGCCGCACATCGTCGAGCGCGTCGGCGCGCGCGCGGCCCGCAAGCCGCAGGGCGAGCGGGTGCTCTCCGAGGCGACGGCCGCGTCGGTGCGCGCGATGCTCGAGGGCGTGCTCGGCCCGGGCGGCACCGCCTCCGGCGCCGACATCGACGGCTACGTGCTGGCCGGCAAGACCGGCACGGCCGAGAAGCCGGACGAGTTCGGCGGCTACTCGGAGACGAAGTTCGTCGCCTCGTTCGTCGGCTTCGCCCCGGCCAAGCGGCCGAAGCTGCTCGTCGCCGTGATGGTCGACGAGCCGCAGGGCGACATCTACGGCGGCACGGTCGCCGCGCCCGCCTTGCGCGAGATCACGAGCTTCGCGCTCAACTACCTGAGGATCGCGCCCTAGACTGCGGCGACGCGAGATGGACCCACTAGTGTCCGCACGGCGGGGGTCGGTCCTGGCGCTCTACGCGGCGCTCGCCGTGTCGTTCGTCACGCCCCTGTACGACCCGCTGACCGCCGGCCGCGACGACTCCTGGGCGCTGCTGGTGATCCTGGCCCTCGCCCATGTCGGCCTCGGTGCCGCCGTCGGGCGAGCGTGGGTGCTGGCCCTGCCCGTCGCGCTGTCGGTCGTCGCGTTCCTGCTGGGCGGCGGCGAGGGGCTCGCCTGGCTCGCGTTGTTCCTCGGCGCGCCGGTGCTGGTCGGCTTCACGGCGCTGGGCCTGGCGCTCAACCGCTTCGGGCCCCCGCTCGCCTTCGGCCTGTTCGCCGTCGCTGCGCTGCCCGCGGCCTGGGCCGCGGTGGAAACCGTGCGGCGCGGCGAGCACGTGCCCGCCGCGCTCGAGCGCGCGCTGCCGATCGAGCTCAGCCTCGGCAACCTCTGCCCGGAGGCGCTGACGGAGCCGGACGTCGAGCGCGACCTGCGGCGCCAGACCGAGGTGCTGATCCGCGAGTTGGGCCGGCGACCCTACGACCTCGTGACCTACACCTACCACGACGCCCACAGCGCCGACGAGGACCGGCGCGAGATCACGATCCGCGAGCTCGCCGAGGAGCAGCTCGCCGACCTCGAGTCGGGCGGGCCGGACTGCGCGCCGGAGCTCGAGCGGCGCATTCGCGCGGCGCTCTAGTGTCCGCGACACTAGCGCGAACTTCTGAATCGTGATTCAATTCTAGGCGGATGCCCTATCGCCCGACAGAGCGCACCCGGGCGCGCTTGGCCGCTGCGCGCGAGCGGATCGTCGACGCCGCGCTCGACCAGCTCGCCGAGGGCGGCTACGCCTCGGCCTCCGTGGCCTCGGTCGCTCGCCGCGCCGGCGTCGCCACCGGCACGGTCTACCGCCACTTCCCGTCCAAGGGCGACCTGTTCGCCGAGGTCTTCCGCCGCGCGTCGCAGCGCGAGGTCGACGTGCTGCGGGCCATGACCGACCGCGACGAGCCGGTCTCGCAGCGCCTGGCCGCGTGGGTCGAGGCGTTCGTGCGCCGCGCGCTGGCCGAGCCGGTGCGCGCCTACGCGCTGATCGCCGAGCCGGTCGACCCCGCGGTGGAGGCCGAGCGGCTGGTGTTCCGGCGCGTCTACGCCGACCTGTTCGAGCGCGCGCTGCACGACGGCGTCCAGCGCGGCGAGCTGCCGCCGCTCGACGCGCGGCTGACCGCCGCCGCGATCGTGGGCGCCCTCGCCGAGGCGCTCGTGGGGCCGCTCCAGCGCCGCCAGACGGGCGCCGACGCGCTCGTCGCCGGCCTCCAGACCTTCGTCCTCCGATCCGTGGGTACCGCGCATGAGCACGCTGACGCATGACGTCCTCAACCAGTCCGTCGCCGTTCGAGGACGTCAACCTGTTCGAGAGCGACCTTGCGCTGCGCGAGGCGCTCGAGCGCGAGGGCGCCGGCTGGGCGCTCGACCGCGCGCGCGACACGGGCGCGGTCGCGGGCTCGGCCGAGGCGCAGGAGCACGGCCGGCGCGCCGAGCGCAACGAGCCGCGGCTGCTCACGCACGACCGCTTCGGCCACCGGCTCGACCGCGTCGACCTCGACCCGAGCTGGCACTGGCTGCTGCGCGGCGCCGTCGAGCGCGAGATCCACGCGCTGCCGTGGCGCGATCCGCGGCCCGGCGCGCACGCGGCGCGCGCCGCGCTCGAGCTGCTGTGGACGCACGCCAACGCCGGCGTGATGTGCCCGGTCTCGATGACCTACTCGGCCGTGCCCGCGCTGCGCACCGACCCGCGGCTCGCCGCCGAGTGGGAGCCGCGGCTGACGCTGCCGGACTACGAGCGCGGCGCGCTGTGCGGGATGGCGATGACCGAGAAGCAGGGCGGCTCGGACGTGCGCGCCAACACCACGCGGGCGGAGCCGGCGGGCGACGGCTGGTGGGAGCTCACCGGCCACAAGTGGTTCTGCTCCTATCCGCCCTGCGACGTCTTCCTCGTGCTCGCCCAGGCCCCCGCCGGCCTGTCCTGCTTCGTGCTCGAGCGCGGGCCGGGGATGGAGTTCCAGCGCCTCAAGGACAAGCTCGGCACGCGCTCGCTGCCGTCCAGCGAGGTCGAGTTCCGCGGCGCCGCCGCCCGCCTGCTGGGCGAGGAGGGCCGCGGCGTGGCGACGATCATCGAGATGGTCACCCACACGCGGCTGGACTGCGTGATCGGGAGCGCCGCCGGCATGCGCCGCGGCGTCGCCGAGGCGGTCTGGCACGCGCGCCACCGCAGCGCGTTCGGCCGCCGGCTGGCCGAGCAGCCCGCGATGGTCAACGTGCTCGCCGACCTGGCGATCGAGTCCGAGGCCGCGACCGCGACCGCGCTGCGGCTCGCGCGCGCCTACGACGAGCAGGACGACGCGCTGCGCCGCTTCGCCACCGCGGTGCTCAAGTACTGGGTCTGCAAGCGCGCCACGCCGCACGCGGCCGAGGCGCTCGAGTGCCTGGGCGGCAACGGCTACGTCGAGGAGTCGCCGATGCCGCGGCTGCTGCGCGACGCGCCGCTGAACGGCATCTGGGAGGGCTCGGGCAACGTGATGTCGCTCGACGTCCTGCGCGCCCTGGCGCGCGAGCCGGAGGGCCTGCCGGCGTTCCTGGCCGAGTGCGAGCTGGCCCGCGGCGGCGACCGGCGGCTCGACGCCCACCTCGACGCGCTCCCAGCCGCCGGGCGACGAGTGGTCCGCGCGCCGCGGGGTCGAGGACCTGGCGCTGGCCTTCCAGGCCTCGCTGCTCGTGCGGCACGCGCCGCCGGACGTGGCCGACGCGTTCTGCGCCGGCCGGCTCGGCGAGGCGCGCGGCCGCGTCTTCGGGACGCTGCCCGCCGGCGTCGACGGGGACGCGATCGTCGAGCGCGCGCTCGCCCTTTAGATCTGGACCACGAGGAACGTCGTCACGTGCGCGAAGGCGAGCGCCTCGTAGAGCCCGCGCGCGGGGTTGCCCTCGCTGACCGCGAGCCCGATCCTCGGCAGCCCGGCGCGGGTCGCGAGCGCCAGCGCGCGCTCGAGCAGCGGCCGGCCGGTCCCGCGGTGCGCGGGGTGCCGGAACAGCTCGAGCACCCATGGGCCACCGAGCGGCGGCTCGCCCGGGACCCTGCCGAGCAGGACCGCGCCGCCACCGTTCCGTCGGGCGCGATCGCGACGCCGCTGCCCTCGCAGCAGCGGGCCGTATCGCCCCGCGAGCATCGCCTCGAGGTCGCTCAGCGGAGCGCTCGCGCGGTTCGTCCCGATGGTCGACGTGACCCAGCGGGTAGGCGGCGAGCTGGGCGTCGAGGAGCTCGCCGGCGGGCCGGTCGATCGTGGTCAGCCGGTAGCCGGGCGGGTCGCTCCAGCCGGCCGCCGGGTCGCGCCTCAGGTCGCGCGACAGGACGTGGCGCGTGGCGCAGCAGGCGCCCTCCGGCCGCGATCAGCACGCGCCCGAGCTCCTCGTCGCCGGCGATCCGCAGCCCGCGCAGGTCGGCGAGCACCGCGGCGGCGGCGCGGTCGGCCGAGACCCCCGGCTCGCGCACGAACACGTCGGCGTAGACGCCGCCGTCGCGCTCGGCGTGCTCGAAGCGGGCGACGGCGCGCCCCGTCCGCGTCGAGCAGGATCCGCCGCGCTCCGTCTTCCTCGGCGACCGGCACGCCGCCGATGGTAGGCGCCGCAGGCGCTCGTAGACTGCCCGGGCGCATGACCGTCCGAGAGCTGCTCGGCGACGGGCCGGCGGTCGAGGTCGGCGGCCTGGCCTACGACAACCGCGCGGTGGAGCCCGGCACGCTGTTCTTCTGCGTGCCCGGCTTCACGCGCGACGGCCACGACTTCGCCCCCGACGCGGTGGCGCGCGGCGCCGCCGCGCTGGTCGTCGCGCGCCCGCTCGGCGCTCGGCGTGCCCGAGGTGCTGGTCGAGGACGTGCGGGCGGCGATGGCGACCGCGGCGGCGCGCTTCTACGGCGACCCGACGGCGCAGCTGAGGGTCGTCGGGATCACCGGCACGAACGGCAAGACCACGACCGCGTTCCTCGTGCGCTCGCTGCTCGAGGCCGCCGGGCTGCGCTGCGGCCTGCTCGGCACCGTCACGTCGGTCGTCGCGGGCGAGGAGCGCCCGACCGTGCGCACCACGCCGGAGGCGATCGACCTCCAGCGCACGTTCCGCGAGATGCTCGACGGCGGCGACGCGGCGTGCGCGATGGAGATCTCCTCGCACGCGCTCGAGCTGCGCCGGGCCGACGGCATCCACGTCGCGGTCGCGCTGTTCACCAACCTGACCCAGGACCACCTCGACTTCCACCCGACGATGGAGGACTACTTCGCCGCCAAGCGGCGGCTGTTCGCATCGGAGCTCGTGGGCATGCGCGTGGCGAACGTCGACGACCCGTACGGCCGGCGGCTGGCGCGGGAGTTCCCGGGCACGGTCACGTTCGCGATCGACGCGCCGGCCGACTACCGCGCGACCGGCCTGCGGACCGGCTTCGCGGGCAGCGACTGCACGTTCGAGACGCCCGACGGCGCGTTCGACGTGCACGTGCCGCTGCCCGGGCGCTTCAACGTCGCCAACGCGCTCGGGGCCTGGATCGCGGCGCGCGCGCTCGGCGCGCGAGCCTGCCGCGCTGCCGGAGGCGGCGCGTGTGCCGGGGCGGTTCGAGCCGGTCGCGGAGGGCCAGCCGTTCGCCGTGCTCGTCGACTACGCGCACACGCCGGACTCGCTCGAGAACGTCCTGCGCGCGGCGCGCGAGCTGGCTTCCGGGCGCGTCATCGCCGTCTTCGGCGCGGGCGGCGATCGCGATCGCGGCAAGCGGCCGCTGATGGGGGAGATCGGGGCGCGGCTGGCCGACGTCGCCCTCGTCACCTCCGACAACCCGCGCTCCGAGGATCCCGAGGCGATCATCGCCGAGATCGTGGCCGGGGCGGGTCGCGAGGTCGAGCACGACGTCGACCGGCGGCGCTCGATCCACCGCGCGGTCGCGATGGCGCAGCCCGGCGACGTCGTGGTCATCGCGGGCAAGGGCCACGAGCAGGGGCAGGAGTTCGCGGGCGGGCGCAAGGAGCCGTTCGACGACGTCGCGGTGGCGCGGGAGGCGCTGCGCTCGTGAGGGACGCCGGCTGGATCGCGGAAGCCTCCGGTGCCCGGCTGGCGCGCGCGGCCGAGGGAGCGCCGGAGCGGGTGGTCATCGACTCGCGGTCCGTCCGGCCGGGGGACCTCTTCGTGGGGCTGGCGGGGTCGCAGGTCGACGGCGGGCGGTTCGCCGCGGGCGCGCTGGAGGCGGGTGCCTGGGGGGTCTTGGTCGGCCCGGCGTGGTCGGGGTTGTCGGGCGGCGCCGTGCTGGTCGCCGACGACCCGCTTGCGGCGCTCGGGCGGATGGCGCGCGACTGGCGGATCGAGCTCGGCGCCGGGTGATCGCGGTCACCGGCTCGGTGGGCAAGACCTCGACGAAGGAGCTGATCGCCGCGATGATCGCGCCGCACTGGCCGTGGTCGCGTCGCGCGCGAACTTCAACACCGACATCGGGATGCCGCTGGAGATCCTCGCGGCGCCCGAGGGCACCGAGGTGCTCGTGCTCGAGGCGGCGATGCGCGGCTTCGGCGAGATCGCGACGCTCGCCGCGATCAGCGAGCCGAACGTCGGCGTGATCACCAACATCGGGCCGGTCCACCTCGAGCAGGTCGGCTCGCTGGAGGGCGTGGCGCGGGCCAAGGCGGAGCTGTTCGGGGGCCTGGATGAGACCGGTGTCGCGGTCGTGCCGGCCGGCGAGCCGCTGCTCGAGCCGTATCTGCGCGGGCACCACGTCGTGCGCTTCGGCGACGGGCGGTGACGTGCGCTTCGACGGCGACACCGTGGTCGCCGGCGGCGAGCGGCTGGACCTCGAGCTCCCGTTCACCGCCCGCCACCAGCGGATCAACGCGCTGGCGGCGGTGGCCGCGGCGCAGGCGATCGGCGTGACGCCGTCGGGCCGGGTGGAGGTCGATTTCGGCTCGCTGCGCGGCGAGCGGGTCGAGCTTCCCGGCGGGGCCGTGGTCATCAACGACTGCTACAACGCCAGCCCGCTGTCCATGCGCGCCGCGCTCGACGAGCTTGCCGCCTCGGAGGGGCGGCGGGTCGCCGTGCTCGGCGACATGCTCGAGCTCGGCGCGGAGTCGGAGGCGCTGCACCGCGAGATCGGCGCCCTGGCCGAGGCCGCGGGGGTGGAGCTGCTGGTGACGGTCGGCCCGCGGGCGGTGGTGATGCTCGACGTCTTCGACGGCGAGTCCTACGCGGTGGCGGACGCTCGCGAGGCCGCGGCGCTGGCCGGCGAGCTGGTGGAGCCGGGCGACGTGGTGCTGGTCAAGGGCTCGCGCGGCGTCGGGCTCGAGGTCGTGGCGGAAGCGCTGCTGGGGGTGCCGCATGGGTGAGGTGCTGATCGCCGGGACGGCGTCGCTGCTGATCTGCGTCTTCCTCTCGCCGAAGTTCATCGAGTTCCTGCGCGAGCGCGAGTTCGGCCAGCAGATCCGCGAGGAGGGCCCGCAGGAGCACCACGCCAAGGCGGGCACGCCGACGATGGGCGGGATCATCATCTTCACCGCGATCGCGGTCCCGTTCCTGCTCCTGACCAACCGCGATCCCCGCTCGCTGGCGGTGTTCGGCGTGGCCGTGGCGTGCGCGCTGCTGGGCTTCGCCGACGACTACACGAAGCTCGTCAAGCGGCGCTCGCTCGGGCTGCGCGGCCGCACCAAGCTCGTCGTGACCATGCTGATCGCGATCGGGCTCTGGATCGCGGCCTCGGAGGGCGCCGAGCTCGGGGACACGCTGAACCTGCGGATCGTCGACGCCCAGATCGACCTCGGCTACCTGTACCCGGTGCTGATCTACTTCGTCGTGGCGGGGACGACGTCCGCGGTCAACCTGACCGACGGGCTCGACGGGCTCGCCGCCGGCTGCGCGGCGATCGTGCTGCTGGCCTACATCGCGATCACCTTCACGACGCGCCAGGAGGACCTCGCGCTGGTGGCCGGCTGCCTGGTGGGGGCGTGCGTCGGCTTCCTCTGGTTCAACTCGTTCCCGGCCTCGATCTTCATGGGCGACACGGGATCGCTGGGGCTGGGGGGCGCGATCGCGGCGATGGCGGTGATGACCAAGACCGAGGTGCTGCTGATCATCCTCGGCGGGATCTTCGTGATCGAAGCGCTCTCGGTGCTGATCCAGGTGTTCTCCTTCCAGACGTTCCGCAAGCGCGTGTTCCTGATGGCGCCGATCCACCACCACTTCGAGCTGCAGGCCTGGTCGGAGACGAAGATCATCCTGCGCTTCTGGATCGTCGCCTCGGTCTGCGCGGCGATCGGGTTCACGCTCTACCAGCAGTCGGTGGGATGACGCTGAGGCGGCTCGTCTCGTCCGGCTCGACGTACGAGCGCGACATCGGCTTCAGCCGTGCCGTGCGGGTCGGCGATCGCGTCTGGGTGTCGGCGACGGCGGCGATCCAGCCCGACGGCGAGGTCGATCGAGACGTGACGCGGCAGGCCGAGCGCTGCCTGGAGATCATCGGGGCGGCGCTTGATGAGGCGGGGGCGTCGCTGGCCGACGTGGTCCGCACGCGGGTCTATCTCGTCGACGCTGCGGACGGCCCGGCGGTCGGCGCGGTGCACGGCCGCGTGTTCGGGTCGGTGCGGCCCGCGAGCGCGTTCATCGTCGTCTCCGGGTTCCTCGATCCGCGCTGGCGGGTGGAGATCGAGGCCGATGCGACTGAACCGCGCGAAGTCAGCCCAGCCTAGTGGGCGAACGTTCCACCCGTCGGCGACCGCCGATCCCGCCACGTTCGTCCTCGACCACTTGAAATCCAGAGGGATTCCTGCGGTGCGTCCTCGCGGCGGCGCCGGCGGCCGTCTTTCGCAGTGCACGTTCGAGCGCCCACTAGCGCCGCGCGAGCGCAGCGGCCGTCCGGTCGTTTAGCTCGGTCCGGTCGACGCCCGCCTCGCGCAGCGCGCGCGGAACGGTCCCGGCCTCGGCGCGCAGGAGGGCGAGCAGGATGTGCCCCGACTCGATGCGCTTGTCGGCGCGCACCAGCGAGATCCTCAGCGCGTGCTCGAGCGCGCTCTTCGCAGTGGCCGAGAGGCGCGGCCTGGCCGCCGGCCTCGGTGCGGGGAGGTCGAAGTCGCCGATCGAGATGCCGACGGCCATCAGGCTCCGCTCCCGCTCGGCGGCCAGCGCGTCGCTCATACGGTCGTGGTCGAGCCCGACCTCGGCCAGGGCGGCGGCCGCCGCGGTCGGGTGCTCCTGACGTGTGAGGGCGAGCAGCAGGTGCTCGGCCTCGACCGTCGGGCTGCCGAGCTCGCGGGCCTCGGCCTCGGCGGCGGCCACGACCGCCCGCGCGTCGTCGGTGAACCGCTGGAACATCAGCGCCTCCTCGTCTCGACGCCGACGGCCTTCAGGCGCTTGGCGTGCTTCTTGTGGACCGCCTGGCGGGTGACGCCGAGCGCCTCGGCGACGAGCGACCACGTCCAGCCGTCGCGCACCGCCCGCTCCACCTCGCCGGCCTCGAGCTGGTCGGCCAGCCGGCGCAGGGCGACGACCGCGGCGAGGCCGTCGGCCGGGTCGCGGGGCGGCTCGTAATCGACCGGCATCGGCACGCGAGCAACCTTAGTTGACAAGTCATGTGGTGTCAACCTGGGTTGCTTTGTGCCGATTCAGCTCCGGATCTGTGCCGATTCACCCCCACTCGGGTTCGATCGGCCGATCCGGGCGTAGCGTCGTCGCCCACGATGCCCACGAGAGGAGGAGCACCATGGATCCCGACCGCATCCGCGAGATCGTCGCGGAGATCCCGCCCGGCGCCTGGATGAGCTACGGCGACGTCGCCCACGCCGCCGGCGGGACGGACGTCCACGCCCGCGCACTCAACCAGCGCTTCATCCGCGAGCAGTTCCCCGGGTCGCACCGGGTCCTCAAGTCCGACGGGACGGTCGGCGGGACCGCGCTCGGCGACCCGGCGGACGTCCGGCGCCGGCTCGAGGCCGAAGGGCTCGAGTTCGAGGGCCGCCGCGCGAACCCGGCGGCCCGGGTAAGGCCGCCGGACCGCGCGGAGGCCGCTTGAGGGCGACCAGGCCTGGCCGACGGCGCGCCGGCACCCGCGCTCGGCGGTCGACCGCCGCCGATCGGCGGTCGATTCCCTCTCGACCCGCTTGAATGCCCGGGCGTGATCGCGCGTCCGCCGCTGCCGCCCGGGCCGTTCGTCGTCGTCGGCCTCGCCCGCTCGGGCGTCGCCGCGGCGCTGGCCCTGCGGGCGCGCGGCGCCGAGGTCGTCGGCTGCGACGCACAGGCCGTCGATGACGACGTGCGGGCCGAGCTGGCCGCCGTCGGCGTGGCCGTGCACGCGCCGTCGGAGGGCGTCGGGCTGCTCGAGGCGGCGGGGACCGTCGTCAAGAGCCCGGGCGTGCCCCAGCAGGCGCCGGTCGTGGCCGCCGCGCGCCGGCGCGGCGTGCGCGTGGTGGGCGAGCTGGAGATCGGATGGCGGCTGCTGGCCAACGAGTTCGTGGCGGTCACGGGGTCGAACGGCAAGACGACGACGGCCGAGCTCATCGGTCACATCCACCGCGGGGCGGCGGTGCCGGTCGTCGTCGCCGGCAACGTCGGCAGACCGCTCACCGCCCTCGCAGGGTCGATCGACGGCGCGGCCGTCGTGGTCTGCGAGTCCTCCTCGTTCCAGCTGGAGGACACGGAGGCCTTCGCGCCCGACGCCGCGGTCCTGCTCAACCTCGCCGAGGACCACCTCGACCGCCACGGGAGCTTCGACGCCTATCGCGCCGCCAAGCTGCAGGCCTTCGCGCGCCAGCCGGCCGGCGCCGTCGCGGTCGCCCCCCGGGACCTGATGGCGTTGCTGCCCGGGGAAGCCGAGCGCATATCGCTGGGCGCCGGCGGCGACCTCGAGCATCGCGACGGCCGCCTGTGGTGGCGCGGGGAGCCGTTCATGGAGGCCTCCGAGGTCCGCCTGCGCGGCGCGCACAACCTCGAGAACGCGATGGCGGCCGCGGCCGTATGCATGGCCCGCGGCATCCCGGCCGCCGCCGTCCGCTCCGCCCTGGCCGGCTTCGCCGGCGTCCAGCACCGGCTGGAGGAGATCGCGACCGTCGACGGCGTCCTCTACGTCAACGACTCGAAGGCGACGAACGTCGCCTCGGCCGTGGTGGGGATCGCGTCGTTCGCGGGCGGCGTGCACGCCATCCTCGGCGGCCGCGGCAAGGGCAGCGACTACGAGCCGCTCGCCGCGCCGCTCGCGGCTCGGGCCGCGGCCGCCTACTTGATCGGCGAGGCGGCCGGCGAGCTCCGCGCGGCGCTCCAGGCCACGAGCGTCCCGCTCCACGACTGCGGAGACCTGCCCACGGCCGTCGCCGCCGCCCGCGCGGCGGCCCGCCCGGGCGACGTCGTGCTGCTCTCGCCGGCCTGCGCCTCCTACGACCAGTACCGCTCGTTCGAGGAGCGCGGCGAGCACTTCCGCTCGCTCGTCACCGGCGGCTGAATCGCGCCGCTCGCCGCCGTTGGGCGCGCGGTTCGCCGCCGGTCGGGCGCGGCTCGCGGCGCTGATTCCCGCCGGTCGCTCGCCTCGGCGCAGGGGGTTGCGGCCGCGCGTCGAACCCAGCTCCGATGGCCAGGTCCGCGCGCGCCAAGCAGCAGCCGCTCGAGCACCGGCTGCTGCTGACGGCGACCTTCTGCCTGCTGGCCGGCGGTGCCGTGATGGTCTACTCGGCCTCCTCGGCGCGCACGCTGCTCGAGGGGCAGGGCGACGGGACCGCCTACCTGGTCAAGTACGTCGCCTACGGCGCGGTCGGCCTCGCCTTCATGCACGTCATCTCACGCCACGGGCTGGCGGCCACGCGGCGCTACACGCCGCTCCTCCTGTTCGCCGCTGCCGTGATGCTCGTGCTCGTGCTGATCCCCGGGATCGGCATCTCGGTCAACGGCGCGCGCCGCTGGCTGGGCGCCGGCGCGCTCACGTTCCAGCCTTCGGAGGTGATGAAGCTCGCGCTCGTGCTGCACGCCGCCGCCGTCCTCGGCACGCGCCCGAAGCTCGCCAAGAGCCTGCGCACGGTCGCCGGCCCGGTGCTCGGCGTGGGCGGCGCCGCCGTGCTGCTCATCCTCGCCCAGCCCGACCTCGGCACCGCCCTCGTGATCTGCTTCACGCTGGCGGCGATGCTCGTGGCGGCCGGCCTGCCGCTGCGCCAGCTCGGACTCGTGGCCGGCGCGGGCATGTTGCTCGTGCTCCTGTACGCGCTGATGGACGCCGAGCGGACCTCGCGGCTGACCACCTTCGTCAACCCGTGGGCGGACGCGGCCGGCGCCGGCTTCCAGTCGGTCCAGGGCCAGATCGCGATCGGCTCGGGCGGGCTGTTCGGGCTCGGCCCCGGGCAGTCGGTGCAGAAGATCTTCTACCTGCCCGAGGCCCACACCGACTTCATCCTGGCCGTCATCGGCGAGGAGCTCGGGGTCGCGGGGATCTGCGCGCTCCTGTGCCTGTACGGCATGATCGGGTACGCCGGGCTGCGGACCGCCCGCAACGCCAAGGGTGCCTACGCGAAGCTGCTCGCGAGTGGACTCACCAGCCTCATCCTGTGCCAAGCGCTGCTCAACGTCTACGCCGTCCTCGGTCTCGCGCCGCTCACCGGCGTCCCGCTGCCGTTCATCTCGTCGGGCTCGACGTCGCTGATCGTGCTGCTGTGCTCGATGGGCCTGCTGCTCAACGTCGCGCGCGGCGGCTCCGCGCACCTGAGCGCGGTGGAGGGAGCGCGTGAGCGGCCCGCGCGTCGTGATCGCGGCGGGCGGGACCGCCGGCCACGTGGTGCCGGCGATCGCGGTCGCCGACGCGCTGCGGGCTGAGGGCGCCGAAGTCTGCTTCGCCGGCGGCGAGCGCGCCGAGGCCGAGCTCGTCCCGGCCGCCGGCTATTCGATCGACGCGCTCAAGGTCGAGGGGATCTCGCGCACGAACCCGTTCAAGGCCGCCCGCGCGGCGGCCAGGGCGGTGACCGCGCTCGGGGCGGCCGGCCGCCTGTTGCGGCGCCACAAGGCCGACGTCGTGCTCGGCGGAGGCGGCTACGTCGCCGGTCCGGTCGGCCTCGCGGCCGTCCTGCGCGGCACGCCGCTCGTGCTGACGGAGGCCGACTCGCACCTCGGCCTGACCAACCGGCTGCTGGCCGGGCGCGCGCGCCGAGTCTGCCTCGCGTTCCCGATCGACGGCCGTGACGGCGAGCGCTACCTGCTGACCGGCCGTCCGGTCCCGCCGACCGTCACCGACCGCGACGGCGCACGCGCCTCCTTCGGCCTCGAGCCCGGCGAGACCGTGGTGCTCGTGTTCGGCGGGTCGCTCGGCGCGCGCTCGATCAACGAGACGGCGATCCAGGCTTTCGACGACGCGCCGTACCGGATCCTGCACGTCGCCGGCCGGCGCGACTTCGACACGCTCAGCGCGCCCGGGGCGCACTACGTTCTGCGCGACTACGTGGTGCCGTTCGGGACGGCGCTGGCGGCCGCCGACCTCGCGGTGGCGCGGGCCGGCGGATCGGTCTTCGAGCTCGCCCAGTACGGCCTGCCGGCGCTGCTGATCCCGTATCCGCACGCCTCCGGCAACCACCAGGCGGCGAACGCGGCCTGGATGGAGCGCGCGGGCGCCGCGACCGTGATCGCCGACGCCCAGCTGACGCCCGAGCGGCTGCGCGCCGAGGTCGACGCGCTCGTGGAGGACGAGGCTCGGCGGAGCGCGATGGCGACCGCCTCCGCCCGCCTGGCGCGGCCCGACGCGGCGAGTGCGATCGCCCGCGAGGTGCTGGCCGCCGCCGGCACGACGGAGACCGCCGAATAGCGGCCGGAGCGTTTCTCGTCGTGTGACGAGAAGGCATGACGTGTCGGCGCGCGCGAGGGAATGAATCGGGGCGGGACGGCGTCCTCTGATCGACCCACGAATCAAGGACAGCTCCCATGCCCCCCTCAATTCACTATTACGGGCTCGCCACCGCCCGCCCGACCTCGATCCGCCCGCAGCCGCGGCTGCGCTGGACCCACGACCGCCACCGGCCGGTCTTCACCCGCTGGGTCGGTTGAGCACCGGCGGCTAGCCTAGTGGTCAAGAGACGGACCACTAGGGTGGCCGCCGATGAGCGAAGGTCCGTGGAGTGGCCGCCGGCTGCACTTCGTCGGCCTCGGCGGCGCCGGCATGAGCGGCCTGGCCGTCGTCGCCCGCGCGCTCGGCGCGCAGGTGACCGGGTCGGACCGCTCGCCGGACTCCCCGTACCTCGCGCGCACCGGGCTGACCGCCCTGCCGCACGACGCGGCCAACGTGCCGGACGGCGCCGAGCTCGTCTACTCGAGCGCGATCCCGCCCGACAACCCGGAGCGGGCCGCCGCCCGCGAGCGCGGGCTGCGTGAGCTGCACCGGGCCGAGCTGCTCGGTGAGGTCACGCGGCTGCGGCCGACGATCGCCGTCACCGGCACGCATGGCAAGACGACGACCTCGAGCATGATCGTCCACGCCCTGCGGGGCTGCGGCCTGGACCCCGGCTACCTGGTCGGCGGCGAGGTGCGCTCGACCGGCTCGAACGCGGGCTGGGGCGCGGGCGAGTGGCTGGTCGTGGAGGCCGACGAGTCCGACCGCTCGCTGCTCGAGCTGGCGCCGACGATCGCCGTGCTGACCAACGCCGAGCTCGACCACCACGCCACCTACGCCTCCCAGCGCGACGTCGACGACACGTTCCGCGCCTTCCTGGCCATGGCCGACCACGTGGTGCTGGGCGACGAGCCCGGCCTCACTCGCTTCCCCGGCACCGTCGCCAGCCCGCAGCACGTCGAGCTCGAGCCCGGCGGCTCGACGTTCGCGTTCGGCGACACCACCGTCACCCTGACCGTCCCGGGCGAGCACAACGCCCGCAACGCCGCCGCCGCGCTCGCCGCCGCGCGGCTGGCCGGGGCGGACCCGGCCGCGGCCGCCGCCGCGCTGGCGGATTTCAGCGGCGCCGGCCGGCGGTTCGAGCGGCTCGGCGTCACGGCGACGGGCGCGCAGGTCGTGGACGACTACGCGCACCACCCGACCGAGGTGCGGGCCACGATCGCCGCCGCCCGCACGCTCGCCCCGCAGCGCGTGGTCGCCGTCTTCCAGCCGCACCTGTTCTCGCGCACCCGCCACCAGTTCCGCGAGTTCGGCGCCGCGCTCGCGCAGGCCGACCTCGTCGTCGTGCTCGACGTCTACCCGGCGCGCGAGCGGGCGGAGGACTTCCCGGGCGTGACCGGCCGCCTCGTGGCCGCGGCGGCCGCCGACGCCGCGGACGGGCGCCGCGTAGCCTGGCTCCCGCGGTTCGACGACGCCGAGGCGTTCCTGCGCACCGAGCTGCGTGCAGGCGATCTGCTGCTCACGCTCGGGGCCGGCGACGTCGACGCCCTCGGGCGCCGGCTGGTGGAGCAGGCAGGGGTCTGACCGCGGCCGTCGAAGGGCGCGGCGATGACCTTCCGCAGGACGTTCGTGCGCGGCTTCGCCACCGTCCTCGTGGTCGGCGGGCTGCTCGCCGGCGGCTGGCTGTGGGTGCGCGACTCGTCGCTCGCCCGCGTCACCGAGGTCACCGTGATCGGGGCGACGACCAGCGACGAGCGCCGGATCCGCGCGGCGGTCGAGCGAGCGGCGCGCGAGATGACCACGCTGCACGTGCGCGAGCAGGCGCTGCACGACGCCGTCGCGCCGTACCCGTCGGTCGCCGGCCTGCGGATCGACACCGACTTCCCGCACGGCATGTCCGTCGAGGTGCTCGAGCACCGGCCGGTAGCCGCGATCGACGTCGACGGCCGCCGGACGCCGGTGACCGGCAGCGGGCTCGTCCTCAACGGCGTCCGGGCCGACGGCGTGCCCACGATCCGCCGCGGGCGGCTTCCGGCCGAGCGCGTCGACGACTCGCGTACGCGCTCCGCCCTCGCGATCGCCGCGGCGGCCCCGCAGGAGCTGCTCGAGCGCAGCGAGCGGCTGCACTGGGAACCGGAAGGGCTCACCCTGGACCTTCGCGACGGCCCGCCGCTGGTCTTCGGGACGCGCGACGAGGCGACGGCCAAGTGGGCTGCCGCCGCCCGCGTGCTGGCCGAGCCCAGCGCGGCCGGCGCGACCTATCTCGACCTCAGAGTCCCCGGCCGGGTCGCCGCCGGAGGCCTCGGACCGGTGCCCCAGGAAGCGCCCTCACCAATGCCTCAACCATAGGGTGAGAATGAGGCAACCCTCGATCACTAGTCGAGACTTCGGGGCTCTGCAAGGGGTCTTGCCGGAGCCTCCGGTTCTTTGACTTCAGGGATGAAAGCGCCGTAACGTGCCAGAATCCGCGCCCTTGAACGAGCAGTTCGAAACGCTCGACTATAAGTAGAGGTCCGGACGGAACACTCATGGAAGCTGGCAGCTATCTCGCAGTCATAAAGGTCGTCGGTGTCGGCGGCGGGGGAACCAACGCCGTGAACCGGATGATCGATGCCGGCCTTTCCGGCGTCGAGTTCATCGCCTGCAACACCGACAACCAGGCGCTCCAGATGACGGACGCCGACATCAAGCTCAACATCGGGCACCAGCTCACCAAGGGGCTGGGGGCCGGGGCCAACCCGCAGATCGGCCAGGGCGCGGCCGCCGAGTCGCGCGACGACATCAAGGAGGCGCTGAAGGGCGCCGACATGGTGTTCGTCACCGCCGGCGAGGGCGGCGGCACCGGCACCGGGGCCGCGCCCGTGATCGCCGAGATCGCCAAGAACGAGATCGGCGCGCTCACGGTCGGCGTCGTCACCCGGCCGTTCGAGTTCGAGGGCGCGCAGCGCGCGCGCCAGGCGCAGGAGGGCATCGACCGCCTGCGCGAAATGGTCGACACGCTGATCGTGATCCCGAACGAGCGCCTGCTGAGCATCGTCGAGCGCCGCACCAGCATCCTCGACGCCTTCCGCGAGGCCGACAACGTGCTGCGCCAGGGCGTGCAGGGCATCACCGACCTGATCACCATCCCCGGCCTGATCAACCTCGACTTCGCCGACGTGCGCACGATCATGCAGGACGCAGGCTCGGCGCTGATGGGCATCGGCACGGCGACCGGCGAGTCGCGCGCCGCCGAGGCGGCCAAGGCGGCGGTCTCGTCGCCGCTGCTCGAGGAGTCGGTCGAGGGCGCGAACGGCATCCTGCTCAACATCACGGGTGGCAAGGACCTCGGCCTGTTCGAGGTCAACGAGGCGGCCGAGATCATCCACTCGGCGGCCGACTCCAACGCCAACATCATCTTCGGCGCGGTGATCGATGACGGGCTGGCGGACGAGATCCGCGTGACGGTGATCGCCACCGGCTTCGACCGCGCCGGGCTGCGCGCCACCCGGGCCGAGCGCGAGCGCGGCCCGCGCGACCGCGGCCCGCGGATCGACGAGCGCCAGCGGTCCTCGCTGGAGATCCGCGACGACGATCTCGACATCCCGCCGTTCCTGCGGTAGCCGGTCGCAGCCGATAGGGTCCGGCCTCGCATGGCCGCAGGTGCCGAGACGCTCAAGCGCACCCCGCTGTACGACCGCCACGTGGCGGCGGGCGCCCGGCTCGTCCCGTTCGCAGGATGGGAGATGCCGGTCCAGTACGCGGGGATCCGGGAGGAGCACGTCGCCGTGCGCCGCGACGTCGGAGTGTTCGACGTCTCGCACATGGGCGAGGTCGAGACCACGGGCCCCGATGCCGAGGCCTTCCTCCAGCGCGTGCTGTCGAACGACGTGTCGAAGATCGCGCGCGACGGGGCGCAGTACTCGGTCATGTGCCGCGAGAACGGCGGCGTGCTCGACGACCTCTTCACCTACCGCCACGGCGCCGGGTTCCTCACCGTCACCAACGCCGCCAACCACGAGCGCGACCTCGCCTGGATGCGCACGCAGGCCCGCGGCTACGACGTCACGGTCCACGACCGGCTGGCCGACTACGCGATGCTCGCCGTCCAGGGCCCGCACGCCCGCGAGCTGGTGGCCGGGCTCGCCGACGGCGAGCTGCCCAAGCGCTTCCGCAGCGCGCGGCTGGACATCGCGGGCGCGCCCGGCACGCTGGTCTGCGGCACCGGCTACACGGGCGAGGACGGGGTCGAGCTGCTGATCGCCCCGGGGTACGCGACCCAGGTCTGGGACGCGCTGATGCGAGGCGGGCGCCACGCCGGCGGGCCTCGGGGCTCGCGACACGCTGCGGCTCGAGGTCTGCTTCCACCTGTACGGCAACGACCTGACGGAGGAGCGCGGCCCGATCGAGGCGGGCCTGGGCTGGTGCTGCAAGGAGGACACCGGCTTCATCGGCGCCGACGCCGTCCGCGCCACGCGCGAGGCCGGGCCGCACGAGACGCTCGTCCCGTTCGCGATGACCGGGCCGGGTATCGCCCGCCAGGGCAACCCGGTGGTGGGCGGCGGCGAGGTGACCTCCGGCACCATGTCCCCGTGCCTGGGGATCGGCATCGGCATGGGCTACGTGCCCGCCGGGAAGGCCGAGCCCGGGACCCCGATCGAGATCGACGTCCGCGGCAAGCCGCGCCAGGCCGAGGTGCGGGCCAAGCCGCTGTACTCCAAGGAGCGCTGAACGTGGCCGCGTATCCCGACGACCTCAAGTACCACCCTGAACACGACTGGGCCCGAATCGAAGGTGATGTCGCGACCTTCGGGATCACCTGGTACGCCCAGGACCAGCTCGGCGAGGTCGTGTTCGTCGACCCGCCCGAGGTCGGCAAGACCGTCACCAAGGACGAGCCCTACGCGGAGATCGAGTCGGTCAAGGCGGTTTCGGACGTCGTGGCGCCGCTGTCGGGCGAGATCCTCGAGGTGAACGAGGTGCTCGGCGACGCGCCCGAGCAGATCAACGAGGACCCGTACGGCGGGGGCTGGTTGGTCAAGGTCCGCCTCAGCAACACCTCCGAGGTCGACGAGCTGCTGGACCGCGACGCCTACGAGGGCAGCCTCACTTGAGTCGCTACACCTCCGCCACCGACGCCGACCGGCAGGCGATGCTGGAGAGCATCGGCGCGGGCTCGATCGACGAGCTGTTCGCGGACATCCCGGAGGGCATGCGGCTCGGCCGCCCGATCGACCTGCCGCCCGGCAAGCCGGAGCAGGAGGTGTATGCCTACCTGCGCGATCTGGCGGCGCGCAACGTGTCGGCGGAGGACGAGATCTGCTTCCTCGGCGCGGGGATGTACGACCACTACGTGCCGGCGCTGATCGACGCTCTGCTCTCGCGCTCCGAGTTCCTGACGCCGTACACGCCGTACCAGCCCGAGGTCTCGCAGGGGACGCTGCAGGTGATGTTCGAGTACCAGACGGCGATCAGCGAGCTGACCGGCCTGCCGGTCTCGAACGCGACGCTGTACGAGGCGCCGTCGGCCGTCGCCTCGGCGGGCTGGCTGGCGCGGCTGCAGAACGGCCGCGGCCGGTTCCTGGTGAGCCGCGGGCTGCATCCGCACTCGCGCGAGGCGCTGGCCACCACCGCCAAGGGCTACGGCACCGCGGTCGAGGAGATCCCGCTCTCGGGCGGCGTGACCGAGCGGTTCGAGGTCGACGACGACGTCTCGGCCGTGTTCCTGCAGCAGCCCAACTTCCTCGGCGCGGTCGAGGACCTCGAGGCCCTCGTGCCGATGGCGAAGGAAACCGGCGCGCTGGTCGTCGTGCAGGTCGACCCGCTCACCCTCGGCGTGCTCAAGCCGCCCGGCGAGTTCGGCGTCGACATCGCCGTGGGCGAGGGGCAGTCGCTCGGCAACCGGCTCGACTACGGCGGCCCGTCGTTCGGCTTCTTCGCCGCCCAGGAGGCCTATCTGCGGCGGATGCCGGGCCGGATCGCGGGCGAGACGGTCGACGCCGACGGCAAGCGCGGCTTCGTCCTCACGCTGCAGACGCGCGAGCAGCACATCCGGCGCGAGAAGGCGACGCACAACATCACCACCGCGCAGACCCTGAACGCGCTGGCCGGCATCATCTACCTGTCGTGGCTCGGGCGCCGCGGCATCGTCGAGCTCGGCGAGCTGCTGCTGCACCGCACCGCCTACGCGCGCAAGGCGCTGGCCGCCCTCGACGGCGTCGAGCTGCTGCACGAGCAGCCGGTGGTGCGCGAGTTCGCCGTGCGGCTGGCCGCGCCCGTCCACCGCGTCATCGAGCGCTGCGCCGCCGCCGGCGTGAACCCCGGCTACCCGCTCGGCGCCGACTACGACGAGTACGGCGACGGGCTGCTGGTGGCGATCACCGAGCAGCGCTCGCGCGCCGACATCGACCGGCTCGCCGAGGTGCTGGGCGCGGCCGTGGCCGCCGAGCGCGAGACGGTGACGGCGTGACGCAGACGATCTTCGAGAAGTCGGTCGAGGGCCGGCGCGCGTTCGTGGCGCCGGCGCTCGACGTGCCCGAGGACCCCGGCGCGCTGCCCGGCCGCTTCCGCCGTGCCGAGCCGCCGCGGCTGCCGGAGATCGCGGAGCCCGAGATCGTGCGCCATTACACGACGCTCTCGACGCGCAACTTCCACGTCGACAAGGGCTTCTATCCGCTCGGCTCCTGCACGATGAAGCACAACCCGCGGCTGCACGAGCGCGTGGCGGCGTTGCCCGGGCACGCGCGGCTGCACCCGCTGCAGGCGCCCAGCCGCGCCCAGGGCGCGCTGCGGCTGATGTGGGAGCTGCAGCGGGCGCTGGCCGAGATCGCCGGGCTGCCGCACGTGTCGCTGCAGCCGTCGGCCGGCTCCCAGGGCGAGCTGGCGGGGGTGCTGCTCACGCGCGCCTACCACGAGTCGCGCGGCGAGCGCCGGCGCAAGATCCTCACGCCCGACACCGCGCACGGCACGAACCCGGCGACCGTGACGATGGCCGGCTACGAGGTGGTCAAGCTCGGCACCGACGCCGACGGCGGCGTCGATCTCGACGACCTGCGCGCGAAGGTCTCCGACGACGTCGCGTCGCTGATGCTCACCAACCCGAACACGCTCGGCGTCTTCGACCGCAACATCGAGGAGATCGCGCGGATCATGCACGGCGCCGGCGCCACGCTCTACTACGACGGCGCGAACCTCAACGCGGTGATGGGCCGCGCGCGGCCGGGCGACATGGGGTTCGACATCGTCCACTACAACCTGCACAAGACGTTCACGCAGCCGCATGGCGGCGGCGGGCCGGGGGCGGGGCCGATCGCCGTGTCGGAGCGGATCGAGCCGTTCCTGCCGCGGCCGCAGGTGGTGCGCCACGAGGACGGGGCCTTCGACCTCGACTTCGACCGCCCGCGGTCGATCGGGCGCGTGCGCGGCTTCCAGGGCAACTTCGGCGTCTTCGTGCGCTCGTACGCCTACATCCTGTCCTTGGGCGCCGACGGGCTGGCCGAGGCGAGCGACACCGCGGTGCTGAACGCCAACTACCTGATGGCGCGGCTGCGCGAGCTGTGCGGCGAGCACCTGCCGGCCGCGTTCGACCGCACCTGCATGCACGAGTTCGTGCTCACCGGCGGGCCGATGAAGAAGGCGCTCGGGATCAGGACGCTGGATCTGGCGAAGCGGCTGCTCGACCACGACTTCCACCCGCCGACGGTCTACTTCCCGCTGCTGGTCGACGAGGCCCTGCTGATCGAGCCGACGGAGACCGAGACGCGCGAGACGCTCGACGCGTTCGCCGAGGGCGTCGCCGCGATCCTCGCCGAGGCCGCCGAGGACCCGTCGGTGGCGCGCGGCGCGCCCTACGACACGCCGGTGCGGCGGCTCGACGAGGCCGGCGCGGCCAAGCGGCCGGTGATCCGCCAGGCGATGTGACACCGGAGACGACGATCCGGGCGGGGCGCCGGCGGGTGCGGATCTCGAACCCCGCCAAGGTGCTGTTCCCGGCCGACGGCATCACCAAGGAGGACCTCGCCAACTACTACGCGGCCGTCGCCCCGGCGATGGCGCCGCACATGCGCGACCGGCCGCTCAACCTCTGGCGCTGGAACCGCGGCATCGACCACGAGGTCGTGATCCAGCAGGCGATCCCGAAGGGCGCGCCCGACTGGGTGCGGCGCGTGACCGTGCCGCGCCGGCGCGGGGGCGACGTGACCCACGCGGTCGGCGGCGAGCCGGCCACGCTCGTCTGGCTCGCCAACCAGAACTGCATCACCCCGCACGTCTGGACCGCCAAGGCGGACAAGCCGGACAACCCCGACCGCCTGGTCTTCGACTTCGACCCGCCCGACGACGCCGACGACCACCTGGAGGCGATCCGCGCGGGTGCGATCGCCGTCGGCGACCTGCTGCGGGAGAAGGGCATGACGCCGTACGCGATGACGTCGGGCTCGCGCGGCATCCACGTCGTCGCCCCGCTGCGCCGGCGCCACGACTCCGACCACGTGCGCACCGTCGCGGGCGAGCTCGCGGAGGAGGTCGCCGAGCGGCTGCCGGACCAGCTCACCACGTCGTGGCGCAAGGCGGGCCGCGGCGGGCGCGTGCTGGTCGACGCCGCCCGCAACACGTACGCCCAGACCGCGGTGGCGCCGTACGCGGTGCGGGCCAAGCCCGGGGCGCCGGTCGCCACCCCGCTGGCCTGGGAGGAGCTCTCGGACCCGGACCTGCACCCGCGGCGCTGGACGCTCGCCGACGTGCCCGAGCGGCTGTCGCAGCGCGGCGACCCGTGGGAGGGCATCGCCGCGGCCGCGGCGCCGCTGCCGCGCTCCAGTGGCTGAACCGGGTGTCGAGGGCGTCCGCGCGCGGCTCGCTCCCGAGCTCGTCGACTGGTTCGCGCGCGAGATCGATCGCGGCGACGCGCCGGAGCTGCACCTCGTCGGACTGCAGCCCGGCGACCTCGAACGCTGCTTTGCGGCGATTGCGGAGTCGGCGCCGAAGTGGAACGACCGCACGTACCACATCGATGCCGAGGGAGTCGACGTGACGCTGCATGAGCGGCCTGAGGCCGCCCGGCTCGTCGCGCAGGGACGCGCGTCGCACGCCTGTCTCGGCGCCGAGCGCATCGTCGTCGACGGCATCGAGCTGCCGCTGGTCGAGATGTTCCTCTTCGCCGACGAGATCCAGTTCTTCTGGTGGCCCGATGCCGCGTGGACGCCTGAGCGGGTGGCCGCCTTCTTCGTGCTGATCGGGCGGCTGCTGGCCCTCGCCCCGGCGGCCTCGCTGCGGCCGGATCCCCGGTACCCGGCCGACTCTCGGCGGAGGCGCGGCGAGCTGATCGGGAGCGCGCTCGGCGATCCGAGCCGGGTTGTTGGCTAGAGACGTCGCGATCGGAGACTCGGTCCGGACGGCGTCCGCTGTCTCCGCGGCGGCGCCGTGGCCCGGGACCTCGCTCAACGATCGCTGCGCTTCGCGCTCCCGGTCCACGGCCCGGCCGGTCGGGCGACGCGGCATCGCGTCCCGGACGTTCCCGCGGGAACGCCCATCGCGTGCCGGGTGCCGATCGCCAGGCCTCACCCGGCGGACAGCTCGCGCTCGCGTGATTCGACAGGTGTCGCGTAGCCGCAGGAACGGTGTTCCGACCCCGGGTGAGCGATGTGCCGGCAGCTCGTCGGCCTGGCTAAGCGGCGCGCCCGAGCCTGGCTTCGGGGCGCAGTTCGGCGAGCGCGTCGGCGGCGATCCGGCGGCCGAGTGCCGGAGCGTGCTTGAAGAGGTTGTTTCCGGCGACGAAGCGCAGTGCGCCGGCCTCCCAGACGGCGAGGCCGTCGTGGCCCCACGGCAGCCCCGTGACCCAGCAGGTTCGCGCTTCCACGGGCCGCGGCTCGAGCCCCGGCAGGGCCTCGGCGACGTATGCGGCGGTGGCTTCCTCGTCGTTGCCGAGGCCGACTGCGTAGCGGTCGTTGCCGGGCAGCGGATCTCCGTAGGCGGCGGCGCTGCCGTCCAGTAGGCAGGCGAGCGGCGCGGGGTCGCGCACGCGATAGGCGAAGCGCGTGTGCGTCTCGGTCTGCACCGGCAGCTCGAGACCGGCGCCCGCCGCCAGCGTCGCCGTGTCGCGGCCGGCGCACACGACCACGCGGTCGTGGCGCGCGACGGCGCCGCCGGCGCGGACCTCGCCCGACGGCAGCACCTCGATCACCTCGTCGGCGACGAGGGCGTCGCCCAGCGCGCCGACGAGCGCCGCGACCGTCGCGCGGGTGCGGATCACGCCGCCGTCCTCGTCCAGCATCGCCGGCTCGGCCCGCGGCGCGAGGATCGGCAGTGCCCCGGCCGCGTCGACCGGCCGCGCGCGTACCCCGGCGTCGCGCAGCAGCTCGAGCCGCCGCTCGACCGCCGGGCCGACCGCCACCGATCCCACCGGCGCGAGGAGCTCGACGCCGAACCGCTCCTCCCACGTCCTCCAGAGCGCGCGCGACTCGCGCGCGAACGCGATCAGCCGCGGGTCGTCGTGGGCGTGGCGGAAGATCCGCGACTCGCCGCCGGACTGGCCCGCACCGGGGACGCCGCGCTCGTACACGGTGACCGCCGCCCCGCGCTCGGCGAGCGCGAAGGCGGTCGCAAGGCCGACGATACCCGCCCCGACGACGGCGACGTCGCTCATGGGCCGGCGAGCGCGTCCAGCGCAGTCGTCAGCTCGGCGGGCGAGACGCCCTCCTCGGCCAGGCTCGTGACCAGGTCGGCGGAGAGCGGGGCGAGCAGCAGGTGGGCTCGCAGCGCGCGGTCACCCTCGGTGCCCATCTGCTCGAGCAGCAGCACCGTGTGCTGGTGCCAGGCGCGGTAGGCGCCGGTGCGGTAGCGGCCGGCGGGGGTGCCCCGCTCGACCTCGAGCAGCAGCTCGCGGTGCTCGACGGTCAGCTCCGCCAGCGCGGCGAGGAAGGCGCGCAGCCGCTCGCGGGGCGGCGCGCCCGGGCCGAGCGGCGGCGGACCGCGCAGGATCCGCTCCTGCAGCGCGCGCTCGTGCTCGTCGAGCAGTGCCAGCGCGAGCCCGGCGCGGTCGCCGAAGCGGTGGAAGACAGTGCCCTTGGCCACGCCGGCCTCACGCGCGACCTCGCTCATCGTCACGCCGTGCACGCCGCGGTCGGCGAACAGGCGGCGGGCGGCCGCGAGCACGCGCTCGCGGTTGCGCGCGGCGTCGGCGCGCTCGGCCCGCGGGCGCCCGGCGACGGGGAGCCCGCCGCGCGGGCCGCCGGCCTCATCGCGCTCGTCGCGCAGCGATCGGGTGCCGGGGAGGTCGGTCATCGTCCCGGGACGGTATCAGGAACTTGACCGCGGACAAGTTACTGCTAGGCTGAACTTGACCCGAGTCAAGTTCTTGGAGACGCCATGGAAGCCCTCGCAATCCCGTTCCTGCTCCTCGTCGGAGCGCTGCTGGCCGTCCAGGCCGGCGCCAACGTCCAGCTGTCGGCCGCGATGGCCCACCCGGTCGGCGCCTCGGCGCTCAACGACCTGTCCGCCGTGCTCAACGCGCTGCTCGCCCTGGTCCCGGCCAGACCGGCCGGCTGACCCGGCCGCGGGGGCGGCGGAATAGACTGCCGCCCCCCGTGGTCATCTTCTCCGGCATCCAGCCCACCGGGCGCAAGCACCTCGGCAACTACATCGGGGCGATCATCCAGTACGTGGCGGGCCAGGATCGCGCCGACCCTGCGATCTACTGCATCGTCGACCTGCACGCGGTGACCGTCGCGTACGAGCCGGGCGAGCTGCGCGAGCGCACCTACGACACGGCGGCGATCCTCATCGCGGCCGGCCTCGACCCCGAGCGCTGCATCCTCTTCCGGCAGGGCGACGTGATGGAGCACACCGAGCTGAGCTGGCTGCTGTCGAGCGTCACCCCCCTGGGCGAGCTCCAGCGCATGCACCAGTTCCGCGACAAGTCGCTCGCGCAGCGCGAGCTGGTGTCCGCCGGCCTGCTCTTCTACCCGGTCCTGCAGGCCGCCGACGTGCTCGCGTATCGCGCCCACGAGGTGCCCGTGGGGGAGGACCAGCGCGAGCACCTGGAGCTCATGCGCGACGTGGCCGTGCGCTTCAACTCCCGCTTCGGCGAGCTGCTCGTGGTGCCCGAGGCGCGGATCCCCGAGGTGGGCGCGCGCATCGGCGACCTCCAGGAGCCGGAGCGCAAGATGTCGACCACCGCGGCCAGCGAGCAGGGAACCCTCTACGTGCTCGACGAGCCGGAAACGATCCGGCGCAAGTTCAAGCGCGCGGTTGCGGACTCGGGGCACGAGATCGTGCGCAGCGTGCACAAGCCGGGGATCTCGAACCTGATCGAGATCCTGGCCGTGGTGCGCGCCACGGAGCCGGAGGCGATCGAGCGCGAGTTCGAGGGCTCCGGCTACGGCGACTTCAAGGACGCCGTGGCCGAGTCCGTGATCGAGTGGCTGGCCCCGGTACGTGAGCGCTACCACGAGCTGCGCGCCGACGAGGGCGAGCTGGAGCGGATCCTCGAGGCCGGCGCCGACAAGGCGCGCGCGATCGCGAGCGTCACGGTGGCCGACGTGCGCGAGGCGATGGGGGTCGGCCCGCGCCGCTCCGTCAGGCCCGAGGCATAGCCTGTCGGGCGCATGGCCACGATCGTGCACCGCCTCGAGCTGGACCTCGACGTCTTCGCCGGGCCGTTCGATCTGCTGCTGTCGCTGATCCTGCGCGAGGAGCTCGACCTGCTCGAGGTCGAGCTGGCCGAGATCGTCATCGCCTATGTCGACCACCTCGAGGCCGAGGGCGAGCTCGAGCTCGAGTCCGCGACCGAGTTCCTCGTCCTGATCGCGGCCCTGCTGGAGCTCAAGTCGCGGCTGATGCTGCCCGGCGAGGAGCCGCTCGACGAGCTGGAGGGCCTCGCGCCCGCCGAGGCGGCCGAAGAGCTGCTCGAGCGCATGCTCCAGTACGCGCGCTTCCGCGGCGCCGGCCGCTGGACGGCCGCCGCGCACGCCGCCGGCCAGTCCTACCTGCACCGGGCCGCGCCGCTGCCGCCCGCGCTGCGCCGCGTGTCGGTCGAGATCGCCGAGCGCGCCTACGACCCGGCGGTGCTCGGCGAGGCGCTCGGCTCGCTGCTGCGCACGCCGCCGCCGCTCGACCTGCGCCACATGGCCGGCCCGCGCGTGTCGGTGGCCGACCGGCTGGCCGTCCTGCGCCGCCTGCTGGCCCGCGGCCGCTTCTCGTTCGACGACGCCGTCGAGGGCGCCGACCGCGTGACCGTGGCCGTGACGCTGTTCGCGCTGCTCGAGCTGTACAAGCGCGGCGAGGCGGCGTGGGAGCAGGCGGAGCCGTTCGGGCCGATCACGGTCAGCGCCGCGGCGCGCGCGCGAGGCGGTCGCATGACCCCGCTCGCGCGCCAGGTCGAGGCGCTGCTCTTCCTCGCCCCCGAGCCGGTCGCGCTCGACGAGCTGGCCGACGCGCTGCAGGCCGGCGAGGAGGCCGTGCGAGAGGCGCTCGAGGAGCTGCGGGCCGCGCTCGACGGCCGCGGCGTCGTGCTGCGCGAGGTCGCCGGCGGCTGGGCGCTCGCCTCGCACCCCGACGCCGAGGAGGCCGCGCGGCGGCTGCTCGCGCGCCCGCGAACGCCGGCGCTGACCGCGGCCCAGGCCGAGACGCTGGCCATCGTCGGCTACCTGCAGCCGGTCTCGCGCCCCGAGGTCGCCCGCATCCGCGGCGTGGCGTCGGAGTCGGCGACGGCGGCGCTCGTCGAGCGCGGCCTGATCGAGGAGTCCGGCCGCTCGCAGTTCGGCGCCGTCCTCTACCGCACCACGCCGTTGTTCCTGAAGCTGTTCGGCCTGAGCTCGCTCGACGACCTGCCGGCGATCGAGCAGTGGGACCCGAGCCCGGAGGACGAGGCGGCGCTGCGCGACCGCCTGTTGAGAGCCGGCGAGGCGCGCGCGGGCTAGGCCCCTTTTATAACCACCTCTCCCCATCGCACACTGACACAATCGCCGTTCGGGAAGTGCCCCAGCTCGTAGCGCAGCCGCATGCTCGCGCCGCCCGGCGGATGGTTGGTCTGGAAGTGCAGGTGCGGGCCCGTCGCGTAGCCCGTCTGGCCGACCGTGAGCACCTTCTGCCCGCGTTCCACGATGTCCTGCTCCTGCGGGATCACGCCGTTCTTGGGCATGTGGAAGTACCAGCCCCACGTGCCGTCCTGGTGCTCGATCTTCAGGTGATTGGCCAGGGGTCAGCCGTAGTGATCGTCGGGTCGATGGCCTTCTGGATGAAGTAGTTCTTCGTCTGGTCCTCGCGGACCCGAGTCGACGCGGCCGCCGCGCGCTGCGCGCCCGACGGTGCCCGCGGGCATCACGAGATCGAGTGCGTACGTTCCCGTGCCGCGCGCGAGAAGCTGCCGTTGTGCCCTGCGTCACCTCGGCGGTCTTTCCGCTCTTCCACGGCAGCCGGTAGTAGGAGTCCTCGTCCTTGCCCGGGCAGAAGCTCACGACGTCGGTCACGGCTCGGGGCCGCGCCCAGTAGTGGTAGGGAAGCCGCCGCCCCGGGTCCCGAGTATGTAGGCCCACAGGAGGCCGGTGGGCTTCATCGGATCGGGCACGTCGTCGTGGACGGCGAACTTCTCGCCCTGATCAACGAACCCGGCCTGCGGGTAGGTGGTCTTGCCACCCTGGATCTCGTAGCCCACGCCGTAGACGATCGAGCCCGGCAGGGCGTGTTGACGGCCTCGAGCGTCGCCGTCGAAGTCGGTGCTCGAGCCGTCGGCGACCGAGAAGCGCTCGCGTCGTAGATCGCCTGCCCCAGCCGCCCTTGCGAAGATCTGGCGTCCGCCGTCTCGTCGAGACGAGCGCAGTCGCGTCGCAGAAGAGGATGCAGGCGTAGTGCTTGAACGTCAGCGTGCAGGCTTTCCGGCGTCGATGCCTCGGGATCCGGCCGCAGACGACACCGGAGGCGCGACCACGCCCAGCAGCTTGTACTTCTGGCCGCCGCCCTTGCCGTGTACTTGAGGTACACGTGGAGAGCGTTCAGCTCGCCGCACTGGACGAGAACGTCGCTCCGATCGCCATCCCGCTCTCGAGCAGGTACAGCCCGCCGTTCGTGTAGCCGCGCGTCGAAGTACATGAGGGTTCTGCCAGTCGGCGAAGTCCTGCACCGGCGCGACCGTCCAATCCGAGCCGCACGGCGCGAGCGAGGGGTCGAGGTCGAGGTCGAGCGCGGCGATCGCATCCGCCACCAGCACGTCCGACGCGAGCCGCACGCCGACGCCCGCACGCGCGCACCGGTGATCAGCGCCTCGGCGCTGCGGGCCGCGCCGAAGTGCACGGTGGTCCCGTCGCTCAGCTCGGCGACCCGTGCGGAATGGTCGAGCGATTCGATCGTCCCGCTGCTGGAGCCCCGGCCGGCCGCCGCGCGGCAGGCGCGGCCGAAGAGGCGGCTCGTGTCGCGGAGCCCGGCCGCCGCCTCGGCCGCGCGGTCGGCTCTCGACTCGAGCTCGTAGATGCCGACGAGGAAGCGGTCGGCGTCCGCGTCGCGCCTGCGGGCCCGCGCGCGCACGCGGACGGCCTGCTTGGCGATCTGCCTCTGCTCGCGGCGCGTCGCCGAGCCGATCGCCGCCATGCCGCGCTCGGTCAGCGCGACTGCGGCGAGGCCGAGGCGGCGGGACCGGCACGGGTTCCGTGCCAGCGACGCGCCGGCGATCTCGAGCCGCCGCATCGCCTGTCCGAGCCGTGCCAGGCCCGCGCCCGCTCGGAGGCCGGGAAACCGGGACAGCTGCCGGCGGGCCTCGTCCAGCGACGCGCGGCGGGCGTCGAGGAGACCGGTCGGGTCCACCATCACGTCAGTCAGCGAGCAGCCGCGCTCGACGAGGCGCGCACCCTTGGGCGTGGCCGGGCAGAGATCGCGCTCGTTGGCGACGCGATCGCCGTCACCGTCGCCGTCCGGCAGCGGCGCCTTCATCGCCGGGGGCGAGAATCCGGGCAGGGGCAACGGCGTGGGAGAGGGCGGGGGAGCGGCCTCGGGCCCCGTCGCCTCGACGCGCACGAACCCGCCGCGTACCGGCGCCACCTGCAGCACGCCGCCGGCGCCGGCCGGGTACGGCGCCGCGGTTATGAACGGGAAGGTCCCCGACTCCGCCGGCCCGATCGACAAGCCCGTCCGCCCGAAGCCCTGCGCAGGCGCCGGGCCGGGCTGCCCGGGGCCGCCTGAGCCCGTGACCTGCACTCCGGCGGCGGGCGTGAAGACGATTCTGGCGATCGTCGCGTCGCCGGTGTTGCGCACCGCGAGCGAATAGCTCGTACCCCGAGCCCGTGATCTCGGCGGTCGCGGACTGCGCCGCCGACACGGGAGCGGCCGCGAGCAGGCTCGCGAAGAGCATGAGGGTCAGCGTGCGCCGGATCATCGGTCCTCCTCCGCCGCGTCCGTCGTGCCCGCCCGCAGCGCTTCGACGGCCTGGCGCCTCGAGCCAGCCGATGAACCCCTGAGCCGCCTGTCCGGAGGCGGCGATGCGGCCCCGCAGCGGATCGGAGCCGACCTCGATCTCCAGTGTGGCGACGGCGGGTTGCCGGGGTTGCACCATGGGCGCTAGTGTCGGCGCAGCCGTCCCCGCTTCGCGACCGGGTGGCACCCGGGAGTGTCGCGGAGGTACCCGTGACCCAACCGCCGGCCGCCGTATCCCCGCCGCACGGGCTCCTCGAGCGCGAGTCCGAGCTGGCGGCCATCGCGAGGGCCTTCGACGCGGCGGCCACCGGGATGGGCGGGCTCGTCGTCGTCGAGGGCGTCCCGGGTGCGGGGAAGACGCGCCTCCTGCGCGCGGCGGGGGCGCTGGCCGTGGAGCGGGGGTTCGCCATTCTCGCGGCCCGCGGCGGCGAGCTGGAGCGGGACTTCGCCTTCGGCGTCGCCCGCCAGCTGCTGGAGCCGCTGCTGCGCGCGGCGGCGCTTGACCGCCGGACACGGCTGCTGGAGGGGGCGGCGCTCGCGGGAGAGCTGCTGGGCGGCGGCTCCGATCTCGCGCCGCGCGGCCGGCGACGCGGCGTCCGCGGTCATGCACGGTCTCTACTGGCTGACCGTCAACGTGACCGACGAGCGGCCGCTCGTGCTGCTGATCGACGACGCGCAGTGGGCCGACGCGCTCTCCCTGGCCTGGCTGCTCCACCGACGCGGAGAGCGGAGGCGCTGCCGCTCGTGGTCGTGCTCGCGGTACGCGGCGGCGCGGCCGGCGAGGCGGGGCGCCTGCTCGGCGCGCTCGCCGCCGAGCCGCCGGCCCGGGTGCTGCGGCTCGAGCCGCTGAGCCTCGAGGCGGTGGCGCAGATCGTCGAGGCGGAGCTCGCGGCCGAGCCGGCGCCGGCCTTCTGTCGTGCATGCCACGTCGCGACGGGCGGCAACCCGTTCCTGGTGCGCGCGCTGACGGAGGCGCTCGCCGAGGAGCAGGTGGCTCCGACGCCCGAGCAGGCGGCCCGCGTGGAGTCGCTGAGCCCGCGCAGCGTCCGTGCCGCGATCGTGATGCGCCTGGCGAGCCTGCGACCCGCCGCGACGGCTCTGGCGCGCGCGCTTGCGGTGCTGGAGGTCGAGTGGAGTCCGCGTGGCGGCCGCCGTGGCAGGCCTGGACGAGCGCGAGGCCTCGGAGGCCGCCGACCTCCTCGCGGCGGGCTATGTGTTGACCCCGGGGCGGCCGCTGCGGTTCGTCCACCCGCTCATCAGGAGCGGCGTGTACACGGAGATCCCCGACGGCGAGCGCCGCCGCGGGCACGCCGCTGCGGCGCGCGCGCTCGCGCGTGCCGGCGCGGCTCCCGAGCGGATCGCCACCCACCTGCTCGAGGCGGAGCCGAGCGGAGACGCCTGGGTCGTGGAACGGCTGCGCGACGCCGCGGGCGGGCCCTGGCCTACGGCGCGGCCGATGGCGCGGTCACGCTGCTCCGGCATGCGCTCGCCGAGCCGCCCGGGGAGTCCCTGGAGCCGCGCGTGCGGTTCGAGCTCGGCCGCGCTGCGCTGCGCGCCGGCGCCGCGGACGCGGCGGAGCATCTCGGCGCCGCCGGCGCCACTGCGAGCGAGCCGGCGGCCCGCGTGCAGGCGCTGCGCGAGCTCGGCCTCGCCCACATGGCGACGATGCGGTCCCCCGAGGCGATCGACGCCTTCGACCGCGCGGCAGCGATCGCCCGGCCTGGCGATCCCGAGCGGGCGCTGGCGATCGAGGCCGAGGCGATCGGCGTCGGGCAGATGGACGTCATGCCCGTCGCGCGGGTCGCAGAACAGCTCCTGAGCCACCCGCCCTCGTACGCGGGCATCACCGCCGGCGAGCGGGCCATGCTCGCGGTCCAGGCGTACGAAACGGTGCGGGTGAACGGCCGGCCTGCACATGCCGCCGAACTCGCGCGGCGCGCCTTCTCGGCCGGGTTCCCGTCATCCTCGGCGCGGGCTCGCCGCCCGCGATCCTCGGCTCGCACGCGTTGATCTACGCCGAGGACTACGAGTTCCTGGATTCGTGCCTGCCCCCGGAGCTCGAGCGCGCGCGAGCGCGCGGGGGGCTGAGCGAGCTGGCGCTGCTTTCCCATCTCCGCTGTCTCGTCGCGCTCCGTCGCGGCGCACTGGGCGACGTCGAGGTCGAGATCGACGTCATGATCGCCGCGGCCGGCGAGTTTCCCGGCCCGCTGATCCTCGCCTGCACGCATGCGGCCGAGCTGGCGATCCAGCGCGGGCAGCCGGCACCCGCCCTGGCGTTGCTCAAGCTCACGGGCCTGGCGGACGCGCCGCCGGAGGCGATGCCCTTCACCGGGACGTTGCTCGGGCGCGGGCGGCTGCGGATCGCGCAGAACGACCTGCAGGGCGGGCTGGCCGACGTCGAGGCGGCGGGCGCACGCTCCGACGCCCTCGGCGTGCGCTGCCCGGCCATCCTGCACTGGCGTTCGACGGCAGCGCTCGCCCACCGGCTGCTGGGAGACGCGGCGAAGGCAGCGGCCTTTGCCGCCGAGGAGCTCGAGGCCGCCCGCGCCTTCGGTGCACCGCGCGCGCTCGGGGTCGCGCTGCGCGCGGCCGCCCTCACCGGCCCCGGCGACACCCGCATCGAGCGCCTGACGGAGGCGGTCGAGGTGCTCGAGCGCTCGGAGGCGCGGCTCGAGCTCGCATACGCGCTGACCGACCTCGGCGCCGCGCTCCGTCGCGCCGGGCATCGCGCCGACGCACGCGCGCGGCTGGAGGTGGCCGTCGACCTAGCCCATCGCTGCGGCGCCAAGGTCCTCACGGCGCGGGCGTCGACCGAGCTGCGCGCCGCCGGCGCACGGCCGCGGCGCATCACCATGACCGGCCGTGATGCGCTGACGCCGAGCGAGCAGCGGTCTGCGAGCTGCCGCGGCCGGCCTCAGCAACCGCGAGATCGCACGGCAGCTGTTCGTCACGCTCAAGACCGTCGAGGGACACCTGAGCAGCAGCTATCGCAAGCTCGGCGTCCGCTCGCGCGACGAGCTGCCGGGTCGCGCCTAAGCGGCCTTGGCCGCCAGCTGGCCGCAGGCGGCGTCGATGTCGCGGCCGCGCGTGAGCCGGACGGTGGCGCGCAGGCCGTGCTCCTCCAGCACCGCCTTGAAGGCGGCGATCGCGCCGGGCGACGAGCCCTCGTGCATCCCCGTCGGGTTGTAGGGGATCAGGTTGACCTTGTAGATCCGCGGGTCGAGCAGCTGCGCGAGCTGCACCGCCTGCCGGTACGTGTCGTTGACGGCGCCGAGCATCACGTACTCGATGAACACCTTGCGCCGGCGGCGGGCGTGGTACGCCTCGCACGCCTCCAGCACCTCGGCGATCGGGTAGCGGTCGTTGACCGGCATGATCTGCGACCGCAGCTCGTCGTCGGGAGCGTGCAGCGAGAAGGCGAGCCGGATCGGCATGTCGCTCTCGGTCAGCTTGCGGATGCCCGGCACCCAGCCGACCGTCGAGACCGTGGTGCGGCGGTGCGTGATGCCGAGGTCGGGCAGCCGGCGCGCGGCGTCGAGCACCGCGTCGAGGTTCATCATCGGCTCGCCCATGCCCATGAACACGAGATGGTCGACCGGCTCGAGGCGGCGGAAGTGCAGCACCTGGTCGAGGATCTCGGAAGCGGTCAGGTTGCGGCCGAACTTCATCGTGCCGGTGGCGCAGAACGTGCACGTCAGCGGGCAGCCCGATTGGGAGGACACGCAGACCGAGCGGCGTCGGTCGCGATAGCGCATCAGCACCGCCTCGACCGCGCGGCCGTCGTGCGTGTGGAACAGCGCCTTGACCGTTCCGTCGCGCGAGTGCGCCTCGCTGACGGTCTCGAGGCTGGAGAACGGCACCCGCTCGGCCAGCGCGCCGCGGAGCGCGGCCGGCAGGTCGGTCATCTGCTCGTAGCCGCCCGCGCCGCGCGCCGTCCAGCCCCACACCTGGCGCGCGCGGAAGGCCGGCTGGCCGGCGGCGGCCAGCGTCTCGTCGAGCAGCGCGAGATCCACCCCCTTATCGTGGCAGCGCGTGCGGCTCGCCAAGTACCTCGCCCACGCCGGCGTGGCCTCGCGCCGGGCCTCCGAGCAGCTCGTGTTCGCCGGCCGCGTCGAGGTCGGCGGCGAGGTCGTGCGCGACCCGGCGCGCGACGTCGACGGCAGCGTGCCGGTGACGGTCGACGGCCGGCCGGTGCGCGTGTCGGACGGCCAGCGCGCCGTCTACGCCGTCCACAAGCCGCGCGGCGTGGTCTCGACCGCGCACGACCCGCAGGGCCGGCCCACGATCGTCGAGCTCGTCCCCAGCGCGCGGCGCCTGTACCCGGTCGGGCGCCTCGACGCCGACACCACCGGCCTGATCCTCCTGACCGACGACGGCGCGCTCGCGCACCGGCTCACGCACCCGTCGTTCGAGGTCCCGCGCACGTACCACGCGAAGGTCCGCCGCCCTCCCGTGCGCGAGGACGCGCTCAGGAGGCTGCGCGAGGGCGTCGAGCTCGACGACGGGCGCACGGCGCCCGCGCGCGCCAAGCGGCTCGCGCCCGACCGCGTCGAGATCACGATCCACGAGGGCCGCAAGCGCCAGGTGCGGCGGATGCTCGAGGCCGTCGGGCATCCCGTGATCGCGCTCGAGCGCGTGCGCTTCGGGCCGCTCTGGCTCGGCAAGCTCGAGGAGGGCAAGCACCGCCGGCTGACCGCGGTCGAGGTCCAAAAGCTGAGGGGCGCCGATAAGGTGCGCCGCCGATGAGGCTGATCGCGCTGCGCGGCGCCACCACGGTCGAGGCCAACGAAGCGGAGCCGATCCTCCATGCCACGGAGGAGCTGATGGGCGCGATGCTGCAGCTCAACCGGCTCGACGCCGACTCGATCGTGAGCTGCATCTTCACGCTCACCGCCGACCTCGACGCCGAGTTCCCCGCGGTCGCCGCGCGGCGGATGGGCCTGAGCCGGGTGCCGCTGCTGTGCGCGCGCGAGATCCCGGTGCCGGGCTCGCTGCCGCGCGTCATCCGCGTGCTCATGCACTGCTATCCGCCGGTCGGCGTCGACCCCGAGCACGTGTACCTGGGAGAGGCGCGCCGGCTGCGATTGGACCTCGAAGGCGCGCAATAGACTGCGCTGGATGGCTCTCGAGTTCGCGAGCAAGGTCAGGCGCATCCCGGTCTACCCCGCGGCCGACGGCTACGCCTCCGAGGGCGAGATCGCCAAGCTCGCCTCCAACGAGTCGCCGTACCCGCCCGTGCCGGCCGTGGTCGAGGCGATCACCAAGGCCCTGACCGGCCTCAACCGCTATCCCGACCCCACCAACTCGGCGCTGCGGCGCAAGCTGGCCGACCGCCACGGCGTGCCGGCCGGGCGGATCGCGGTCGGCAACGGCTCGTGCGACATCCTGCTGGCCGCCGGCGACGCGCTGCTCGAGCCCGGCGCCGAGCTCGTCTACGCCTGGCCGTCGTTCTCGGTCTACCCGCACCTCGCGGCCGCCTCGGGTGCGCGCGCGATCGAGGTCCCGGTCGACGCCGAGCACCGCCACGACCTCGAGGCGATGCGGCAGGAGATCACCGTCGCCACGCGGCTGGCGATCGTCTGCAACCCGAACAACCCGACCTCGACCGCGCTCCCGCTCGAGGAGGTCGCCGCCTTCGTGGCCGACGTGCCGCGCCACGTGTGCGTGATCCTCGACGAGGCCTACTGCGAGTTCAACGTCCTGCAGGACCCCGACGAGTCGGTCGACCTGCTCGACCGGCACCCGAACCTCGTGCTCCTGCGGACGTTCTCGAAGGTCTACGGGCTGTGCGGGCTGCGCGTGGGCTACGCGCTGTGCGGCTCCGAGGAGTTCCGCACCGCGGTCGACCAGGTCCGCCAGCCGTTCTTCTGCAACGCCGCCGCGCAGGCCGCGGCGCTCGAGGCGCTCAACCACCAGGACGAGGTGGCGCGCCGCGTCGAGCGCAACCTGGCCGAGCGGATCGGGCTCGAGGACGGCCTGCGCGAGCTGGGCCTCGAGCCCGCCGCGTCGCAGGCCAACTTCGTCTGGTTCGACCTCGGCGACGAGCGCGAGGAGGCCGACGTGATGACCGGGCTGGCCCAGCGCGGCGTGCTCGTGCGCGCCGGCGCGTCGCTCGGGCGCGAGGGCGCGCTGCGGGTCACGGTCGGCACGCAGGCCGAGAACGAACGCTTCCTGGAGGCGCTGGCCGCGCTGCTCTGATGGAGCTCGCCTCGCGCCCACCGCACCCGGCGCTGGCCCCCCACGTCCGCAGCCTGGCCGGCTGGCACGAGCGCGCCGACGGCCCCGTCCGCCGCGCCGAGCTGCCCGGCGGGCGGATCGTGCTCGTGATCTCCCTCGGCCCGACGCTCGACGTCGACGGCCGCAGCTTCGGCTCGTTCGTGGCCGGCCTGCACGAAGCGCCGGCGCTGACCGAGCACGCGGGGGAGGGGTACGGCGTCCAGGCGTACCTGACCCCGCTCGGCGCCTGCCGGCTGCTGCGGATGCCGATGGGCGAGCTGGCGGGCGACGTCGTCGAGCTCGGGGATCTGATCGGGCGCGAGGCGGACGTGCTCGCGGAGCGGCTGGCCGAGGCGCCGGACTGGCCCGCGCGGCTGGCCCTGCTCGAGCGGGCGATCGCTGCGCGCGTGCTCGAGGCGCCGGCGCCGGCACCCGAGCTCGAGCGCGCGTGGGACAGGCTGCTCGAGACCGGCGGCGCCGTGCCGGTCGGCACGCTGGCCGCCGAGCTCGGCTGGAGCCGGCGCCATTTCGCGGCCACCTTCCGCGAGCAGGTCGGCATGCCGCCGAAGCCGCTCGCGCGCCTGCTGCGCTTCGAGCGCGCCGTCGAGCGCCTGCGCGCCGGCGGCCGAGCTGGCCGACGTCGCGTACGAGAGCGGCTACTACGACCAGGCGCACTTCAACCGCGACTTCAAGCAGTTCGCCGGCCGGACGCCGACCGAGTATCTGGTCGCATCCGTCCAAGACATCACGTCGCTGGCCGCCTAGCGTTGGCGGCATGATCATTCCCACGCTTCGCTACGACGACGCCAAGGGCGCGATCGACTTCCTCGAGCGCGCGTTCGGCTTCGAGCGCCGTCACGTCATGGAGAACGACGACGGCACCGTCGGCCACGCCGAGCTCACCCACGGGCGCGGCATGGTCATGATCGGCAGCTCCGGGCAGGGCGACCCGCAGTTCGACACCGGGCACGCCTCGCTCTACGTGGTCGTCGGCGACCCCGACGCGCTCCACGAGCGGGCCAAGGCCGCGGGCGCCGAGATCTCGCGCGGGCTGAGCGACATGGAGTACGGCTCGCGCGAGTTCAGCGCGCGCGATTCCGAGGGCAACGTGTGGTCCTTCGGGACCTACGATCCGTTTGCCTAAGGCGGGCTCGCCGGCCGCAGATAGTCGGATTCGGGCGAGCGATTCGTGGACTCGCCGCACTTCCCTCAGGAGTACAAGGGCGAGGCTCTGGCGCAGGCAGAGGCGCTCGACCTCCTCCGCGGCGCCGACGGCGTCGTCGACTGGTCCTACGCCAGCCCACCCCCGGTCAACCTGGTCGACGGCGAGCGCACCGGGCGCTACCGCGCGCGGGCGGGCGACCTTCCCGTCGTCGACGCCGCAGGGGAGAGCCGCATCACCGTCCCCGACTACGCCGCGGCGATCGTCGACACGGTCGAGCGCGCCCGCTTCGTCGGCGAGCGCTTCACCGCCGCGTACTGACGGTCCTGAACGATTCGCAAATGCGAGGAGGCCGCAGTCGAGATCTGATACAAATCGTCGTTCGCGATGACCGATCGCCCCGCTCAACCGACCCTTCACACCGGCCCGCGGGGCGCCGGCTACGCCTACTTCTCCTACCGCACCTGGCGATTTAGCTAGGCGCTCGGCCGGTGCGCACGCCGCGCCGCCCGTACATCGAGGCCCTCGGGCCGAGCGCCGTAGACGCGGATCGTACGTACAGTTTGCAGACGACTTAGGAGAAGCAGCAGATGATGATCGTGATGAAGGCGACGGCCACGGAGGCGGAGATCCAGGCCGTCATCGACCGGATCGAGTCGGTCGGCGCCCGTGCTCATCCCTCGCGCGGTGAAGAGGTCACCGTGATCGGCGCGATCGGCGATCGCGAGCACGTGGCGCGATTGGAACTGGAGGGTGCGCCAGGCGTCTCTCAGGTCGTGCCGATCCTGAAGCCGTACAAGCTCGCCTCGTCCCAGGTGCGCGTCGGCGAGCGGACGGTGATCGACGTCGAAGGGCGAAAGATCGGCGGTGAGCACTTCTCGCTCATCGCCGGGCCGTGCACGGTCGAGTCGCGCGACCAGACGCTGACCACGGCGCGGGCGGTGTCCGCCGCCGGCGCGTCGCTGTTCCGGGGCGGCGCCTACAAGCCGCGCACCTCGCCGTACGCGTTCCAGGGGCTCGGCCAGGAGGGCCTGCGGCTGCTCGCGGAGGCCAAGGCCGAGACCGGCCTGCCGATCGTCACCGAGCTGATGGACGCGCGCGACCTCGAGGCCGTCGTCGCCGTGGCGGACGTGATCCAGATCGGCGCCCGCAACATGCAGAACTACCCGCTGCTGGCCGAGATCGGGCGTGCCGGCAAGCCGGTGCTGATCAAGCGCGGGCTGTCGTCGACGCTCGAGGAGCTGCTGATGGCGGCCGAGTACGTGCTCAAGGAGGGCAACCCGAACGTCCTGCTGTGCGAGCGCGGCATCCGCACGTTCGAGACCGCCTACCGCTTCACGCTCGACCTGACCGCGATCCCGGTGCTCAAGGAGCTCTCGCACCTGCCCGTCGTCGTCGACCCGAGCCACGCCGCAGGCCGGCGCGACCTCGTCACGCCGCTGTCGCTGGCCGCCGCCGCGGCAGGCGCCGACGGCATCATCGTCGAGGTGCACCCGCACCCCGAGGAGGCGATCTGCGACGGCCCGCAGCAGCTGTACGCCGACCGCTTCGCGGAGTACGCCGAGCAGGTGGAGCGCGCCGCCGCGGTGGCCGGCAAGGTGCTCTCCCCCGCGCACGCTTGATGGACGACCCGCGCCGGCCGGTGATGGCCGTCGTCGGCGTGGGCCTGATCGGAGGCTCGATCGCGCTCGCCGCGCGGGAGCGGCTGGGCGCGGACGTGCGCGGCTGGGACCCGGCCGCCGGCGCGCTGGCCGCGGCCGTCGAGCGCGGCGCGCTGACCGCCGCCTGCGGCTCGGCGGCCGAGGCGGTGGCAGGCGCGGACGTCGCGTTCGTGGCGGCCCCGGTGAGCGAGCTGCCGGCGGCGGTGGCGGAGGTCCTCGGCGCGGCGGGCGAGGAGTGCGTGGTGAGCGACGTCGGCTCGACGAAGCGGTCGGTGGTCGCCGCCGTCGACGACCCGCGCTTCGTCGGCGGCCACCCGCTGGCCGGCGCCGAGACCGCCGGCGTCGAGCACGCGCGCGCCGACCTGTTCGAGGGCGCGACCTGGTACCTGACTCCGACGGCGCGCACGGGCGGCATCCTCTACGAGCGCCTCCACCGGCTGCTGGTCGACCTCGGCGCCCGCCCGGCGGCAGTCGACGCCGACACGCACGACGCGCTGCTGGCCACCGTCTCTCACCTGCCGCACGTGCTCGCCAACGTGCTCGTCGCGCGCGCCGCGCGCGTGCTCTCGGACGAGGGCGAGCGGCTGCCGGCCACCGGCCCGTCGTTCCGCGACGCCACGCGCGTGGCCGGCGCCAACACCGCGATCTGGCGCGACATCTACCTCGCCAACGCCGACGCGCTGGTCGACGCGATCGACGACACGATGCGGCGGCTCAGCCAGGTCCGCGGCGCGCTGGCGGCGCGCGACGGCGCCGCCGTGGCGGCCTGGAACGACGGCGCGCGCGCCGAGCGCCGGCGGCTGCTCGAGGCGGATCTGGCGGGCGGCGAGGTGCACGAGCTGCGCGTCGCGGTCCCGAACCGGCCCGGGCGTGGTGGCCGAGGTCGCGCTCGCGCTCGGGCGCGCGGGCGTCAACATCGTCGACATGGCGCTCTACCCGGCCTCCGACATGTCGTCCGGCACGATCGCGCTGTGGGTCGCCGGCGGCGAGCGGGCGGACGAGGCGCAGGCGCTCGTCGAGGCGCTCGGGCTGACTGCGGCGCGCCCGTGAACGCGCGCTTCGCGCCCGACGGACCGCTGCGAGGGACGCTCGCCGCGCCGCCCGACAAGTCGCTCTCGCACCGCGCCGCGCTGCTGGCGGCGATGTCCGACAAGCCGGTCACGATCACCGGCTACCTCGACGCGGCCGACACGAACTCCACGCTCGCCGCCGTGCAGTCGCTCGGCGCGCTGGTCGAGCGCCGCGAGGGGTCGCTGGTGGTGCGCGGAGCGGGCCTGCGCGGGGCGGCGCCGGCGGCGCAGCCGATCGACGTCGGCAACGCCGGCACGCTGATGCGGCTGCTGCCGGGCTGGCTGGCCGGGCAGACCGACGGCCGCTGGACGCTCGACGGCGACGCTTCGATCCGCCGCCGCCCGGTCGACCGGATCGCGACGCCACTGAAGCTGATGGGCGCCCGGATCGACGCCCGCGACGGCCGCTTCCCGCCCTTCACGGTCGCCGGCGGCCCGCTGGCCGGGATCGAGTACGAGCTGCCGGTCGCCTCCGCGCAGGTCAAGTCGTGCGTGCTGTTGGCCGGCCTGCTGGCCTCCGGCGCGACGACGGTCGTCGAGCCGCAGCCGAGCCGCGACCACACCGAGCGCATGCTGGCGGCCGCCGGCGTGCGGGTCGAGCGCGCCGGGGCACGGGTGACGGTGGCGGCGCAGGACGAGCTCGAGCTGGGCGCGCTGCACGTGCCCGGCGACCCGTCCTCGGCGGCGTTCCACGCCGCCGCCGCCGTGCTCGTCCCGCGCTCGCGGATCGTGATCGAGGGCATGGGCGCGAACTGGACGCGGACCGGCTTCTTCCGGATCCTGCGGCGCATGGGCGGCGTGGCGGTCGGCCCGCTGGAGGAGCCCGCGGAAGGCGTGCCGGCGGCCGAGCCGGTGTGCGAGCTCGACGTCCGCCACGGGCCGCTGGCCGGCACCGTGGTCGAGCCCGAGGAGGTGCCGCTGGCGATCGACGAGCTGCCGCTGGTGGCGCTGCTGGGCTGCTTCGCGGAGGGCTCGACGGTCGTGCGGGGCGCCGCCGAGCTGCGCGTCAAGGAGAGCGACCGGATCGCCACCGTGGTCGACGGCCTGCGCGCGCTCGGCGGGCGGATCGAGGCGACCGAGGACGGCTTCGCGGTCGAGGGGACCGGCGGCCTGCGCGGCGGCGTGCTCGAGGCGCACGGCGACCACCGGCTGGCCATGCTCGGCGCGGTCGCCGGCCTCGCCTCGCGCGAGGGCGTCGAGGTGGTCGGCATGGAGGCGGCCGCGGTCTCCTATCCGGGCTTCGAGGCCGACCTGGCCGCGCTGCGCGGCTGATGGGCCGGTTCATCGCGGTCATCGTTGGCGAGTGGCCTGGCTAGCCGGCGAACGTCAACTGCTTGCAGGTAAAGAGGGTGGGGAGCGAACCGCGCGGCCGGATCCGGGCGTTTCCGGTGATCGCCGCGAACTGCGTGCGATTGAGCCGCGGTTTCCGGGCAGTAACGCACAGTAGTTCGGGCACGCCGGCCCATCCACCCTCCCTCACCTGCCGCAGTTGACGTTGACCTGAGTGGCGACTACGCCGCGCGCGTTCGCCGCGGCGGCGCGACGGCGCGCTCGATCGCGGCGGCCACGCCCGGCGCCTCGTGGGGCTGCAGCGCCGCGGTCGTGATGCGGATCGCGGGCCGGGCGACAGGCGGTACGGCGTGCCTGCGGCGACCGCCCAGCCCTCGGCCAGCAGCGCGCGCACGGCGGCGTCCTCGTCCGGCACCGGAACCCAGAGGTTGATCCCGCTCGGCGCGGGCGCGGCGTCGACCAGCGCAGCGAGCGCGTCGCGGCGCTCGGTGTAGGCGTCGGCGGCGCGCGCCACCCGCGCCATCACCTCCGGGTCGGTCCACAGCCGCGCGACGAGGCGCTGGATCAGACCGCTGACCCAGCCCGGCCCGAGCGACTGGCGGCCCTCGACGCGCGCCAGCGTGGTCTCGTCGCCCGCCAGCACGGCGAGCCGCAGGTCGGGCCCGAGCCACTTCGAGACCGACCTCACGGCCGCCCAGCGGCGGCGGCCGGCGGTCAGCGTGTGCCACGGCGTGCCGGCGACCGGCCCGAGGTGGTCGTCCTCGACCACCAGCACGTCGTCCTCGAGCACGGCGCCCAGCGCGGCCGCGCGCTTCGCGTCGAGCGCCGAGCCGCACGGGTTGTGGCCGCGCGGCGTGTGCACGACCGCCCGCGCGCCCGCGCGCTGCGCCGCCGCCAGCGCCGCCGGCACCATCCCGCGCGCGTCGACGGCGACCGGCACCAGCCGCAGGCCGAGCATGCGCGCGACGTCGAGCACCCCGGGCCAGCCCGGATCCTCGACGGCGACCGCGTCGCCCGGGGAGAGGTGCGCGGCGAGCACGCGCTCGATCCCGTCGAGCGCGCCGTTGACCGCGCACACGCGCGGCGCCGCGACGCCGTCGGCCTCGAACGCCGCCGCCGCGACGGCCGCCAGCTCGGGCAGCACCGGCTCGCCGCCGTACAGGCGCTGCGGCGCCTCGATCGCGTGCAGCGCGGAGGCCAGGTCGGGCAGCAGCGCCGGGTCGGGGCTTCCGGTCGCGAGGTCGCGCACCCCCTCGGGCACGTGCGGTTGGGGGCGCGACAGCGGCGGGCGGTCCGAGACCCGCGTGCCGCTGCGCGGGCGCGAGACGACGACGCCGCGGCGGCGCAGGTCGGCGACGGCCGCCGCGACGGTCGTGGGGCTGACGCCGAGCTCGGCGGCCAGGTGCCGCACCGAGGGCAGCGGCGCGCCGGGCGCGAGCCGCCCGGCGGCGATCCCCGCCTCGACGCTCGCCGCGATCGCGCTCGCGGACGATCCCGTCACCTGATACTGTTCCGGCACAGCTTCCTAACTGTAACAGAACAGCATGAAGACTCCCCGAACCAAACTCCGCCGCGTCCCCCAGCGCGGCGCCCACGACCGCGAGACGATCGACGCGATCCTCGACGAGGCGCTCGTCGTGCCACCTCGGCTTCGTCCACGACGGCCGCCCGGCAGTGATCCCCACGCTGCATGCGCGCGCCGGCGACGAGGTGCTTATCCACGGCTCGGCCGCCAGCCGCATGCTGCGCGCGCTGGCCGGCGGCGTCGACGTCTGCCTGACCGTGACGCTGATCGACGGGCTCGTGCTCGCCCGCTCGGCCTTCCATCACTCGATCAACTACCGCAGCGTCGTCCTCTACGGCACGGCGCGGCCCGTGACCGGCGCGGAGGAGAAGGAGCGCGCGCTCGAGGCCTTCACCGAGAAGCTGGTGCCCGGCCGCTGGGCCGACGTCCGCCGGCCGACGCGCAAGGAGCTCAAGGGCACCGCGGCGCTCGCGCTGCCGATCGCCGAAGGCTCGGCCAAGGTCCGGACCGGGCCGCCGGCCGACGACGAGGAGGACTACGTCGCTCGACGCCTGGGCGGGCGTCGTGCCGCTGGCGCTCGAGCGCCGCGAGGCGGAGCCCGATCCCCGGCTGCGCGCGGGAATCGAGACGCCCGCGTACGTGCAGGCGCTCGTAAGCTGAGCGTCCATGGTGATCGCGATCGACGGCCCGGCGGGCGCCGGCAAGTCGTCCGTGGCCCGCGCGGTCGCGCGCGAGCTCGGCTTCACGTACCTCGACACGGGGGCGATGTACCGCGCCGTCGGGCTGGCGTCGCTGGAGGACGGCTCGCCCCCCGCGCAGGTCGCCGAGCGGATCGCGATCGAGGTCGGCGACCGCGTGCTGATCGACGGCCGCGACGTGACCGCGGAGATCCGCACGCCCGCGGTGTCCGAGGCCGCCTCGCGCGTCGCCGCCGACCCCGGTGTGCGCGCGGTGCTGGTCGCCCGCCAGCAGGCCATCATGGCCGAGGGCGACTGGGTCGCCGACGGCCGCGACATCGCCACCGTCGTGGCGCCCGACGCCGCGGTCAAGGTCTTCCTGACCGCCGACCCGGCCGAGCGCGCGGCGCGCCGCGCCGCCGAGCTCGGCGCCGACCCGCTCCAGGTCCAGCGCGAGCAGGCGTTGCGCGACGCGCGCGACGCCAGCGAGGCCCGCTCGGTCCACGAGCCGGCTCCCGACGCCGTGCCCGTCGACACCACCGGCCTCACGCTGGACGAGGTCGTCGCGCAGGTCGTCACGCTCGTGGTCGAGGCGCGCGAGCTGTCATGAAGATCGCCGTCGTCGGCTATCCCAACGTCGGCAAGTCGTCGCTCGTGAACCGCCTCACCCAGTCGCGCGAGGCGGTCGTGCACGAGCGGCCGGGGATCACGCGCGACCGCAAGGAGCTCACGACCGAGTGGAACGGCCGGCGGCTGACGCTGATCGACACCGGCGGCGTCGACCTCGAGGACTCCGACCCGCTCGCCGTCTCGATCCAGGACCAGGCGCGCGAGGCGATCGCCGACGCCGAGGTCGCACTGCTCGTGGTCGACGCGCGCGCGGGCGTGCGGCCGGGCGACGAGGAGATCGCGCAGATCCTGCGCAGCGGCCGGATGCCGGTGGTCGTCGCCGCCAACAAGATCGACACCCCCGCCGACGTCGTCCTGGCGCACGACTTCCACGGCCTCGGGCTCGGCGAGCCGCTGCCCGTCTCCGCCGCCCAGGGGCTCGGCACCGGCGACCTGCTCGACCGCCTGCGTCGAGCTGCTGCCGGCCGATGACGAGGCCGGCGAGGAGGAGGACGACGTCGTGCGGCTGGCCGTCATCGGCCGCCCGAACGTCGGCAAGTCGTCGCTCGTCAACGCGTTCCTCGGGCGCGACCGCGTGATCGTCTCGCCCGACGCGGGCACCACGCGCGACGCCATCGACACGCCGATCGAGGTCGACGGCCACAGCATGCTGCTGGTCGACACGGCCGGCATCCGCCGCGCCGCGAAGGTCTCGGAGCCGGTCGAGTACTACACGACGCTGCGCTCGCAGCGCGCGGCCGAGCGCGCCGACGTGGCGCTCGTGGTCTGCGACGCGCAGGACGGCGTCACGGCGCAGGACCTGCGGATCGCCGACCTGGCCATGAAATCGGGCTGCGCGACCGCGCTGGTGCTCAACAAGTGGGACCTGACCGGCGGCGAGGGCGAGCCGCTCGGGCCGGGCGCCGGCGTCGGGCCGGCCGAGCTCGACCGCGAGCGCGCGCGCGTGAACCGCAAGCTGCGGCTGCGGCCGAAGGTGCTGACCGCGTCGGCCGTCTCCGGCCGCAACGTGCAGCGGCTGCTGCAGGAGGCGCTGGCGCTCGCCGAGCGCGCCGCGCACCGCGTCCCGACGCCGGAGCTCAACCGCTTCCTGGCCGAGGTAGCCGCCGCCCGGCAGGCGCCGGCCAAGCAAGGTCACCGGCTGAAGATGTTCTACATGACCCAGATCGGCACGGCCCCGCCGCGCTTCCAGATCCACGTCAACAACCGCGACAAGCTCACGCGCGAGTACGCCTACTTCATCGAGAACCGCCTGCGCGAGCGCTACGCCCTGGAGGGCATCCCGCTCATCATCGACTTCGTCGAGCGCAAGCAGCGCGCGCGGGGCTGAACTAACCGCCAGTACCGCGTCCCGGAGAGACGCTACGCTCTCCCGTCTCATGAACCAGACCGACAACGAGTTCCTGTTCACGTCGGAGTCCGTCACCGAGGGCCACCCCGACAAGATCGCCGACCAGATCTCCGACGGTGTGCTCGACGCCGTGATGCGCGACGATCCCACCGGCCGCGTGGCCTGCGAGACCCTGGTGAACACCGGCCTCGTAGTCGTTTCCGGCGAGATCTCCACCACCACCTACGTGGACATCCAGGAGGTCGCGCGCGAGACGATCCGCAAGATCGGCTACACCGACGCCGACCTCGGCTTCTCGGCAGACTCGTGCGCGGTCATCAACGCGATCGACAAGCAGTCGCCCGACATCGCGCAGGGCGTCGACTCGGCGTACGAGACGCGCACCGACCCGTCCGACGACGACGAGCTCGACGTCGCGGGCGCCGGCGACCAGGGCATGATGTTCGGCTACGCGACACGCGAGACGGAGGAGCTGATGCCGCTCCCGATCTCGCTCGCGCACAAGCTCGCGCACCGCCTGGCGGCGGTCCGCCACGCCGACATCATCCCGTACCTGCGGCCCGACGGTAAGACGCAGGTGTCGGTCCGCTACCGCGACGGCAAGCCGGTCGAGATCGAGAAGCTGCTGATCTCCACGCAGCACAAGGAGGGCGCGGAGACGCTGATCCCCGACGACCTGTGGGAGCACGTCGTCGAGCCGATCCTGCCGCGCGACCTCTACGACGCGCGCAAGCTGCGCAAGAACTTCCTCGTCAACCCCACGGGCCGCTTCGTGATCGGCGGCCCGGTCGGCGACGCCGGCCTCACGGGCCGCAAGATCATCGTCGACACGTACGGCGGCATGGCCCGCCACGGCGGCGGCGCGTTCTCGGGCAAGGACCCGAGCAAGGTCGACCGCTCGGCCGCCTACGCGGCGCGCTACGTGGCCAAGAACGTCGTCGCGGCAGGGCTCGCCGACCGCTGCGAGGTGCAGGTGGCGTACGCGATCGGCGTCGCCCACCCGGTGTCGGTGATGGTCGAGACGTTCGGGACCGAGAACATCGGCCGCGCGCAGATCCTCGCGCTCATCAACGACCACTTCGACCTGCGCCCGGGCGCGTTCCGCCAGTACCTGAGGCTCCACCGGCCGATCTACCAGAAGACGGCGGCCTACGGCCACTTCGGCCGCGAGGATCACGACTTCACGTGGGAGAAGACCGATAAGGCGACCGCGCTGCGCGAGGCCGCCGGCCTCGGCGCCGCCGCACCGACCGTCGCCTAGCACTACCTGAGGTCGGTTCTGGGTAGGCCCCGGCCTAGCCTTGACCGACCTCCGGCTCGACACCAACTTCGTCGACTACGCGATCCTCGCGGCGTACTTCTGCGTCGTCCTCGGCGTCGGGTTCGCGGCCAAGCGCTACATCCACTCGAGCCTGGACTACTTCCTGTCCGGCCGCTCGCTGCCGGCATGGATCACCGGCCTGGCCTTCATCTCGGCCAACCTCGGCGCGCTCGAGGTGATCGGGATGTCGGCCAACGGCGCGCAGTACGGCGTCGCGACGGCCAACTACTACTGGATCGGCGCGATCCCGGCGATGGTCTTCCTCGGCCTCGTGATGATGCCGTTCTACTACGGCTCGAAGATCCGCTCGGTGCCGGAGTACCTGCGCCTGCGGTTCAACGACCCGGCCCACAAGTTCAACTCGATCACCTTCGCGGTCGCGACCGTGCTGATCGCGGGCGTCAACCTCTATGCGCTCGCGCTGGTGCTCGAGCTGCTGCTCGGTTGGCCGCTGCTCGTCGGCATCGTCGTCGCCGGTGTGATCGTCATGGTCTACATCAGCCTCGGCGGCCTGTCGTCGGCGATCTACAACGAGGTGCTCCAGTTCTTCGTGATCGTCGCGGCGCTGCTGCCGATCGTGATCATCGGCCTGGTCGACGTCGGCGGCTGGAGCGGCCTGACCGACGGCATCAAGGAGAGCAACCTCGGCGAGGCCGGCCTGCACGTGCTCGAGGGCACCTCGCCCGGCAACGTGACGAACCCGATCGGCTCGAGCTGGATCGGCCTCGTGTTCGGCCTCGGCTTCGTGCTCTCGTTCGGCTACTGGACCACGAACTTCGCCGAGGTCCAGCGCGCGTTGTCGGCCAAGGACCTGTCGGCGGCGCAGCGCACGCCGCTGATCGGCGCGTTCCCGAAGCTGGTGCTGCCGTTCATCATGATCGTGCCGGGCCTGATCGCGCTGGTCGTGATCCCGAACATGGGCAGCACCGAGGACCCGAACCTCGCCTACAACAACGCGCTCCCGCTGCTCATGAACGAGTACCTGCCGAACGGCATGCTCGGGCTCGCGATCACCGGGCTCATGGCGTCGTTCATGGCCGGCGTCGCGGCCAACGTCTCGGCCTTCAACACGGTGGTAACGACCGATCTGATGGAGCCGTACGTACGGCCCGGGGAGTCGGACGAGTGGTACGTGCGCTTCGGCCGGATCGCGACGATCGCGGGCCTCGTGGTGGCCATGGGCACCGCCCTGATCGCGTCGACGTACGACAACCTCATGAACTACGTCCAGGCGCTGTTCTCGATCTTCAACGCCCCGCTCTTCGCGGTCTTCATCATCGGCATGTTCTGGAAGCGGATGACGCCGTGGGCCGGGTTCTGGGGGCTGGTGGCCGGCACGTTCGTCGCGGGCGTGACGTGGCTCGGCTACAAGGTCGGCTGGTTCTCGTTCGGCTCCGACCTCGACGAGTCGATGTGGGGCGCCGGCCTCGCGTTCGTGGCAGTGTCGATCGTCGCCGTGGGCGTGACGCTGATGACCACGTCGAAGCCGGTGAGCGAGCTCCAGGGCCTCGTCTACGGGATGGCGAACATCGACGAGTACGACGCCCGCCGCGTCCACAAGTGGTGGGAGTCCCCGAGGCTGCTCGGCTTCACCGCGCTTGCCGGCGCGGCCATCCTGACCATCTTCTTCTGGTAGCCCCATGACCACACCCACGACCCGCCGCGCCGCCAACCTGTTCGACCTCCGCCGCATCATCGGCGGCGTGTTCATCGGCTACGGCGTGCTGCTCACGGTGCTCGGGCTGTTCGACAGCCAGGAGGAGATCGACCGCGCCGCCGGCGTGAACATCAACCTCTGGACCGGGCTCGGCATGCTCGTGTTCGGGATCCTCATGATCGTGTGGGCGCTCACGCGGCCGCTCGGCGACGAGCTCGTGGAGCGGCGGCGAGCATCCGGAGCGCGCTGCGCCGCGCGGCGTCGACGCCGCGGCGCTCGCCTCAGAGCAGCGCCGCCGCGGGACCCGGCGCGACCGGGATCGCTCCGGCGGGCACGGCCCGACCGGGAGCGAGTAGCGCCAGCACCGGCGCCGCCGAAGCCGCCGCCGACCATGCGGGCGCCCGCGGCGCCGGCCGCCTTCAGCCGCGCGACCGTGCGCTCGACCTCGGGCACGGAGGCCGCGTAGTCGTCGCGCAGGCTCGCGTGCGAGGCGTCGAGCAGCCGCCCGACGGCTTCGAGGTCGCCGGCGCGCAGCGCGGCCACGGTGTCGTCGACGCGCGCGTTCTCGGTGATGACATGGCGCGCGCGGGAGCGCAGCGGCTCGGGCAGGCGGTCGATGTCGCGCGCCTTGCGCAGCGAGGGTACGCGGAGGATCCGGCACGCCTCGCGGCATTCCCTGCGGCGGTCGTTGTAGCCCGAGGCCGCGTGCTCATGCGGCGCGCCGGAGTCGAGCGTCACGAGCGTGTAGCCGCGCAGGTCGAGCGGCACCGGCTCGAGGGCGAGCGTGGCGAAGTCGATCCGCACCGCGTGCCCGGGCGACGCCGTACAACGCCGCGAGCTGGTCGAGCAATCCGGTCCCGGCGCCGACGTGGAAGTTCTCCACGCGCGAGCACAGCTTCGCGAGCTCGCGCCGGTCCTCGGGCTCCTCCTCGCCGGCGACCGCCAGGAGCGCCAGGGCCAGCGCGACGGAGAGCGCGGCGGAGGACGACAGCCCGGAACCGCGTGGGAGGTCGCCTTCGATGGTGAGCCGGCAGGGGCGCACGGCGTACCCGTCGGCTTCCAGCTCCGCCACCGTGCCGTGCACGAACGCGCGCCAACCCGTGGCCCTCGCCGGAAGTACGAACTCGTCCTGCTGGCCGAGATCGAGCGCGTGCGCGCTGTAGCGGGCGGCCGGCTCGGCGGTCACCGTGATCCCGCGCTCGATCGCGAACGGCAGCGCCAGGCCGGAGTTGTAGTCGGTGTGCTCCCCGATCAGGTTGACGCGGCCGGGCGCACGGGCGGCGAAGCGCTCAGCCATCGCCGAGCCGCGCGCGCATCACCGCCACCGCCTCGGGCTGCTGGTCGATCAGCAGGTAGCGGCGGCCGAGCTTCGCCGCGACGGCGCCGAGCGTGCCCGAGCCGGCGAACGGGTCCAGGCACAGGTCGCCGGGGCGCGAGGAGGCCTGCACGAAGCGGCGGACCAGCGCCTCGGGCTTCTGCGTCGGGTAGCCGGTCTTCTCGCGCCCGGTGGGCGAGACGATCGTGTGCCACATCACCGACGTCGGCCGCTTGCCGCGCTCGCGCTTCTCGGGGGTGACGAGGCCGGGGGCCATGTAGGGCTCGCGGTCGACGGCCTCGGCGTCGAACAGGTAGCGCTGCGGGTCGCGCACGTAGACGAGGATCGTGTCGTGCTTCTGCGGCCAGCGCCGGCGCGGCTTGGCGCCGTAGTCGTAGGCCCAGATCAGCTCGTTGAGGAAGCACTCGCGGCCGAACAGCTCGTCGAGCAGCAGCTTGGCGTAGTGGGCCTCGCGGTAGTCCAGGTGCAGGTACAGCGTGCCCTCGGGGTGCAGCACGCGGCGCAGCTCGCGCAGCCGCGGCTCGAGGAAGGCGAGGTAGTCGTCGAAGCTGTCGCGGTACGAGGACCGCTCGAGCAGCGTCGTCGCGTAGCGGCGGCCGCCGAAGCCGGTCCGGTCGCCGTCCACGGAGGCGACGGTGGCGAGCGTGCGCCGCTCCTGCGTGCGGCCGGTGTTGAACGGCGGGTCGGCGTAGGCCATCTGCACCGAGCCCTCCTCGAGCTCGCGCAGCAGCGGCAGGTTGTCGCCGTGGACGATCCCTTCCACGGCGCGCGAGGCTACCGGTCGCGGCGGCGGGTGGGGTGAGGCGGCCGGACCGGCGCCTATGGTCTTTCGGACCGTGATCGCCAAGGTCGAGCCGCTCACCACCACGCGCCGCCTCTCGGGCCCGTTCGACTACCTGCTGCCGGCCGAGCCGGTGCAGGTGGGCTCGGTCGTGCGCGTGCCGTTCGGCCGCCAGGCGCTCGACGGCGTGGTGGTGGCGCTCGCCGACGGGACCGAGGTGCCGGCCGAGCGGCTCGTGACCCCGACCACGGTGCGCGAGGACGCGGTGCCCGCGGACCTCGTGGAGCTCGCGCTGTGGATGGCGCACGAGTACTGCTCCACGCCCGCCCGCGCGCTGGCGCTCGTCCTGCCCCCGCGCGGGCGCGAGCGGACGCAGCTGTGGGCCGAGCGGACCGCGGAGCCGCTGGACGGACAGCGGCTGACCGCCAACCAGCGGGGGCTGCTGGAGCGGCTGCCGGGCCCGGCGGGCGGCGACCTCGCCGCGCTGCGGAGGCTCGAGGCGCGCGGGCTCGTCGAGATCGCGCCGCGCGCCCGCCGCCGCGTGCCGCGCACGAACGCCGCCGCCGACCGCGTCGTGCAGCTGACGCTCGAGCAGTCCGCGGCGCTCGACCGCGCGCGCGTGGGCGGCGCCCATCTGCTGCACGGCGTGACCGGCTCGGGCAAGACCGAGGTCTACCTGCGTGCGGCGGCCGAGACGCTCGAGCGCGGGCGCGGCGTGATCGTGCTGGTGCCGGAGATCGCGCTCACGCCGCAGACCGTGGCGCGCTTCCAGGCGCGCTTCGGCGACACGGTCGCGCTCCTGCACTCGGCGCTCGGCGACGGCGAGCGCTACGACGAGTGGCGGCGCCTGCGCTCCGGCGAGGCGCGGATCGCGGTCGGCCCGCGGTCGGCCGTGTTCGCGCCGGTCGCCGACCTCGGGCTCGTGGTCATCGACGAGGAGCACGACAGCTCGTTCAAGCACGAGGGCGACCCGCGCTACGACGCCCGCGCCGTGGCCGCGGAGCGCGCGCGGCGGGCCGGCGCGACGCTGCTCGCCGGCTCGGCCACGCCGCGGCCCGAGACGTGGCGGGCGCTGCCGCACCTGAAGCTGCCGGAGCGGGTCGACTCGCGGCCGCTGCCGCCGGTCAAGGTGCTCGACATGCGCGGGGCCCAGCATCCGCTGCACCCGCTGACGCGGCGCGCGCTGGCCGCGGCCGGCAAGTCGATCGTGCTCCTCAACCGCCGCGGCTGGTCGAACTTCCTCACCTGCCGCTCGTGCGGGAAGGTGTGGGAGTGCCCCCAGTGCGAGGTCGCGCTCGTGCTGCACCGCGCCGAGCGGGCGATCGCCTGCCACCACTGCGGTCACCGCGAGCGGGTGCCCGACCGCTGCGACGCCTGCGGCTCGCTGGCCGTCGCCCGCCACGGCGCCGGGACCGAGCGGATCGAGGCCGAGCTCGCCGAAGCGCTCGACGTGCCGGTCTTCCGCCTCGACGCCGACACCGCGACGGCCAAGGACGCCGTGCCCGAGCTGCTCGCGCGCTTCCACGCCGCGCCGGCCGGGCTCCTGCTGGGCACCCAGATGGTGGCCAAGGGCCATGACTTCCCGGACGTGACGCTCGGCGTGGTGCTCGACGCCGACAGCACGCTGCGCTTCCCCGACTTCCGCGCCGAGGAGCGCACGTTCGCGCTGATCGCCCAGCTCGCGGGGCGCGCGGGCCGCGGTCCGGCGGGCGGGCGCGTGCTCGTCCAGACCACGGCTCCGGACGCACCCTCGATCGAGGCCGCCGCGCGGCACGACGCCGACGGGTTCCTGGCCGGCGAGCTGGAGCGCCGGCGCGAGCTGCGCTACCCGCCCTTCGCCGACCTCATCCGCGTCGTCGTCTCGGCCGCGGCGGCCGAGCCGGTGCGGGCGGCGGCCGCGCGCGTCGCGGAGGCCGTGGCGGGGAGGTCACCGGGCTGTCCGAGGTCCTGGGCCCGGCCCCGCTGTTCCGCCTGCGCGGCCGCGAGCGCCGCCAGGTCGTGGTCAAGACGACCGAGCGGGCAGCGGCCGTCCGGGCGGTCGGCGCCGCGGTCGAGGGCGCCGCGCGCGACCGTTCGCTGAAGGACGTCGCGTTCGCAGTCGACGTCGATCCCCAGTGAGGCGGTATTACTAGACTCGATCGTCCGATGGCCCAGGAGCAGGAGACCGTCCAGAGCGAGGAGTCGGAGGAGCGGCAGGACCGGCTCGATCCCGAGACCCGCGCCCGCCGCGAGGCCGCGCTGCGGCACGTGCGCAAGTACGGTGATCCCGCGCTGCGCTCGCGCGCGCGGCCGGTCGAGGTGTTCGACGCCGCGCTCGCCGACGAGGTGCGGCGGATGGGCAGCCTGATGGACGAGGCGCTCGGGATCGGGCTCGCCGCCACGCAGCTCGGCGTCATGCACCGCGTGCTCGTCTACCGCGTCGAGCCGGACGCGCCGCTCGGCGTGCTCGTGAACCCCGACATCGAGTGGTACGGCGACGAGCTGGACTCGCTCGAGGAGGGCTGCCTCTCGCTGCCCGGCGTGGGGGTGGAGGTCGAGCGGCCGGTCGAGATCCGGGTGCGCGCGCAGGATGAGACGGGTGCGCCGCTCGTGCTCGAGGCGTCCGGCCTGGAGGCGCGCGTGATCCAGCACGAGGTCGACCACCTCGACGGCGTGCTGATCCTCGACCGCACGAGCCGCGACCAGCGCAAGCAGGCGATGAAGGCGATGCGCGAGGCGATTGCCGGCGGGACGCCGGACACGTCGCCGGCCGTAAGCGCCTGACGTGCGGACGGTCTACCTCGGCACCTCGGAGTTCGCGGCCGTGGTGCTCGAGCGGCTGTCCGGCAGCCCCCACCGGCCCGCGCTGGTGGTCACGCGGCCGGACCGGCCGAAGGGCCGCGGCCGGCGCGTGACGCCCCCGCCGGTGGCGACCCGGGCGCGCGCGCTCGGCCTCGACATGATCCAGCCCGAGCGGCTGCACGACCCGGAGGCGCTCGACGCGATCGCCGCCGCGGAGCCCGAGGTGGCGTGCGTGTGCGCATACGGCGTGCTGATCAAGGAGCCGCTGCTGTCGGCGTACGAGATGCTCAACGTGCACCCGTCGCTGCTGCCGCGCTGGCGCGGGGCGGCCCCGGTCGAGCGCGCGATCATGGCCGGCGACGACCGCACCGGCGTCTCGATCATGCGCGTGACCGAGGGCCTGGACTCCGGCGCGGTGTGCGTGCAGCAGCCGGAGCCGATCGGGCCCGAGGACGACTACGGGACGCTCGCCGCGCGGCTGCAGCGACTCGGCGGCGAGCTGCTCGTGAGGGCGCTCGACGAGCGCCCGCCCTTCATCGAGCAGGACGAGTCGCTGGTCACGTACGCGCACAAGATCGAGGCGGCCGATCGTGCGCTCGACCCGAGCCGGCCGCCGGACGAGCTCGAGCGCACCGTGCGCGCGCTGCGCCCGCACATCGGCGCGCGGGTCGCGCTGCCCGGCGGCGACTTCGTGGGCGTGATCGCCGCCCGCGTGAGGGAAGCCGGCCCGCCGCCCGGCCACGTCCGGCGCCGACGGCGACCGTCTGCTGCTCGGCGCCGCCGGCGGCGCGCTCGAGCTGACCGAGATCCGCCCGCCCGGGGGCCGCCCGATGGCCGCCGCCGACTGGCTGCGCGGCCGGCCCGAGGGGCGGCTGACGAGCTTCGTGGTCGCGGGCGCGTAGCGGACGTCAACTGCGCCGGGTGAGGGAACCGGGATCGAGGCCCGCGCGGGCCGAGTGGCATCTCCGTTCCCTCACAGGGAACGTAGGTGACACTCGACCGCCTGGGCCGCCTTCAATGCCGGGGTTCGTCCGTCAGGCCGCGGGTGCCGGGGCCGGAGCCGGCGCGGCTGCGGCCGGGGCGGGCGCCGGAGCCGGAGCGGGCGCCGGGGCCGGGGCGGGCGCCGGAGCCGGAGCGGGCGCCGGAGCCGGAGCGGGCGCCGGAGCCGGAGCCGGAGCCGGGGCGGGCGCAGGCGGCGGGGGCGCGGCCGGAGCCGGAGCCGCCTGCGGCTCGGCCGGGGCGGCAGCGGGCTCGGGCGCCGGGGCCGGGGCCGGGTCGCTCTGCGGTGCCGACGCCGCGGCCTTGTCGGGCGCCGGGGCCGGGTCGCTCTTCGGGGCCGAAGCCGCGCGCCTTGTCGGGCGCCGGGGCCGGGTCGCTCTTCGGCGCCGAGGCGGCGCCCTTGTCGGAACCGTTGTCGTGCTCCGAGTGCGGGTCGTGCTTCGGGCCCTGGCCGTTGTCGTGCTCCGAGTGCGGGTCGTGCTCCGGGCCCTGGTCGTTGCCGGGGGCCGGGTCGGCGAGGGGCGTCGGTGCGACCGGCGGGGCCTCGGGCTCGGCGGGCGGGGCGACCGGCTTGGGGGCAGGCTTCTCGACCGGAGCCTCGGGTGCCGTGTCCGGATCGTGGCCGTCGTCGTCCGTCGGCTTCTCGACCTCGACCGGGTCGGGCTGCGTGGCGACCGGGCCGCCGTCGCCGCCGGGAGTCACGGGAGGCGCGTCGGTGGGCGGCGGGACGTCGACCGGCGGCTCGGCCGTGCCGGGATCGGTCCCGGCCTGCTCCTCGCCGGCGCTCGGGACGCCGTCGCCGTCCGGATCGAGGGCGCCGTCCGGGATGCCGTCGCCATTGGTGTCGGGTGTGAACGGCTTGGAGCCGGTCCGCACCTCGACCGCGTTGCGCACGCCGTCGCCGTCGAAGTCGTCGTCGCCGTCGGCGATCCCGTCACCGTTCGAGTCGCCGCTGATGGGCGACGACTGCGTGAAGAACTCGTCGCCGTTCGGGACCCCGTCGCCGTCCGTGTCCACGCGATCGTCGGCTCGCGCCGGGTTCAGGCCGTTCTGGACCTCCCAGACGTCGGGCATGCCGTCGCCGTCGCTATCGCTCGTGTTCGGCTGCGCGACGATGCCGGAGTCGCCAAAGCCACTCTGGCCCGAGCCGTCGCTGGGGCCGCCGCTGCCGACTCGGACGCCGCCACCGCCACCGCCCGCACCGCCGCCATCGCCGCCGCCGCCGATGATCGGGGTCGACACGGAGACGGAGTCGCCGGTCGCGGCCCCAGGCACGATGAGCGTGGTGCCGCCGGGGCCGGTGATGGCCACGATTCCCTCGTCGGCGCCGACGTTCGTGCGCGGTGCGCGGTCCACGGCGATCGGGGCGCGCTGAGCGGCCCGCATCTGCACCGTTTCGTCGCCGCCGTTGGGCTGCAGCGCGTCGGGCCAGTCGGTCCAGCCGAGCAATGGCGCGCTGAGGGCGCCGACGCCGAGCACTCCGGCGACGAGCCCGGCTGCCACGGTGCCGGCGAACCTCAGATCGCGCAGCGCCAGCGGGCGGCTGGCGCCCGAGGCTTCGCGATCGATGTTCGTATCCGGCATTTCAGATTTCCCCTTCCGAGGCAGCCATCGGCAAGTTCTACGGGGTGCTTTAGCCCCGGCGCCATGGTGATTGAGCGTTTCTGCGCCGAAATGGACGAAAGTTCGACACGCGGCAAACAGCCTGGAAATCCCCGAAATTGCGCGATCACGAAAAGCAGAAAACAGGTAGTACGGCCCGTCACGGCAGCACGGTTTCGCCCGCCCGCGCCTGCGCGTACGCCGTTGTGCGGCGCGTGTTCGAGCACGGCGCCTACGCCGACCAGGCGCTGCACGGCGAGGCGCGGCGCCGCGAGCTCGAGCCGCGCGACCGCGCCCTCGCGATGCGGCTCGCGTACGGCGCCGTCCAGCGCCGCGCCACGCTCGACCACGTGATCGCCGCGCTCGCGGGCCGGCCGGTGGCCCGCCTCGACCCGGCCGTGCGAGCGGCCCTGCGACTCGGCGTGCTCCAGCTCGCCTTCCTCGACCGCGTGCCCGCGCACGCGGCGGTCGGGGAGTCCGTCGAGCTCGCCAAGCGGGACTCGCCGCGCGGCGCCGCGCTCGTCAACGCCGTGCTCCGCCGGGCCGCCGCCGAGGCGCCGCCGATCGTCGCCGCCCTCCCTGACGCCACCCCGGCGCAGGCCGCGCTCAAGCACTCGTACCCGCCCTGGATCGCCGAGCTGTGGTTCGAGGCCCTGGGCGCGGACGCCGCGCGCGCTCTGATGGCCGCCGGCAACGAGCCCGCCGAAGCGGCCGTGCGCGCGAACACGCTCAGGATCGAGCCCGCGGACCTGCGCGAGCGCCTGCCCGTGCCCGCGCGCGCGGCCGACCGGCTGCCGGAGGGGCTCGTGCTCGAGGCGCCGTTCGACGCTTTCGCGTCGCCGCTGTGGGAGGCGGGGATGTTCATGCCGCAGTCGCGCGCCGCGATGGCGGTCGCCCGCGCGCTCGCCCCGCAGCCCGGCGACAGCGTGCTCGACCTGTGCGCGGCGCCCGGCGGCAAGACCACCCACCTGGCCGCGCTGATCGAGAACCGCGGCCGGATCGTCGCGGTCGAGCGCAGCCGGCGACGGGCCGAGGCGCTCCGCCGCACCGCCGAGCGCATGGGCGCGACCGCTGTCGAGGTCCGCACCGCCGACGCCGCCGTGCCCCAGGAGCCCGGCGCCTACGACAGCGTGCTCGTCGACCCGCCGTGCTCGGACCTCGGCACGGTCGCCGCACGGCCCGACGTCCGCTGGCGCAAGGAGCCCGGCACCGTTGCCGAGCTCGCCGGCCTCCAGGCCGCGATCCTCGACGCCGGGGCCGCCGCGCTGCGCCCCGGGGGGACGCTCGTGTACTCGACCTGCACGATCTCGCCGGCCGAGAACGAGCGGCTGATCGCCGCCTTCCTGGATCGCAGGACGGACTTCGCGCTCGACGACCTGCCGTCCGGCCTGCCGGTCTGGGACCATCCAAGCGTGCCCGGCTTCCTACAGACGCTCCCGCACCGTGACGGCACGGACGGCTTCTTCGTCGCACGGCTGCGACGCTCGTGAACGACGACCGCGTCGACCTCGGCGACGTCTGCCCGGCGTGCCACGAGCCGTGGCTGCGGCCGACGAACCTGCCCGGCCGCTACCGCTGCGTGAACTGCCTGCACCGCTTCGAGCTGCTCTCGGTGTGCCCGAACTGCGGCGAGCACTCGACGATCGTGCGAATGTCGGACACGGCGCTGTACACGTGCAACCACTGCCGGAGCTCGATGCTCCAGCCCATATGACGCCGAGCGGCGTCGCGCCTTCGATCCTGGCCGCCGACTTCGCCCGCCTCGGCGAGCAGGTCGCCGCCGTGCTCGACGCCGGCGCGGCGACGATCCACGTAGACGTGATGGACGGCCACTTCGTGCCGCCGTTCAGCATGGGCGCGCTCGTCGTCGAGGCGCTCGCCGAGCAGATCCACGACGCCGGCGCGCTGGTCGACGTCCACCTGATGGTCGACCGCCCCGAGCGCCACATCGCCGACTTCGCCGGCGCCGGAGCCGACCACATCAGCATCCACGCCGAGGCGACGCCGCACGTCCACTATGCGCTCCAGGCCGTCCGCGAAGCGGGCTGCACGGCCGGGCTGGCGCTGTGCCCGGGCACGCCGGTGGCGGCCGCGTCCGAGGTGCTCGCCGACCTCGACCTGCTGCTGTGCATGACAGTCAACCCCGGCTGGGGCGGCCAGGAGTTCATCCCCGCGTCGCTCGGCAAGCTCGAGCGGCTGCGTGCGCTGCTCGGCCCCGGCGTCGCGATCGAGGTCGACGGCGGCATAGACGCGGACACGGCCGGCCCGTGTGCCGCCGCCGGTGCGAACGTTTTCGTGGCGGGCTCGGCTGTCTTCGGCGCGCGCCGACCCGCCGGCCGCGTACCGCGAGATCGCCGCCGCCACGCTCCCCGGAACGGGGTAGGTACACGCAGTAGCACACCCCCCCGGCGGGTACGGCCAGCCGTATGGAAGCACCTGATCAGCGCGGCCAGACTTGTGAACCGTGGGTCACAGGGTCCTAATCGTGGACGACCATCCGTCGTTCCGCGCGACTGCGCGAGTCCTCCTCGAGGCGGAGGGCTTCGACGTGGTCGGTGAAGCCGCCGACGGCGCGTCGGCGCTCACCGAGGCCGGACGGCTCCAGCCCGAGGTGGTCCTGCTCGACGTCCAGCTGCCCGATATCGACGGCTTCGACGTCGCCGCACGCCTCACCGGCAACGACGACAGCCCGGTGGTGATCCTCGTCTCGAGCCGCGACTCGTCCGACTTCGGCCCGCTCGTCATGCGCTCCGGCGCCCGCGGCTTCGTGCCCAAGGCCGAGCTCTCGGGCGACCGCCTGCAGGAGCTCTTGTGACGAGCCTCAACCGCGCCCTCGTCGCGATCGCGCTCGCCGCGGTGGTCGCCGGCGGGGCGGCCGCGGCGCTCGTCGTCGCCTCCGATCACACGCCCAACAAGGGCCTCGGGATCGTGGTCGGCGTGGTCACGTCGTGGTCGTTCGTGGGCACCGGCCTGTACGCCTGGTGGCGCCGGCCCGCGAGCCGCTTCGGGGCGCTGTTCACGGCCGTCGGCTTCGCCTACCTGCTCGTCGCGCTGACCGCGTCCGACGACGCGGGCGTGTTCACGATCGGCGTCCTGCTGGCCAATCTCTTCTTCGTCGTCTTCGCCCACATGCTGCTGTCGTATCCCGACGGGCGGCTCCAGCAGCGGTGGCACGCGTGGCTGCTGGCCGCCGGCTACGCGCTGTGCCTCATCGGCCCGCTGCCGCAGCTGCTGTGGGGTTACAACGAGCGCATGCTCGAGAGCTGCCCCGACTGCCCGGAGTCGGTGCTCCTGATCGAGCGCAACGACACGCTGCGCGACCTCTTCAACAGCCTGGCCTCGGCGATCGGCGTCGTGATCGTCGCGACTGTGCTCGTCATCCTGATCCGCCGCTGGCGGGCCGCGACCGCCCCGCAGCGGCGCGCGATGGCGCCCGTCCTGTGGTCGGGCGTGGCGATGCTGGCCCTGCTGGCCACCGCCCTCGGCACCGACGCGGCCGGCATCTCGCGCCTTACCGACGTGCTCGGCTGGCTGAGCCTGATCGTCTTCGCCTCCGTCCCGTGGGTGTTCCTGATCGGCCTCGTGCGCAGCCGCGTCGCGCGTGCGGGCGCCGTGTCGGAGCTGCTGCTGCGGCTCGGCGAGGCGCCCGGCACGGGCGCGCTGCGCTCGCAGCTCTCGCAGGCGCTCGGCGACCGCTCGCTCCAGCTCGTGTTCTGGCTCGGGGACAAGGGCCGCTGGGTCGACTCCGGCGGCCACACCGTCGAGCTGCCGCCGGCCGACGACCCCGCGCGCGCGTCGACCCTGGTCGAGCTCGAGGGCCGTCGCGTGGGCGCGATCGTGCACGACATCACGCTGCTCGAGGATCCCGAGCTGCTGGGCTCGGTCGCTGCCGCCGCCGGCCTGGCGATGGAGAACGAGCGCCTGCAGGCTCAGCTGCGCGCCCGCGTCGAGGAGCTGCGCACCTCGCGAGCGCGGATCGTCGAGGCCGGCACGCACGAGCGCCGGCGGCTCGAGCGCAACCTCCACGACGGCGCGCAGCAGCGCCTCGTCGCCCTGTCGCTGACGCTCCGGCTCGCGCAGGCGAAGGTGTGCAAGGACCCGGAGCGGGCCGAGGAGCTGCTCGGCGCCGCCCAGGAGGAGCTCACGCTCGCGCTCGGCGAGCTGCGCGAGCTCGCGCGCGGCATCCATCCGGCCGTCCTCTCCGATCGCGGGCTCGGCCCCGCGCTCGAGGCACTCGCGGGCCGCGCTCCGATCGCGGTCGACCTGGCCGAGCTGCCGGGCGACCGGCTGCCCGAGCCGATCGAGGCGGCCGCCTACTTCGTGGTCGCCGAAGCGCTCACCAACGTGGCCAAGTACGCGCACGCGAGCCAGGCCATCGTGCGGGTGGCGCGGCAGAACGGCCACGCCGTCGTCGAGGTCGCCGACGACGGCATCGGCGGGGCCGATCCGGATCGCGGGTCGGGCCTTCGCGGGCTGGCAGACAGGGTCTCGGCGTTGGACGGCCGTATGCTGCTGGAGTCTCCCGCCGGTGCGGGCACTAGGCTCCGCGCTGAGATCCCAGTATGAGCGACAACCTTCGCGTCGTCATAGCCGATGATTCCGTGCTGCTGCGCGAGGGTCTCTCGCGCCTGCTCGAGGAGTCCGGCTTCGAGGTCGCCGGCCAGGCGGGCGACGCCGAGGACCTGCTGCGCAAGGTCGGCGCGCATCATCCCGACGTCGCGGTGGTCGACGTTCGGATGCCGCCGACGCACACCGACGAGGGGCTGCGCGCCGCGCACCGGATCCGCGCCGAGCATCCCGACACCGCGGTGCTCGTGCTGTCGCAGTACGTCGAGGAGGCCTACGCGCTCGAGCTGCTGTCGGAGTCGACCGAGCGCACCGGCTACCTGCTGAAGGACCGCGTGGCGGACGTCGACACGTTCACCGACGCGGTGCGCCGCGTGGCGGGCGGCGGCTCGGCGCTCGACCCCGAGGTGGTCGCGCTGCTGCTCGGCCGCCGCCGCCGCGAGGACCCGCTGGATGCGCTCACCGCGCGCGAGCGCGAGGTCCTGGGGCTGATGGCCGAGGGCCGCTCGAACGCGGCGATCGCCGAGGCGCTGGTCGTGACCGAGCGCGCGGTCGAGAAGCACGTCACGTCGATCTTCTCCAAGCTCGACCTGACGCCGACGGTCGAGGACCACCGCCGCGTGCTCGCCGTGCTCGCATACCTGCGGGCCGGCGACTAGTCCGGTACTAGGTACGGGTAGCCGCACCCTCGGTTCACGAGCCATCCCCACGCCTCGGGCCGCCGCCGGCCAACATCCTCTTCTCCATGACCGACACGATGTCGCGCCCGATCGTCAGCACGACCGAGCTGAGCCGCGTCTACGGCGAAGGCGAGACGGCCGTCCACGCCCTCCGCGACGTCACGGTCGCATTTCCCGGCGGCCAGTTCGCCGCGATCATGGGTCCGTCCGGCTCCGGCAAGTCCACGCTGATGCACCTGCTCGCGGGACTCGACCGCCCGACCGCCGGCTCCGTGGTGGTCGACGACCTGGAGCTCGCCAACCTTGACGACAAGGCGCTCACCCGCCTGCGCCGCGACCGCCTGGGCTTCGTCTTCCAGGCCTTCAACCTCGTACCGGTCCTCACCGCCGAGGAGAACATCCTGCTCCCGCTCACGCTCGCCGGCCGCAAGCCCGATCGCGAGTGGCTGGACCAGCTGATCGCCGCCGTCGGCCTCGGCGACCGGCTCGACCACCGGCCGTCCGAGCTGTCGGGCGGCCAGCAGCAGCGCGTCGCGGTGGCGCGCGCGCTGATCCACCGCCCGGCGGTGGTTTTCGCCGACGAGCCGACCGGCAACCTGGACTCGCACTCGTCCGACGAGGTGCTGGCCCTGCTGCGGCAGGCCGTGGACGAGTTCGGCCAGACCGTCGTCATGGTCACGCACGACGCGCACGCGGCCTCGGTGGCCGACCGCATCGTGGTGCTGAGCGACGGCCGGATCGTGCACGACGGCGGAGGGGAGAGCACGGAGGGCGTGCTCGACCTGATGAAGGCCGTTGCTTAAGGTCGCGCTGAAGGGCCTGATGGCCCGCAAGCTGCGGACCGCGCTTACCGGCTTCGCAGTCGTCATCGGCGTCGCGTTCGTGGCGGGGACGTTCGTCTTCACCGACACCATCGACGCGTCGTTCAAGGACCTCTTCGAGCGCGCTAGCAAGGGCACAGACGTGTCGGTCCAGTCGCGGCTGGCCGTGGAGGAGGACTTCGCGACGCCGCCGCCCATGGACGCCTCCACGCTCGAGCGCGTGCAGAGCGTCGACGGCGTCGAGGAGGCCGCCGGCTTCGTCTCGGCCGACGCCTCGCTGCTCGACCCCGACGGCGAGCCGATCACGTCCAACGGGCCGCCGACGCTGCTGCTCTCGACCGGCCCCGAGCGCTTCGACCCGTTCACCTACACGGAGGGCGGGCCGCCCGGGGGCGACGACGAGGTCGCGATCGACAAGGCGACCGCCGACGAGTACGACTGGGGCGAGGGCGACACGGTGACGGTCGCCGCCCGCGAGCCGCAGAAGCAGTACACGGTGTCCGGCGTCGCCCGGCTCGGCGACTCCGACAACCTGGCCGGCTCGCGCATGGTCCTCATGACCCTGCCCGAGGCGCAGCGCGTGCTGCGCGAGGACGGCTACCACGACATCTCGGTCGCCGCCTCCCCGGGCACCTCGCCCGAGGAGCTGAAGGCGAGGATCGCCGCCGAGCTCGGCAGCGGCTACGCCGTGCGCACGGGCGAGGAACAGGCCGAGAAGTCCGCCCAGGACCTCTCCGACGCGCTCGGCTTCATCCGCACCGCGCTGCTCGTGTTCGCCGCCGTGGCCGTGCTCGTCGGCGGCTTCCTGATCTTCAACACGTTCTCGGTGACCGTCGCGCAGCGCTCGAGGGAGTTCGCGCTGCTGCGCACGCTCGGCGCCTCGCGCCCGCAGATCCTGCGCTCGGTGATCGCCGAGACGCTCGCCATCGGGATCGTCGCCTCGGTGCTCGGCATCGCCGTCGGCCTGCTCGTGGCCCCCGGCCTGCGCGCGCTGCTGTCGTCGTTCGGCATCGATCTCGGCAGCACGAGCACCGAGCTGCAGCCGCGCACCGTCTTCATTGCGCTGGCGGTCGGCGTCGTCGCCACCGTCGTCTCCGGCTTCGTCCCCGCGCGCCGCGCCACCCGCGTGGAGCCGGTCGAGGCGATGCGCGAAGCGGAGCCGCACAAGCCGGCCCGCCTGCGCCGGCGCCGCATCGTCATCGCCCTGCTCGTCGAGGCGCTCGGCGTGGCCCTGCTGCTCTACGGCCTGCTCGGCGACCCCGGCACGGCCAACGCCACGGCGACCGTGCTCGGCCTCGGCACGCTGCTGATGATCTTCGGGCTCGCGCTCCTGGCGCCGACGCTCGTGCGCCCGCTGAGCGCCGCCATCGGCTGGCCGCTGGAGCGGATGCAGAAGCTGACCGGCCGGCTGGCGCGCGAGAACGCCACCCGCCAGCCGCAGCGCACGGCGGTCACCGCCTCGGCGCTGATGATCGGCGTCGCCCTCGTCGTGCTGGTGGCGATCTTCGCCGCCGGCCTGCGCGCGACGATCGACCAGGGCATCGACGAGCAGGTGCGCGCGGCCGGCATCGTCACGCACGAGGACGGCTTCTCGCCGCTCACCGAGGGCATCCCCGAGCGGCTGGCCACGGTCGACGGCATCGAGGCCGTCTCCTCGATCCGGTTCGAGACCGGCCGGCTCGCGGGCGAGAGCGGAACCGAGGGCGTTACCGGCGTCGACACCGACACCGTGCGCGACGTGCTGACCCTCAACTGGGACGAGGGCTCGGACGCCCTGCTCAGCGACCTCGGCAGCGACCGGGCGGTGGTCAGCAACGACTTCGCCGAGTCGAACGACGTGGCGGTCGGCGACACGGTGCGCTTCATCACGCCGCGCGGCGACGAGGTCAGCTACGAGGTGACGGGGATCTACGACTCGGCCGCCGGGCTGGTCGGCGGGGTGATCGTCAGCAACCAGTCGCTCGAGAGCGCCTGGGACGCCAAGGACATCGCGTTCGCGATGGTCGCCGGGGCGCCGGGCGCCGACCCCGAGGCGATCAAGCGCTCCGCGGAGGCCGCGCTGCAGGACTTCCCGACCGCCGAGCCGCTGACGATCGAGGACTTCAAGGAGGAGCAGAACCGCCAGGTCGACGGCCTCGTCGGGCTGGTCTACGCGCTGCTCTCGCTGTCGGTGATCGTCGCCCTGCTCGGCATCGTCAACACGCTGGCGCTGTCCGTGCACGAGCGCACGCGCGAGCTCGGGATGCTGCGCGCGGTGGGCATGTCGCGCCGCCAGGTGCGGCGCATGGTGCGCGCCGAGTCGGTCATCACGGCCGCCATCGGGGCGGTGCTGGGCACGGTCCTGGGCATCGCCTTCGCGGCGCTGCTGTCGCGGCCGCTGGCCGACGAGGGCTTCGTCTTCGAGATCCCGTTCGGCACCCTGATCGTCGTCGCGATCCTGGCGGCGATCGCGGGCGTCGTGGCGGCGATCCCGCCCGCGCGGCGGGCGGCGAAGGTCGACGTGCTCCGCGCTGTGACGACTGAGTAGGCGGCTAATCTGTGCGGCTCGCTGATGCGTGCCGCTTCAACGGACCTCGAGTCGCTGAGCGCGCAGGAGGTGCTCGCCCACGTCGTGGACGAGTACCACCCGCGCCTGTACGTCGCCTGCTCGTTCCAGAAGGAGGCGTCGGTGATCCTCGACATGCTGTTCGCGATCGAGCCGAGGGCGCGCGTCTTCACGCTCGACACCGGCGTGCTGTTCCCGGAGACGTACGAGACGTGGCGGCGGATCGAGCAGCGCTACGGCGTCGAGATCGACGTCTACCGCGGCGAGTGGATCGACGGGCTGTGGCAGCGCGATCCCGACGCCTGCTGCGGGATGCGCAAGGTCGAGCCGCTCGAGCGCGCGCTGAGCGAGGTCGACGCGTGGATCACCGGGCTGCGGCGCGACCAGTCGCCGGCCCGCGCCGGCACGCCCAAGCTCGGCCCCGACGCGGGCCATCCCGGCAAGCTCAAGTGCGCGCCGCTGGCCGACTGGAGCGAGCCGGACGTCTGGCGCTACATCGCCGCCAACGACGTCCCCTACAACCCGTTGCACGACCGCGGCTATGCCTCGATCGGCTGCACGCACTGCACCTCGCCGGGCGGCGGCCGCGACGGCCGCTGGGCCGGCACCGACAAGATCGAGTGCGGCCTGCACCTGCCGGCGTCCTGATGGATCCGGAGGTCATCCTCTTCGGCCTCGGCGTGGGCGTGCTGGTCGGCGTCACCGGCATGGGCGGCGGCTCGCTGATGACGCCGCTGCTGATCCTCGTGGTCGGCGTCAAGCCGGTGATCGCCGTCGGCACCGACCTCGCCTACGCGGCGATCACGAAGACGGTCGGCGGCTGGCGGCACTTCACCAAGGGCACGGTGTTTCCGCGGATGGCCTTCTGGCTCGCGGTCGGCTCGTGCCCGGCCGCGCTGGCCGGCGTCTGGCTGCTGGACCGGTTGCGCGACTCCGCGGGCGATGACTTCGACACGTTCATGCTGCTGGCCATCGGCGGCACGCTGCTGCTCACCGGCGCGCTGGTGCTGCTGCGGGCGCTGGCGCTGGCCGACATGGCGGCGCGCGAGCGCGGCTCGTTCCGGATGCAGACGCGGCACAAGATCGCGGCGGTCGCGCTGGGCGCCTCGGTCGGCTTCGTGCTCGGGATCACGTCCGCCGGCTCGGGCACGCTGATCGCCATCGGCCTGATCCTCGGCTTCCGCCTCAGCCCGCATCGCGTGGTGGGCACCGACGTCGCCCACGCGGCCGTCCTGCTGTGGGTGGCGGCGCTCGCCCACCTCGCCTCCGGCAACGTCGACTTCGGGCTCGCGGGCACGCTGCTGCTGGGCTCGATCCCGGGGGTATGGCTCGGCACCCACATCGCCACGCGGATGCCGCAGGACCTACTGCGCGGCGCGCTCGGCGTCGTGCTGTTGGCGTCCGGACTCGGCCTGCTCAGCAAGGCGGGGCTGGAGCTGCCGGCGTTCGTCCTGGCCGGCTTCCCGATCGCGCTCGCCGTCGTGGTGTTCATCGTGCTGCGCCGGCGCTCGCTGGTGGAGGCGGCGCCGTGAGCGCGGCGACCGCCACCCATCTGCAGGTGCTCGAGGCGGAGGCGATCCACGTCATCCGCGAGGTGGCGGCCGAGCTCGAGCGGCCGGTGCTGCTGTTCTCCGGCGGCAAGGACTCGATCGTGCTGCTGCGGCTCGCCGAGAAGGCGTTCCGGCCCGGCGAGGTCCCGTTCCCGGTCATGCACGTCGACACGGGCCACAACTTCCCCGAGGCGATCGAGTTCCGCGACCGGCGCGTGCCCGACGTGCTGGTGGCGTCGGTGCAGGAGTCGATCGACCGCGGCCGCGTGGTCGACGAGCCCTCGCGCAATCGGCTGCAGACGACGACGCTGCTCGACGCGATCGAGCAGCACGGGTTCGACGCCGCCTTCGGGGGTGCGCGCCGCGACGAGGAGCGCGCGCGTGCGAAGGAGCGGATCTTCTCCTTCCGCGACGACTTCGGGCAGTGGGACCCGCGCCGGCAGCGGCCCGAGCTGTGGAGCCTCTACAACGGCCGCGTGCGCCGTGGCGAGCACGTGCGCGTGTTCCCGCTCTCGAACTGGACCGAGCTCGACGTCTGGGAGTACGTCCGCAGCGAGGGGCTGGAGATCCCGTCGATCTACTTCGCCCACGAGCGCGAGGTGTTCGCGCGCGACGGGATGCTGTACGCGGTGTCGGAGTTCCTGCCGCTGGGCGACGGCGAGGAGGCGTTCACGGCCTCGGTCCGCTATCGCACGGTGGGCGACATGACGTGCACGGGCGCGGTCCGCTCCGAGGCGGCGACGCTGGACGAGGTGATCGCCGAGATCGCGGCGACGCGGATCACCGAGCGCGGCGAGACCCGCGCCGACGACCGCACGTCGGAGGCCGCGATGGAGGACCGCAAGCGGGAGGGCTATTTCTGATGACGACGGTCGCTACCACGGCCGCCGTGCGCGCCCCGCAGCTGCTGCGCTTTGCCACGGCGGGCTCGGTGGATGACGGCAAGTCGACGCTGATCGGACGGCTGCTGTACGACGCGAAGGCGCTGATGGCCGACCAGGTCGCCGAGGCCGAGCTCGATCTGGCGCGGCTGACCGACGGGCTGCGGGCCGAGCGCGAGCAGGGGATCACGATCGACGTCGCCTATCGGCACTTCTCGACTCCGCGGCGGCGCTTCATCATCGCCGACACGCCCGGCCATGCGCAGTACACGCGCAACATGGTCACCGGCGCGTCGACCGCCGACGTCGCGGTCGTGCTGGTCGACGCCCGTGAGGGGCTGCTGACCCAGAGCCGCCGCCACGCGGCGATCGCGGGCCTGCTGGGCATCGGGCGGATCGTGCTGGCGGTCAACAAGATGGATCTCGTGGACTACGACGCCGACGGCTTCCGCGCGATCTGCGCCGACTTTCGCGCGTGGGCCGCGCGGCTCGAGGTCGAGGAGATCACCTGCATCCCGATCTCCGCGCTGGAGGGCGACAACGTGGTCGAGCGCTCGCAGGCGATGGACTGGTACCGCGGGCCGACGCTGCTGCAGTTCCTGGAGTCGGCGCCGGTGGCGGCCGGCCTGGCGGACGGGCCGCTGCGCTTGCCGGTGCAGTACGTGATCCGCGCGGGCGAGCAGCGCGCCTACGCGGGCCAGCTGGCCGGCGGGACGGTCCGCCCGGGCGACGAGGTGGTGGTGCTGCCGGGCGGGCACACGACGCGCGTGGAGAGCGTCGAGGGCCCCGACGGTCCGCTCGAGCGCGCGAGCGCCCCGCTGTCGGTCGCGCTGACGCTCGAGGACGAGCTCGACGCCGGCCGCGGCGCGCTGGTCAGCGCGCCCGACGAGCGCCCGGGCGCCTCGCGCGACGTCGAGGCGACCTTGTGCTGGCTGGGCGAGTCGCCCGCGCGCCTGGGCGGGCGCTACGTGCTCAAGCACACGACGCGCAGCGAGCGCGCGCGGCTGGAGATCGTGCACGAGACGCTCGACGTGGCGACGCTCACCGCGCACCCCGGCGCCGACACGCTCGGCCTCAACGACATCGCCCGCGTCACGCTGCGCTGCGCCTCCGAGCTCGTGTTCGACCCGTACTCCGAAAACCGCACCACCGGCGCCTTCATCCTCATCGACTCAGCGACGAACGACACGGTGGGCGCGGGGATGATCGCCGATGGGCGCTGACCCGCCGCGGTCGTCGAACGTCGTCTGGCAGCGCCGCGAGCTCGACCGCCAGCAGCGCTGGGCGGCACTCGGGCACGCGGGGGCGACGGTCTGGATGACCGGCCTGCCGGCGTCCGGCAAGTCGACCGTGGCGGCCGCGATCGAGGCCCGCGCCCTGGGGCAGGGCCGGAGCGCCTACGTGCTCGATGGCGACAACCTGCGCCACGGCCTCAACGGCGACCTCGGGTTCTCCGCGGAGGACCGCGCCGAGAACGTGCGCCGGACGGCCGAGGTGGCGGCGCTGCTGGCCGACGCCGGCGTGCTCGTGCTGGTCGCCCTGGTGTCCCCGTACCGAGCCGACCGCGCGGCCGCGCGCGCGGTCCACGAGCGGCAGGGGCTGGCGTTCGTCGAGGTCCACGTCGCGACGTCGCTGGAGGAGTGCGAGCGGCGCGATCCGAAGGGCCTGTACGCGCGAGCCCGCGCCGGGGAGCTGACGCACCTGACGGGGGTCGACGATCCGTACGAGCCGCCCGACGCCGCGGATGTGGTGGTTGGCGGCGGCGAGTCGCTGGACGAGGCGGTCGACCGGGTCTGGGCCGCGCTGCCGCGCTGACGAACTGCGGCTGGGTAAGGAAGCGGGGATCGACCGCGCGGCCTGCCGAGTGTCGACTTAGCCGTCCATAGTGCGGCTAACTCATCACTCGGCCCGCCGAGGCCTCGATCCCGCTCCCTTAAATGCCAGCAGTTGACGTTCGCCCGCGCTACCGCACGATCGCTTGCGCGGCGTCCAGGTTGCGCGCCGGCACCAGACGGGCCGAGAACCGCACCGGCCGCTTGCGCAGCCGCCCCGTCAACCGGATCGTGAGCGTCGGGCCGGGGTCCGGGGCCGAGGGTTGGCGCCTCGGCAGCACGATGCTCGCCGTCGCGCCCTTGACGCGGTCGAGCGGCTGCACGACGTAGCCCGCGCGCTCGCTTTGGACCCAGAACGCCGCGACGCCCTGCACCGGCCGGCGCGCGGTCAGCGGCAGCGCCTGGCCGTCGCGCAGCAGCGCCCAGACGGCCGCCCGCTCGCCGCCCGTGCTGGGGAACGTGGCCTCGGCGCTGCGCCGCCGCTTGCTCGTCGCCCGCACCGTCCACAGGCCGAGGATCGAGCGGCGGCGGAAGCTGTAGGTCGACCGTGCCTCGACGTCGCCCTCGCGCTTGCTGCCGGTCACCCGCAGCGTGTCGAACGGCCCGGCGAACGGTCGCAGCGGCGACCCGGCGCTGCCGACGCCGACCGGCGCGCTCAGGAGCCGCAGCGGCGGGCGGCGGTCACGCGAGCTCGCCGGTCGAGCCGTCACGAGCCGCGTGCGGCCGAGCCGGTCGCGCGCAACGATGCCGAAGCTCGAGGGCGACCATGCGCCCATCGACGCCGCGACCTCCTGGCGGTCGTCGTAGAGCCGCGCGAGGTCGATGCCGCCGTACGGATACGCGCCGTTGGTCACCGCCGTGATCGCGGTGTTGTAGTGCGGCGTGGTGACCGTCAGGCGGCCGACGGCCGGATCGAACGCGTACAGCGCGGGCGGCTCCGCGCCCGGCCGCGACGGCAGCCCGGCGACCACGGCGCGCGCCGCGTTGGCGGCGACCCGCGACGCCGCGAAGATCGCCTGCTTGCTCGACTGCGGCTTGACCTTGAGGTCGTGGAACAGGCCTGGGGCGACGCCCGCGCCCTCGGGCAGCCTGCGCTCGTAGAGCTCGAAGCTCGACTCGAGCAGGTGCTTGGCCCAGCTCGCCTCGGCGGCGGACGGTGTCAGCCGGCCACCGATCGCGATCGCGATCAGTGCCTGCTGGGCGAGCGCCAGCTTCTTCATCTGGTGCCAGCGGCCGAAGCTGAACCCGGTGTCCCAGCTCAGGTAGCCGGTGTGCGTCCAGTAGCCGGCCAGCACGCGCCGCATCCAGCGCCGCAGCAGCTCCTCGTCGGCGGGCGGCAGCGGCCGCATGCCGCGCGCTATCGCGGCGTCGTAGAAGCGCACGACCGACGCGACGATGTTCGCGTACTCGGCCGAGTCGATGTTGAGCGAGGACCGCGGCGACCCCTGCGGCAGGTAGTGGAACTGCATGCCCGGCCCGAGCGAGCCCGCCGTGCCCTTCGCCGGCTCGCGGATGCTCTGCACGAACGCCGCCAGCTGGCCGCGCAGGTCGCGGTGCAGCCAGATCGGGTCGCCGGTCGCCTCGGCGGCCGCGTTGTAGACCTCGGCGTACCAGTTGATCTGGTTAAGCCGCAGCGTCGGGTAGCGCCAGTACGGCCCGTCTGCGACCCGGCGCAGGCGGTCGCGCATCAGCTCCTGGACGACCGGATCGAGCCCGAGCACGTCGCGCGCGCGGTAGGCGATCGACAGCGCGTCGGTGACCTCGCCGTCGACCACCAGGTGCATCGCCGTGGTCGGGTTGGTCATCGAGGAGAGCCAGCCCGGCACGTGCGGATGGCCCTGCGGCGGCGGGTACCCGATCGCCTCGACCCACGGCGGCGTCCCCATCAGCTGCGCAACGATGCTGCGGGCGCGCGCGTCCTGCCGCGCCGGGCCCTCGTGCCCCCGCAGCGCCGCGGCCGAGTGCAGCAGCAGCAGGTTCGCGTTGGTCATCGTGTCGACCGACGGCGAGCCGGGCCGGTAGCGCTCGAGCTCCGGCTTCCACGACTCGTCCAGCCGCTGGGCGAGCTTGTCGGCGAACGCCCAATAGCCCGCCTCGTCCCACGCGTGCGCCGGCGCGGCAAGGCAGAGCATCAGGCCGGCCACGAGGCCGGCCACGGCTGCCCGCACTAGCGCAGCCACGTGCGCATGATCGCGTTCGTGAAGCCGAGGCCGTAGCGCAGCACGGCCGGCTTCTTCGAATGCCCGTGGATCCGCCGGTCGACGGTGACGGCGACCTCGGTGGCGGGCACGCCGCGCTTGATCGCCTCGATCATGAACTCCGAGGTATGGAACTGCTCCTGGCGCAGGACCAGCATCGGCAGCACCGACGCCCGCACGGCGCGGTAGCCGTTCGAGCAGTCCGACACCCGCGTGCGGGTGATCATCGACACGAGCCGGTTGAAGAAGATGATTCCCATCTCGCGCGCCACGTGGTTGGGCTCGGCGTGGCCGAGCACGCGCGAGCCGTGCGCCATGTCGACGGTGCCGTCCGCGACCGGGCCGACGAGCCGCTCCATCTCCTCCGGGCGGTGCTGGCCGTCGGCGTCGAGCGTCACGACGATCCGGGCCTCCGAGTCGACCATCAGCCGGTAGCCGGTTCGCAGCGCCGCGCCGCCGCCGAGGTTGGTGGCGTGCCGGGCCACGGCCGCGCCGTGGGCGCGCGCGATGTCGCCCGTGCGGTCGCGCGAGCCGTCGTCGACCACGAGGATCGCCGTCTCCATCCCGCACGCGCTGGCCGGGATCCGCGGCAGGACCTGACCGATGCTGTCCTCCTCGTTGTAGGCCGGGATCACCACCGCGACGCGGTCGCGGAAGCGCTCCGGCAGCCCGGCGGTCTTGAACTCCTCCCACGCGATCCCCTCGAGCGCGGCCGACAGCTTGCGCTCGATGCGGCCGTTCTGCACCAGCGAGCGCACCGTCAGCAAGAAGAGGGCGATCACGGCGAACACAGCGAGACCGAGGATCCGGCCGCCGTTACCGCGCTCGAACGAGAACAGGCTCAGGACCGCGTCGAGCAGATCGGTGGCCGAGACGACCAGCAGCGCGACCCCGGACGCGAGAAGCAGCAGCACGTCGCCGTTGCGCAGCGTGCGCCGACGCCACGTGGCAAAGACGAGGAGCGCCGCGCCGATGGCGAGGCCGACGATGCGGAGGGCGGACAGCTCCACGGCGCCCGCAGGATAACGGGGCCACAGGCAGTAGCCTGGGGGCATGGCCTCCAAGCACGCCGCCCGGGGAGCGGCGGCGCTGGCAGCGTGCCTGGCCGCGCTGGTGCCCGCGACGGCGGTGGCGAAGACGCTCGTCGGCACCCCCGGAAAGGACCGCCTGATCGGCGGCCCGTACGGCAATCACGTCATCAACGGCGACGGCGGCGGCGACCACATCGTCGGCGGCCCCGGCCTCGACCGCCTGCTCGGCGAATGGGGCGGCGACGACGTCTTCGGCCAGGGCGGCGACGACTTCCTCGACGGCGGCTCGGGAGGAGACGTGCTCGACTCCGGGCCCGGCAACGACACGGTCGCGGGCGGCTTCGGCGGCGACCGCATCGTCGACGCCGACGGCAACGACGTGCTCGACGGGGGCGCGGCCGGCGACGACATCGACGCCGGGCCCGGCGACGACGTCGTGCACGGCGGCTCGGGCAGCGACGACATCCGCGGCGGGCTCGGCAACGACTCGATCTGGGCCACGAGCGGCGGCGACCGCATCGACGCCGGCGGCGGCGACGACGCGGTCTACGTCAACAACGGCACCGCGGTCAAGACGGTCGACTGCGGGCCCGGCAACGACCTGCTGCACATCAACCCGGAGCACATGCGCGCCGGCTTCTCCAACCGGCGCTCGATCCGCCGCGGCGAGATCATGGCCCCGACCTGCGAGACGATCCTCGAGGTCCCGCCGCCGCATGACCCGACCAAGGGCAGGACGAAGCTCACGCGCGACCGCGGCGGCCGCGCGCGCGGCACCGAGCGCAACGACAACCTGCTCGGCTCGCGCGGGCCGGACCGGCTGATCGGCCTCGGCGGCGACGACATCATCTGGGCCAACCGCAAGCCCGACGGCACCAGCCGCGGCACCGACCGCGTCGACGCCGGGCCCGGCAACGACACCGTGTACGGCGCGTCGCGCGGCGGCCGCAGCGCGATCCAGGGCGGGCCGGGCAACGACTACCTCCAGGGCGGCGGCGTCATCTCGACGAACTTCATCAGCGCCGGCACCGGGTCCGACACGGTGCGGCTCGTCGGCCACGGCTACAACCGGGTCAGCGCCGGCCCGGGCGACGACCTCGTCTATGCGTACTCGAAGGACGTGGCGCGGATCGACTGCGGCCGCGGCACCGACGCGGTGAGGATCGGCTACAACCGCAACGTCCGCACGCGCCGCTGCGAGCGGGTCACCCGCCGCTACAGGGACCGACACACGCCCTAGAATCGGAGCGATGGGGCGCATCCGGACGCTGCCCGAGCGCCACGGCGGCGTCGTCCTCGTGCTGCTCGGCGTCGTGCTCGCCGTGGGCTTCGCGCTACGGCTGATCGGCGTCTTCGATCCGATCGACTCCTCCTACCAGGGGGCCGACGCCGCACGCTACGAGCGGATCGCCGCGCTGCTCTACACCGACCAGCGCTTCGCCGTCCCCGGCTCGGACGCCCCGTACGACTGGTCGCCCGGCGGGCCGCTGTTCTACGCCGGGCTCTACTACCTGACGGGGGGCGTGCACCCGGGCGTCGCGCGGCTGGCGATCGCGCTCGCGGGGCTCGTGACGATCGTCATCTGCTACCTGCTCGGCCGCCGCCTCAACGGCCCCGCGACCGGCCTCGTGGCCGCTGCGCTGGCGGCGGGCTACCCGGCCTTCATCTTCAACACCGGCCGGCTGCTGAGCGAGCCGCTGGCCGAGGTGACCGTGCCCGGCGCCGTGTTGGCGTTCCTGTGGGCGCTCGACCGCCGCTCGCCGTGGGCGTGGCTCGCGCCGGGCGTGCTGATCGGCCTCAGCGCCCTGATACGCCCCGAGTACCTGCTGTTCGGCGCCGCGTTCGCGCTGCTCGCGCTCGTCAAGGTCGGCATCGACCGCGGGCCGCGCAGCGGACTCGCGGCCGCCGCGATCCTCGCCGTCGCCTTCGCGGCGCCGATCGCCCCGTGGGCGATCCACGTCTCCGGCGAGGAGGGCCGCTTCGTCCCGGTGACCACCGGCGCCGGCAAGGCGCTCTTCATCGGCTCCTACCTGCCCGGCGACGGCATCCACGACCGCGTGAAGATCGAGCTGATGGAGCGCTACCTCGGCATGCGGGACGTGACGCCCGAGCAGCGCGCGCGGCAGCCGATGGAGCCGCTGCTCGACCGCGTGGCCGCGCGCTACCCGGACGTGCCGCGCGACGCGGCGCTGAACCGCATCGGCCGTGAGAACCTGAGCCGCTACGTACGCGAGCAGCCGGTCGCCGTCGCGCGCATGATGGCCAACAAGATGCGCTGGATGTGGCGCGGCTCGAGCGGCGCGATGCTGTCGCCCGCGGCGGTCGTGCTGCAGGTGCTGATCGTCGGCTTCGCCGTCGTCGGCCTGGCGATCCTCGCCTGGCGCCGGCGGTTCGAGGCGCTGCTGCTCGGCGGGCTGATCCTCGGCCTGACCGTCTTCTCGGGCATCGTCCTGGCCGCGCCGCGGCGCAACCTCGCGCTGATGCCGCTGGTCATGACGCTCGCCTCGACCGGGCTCGTCAGCGTGTGGCTGTACGCCCGCGCGGCGCTGCAGACGCGCGGCCTGCAGCCGAGGCTCGACCCGTGAGCGCGGTCGTCGCCACGACCCCGCGCGCCTGGGCCGCGGGCCTGCCCGAGCGCCACGGCGGCCGCCTCGTGCTGATCGCGCTCGCGGCCTTCGTGGTCGTCGGGTTCGCGCTGCGGGTGGACTCCGCGCTCGAGCCGCTCGACGTGCGGCCGGGCACCGACTCGGCCGTCTACGCGTCGGTCGCCGAGCAGCTCTACGAGCATCAGCGGTTCGCGCTGCCGGGCGCCGCGAGTCCGTACGACTGGTCGCCCGGCGCGCCGCTGTTCTATGCCGCCGTCTACTACGCGACCGGCGGCGTGCACCCGAGCGCGGTGCGGCTCGTCGTCGCGCTGCTGGGCGCGCTGACCATCGTGCTCGTCTACCTGATCGGGCGGCGGCTGGCCGGCCCCATCGCGGGCCTGGTGGGGGCGGGGCTGCTGGCGATCTACCCGGTGACGATCTTCTTCACGGGCAAGCTGATGAGCGAGCCGCTGGCCACGCTCACGCTGGCGGGGGCGGTGCTGGCGTTCTTCTGGGCCGGCGACCGCGGCCGGCCGTGGTGGGCGTGGGCGCTGCCGGGCCTCCTGCTCGGCCTGACCGCGTTCGCGCGGCCTGAGTACCTGGCCTTCGTGGCCGTGTTCGCGCTGTTGGCTTTCGCCCGCGGGGCACGAACCGCGGGCTGGCGCCGGGGTGTCGTGGCGGGCGGCGTGCTCGCGCTGGCCTTCGCGCTGCCGATCGTGCCGTGGACCGCGCACGTGTCGAGCGTGGAGGGCCGCTTCGTCCCGATCAGCACCGGCGGCGGCAAGGCGCTGTTCATCGGCACCTACCTGCCCGGCGACGGCCTCCACCTGGACGTCAAGCGCGAGCTGCTGCGCCGCTTCGAGGGGCGTGAGGACATCCCGGCGAGCGAGCTCAGCCGGATCTCGATGACGCCGCTGCTGGACCGGGTGGCGGCCCGGTATCCGGATCTCGAACGCGACGCCGCGCTGCAGAGGATCGGGCGCGCGAACGCGCAGCGCTACCTGACCGAGCAGCCGCTGGAGTTCGCGGCGATGGTCGGCGGGAAGATGTGGCACATGTGGCACGGGTCGGGCGCGGCCGGGCGATCGACCTACGGCACCATCTTCCAGTTCACCGTGCTCGCGCTCGGGCTCGCCGGCCTCGTGCTGCTCGCCGTGCGGCGGCGCTGGGAGGTCCTCCTGCTCGCCGCGCTGCTGCTCGGCGTGACCGTGCTCGGAGGCCTGCTGCTGGCCGGCACGCGGCGCAACGTGACGCTGATGCCGCTGGTCCTGGCGCTGGCCGGAGTGGCCGTCGCGGCGGTCGTCCAGCGGCTCTGGCCACGCCTGTCGAGTCGCTAGGCTGCCCCGCCATGCGAATCTTGATCCTCGGCGGCGATGGGTACCTGGGCTGGCCCACGGCCATGCGCTTCTCCGCCCGCGGGCACGACGTGTTCATCGTCGACAACTTCGCGCGCCGCCGCTGGCACCACGAGCACGGGACGGACTCGCTGACCCCGATCGGCGGGCTCGCCGATCGGATCGACGCCTGGCGCGAGGTCTCGAGCCGTGAGATCCACGCCTTCGTCGGCAACATCGAGGACGGCGAGTTCCTCGACCGCGTCGTGGCCGAGGTGCTGCCCGACGCGGTCGTCCACTACGGCGAGCAGCCGTCGGCGCCGTACTCGATGATCTCGCGCCGGCACGCCGTCGAGACGCAGCAGACGAACGTGATCGGCAACCTGAACCTGCTGTGGTCGCTGCGCGACCGCGTGCCGGACTGCCACCTGGTGAAGCTGGGCACGATGGGCGAGTACGGGACGCCCAACATCGACATCGAAGAGGGCTTCATCGAGATCACCCACAAGGGCCGCACCGACGTGCTGCCGTTCCCGAAGATGCCCGGCTCGCTGTACCACCTGTCGAAGGTGCACGACTCGCACAACATCCACTTCGCCTGCCGCGTCTGGGGCCTGCGCGCCACCGACCTCAACCAGGGCGTCGTGTACGGGATCGAGACCGAGGAGACCGCGCTCGACGAGCGCCTGTGCACGCGCTTCGACTACGACGAGATCTTCGGCACCGCGCTCAACCGCTTCTGCGTTCAGGCCGTGATCGGGCACCCGCTGACCGTCTACGGCAAGGGCGGCCAGACGCGCGGCTTCCTCAACATCCGCGACACGCTGCAGTGCGTCGAGCTGGCCGTCACCACGCCCGCGCAGGGCGGCGAGTTCCGGGTCTTCAACCAGTTCACCGAGCAGTTCACCGTGCTCGAGCTCGCCGAGCTCGCGCAGCGGGCCGGCGCCGAGCTGGGCTACGACGTCGAGATCCAGCACTTCGACAACCCGCGCGTCGAGCAGGAGGACCACTACTACAACGCGGCGAACACCAAGCTGCGCGAGCTCGGGCTCAAGCCGCACTACCTCGGCGAGGAGCTCGTGCGCTCGATGCTCGCGACGATCGAGCGCCATCGCGACCGCGTGATCTCGCGCGCCATCGCACCCAAGACCCAGTGGCGTCCCGGCGAAGCCGAGGCGAACGCAGCCGAGCTGTCGGCCGCCGCCGCGACCCACGCCTGACCGTCTCGTGACCCGCGCAGCGCTGCTCACCCTCGTCCTCCTGCTCGGCCTCGCCGCACCGGCGGCGGCGAAGCTGACCGTCGGCATCGGCGAGCAGAACCCGGCCTTCTTCGGCGACAGGCGCTGGCAGGCGCTCGAGGCCCCCGACGTTCGCTATGTGATGCCGTGGGACGCGCTCGCCCGCAACAGCTGGGAGCTGGCGGAGCTCGACAGCTACATGTACTGGGCGCGCCAGATGAAGGCGCGCGTGATGGTCAGCTTCGGCCACTCGCGGCGCAGAGGGCGGGAGCTGAAGGCGCCGTCGCGCCTGCAGTTCATCCGCGAGTTCCGCAAGCTGCGGCGCCGCTACCCGGAGCTGCGGACGTTCCAGACCTGGAACGAGGGCAACCACGGCACGCAGCCGGTCTGGAACAAGCCGCAGCTGGCGGCGCGCTACTACGACGCCATGCGCCGCACCTGCCCCGAGTGCACGGTGTCGGCCCCCGCGGTGCTCGACGCGCCGAACATGACGAGCTGGATCCAGCGCTTCAAGCGCGGCGCGCGCTACCCGGTGCGGGTCTGGAGCGTCCACAACCACATCGACGCGAACCGCCACCGCACGAGCGGGACGCGCGAGATCCTGCGCATCACCCGCGGGCAGCTGTGGTTCAGCGAGACCGGCGGGATCGTCAACCGCTGGGTCGACGGCCGCAAGATCAGGCGCTACAACCAGCGGAACGCGGTCCGGGCGATCCGCAACGTCTTCAAGCTCGCCCGCATCGACCGCAGGCGGATCACGCGGATCTACATGTACCACTGGATCGCGCCCAAGCAGCGGCGCCCGCGCTGGGACTCCGCGCTCACGGGCCCCCGCGGCCAGACCAGGCCGTCGCTGCGGACGTTCCAGGCTCAGCTGCGCCGGCTTCGATGAGCCACAGCGCGCCGGCGAGCAGCGCGGTCGTGACGCAGTAGCCGAGCTCGACGGCAAGCACCGGGTCGTCGAGCGGCGTGACCAGCAGCCAGGCCAGGAACAGCGCCGCCGTGGCGAGCCAGGCGGCCGCCGCCTGCGGCCCGCGACGGCGGGCCAGCGCCGCCTGGTTGAGCGTGCCCGCCGCCAGGTGGAACCCCATGCCGAGGCCGACCAGCATCAGGCCGCCGCGCGCGTAGTCGAAGTCGCCGCCGAACAGCACGCCCATCGCCCACGGGCCGACCAGCCCGAGCGCGACCACGACCACCGCGGTGAAGGCCGCCACGGCCAGCAGCGTCACGCGGATCGCGTGGCGGAAGTCACTCCCGCCGCCGGTGGCGACGAGGCCCGAGAGGTGGGGGAGCAGCGACGTCTGGATCGCCTGGAAGAGCTGCAGCGGCGCGCGCGTGATCAGCAGCACGTTGAACACGAAGCCGGCCAGCGCCGCGTCGGAGGCGGTGGCGTCGACGGCCAGCACGGGGCCGTTCAGCAGCGCCTGCTCGGCGACCATGATGGCCAGCACGGCGCCGGCGAACCCGGCGCCCTCGCGCATCGAGCCGCGCTCGCCCTCGCTCCCGCGGTGCTCGATCGCCCACGGCACCACGAGCAGCGACACCAGCGGGGCGGCGGCGATGCCGAGCGCGACGACGCTCTGGCTCGAGGCGATGCCGACCGCCACCGCGAGCGCGAACAGGCAGCGCGAGCAGGACTCGAGCAGCACGAGGCCGCCGTAGAGCCCGAAGCGCTGGTGGCCGGCCAGCCAGCCGCGCGCGAAGTAGCTCGCCGCGTAGGCGAGCACCGCGACGACCAGGACCCAGTACAGCTCGTCCGAGCCGTCGAAGACGTCGTCGGTGATCGGCTCGCGCAGCACGAGCGCGACCACGAGGAAGAGCGCGGCCGCGCTGCCCTGGATGATCAGCGGCACCCGCAGCGGGTGACCCTCGTGGCCCTGCGCGCGGCGCGACGAGATCGTGTGCGAGAGCAGCTGCTCGACCGGCCGGTAGATGATCGAGATGATCAGGAACAGCGCCGACCACAGGACCGTGACGCCCTTGTAGTCGACCTCGCTGAGCGAGTGGCTGGCCAGCGAGAAGTAGGCGAACGTGACCAGCCCGGTGGTCGCGATGCCGATCGAGAGGATGCGGGCGCCGCGCCCATAACTGGATTTCGCCTCCGCGGCCACGCTCCGCAGGCTCCGCGTGGACCGCTACGGCGACGTTACTTTCACAAGGATCATCGTCCACGGGAACGGCGAACGGGCCTCCACGACCTCGCCGTGCCGGGACAGGAGCGCGGTGAAGCTCCGCCTGGACCAGTGGTTCACGTGGCCCGGCGTGTTCCCGAGGTCGCGCAGGTAGGCGCCGCGCGCCATGTTGAGCCCCCGCCACAGCGGCTCGCGCGGCACCGACACCAGCAGGTGCCCGCCGCGGGCCACGCGCGCCATCTCGGCCACGGTGTGCTCCGGGTCGGGCACGTGCTCGAGCACCTCGATCGCGGCCGCCAGGCCGAACTCGCCGTCGGCGAACGGCATCCGCTCCGCCTTCATCACGCGGTACTCCAGGTTCGGCGCCTGCCGCTTGGCCCACTCGGCCTGGATCGCCGGGTCCTCGAGGTCGATGCCGACGACGCGGCCCTCGAGCCGCTGCGCCCACTTGTGGGTCAGCACGCCCTCGCCGCAGCCGACGTCGAGCACGGTGCGCGGGGCGGCGCGCGCGAACAGCTCGTCGAGCGTGCGCTCGAAGCCCGCCATCAGCCGCTTCACGACCGGGTTCGTCGAGCCGTACTTGTCGTACGTGTTGCCGGTGACCGTGCCCTCGGCGTCGCGCGTGACCGTGGTGCTCACAGCTTCAGCGCCTCGCGCTCCTCGGTCTTGCCGTGGCCGCCGGCGCGCGCGCCGGTCGTCGGCTCGCGGCCGGCGTCCGCCGAGCCCGGCTCGTAGTGCGAGGGCGGGACGCCGAGCTCGAGCTCGACGCGGCGGATGCGCTCGAAGATCCGCTGCAGCGTGATCCGCTGGCCCGACAGCAGGTCGCCGAGGATGCCGAGCGCGGCCAGCACCATCGCCGCGTTGAACAGCACGGCGCCCAGGATCAGCGACTGCACGTGGCCGCCGCCGTCGCCCTGGAGGAAGAAGTAGAAGAAGCGGCCCCAGACCGCCAGCGCCGCCACGCCGAGCAGCAGCGCTCCGGTCATGAACACGCGCAGCGGCTCGTACATGGCGTAGATGCGGAAGATCGAGACGCCGTTGCGGCGGATGTACGTCCACATCGACGGGAACAGCCGCGACTCGCGCAGCTTCGGGTTCGTCCGCACCGGCACGTGGTCGACCGCGACGGTCATCTTGCCCGCCTGGATGATCGTCTCCAGCGTGTAGGTGAACTTGGAGACGACCTGCATCGCCAGGGCCGCTTCCCGGTTGTACGCGCGGAAGCCGGACGTGGTGTCGGGGATCGAGGTCTGGGAGGCCTGGCGCACAACCCACGAGCCGAGCCGCTGGAGCAGCTTCTTGGCCGCCGAGAAGTGCTCGACGGTCATCACCTCGCGGTCGCCGACCACCATGTCGGCGTCGCCGGCCAGGATCGGCTTCACGAGCCGCTCGATGTCGGGCCCGTAGTACTGGTTGTCGGCGTCGGTGTTGACGATCACGTCGGCGCCGAGCTTGAGCGAGGCGTCGAGGCCGGCCTGGAAGCCGCTGGCCAGGCCCTTGTTGTTGGTGAGGCGGACTATGTGGTCGACGCCGTGCTTGCGCGCGACCTCGATCGTGGCGTCGGTCGAGCCGTCGTCGACGATCAGCCATTCGACGGTGTCGAAGCCCGGGACCTCGCGCGGCAGGTCGGCCAGCGTGACGGGAAGGGTCTCCTCCTCGTTCAGGCACGGAATTTGGATGATCAGCTTCATTGCCCGGCGGTTAGAAAGTAGCGCCCTTGCCGGCATCCGGCCGGCGCTCTGATGGGAACGCCCCATCCGGGGGCCGATGCATCGTCATCCTGTATCCGCTCATGGAAGGCCTGACCCTCACGCGGCGGCCCGCGCTCGCGCGCGTCCGCTCGCTCGACGCCGACACGGTCGCCCGTGTCCTGTTCGGGCTGCTCTGCCTCGCGTTCGCGGTCGGGTTCTTCGTCTATCCCACGTACCCGAACTACGACTCCTACTACTCGCTGCTGTGGGGGCGCGAGCTGCTCGACCTGCAGACGCCCGGCTTCGAGGGCTTCCGCGTGCCCACCGAGCACCCGCTGGCGATCGCGGCCGGCGCGGTGCTGTCGCTGTTCGGCGAGGCGGGCGACCGGCTCTGGATCGCGCTCATCTTCGCGTCGTTCCTGTGGCTGATCTGGGGGACGTACCGGCTCGGCCAGGTCGCCTTCACGCCGCTGGTCGGCGGCATCGCCGCCGCGCTCGTGCTGACGCGGTTCGACTTCGGCTTCCTCGCCGCGCGCGGCTACATCGACATCCCGTACATGGCGATCGTCATGTGGGCGGCCGTGCTCGAGGCGCGGCGCCCGCGCCGCGGCGTGCCCGTCCTCCTGCTGCTGGCGGCGGCCGGGATGCTGCGGCCGGAGGCTTGGGTGCTGGCCGGGCTGTACTGGCTGTGGCTGGCATGGCCGGCGACGTGGCGGGAGCGGGCCCTGTACGCGGCGCTCGCCGCGTTCGGCCCGCTGGTCTGGACGGCGACGGACTTCGCGGTCACCGGCGACCCGCTGTTCTCGCTCCTGTACACGAGCGGGTCGGCCGAGGACCTCGGGCGCCAGCGCTCGCTGGCCGAGCTGCCGACCGCGATCCCCGGCTTCCTGACGCTGATCGTCAAGCCGCCGGTCCTGGCGGCCGCGGTGGCCGGCCTCGGGCTGGCCGTCGCGCTGGCGCCGCGGCGGGCGGCGGTGCCGCTCGCGCTGCTCGGGTCGGGGATCGCCACGTTCGTGCTGATCGGCGTCGCCGGAGCGTCGGTGATCGAGCGCTACCTGGCGATCGCGGCGGTCGCCCTGCTCATCTTCGCGGGCGTCTTCCTCGGCGGCTTCACGATGCTGCGCCCGGGCCGCTTGCGGACGGCGTGGATGGCCGGTTCGGCGACGCTGGTCCTGGCCGGCGTCGTGTTCACCGCGACCCAGGTCAGGCTCGACTACTTCGACTCCGAGCTGACGTTCCGCGGCCAGGCGCACGACGACCTCGTGCGCGTGCTGAACTCGCCGGGCGTGCAGGAGGGCCTGCGCTGCGGGCCGCTGACCGTGCCCAACCACAAGCTCGTGCCCGACTCGCGCTGGATCCTCGACGCGCCCGCGAGCCGCGTGATCCCGCGCGCGGACCCGGACGCGCCGCGCCCCGACCGCGGCGTGGCGCTCGTCGTCACCAGCCGCTTCGCCATCTTCAAGCACGCCTGGAGCAACGACACCGACTCGCCGCTCATCCAGTCCCCGCCCGCGGGCTGGGAGCGGCGTGCACACGGGCGACTTCTACGCCGCGTATGCGAACTGCTAGCGCCCTCGCGGCGCTGGTGCTCGTCGCCCTCGGCCTCCGGCTGTGGGGGATCGACCATGGCCTGCCGTACGTGTTCAACGCCGACGAGAACGCGCACTTCGTGCCGCGGGCGATCGGGATGTTCGGCCACTCGCTGAACCCCGACTACTTCATCAACCCGCCCGCCTACACGTACCTGCTGCACGTCGCCTTCTGGGCGCGCTGGGGCACGCGGGCGGCGGTCGGTGACGCGTTCGCGGCCGACCCGGGCTCGGCCTTCGCGATCGCCCGCGTGCTGGCCGCCGTGTTGGGTGCGGCCGCGGTCGGGCTGCTCGCGCTGGCCGGCCGCCGCCTGTTCGACCTGCGCGTGGGGCTGGTGGCCGGGGCCCTGCTCGCCGTGGCCTTCCTGCCCGTGCACTACTCGCACCTGGCGGTCAACGACGTGCCGGCGATGGCCGCGCTGTGCCTGAGCCTCGTCGGCATCGCCGGCGTGTACCGGCGCGGCGGCCTGTGGGACTACGCGCTGGCCGGCGCGGCGCTCGGGCTGGCGTGCGCCACCAAGTACACGGCCGGGATCGTCGTGCTGTGCCTGATCGCCGCAGCGCGCGAGCGCAGGCTGGCCGGGCTCTCGCTGGCCGCCGCGCTGGCCGTGGCCGCGTTCGTGGTCGCCAACCCGTATTCGGTGCTGGACTGGGAGACGTTCCGCGAGGGGCTGGAGCAGCAGTCGCAGGCGTCGAGCGACGGCGGCGGCAAGCTCGGCCTCGTCGGCGAGAGCGGCCTTCTCTACTACCTGGGCACGCTGACCTGGGGGCTGGGCTGGCTGCCCGTGCTGGCCGCCGCCGCCGGCGCCGTGTGGCTCTCCGTGCGCGACCGCCGGCTGGCGCTCGTGCTGGTGCCGGCACCGGTCGTGTTCCTGCTCTTCATGGGGCTGCAGGACCGGTTCTTCGCTCGCTGGCTGCTGCCGATCTACCCGCTGCTGTGCCTGCTCGCGGCGTGGGCGGCTGTCGAGACCGCCGCGCGTGTCCGCCGCGGCCGCGTCTGGCCGGTCGTCGCCGCGGGCGCGCTGCTGTGCGTGCAGGGGCTCGTGTTCTCGGTCCACAACGATGTCGTGCTGGCGCGCGACGACACGCGGGCGCTGGCGCGCGAGTGGATGGTCGAGAACATCCCCGAGGGCGGCCGGGTGGTGATCGAGCCGATCGCGCCCGACCAGTGGGCGATGGACACGGGCCGCCCGTCGGCCGCCACCGGCACCGGCAACCGCTGGATCAAGTGGCCGACCTCGCGCTTCCGCGGCCGCGCGGTCAAGCTCGAGGACTTCGAGCGCACCCTGCGCCCCAGCCTGCTCGACCGCTACCAGCGGGCCGGCTACTGCTACGTGGTGACCGGCTCGACCCAGTACGGCCGCGCGCTGACCGAGCCCGAGGAGGTCCCGCAGGCGATGGCCTATTACGACGAGCTCAGGCGGCGCGCCGACGTCGTCTACCGCGTCAGCCCGCTCGGTGACGACCCGGTGCGAAGCTTCTCGTTCGACTTCTCGTTCAACAGCTATCCGCTGGGGTACGAGCGGCCGGGTCCCGAGGTCGTGATCCATCGACTGCGGGATTGTTGACTCGTCAGTCAATATCCTTTTGAGGGCCGTGCCCACGCTTCTCAAATCCGACGTCGAACACCTCGCCCGCGCGATCGAGCTGGCCGGAGGCGGACTCGGCCGTACGACGCCGAACCCGGTGGTCGGCGCCGTCGTGGTCAGGGACGGCGAGGTGCTCGGCGAGGGATTCCACACCGCCTACGGCAAGCTGCACGCCGAGCGCGAGGCGCTCGCCGCCTGCACGAGCGATCCGCGCGGCGCAACGCTCTACGTGTCGCTCGAGCCGTGCTGCCACCAGGGCCAGACGCCGCCGTGCACCGACGCGATCCTCGAAGCCGGGGTCGCGCGCGTCGTCGTCGGCTCCGACGACCCGACCGAGAAGGCCGCCGGCCGCGGCCTGGGGATCCTGCGCGACGAGGGCGTCGAGGTCGTTGTGGCCGGCGGCGAGCTGGCGGCCAAGGCGCGGCTGCTCAACCAGCCGTTCCGCAAGCACGCGCGCACCGGCCGCCCGCTCGTGCTCTTCAAGTCGGCGATGACGCTCGACGGCAAGGTCGCCACCCGCACCGGCGATTCGAAGTGGATCTCCGGCGAGGCTTCGCGCCGGCTCGCACACCACTGGCGGGCCGAGTGCGACGCGGTGGCGGTCGGCATCGGCACGGCGCTCGCCGACGACCCGCTGCTGACCGCGCGGATCGAAGGCGTGCACCGCCAGCCGCGCCGGATCGTCTTCGACTCCGAGGCGCGCCTGCCGCTCGACTCCCAGCTCGTGCGCGGCGCGGCCGAGCTGCCGCTGACCGTGGTGATCTCGCGCGCCGCCCCGCGGCTGGCGGCCGACGCGCTCGAGGTGGCCGGCGCGGACGTGATCGTCGCGACCGGCGAGAACGAGCCCGCGCGCGTGCGCAACGCGCTCAGCCAGATCGGCGCCGCGGGCATCACGTCGATCCTGCTCGAGGGCGGCCCGCACCTGGCCGGCGCTTTCCTCGACGCCGGCGAGGTCGACGAGATCCGGCTGTTCGTGGCGCCGGTCGTGCTCGGCGGCTCGCACGCCCGCGACCCGCTCGAGGGCGAGGGCGTCGAGCGGATCTCCGAGGCGATCCGCGCCCTCACGCTCGAGTGCGAGCGCGTCGCCGAGGACGTGCTGATCTCGGCGCGCATCAAGGAGTGGTGACCCTGTTCACCGGGCTGGTCGCCGACCTCGGGCGCGTCACCGCGGTGGACGCCTCGGACGGCGGCGTGCGGCTGACCGTGCAGACCGCGCTCGAGCTGCGCGAGGGCGACTCGGTGGCCGTCAACGGCGTCTGCCTCACGGCGACGTCGCTGCCCGGCGGCGCGTTCACCGCCGACGTCATGCACGAGACGCTGCGGCGCTCCTCGCTCGGCGAGCTGGAGGCCGGCTCGCGGGTCAACCTCGAGCTGCCGCTGCGCGCCGACGACCGGCTCGGCGGCCACTTCGTGCAGGGCCATGTCGACGGCCTGGGGACGGTCTGGGACGTGCGCGAGGAGGGCTTCTCGCACGTGGTGACGATCGGCGCCGGACCGGAGATCATGCGCTATGTGATCGAGAAGGGCTCGATCGCCGTCGACGGCGTGTCGCTGACCGTGTCCGGGCTCGGCGACGACTGGTTCCAGGTCTCGCTGATCCCCGAGACGCTCGAGCGGACCGTCCTCGGCGAGGCGACGACCGGGATGCGCGTGAACCTGGAGGTGGACGTGCTCGCCAAGTACATCGAGAGGCTGGTGCCGGCCCGATGAGCGCCTTCGTGACCATCGAGGAGGCGATCGAGGACATCCGCGCCGGCCGCATGGTCGTGGTCTGCGACGACGAGGACCGCGAGAACGAGGGCGACCTCACGCTGGCGGCGCAGTTCGCGACGCCCGAGGCGATCAACTTCATGGCCAAGGAGGGGCGCGGCCTGATCTGCCTCGCGCTCACCCCGCAGCGCTGCGACGAGCTCGGGCTCGACCTGATGGCGGCCAAGAACGAGTCGCCGTTCGATACTCCGTTCACGGTCACGATCGAGGCCCGCGACGGTGTCACCACCGGCATCTCGGCGGCCGACCGCGCGCGCACGATCCAGGTCGCGATCGACCCGCAGTCGGCCCCGCGCGACCTCGTCCAGCCCGGTCACGTCTTCCCGCTCAAGGCCAAGCCCGGCGGCGTGCTCGAGCGCACCGGCCAGACCGAGGCGGCCGTCGACCTCGCCCGGCTCGCCGGCCTCAACCCGGCCGGCGTCATCTGCGAGGTCATGAACGACGACGGCACGATGGCGCGCGTGCCGGACCTCGAGCGCTACTGCGAGCGCCACGGGCTGAAGATGGTCACGGTCGCCGACCTGATCGCCTACCGCCGCCGCCACGACAAGCTCGTCGAGCGCGTCGTCAGCACGCGGCTGCCGACCGGCTTCGGCGTCTTCGACGTCGTCGGCTACCGCTCGCTGGTCGACGACAAGCACCACGTGGCGCTGGTCAAGGGCGAGATCGACGGGGAGAAGGACGTGCTCGTCCGCGTGCACTCCGAGTGCCTGACCGGCGACGTCTTCCACTCGCTGCGCTGCGACTGCGGCGAGCAGCTCGAGTCGGCGCTGGCCATGATCGAGGAGGAGGGCCGCGGGGTGCTGCTCTACCTCGCGCAGGAGGGCCGCGGCATCGGCCTGCTGAACAAGCTCAAGGCCTACAACCTGCAGGACAAGGGGCGCGACACGGTCGACGCCAATCTCGAGCTCGGGCTGCCGGTCGACCTGCGCGACTACGGCATCGGCGCCCAGATCCTGTCCGACCTCGGGCTGAGCTCGATCCGCATCCTCACCAACAACCCGAAGAAGATCCGCGGCCTCGAGGGCTACGGCCTGTCGGTCACCGACCAGATCCCGATCGAGCACGCCGCCAACCCGCACAACGAGGCCTACCTGCGCGCCAAGCGCGACCGGCTCGGCCACTCGCTGCACCACCAGGGGCTGGCGCTCGACGAGCAGATGGTGCACGAGGAGCACGTGCACGACCGCGAGGCGGGGCGCGGGTGACGTTCGCGATCGCCGTCGGCCGCTTCTACACCGATCTCGCCGAGCGGCTCGTGGCCGGCGCGCAGCGCGCCTTCACCGAGGCCGGCCACGAGCCGGCCGACGTGTACGACGTGCCGGGCGCGTTCGAGCTGCCGCTGGCGGCGAGCTACCTCGCCGGCACCGGCCGCTACGACGGCGTCGCCTGCCTCGGCGCCGTGATCCGCGGCGAGACCGACCACTACGAGTACGTCTGCGCCGAGGCGGCGCGCGGGATCCAGGACGTCCAGCTGCAGACCGGCGTGCCGTGCGCGTTCGGCGTCCTGACCGTCGAGAACATGGACCAGGCGCTCGCGCGCACCGGCGGCGGCAAGCGTGACCAGGGCGAGCATGCGGCGCAGGCCGTGATGGCGCTCGCCACGATGCGCAGGGAACTCGCGCGCTGAGACGTTTCGAGCGCCGCCAATCCGGTCACAACCGCGCCATGCGATCCCTCGCCCTCGCCACGGTGTGCGCGGCGGTGCTGGTCGCTCCCGCCGCCGCCGACGCGAGGACCTGGCGCGGCACGACCAAGCAGGGCCGAGCGGTGTCGGTAACGACCGGCGCCGACGGGCTCGTGAACCAGGTGCGGCTGAACTGGCGGGCGCCGTGCCGGAAGGGGCGTTACGTGAGCCGTACAGAGTTCCTACCGCCGTTCGACGTCTCGGAGGCGACCGTCTTCGAGGACGCCGGGACCTACCGCTCACGCGTTCCGGGCGGCTACCGCGCACGGCACCGCGTGTTCGTGCGCGGAGCACTCGGCGCGGACGACCGCTGGCGCGGGACCTTCCGCGTGCGCACGCGCGTCCTGCGCGAGGGGCGACTGGTCGATCGCTGCCGGCTCGAGCGGGTGCGCTGGTCGGCGGGGCCGGCGTGATGCGCGCGGGTCTGATCGCCGGCGCGTGCGTGGCCGGGCTGCTGATCGCGCCGGTGGCGGAGGCGGCGGAGTGGCGCGGCGAGACGCGCCAGGGGCGGATGGCCAAGGTCAGCACCGGCGCCGACGGGCTCGTGACCCTCGTGCACATCAGGTATCGCGCCCGCTGCACCGACGACAAGGTGCTGACGACCGGCGTGAAGTTCCTGCCGCCGCTCGAGCAGTCGGCCGCCAACGCGTTCGCCGACGGTGGCGTCTTCGGCTGGCGCATCAAGGGCGGCGAGCGCGCCAGGGCGACGACGCGCGTCGACGGCGGCCTGCGGCGCTCCGGCCGCTGGACGGGCAACTTCCGCATCCGCGTGCGGATCACCAGGAACGGGCGCTACGTGGCGACCTGCCGGACGGGGCGGATCGGCTGGAAGGCGAGCCCCGTGGGCTGAGCGCCTCGCGCACCGCCGCCAGCGCCGGGCGCCGGTCCGCGCCGGCGCGGGCGGCGGTGAACAGCGTGCGCGTCAGCTCGACCCCGGCGACCGGCCGGACGGCCACGCCGGGCGGCACTTCGCCGAGCGCGAGCTCGGGCAGCAGCGTCACGGCGTGGCCGCCGGCGACCAGGCCGAGCAGCATCGTCAGCTCGTTCGTCTCGTGCCGCACGTCCGGCTCGAAGCCGCCGGCGGCGTTGCAGACGCGGCGCACGAGCGCGGCCATGCCGCCGCCCGGGTAGCCGGTCGCCCACTCGGCGGCGGTCAGGTCGGCGAGGCGCACGGGCCCGCCGGAGGCCGCCGCCGGGTGGCCCGCGGCGAGGGCGAGCAGCACCGGCTCGGTGAACAGGTCGCGGCGGTCGAGCCCGGGCCAGCGCGAGCGCGGGGTGCCCGCCCACTCGTCGGCCAGCGCGAGATCGAGCCGGTGCGAGCGCAGCGCCTCGAGCGCGGGCTCCGGCTCAGCCTCGACGAGCCGGACCTGGACGCCGGGATGGGTCTGGCGCAGCCGGTCGATCGCCGGCAGCAGCAGGTGCAGGCTCGCGGTCTGGAACGAGCCGACGCGCACCACGCCGGCCACGGCGCCGGCCGCGGCGGCCGCGAGGTCGGCCTCGGCGCGCTCGGCGGCCGCCAGCAGCCGCTCGGCGTGCTCGGCCAGGACGAGCGCCGCGTCGGTGAGGCGGACACGGCGGCCGGCGGGCTCGAACAGCGGGGTGCCGGCCTCGCGCTCGAGCACCCTCAGCTGCTGTGACACGGTGGACGGGCTGTACGACAGCGCCTCGGCCACCGCGCTCACGGTGCCGCGCCGGCTCAGCTCGTGCAGGAGTCGGAGGCGCCGGAGGTCGAGCATTGTTCGAGATCATCGCACGATTCGTGTCGCGAAGTTCCGTTGTTCTCGATGCATTGTGGGGCGATCATGCACGGCATGCGCGGTGCCCTTCTGTGTCTCGTGTCGGCCGCGGCGTTCGGCACGCTCGGGATCTTCGGCAAGCTGGCGACGGAGGCCGGCGCGAGCGTGACCAGCACGCTGCTGGTGCGCTTCGCGCTCGCCGCGCTGGTGTTCCTGCTCGTGCTGCGGGCGACCGGCGGCTGGCTCGCGCTGCGGCGGCTGCCGCGGCGCGTGGTGCTGATCGGGCTCGCCCTCGGCGCCGCCGGCTACAGCCTCCAGTCCGGGCTCTACTTCGCCGCCATCGGCCGGCTCGACGTGTCGATGGTCTCGCTGCTGCTCTACACCTACCCCGCGTTCGTCACGCTGGCCGCGCTGGCGCTGGGCCGCGCGACCGGCTCGCTGCGCACGACCGCCGCGCTGGTCGTCGCGTCGGCCGGGCTCGTGCTCGTCCTGCTGGCCGCGGGCACCGGGGCGTTCGACCTGCCCGGCGCACTGCTCGCGCTCGGCGCCTCGCTCACCTACACGACCTACATCCTCGTCTCGGACGGGATCGTCGGCGAGGTCGACCCGTTCGCCCTGGCGCTGCTCGTGCTCAGCGGCGCCACGGTGAGCTTCACGGTCGCGGGCGTCGCGACCGGCACGCTCGACCTCGCGCTGCCGGCCGAGGCGTGGCTGTGGCTGGTCCTGATCGCGCTCGTGAGCACGGTCGTGGCGGTGTCGGCGTTCTTCGCCGGCCTGCGCCGCGTGGGCCCGTCGGAGGCGGCGATCCTGTCGACCTTCGAGCCCGTGGTCACGGTCGCGCTGGCCTTCCTCGTGCTCGGCGAGCGGCTCACGCCGGCCCAGCTCGCCGGCGGCGTCCTCGTGCTGGCGGCGGTGGTGCTGCTGCAGCTGCCGGCCCGGCGGCGGCGCGTGATCGGCCGGATGGCCGAGGCGCCGGCGTAGAACGCACGCAGTTGACGTTCGCCGGACCCGCCGGCCGGGCTCAATCCCGGGCGGCCTTCCGCGCGGCCTGCAGCTCGCGCTTCACCTCGCCCGCACCGTTGTCGCCGTACTGCGCGAGCCGCTGCTCCAGGAACGGGATCGCCTCGCCGGGCCGGCCGAGCGCATTCAAAGCGGCCCCGACCTCGTACAGCGCGAAGCCGCACGGCGAGAGTTGCTGGACCTCGCCGCAGGCGGCGAGCGCCTGCTGGGAAAGCGCCAGCGCCTGCTCGTAGTTGCCGGCGCGGCGCGCGTTGAAGCCCTGGACCTGGAGGTCGGCGGCGCGGTCGAGATCGGTCTCGCCGGACGGGGTCGCCTCGGGCGTGGCCTCGGGCGTCGCTTCCGGCGTGGCCTCCGCCGTCGCCTCGGGCGTGGCTTCCGGGGTGGGGTCGGGCGTGGCCGTCGCCTCGGGCGTCCGCTCCGGCGTGCGCTCCGCCGTCGCCGTCGCCGTCGGCGTCCGCTCGGCGCGGCGGTTGCCGTCGCCGCCGTCTCCGCCGGAGAGCAGGACGAAGCCGAGCACGGCGGCCAGGATCACCGCGGCGAGCCCGGCCAGCAGCCACGGGCCGCGGCCGGAGCGCTCGGCGGGCGGCGGGGGCTCCTCGGGCGGGGGCGGCGGGTGCGCGGCGACCGGCCGCGTCGGCTCGGTGGCCGGGTACGACGCGCTCATCGCGCGGTCGAGCGCGCCCACCATCGCCGTCGCGCTGCCCCAGCGCTCGCTCGGCTCCTTGGCGAGCCCGCGCCGCAGCACGGGGTCGACGCCGCGCGGGAGCGACGGGTCGCGCTCGGTGGCGGGCGGCGGCTCGTCCTCGACGTGGGCGCGCGCCTGGGCCGCGAAGTGCCCGGCGCCGAACGGGCGCTCCCCGGTCAGCAGCTCGAAGGCGACGACGGCGAGCGCGTAGCGGTCGGACGCCGCGGTCGACGGCTTGCCCACGGCCTGCTCGGGCGAGATGTAGGCGGCCGTGCCGAGCACCTGGCCGGTCGCGGTGAGCTGATCCTCCATCGCGAGCCGGGCGATCCCGAAGTCGGCGATCGCGAGCCGGTCGCGGTCGTCGAGGAGCAGGTTGCCGGGCTTGACGTCGCGGTGCACGACGCCCGCGTCGTGCGCGGCGTCGAGCGCCCCGGCGGCCTCGCGCAGCCACCGCAGCGCGGTCTCGTCGGCGATCACGCGGCCGTCCTTCAGCCGCTCGCCGACCGTCCCGCCGCGCATCAGCTCCATGACGATGAACGCGCGCCCGTCGTGCTCGCCGACGTCGTAGATCGTCACCACGTGCGGGTGCGAGGAGAGGCCGGCGGCGGCGCGCGCCTCGCGCTCGAAGCGGGCCCGCGCGCGGGCGTCCTCGGACAGGTGCGAGGCGAGCACCTTGACCGCGACCGGACGCCCCAAGAGCTCGTCGAAGGCCTCCCAGACGCCGGCCATCCCCCCGCTGGCGATGTGGCGGACGATGCGGTAGCGATCGGGCAGCGAGATGCGAGCCGTGCTGGCCGGTGGCACCAATAGACCGTACCCAACGCCCGCTACCGCTATGCTTCTGCGCCGCCATGGCCCGTGTCTGTCACTCCTGCGGCAAGCGCCCTGCTTTCGGCCAGAGCCGCTCACACTCGATGGTCGCGACCAAGCGACGGTTCGACGCGAACCTCCAGAAGGTCCGCATCTCCGAGCGCGGCGCGCCGAAGCGCGTATATGTCTGCACGCGCTGCCTGAAGGCGGGCAAGGTCACCAAGGCGTAGCTCGCGGCGGTTTTCCGCCGAGTTTGGGGTAACCAGGTGGTGTTGCCGCCGCCCGTAGGGCGAAACTCCCGCGTCGTGGCCGATCCCAGTCTCATACGCTTCCGCACCGTCGTCGAGAGCGCCCTCGCCGAGTTCGAGACGCGCCGGCGCGAGGTGAACGACCTGAACGTGTTCCCGGTCGCCGACGGCGACACCGGGGACAACATGGCGCTCACCCTGCGCGCGGTGCTCGACGAGCTCGACCGCCTGTCCGCCCAGGGCGACATCGATGAGATCGGGCGCGACGAGATCGTCGACTCGGTGGCGCGCGCCGCGCTGCTCGGCGCCCGCGGCAACTCGGGCGTGATCCTGTCGCAGCTCCTGCGCGGCGCCGCCGAGGAGCTCATCTCGCGCCCGGGCGAGCTCGTCGACCCGGTGCTGGTGGCGGCCGCGATGGCGCGCGCGGCCGAACGCGCCTACGGCTCCGTGCGCGAGCCGGCCGAGGGGACGATCCTGACCGTGGTGCGCGAGATGGCGGCGCGCGTCGCGTCCGAGATCGCCCACATGGACGAGCCGCGGTTGCATCACGACGTCGGCGACGACGAGCAGAATGCGACGATCGCCGAGGTTCTCGAGGCGGCGCTGCGCTCCGGCGAGCTGTCGGTCGCGCGCGGCCCCGAGCTGCTGCCGATCCTGCGCGAGGCCGGCGTGGTCGACGCCGGCGGCTACGGCCTGACGGTGATGTTCGCCGGCGTGATCGCGGCGCTGCGCGGCACCGAGGCGCCCGAGCTCGCGCATCACTCGCCGGCGCGCGTCACGCACCCGCAGCACGAGTCGATGACCTACCGCTACTGCACGAACTTCGCGGTCACCGGCGACGACCTCGATCCGATCGCCTGGAACGACCCGCTCGAGGAGTTGGGCGACTCGGTGCTCGTGGTCGGCGACAGCCACACGCTCAAGGTCCACCTGCACACCGACGAGCCCGAGCGCGCGACCGCGCTGCTGGGCGCCGTCGGCGAGATCTCCCGGCTCGACGTCGCGGACATGACCGAGCAGGTGCAGGAGCGCAGCGGCCGCCTCGCCGCGGCCGTGCAGGCCAGCGGCGTGCTCGCCGTGGTCTCCGGCCGGGGCATCGGCGTGCTGTTCGAGAGCTTGGGCGCGGTCACGCTCGACGGCGGCAGCACGCTCAACCCGTCGACCTACGAGCTGCTGGCCGGCATCCACGAGGTCCCGGCCGAGGGCGTCGTCGTGCTGCACGAACTCGCCGAACGTGATCATGGCCGCCGAGCGCGCCGCCGAGCTGGCGGAGAAGACCGTCCACGTCGTGGCGTCGCGCTCGATGCAGGCCGGCCTCGCCGCCGCCGTCGCGCTCGACCCGGCGCGCGGCGCGGAGGAGAACGCCGAAGCCATGCTCGAGGCGCTCGAGCACGTCCGCACCGGCGCGGTCACCGGCGCCGCGCGCGACGACGCCGAGGGCCGCTTCCGCCGCGGCGAGGCGGTCGGGTTCGTCGACGAGCAGCTCGTCGCCTGGGGCGAGCTGGGCGCGACGCTCGAGGCCGTGCTCGGCGAGCTCGGCCGCGAGGCCGAGCTGCTGACGCTGATCGAGGGCAACGGCGCGCCGCTCGACTCGGGCGGCGTGACCGCCCTGGCGCCCGGCGGCGTCGACGTGGAGTTCTCGCGCGGGGATCAGCCCGCGTACTGGTGGCTGATCTCGGCCGAGTAGCGGCGGGTCGGAACGTCAACTGCTTGCAGGTAAGGGGGCGGGGATCTCGACGGCCACGGCGGGCTCGAGTGTCGACTTGCGTTCGCCTGTGAGCGAACGGCAGATGACACTCGACCTGCCGCGGCGGCCGATCCCGCCTCCGTAAATGCCGAAGTTCGTCGGCCACGCCCTGCACAATGCGAAGGCCGTGCCGCCGACCACGTTCGCAACCTCCGACCCCATGCCCGCCGAGGACCTGCGCGCCGCCGGGCCGCCGCGCTACGCCGCGCCCCTCCCGCCTGGCCACGCCGCTCGAGGTGAAGCCGCCCAAGGCGGCCGCCGCGGCCGAGCGGCTCGGCCTGCTCACGGTCGGCGACCTGCTCGAGCACCTGCCGCGCGACCGCCAGCACGCCCGCACGGTGATCGAGCTGAGCCCGGGGGAGACCGCGACGGTCATCGTCGAGGTGCGCTCGATCGCCAGCCGGCCGGTGCGGCGGCGCGGCATGCGGCCGCTCGTGGAGGCGACCGTGGCCGACGAGACCGGCACGATGAAGGCGACGTTCTTCAACCAGCCGTGGCTCGAGCGCAAGTACCGCGCGGGGACGCGGCTGCTGCTGCAGGGCAAGTACGAGGCGCGCAACCGCTTCCGCGTCCAGTTCCACGCGCCGACCGGCGAGGCGGTCGGGGCCGTCGACTCCGAGGTGGCGACCTACCCGGCGACCGACGGCCTGTCCTCGACGCAGATCCTCGCGCTCGTAAGAGAGTGGCGAGGGGCGGCGCAGGAGGCGCTCGAGCCGCTGCCCGCCCGCCTGCGGGCGCGCGACGAGCTGCCCGACCGGCCGGCGGCGCTCGACGCGGCGCACTTCGGCGATCACGAGGGCGGCCGGCGAAGGCTGGCCTACGACGAGCTGCTGCTGCTGCAGATCGCGCTGCTGCGGCGCCGCGCCCGCCGTCGCGAGGGCTCGCGCGCGACCCCGCTCGCCCCGCCGGGCGAGCTGACCGCACGCTGGCTCAAGGACTCGCTGCCGTTCGAGCCGACCGCCGACCAGCGCAAGGCGATGGCCGCGGTCGACGACGAGCTCACGCGCGACCGCCCGATGCAGCGGCTGCTGATGGGCGAGGTCGGCTCCGGCAAGACCGTCGTGGCCGTGTACGCGATGCTGCGCGCCGTCGAGTCCGGCGCCCAGGCCGCGCTGATGGCGCCGACCGAGACGCTCGCCGAGCAGCACTTCGCCACGCTGCAGGCGCTGATGCCCGGTGAGCTCGTGCAGACGGCGCTGCTCACCGGCTCGACCCCCGCGGGCCGCCGCGCCGACCTGCTGGGCAAGCTCGCGAGCGGCGAGCTCAAGCTGCTGGTCGGCACGCACGCGCTGATCGAGGAGACGGTCGAGTTCGACCGGCTCGCCGTCGCGGTGGTCGACGAGCAGCACCGCTTCGGCGTCAACCAGCGGCGCGCGCTCGATCGCAAGGCGCCCGAGGGAGTCGCGCCGCACGTGCTGCACATGACCGCGACGCCGATCCCGCGCACGCTCGCGCTCACCGCCTACGGCGACCTCGACGTGACCGTGCTGCGCGAGCTGCCCGCGGGCCGGCGGCCGGTCCATACGCACGTGTGCGCGACCGAGGCCGAGCGCTCGCGCGCCTACGAGCGGATCCGCGAGGAGCTGCGCGCCGGCCGCCAGGCGTTCGTCGTCTGCCCGCTGGTGGAGGAGTCCGAGGCGCTCCAGGCACGCGCCGCGACCGCCGAGTACGAGCGGCTGCGCACCGGCGAGCTCGAGGAGTTCGAGGTCGTGCTGCTGCACGGCCAGATGCGCCCGCGCGAGAAGCAGGAGGCGATGGCCGCGTTCGCCGCCGGCACGGCCGACGTGCTCGTCGCGACCACGGTGATCGAGGTCGGCATCGACGTGCCCAACGCGTCGGTGATGCTGGTCGAGGACGCGGACCGCTACGGGATCTCGCAATTGCACCAGCTGCGCGGCCGGATCGGGCGCGGGCCGCACGAGTCGCTGTGCCTGCTGTTCGGGCCGAAGGAGTCGGCGCGCCTGCGCGCGCTGGCGGCGCACCGCGACGGCTTCCAGCTCGCCGAGATCGACCTCGAGCTGCGCGGCGAGGGGGAGATGCTCGGGACGCGCCAGTCCGGCCTGCAGGCGTTCCGCTTCGCGCGCCTGCCGGAGGACGTCGAGCTGCTCGAGCGGGCGCGGATGCGCGCGCGGACGATCCTCGACGAGGACCCGGAGCTCGCCGAGCCCGAGCACGCACTGATCGGCGACGCGCTGGTCGCCGCCTTCGGTGCCGACGCGCTGGAGCCGATCCCGGCATGAGGATCGCCTGGAACGGCACGCCGGACTGGCGGGCGGAAGTCTGCGAGCTGCACCTGTCGGACGACGGCGTGGCCGCGACCGGCGCCCAGCTCGGCGCCGAGCCGCGCCCCTACCGCGCGGTCTACGAGCTCGAGGCGCGCGGCCGCTGGGCCACGCGGCGGCTGCGCGTCGAGGTCGCCGGCGTCGGCTCGCTGGAGCTGCGCCACGACGGCAAGGGCACGTGGGCGGGCGTGCCGAACGCCGCCGAGCTCGAGGGCGCGCTCGACTGCGACCTCGCGTACTCGCCGCTGACCAACCTGATGCCGGTCCGCCGCCACCGCCTGCACGAGCAGCCGGGCGCGGTCGACTTCGAGGTGGCGTGGGTGTCGCTGCCCGACCTGGCCGTCCACCGCGCGCAGCAGCGCTACGAGCACCTGGCCCCGGGGCGCGTCCGCTTCAGCTCGGGCGACTTCGCCGCCGACCTCGAGCTCGACGGCGACGGGCTGGTCGTCAACTACCCCGGACTCGCCCGCCGGGTGGGCTGAGTGGCCCCCGACCCTCCCGCAGGACCGGGGGCCGCCCCCCTCGCTCAGCGCCTCCCGCGACGCCTCCGCGTGCGTGGAGTCTGTTGACCTGCTGAGCGCGCGGCAAGCGTTTCCCCGTTGAATTCGCTCCACGCTTGTCGGTCGGCGGACGGTCCCGATAGGGTCGGCCGATGCTCCCCCAGCTGGCCGGTGACCGGCTGTACATCACCGACGGCGGGCTCGAGACGACGCTGATCTTCCACGAGGGGCTCGACCTGCCGCACTTCGCCGCCTTCCACCTGCTGCAGGACGAGCAGGGGACGGCCGCGCTGCGCCGCTACTACGAGGCGTACGTGGCGATCGCCCGCGAGCGCGGCGCCGGGATCGTGCTCGACAGCGCGACCTGGCGCGCGAGCCCCGACTGGGGCGAGCTGCTCGGCTACTCGCGCGACGAGCTCGCCGACGCCAACCGGCGCGCGGTCGAGCTGACCGCGAGCATGCGCGAGCCGGGCGTGCCGGCCGTGCTCAACGGGGTGGTCGGGCCGCGCGGGGACGGCTACGTCGTCGGCGAGACGATGTCGGCCGAGCAGGCCGAGGCCTACCACGCCGAGCAGATCGCGGCGCTCGCCGACGGCGGGGCCGAGATGATCAGCGCGATCACGATGACGTACGCCGACGAGGCCGTCGGCATCGCCCGCGCGGCCGGCCTGCCGGCGGTGATCTCGTTCACCGTCGAGACCGACGGGCGCCTGCCGAGCGGGCAGCCGCTGCGCGAGGCGATCGAGCAGGTCGACGCCGAGACCGGCTCGGCCCCTGCCTACTACATGATCAACTGCGCCCACCCGACCCACTTCGAGGGCGTGCTCGAGGACGGCCCGTGGCTCGAGCGGATCGGCGGCCTGCGCGCGAACGCCTCGCGGATGAGCCACGCCGAGCTCGACGAGGCCGAGGAGCTCGACGAGGGCGATCCCGCCGAGCTCGCGGCCCAGTACCGCGGGCTGCGGGACAGGCTCCCGCGCCTCTGCGTGCTCGGCGGCTGCTGCGGGACCGACGAACGTCACGTCGGCGAGATCGCCGCCGCCTGGCTCACACGCACGTGAGCTGGCCGAGCGGCGGTGATGAGCGGCGGCCGCGAAGCCAGGCATGATCCCGCCCATGCGAGTGATCGCCGGCCGCTACGGCGGGCGCCGGCTTCAGGCACCGCCCGGGGCGGCGACCCGCCCGACGTCCGACCGCGTGCGCGAGGCGCTGTTCTCGGTCCTGGGCGCGCGCGTGGACGGCGCGCGCGTGCTCGACCTGTTCGCAGGCTCCGGCGCGCTCGGCATCGAGGCCCTCTCGCGCGGCGCCGCCGAGGCCACGTTCGTCGACAGCGCGCCGGGTGCGATCCGCGTCGTGCGGGCCAACCTCGAGGCGCTCGGAGCGGAGGCCGACGTCCGCCGCGCCGACGCACGGCGCTTCCTCGGCGCCGCATCGGCCGCCGCGCGTCAATACGATCTCGTCTTCCTCGACCCGCCATACCGGCTGGCGGGGCGCCTGGGAAGCGAGCTCGCGGCGGCGCTGCCGCCCGTGCTGGCACCGGGAGCGACGGTGGTCGCCGAAAGCGATCGCCGCCACGAGCTCGAGCTGGCCCTTCCTATCCTCGACGAGCGCCGGTACGGCGACACCCTGATCCGCATCCATGGCCCCTGATCCCCGCATCGCCGTCTGCCCCGGCTCCTACGACCCGATCACGCACGGCCACGTCGACGTCATCACGCGCGCCTCGCTGATGTTCGACGAGCTGATCGTGGCGGTCGTCAACGCCTCCATGCGCAAGAGCAAGTCGCTGTTCAGCGCCGAGGAGCGGATCGGGTTCATCCAGGCCGCGACGGGGCACCTGGCGAACGTGCGCGTGGAGCCGTTCTCCAACCTCGTGGTCGAGTTCGCGCGCGAGCGCGGGGCCAAGGCGATCGTCAAGGGCCTGCGCGCGATCTCCGATTTCGAGTACGAGCTGGAGATGAATCAGCTGAACCGCCAGCTGGCGTCTGACATCGAGTCGATCTACCTGATGGCGTCGCCGCAGTACAGTTTCCTCTCCTCGAGCGGTGTGAAGGAGATCGCCACCTTCGGCGGCGATGTCTCAGATCTTGTCCCGGAGCCGGTTGCCCGGCGATTGAAGGAAGCGCTGGCGCGCTGACGAAACAGGGAGCGCCATGGACGTCCTGGTACTCATCGACAAGCTGGACGATCTAGTCCACAACGCGAAACAGGTCCCGCTGACGGACCAGGTTCGCGTGGACAAAGAGGAGATCTACGACATCCTCGACCAGATGCGCGCCACGATCCCGGAGGAGATCAAGCAGGCGCGCTGGATCGTCAAGGAGCGCCAGGAGATGCTCGCCGAGGCCAAGCGCGAGGCGGAGCGGATCGTCAAGGAGGCGCGCGAGAAGCAGACCCAGCTCGTCTCGCAGCAGGAGGTCACGCGCGAGGCCGAGCGCCAGGCCGAGGACATCATCGGCGAGGCGCGCGCCCGCGAGCGCGAGATCCGGCTGGGCGCGGAGGACTACGCCGACGAGATCCTCAACACGCTCGAGGTCAACCTCTCGAAGTTCATCGCCGCGGTGCAGCGCGGCCGCGAGCGGCTCCAGGGCCGCGATGAGCCGGCTGAAGTCGGCTGAGCGACAAGCGTACGGCCAGCCGCACCGCCCTCGCGCTGGCGTGGTTCGTGGTCGGCTACGCCTTCTACGCCTGCGCGTTCGCCTGCGCCGGCGCGCTCGTCCCGCGCCAGGAAGAGCTGCAGTCGACGATGACGCCGCTTCGATTGATCCTGGTCGCGTTCTTCCTGGCCTTCGCGGTGCGCGAGGATCCGGACGGCCTGCTCGCCACATCACGGCGTTCATCCCGATGACCGCGCCGATGACGATGCCGCCGCGGATCGCGAGCGGCGACGCCTCCACCTTCGAGATCGTCGCCTCGTTCGCCGTTACGGCGGGCGCCGCCGCGCTGCTGATCCCGCTCGCCGACCGGGCTCGCGCTGAAGCTCGCGGCCTGGCGCGCGGCGCGGGCCTGACGGGGCCGGCAAATGCCGGCCCCGTGCGCGGTGGATGTCAGACGGCGGGCGTCGTCCGCCGGCGGTGCACGAACGCCGCCGCGCCGGCAAGCCCGACGGCGATGACGCCGAAGACCGTCCCGGCGCCGATGCCGGCGTCGCCCCAGTCCATGCCGGGCTCGGCGGCGGGCGCCGGCTGCAGCTTGACGACCGTCACGTCCGGGACGCTCCAGGTGCCGCGCCCGAGCGCGGCGTCGCGCGTGTCCGGGCTGCGCAGGTCCTGGCGCGCCTCGGTCGCGGTCGGGTACGCCCAGTGGTCGTCCGCGACGCTCGCCGCGGGAGCGACCAGGGCGCCGGCGAGCGCGATGGCGATGGTCGTGCGGTGGATGCGGCGGATGGTGGACATGCTGGCCTCCTGGCCGGGTGGGTGAGAACTGCCCACACCGTCCGCCGGCGAGGTCTACGCCGGTTCTGCGCCCGGTCATCCGGCGGCGTAGACCGACGGCGTAGACCGGCGATAGACCAGCCTCCGAAACGCTGGCCGTCCGTTCGTTGATCCGCGTCAGAGGAGGTGATTGGGTTGGTCTGCCGCATGAGGCTCAGCATCCTTGGACACGTCGAGGCCAGCGTCGACGACCGCCCGATCGCCCTCGGCGGAGCGAAGCAGCGCGCCGTCATGGCGATGCTCGGCCTCGAGGCGAACCGCGCGGTCAGCGCCGACCGGCTGATCGAAGGCCTGTGGGCGGACCAGCCGCCGCCGAGCGCCGCGAAGATGGTCCAGAACTACGTCTGGCGGCTCCGCGGGGTGCTGGCCGACGACGGCGGCGCCGAGATCGTCACGCGCGGGCGGGGCTACGAGCTGCGGATCGAACGCGAGCTCGTCGACGTCTGCCGCCTCGAACGGCTCGTCTCCGAGGCGGCCCGGGCCGTCGAGACCGGCCAGTCACCCAACGGGGCGGCGCGCGAGGCGCTTGCCCTGTTCCGCGGCGAGCCGCTCGCAGACGTCGCCGACGAGCCGTTCGCGATCGCCGAGATCCGGCGGCTCGAGGAGCTGCGCCTGACCGCCGCCGAGCTGGCGATCGAGGCCGACCTGGCCGCCGGCCGCCACCAGGAGATCGTCGGCGAGATCGACGCGCTGCTCGCGGAGAACCCGCTGCGCGAGCGCCTCTACGCGCAGCGAATGCTGGCGCTGTACCGGTGCGGGCGGCAGGCCGAGGCGCTGGAGGCCTACCGCGACGCCAGGCAGACGCTGGTCGAGGAGATCGGCATCGAGCCGTCGCCGCAGATCCGCCGCCTGCACGACGCGATCCTGCGCCAGGACCCCTCGCTGGACGTCGAGCCGGCTGCCGCGGAGCTTCCGCCGGAGCTCGACGCGGCCGCGTCGCCTCCGGTGATCGGCCGCGACGAGGAGGTCCGCCGTTTGCGGGCGCACTGGCAGCACGCCGCCGCGGGCGCGGGCGCGCTGGTGACGCTCGCCGGCGCGTACGGGATGGGCAAGACCCGGCTGGCCGCGGAGCTCGCGGGCGACGCGCACCGGGAGGGGGCGGCCGTGGTGTACGCCGCCGGCACGGGACCGCCGGAAGCCGCGTCGGCGGCGATCGCGCGCGCACGCGGCACGCGGCCGACCCTGATCGTGATCGACGGTGCCGACCGCGTGCCCGCCGACGTGCGCGCCGCGCTGCGGGCGCTCGCGCCGGAGCTCGGCCGCCTGCCGGTGCTCGTCCTGGCGACGGGACAGGAGGCGGCGGCGCTGGCCAGGCTCGAACCGCGGGACGCGATCGTGCTCGAGCCGCTCGATGCCGAGGCCGTCGGTGCGATCGCGGGCTTCTACGCCCCGCCGGAGGCGCCGGCTCGGTGCCGGTCGAGACGTTGCTCGAGACCAGCCGCGGCGTGCCGCGCCGCGTCCACGAGGTCGCGAGCGAGTGGGCGCGGCACGAGGCCACGCGCCGCGTCGACGCCGCGGCCGGTCGCGCGGCAGCCGGTCGCACCGAGGCGCGCGTGCTCGAGGCCGAGCTGGCCGGGCACCGTCGCCGACCTGCAGTCGGTGCGCGAGCGCGCCGGCGACGGGGTGGCGGCCGGCACGCAGGCGGTCTGCCCGTACAAGGGCCTCGCCACGTTCCACGCCGAGGACGCCGAGTACTTCTTCGGCCGCGAGCAGCTCGTCGCCGAGCTCGTCGCCACGGCTCGTCGGCGCGCCGCTGCTCGCGGTCGTCGGCCCGTCGGGCAGCGGCAAGTCGTCCGTGCTCCGGGCCGGGCTGCTGCCCGCGCTCGCCGGCGGCGTCCTGCCCGGGAGCGCCGACTGGACGCAGGCCGTGATCCGCCCCGGCGAGCAGCCGCTGCGCGAGCTTCGCCGCGCGACCCGCCGGCTCGACCGCGAACGCAGCGGCGTGCTGGCGGTCGACCAGTTCGAGGAGCTGTTCACCGTCTGCGCGGACGAGGCGGAGCGGGCGGAGTTCGTCGCCGAGCTCGTCCGCGCCGCCGCGATCGCGACGGGCGCTGCGTCGTCGTGCTCGCCGTCCGCGCCGACTTCTACGGCCGCTGCGCCGCCTACCCCGAGCTCTCGCGCCTGCTCGGCGCCAATCACGTGCTCGTCGGCCAGATGTCGCGCGACGAGCTGCGGCGCGCGATCGAGCGCCCGGCGCAGCGGGTCGGCCTGACCGTCGAGCCCGAGCTCGTCGAGGCGCTGCTGACCGACGTCGACGGCCGCCCGGGCGCGTTGCCGCTGCTGTCGACGGCGCTGCTCGAGCTGTGGGGCGGTCGCGACGGTTCGCGCCTGCGGCTCGCCGCCTACGCGCGCAGCGGCGGCGTCCAGGGCGCCGTCGCGCGCCTCGCCGAGGACGCGTTCGTGCGGCTGGACCCCGCGCAGCAGGCGGAGGCTCGCACGCTCTGCTGCGCCTCGCCGACGAGGACGAGAGCGGCGCGATCGTGCGCCGCCGGATCGCGCTCGCCGAGCTCGAGGGCGAGCGCAGCCGCGACGTCGTCGACCGGCTCGCAGACCGCCGCCTGCTGACCGTCTCGGACGGCGCGGTCGAGGTCGCGCACGAGGCGCTGCTGCGCGAATGGCCGCGGCTGCGCGGCTGGCTCGACGAGGACGTCGAAGGCCGGCGCCTGCATCGCCGGCTCCGCGACGCCGCACGCGCGTGGGACGCCGACGGTCGCGACCCCGGCGGGCTCTACCGCGGCGCGCGCCTCGCCGCGGCGCTCGAGTGGGCGGCCGGCCACGAGCGCGAGCTCAATGCGACCGAGCGCGCGTTCCTCGACGCGAGCCGGACGCGCGAGCGGACGCGCCCAGCGGCGGCTGCGGATCGTGCTCGCGGGCGTGGCGTCGCTGCTCGTGTTGGCGGTCATCGCCGGCCTGGTCGCGCTGGACCAGCGCGGCAGGGCGCGCGCACGAGGCCACCGCCGCGGCGGCGCAGGGCCTCGGCGCCCAGGCGCTCGCGGAGGGCGAGCTCGACCGTGCGCTGCTGCTCGCCCGCCAGGGCGTGGCGCTGGACGACACGCTGCAGACGCGCAGCAACCTGCTCGCCGCGCTGCTCAAGAGCCCGGCGGCGATCGGCATGCTGCGCGGCGACGGCGACCGGCTGACGGGCCTCGATCTCAGCCCGGACGACCGCACGCTGGCGTTCGTCGAGGCCGACGGCACGCTGCACCGGATCGACGCCGGCACGCGACGTCCGGCGGCGCGACCGCTGACCGTTCCCAGCCACCTCGCACACGGGTGGGACGACGTGCGATTCAGCGACGACGGCTCTCGGCTCGCGGTCGGAGGCGGCGAGTCGCTCATTCTCGATGCGCGCACGCCACGCGTGGCCACCCGCCTGGACACCGCCGCGGATCCTCTACGGCATGCGCTTCTCGCCCGACGGGCGCACGCTGTTCGCGGTCGTCGACGATTTCTCGGGCAGGATGTCCGTCCAGCGCTTCGACGCGCGCAGCGGTCTTGCGCTCGGCGAGCCGCAGTACATCACCCGCAACGCCAAGAACGTGACGCTGATGCTCACGCGCGACGGCCGGCGCGTGGTCACCAGCTTCGAAGGCGGCTCGACCGTGATTCGCGACGCGCGCACGCTGCGTCCGCTGAGACGTCTGCCGCTCGGCGCCGAGCGGGCGGCTTTGAGCTCCGACGGTCGCACGCTGCTCGTCGGCAGGCGGGACGGCTCCGTGCGCTTCCTCGATCTCGTCACCGGCGCGCGCTCGCACTGCGTCGGAACGTCACGACGGTGCCGTCACGGCCGCGGCCTTCAGCGCCGACGGGCGCACCGCGGTCGACCGCCGGCGAGGACACCCGGGTGATCGTCTGGGACGTCGAGCGGGCAGCGGCGGCCGAGACGCTCGAGGGCCACTCCGGAGTGGTCACGGGGCTCGCGATCAGCCGCGACGGCGGGACGCTCTACTCCGCCGCGCTCGATGGCAAGGTCGTGATCTGGGACCTTGCCGGCGATCGCCGCCTCGGGCGCGGCTTCGACATCGGGCCGGGCGTTCCGGCCGGGACTCAGGCAGCGCCGATCGCAAGCCACGCGCTGAGCCCCGACGGCCGGACGCTCGCCGTGGGACGTCACGACGGCAGCGTCTCGCTCGTCGATGCGCGGACGCTGCGACAGCGCTCGCAGTTCCGCGCGGTCGAGTCCGGCCCGGTCTTCGGCATGGGCTATCTCCCGGGCGGCCGGCTGCTCGCGGTCGGCGGAGACGACGGATTTCTCGGGCTGTTCGACCCCGGCCGAGGCGAGCTCGTCACACAGCTGCGGGGCCATAACCACCCGGTGCACATGCCCAGCTTCAGCGCCGACGGGCGGCTGATGGCGATGACCTCGGCCGACGGGGTCGTGCTGTGGCCGCTGCGAGCGGGCCGGCCAGGCGGCCCCGCACGGCAATTCGATGCCAATACGCAGGGCATCGCCGACGCGGCGCTAAGCCCTGATGGCCGCACGCTGGCCGTCGCATCCGGCCTCGGGGTCGAGATCGTCGACGTCGCCACGCTCCAGCCTCGCGCGTCGGTGCCCGAGCTGCAGACCGAGTCGTGGAGTCCGTCGCAGCCCGACCAGCCGGGGGCCTCGAGCGTGCGCTTCACTCCGGACGGGCGCTACCTCGCGGTCGGTCGTGCCGAGGGGTGGGCGCAGCTGGTGTCCACGGAGACGTGGATGCCCGTCTCGCGCCGGCTCGCCGGGCATTCCGACGAGGTGACGTCGCTGGCCGCGAGCCCCGACAGCAGCACCCTGGCCACGGGCAGCAGGGACGGCACGATCCGGCTGTTCGACGTGGCGCACGGGCAGCCGCTCGGCGCACCGCTGAGAGCCGTGCCCAACCGCGTCGTCGAGCCCCGGTTCACGCCGGACGGCGACTTCCTGTTCGGCGATCACCAATGCGGGGCGGGTCTACCGCTGGGACATGCGCGCCTCGTCCTGGGCACGGCACGCCTGCGCCGTCGCCGGCCGCAGCGCTCACCCGCACCGAGTGGAGCGACGTCCTGCCGGGGCGCCACTACGCGCCCGCCTGTCCTTAGTCGCCGGCCGCGGCCACCATCGCGTCGATCTGCGCGAGGTGCCCGCGGACGCGCTCGGCCATGCCGTCGACGATCTTGCGCGCGTCCTCGATCTGGCCCGCGGCGCCCGTGAGCTGGCTCTTGATCCGGCGGACGTCCTCCATCGCCACCATCGCCCGCTCGACCTCGGCGCGCACGGCCGAGGCGTCGAGCCCGTCGGCGCCGGCCTTGGCCATCACCACTCGCGCCCGGGCGAGCGAGTAGGCGACCTCGAGCGCGAGCCGCGAGCCGTCCTCCGGGTCGTAGACGACGAACAGCTTGTCGCCCTCGATCTCGCGCAGCGAGCGCGCACGGGCGGGCAGCTTGTCCTCGGACGGGACGACCCAGACCGCATAGTCGGCGGCGCGCTGGTTCATCGCCTCGTCGAGCTCGGCAATCGCCTCGTTGCGCGAGCGCTTGGAGTTCTTGGCCTCGAAGACGATCCGCCCGCGCGGCCGGCCGGCGCAGCCGTCGAGGTCGACCACCGCGTCGCCCTTGCGCCCGCCGGCGCCGCGCAGGTCGCCGACCGCGTCGCAGTCGTCGCCCTGGCCTGCCGCGATCGCCTCGATCGCCTCGACCACCGCCTCCTCGTAGGGGCGGCCCTTGGCGGTCGAGCGATCGTGCTCGGCGGCGACCTCGAGCGCCTTCTCCCTCTCGGCCTGGAGCTTGGTCAGCTCGAGCTGGAGCTCGCCGATCCGGCCGTTCATCTCGCGCAGGTGGGCGTGCTGCTGGTCCGACGACTGGCGGATGGCGGCCACGGCGGCGCGCTGGAAGGTGGCGAGCGGATTCGACTCGTCGGCCGAGGAGAACTGCTTGAAGAGCTTCTCGCGCGACTCGCCGAGCAGCTCGGCGACGGCCGCCCGAACCTGGTGCTGGACCGCCGTGCTCGAGTCGGCGCCGAAGTGGCGCTGCAGAACGCGGGTCACGTGCCCGCTGTCAGGCCCGAAGGCCTCCTCAAGCCGCGTGCGCAGCTCGGTGACGACCGCCTCGGAGGTCTGCCCGAGCCGCGCCTCGACCTCGCGCGAGGCCTGCTCGAGGTCCTGGCGCAGGACCTCGACGGCGGCGCCGGCCCGCTCGCGGTCGAGGACCCGGGCGCCGATCTCGATCGCGTCGGCGACCACCCGCTCGGGATCCTCGCCGGCGTCCGCGCGAGCGCGCACGAGCTCTGACGCGGTCGCGTCGTCGACGATCAGGTGCTCGACGATCAGGCGCCCGAGCAGGGCGGTGACGCGCGGTTGGCGCAGGGGTGTGGCGGCGGCTTCCATGACGTTTGGGTCGCAGGCTAGGTGCCGGGCCTGACGGAAGAGCGAGTCATCAGCGGATCGTGATCGGAGTTCCGACCGGCATCAGCCGCCCCAGCTCGAGGATGTCGCGGTTGCGCAGCCGGATGCACCCGTGCGACACGCGACCCGGGATCAGCTCGGGCCGGTCGGTGCCGTGGACGCCCACGTAGCCACCTGCGGGCCAGTCCGTCAACGTCGGCGAGCGCGCGCTCGTGCCGAAGGCGAGTGGGCCGTAGAAGGCGCTGCCGTACCGCTCCAGGCGGTTGCGCACGTAGAACTCGCCCGCCGGGGTCGGCGCAGCCGGCGTGCCGACGCCGACGGGCGCCTCGAACACCCGCCGCCCGCGGCGCGTGAGCACGGCGGTGAACGCGCTGCGATCGACGATCAGGCGCGTGTCGACCACCGTGTATCCGCCGAGCGCCTCGCGCGGCACCCAACCGGCGCGCCCGCCGCGACGCCCGGGCAGCCGGACGCGGACCCAGAGCCGGCCGTCCGCCCCGGCGCGCCGCTCGAGCGCCGGCACGATGTTCGCGGTCGCCTCCGGCGTCCGCCGCGCGAGGCGGGCAACCACGCGCGACCGCCCGTCGGGAGCCGTTCGCGCCGCGACGGCGCGCAGGACCGGCGCCCAGCGCGTCTCGTGCGGGGCGGAGGCGAGCCCGACGGGCTTCCCGATCGGCAGCCCGCCGGCCGGCGGGGCCGGCAGCCGCGCGTCGCGGCGCTTCGCCGGCGACCGCTCATCGCGGTGAGCTGAGCGCGACCGTCGCGGTCGCCGCGATGCCGACGGCGGCGACCGCAGGCCAGCAGGCGGGTCAGCCGGTGAAGCGAGGCGATGAGCGGCTCCTCGTGTTCACGACGAAGTTCGTGGCCTTCACCAGATGGTTGACCCGCTTCATCGGGAGCGGGTCGTCGAACGCGACCGGCACCGGGCTGACGCCGGCGAGGTGGCGGATCCAGGCGGCGTGGCGAGCCTCCACCGCGTGGATCGCCAGCGCCGACGCAAGGTAGGGGCGCGACTTGATGCGCGGGGCCTGGCCCTTGTAGGCGGCCACCGCGAGGTCCTCGAACGCCACGGCCGTGCGCCGGAACCGCTCCGGCGTCTCGGTCGCGCCGCGGAAGTCGAAGTTCGGCTTCTTGATCGCCTTGCGCCCCAGGACCTGGTTGAACGCCCGCACATGCGCGCGCTCGTGCGCGCCGACGATCCGCGACTGCCGCTCGAGCGGGCCGCTGAGGTTGCCGATGCGCTCGACCTCGGTGTAGAAGTCGGCCTGCAGGTACTCGAGCAGCAGCGCGAAGTTGAGGATGTCGACGTCCCGCACCGCCGCCTCGGACCGAGGCGCGGCCGCGAAGGCGCCGAGCAGGACGCCGCCGCCCACGAGGGCCTTGCGCAGGAACGCGGCCCGGGACTCTCCGTGAATGCCCGCCACGCCCTCGCCGAGCGCGCCGTCGACATCGAGTAGATCGAGAGTGAGATCGGTCATCCCAGGAACCCCGTTGCCTCGAGCTGCCGGGTCACCTGTTCGGCCGTCAGCAGCGGCTCGGCCGCGTCGGGAGCCGGGTTCTCGCCCGCCAGGTCGCGCGCCCAGGCCGCGTGCCGCGCCTCCACCGACACGATCCGGGCGGCCGCGGCGAGCGCCCCCGCGGTCAGGTTCGCGGCCTGTCCGGTGTAGGCGCGCAGCGCGAGGTCCTCGATCCGCTGGCTGGCCTCCAGGAAGGCTCGCGGATCGCCGGTCGCGTCGCCGAAGCGCACCTTCGGCGCGGGGTCCGCCGCCGAGCCGAGCGCCTTCTTCAGGAACTCGACGTGCCGGTGCTCATGCCCGCCCACGACTCGTGCGTACTGCCGGAGCGGCCCGACGATCAGGCCGCGGTCGTATGCCTCGGCGTAGAAGGCCGCCTTCACGTGCTCGAGCTGGAGGGCGAAGTTGAGGATCTCCGCGTCCCTGGCCTTGGACTGCGCCTCCCCGCTCTCGCCGCCCAGCAGCATCGCCACCGCTGTGACGCCGCCGCCTGCCGCGGCGCCGCGCCTCAGCAGCGCACCGCGGGTGATCCTGACCTGTGTGCGTCCGCCTGCTTGCGTTGCCATCGCTCCCTCTCGATCCGTCGATTCCGGCGAAGCACGCTCATCGCCGATCTCCGTTGCCCTGCGCCGGCCTTTGCCGTGGCCGCTTGTATCCCGTGGCCGCGTGCACGCTCGACGGGCGCCAGCGCGCACCGCCGCGGAGCGTGGCCACACCTTCCTCGTTCAGCTGGTCGGCGATCGCCTGCAGCGTCATGCCGCTCGCCCGCATCGCGAGGATTCGCTCGCGCAGCACCGGCAGGTCGCCGACCCCGGGCCGGCTGCCCGGCGGGCCCGTGGCACGTGACGCCGTGCGCGCCTCGCGCCTGCCCGCCGCGATCTTGCCGCGCTCGCCGGCCGCCACGTCGGCCAGCACCTCGGTGACGAGGCTGCCCGACTGCGTCGATGTATCGATCCCGTAGTCGAGCGCGACCAGCGTGGCGCCCTGCCGGCCGAGCTGCTCCAGCAGCGTGCCGAGCTCGACCGCCGAGCGCCCGAGGCAGGCCAGCCGGCCGACGACCAGGCACGACGCCTCGCCCGCCGCGATCCGGGCCAGACCGGCATCGAGCGCCGGGCGCGCGGGCCCGGCGCGCAAGGTCCGGGGATCGTCGCAGCCGATGCCCACCAGCTCCCAGCCCTGCGCCCGGCACGTGTCGCGAATGGTCCGCTCCTGCTCGGAGACGCTGGGCACGCTGGTCGGCAGCTCGCCGTCGCTGAGGCTGACGTAGCCGAGCACGCGCATGCCGGCCTGCGTCGCCGCGGAACCCGGGGCGACGGGCAGCGGCACGGCCGGCGCCCCCTCGTCGACGCGGCCGTCTCGACGTCGAGCGCCGGTCATCGCCCCGGCGGTGAGCGCCAGCAGCATCAGGGCCGCCGCGAGCACATACGGGACCCGGGCGGTCTCCGATGCAGCCCGGCCACGGGTGCGGTCAGAGGGAGAGGCGGTGGGCTCGGGCGGCGGCGCCTGCCGGCCGTCGGCGCCCGCGAGCGGGAACTCACGCCACAGCGGGGTCGGGTCGCGTGGCTCCTGCGCCTGCGCGCCTGCGGGCGCCGCGCATGCGATCGCGACGACCATCGCCACGAAACGCCTCGCGCCCTTCCTTGAAAGCAACAGATACATCGCCAGTCCGTGCGTCCTTCCTGACGCTCGACCCCTCCTCCGCTGACGGGGGCCAGAAGTTTCTCATGGATGTGCGCCGGCGCAAAGTCGCCGAGCTAGTGGCCCGTCTCGCAACCATCGACCCGAAATGACGCACGTCGATCACCGACAGGCGGTGTCCTCGACCACTTGAAATCCCAGAGGGATTCCTGCGGGTCTGCGTCCTTGCCTGTCGGCGCCGCCGCACGCCCTTACGGGCCGATGGTTCGAGACGGACCACTAGGCGACGTCGAAGCCCGACAGGCCCTCGGGCGGCTCGCGCGACTCGTCGATGCGCTCGACGGAGCTGTGCCCCGGCCCGCGGCGCACGTACTCGACCATCGCCGCCACCGCCTCCGGCGGCCCCTCGAACACGGCCTCCACCGTGCCGTCGAAGCAGTTGCGCGCCCAGCCCGCCACGCCCCGCCGCGCCGCCTCGCGCCGCACCGAGTCGCGGAAGAAGACTCCCTGCACGCGCCCGTGCGCCCGCACCCGGATGCGTTCGGAACCCACGGCGATACCGTAACCGGCATGGCGCGGGTCGAGGTGCTGGACACCGATATCACGACGCTCGAGGTCGACGCGATCGCCAACGCCGCCAACACGCGGCTGCTGCACGGCGGCGGCGTGGCCGGCGCGATCTCGCGCGCCGGCGGGCCGGCCGTGGATGCGGAGTCGCACGAGAAGGCGCCGATCGGCCTCGGCGAGGCGGTCGCGACGACCGCGGGCGAGATGCCGTCGCGCTGGGTCATCCACGCCGCGACGATGGAGCTCGGCGGCCCGACGTCGGCCGACATCATCCGCCGCGCCACCGCCGCCACGCTGGCCCGCGCCGACGAGCTCGGCGCAAGCAGCGTCGCGCTGGTCGCGTTCGGGACCGGCGTCGGCGGGTTCTCACTCGACGAGGCGGCGCGGATCGAGGTCGAGGAGGTGCGCCGCCATCTCGACGCCGGCTCGGGCCTCGAGCGCGTGGTCTTCGCGGTGCATGGCGACGCCGCCCGGCGGGCGTTCGAGGCCGCGCTGGCTTGACCGCGCTCCTGCCCGAGCTGCTCGCGCTCGGCGGCGCCGCGGCGCCGCCGTCCGCCACCGCGCGGCTGAAGGACGTCCTGCTCGCCGCGCTCCGGCACGGCGCCGCCGAGCTCGAGAAGCCGCGGTCCGGCTACGGCGCACCCGGTCGAGGTGGCGATCGCCGCCGGTGACGGCGTGCTGCTCGCCGCGACGCCGGCCTCGGCCGCGTTCCGCGCCGACACCGCGGCGGCGGGCGAGCGCGCGTGGCTGTTGGTCGCGGCCGCCATCGCCGCGCTCGTCGACCTCGCCGAGCCCGGTCCGCCGGCCGGCCCGGAGGACCTCGGGTTGCGCGCCGGCGAGCTCGGCGGCTTCCTGCTCGTCGCCCTCCCCGGTCACCTGGCGCCCGAGGACGTCGAGGAGCTCGCGCCGCTCGCCTTCGAGGACCACGCGGCCGGCGTCGACAGGCTGCGCGCACGTGCCGTGGCGGCCCCGGCGCGGCTGCTCGCAGGCGCCGAGCTGCGCGAGCCGATCGGCGGCCATCACCCGCTGCGCGTGGCCGAGGCGGTGGCGCGGCTCGGCGGCCGGCCCGAGGACCCGCGCTCGGTCGAAGAGCACGAGGACGCGGTGCTCGCGCTGCTGGCGGACCCACGCGAGCGTGCCGTGCGCCCGCACGAGGATCCCGATCCGGCGCGCCGGATCGCACGCCGGATCCTGCAGCGGCTCGACGGCATGGGCAAGTGGGGCGGCTACCACACCGACTTCGCCCACCTCGCGCGCGGCTTCGCCGGCAATGAGCGTGCGCTCGCCCAGGACGTCGGCGAGGCGCTGCTCGAGTCGGGCCTGCTGGCCGAGAAGCCGTCCGTCGGGCAGCGCCACGTGTTCCTCAACCCGCGCCGCGCGGCCGAGATCCGCGCGGTGATCGACGAGGGCGCGCTCCCGCCGGGTATGACCTTGCCGCGGGCGTGATAAGCATGGAGCGGATGCCGGACCTCGAACGCGTCGCCAAGCAGGTCTCGACCAAGCTGTTCACCGCCCGCACGCTGGCGAGTGCGGGGGTGCTCCATCCCGGCCGGCCGGACGCGGTGGTCGCCGCCGCGCGCGCGCTGCTGCGCTTCGGGCCGACGCCGGCGGGCGGCTACACCGCGTCGGCGCAGCGCTATGGCGGCGAGACCGCGGTGATCGACGAGCTCGGCACGCTGACGTTCCGCGAGATCCACGAGCGCACCAACGCGCTCGCGCACGGGCTCGCCGCCTCCGGCGTCAGGGAGGGCGACAACGTCGCCCTGATGTGCCGCAACCACCGCGGCTTCGTCGAGTCCGTCGTCGCGTGCTCGAAGCTGGGTGCGAACACGCTGTTCCTCAACACCGCGTTCTCGGGCCCGCAGCTGGCCGACGTGGCCAAGCGCGAGACCCCGTCGGCGCTGATCTACGACCACGAGTTCGAGGGGCTGATCCAGGAGGCCGCGCGCCGGCGCAAGCGCTTCATCGCCTGGCACGACGCCGACCAGGGCCGGCCGAAGGCGCCGCTGCTCGAGGACCTGGCCACCAGCGGCGACATCGCCGAGGTGAACCCGCCGAAGGAGCGCGGCAAGGCGATCATCCTCACCTCGGGGACGACCGGCACGCCGAAGGGCGCCTCGCGCTCGCAGCCGAAGTCGCTCGACCCGGCGGCCGCGCTGCTGGCCATGATCCCGCTGCGGGCGCGCGAGAAGACGATGATCGCGGCGCCGATGTTCCACTCCTGGGGCTTCGTGCACTTCACGCTCGGCATGAGCCTCTCGTCGACGCTCGTGCTGGCCCGCAGGTTCGACCCCGAGCGCACGCTGTCGCTGACCGCGCAGCACGAGGCGACGGCGCTGATCGTCGTCCCGGTGATGATGCAGCGCATCCTCGAGCTGCCCGACGAGACGCTGCGGCGCTACGACCTCTCGAACGTGCGAGTGGTCGCCGTCTCGGGCTCGGCGCTGCCCGCCGCTCTGTCCGAGCGCTGGATGGACCTCTTCGGCGACAACGTCTACAACCTCTACGGGTCGACCGAGGTCGCGTGGGCGAGCATCGCCACGCCGGCCGACCTGCGCGCCGCACCGGGCACGGCGGGCCGGCCGCCGTACGGCACGATCGTGCGGCTCTACGACGAGGACGGCGAGCCGGTGGCGACGGGGGAGACCGGCCGCATCTTCGTCGGCAACGAGATGCAGTTCGAGGGCTACACCGGCGGCGGCGGCAAGGACGCGATCGACGGCCTGCTGTCCTCGGGCGACGTCGGCCACTTCGACGAGGCCGGCCGCCTGTTCGTCGACGGCCGCGACGACGACATGATCGTCTCGGGCGGGGAGAACGTGTTCCCGGCCGAGGTCGAGGACCTGCTCTCCGGCCACCACGCGATCCTCGAGGCCGCCGTGTTCGGCGTCGACGACGAGGAGTTCGGCCAGCGCCTGAAGGCGGTTGTCGTGCTGCGTGCGGGAGCTGCGGTGACCGAGGACGAGATCAGAGGCCACGTCAAGTCCAACCTCGCCGGCTACAAGGTGCCGCGCGACATCGAGTTCGTCGACGAGCTGCCGCGCACCTCGACGGGCAAGGTGCTCAAGCGGGAGCTCCGCGAGTCCTGAGGGACTGTCCCTAACCTGGGGTAGGCCATGCCCCAGCGCACAGACACCTTCGATCTCGCGCCGCTCGGCCTCCGCTCCGGCGACGGCCGCCGGTTCGACCTGCACGTCGCGATCGCCGACTTCCACTACGCCGGCGAGCCGTACGCGGTCACGCCGCGGCTGGTGCCCGTACGGCTCGACGTCTCGCGCACGACCGGCAACGGCTGGGCGCTGCGGCTGCGCCTGCGCGCCGGGCTCGAGGGGCCGTGCATGCGCTGCCTCGAGCCCGCAGCGCCCGAGTTCGAGGTCGACGCGCGCGAGGTCTCCCAGCCGGGCGGCGGTGAGGAGCTCAGCTCTCCGTACGTGTCGGCCGGCGAGGAGCTCGCGCTCGCGCAGTGGGCGCGCGACGCGCTCGCGCTCAGCCTGCCCGCCCAGATCGCCTGCCGCGAGGACTGCGCCGGGCTCTGCGGGCAATGCGGCGCGAACCTCAACGAGGATCCGGACCATCACCACGAGGCGGCACCGGATCCGCGGTGGGCGAAGCTGGGCGAACTGAAGTTCGACTAGTCGGGGCGGCGTTCGCGGTCGCCGCGCTGTCGGCGCTGGTGATCGCTCCGGCGCCCTCGTACGACCCGTGGGCGTGGCTGCTGTGGGGTCGCGAGATCGTGCACGGCACGCTGAGCACGGCCGAGGGACCGGCGTTCAAGCCGCTGCCGGTCGCGGTCACGGCGCTGCTGGCGCCGCTCGGCGAGGCGGCCCCGGTCGCGTGGGTGATCGTCGCGCGTACCGGGGCGGTGCTGGCCGTGCTGCTCGCCTTCCGGCTCGGGCGCGAGCTCAGTGGCCGGTCACGACCACTCGGCGGGACCGTCGCCGGGGTCGCCGCGGCGGTCGCCGTGGCGCTGACCGGCGACCTGATCGGCTACAGCGCGGCCGGGGCCGAGCCGGGCTGGACGATCGCGCTGGCGCTCGCCGGCGTGGAGGCGTGGCGCGCCGGCCGCCCGCGGGCGGCGCTCGCGTGCGGCGTCGGCTGCGCGCTGCTGCGGGTCGAGGCGTGGCCGTTCCTGCTCGCGTTCGGGCTGGTGCTGTGGCGGCGGCGGCCGCAGGACCGGCCGCTGCTGATCGCCTGCGCGCTCGCGGTTCCCGCCCTGTGGCTGGTGCCGGAGTGGCTCGGCTCGGGTGACGTCCTGCGCTCCGGCGCCCGCGCGCGCGTGCCGAATCCCGGCCAGCCCGCCACCGAGGCGGTCCCGGCGCTGGCCGCGCTGCGCGAGGCGGCGGCGCTGCCGCTGTGGCCGCTGTGGGCCGGCGTCGTCGCCTGCCTGGCGCTGCCGGCCGCGCGCGCGGCGCGTCCGCTGCTCGCGGCCGGCGCGGCCTGGATCGCCCTCGTGGCCGTGATGGCGCAGGCCGGCTTCTCGGGCGAGCCGCGCTACTCGCTGCCCGGCGCCGCGCTGATCGCGCTCGCGGGCGCGGTCGGGCTCGTCGCCCTGGTGCGCGAGCGGCGCGCGGCGGCGGTGCTCGCCGCCGCGCTGCTGCTCGTCGCCGCGGCGCCCAAGCTCGCCGACCTGCCCGACCTGCGCGGCGATCAGGCCTACCAGCGCGGCCTGGCCGCGCGACCTGACGCGCGCGATCGACGTCGCCGGAGGCCGGGACGAGCTGCTCGCGTGCGGCCGCCCGTACGTCGGTGACCTGCGCGGCCCGCTGCTCGCCTACCACCTCGACGTGGAGAAGCGGCGCGTCGCGTTCGATCCGCGCCCGCCCGGCGCGGTGTTCCGGTCGCGGCTCGCCCCCGATGCGCCGGTCGAGCCGGTCATCGGACCCGCGTTCACGGAACGGGCACAGGCGGGGCGCTGGACGGTCCTCACCGCGTGTTAGGGTCCCCTAATGCGCTCGCGCCTGATCGCCCTCGTGTGCGCCGTGGCCGTGCTCGCCGCCGCGGCGGTCGCCGTCGGAGCGCTGCGCGATCCGCTCGCCGGCATCGATCCCAAGCCGCCGGCGACCGAGCGCGGGCGGGCCCACAGCTTCGCCGTCGAGCGCGTCGTGACCGGCCTCAACCGGCCGACGTGGGTCGGCGTCGCGCCCCGGCGACGACGAGGCGCTGTGGGTGCTCGAGCAGCCCGGCCGCGTCGTGCGCCTCGCCGGCGGGCGGCGCCGCACGGTGATCGACCTCACCGGCGAGGTCACCACCGGCTCCGAGCAGGGGCTGCTCGGGATCGCCTTCCATCCCGACTTCGCCACCAACCGCCGCCTGTACCTGAACTGGAGCGACGAAGCACGGCGACACGCGCCTGGCCGAGTTTCGCGACGGCGAGCGCGTGCGCGAGCTGCTGCACGTCGAGCAGCCGGAGCCCAACCACAACGGCGGCCACCTCGCTTTCGGCCCTGACGGCCGCCTCTACGTCGGCATGGGCGACGGCGGCGGCGCGTTCGACCCCGGGCGCCGCGCCCAGGACCCGCGCGACAAGCTCGGGAAGCTGCTGTCGACCGGCGTCGAGGGCGAGCCGCGCTGGCGCGTCGAGCTGATCGGCCTGCGCAACCCGTGGCGCTTCGCGTTCGACCCCGCGCTCGGCGAGGTCTGGATCGGCGACGTCGGCCAGGACTCGATCGAGGAGATCGACCGCGTCCTGCTCGAGCCCGACGAGCCGCCGAAGAACCTGGGCTGGAGCGCGTTCGAGGGCACCGAGCGCAGCGCCGAGGGCGACGACTCGCTGACCGACGGCGAGCTCGTCTGGCCGGTCGTGCAGTACACGCACGAGGACGGCTGCTCGGTCACCGGCGGCTACGTCTACCAGGGCACGAGCCTCGCGCGGCTGCGCGGCCGCTACCTGTACGGCGACTTCTGCTCCGGCGTCCTGTGGTCGCTGCGCGGAGCGCCCGAGGGTCGCGTGGCCGATGTGCGGCGCGAGCGCGCCGCCGTGCCCCAGCTCACCCACATCGGCCCGGACGCGGACGGCGAGCCGCTGTTCGCCTCGGCCGCGGGCGCGATCTACCGCGCCGTGAGGGCCCGTGGCGGCGATTAGTGACGCGTCTGGAGGCCGGCTCGCGGCGCCAGGCGCCACACGCGATGCTCGACGGGCTGGCGCCCGCCTCCGCTCGCGCGCGGCGCCTGGCATCCACGATCCGGGCCCCAGACGCGCCCCGAATCGCGCCACGGACCCTCAGTCCGGCTCGACGGCGCTGACCGGCCCGTCGATCCAGATCCGCACGCGATCGCCCGGGTGCCAGGCCGGGAAGCCGAGCCGGCGGCTGCGCAGCCGCAGCCCGCTCGGCAGCTCGAGGTGCACGAGCTGGTCGTGGCCGTAGAACGAGCGGGCGACCACGAGCGCCTCGGCGTGCGGCTCGCGCGACGACCCCGAGCCGATGGCGACCGACTCGGGCCGGATCACCACGTTCACCCGCCCGGCCAGCTCGGCCGCGGCGCCGAACCGCCCCAGCTCGCAGTCGACCACGCCGCCGCTCGCGGTGCCGGGCAGCACGTCGGCCTCGCCGAGGAACTCGGCCAGCCAGCGGTTGCGCGGGCGGTCGTAGATCTCCTCCGGCGTGCCGACCTGCTCGATCCGCCCCTCGCGCATGACCGCCACGGTGCCGGCCAGCGACAGCGCCTCGGCCTGGTCGTGCGTGACCAGCAGCGCGCTCGTGCCGGCCGTGCGCAGGATCTCCGCCACCTGCGCCCGCAGCGACTCGCGCAGCCCGGCGTCGAGCGCCGCGAACGGCTCGTCGAGCAGCACCACGTCGGGGTCGGCCGCCAGCGCGCGTGCGACCGCCACGCGCTGGCGCTCGCCGCCCGACAGCTCGTGCGGGTAGTCGCCCGCCCGGTCCGCGAGCCCGACCAGCTCCAGGCACTCGGGCACGCGCTCGCGGCGGGTGGCGCCGAAGCCGACGTTCCCCGCCACCGTCAGGTGCGGGAACAGCGCCCCGTCCTGGAAGACCATGCCGATCCGCCGGTGCTCGGGCTCGACCCACGAGCCGTTGCCCGCGACCTCGCGGCCGGCGATCGCCACGCGGCCGGCGTCGGGCTGCTCGAAGCCGGCGATCACGCGCAGCAGCGTCGTCTTGCCCGAGCCACTCGGGCCCAGGAGGGCGACGAGGTGGCCGCTGCCGACCTGCAGCGTGGCGCCGGCGACGGCACGGGTACGGCCGAACGCCTTCTCGACGCTCTCCGCGTCGATCGCCAAATCGGACTCCGGCACCAGTGGATAAGGTTACCCTAATGCGCTTGTCCCGCAGACGCCTCGGCGTGATCGCCTCCGCCGTGCTGCTCGTCATCGCCGGCCTCGCCGTGGCCGCCTTCGCGCTCGCCGGCTCGGCCGACGTCGTCGTCTACAACGGCCGCTCGCAGTACGGCGACGAGCAGGCCTTCAAGGCGTTCGAGGAGCAGACCGGGCTCGACGTCGAGCTGCGCGGCGGCACCGCGCCGGAGCTGTACGAGCGGCTGCGCCGCGAGGGCGACGCGACCGATGCCGACCTGCTCGTGACCACCGACCTCGCCAACCTGTGGCGGGCCGAGGAGGCCGGCCTGCTCGAGCCGGTCGAGACGCCGGCGCTCAGCAGCCAGGTCGCCGGCGACCTGCACGATCCCGACGGGGCGTGGTGGGGGATCAGCACGCGCATCCGCACGCCGATGCGCTCGACCGAGCGCGTGGCCGCGGACGCGGTCGCGAGCTACGAGGACCTCGGCGATCCGCAGTTCCGCGGCCGCCTGTGCCTGCGCACGAGCAACAACGAGTACAACCAGTCGTTCGTCGCGGACCGGATCGCCAAGCACGGCGAGGCCGAGACCGAGAAGCTGCTCGAGTCCTGGATGGCCAACGAGCCGCAGATCCTCGGCTCCGACGTGGACGTGCTCGAGGCGATCGCGGCCGGGCGCTGCGACGTCGGGCTCACGAACCACTACTACCTCGGCCGCGAGCTGGAGGAGGACCCGGAGTTCCCGGTCGCGCCGGCCTGGCCCGACCAGGACGGCGCCGGGGCGCACACCAACCTGTCGGGCGTCGGGCTGGTCAAGGGCTCCGAGCATCGCGCCGACGCGATCCGCCTGATGGAGTTCCTGACCGCCCGCGAGGCGCAGGAGGCGATCGTCGAGAACAGCGAGTTCGCGGCCAACCCGGACGTGCCGCCCGCGGAGCACATCCGCGAGTGGGCCGGCGTGAAGACCGACCCGATCGACGTCCAGGAGGCCGGTCCGTCGCTCGAGGCGGCGGTCGCGCTGATGCAGCGCGTGGGGTGGGAGTAGCCCGCCTCCCGTCCGGCTGGACGGCCGCGGGCATCGCGATCGCGGCGCTCGTGGTCGCGCCGCTGCTCGTGCTGCCGGCGTCGTTCGCGGGACAGGGCGAGGCGCTCGACCAGATCGCCGCCGCCCTGCTGCCCGAGGCCTTGCGGGCGAGCCTGGTCCTGGCCGCGGGCGTCGGCGCGGGCACGCTCGCGCTCGGCGGCGGGCTGGCCGCCCTCGTCTCGTTCTACGACTTCCCCGGCCGCCGCTGGCTCGACTGGGCGCTCGTGCTGCCGCTGGCGATGCCGGCCTACGTGCTGGTGTTCGTGCTGCTCGGCCAGTACGACGAGGTCGCGCTCGGGCTGCGGCTGCCCGACCTGCGCTCGACGGCGGGGACGATCGCCGTGCTCACGCTCGTGCTCTACCCGTACGTGTACGTGCTCGGCCGCAGCGCGTTCCTCGGCCAGTCGCGCCAGGCGTTCGAGGCCGCGCGCACGCTCGGCCTCTCGCACGGCGCCGCGGTCCGGCGCGTCGCGCTGCCGCTCGCGCGGCCCGCGCTGGCGGGCGGCGTGGCGCTCGCCGTGATGGAGGCGCTGGCCGACTTCGGCGCGGTCAACCTGCTCAACTACCGCGCGCTGACCGACGCGATCTACCGCGTCTGGTACGGCACGTTCGACCAGGCCGCCGCGCTTCAGCTAGCGACCGTGCTCGTCGCGCTGGCGCTCACGCTGGTGGCGCTCGAGCAGCTCCTGCGCGGCCGCCGGCGCTATCACCAGGCGCTCGCGCGCGGCGACGCGATCGTGCCGCGGCGGCTGCCCGGCGTGCTCGGCTGGCTCGCCGCCGCCGGGCCGGTGCTGCTGCTGGCCGCGGTGGTGGCCGGGCCGGTCGTGCAGCTCGTCGTGTGGGCCGTGCAGTCGCTCGGCGACGGCGCCTCGGCGACCGCGCTCGCGCGCGCGGCGGTCAACAGCCTGCTGCTGGCCTCGGTGGCCGCGGTGATCGCCGTGGCCGCCGCCACCGTGGTCGCCTACGGGCCGCGCGCCCACCCGTCGCGCGCCGGGGTGTGGGCGGGCCGCGCGAGCGCGCTCGGCTACGCCGTGCCCGGCACCGTCGTGGCGGTCGCCGTCTACGTGCCGCTGGCGTGGCTCGACCACCGGATCGACGACGCCACCGGAGCGGGCCTGCTCCTGACCGGCACCGCCGTCGGCCTCGTGGTCGCCTACGTCGTGCGCTTCCACGGCCTCGGGCTGTTCGCCGTCCAGTCGCGCATGGGCCGGATCGACCCGACGCTCGACGAGGCCGCCCGCGGCCTCGGCGCCGACCGCTCGCGGCTGCTGGCCGACGTCCACCTGCCGCTGCTGTGGCCGGGGATCGCCACCGCGGCGCTGCTCGTCTTCGTCGAGGTGATGAAGGAGCTGCCCGCCACCGCGCTGCTGCGCCCGCTCGGCGGCGACACGCTGGCGATCGCCGTCTGGGAGGCGACCAAGGACTCGCGCTTCGAGACCGCGGCGCTGCCGGCGCTGCTGATCGTGGCCGTCGGCCTCGTGCCGGTCGTTTTGGCGATCCGCCTGTCCCGCGGCGCCCCGCCGCTCCAGTAGCGTCCGCTACCCTTCTGCGTCGCCCATGGCCGTCCCGAAGCAGAAGCAGTCGCACGCCCGCACGAGCAAGCGGCGCGCCCAGCACAAGATCTCGGCACCGGCGGTGAACGAGTGCCCGCACTGCCACCAGCCGCGCCGCCCGCACCGGGTGTGCCCGCACTGCGGCAACTACGCCGGCCGTGAGGTCGTGGCCATCGCGCACGACCACGACCACGAGCACTGACTCAGTTCGCACATGGTCACCGTCGCGGTCGACGCGAACGGAGCCGACCAGGGTCCCGCCGAGGTGGCGCGGGGCGCGGCGCTGGCCGCCGCCGGCGGCACGCGCGTTCTGCTGTTCGGGCCATCGGCCGAGATGGGCTCGCCGGCGGAGGGCGTCGACGTCGTCGACTCGCCGGTCTCGATCGCCAAGGAGCCCGACCCGGCGCGCGCGGTCCGGCGCACGCCCGACGCGTCGATCGTCCGCGCGGTCGAGGCGGTCGCCGAGGGCCGCGCCGACGCGCTCGTGTCGGGCGGCTCGACCGGCGCCGCGCTGGCCGCCTCGCTGTTCCGCCTCAAGCGCGCGCCCGGCGTGCACCGGCCGGCGCTGGCCCTCGTCGTGCCCGTGCCGAAGGCGCCGTTCCTGCTGCTCGATGTCGGCGCCAACGTCGAGGTCCGGCCCGAGCACCTGGTCCAGTTCGCGCACATCGGCGCCGCGTTCATGGAGGTCGTGATGGGCGTGGAGCGACCGCGCGTCGCCCTGCTCTCGAACGGCGAGGAGCCGGGCAAGGGGCCGGAGGTGGTGGTCGCCGCACACGCAACCCTGCGCTCGAATCCGGGCGAGCTGAACTTCGTCGGCAACGCCGAGGGCTTCGCGATCGGGAGCGGCGCGGCCGACGTGATCGTGGCCGACGGCTTTTCCGGCAACGTCGCGCTGAAGGTCATGGAGGGGACGTCGGCCGCGCTGCTGGCCGCGATCCGGGGGGCGGCGACGTCGTCGTCGCGCGCGAAGCTCGGCGGGCTGTTGCTGCGGCCGGCGCTGCGCTCGCTGCGCGACGAGATCGATCCCCAGGAGGCGGGCGGCGCGGTGCTGCTCGGCCTGCGCCGGCTCGGGGTCGTCCCGCACGGCTCGTTCGGCGCCCGCGGCTTCGAGCGCGCGATCGAGGTGGCGGCGCGCGGCGTGCGGCTCGACGTGGCCGGCCGCACCCACGAACGGCTGGCCGCGGCGGGCGCCCTGAGGCGGTCCGAGGTGTCCGAGACGGCCGCTAGCGTGCCGGAGCCATGACGCGGGACGAGGTTCTCGAGCTCATCCGTGAGCATCTTGCCGACGAGCTGCAGCTCGACCCGGCGCGCATCACGGAGGCGACGCACTTCCGCAACGACCTCTCCGCGGACTCGCTCGACCTCTACACGCTCGTGCAGGAGCTCGAGGACACGTACGGAATCAAGATGTCCGACGAGCAGGCGGCGCGGATTCAGACCGTGGGCGCCGCGGTCGACTTCGTGCTCGCCCATCCTCCGTCCGCGGCCGCGGGCGGCGCCGTCGATCGCGAGCCGGGATCCTGAGCACTGCGCCTCTTGCACGACTTGCTGGAACGGTTGCCGGACGACCTCGCCCGCCAGGCCGTCACGCACGCGTCGTGGGTGGAGCGGCGCGGGGAGTCGTACGAGCGGCTCGCCTTCCTCGGCGATTCGGTGCTCGGCCTGGCCATCACGACGCACCTCTATCCGCGGCTCGAGAGCCACGGCGCGGGGCGGCTGACGAAGATCCGCGCGCAGGCCGTCTCCGGCCGCTCCTGCCGCGCGGTGGCCGAGCGGCTGGGGATCCCCGAGCGGCTGCGGGCGGCGGCGCCCGACGAGCTCGCGGGCCCGGCCGCCGAGGCGCTGGCGCAGACCGAGCGGGTGCTGGCCTCCGTGATCGAGGCGGTGATCGGCGCCTGCTACCTCGAGTTCGGGTACGAGCGCACGGCCGAGGCCGTGGTGGAGGCGTTCGCGCCGGAGATCGAGCAGGCGCTGGAACGGCCGGCCGACTTCAAGTCGGCGCTCCAGGAGCGGCTGGCGCGGCGCGGCGCGATCGTGACCTACGACGTGACCGCCGAGTCCGGCCCGCCGCACCAGCGGCGCTTCGAGGTCGCGGCGATGGTGGCGGGCGAGGAGCTGGCGCGCGGCGCCGGCCGCTCGAAGAAGGACGCCGAGCAGGCAGCCGCGGAGTTGGCGCTCGAGGACCTGGGGGCGTGAAGTGCACCTGAGGTCGATCACGCTCAAGGGCTTCAAGTCCTTCCCGGACCGCACGCGGCTCGACTTCTCGCCCGGCGTGTCGGTCGTCGTGGGGCCGAACGGCTCGGGCAAGTCGAACATCACCGACGCCGTGCTGTGGGCGATGGGCGAGCAGTCGCCGCTGGCCGTCCGCGGCCAGTCGATGCAGGACGTGATCTTCGCGGGCGCGCACGGCGTGCAGGCGCGGTCCGAGGCCGAGGTCGAGGTGATCCTCGACAACGCCTCGGGCGCCGTCGAGCTGCCGGCCGGCGAGATCTCGATCGTGCGCCGGCTCAATCGCGCGGGGGAGGGCGAGTACCGCGTCAACGGGGCCCGCTGCCGTCTCACCGATGTCCTGGAGCTGCTGTCTGACACAGGGCTCGGCAGGGAGATGCACTCGGTCGTCTCGCAGGGCCGCGTGGAGGCGATCGTCACCTCCAAGCCGCGCGACCGGCGGCTGCTGATCGAAGAGGCGGCGGGGCTCGGCAAGCACCGCAAGCGCCGCCGACGCGCGCAGCTCAAGCTCGCCCGCACGCAGGCGAACCTGGATCGCGCGCTGGACGTCGAGCGCGAGGCGCGCACGCGGCTGCGGCCGCTGAAGCGCCAGGCCGAGGCGGCCGAGCTGCACGAGCGGCTCGAGCGGCAGACCGACGAGGCCCTGTGGACGCTCGCGCGCGAGGACCTGCGCGTCGCCGGTCTCTCGTTGCGCGAGGCCGAGGCGGCGGTCGCGACGGCGCGGAGGGCCGCGACCTCGACCGAGGAGGAGCTGCGCGCCGTGGCGGAGCGGCGCGAGCAGGCCGAGCAGGCGCTCGCCTCGCGCGGCAGCGAGCGCGAGGAGCTCGCCGGCCGCTACTACACGGCCCGCTCCGCGCACGAGCGGATCGGGCTCCGGGAGGAGGCCGCGCGCGAGGCGGTTTCGACGCTGGGCGACCGCGCCGGCCGCCGGGTCGCGCTGCTCGCCTCCCTGGAGGCGGAGGCGGCGGCGGATCCGGGCGACGACGGCGGCGCGGAGCGCATTGCCGCGCTCGAGGCCGAGCTGGCCGAGCTGGCCGACGACCGCCGCGCGCGGCTCGAGCGCGAGCTGGCCGAGCTCGAGGCGCGCCGAGAGGCCGCAGCCGGTCAGCTCGCCGGGCTCGCCGAGTCTGCAATCGCGGCCTCTGACGCGCGGCGCGAGGCCGACGACGCGGCCGACGCCGCCCGCCGCGCCCGCCGCGAGCGCGAAGGCGCCGCCGAGCACGCCCGCCGCGAGGCCGCACGCGCCGGGGCCGAGCTCGCCAAGCTCAACCAGTTCCTGCGCTCGCACGCGGGCGCCCCGGGTGGAGCGCCCGCGCTCGCCGACGACCTCAGCGCCGCGCCGGGCTACGAGCTGGCGCTCGCCGCCGCCCTCGGCCCGCGCCTCCGCGCCGCCGTCGCCGCCGACCTCGCCGAGGGGGCCGGACTCCTCGACCGCGCGGGCCGCGACGGGGGAGCCGCCCTGATCGCGCCGGCGGCCGACGACTCGCCGGCGCCACGATTCCTCGCCGCCCGCGCCCGGCGCCGAGCCCCTCGTGGCCCACGTGCGCGCCGCCGGCGACGGTCGGCTCGCCGCCGCCCTCCTAGCGGACGTGTGGGTCGTGGACTCGTTCGACGACCTCGCTCCGGGTTTCGCCGGTGTCGCGGTCACGCGCGACGGCCGTGTCTGGTCGCCGGCCACGCGCGAGCTGCGGCAGGTCCCCGCCGGCGGTGAGGACCGCGTGCTGGCCGAGCGCAACCGGCGCGAGGCGCTGGTCGCCGAGGTCGAGCGTGCCGCGCAGGCCGAGCAGGCGGCGCTGGCCGAGGTCGAGGCGGCCTCGCGCGCCGTCCAGGAGGTCGACGCCGTGCGCGACGAGGCCGACCGCGCCGCCCGCGCGGCCGCCCGCGCGCGCGACGAGGCGGCCGAGGCCGAGCGCCACGCCGGCTGGCTGATCGAGCAGCGTCGCGCCGCGCCCGACGAGGGGCCCGCGGCCGAGCGGCGCGCGCAGATCGAGTCCGCGCTGGCCAGCGAGCGGCGGCTCGCCGAGCGCGCCGAGCGCGAGCGCGTGGAGCGCGACCGGCGGATCGCCGCCGAGCGGGGCCGGCTCGCGCGCGACGAGGAGCTGCAGCCCGCCGCCGAGCGCCTCGCCGCCGCGCTCGCCACCGCCCGCGAGGCCGTCGGCGCCCGCCTCGAGGCGCTCGACGCCGAGCTGCGCGCCGACCGCGAGGCCGGCGAGCGGCTGGCGGGCGAGCTGCGCGCCTTCGCAGCGCAGGAGGCGGAGGTCCAGGCGCGCCTGAAGGAGCGCGGCGAGGAGGTCACGCGCGGCGAGGTGCGCGCGCAGCAGTCGCGCGACCGCGCCGCCGACGCCGGCCGCGAGCTCGGCCGGCTCGCGGCCAAGCTCGGCCTCGAGGCCGCGCCCGCCGAGGAGCCGCTCGACGCCGGCGCCCGGGCCGACCTCGAAGGCCGGATCGAGCGCCTGCGCCGCCGCCGCGAGCAGCTCGGCCCCGTCAACCCGCTGGCCAAGCGCGAGTACGAGGAAGCGGTCGCCCACGTCGACGAGCTCGAGCGCCAGCGCGAGGACCTCGAGGCCGCGATGCGCGAGCTCGAGGGCCTGATCCGCGACACCGACCGCCGCATCCGCGAGGCGTTCGAGGAGACGTTCGCGGCCGCCGCCCGCAACTTCGAGGAGGTCGCCGAGCACCTCTTCCCCGGCGGTCGCGGCCGGCTGCGGCTCGTGCGCGAGGACGCCGGCCCGCGGCCCGTGCTCGGCGGCGGCGACGCCGACGAGGACCCCGGCGAGGACGCCGAGCTCGCCGCCGAGGTGGAGGAGCAGGACGAGGAGGACCGCACCGGCGTCGAGATCGAGATCACGCCGGCGGGCAAGGCGACCAAGCGGCTGACGCTGCTGTCGGGTGGCGAGAAGTCGCTCACCGCGCTCGCGTTCCTGTTCGCGGTGTTCCTCGCCCGCCCGTGCCCGTTCTACATCCTCGACGAGGTCGAGGCCGCGCTCGACGACCTCAACATCGACCGCTTCCTGACCCTGCTCCGCCGCTTCGCGGACCGCGCGCAGTTCATCGTCGTCACCCACCAGAAGCGCACGATGGAGGCGGCCGACTGCCTGTACGGGGTGTCGATGGCCGGCGACGGCGTGTCGAAGGTCGTCTCCCGCCGCCTGCCCGCCCCGGAGGAGGGGCGCGCGGCCTGAAGGCCGCCGCCATCCGCCGCCACCGCCTCCGGGCGCAGCGGCTCGCGGGAGTGCAGCCGGCCGCGCCGGCCGACGTCGTACGGGAGCTCGTCGGGCTCCAGGCCCAGGACCGTGCTGCCGCGCTGCTCGCGCTGCGGGCGCGCGGGGCGGACGTTCCCGCGGGAACGCTCGCGGCCCACATCGTCGCCGGCGGGCCGATCGTGCGCACGTGGGCGATGCGCGGCACGCTCCATCTCATCGCCGCCGACGACCTGGCGCTGACACTCGCGGTCTTCGGTCCGCTCCTGCTCGCGCGCGGCCGCCGGCGCCTCGAGCAGCTCGGCCTGCCACCCGACGTCGCCGAGCGCAGCACGGCCGAGGCGGCGGCGATCCTCGCCGAGGAGGCGCCGCTGACCCGCCACGAACTCGCCGCCCGGCTGCGCGACCGCGGCGTGCCCGTCGAAGCCGGCGGCCAGGCGCCGATCCACGTCGTCGCCCGGGCCGCGCACGCCGGCGTGCTGAGCGAGGCGGGCGTCCGCGGGCGCGAGGAGCTGTACGGGCCGGTCGATCCCGGGCCGCTGCCCGACCGCGACGAGGCGCTCGCCGAGCTCGCCCGCCGCTACGCCGCCGCCCACGCCCCGGCCACGGCGGCCGACTTCGCCGCCTGGTCCGGCCTGCCCGCGGCCGACGTGCGGCGCGCCTGGCGGGAGCCGCCCGAGCCCGCCGGCGAGCCGGCCGACGGGCCGATCCGGCTGCTGCCGGCATTCGACGAGTGGCTGCTCGGCTGGGCCGACCGCAGCCTGGTGCTCGCCCCCGAGCACGCCCGCCGCGCGGCGCCCGGCGGCGGCATCATCCGCCCGGTCGCGATCGCCGACGGCCGCGCGTTCGCCACCTGGCGGCTCGACCGCCGCGCAGGCCGCATCGAGCTCGACCCGTTCGCGCGGGTGCCTGCCGGGGTCGACGCCGAGGTCGCGGCGATCGGGGCGTTCCTCGGGCTCGAGCTCGAGTGGCGCGCCCGCGCCTGATCATCGGCCTATTGTCCGGCCCATGCGCGTGTGCCTGATGATCGAGGGCCAGGAGGGCGTCACGTGGGACCAGTGGCGCGCCCTCGCCGCAACCGCCGAGGAGGCCGGCTTCGAGGCGCTCTTCCGGTCGGACCACTACCAGTCGCTGCAGGGCGCTCCCGGCAAGGGATCGCTCGACGCCTGGGCGACGCTCAACGCACTGGCGGCGCTCACGACGACGCTCCGGCTCGGCACGCTGGTGTCGCCCGCCACGTTCCGCCACCCGTCCGTGCTCGCCCGCAATGTCGTGACCGCCGACCACGTCTCCGGCGGCCGGGTAGAGCTCGGCCTCGGCGCCGGCTGGCACGAGGGCGAGCACCGCAGCCACGGCTTCCCGTTCGACCCCGTGCGCGACCGCTTCGACCGCCTCGCCGAGCAGCTCGAGATCGTCACCCGCTCGTGGGCCGGCGAGCCGTTCGACTTCGACGGCCGCTTCTACCGCCTCGAGGGCGCCGACCCGCTGCCGAAGCCGGTGCAGCAGCCGCACCCGCCGCTGATCCTCGGCGGCAGCGCGCAGCCGCGCGGCGCCGCCCTGGCCGCCAGGTACGCGGACGAGTACAACACGGTCTACGGCACCGTCGACGAGTGCCGCGAGCGGCGCAACAGGATCGCCGAGGCGTGCGCCGACGCCGGCCGCGACCCGATCCCGTTCTCCCTTATGACGAGCTTCGCGATCGGCGGCGACCCCGCCGACCACCTGCCGGCCTGGCTCGTCGGCACGGTCGATGAGATCGCCGGGCAGCTGCGCGAGCTCGAGCAGGCCGGCGTGGAGCGCGTGATGCTGCAGCACCTCCAGCACCACGACCTCGAGGTCGTGAAGCTGATCGGGCGCGAGCTGATCCCCGCCGTCAGCTAGCCTGGCCGCCCCGTGGCGCGCGACTGGCACCACCTCTTCATCACCCACGTCGGCGCCCTCGAGCCGGACTCGCCCGACCCGGGCGAGGGCGAGCGCCGCCGCGGGTTCTTCGGCCGCCTGCGCGAATCGATGCGCAAGACGCGCGAGGCGCTGGCCGCCGAGGTCCAGGCCACGCTGTTCGAGGGCGACCTCGACGAGCAGACGTGGGAGCGGCTCGAGGAGGCGCTGATCTACGCCGACGTCGGCGCGCGAACGACCGCGCAGGTGGTCGAGCGGCTCGAGCGCGAGGCCGAGGACGGCGATCTGGTCGGCGGCGAGGCGCTCACCGAGCGGCTGGCCGAGCTGCTGGCCGACCTCGCCCGCACGGGCGACGACACGATCGACATCCGGCCCGAGCCGGCGGTGATCCTCGTCGTCGGCGTCAACGGCACGGGCAAGACCACGACGATCGGCAAGCTCGCCTGGCATCTGCGCCACACGCTCGGGCAGAAGGTCGTCGTCGGCGCGGCCGACACCTTCCGCGCCGCCGCCGTCGAGCAGCTCGAGCGCTGGGCCGAGCGTGCCGACGTCGAGCTCGTCAAGGGCGCGGAGGGATCCGACCCGGGCGCCGTCGCCTTCGACGCCGTCGCCCGAGCGCGGGAACGGCAAGCGGACGTGGTGATCATCGACACCGCGGGCCGCCTGCACACGCAGCACAACCTGATGGAGGAGCTGGCCAAGGTCCGCCGCGTGATCACCAAGCAGATGCCGGACGCCCCGCACGAGACGTTGATGACGATCGACGCCACCACGGGCCAGAACGGCGTTCGCCAGGCGAAGCTGTTCGGCGACGCGGTCGACGTCACCGGCATCGTCCTGACCAAGCTCGACGGCACGGCCAAGGGCGGCATCGCGCTGGCGATCGCGAACGAGCTCGGGATCCCGGTCAAGCTGATCGGCGTCGGCGAGCAGCTCGAGGACCTGCGGCCCTTCGACCCGGACGACTTCGCGCGCGCCCTGCTCGCCGCCTGACCGAATCCCTGCGCTAGGTACGCTCACAGCATGGACGCGTGGGTGATATGGCTGATCGCGGCGGTGGTGTTCGGCGTGGGGGAGATCTTCACGCTCGGCTTCTTCCTCGCCCCGTTCGCCGGCGGCGCGCTTGTCGCCTCGATCGTGGCCGCAGCCGGCGCCGGCGCGGTGGTCAGCTGGGTGGTGTTCCTCGTCGTCTCGGTGATCCTGCTCGCCGCGCTGCGGCCGCTCGCACGCCGCCACCTGCGCCAGCCGCCGTCGCTGCGGACCGGCACCGCGGCGCTCGTGGGGCGCACGGCCACGGTCGTGGAGCGGATCGCGAGCGACGAGGGGTGCGTCCGCATCGACGGGGAGATCTGGACCGCGCGGCCGTTCGACGAGGATCAGGTGATCGAGGCGGGAACGCGCGTGCAGGTGCTCGAGATCAGGGGCGCCACGGCGCTCGTCGCGGAGTAAGGGCCCGTGCCGGAATTAGGGCGCCGGCGCCACCGCGATCTCGAGGGCGGCGCCTCGCTCGCGTGAGGCGCCTGGCATCCACATCCGGACTCCAAGCCCCGCCACTAATACCCCCACGAACCCTAGGAGGCCCAGATGGAAGCCGGACTGATCGCGCTGGCCGTCCTTGCGGTGTTCCTGTTCGTCATCGCCTTCACGGCGATCAAGATCGTGCCCCAGGCGCGCGCCGGGATCGTCGAGCGCCTCGGCCGTTACACGCGCACGCTCGATCCCGGGCTGGCGCTGGTCATCCCGTTCGTGGACCGCGTGAAGCCGCTGCTCGACCTCCGCGAGCAGGTCGTCTCGTTCCCCCCGCAGCCGGTGATCACCGAGGACAACCTCGTGGTCGGGATCGACACCGTCATCTACTTCACGATCACCGACGCGAAGGCGGTCACGTACGAGGTCGCCAACCCGCTGCAGGCGATCGAGCAGTTGACCGTCACCACGCTGCGCAACGTGATCGGCGGCCTGACGCTCGAGGAGACGCTGACCTCGCGAGACAATGTCAACTCGCAGCTGCGGGTCGTGCTCGACGAGGCGACCGGCAGGTGGGGCATCCGCGTCAACCGCGTCGAACTGAAGTCGGTCGAGCCGCCGCGCACCGTCCAGGAGGCGATGGAGAAGCAGATGCGCGCCGAGCGCGACCGGCGGGCGACGATCCTGACCGCCGAGGGCGTCAAGCAGTCGCAGATCCTGACCGCCGAGGGCGAGAAGCAGTCGGCGGTGCTCAAGGCCGAGGGCGCGCGCACGGCGGCGATCCTGCGCGCCGAGGGCGAGGCGAAGGCGATCGAGACCGTCTTCCAGGCGATCCACGACGGCGCTCCCGACGAGCGGCTGCTCTCCTACCAGTACCTGCAGATGCTGCCCCAGCTCGCCCAGGGCGAAGCGAACAAGATCTTCGTCATCCCGAGCGAGTTCTCGCAGGCGCTCGGCAGCCTGACCCAGCGGCTGGCGGGCGAGATCGCGCCGCCGCCGCCGCGCCCGAGCCCGCAGGCGCGCCAGGCCGCCGACGAGGCGCGCGAGGCGGCGGTGGCCGACGCGCAGGAGGCTGCCGCGGCGGCGCGCGAGGCGGAGGCGGAGGCGAAGGGCGCCGAGACGCCGGGCAGCCCGCCTAGCGCATCGCCTTGAGGCGGTTGGCCGCGTCGAGCGCAGCGACCTTGTAGGACTCGGCGAACGTCGGGTAGTTGAACACCGCGGTGACGAGGAAGTCGATCGTCGAGCTGCCGCCCATCACCGCCTGCCCGATGTGGACGAGGTCGGTGGCGCCGGTACCGATGACGTGGACCCCGAGCAGCCATCCCCCCTCGGGATCGACGAGCAGCTTGAGCATGCCGTCCTCGTCCCCGGTCATGAGCCCGCGCGCCAACTCCCGCCAGCGCGCGATGCCGACCACGTACGGCACGGCGGCGTCGGTCAGGTCTTCCTCGGTGCGGCCCACCATGGCGATCTCCGGCACCGCGTAGACGCCGGTCGGCACCAGATGGGGCAGGGTCTCGACGGCCTCGTCGAACGCGTGCAGGGTGGCGATCCGGCCCTGCTCCATGGCGGTCGCCGCCAGCCCGCCGCCGGCGACGTCGCCGACCGCGAAGACGTGCGGCACGGCGGTCCGGTGCTGCTCGTCGACCGGGATCCGGCCGCGCTCGTCGGCCTCGAGGCCGGCGTTGTCGAGCTCGAGGGAGTCGGTGTCGCCCTGCCGGCCGATCGCGTACAGGACGGTCTCGGACACGAGCTCCTTGCCCGAGGCCAGGTGGATGCGCGGACCGCGCCCGTCCGCGTCGAGCTCTACGCCCGCCACCTGCTCGCGCAGCCGGAACGTCACGTTCTGCCGCCGCAGCATGTACTGGAACGCCTCGCCGATCTCGTGGTCGAGGAAGTTGAGGACGCGGTCGCGCTTGTCGACGACCGTGACCTTCGTGCCGAGCGCGCCGAACATCGACGCGTACTCGACGCCGATCACACCGGCGCCGACCACGGTCATCGAGCGCGGCACCCTGTGCTCGAGCTTCAGCAGCCCGTCGGAGTCGATGATCGTGCGGTCGTCGAACTCGACCTCGGCGGGCCGTGCCGGCCGCGTGCCGCAGGCGAGGATGATGCGGTTCGCGCGGATCGGCTCGTCGGAGTCGCCGATCTTGATCGTGCTCGGGTCCTCGAAGCGGGCCTCGCCCGGCAGCAGGCCGACCCGGTTGCGGCGGAACTGCTCTCGCACGACCGCGGTCTCGGCCGCCACCACGCGCGCCGTGCGATCCATCAGCTGCTCGAGCACGGCCTGCTCGGACTCCTCCACGCGGGTCGGGTCGAGGACGTCGAGCGGCCGCTGGGCGAGCTGCTCGAGCACCGCCTCGCGCAGCGTCTTGGACGGGATCGTGCCGGTGTGGATCGACACGCCGCCGAGGCGCTCCTTGCGCTCGGCCACGGCGACGCGCTTGCCGAGCTTGGCCGCCTGGATCGCCGCCTTCTGCCCGCTAGGCCCCGATCCGATCACGAGCAGGTCGAGCTCCACGGCTGGGCACCGTACCCATGTTCACCACATGTTCGACTCCCTCTCAGAGAAGCTCCAGGGCACCCTGGCCGGCGTGCGCCAGCGCGGCGTCCTCACCGAGGACGACATCAACGCCGCGCTGCGCGAGATCCGGCTCGCCCTGCTGGAGGCGGACGTCAACTTCAAGGTCGTCAAGCAGTTCACGGCGACGGTCAAGGAGCGCTGCCTCGGCGCGGAGGTCGCCAAGCAGCTGAACCCGGGCCAGCAGGTCGTCAAGATCGTCAACGAGGAGCTGACCAAGCTGATGGGCGGGGCCGCGGCCGGCCTGACGTTCTCGCCGCGCCCGCCGACCGTCGTGCTGATGGCCGGCCTGCAGGGCTCGGGCAAGACGACGGCGACGGCCAAGCTCGCCAAGATGCTGCACGAGCAGAACGGCTCGTCGGTGGCGGTGGCGGCGTGCGACGTGTACCGGCCGGCCGCCGTCGAGCAGCTCGTGAAGGTCGGCACCCAGGCCGGAGCCACGGTCTACGAGCAGGGCACCGACAAGGATCCCGTCGACATCGCCGGCTGGGCGCTCGACCAGGCCACGCGCGACGGCAAGGACGTGCTGATCGTCGACACCTCGGGCCGCCTGCACGTCGACCAGGCGCTGATGGAGGAGCTGGCGCGGATCAAGAAGCGGATCCGCCCGCACGCCGTCCTGCTCGTCGTCGACGCCATGACCGGCCAGGACGCGGTCAACGTCGCCGAGCAGTTCGCCGAGGTGGCCCAGTTCGACGGCGTCGTCCTCTCCAAGCTCGACGGCGACGCCCGCGGCGGCGCCGCGCTGTCCGTCAAGGCGGTCACCGGCAAGCCGATCATGTACGCCTCCACCGGCGAGAAGCTCGGCGACTTCGAGCGCTTCCACCCCGACCGCATGGCGCAGCGGATCCTCGGCATGGGCGACGTCCTGTCGTTCATCGAGAAGGCCGAGCAGACGGTCGAGGAGGACGAGGCCAAGGAGCTCGAGCGCAAGCTGCGCAAGAACCAGTTCACGCTCGAGGACTTCCTCGACCAGCTCAAGCGGATCCGCAAGATGGGCCCGCTGACCTCGATCCTCGGGATGATCCCCGGGCTCGCCGGCCACCAGCTCTCCAAGATGCAGGTCGACGACAAGGAGCTCGACCGCGTCGAGGCGATCATCCTCTCGATGACCCCGTACGAGCGCCGCCACCCGGAGGCGATCAAGGGCTCGCGCAGGCTGCGGATCGCCAAGGGCAGCGGCACGAGCGTCCAGCAGGTCAACCAGCTCGTCAAGCAGTTCGGCGAGATGCGCAAGATGATGCGCGGCCTCCAGTCGGGCAAGATGCCCGACCTCGGCCAGCTCATGCGGCAGCGTTGACTCCTTCCGCTATCCTGCCGCGCCGAAATGGTCAGCATGCGACTCACCCGCGTCGGCGGGAAGAAGGATCCGGTGTGGCGCGTCGTCGTCGCCGATCGCCGCTCTCCCCGCGACGGTCGCTTCATCGAGACCATCGGGCGCTACAACGCGCAGACCGACCCGTCGACGATCGTGCTCGACGAGGAGCGCGTCCGGCACTGGCTCGAACGCGGCGCCCAGCCCTCCGAGACGGTCAAGAAGCTACTCAAGACCCAGGGCATCACTCGCTAGCGCGCCGTGCGCGAGCTGCTCGTCTATCTCGCGCAGCATCTGGTCGACGAGCCGGAGCGGGTCGAGGTCGAGGAGTTCGAGGAGGACGACGGCACGCTCGTGCTCGAGCTGTCGGTCGCGGACGATGACTACGGCAAGGTCATCGGGCGCGGGGGACGCACCGCGCAGGCGCTCCGGACGATCGTCAAGGCCGCCGCGGTCAAGGACAACCGGCGCGTCCTCCTCGACATCGTCGAGTGAGCTGATCTCGGGCGGGCGGGTCGGCCGGCCGCACGGGCTCGACGGCTCGTTCCACGTGCGGCAACCCGGGGCCCTCGCGCTCGGCGCCACCGTCACCGTCGGCGGCCGACCGTACGTCATCGTCCGCCTCGCCGGTACGCCGGAGCGGCCGATCGTGCGCCTCGAGGGCGCCTCGAGGCGAGACGACGCCGAGGCCCTCGGCGGCCTCGATCTCCTCGTGCCCGCGACCCTCGACGAGGACGAGTACTGGGCATCCGATCTCGTCGGTTGCACCGTTGTGGACGGCTCGCGGGTCGTGGGCGAGGTCGCGCGCATGGTCGCGCTGCCCTCGTGCGAGGCGCTCGAGGTCGGCTCGATCCTGATCCCGATGGTGCGCGACGCGATCCGGTCGGTCGACGTGGACGCGAAGCGGATCGACGTCGACATGGGCTTCTTGGGCGAATGAACCTCGACGTCTTCACGCTCTTCCCGCAGTGGTTCGAGTGGTTCCGCACGCAGCGCCACGTGGCCAACGCGCTCGCGCTCGGCCACCGGCTGGAGTTCATCGACCCACGCGCGTCGACGCCGCTGAACTGGGGCCAGGTCGACGACACGCCGTTCGGCGGCGGCGCCGGGATGGTGCTGCGCGTGGACGTCATGGAGGCGGCGCTGCGCGACCGCTACGGGGTCGATCCGGTCTCGCTGCGGTCGCAGCGCCGCGTCATCGCCCTCGTCCCGGGCGGCCGGCTGCTGGACGACGAGTTAGTGGGCGAGCTGGCGGCCGAGGAGGAGCTGACGCTGCTGTGTGGCCGCTATGAAGGCTTCGACGAGCGGATCCTCGAGCACTTCGTGAGCGACCAGGTGTCGATCGGCCGCTACGTGCTGGCGGGCGGCGAGCTGGCCGCGATGGTGGTCGCCGACGCGGTCGTGCGCAGGCTTCCGGGCGTGCTGGGCAAGGACGAGTCGGCGGTCGAGGAGTCCTTCTCGGAGGCGCTGGAGGGCGGCGTCGAATACCCGCACTACACGCGGCCGGCGGACTGGCGCGGCTGGACGGTGCCCGAAGTCCTGCTCTCCGGGCACCACGAGCGCATCCGCGAGTGGCGCCGGGAGCAGAGCCGCCGCCGTTCGCTACCATGATTCGCCCGCGTGCCGCCGCCTTCCCCCTGCCTGGCGCCGCGGTCTTTCTTTGTCATGAGCACCGTCATCGACAGCCTCGAGCGTCAGCAGCTTCGCCGCGTCCCCGCGTTCCAGTCGGGTGACCGCGTCCGCGTCCACTTCCAGGTCGTCGAGGGCAACCGCCGGCGCACCCAGGTCTTCGAGGGCGTGGTGATCAGGCGCCAGGGCGAGGGCGTGCGCGAGACCTTCACGGTCCGCAAGAACTCGTTCGGCGTCGGCGTGGAGCGCACGTTCCCCGTCCACTCGCCGAAGATCGAGCGGATCGAGGTCGCCGCCCGCGGCGACGTGCGCCGGGCCAAGCTCTACTACCTGCGCGGCAGGGTCGGCAAGCGCGCCCGCGTGCGCGAACGCCGCTACATCGGCCCGGAGGAGGTCGTGGAGGCCGGTCTGCTGCACGACAGCGCCGCCGAGGCGGCGGCCGCGGCGGATGACGAGGTGCCGGGCGAGGCCGTCGACCAGCAGGCGCTGGACGAGGCCGCGGCTGAGCCGGACGCCCCGGCGTCCGAGGAGCCCGAGGCGGCGGCCGACGCCGCCGAGGTGGCCGAGGTCGAGGCCTCGGCCGAGGCCGAGGCGGCCGCGTCGGACGAGACCCCCGCAGACTCTGCGCCGTCCGCGGAGGCGCGCCCCGACGAGCCCGGCGTAGCGGCCGCGGACGACTCTGCGCCGTCCTCGGAGGCGCGCCCCGACGAGCCCGGCGTAGCGGCCGCGGACGACTCTGCGCCGTCCTCGGAGGCGCGCCCCGACGAGCCCGGCGTAGCGGCCGCGGACGACGAGCCCAAGTAGGCGCGGGTGGCGTCGAAGACGTCGTCGGCGTCGGGCTCGCTGCTCGAGCTCGTCCTGATCGTCGCCGTCGCGCTCGGCCTGGCGCTCGGCATCCAGGCGTTCCTCGTCAAGCCCTACCGCATCCCGAGCGAGTCGATGGTGCCGACGCTCGAGATCGGCCAGCGCGTCCTGGTCAACCGCATCGGCGCACGCTTCGGCGAGCCCGAGGTCGGCGACGTGGTCGTCTTCCACCCTCCGGCCGGTGCGGAGCAGGGCAACGAGTGCGGAGGCGGCCCGCCGCCGCAGGGCCAGGCGTGCGCCCAGCCGACGCCCGAGAAGGCCGACGTCAACTTCATCAAGCGCGTCGTGGCCGGTCCGGGGGACCGCCTGAGGATCGACGACGGGCACGTGATCCTCAACGGCCAGCGCCAGGAAGAGTCGTTCGCGGAGCCCTGCGGAGGCGGCGAAGGTTGCAGCTTCCCCACCGAGATCACGGTTCCCGCCGGTCATTACTTCATGATGGGCGACAACCGTGGCAGTTCGGACGACAGCCGCTTCTGGGGACCCGTCCCCGAGGAATGGATCATCGGGGAGGCCTTCGCCACATACTGGCCCCCCAGCCGCATCGGCCTCCTCTGACCCGCCGAGGCGTCGCAAGCGGACGTCCGGCAGTCGGTTGTTCAGGTTCGATCGCAGGCTCGGGGTGCGGTTCGTCGCGGGGGCCGACGAGGCGGGCCGCGGCTGCCTGGCCGGGCCGCTGGTGGCGGCCGCCGTACTGTTCGACTACGAGCGGCTGACGCTCTCCGATCTGCGGGCCTTGAGCGCGCTGAACGACTCGAAGCAGCACACGGCGGAGATGCGCGAGCAGCTCTACCCGCGCGTGCTGCGGATCGCCACCCGGGTGGCCGTCACCTCGCGCTGCGTGCGCGGGATCGACGAGCGGGGCCTGCATGTGACGAACCTTGCGGCTTTGAGCGACGTCCTGCGGCGCGTGGGGCGGGAAGGGTGCCTGTGCCTGTCCGACGGCTTCCCGGTGCCGGCTACGGGCTTCGACCAGCGGCCCGTGGTGGGCGGTGACGCGATGAGCGCCTCGATCGCCGCCGCCTCGGTGATCGCCAAGGTCACGCGCGACCGCTTCATGCACCGGATGGAGGAGTGCTACCCGGGCTGGGAGTTCGCGGCCCACGTCGGCTACTCGACGCCCGAGCACCGCGCCGCGATCGAGAAGCTGGGCGTCTCGCCGCTGCACCGGATGTCGTTCCAGTCGATGGCGTACCAGCAGCTCGCGCTCTGATCTCGCTCGTCGTCTCGGAGGAGGTCGTGCGCGCGTTCCCGGGCTACCGGGCGGGTGTGGTCGTGGCTTCACGGCTGGCGAACGGGCCTTCGTCCGCGGTCGAGGTGGTGCCGGCGCCGCTCGACCACCCGCACCTCCTCGCGTGGCGTGCGGTGTTCCGCGCGTTCGGCGCCAAGCGATACCGCTGCTCGGCTGAGGCGCTGATCGCGCGCGTCGCCTCGGGCGAGGGCCTGCCGCGCGTGAACCGGCTCGTCGACCTCTACAACGCGATCTCGGTCGCGCACGCCGTGCCGGTCGGCGGCGAGGACCTCGACCGGGTGGTGGGACAGGTGCGGCTGCGGTTCGCGTCGGGTTCGGAGGAGTTCGACGGCGGCGACCCGCCGAAGCCCGGCGAGGTGGTGTGGGCCGACGAGGCGAGCGTGACGTGCCGGCGCTGGAACTGGCGCCAGGGGCGGCGGACCCGGCTCGAGCTCGGGACGACGCGGGCCTACTTCCTCTTCGATGCGCTGCCGGTGTTCGGGGACCACGAGTTGGCGGCGGCGATGGAGGATCTGGCGGGGTCGCTGCGGGTCGCCTGCCCGGGTGTGGAGCTGTCGTCCTTCGTCGTGGGCGGCTGACCGCATCGTTCGGCGCGCGCGTGACCGCATCCTTCGTCGCGCGCGGCTGACCGGCGAACTGCGGGCATTGAGGGCGGCGGGTTCGGCCGGGCGCTCAGTTTGTTGGCCTGAGGCTGACAAAGGTGCCACTCGACGGTCGAGTGATGAGTTACCCGTCGATACGGCGGCCAAGGCGACACTCGGCAGGCCGCGCGGCCGATCTCCAGCCTCCTTGCCCCGCCGCAGTTGACGTTCGCCGGGCCCGCCGGCGCCCTCCACGAACTCTTCACACCCCCGCGCGCCAATCGTCACACCTGAGCGGTGATCCGTTCACCGTCGGGCCGTACGGTCGCTCGAGCCATGCAGACCGACCGCACTAAGGAGCTCGGGCGCCGCGGCGAGCAGCTGGCGGCCGAGCACTTCGCGCGGCTCGGCTACCGCGTGCTCGCGCGCAACCACCGCACGCGCTTCGGCGAGCTCGACCTCGTGTTGGCCGACGAGGGCGAAGCGACGATCGTGTTCTGCGAGGTCAAGGCGCGGCGCCTGGGCACGGGCGGCGACTGGCGCGACAACCTGCACGAGGCCAAGCAGAAGCAGGTGCGCACGATGGCGGCGGCGTGGCTGAACGAGGTCACCGACCGCCCGTTCGGAGCCGACCTGCGGTTCGACGCCGTCGGCGTGACCGTTGACGATCGCGGCGGGCTGGTGCGGCTCGACCATCTTGAGGCGGCGTTCTGACCGTGCGCCCGCCCGGGGGCCGGCGATCTCATGGCGGACGTTCCCGCGGGAACGTCGCGGGCCGACCGTGATCGCGCGCGTGACCACGTTCGCGATCGACGGCGTCGAGTCGCGCCGCGTGTGGGTGGAGGCGGACATCCGGCTCGGCCTGCCGGCGTTCACGATCGTCGGCCTCGCGGACAAGGCCGTCCGCGAGGCCCGCGAGCGCGTGCGGGCGGCGATCGTGAACTCCGGCCACGAGTTCCCGCAGAAGCGGATCACCGTCAACCTGGCGCCGGCGTACCTGCGCAAGATCGGCCCGGGGTTCGACCTGCCGCTCGCCGTCGCCGTGCTGGTCGCCTCCGAGCAGCTCGAGCCGGCCGCGGTCGAGGACACGGCGGTCGTCGGCGAGCTGTCGCTGAGCGGCGAGGTGCGAGCGATCCGCGGTGCGCTGGCGATCGCCGAGGGCACCCGCCGGCACCTGCTGTCACGGCTGCTGCTGCCGCGCGCCCGAGCGCGCGAGGCCGCGCTCGTACCGGGCGTGTCCGTGCTCGGGATCGAGTCGCTGCACCAGGCGGTCGACGTGCTGGCCGGCCGCGCCGAGCCGCCGCCGGCGCCGGATCCACCGCCCGAGCAGGAAGCCGATCCGCTGCTCGACCTCGCGGACGTCCGCGGCCAGAACGCGCTGATCCCGGGGCTTGAGGCCGCGGCGGCCGGAGGCCACAACCTGTTCATGCACGGCCCGCCCGGGACCGGCAAGACGATGCTCGCCCGCCGCCTGCCGTCGATCCTGCCGCCGCTGACGCCCGCCGAGGCGGTCGACGTCACGCGCATCCACTCCGTCGCCGGCCTGCACGGCGGCGGCGGGCTCGTGGTCCAGCGCCCGTTCCGCGCGCCGCATCACACGATCTCGGCGCCCGGCCTCGTCGGCGGCGGCTCGCACCCACTTCCCGGCGAGGCGACGCTCGCGCACCACGGCGTCCTGTTCCTGGACGAGCTGTCGGAGTTCGTGCGCTCGAGTCTCGAGGCGCTGCGGCAGCCGCTCGAGGACGGGCACGTCACGATCGTGCGCGCGCAGCAGGTCGTCGCGTTCCCGACGCGCTTCATGCTCGTCGCCGCCTCCAACCCGTGCCCATGCGGGATGGGCGAGGAGGCGTGCCGCTGCACCGCGGCCGACCTGGCGCGCCACCAGCGCCGCCTCTCCGGCCCGCTGCTCGACCGCATCGACGTCCTCGTCCCGGTCGGCCGCCCGACGGGGACCGCCCTGCGGGCCGAGTCCGCACCGGCCTCCGCGACCGTGCGCGACCGCGTCATCGAGGCGCGCGAGCGGCAGTCCCGTCGCCTGTCCCCCTACGGCATCGCCTGCAACGCCCAGATGACGCCGCGCGTCATGCGCGAGGTAGCCGAGCCGTCGCCCAGCGCACTTCGCCTCCTCTACGAGCTCCACGACCGGCACCGCCTCAGCGCTCGCGGCCACACGCGAGTACTGCGGGTCGCCCGCACGGTCGCCGACCTCGACGGCAGCGAGCGCGTCGGCCCCGACCATGTCCACATCGCCGCCGGGCTCCGGCTCGAGCAGCCGTCGTTCGCGGTCGCCGCATGAGCGGCGCGTGCGACGACTGCCTGCGCCGGACGGACCTCGTGGCCGCGCTGGCCGGCTGGCTCGACATCGAGTGGCGCCGTCGCGACGCGCCCGGGCGCGTGCTCGCGCGATCGGACGAGTCGCTGCTCGCCGCCTGCGACGCCCCGGCCGTGCTCGCGCGCTACGACCGGTTCGACCCCGCCGCGGCGCGCGAGGCGGTGCGGAGCGCCGGCCTCGCCGCGATCTGCCGCTGCGAGGACGCCTATCCGGGGCGGCTGCGGGACCTGCCGGACCCGCCGGCCGTGCTGCACGTGGCCGGCGATCCGGGGTGCGTCGGGGTCGACGACGCGGTCGCGATCGTCGGCGCCCGGCGGTCGACGCCGTACGGGCAGACCGTCGCGCGCGACCTCGGCCGCGGGCTGTCGGCGGCCGGCGTCGGAGTGGTCTCCGGGCTCGCCCTGGGGGTCGACTCGGCGGCCCACGCCGGGTCGCTCGAGGGCACGGCGGCGCCGGTCGCGGTGCTGGCCGGCGGCGCCGACCGGCCGTACCCGGCCTCCAAGCGCCAACTGCACTCCGCGGTGCGCGCCGCGGGAGCGGTCGTGTCCGAGCTGCCGCCCGGCTTCGGCATCCACCGCTGGGCGTTCGTGGCCCGCAACCGGTTGATCGCCGCGCTGGCACAGGTCGTGGTGGTCGTGGAGGCGACCGAGCGCTCGGGCTCGCTCACCACCGCCGACCTCGGCGCCGAGCTCGGCCGCACCGTGGCCGCGGTGCCGGGCCGCGTGACCTGTGCGCTCGCCGCCGGGGCCAACGCGCTGATCCGTGACGGCGCCGGTGCTGGTCCGAGGGGTGCGCGACGTGCTGGACGCGCTGGCCGAGCTGACCGGCGAGCGCTACGAGACGCAGCCGCCGGCAGGCCCGCTGCTCGACCCCGACCTGCAGGCGCTGCTCGACGCGGTCGGCGCAGGCCATTCGACGCTCCCGATGCTCGCCGCCAACGGCCTCGATCCGCGGACGGTGCTGATCGGCCTCGGCGAGCTCGAGGCCCGCGGGCTGATCCGCCGCGGCTTCGGCGGCCGCTACGAGAGGGTGCCGTGACCGCGTTCTACCCTGACCGCCGTGAGCGATCGGCCCGTTCCCGCCGTGCTGTCGATCGCCGGATCCGACTCCGGCGGCGGTGCCGGGATCCAGGCCGACCTCAAGGCGTTCGCGCGCTGCGGAGTGCACGGGATGACCGCGATCGCCGCGCTGACGGCCCAGAACACGGTCGCCGTCACCGGCATCCATCCGGTGCCCGGCGACTTCATCGTCGCCCAGGTGCGGGCCGTGGCCGAGGACATCGGCGTCGACGCGGTGAAGATCGGGATGCTCGGGACCGCCGAGACCGTGCACGCGGTCCGCCGGGCCCTTGACCTGCTCGACCCGGCGACGCCGGTCGTGCTCGACCCGGTGATGGTCGCCGAGTCGGGCGCCGTGCTGCTCGACGATCCCGCGCGCGCGGCGATCGTCGCCGAGCTGCTGCCGCGGGTCACGGTGATCACGCCGAACGTGCCGGAGGCGCGCGTGCTCGCCGCGACCGCCGCCGGGGCGGGCCGCGCAGCTGCCGGCGATGCGGCCGACGTCGTCGCCCGCGGCGAGGCCGCCGGCGAGGCGGCCGACGTCGTCGCCCGCGGCGAGGCCGTCGACGACGCCGAGGAGCTCGCCCGGCTGCTGCACCGGCTCGGGCCTGCGGCGGTCGTCGTGACCGGCGGCCACCGCGAGCAGGCGACCGACGTGTTCTTCGACGGCGCCACGCTCGCGCGGATCCCCGGCGAGCGGTATCCCGACGGCGCCTCGCACGGCTCCGGATGCACGCACTCGTCCGCGCTGGCCGCGCACCTGGCGCTCGGGTACACACCGCTCGAGGCCGCGCGGGCGGCGCGCGAGATCGCCGGCGAGGCGGTGCGGGACGGCATCCGCGGCCTCGGCGCCGGGGCCGGCCCGGTCGACGTCTTCTCGCTGACCCGCCGCGCCCGGCGCGCGCGCGCCGGCCGGGCGGGCGGCGGCAGGCCCTCTGGCATAATCGGCGCGCATGAAGTTCCTGCGGATGCGTCCGGGCCACGGCGAGCAGCTGATCGCCGAGGGCGACCTCGAGGTCGCCGAGGACGTCGAGCGCCTCGTGCGAGGAGTTCCGGCGCCAGCTCGAGCGCGGGATGTGGGCGGCGGTGCCGCTCACGACCGAGACCGGGCGGCGCGAGGCCGAGATGGTCACCGCGTTCGAGGACATCCCCGCGACCACCGATCGCGTCATCTTCTTCCCGCGCGCGGCGGGCGGCGCACCGCGTGCGGCGGGCGGCGGCGCACTGCGCGCGGCGGGCGGCGTCGCGTGATCGTCGCTCTCTGCGCCACCGCGATCGTCGTCCTCGCGCTGCTGTCCGAGATCACGTGGCCCTACATCGAGCGCAGGCTCGACGCCCGGCGCGAGCGCCGCGAGGCCCGCAGGCGCGGCGTCCCCGTCCCGTACGACCCCGGCCGCGAGCGGCGCGCCGAGCAGCGCGCCCGCGAGCTGCTGAAGTCGTGCGTGAACGAGGAGGAGTGGGCGATGTACCGCGACCTGGGCTTCATCCGGGTCTGGGGCGGCCAGGCCGGCCTTCCCGCCGACGCGGCCCGCGACCTGCGCGGCGTGCCTTACGCCTACCTCGTCTACCCGCACAAGCCGATCGTCGCCTACCTGCCGCAGACCGCGACGCTGCTGAACGAGTACTGCGTCGAGTTCCCGGACGAGACGCGCCCGTATGGCTCGGCGCGGCTGCCCGACTCCGACGACGTGCTCGCCAAGTGGATGGCGCTCAAGGGCGACGAGCGGCGGCTGATCTCCGAGGCAAACCTGCACCTGCCCGGCCGCCAGATCGACCCCAAGCAGGTCCAGCGCGACATCTGGCGCCTCGGGCGCTGGGAGCGCGAGCGCCTCGCCCGCCGCGCCGCCGCCGACCCCGACGCACCGGCGCCTCGCCCCGCACGGCCGAACAATCCGGGCACGCTCGGCCTCTAGTGACTCGAGACACTAGGATCCGGCGCCCATGGCCGGCCTGGACCCGAAGCACAACTCGCGCGCGCTGACCGAGGGCCCCGCCCGCGCCGCCGCGCGCGCCTACCTCAAGGGCATCGGCTTCGACGACGAGGCGCTGGCCAAGCCGATCGTCGGCGTCGCGAGCACCTGGACCGAGACGATGCCGTGCAACTTCAACCATCGCGCGCTCGCGGCCAAGGTGAAGGAGGGGATCCGGGCCGCGGGCGGCACGCCGATGGAGTTCAACACGGTCGCCATCTCCGACGGCATCACCATGGGCACCTCCGGGATGAAGACGAGCCTGGTCAGCCGCGAGGTGATCGCCGACTCGATCGAGCTCGTCGGCCGCGGCCATCTGTTCGACGCGGTCGTCGCCCTCTCGGGCTGCGACAAGACGATCCCCGGCACGGTGATGGCGCTCGTGCGGCTCGACGTGCCGAGCCTGATGCTCTACAGCGGCTCGATCCCGCCCGGCCACTACAACGGCCAGGACGTGACCATCCAGGAGGTCTTCGAGGCGATCGGCGCGCACGCCGCGGGCAGGATCAGCACCGAGGAGCTGACCGCGCTCGAGGAGGTGGCCAGCCCCGGCGCCGGCGCCTGCGGCGGCCAGTTCACCGCCAACACGATGGCCATGGCCTTCCAGATGCTGGGCATCTCGCCGATGGGTCCGAGCGACATACCGGCGCAGGACCAGTCGAAGGCGCAGGCCGCCTACGACGCGGGCGTGATGGTGATGGACGTGCTCGCCCGCGGCCAGCGGCCGAGCGACATCATCACGCGCGACGCGCTGGAGAACGCGATCGCCGCGATCGCCATGAGCGGCGGCTCGACCAACGGCGTCCTGCACCTGCTGGCCGTCGCCCGCGAGGCGGGCCTGGAGCTGTCGATCGACGACTTCGACCGCATCGCCTCGAGCACGCCGCTGCTGTGCGACCTCAAGCCCGGCGGGCGCTTCGTTGCCACCGACATGCACGCGGCCGGCGGCACCGCGGTGGTGGCCCGCCGGCTGCTCGAGGCCGGCCTGCTGCACGAGGACGCCGCCACCGTCCACGGCCGCACGATCGGCGAGTTCGCCCGCGCCGCCGAGGAGACGCCCGGCCAGGAGGTCGTGCGCCCGCTCGCCGACCCGATCAAGCCCACCGGCGGGATCGCGATCCTGCGCGGCAACCTGGCGCCCGAGGGCTCCGTGGTCAAGCTCTCAGGCCACGAGCGCACGCATCACGAGGGGCCCGCGCGCGTGTTCGACGGCGAGGAGGCGGCGATGGCCGCCGTCACCCAGGGCGAGATCCAGGCCGGCGACGTGGTCGTCATCCGCAACGAGGGCCCGGCCGGCGGCCCCGGCATGCGCGAGATGCTGGCCGTGACCGCGGCGATCGTGGGGGAGGGGCTCGGCGACTCCGTGGCGCTCCTCACCGACGGCCGCTTCTCCGGCGCCACGCGCGGCTTCATGGCCGGCCACATCGCTCCCGAGGCCGTCCACGGCGGCCCGATCGCCGCCGTCCAGGACGAGGACCGCATCACGATCGACGTGACCAACCGGCGGATCGACGTCGACCTGTCCGACGAAGAGATCGCCCGCCGCGTGCGGGGCTACGAGCCGCCGCAGCCGCCCACCGGCGGCGGCGTGCTGGCCAAATACGCGAAGCTGGTCTCCAGCGCCTCCGAGGGCGCGGTCACGCGCTGACGCCCTCGACGCCGCGGCCCGGCTCCCGCTCGCCGGCGATGAACGACCCGAGCAGCTGGTTGAACCGCGTCGGCCGCTCGAGCATCGGCAGGTGCCCGGTGTCCTCGAAGATCACGCTGTGCGCGTTGTCGCCGATCAGGTGCTCGAACATCTCGGCGTCGGAGACCGGCACGAGAATGTCGTTGCGCCCCCACACGATCAGCACCGGGACCTCGATCCGCTCCAGCCGGTCACGGAACGAGTACCCCATCAGGGCGTCGAACGCGCTCAGGAAGCCGGGTGCGTTGGCGCCGCCCAGGAGCTCGGTCGCGAGCGGGACCGACAGCCGCTCCGGGTAGCGGACGATCGTCCCCAGGGCGATCCGGCGCAGACGCGCGCGCTTCACGACCGGCGACCCCCGCAGGCCCGTGCGGGCCGTCAGCGCCATGAACGCCCGCGCGCCGGCCAGCAGCCACTCTCGCTTCAGGAACTCGGTCGACAGGCCGGCGGCCGACACCAGCACGAGCTTCGACACGCGCGTCGGGAAGGAGACCGCCAGCTCGGCGCCGACGAAGCCGCCCATCGAGTTGCCGACCAGCACAGGCTCATCGAGCTCGAGCTGCCTGCAGACCTCGTCGACCGTGCGCGCGAAGCCCGGGATCGAGATCTCCCCGGCCGGCAGCTCGGACAGGCCGAAGCCCGGGAGGTCGACGGCCACGCAGCGATTCGTGGCCATGAAGGCCGGGACGTTCAGCAGCCAGTTCTGCCAGATCCCGCCGAGCCCGTGCACGAACACCAGCGGCGGCCCGTCGCCGCCCGTGTCGATCACGCCGACCGACCTGCCGTCGACCTCGAGCCGGCGCGTGAGCGACGGCCAGTCGATCGCCATCCAGGAGGCGTCGTCGCCGTCGGCGTAGGTGGCGTCCGGGCCCGGCCGGAAGACCCCGCTGCGGGCCCTCGTGAGGGCATCCTGGTACACGCTCGGCACGGCGCTCTAGGGTAATGGCCGTGCGCATCGCGGTCGACGTCGACTCCACCCTGCACCCCTACTGGGACCAGCTCGCGGCGGTCGCCGAGCGCCGCTTCGGAGTCGACCTCCCGCACGACGAGCAGCTCACCTGGGCATGAGCGACCGCCCCGCGCTCCCGGCCGCACCCGAGGGCGCCGACCCGCGCTCGCTGCTGCCCGCGATCGAGCCCGACCGCAACCTCACCGACTGGGGCCGCTCCGAGCGCGTCGAGGGTGCGCTCGACGCGACGCTGTACGAGTTCCTCTACCACTACTGGTTCCGCTGCGAGGTCGAGGGGATCGAGAACGTGCCCGCCACCGGCGGCGCCCTGCTGGTCTCCAACCACGCCGGCGCCCTGCCGCCCGACGCGCCGATGATCGCCAAGGCGATCAAGGAGGAGCACCCGCGCCCGCGTCCGCTGCACCTGACGGTCGAGCACTTCTTCAAGGGCTATCCAGGGCTGGCCATGCTCGTCAACAAGATCGGCGGCGTGCCGGCCCACCCGGCCAACGTGCACCGGCTGCTGTGCGACGAGCAGCAGCTCGTGCTCGTCTTCCCCGAGGGCCGCAAGGGCACCGAGAAGCTGTACAAGGACCGCTACCGGCTGCGCCGCTTCGGCCGCGGCGGCTTCGTCGAGGCCGCCATGCGGGCCGGCACGCCGATCGTGCCGATCGCCGTGCTCGGCGCCGAGGAGGCGATGCCGACGCTCGCCCAGTTCGGCCTGCTCCGGCGCATCACGAAGCTCATCTACTTCCCGATCACGCCTCTGTTCCCGCACTTCGGCCTGCTCGGCGCGGCCTACCTGCCCGCCAAGTTCCGCATCCGCTTCCTCGAGCCGATCGCCACCGACCAGTGGGGCGAGCGGCCGTGGGACGACAAGGGGCTGGTGCAGACCGTCGCGGAGGACGTGCGCTCGCGGATCCAGGAGGAGCTGATCGACCTCGTCGCCCACCGGCGATCGGTGTGGCTGGGATGACGTCGAAGCGCATCCTCATCACCGGCGTCTCGAGCTTCTGGGGCGGCCGGCTGGCGCAGGCGATCGAGCGCGACGGCGCGGTCGAGGCGATCATCGGCGTCTCCACCGAGGACCCGACGTGCGAGCTCACGCGCACCGAGTTCGTCCGCGTCGGCCTCCAGCACGCGCTGCTGCGGCGCATCGTGCAGGCGGCCGAGATCGACACGGTGATCGACACGCGGCTGGTCGTCGACTCGCTGCAGGCCCCGCCGCGCGCCGCCGCACGAGGCGAACGTGATCGGGACGATGAACATCCTCACTGCGTGTGGCGCCGCGGGCGGGGACGCATCCCCGGTGCGCAAGGTCGTCTTCAAGTCCTCCGCCCACTACTACGGCTGCGAGCAGGACGACCCGGCGTTCTTCACCGAGGCCATGCGCCGCCCGCACGCGCCGCGCACGCGCTTGGAGGCGGACGTCGTCGAGGCCGAGAAGGCGGTCGAGGGCTTCGCCGAGCGCAACCCGGAGATCACCGTCACCGTGCTGCGCTTCTGCAACGCGCTCGGGCCTGACCTGCGCACCACCCACACCGAGCTGTTCTCGCTGCCGGCCGTCCCGGGCATCCTCGGCTTCGACCCGCGCTACCAGTTCATCCACGAGGACGACCTCGTCGGCGTGCTGCGCTTCGCCGCCGAGCGCGACCTGCCCGGCGTGTACAACGCGGCCGGCGACGGCGTGCTCGCGCTGTCGGAGGTGGCGTCGCTGCTGGGCAAGCCGCCGGCGCCGATCCTCCCGCCGTGGGGCACCTCGCTGGCCGCCGCCGCGCTGCGCCCGCTCGGCGTCCGGATCTCCGCCGAGGTGCTCAACCAGCTGCGCTTCGGCCGCGGGCTCGACAACCGCAAGCTCAAGGCCGCCGGCTACGGCTACGGCTACACCAGCCGCGAGGCGGTGCTCAAGCACGCGGAGGCGCTCGCGCGCGCGCCCGCTGCTGCGCGGCGAGGGCGAGCCGTACCGCTACGAGCGCGAGGTCGAGGAGTTCCTACGCTGGAGCCCGAGCGTGCGCCGCAAGGGCACTGTCTGACGCCAGACCGGTTGCAAAGATTCAAACCATCCGCGCTCGTGGCTACCATTCTCCCGCCTCCATGTCGCGTCGTCTCATCGCCGTCGTAGCCCTGACCGTGACCGTGCTCCTCGTGGGGGCGGGGAGTCTGTACGCCTTCGACCGCAACGTGCGCACCCGGATCGCCGACGGCGTGACGGTCAACGGGGTCGACGTCGGCGGCCTCACGCCGGAGCAGGCGCGGGCCAAGCTGAGCGCCTCGCTGCTGGATCCGCTGAGCCGCCCGGTCAGCGTCCGCTACAAGGGCAGGCGCTTCACGCTGACACCCGAGCAGGCCGCCGTGGCGGTCGACATCCAGGGCTCGGTCGACCGCGCGATGGCGGCGTCGACCAAGGGCAACCTCTTCACCCGCACGTGGCGCGAGGTGCGCGGCACCGAGCTCGACGCCCGGGTCGAGGCCAAGATCGCCTACTCGGAGGCCGCGGTGCGCCGGATCGTGCGCCGCGTCGAGCGTCGGCTGGAGAGTGAGCCGCGCGACGCCGCGCTCGACCTCGAGAGCGGCCAGGTCGAGCCGACGCCCTCGCGCGAGGGCCTCGCGATCCGCGCCGCTCTCCTGCGCAAGACCATTCGGTCCGAGCTGCTCGACATGGGGGAGACGAGGATCGCCCGCGTCAAGACGAGGGTGCTCGAGCCGAAGGTCACGACCGACCAGCTGGCCGAGAAGTATCCGGCGATCATCATCGTCAACCGCGGCGCCTTCCAGCTCTCGTTCTACAAGAACCTCAAGCTCCACAAGACGTACGGGATCGCGGTCGGCCAGGTCGGCCTGGAGACGCCCGCGGGGCTCTACAACATCGCGAACAAGGCCGTCAACCCGGCCTGGAGCGTCCCGAACTCGGACTGGGCGGGCTCGCTGGCCGGCCAGGTGATCCCCGGCGGCACGCCGCAGAACCCGCTCAAGGCGCGCTGGATGGGCATCTACGACGGCGCCGGGATCCACGGGACCGACGCGACCGGCTCGATCGGCACCGCCGCCTCGCACGGCTGCATCCGGATGCTGATCCCCGACGTGATCGAGCTCTACGACCAGGTCGACGTCGGCGCGCCGGTCTACATCGCCTAGCGGCGATCGCGCCGCCGGATCATCGCGTCGATCCGCGGGCTCGATCTCCTGCCAGCCCTGCTGCAGCAGGGAGGCGTGGTGGTCGGAGTGGCGAAAGCAGAGGGCGCCGATGAAAACGCCCTCCCGAACCTGCTTGCGCATCACCGCGTACCACAAGGTGGTCGCGTCCCCGGTGCCCTGGATCCGGTGCCACGGCCGCGGCGGCGGCTCGTCGGGCGCCGCGATCCCGGCCTCCACGAGCTGGCGCTGGGTCGCCACCTGACCCGTGGAGGTGTCGATGAAGAACACGGCCACGCCCGGCAACGGTAGCGGCGGCCTCACGGCCGAGGCTGCGCGCGAGGCGTGGTCGGCGGCGCTCGTGCGCTTCGACCGCGACCTCCAGCGCCGCGGCGCCGCCGAGCGCACGCGCCGCGCCTACGGGGCCGACGTCGGCGAGCTGGCCACGTGGGCCGCCGCCCAGGGCCTCGATCCCGCGGCGCTGACCTACCGGACGCTGCGCGCGCTACGCCGCCCGGCTCTCGGGCCGCAGCGCCGCCCCGCGCACGCTGGCCCGCAAGCTCGCCTCCGCGCGCGCGTTCTTCCGCTCGATGGTCGAACACGGTGACATGGCCGCCAACCCGGCCGACCTGCTGCCCTCGCCCAAGCTCCCCCAGACCCTGCCGCGCACGGTCAAGCCGGCCGACGTCGCCGCGCTGCTGGACAGGATCCCCGCCACGACGCCGCTCGAGCTGCGCGACCGCGCGCTGTTCGAGCTCGCCTACGCCTGCGGGCTGCGCGCCGAGGAGCTGGTCAACCTCGACGACGGCTCGGTCGACTTCGACGGCGAGCAGGTCCGCGTCGAGGGCAAGGGAGGGAAGACCCGCTTCGTCCCCGTGGGCGAGCCCGCGCTGGCGGCGCTGGCGCGCTACCTCGAGCGCGGCCGGCCCGCGCTCTCGGGCTCGTCGGGCGACCCGGCGCTGTTCCTCTCCAAGTCCGGCCGGCGGCTCTCGACCTCCGACGTGCGGCGCCGGCTGCGCGTCTGGGCCCGCAACGCGGCGACCCAGGGCGCCGTCCATCCGCACGCGCTGCGGCACTCGTTCGCCACCCATCTGCTCGAAGGCGGCGCCGATCTGAGGGCGATCCAGGAGCTGCTCGGGCACGGCTCGATATCGACGACCCAGGTCTACACTCGGGTAGAGTCCGCTCGCTTGCGGGCGGCGTACCTGCGCAGCCATCCGCGGGCCTAAGGGAGTCAGGCTCTGGATACCAATGTCAAAGCCCTCGAGCTGAAAGACCTCTGGCGCCGGTACAAGGACGAGGGGTCCGAGCCGGCCAGGGAGAAGCTCGTAGTCGCCTATTCGCCGCTGGTCAAGTACGTGGCCGGGCGGATGTCGTCGGGCCTGCCCGCGCACGTCGAGGAGTCCGACCTCATCTCCTATGGGCTGATCGGACTGATCAACGCGATCGAGCGGTTCGACCTCGAGCGCGAGATCAAGTTCGAGACCTACGCGATCACGCGCATCAAGGGCGCGATCATCGACGAGCTGCGCGCGCTCGACTGGGTGCCGCGGTCGGTGCGGGCGCGGGCGCGGGAGATCGAGCGCGCGCACGCGAAGCTCGAGCACCGCCTGCACCGGACGCCGACCGACGAGGAGATGGCGCGCGAGCTGGGCATGGACGTCGACGAGTTCCAGGAGGCGCTCGTCAAGATCGCCAACTCGACGGTCGTCGCGCTCGACGAGCTGTGGGCGGTCTCCGACGCGTCCGGCGACCAGATCTCGCTGCTCGACACCCTGCAGGACCCCGACGCGCCCGACCCCCAGCGGCTGCTCGACGCCTCCGAGCTCAAGGACCGCCTGGCCGACGCGATCGCCGCCCTGCCCGAGCGCGAGAAGCTGGTGATCGCGCTCTACTACTACGAGAACCTGACGCTGCGGGAGATCGGCGAGGTGCTCGGCGTGACCGAGTCGCGCATCTCCCAGCTCCACACCAAGGCCGTCCTGCGCCTCAAGTCGCGCCTCCAGAGCGACGACCCGCGCTAGCACAGGCGGCCGCCTGTACTAGGCTCCGCCCTTCGCCAACGCGAGGGAAGGAGCTTGGTCATGCAGGCCGCAGACAGGATCCGCAACGTGGCACTAGTCGGCCACCGGGGGAGCGGGAAGACGTCGCTGCACGAGGCCCTCTTGCACGAGGCAGGCGCGACGACCCGGCTCGGCTCGGTGGCCGACGGAACGACCGTCTCGGACTCCGACGACGACGAGAAGGCGCGCGGGATGTCGATCTCCGCCTCGCTCGCGTCGTTCGACTGGCGAGACGTGAAGGTCAACCTCATCGACACGCCCGGCGAGCCGTCGTTCATCGCCGACGCGCTGGGCGCGCTGCGGGTGTGCGAGTCCGCGGTGTTCGTCGTCAACGGCGTGCTGGGCGTCGAGGTCGGCACGCAGCGGCTGTGGCAGCGCGCGCAGGAGCTCGGCGTCGCGCGCCTGATCTACGTGAACATGCTCGACCGCGAGCGGGCCGCCTTCTTCCGCGTGCTCGAGGCGCTCAAGGACGCCTTCGGGCCGCACGTGGTGGCGACCGAGATCCCGATCGGCTCCGAGCACAACACGCGCGGCGTGATCGACCTCGTCGACATGAAGGCCTACGAGTACGCGGACGGCGTGTGCACCGAGGTCCCGATCCCGGACGACCTCGCCGACGTCGCCCAGGAGTACCGCGAGAAGCTGATGGACGAGGTCGCGGAGAACTCCGAGTCGCTGATGGAGCGCTACCTGGAGGGCGAGGAGATCTCGCACGAGGAGATCGTCACCGCGCTCGAGGACGGCACCGACCACGGCCACATCTTCCCCGTCACCTGCGGCGTGGCCACCACCCGTCTCGGCTCCAACCGGCTGCTCGACGCGATCGTCGACGACCTGCCGTCACCGGTCCAGCACGGCGGGCTGCAGCTCGACGGGATGCGGCTCGAGCCCGACGCCGACGGCGAGATGTTCTCCTACGTCTTCAAGACGCGCGCCGACCCGTACGCGGGCCGGATCAACCTCTTCCGCGTCTACCAGGGCACGGTCACGCACGACACGCAGGTGCTCAACACGCGCACCCACCACAAGGAGCGGATCGGCCAGCTGCTGGTCCCGCAGGGCAAGGACGTCAAGCAGGCCGAGGCGTTCGGGCCGGGCGACATCGGCGCCGTGGCCAAGCTCAAGGAGACGCGCGCGGGCGACTGGCTGGCGGCGCGCGACGAGCCGCTCCAGATGCCCTCGATCAAGCTGCCCGCCCCGGTGATGGCGTTCGCGATGGAGCCGAAGTCCAAGGGCGACGAGGACAAGGTGTTCACCGCCCTGCGGCGCCTCCAGGAGGAGGACCCGACGATCGACCTGCACCGCGACATGCAGACCGGCGAGCAGATCGTGGCCGGGCTGTCGCAGATCCACGTCGAGGTGATCGTCGAGCGCATGCGGGCGCGGTTCGGAGCCGAGGTGACGCTCAAGCCGCCGCGCGTGCCCTACCAGGAGACGATCCGCACGGGCGCCAAGGCCCACGGCCGGCACAAGAAGCAGACCGGCGGCCGCGGTCAGTTCGGCGACTGCCACATCGAGATCGAGCCGCTCGCGGGCGGCGACTTCGAGTTCGTCAACGCGATCAAGGGCGGCGTGATCCCGACCGGCTTCATCCCCGCGGTCGAGAAGGGCGTGCTCGACGCGATGTCGACCGGCACGGTGGCCGGCTACCCGGTCAAGGGCGTGCGCGTGAGGTTGTTCGACGGCTCGTACCACTCGGTCGACTCGTCCGAGATGGCGTTCAAGCTGGCGGGCTCGCTGGCCATGAAGCAGGCGCTCGCGCAGGCCGGCGCGGTGCTGCTGGAGCCGATCATGCTGCTGACCGCGAGCGTGCCCGACGAGTCGGTGGGCGACGTCATGGGCGACCTGTCCTCGCGCCGCGGCCGCCCGCTCGGCACCGAGGCGGTGGGCGGCATGACCGAGGTCAAGGCCGAGGTCCCGATGGCGGAGATCCTCACCTACGCTCCCGACCTGCGCTCGCTGACCGGCGGCCAGGGCGAGTACACGATGGAGTTCCTGCGCTACGAGGAGGTCCCCGCCCACCTCGCGCAGAAGGTGGTCGAGAAGGCCCAGGAGGAAGAGGAGGTCCGGGCTGCGAGCGGGCTAGCTACCCTGCAACGCCGTGGCCCGCAGCCGGGACATACGCACCAACCAGTCCGACATCGCGTGCGACGTCTGCGGGCGCACGCTGCTGCGGGGCGAGCACGCCGAGACCTTCCTGGCCGGCGGCTCGCGGCGCGAGGTGTGCGACCTGTGCACGGCGCGGGCGCAGCACGAGGGCTGGATCCGCGAGTCGGGCGGCGACGAGCTCGCGCTGCGGCACACGCGCCACGACGGGCGCGGGCGGTCGCTGCGCGAGCGCCTGCGGGCGCGCCGCGAGCGTGCCCGCGACGTGCAGGAGGACATGGCCGCGGCCGCCGAGGACGCGCCGCACGAGGACGCCGAGACGCCGCCTCCGCCGCGCCGCCCGCGCCACGTGCGCGCGGTGCCCACCAACGCAGACCTCAAGATGCAGCGCGCGCTGGAGGTCTTCAACGCCTCCGACCACACGCGCACGGTCGGCGGCGTGGCGCGCTCGCTCGGCGCCCCGGCCGTCTGCGTCCGGCCGCGGATCGACCGCCCGAGCGTGGTCTCGATCACGGTGATGTGGGAGCTCAGCTGGTACCGCTTCGAGATCGATCTCTCGGACGAGGCCGGCGGCGTGCGGCGCGACGCCCAGGGCGACGAGCTGTCGGAGCTGACGCCCGAGGAGCAGGAAGTCAACGCCGCGGCGGACGAGCGCGGCGGGCTACATCTCACGTAAACACATGACCGATGCCAAGCGTCGGAATCGTTTGTTAGCTTGAGGACCCGTGATCTACTGCGTCGTACCTGAGCCCCTGGCCGACGAGCTGTACCCGAAGCTGTCGGCGTACTACGAGGACGATCCGAACGTCGAGGTGATCGTGGACCGCCGCAGGTCCGAGCGCCGCGATGCCTCGGGCGGCGGAGGTCAGCGCGAGGTGCGCGACCGGCGGCGTCCTCGGGTCACCGGCGACTTCCCGCCGCTCTCAGCGGCATAGATGGCCGGTCCCACGAGACCGACCATCTTGTGAGACTCGTCGTCCACGTGGACGGCGGGTCCCGTGGCAACCCCGGGCCGGCCGCCGCGGCGGCCGTGGTCTCCTCGCCCGACGGCGAGGTGCTGGACGAGGCGGCGGTCACGCTCGGCCGCGCCACCAACAACGTCGCCGAGTACCGCGGCCTGCTGCTCGGCCTCGAGCGCGCGCGCGAGCTGGGCGCCACCGAGGTCGAGGTCGTCAACGACTCCGAGCTCGTGGCCAACCAGGTGAACGGCCGCTACAAGGTCAAGAGCGCCGACATGGCGCCGCTGCACGAGCAGGCCACGCGCGCGCTGGCGGATTTCGAGAGCTGGTCGGTGAAGTCGGTCCCGCGCGCGCAGAACGCGGCCGCCGACGCGCTCGTCAACCGCGCACTCGACGGCGACGGCGACGGCGACGGCGTCGAGCCGACCGAGTACGCCGGCTATCTGCGCATCCACGACCTGCTGCGGCTCCAGCAGCCGATCACCCCGGAGGCGCACGACGAACTGCTCTTCATCGTCGTCCACCAGTCGTACGAGCTGTGGTTCAAGCTGATCCTGCACGAGCTGCCAGGGTCCGGCGCGAGCTCGAGGCCGGCCGCCCGCAGGCCGCGGTGCGGCCGCTGCGGCGCACCGTCGCCATCGAGCGGCTGCTGCTCGACCACCTCGACGTGCTGGAGACGATGGGGCCCGAGGGGTTCATGGAGTTCCGCGACCCGCTCGCGCCCGCCTCCGGCTTCCAGTCGGAGCAGTTCCGCGCGATCGAGTCCGACAGCCCCAAGCTCTATGACGCCTTCGTGGCCTGCGCCGGGCTTCCGGACACGCCCGACGAGCGCCGGGGCGCGCTGGCCGAGCTCTACCGCGACCACCTCGACGACCCGCGGCGGGCGCTGCTCTACGAGGTCGCCGAGCTGCTGGTCGACCACGACGAGCAGATCGCGCTCTGGCGCCACCACCACACGCTGATGGCCGCGCGCGAGATCGGCGACCGCCCCGGCACCGGCGGCTCGCGCGGCGTCGAGTACCTGCGCAGCACGCAGGGCAAGCGCTTCTACCCCGAGCTGTGGGCGGTGAGGGCCGCGCTGTGATCACCCGCCGGCCGAGCCCGGCGCGGTTCGCGCGCCGGGCTCGGTGAGGGATGCGATCAGACGCTGAGCCCACGTGGGCGGACGCTGGCGCGTCCGGCGACCAGGCCGAGGCCGGCCGCGCCGAGCATCAGCACCGCGCTGGCGGCGATGGCCGCCGTCCAGCTCGGGCCGTCGCCCGTCGGCGCTGCGGCCGGCGCGGTCGACGCCGTCAGCGGCTCCGGCGTGCCGTACGAGCTCAGGTAGCGCTCGGTGGCGAGGGCGGCCGGTTCGCCCGAGGCCTCGGCAGGGGCGCCGAAGGAGCTGTAGTAGCGCTCGGTCGCGAGCGCGGCGCGTACGTCGTCCGCCGGGCGAGCGAGCGCCGCGGGCGCGGCCGCACACACCACGGTGAGGGTGAGCGCGAGTGCGGCGCGGCAGCGGTTGGCCATGACGACCTCCTTCCGGCGGTGTCGCCGGACTGATCGGGGACTGGGGGCCCTCGTCCCGCCCGAGAGCGTCGGTTCGAGCGGCGATGCGCGCCGTTCGCTGTGGTCGCCTCCTAGATCGCGCCGGGTAGGCGCTCTGTGACGCCGCCCCGGAATGTCACAGATGCGGTCGCTCGCACGATCTACACCTGCGAGGCTCGCGACCTGGAATGCGCCCGCTCACCCTGTCAAGCGACGAGGAGCTCCTGAGCTCGGACGATCCCGAGGCGTTCGGGGTGTTCTACGACCGGCACGTGAGAACGCTGCTCGGCTTCTTCGCCCGTCGCACCGGCGACCCGGAGGTCGCCGCCGACCTGGCCGCCGAGACGTTCGCGTCGGCGATCGTGGCGAGGCGCCGGTTCGTCGCCGGCGACTCGGCCGCGATCGGCTGGTTGTTCACGATCGCGCGGCGGCGGCTGGCGGACTATCACCGGCGCGGCCGGGTCGAGGACCGGGCGCGACGCTCGCTGGCCATGGAGCGCCGGCCGCTGAGCGCCGACGACGCCGAGATGATCCGTCTGCTGGCCGACGACGCAGCCGACGCGCTGCTCGCCGGTCTCCCGGCCGGCCAGCGCGACGCCGTCGCCGGGCACGTGGTGGACGAGCGCGGCTATCCCGAGCTCGCGAGCGAGTTCCAGATCCCGGAGGCCACGATCCGCCAGCGCGTCTCGCGCGGCCTGGCGGCCTTGCGCCGAGGTTCGGAGGGCGGGTCATGAGCGACTACATCACCGGTCTGCGCGGCGACCTCGTCGACGCCGCCGACCGCCACCGGCGCCGGGGCAGGGTCGGCCGGGCGACGCGGCAGATGCCCGCGCGCACCTGGCGACCCGCGCTGGCCGCCGCGACGATCGTGACGGGCGCAGTCGCGGTTCTGGTGGCCGCGAATGCGCTGTCGCCCTCACAGCCGGTGCGACCGGGGATCGCGGCCTTGGTGCAGATCGGCGGCCAGCCGCAGGATGCCGTGGCCGCCGGCGGCTCGTTGTGGGTGACCGACTTCGAGGGGGCGGTCATCCGTGTCGATCCGGAGACCCGCCGCGTGATCGCCCGGATCGACGTCGAAGGCAATCCCGCCGGCATCGCCGCCGGCGCGGGCGGCGTGTGGGTCGCCAGCCCCGACACGACGCCGAACGGGTCGCTGCTGTCCCGGATCGACCCGCGCAGCGGCCGGGTCGTCGAGCGCGTCGAGGTCAGCGGCTACGTGCAGGCCGTCGCGGTCGGAGCAGGCGGCGTGTGGCTCATCGACTGGCACCGTCCACGACTCGAACGGATCGACGCGGTCAGCCACGAGGTCACGGCCCGAGTTGCGTTCCCGACGGCCGGGTCGCTGGCCGCCCGCGACGATGCGCTGTGGGCCCTCGGCGACGAGGGAACCGTGGTTGCCGTCGACGGCAACTCGCTGGCCACCCGCCGGCTGGGCCGTGTCGTCGGGCAGCCGAGCGACCCGGTCCAGAACACGCTCGCCGCCGATGTCGACGGCGCGTGGGTCTCCGACCCCAGCGCCGGGACGGTCCTGCGGATCCACGCCGGCCAGGTGGTGAGCCGGACCAGCGTCGGCGACGGCGCCGGGCCGGTCGCGGTCGGCGATGGCAGCGTGTGGGCGGCCTCGCGCGACCCCCTCGCCGTGAACGCTCCGTTGCGCCTCTCACGTATCGACCCCGAAACCGAGACGGTCACCACGACGCTCGACCTCGGCCGCCGCCAGGCCAAGGCCCTGGTCACCGTCGGGGACGACGTGTGGGTGATCGCGAACGACGGAACCGCCCTGCTCGTGGAGAACCGAGCCTCCACGGACTGAAGCCGCCTCCGCGCCGCTACCGGAGGTCGAGCACCTTCGCGCCCGAGATCCAGTGCACCGCCGTGTCGCCGTGGTGCTTGACCGTGCTGCCCGGCAGCGGGTGCGTGTGACCGTGCAGCACGTGGCGCGGCCGGTACTCGTCGACCCACTCGCGCAGGGCCTCGAAGCCGATGTGCGCCGGGTCACCGGGGTCGTCGTTGATGCCGAGCGGCGGGCAGTGGCAGAGCAGCACGTCGGCGGCCGGCAGCCGGCGTACGAGCTTGGCCGCCTCCTTCTGCGTGTACTGGTGGACGGCGCCCTTCTGGTACTGGACGCAGCCCTCGAAGCCGGCAACGGTGAGCCCGCCGGGTGCCTGCGTGCGGCGCAGGTGCATGTCCTCGATCTCGAGGTCGCGCAGGACGTTCTCGGGATCGTGGTTGCCGTGTACGCCGAAGCGGGGGAGGGGGAGCGACATCAGCGACTCGATCCACGCGCGATCGAGGTCGCCGAGGCAGAACACCGCGTCGACCTTCATCTGGAGCGCCATCTCGGCCGGGTCGACGGGCGGCGGCTTGTCGGCGAGGGCGAGGACGCGCACGGCGGCCACGATGCTAGTCGGGGCTACCGCGGCTTCTGCGGCGGGGTGATCACCTTCATCGGCAGCCGCATCAGCGACGGCGGCGTCTTCGAGGCGATCTGCATCGCTCGCCCGGCGATCTGAGAGCGGCGCCTGGTGCCGCGCCCGAACGAGCGGCCGAGCAGCGTCCCGTTGGCCGGCAGCCGGTGGTGCAGCGGCGGCTCGGCGTCGGCCAGCGTGCGGCCGATGACCATGCGCTGGATCTCGCTCGTGCCCTCGAAGATCGTGTAGAGCTTCGCGTCGCGGTACCACTTCTCGACAGGCAGGTCGCGCACGTAGCCGTAGCCGCCGCAGACCTGGATCGCCTGCTCGGTGATTCGCACTGCCACCTCGGACGCCTTCAGCGTCGACATCGAGCCCTCGGCGTGGTGGTAGTCCATCCGCTGCGCGGCCATCCAGGAGGCGCGCCAGGTCAGCAGGCGGGCGGCGTCGAGCTCGCGAACGCGTGGGTGCGCTCGACCAAGTCGTGCTGCGCGGACGTGAGCGCGAAGCCGAAGCTCATGCCTCGCGCTCCACGATCGCCACCACGCCCTGGCCGCCGGCGGCGCAGATCGAGACCAGCGCGCGCCCGGAGCCGCGCTCGGCCAGCAGCTTGGCCACGGTGGCGAGGATCCGTCCGCCGGTCGCCGCGAACGGGTGCCCTGCGGCCAGCGAGCCGCCGGCCACGTTGAGCTTCGCGCGGTCGATCGCGCCCAGCCGGCCCTGCTCCCACGCCTTCAGCGTGCTCAGGACCTGGGCGGCAAACGCCTCGTGGATCTCGTAGAGGTCGAAGTCCTGCAGCGTCAGCCCCGCCCGGTCGAGCAGTCGCGGGACGGCGTGCACGGGGGCCATCAGCAGCCCCTCGTCGCCGTGCACGTAGTCCACCGCCGCGGTCTCCGAGTCGGTCAGGTGGGCGAGCACGGGCAGGCCGCGCGCGGCCGCGCACGCGTCGCTTGCCAGCAGCACGAGGGCGGCGCCGTCCGACAGCGGGGTCGAGTTGCCGGCCGTCATCGTGTCGCCGAACACCGGCTCGAGCCTCGCCAGCTTGTCGAGGCTCGTGTCCGGGCGCAGGTTCTGGTCGCGCTCGAGCCCGAGGTAGGGGGTCAGCAGATCGTCGAAGAAGCCGCGCTCGTACGCGGCCGCGAGCGCCGGTGGCTGGTCACCGTCAGCTCGTCCTGCTGCCTCGCGCGCGATGGCCCACGCTCCGTGCGTGATGGCCTAGTGCTCGCCCATCGACATGCCGGTCCGCGGCTCGGCGTTGCGCGGGATCTCGGGCACGATCTGGCCCGGGCGAAGCGTGCCCGAGCAGCTTCAGCCGGCCCGGCACTGTCTTCGTGCGGTTGGCTTCGAGCAGCACGCGCCGCAGGTCCTCGTTGATGGCGATCGGCGCGTCGCTGGTGGTGTCGACGCCGCCCGCGATGCCCCAATCGATCTGCCCGAGCGCGATCTTGCCCGCCACCGCGAGCGCCGCCTGCAGGCCGGCGTCGCACGCCATGCTGGAGGTCGTAGGCGGGCGTCGAGCGGTCGAGCGCCGCAGCCCAGGACGCCTCTCGCGCGTGAGGTTGAAGTCGCGGCTGTGCTTGAGCACGGCGCCCGCGACCACCTCGCCCAGCGCGCTCGCCCTGGAGGCCGAAGCGGGCCACGAGGCCGTCGAGCGCGGCGGTGAGCATGTCCTGGTTCGACGCCTCGGCGTACGGCCCGTTCGAGCGCGCGAACAGGATCCGGTTGCCGCCGAGGATTGCGATCTTCACTGCCACGCATTGCCAAACGTTCTCGTTCATCTGACAGTCTAACCGGGTAAGGCGTCACACAATGGCCGATCGCTACCAGCGGCTCGCCGGCTCGCCGCCGGGGCGCGGGTTTCGGGCGACCGCAACCCGATCCACCTGCACCCGCTGGCCGCCAAGGCGCTCGGCCAGCCGGGCGCGATCGCCCACGGGATGTGGACGAAGGCGCGCTGCCTGGCGGCGCTCGAGGGCTCGCTCCCGGAGGCGTACGCCGTCGACGTCCGTTTCAAGGTGCCGCTGCGGATTCCCGGGCGGGCGGCGTTCTCGGTCGGCGACGGCGCGTTCGCCGTTCACGACGCGCGCGGGCGGCCGCACCTGGCCGGCGAGGTCAGTCCAGCCCGCGGTCGCTGATCTCGGCCCGGGCCGCCTCGGTCTTCTCGAGCGCCTCGATGCCGAGCTTGCGCTTGACCCCGGGCGCCCGCTCGAACTGGATGTCGCGGTAGTCGACGATCTCGAACTGGTTGCCCCACGGATCGATGAAGTCGAGCCCGCGGCCGGGGCGGACCTCCAGGCCCTCGCGCTCGACCGCCTCGCGGACGGCCTGCTTGTCGTCGACCACGAGCCCGAAGTGACGGCCGTCGTCGGGTGGTTGGCGGCGGCCCTCGGACAGGGCGAGGAACTGGTCGCCCATGTCGATGAACGCCATCCGCCCGGCGCGCCCGCGCAGCCCGAACGAGAACAGGCGGCCGTACAGCTCGAGCGCCGCCTCGACGTCGCCGACCTCGATGGCGACGTGGTTGATGCCGATCAGGCGGGCCACGCCCTCACGGTACCGTTCGGCGATGGTCCTCGACGGCCTCGAGCACCCGATCGTCCAGGCGCCGATGGCCGGCGGTCCTTCCACACCGGTGCTCGCCGCCGCGGTGGCCGAGGCGGGCGGGCTCGGCTTTCTGGCCGCCGGCTACAAGCCGGCCGACGCGGTGCGCGCGGACGTCGAGGCGCTGCGCGCGCTGACCGCGCGCCCGTTCGGCATCAACCTGTTCGCCCCGCCCGCGCCGGCGGCCGGCGATGTCGCCGGGTTTGCGGCACGCCTGGGCGCCGAGGCCGAGCGTTATGGAGCGCCGATCGGCGAGCCGCGCCACGACGACGACGGCTGGGAGGCCAAGCTCGCGCTCGTCGCCGAGCTGCAGGTGCCGGTCGTCTCGTTCGCCTTCGGCTGCCCGGCGGCCGAGGCGATCGCGGCCCTGCCCGGCGAGGCGTGGGTCACGGTCACGACGCCGGACGAGGCGCGCGCGGCCGCGAACGCCGGCGCGGACGCGCTCGTCGTGCAGGGCGTGGAGGCGGGCGGCCACCGGGGCAGCTTCGACGACGCCGCGCCCGGGGACATCGGCCTGCTCGCGCTGCTCCAGCTCGTGCGCGCGGCCGTCGACCTCCCGCTCGTCGCCACCGGCGGGATCGCCACCGGCCGGGCCGTCGCCGCCGTGCTCGCCGCCGGAGCCGCGGCCGCGCAGCTCGGCACGGCGTTCATGCTCTGCCCCGAGGCGGCGACCGCCCCCGCGCACCGCGAAGCGATCGCGGGCGACGGCGTCACGGCGGTCACCCGCGCGTTCACCGGCCGCAGCGCCCGCGGCATCGTCAACCGCTGGCTCCGCGAGCACGGCGAGGGCGCGCCGAGCGCCTACCCCGATCTGCACCACGTCACCGCGGGGATCCGCGCCGCGGCGCGCGAGCAGGGGGACGCGGACGGCTTCCATCTGTGGGCCGGGCAGGCGCATGCGCTGGCCGTCGACGAGCCGGCCGGCTATCTCGTGCGGCGGCTGGCCGCCGAGGCGCGCGCGGCGCTGAGGGACGCGGCCAACGTCAACCCCAGCAGGTAAGGAGGCGGTGAGCCGGCCGCGCGGCTGACCGCGGGGCCCACGTCCGGTCCCTTACCTGCAGGCAGTTGACGTTCGCCCGCGCAACGCAACACACGAATCAGTTGCAGGAGCCCTCCGCCGGGCCTCGAACCCCCGCCCCATGAGCGAGTCGCACGAACCCCATGTCTCCGGGCAGGAGCTGCGCGAGGCGCTCGCGCACAACGGCCATTCACGGCCGAATCCGCTGATGGCGTCCGATGCCCCCGCCTGGGAGTGGACGACGGACGAGCAGGCAGAGCTCGACGAGCTGCGCGAGGTGAACGCCAAGCTCGAGGCCAAGATCGAGAAGCTGCGCGGGATCGCAGTCGACGCCAGGGAGCGCGAGCACGAGGCGCGCGACGCCCTGAGCCGACTTGCCGCCGCCAAGCAGTGGCATCGCCGCAAGGTCCTGGCGGAGCTCGGTGCGCGCGGTCTGATCTAGCGCTGCCGGCGCGATGAGCGGGCTCGGCGTCATGTTCCGGCCCGAGTGGCCGCCCGAGGAGCTGCCCGCCTTCGCGCGCGGCGCCGAGCGCGGCGGCTTCGCCGAGCTGTGGGTGGTCGAGGACTGCTTCCTCGCCGGCGGCCTGACGATGGCCGCGACCGCGCTCGCGGTCACCGGCTCGCTGCGCGTCGGCATCGGCCTGCTGCCGGTGGCGATGCGCAACCCGGCGCTGGCGGCGATGGAGATCGCGGGCCTCTCCCGCCTACATCCGGGGCGGTTCGCGGCCGCGTTCGGGCACGGGGTGGAGTCCTGGATGCGGCAGATCGACGCGCGCCCGCCGAACCGCCTGGTCGCCCTCGAGGAGACCGTGACGGCCGTGCGGGCGCTGCTGGCCGGCGACCGCGTGACCGTCGACGGGCGGCACGTGCGGCTCGACGCCGTCCAGCTCGCGCACCGGCCCGATCCGCCGCCGCCGATCCTGATCGGCACCACCGGACCGCGCGGCCTGGCCGCCGCGGGGCGGTCGGCGGAAGGCTTCCTGCTCGCCGAGGGCAGCGGCCCGGCCGCGGTGCGCTGGGCGCGCGAGACCGCCGGCGGCGCCGGCGAGGCGGTCGTCTACGCGTGGCTGAGCGTCGACGACGATCGCTCGGCGGCGGCCGAGGCGCTGCGCCCGCCGATCGAGGCCTGGCGCAGGATGGGCCTCTATCCGCGGCTGTTCGAGCTCGCGGGCCTGGACGACGCCGGCGGCCCGCTCGACGAGGACCGCCTGCGCGCCGTCGCGATCGCCGGTGACGCCCGCGACTGCGTCGGCGCCATCGAGGCGCTGTGGAAGGCGGGCGCCGACACCGTGGTCGTCGTCCCGCGGCACGAGGATCGCGCCGAGCAGGTCGCCCGCTTCGTCACCGAAGTGATGCCGCGCCTCTGATCAGCCCATCCGCTCGAGCATCTCGCGCAGCGAGCCGCCGTCGAGATGCGCGGCGAAGCGGCGCTCGATGCCGCGCGCGTAGACCGGCCACATCCGCCGCAGCAGCGCGATCCCCTCGTCGGTGATCGTGATCTGTAGCGCGCGCCGGTCATCGGGATCTGGCTCGCGGCGGACGTAGCCGGCCGCCTCGACGCGGTCGACGAAGCGGCTCATCGCGGTCGCGCTGAGCACCACCTCGTCGGCGAGCTGGTTCACGCGCAGGCAGCGGCCCGGCTGCCGGTACAGCGCCCACAGGACGTCGTACCAGCTGAGATCGGGCAGCCCGGCCTCCGCCAGGTCGCGCCCGATCGCCCGCGTGACGCGGGCGTGCGCGTTGAGGAACGCGCGCCAGGTGGCGAGCTGCTCGTCGTCGATCGCGGACACGCGGCCAGTATAGCTGCACTTGCATTAGCTGCACATGCATGTATTATCTACGACATGTTCGAAGACAAGGTCGTTCTCATCACCGGCGGCGGCGGGGGCATCGGCCGCGCCGCGGCCGAGCGGTTCCTCGACGAGGGAGCCTCGGTCGTCCTCAGCGGAACGCGTGCCTCCGTGCTCGAAGCGGCGCAGGCGGATCTCGACCCCGGCGGCGGGCGCACGCTGACCGTCGCCGGCCGGGTGACGAGCCGCGATCAGGCGCACGGCCTCGTCGAGCGCGCCGTCGAGCGCTTCGGCGGCGTCGACGTGCTCGTCAACAGCACCGGCATCTTCCGCCCGGCTCCCTTCGAGGAGCAGACCGAGGAGCACTTCGACGAGGCACTCGGCTCGATCCTGCGGCCGACCTACTGGGTCTCCCAGGCCGTCGTCCCGACGATGCGCGAGCGCGGCGGCGGCGCGATCGTCAACGTCGGCTCGATGTGGGCGCTGGACGCGATCTCGACGACGCCCACGAGCGCGTACTCGGCGGCCCAGGCCGGTCGCCACGTGCTGACCAAGAACCTCGCGATCGAGCTCGCGGCGGACGGCATCCGGGTCAACACGGTGGCGCTGGCCTTCGTGGAGACGCCGGCCTACGAGCGGTTCCTGACGCCCGAGGAGGCGCGGGCGGTGCTCGACTCCGTCGACGGCTTCCACCCGCTGGGCCGCCGCGGGCAGCCGGCCGACGTCGCCGAGGCCGTGCTGTTCCTGGCCGGCGACGGCGCGCGCTGGATCACCGGCACGACGCTGCCGATCGACGGCGGCGTCCTCGCCGGCCGCAGCCCGGCCGTGCGCGAGGAGGCTGCGGCGACCGAGCTCGTAGCGGCGGCGGGATCTCGCCTGACCCGCGCTCGATCAGCGTGGTCGGGAGGACCTCGCGCCGCGAAGCGCCGCGATGGCCGTCGAGGCGCGAGAAGAGCAGCTCGGCGGCGTGGCGGCCGAGCGCGTAGGGGTCCTGCGCGACGACGCTAACGCCGGGCTGGAGCAGCGCGGCGAGCGGGACGTCGTCGAACCCGACGAGCGCGATCGTGTGCTGGAGCTCCAGCTCGTGCAGCGTCCGCAGGGCGCCCAGCGTGATCAGGTTCTGCGCCGTGAACAGCGCCGTCGGCGGGTTCTCGCCGGCGAGCAGCTCGCGCACGGTGGCGTCGACGTCGACGGCGCGGAACGCCGGATGCCGCACCAGCGCGTCGTGCTGCTCGCCGCCGTGCTGCGCGAGCGCCTCGCGGTAGCCGCGCAGCCGCTCCGCGGCCGTGAAGATCTCGGGCCTGTCGCCCAGGAACGCGATCCGGCGATGGCCGGCCGCGGCCAGGTGCGCGACCGCCGTGCGGGCGCCGCCGACGTTGTCGCTCACCACGGCGTCGGCGTCGATGAAGTGCGGCGGGCGGTCGACGAAGACGAGCGCCATGCCGGCCGCGACGTCGCGCGCCAGGTAGCTGTGATCGGCCGACGCCGGCGCGATGACCAGGCCGTCGACGCGGCGCCCGAGGAATGCCTCGGTGAGCTCGCGCTCGCGCGCGGGGTCCTCGTCCGAGCTGCCGGCGAAGGTGAGCACGCGACCGCTTGCGCGCCACGTCCTCGACGCCGCGGTGGACGGCCGAGAAGAACGGGTTCGAGACGTCCTCGAAGACGAGCCCGATGCTGGCCGAGAGCCCGTCGGCGCGGCGCAGGTTGCCGGCCGCCAGGTTGTGGCGATAGCCCAGCATCTCGACCGCCTTCTCGACCTTGACGGCGAGCTCGGGGTCGACCTGCTGGCTGCCGCTGACGACCCGCGACACGGTGCTCAGGCTCACGCCGGCCAGCGCCGCCACGTCGCGCATCGTCGGCCGGCGCGGAGCCTGCTGGGGGAGCATCGCCGGGACGGTACCCGAGGCGCGCGGGCGCGGCGACGAGCTCATCTACAGCTCGTTCCGGTAGGGCGGCGAGGCGCCCGGCCGCGAGCACGTGCGCGCGGCGACGAGGCAGGCGAAGCGCGTGGCCTCGACCACGACGTCGATCTTGGCCAGCTCGTCGGTGCCGAGCCCGCGCTCGCTCCACCAGCCCAGGAACCCGCCGCCGAATGCGTCGCCGGCTCCGATCGTGTCGACCACCTTGGCCCGCGGCGCCGGCACCGCCACCTCCGCGGTGCGCGTGATGACCAGCGCGCCGTTCGGCCCGCGCGTGAGCAGGCCGACCGTCGGCCCGTGCTCGAGCAGCGCACGCACTCCCTCCACCGCGGGCAGGTCCGGCTCGAGATAGGCGAGGTCCTCCTCGCTGACCTTCAGCACGTGGCTGTGGGCGAGGACGCGCCGCATGCGCGCCTGGTACGCGTCGTGGTCGTCGATCACCCACGGCCGGCAATTGGGGTCGACCGCGATCAGCGCGCTGCCGGCGAGCCGCTCGACGACCGCCTCGAGCGCGGTGGCGATCGGCTCGAGGGCCAGCCCGAGCGTGCCGACGTGCACGAGTCGCACGTCGTCGGGCAGGGCGGCGAGCGCCGTCTCGGGCGTGAGCCCGGGAGCCGACGTCCCGCGCTCGTAGAAGCGGTAGCGGGCGACGCCCTCGTGATCGACCTCGGCGAGCGCGAGCGTCGTCGGGTCGTCGGTGTGCACGACACAGCCGAGGTCGACGCCGTCCTCGCGCAACATCGCCTCCAGGCGGTGCCCGAAGCGGTCGCTCGAGAGCCGGCCGAGGTAGGCGACCGGCTGCCCGAGGCGCCCGATCGTCCGCGCGGCGTTGAACGGCCCGCCGCCGGGGTGGCCCGCGAGGTCGTCGACGCCGTCCTGGAGGACTAAGTCGTAGAGCGCCTCCCCGCCGACGAGGATCATGGCCGGGCGACGTCCTTGATCGTCGGCCGGCGAAACGTTTCGCCTCGTGCGGTCGTCGCTTCGATTCCAGTGCTGGCGGGCATCGCGCGACTGTACACGAAAAGCTCAGAAAACGAAATCTCACGACGCGGAAGTTCGCCTGAGCTACGGTCCCCTGATTCGAGAGAACGTTCTCAGGGAGCGGCGAGCACGAGCGCTCGGGCTGTGACAACCTGCCGCCCGTGACCGTCCCGGAGGAGATCGGGGGGAGATGAGCGTCGATCCGCGCGCGGGGACGCTTCCGCAGGAGTCGGACCTGGTCGACGTCGGCCGGCTGGTGGAGGCCTACTACGAGCAGCCGGACCCGGCGAACCGCGTGGCGTTCGGGACGTCCGGCCATCGCGGCTCCTCGCTCGCGGGCACTTTCACCGAGGCGCACGTGCTGGCCATCAGCGAGGCGGTTTGCCGCTACCGCGAGGCACAGGGGATCGACGGGCCGCTGTTCCTCGGCCGCGACACACACGCGCTGTCGGAGCCGGCCGCGGAGACGATCGTCGAGGTGCTGGCCGCCCACGGAGTCGACGTCTGCGTCGACGCCCGCGACGGCGCCACCCCGACGCCGGTCATCTCGCACGCGATCCTCGAGTACAACCGCGGCGGGCGCGGTCGGGCGGACGGGATCGTGGTCACGCCGTCGCACAACCCGCCGGCCGACGGCGGCTTCAAGTACAACCCGCCGCACGGCGGTCCGGCCGACACCGACGTGACGGGCTGGATCGAGAGCGAGGCCAACCGGCTGCTCGGCGCGGGGCTCGAGGGGGTCCTGCGCACCCCGTACGACCACGCGCAGCGCGCCGACACGGTGCACCGGCGCGACTACGTGCAGGCCTACGTCGCCGACCTCGGGCAGGTGATCGACCTCGACGCGATCCGCGGGGCCGGCCTGCGCATCGGCGTCGATCCGCTGGGCGGAGCGAGCGCCGCCTACTGGGCCGCGATCGCCGAGGTCCACGGGCTCGACCTCGAGATCGTCAACGACCGGATCGACCCGACCTTCCGCTTCGTGCCGCTCGACTGGGACGGCAAGATCCGCATGGACTGCTCGTCGCCGTACGCGATGGCGCGGCTGACCGAGCTGCGCGACCGCTTCGACGTGGCCGTCGCCAACGACCCCGACGCCGACCGCCACGGCATCGTCACACCCGGCGCCGGGCTGCTCAATCCCAACCACCACCTCGCCGCCTGCGTGGCCTACCTGTTCGCCGGCCACCGCGACTGGGGCGACGGCGTCGGCGTCGGCAAGACGCTCGTGAGCTCGAGCATCATCGACCGCGTGGCCGCCGACCTCGGCCGCCGCGTGGTCGAGGTCCCGGTCGGCTTCAAGTGGTTCGTCGAAGGCCTGATCGAGGGCACGCTCGGCTTCGGCGGCGAGGAGAGCGCGGGAGCGTCGTTCCTGCGCCGCGACGGCGGCGCCTGGAGCACCGACAAGGACGGGCTGATCCCGTGCCTGCTGGCGGCCGAGATGACCGCCCGCACGGGCCGCGACCCGGGCGCGGCGTACGCCGAGCTCGCCGATCGCTTCGGTCATGCGGCGTACCGGCGGATCGACGTCGCCGCGTCGCCGGCGGAGAAGGACCAGCTGGCCAAGCTCTCGCCCGAGCAGGTCACGAGCTCCGAGCTGGCAGGCGAGCCGATCGTCGCCAAGCTCACGACTGCGCCCGGCAACGGCGCGCCCATCGGCGGGTTGAAGGTCGTGGCCGAGCACGGCTGGTTCGCGGCGCGCCCGTCCGGCACCGAGGACGTGTACAAGGTCTATGCCGAGGGCCTCGACGGCGAGGAGCGCCTCGAGCGGATCCTCGGCGAGGCCCAGGAGATCGTCGATCGAGCGCTGAGGGGGTAATGGACGTCTTCGGGATCGTGCTGGCCGGCGGCGAGGGAAAGCGCCTTGCGCCGCTGACGCTCGACCGCGCCAAGCCCGCGGTGCCGTTCGGCGGCAACTACCGGCTGATCGACTTCGCGCTCTCCAACCTCGTCAACGCCGGCTTCCGCCGGATCGTCGTGCTGACGCAGTACAAGAGCCACTCGCTCGACCGTCACATCACGCTGACCTGGCGGCTGTCGCCGCTGCTGGGCAACTACGTGGCGCCGGTGCCGGCGCAGATGCGGCGCGGGCCGCACTGGTTCTCGGGCTCGGCCGACGCCATCTATCAGAACCTCAACCTGCTCAACGACGAGCAGCCGGACTACGTGGCGGTATTCGGCGCCGACCACATCTACCGCATGGACCCGGGCCAGATGCTCGACCAGCACATCGAGACCGGGGCGGCGGTCACGGTGGCGGCGCTGCGGGCGCCCCTGTCACAGGCCGACCAGTTCGGCGTCGTCGAGGCCGGGCCCGACGGCCACACGATCACCGCCTTCCGCGAGAAGCCGGAGGACGCGGTCGGGCTGCCGGACGCGCCCGACCAGGTCTTCGCCTCGATGGGCAACTACATGTTCACCACCAAGGCGCTGATCGAGGCGGTGACCGCGGATGCCGGGTCCTCGTCCTCGAGCCACGACATGGGCGGCAACATCGTGCCGATGCTGGTGGGCAGCGGCGCGGCGCACGTCTACGACTTCTCGAAGAACATCGTCCCGGGGGAGGGCGAGCGCGACCACGGCTACTGGCGCGACGTCGGGACGCTCGACGCGTTCTACGACGCGCACATGGACCTGATCTCGATCGACCCGGTGTTCAACCTCTACAACGACGAGTGGCCGATCCTCACCTGGCACGAGCCGCTGCCGCCGGCCAAGTTCGTCTTCGACGAGGACGGCCGGCGCGGGCACGCGCTCGACTCGATGGTGTGCGCGGGCGTCGTCATCTCGGGCGCGACCGCCCGCCGGTCGATCCTCTCGCCGGGCGTGCACCTGCACTCGCACGCCGAGGTCGAGGGCTCGATCCTGATGCAGGGGGTCGACGTCGGCCGCGGGGCGGTGGTGCGCTACGCGATCGTCGACAAGAACGTCCGGATCGCGCCGGGAGCCCAGGTCGGGGTCGACCCCGAGGCCGACCGCGAGCGCTTCAAGGTCTCGGACAACGGGATCGCCGTGATCCCCAAGGGAGCGGTGGTGGAGGCGTGAAGGTCGCGCTGCTCACGCGCGAGTACCCGCCGGAGGTCTACGGCGGCGCAGGCGTGCACGTCGAGTACCTGGCGCGCGAGCTGGCGCGGCTCGAGGACGTGACCGTGCACGCGTGGGGCGACGACCGCGACGGGGTGGTCGGGCATCGCGCGTGGGACGCGCTGGCCGGCGACGCCCCGCACCTGGCCGCGCTGCGCGCGATGTCGATCGACCTCTCGATGGCGGCGGCGGTCGACGGCGCCGAGGTCGTCCACAGCCACACCTGGTACGCGCAGCTCGCGGGGCACCTGGCCAAGCTCATCTACGGCGTTCCGCACGTGGCGACCGTGCACAGCCTCGAGCCGCTGCGGCCGTGGAAGGCCGAGCAGCTCGGCGGCGGGTACGCGCTCTCGAGCTGGTGCGAGAAGGTGTCGCTCGCGGCGGCCGACCGGGTGATCGCGGTCTCCGAGGGCTCGCGCCGCGACATCCTCGAGTGCTACCCGGAGATCGACCCTGACCGGGTGCCGGTCATCTACAACGGCATCGACGCCCGGGAGTACGCGCCCGACCCGCGCACCGACGTGCTCGAGCGCTACGCGATCGACCCGGCGCGGCCGTCGGTCGTCTTCGTGGGCCGGATCACGCGCCAGAAGGGCGTGCCGTACCTGGTCGACGCCGCCATGGAGTTCGACCCCGCGGCCCAGCTCGTGCTGTGCGCGGGCGCGCCCGACACGCCGGAGATCGCGGCCGACGTGGCGAAGCGGGTCGACCGCCTGCGGGCCGAGCGCGGCAACGTGATCTGGCTCGAGCAGATGCTGCCGAAGCACGAGGTGATCCAGCTGCTCAGCCACGCGACCGTGTTCGCGTGCCCGTCGATCTACGAGCCGCTGGGGATCGTGAACCTCGAGGCGATGGCGTGCGAGGCCGCGGTGGTGGCTACCGCCACGGGCGGCATCGTCGAGGTCGTCGTGGACGGCGAGACGGGGCTGCTGGTGCCGTTCGAGACGGCTCCCGGCTCGATCGAGCCGCGCGACCCGGTGGGGTTCGTGGCGGGGATCGCCGAGCGCGTCAACATGCTGGTGGCCAATCCCGGGCTCGCGGCGGAGATGGGCAAGGCGGGGCGCGAGCGGGCCGTGCGCGAGTTCGACTGGTCGGCGATCGCGCGCCAGACCGCCGGGGTCTACGCCGAGGCCGTGGCGGCTCGGTGATCGTGCCGGTCGCCGCCGGGGCGGGCCGCGCGCGGTTACGAGTTGATCGCCGGCGCGCTCGACCCGACGGTCACGGTGGTGCCCTCGGCAGCCATCGAGATTGCGCCCTCCCTGCCGCCGGCCGCCGTCCACTGCCTGTAGGCGACGTCGAGCATGGCGTCGAGCTCGTCGTCGGTGTGCCCCGGGTCGTGGTGGAACAGCAGCGTGTTGCGAGCGCCGACCCGGCGCGCGAACTGCAGCGCGTGCGAGAGCGCGGAGTGGCCCCAGCCCACGTGGGCGGGGTACTCGGCGTCCGTGTACTGGCAGTCGTGGACCAGCAGATCGACGTCCCGGGCGAGCGACGACCCCGAGACCCACTCGGCGTCGAGCCGGTCGATGTCGCCGATGATCGCGGGCTCATGGTCCGGCAGGTAGCACAGCGAGCTGCCGTTCTCCTCGACGCGGAACCCGAGCGTCGGCCCGCGGTGCGTGACACCCTCGGCGGTGATCTGGGCCGAGCCGATCTGCCAGCGCGTGGTCGGGCAGTTGCGGAAGTCCAGCCGGCATGGCAGCTCACGGATCTCCACCGGCGTCAACGGCGCCGAGAGGTAGCGCCCGATGCGGCGCTCGAGCGAGACGCCCGGCGCCGCAGGCCCCCACAGCGTGACCTGTACGCCCGGTTGAAACAACGGTGCGAAGAACAGCAGGCCCTGGATGTGGTCCAGGTGAAGGTGGGTGAGCAGGATGTGGACGGGCTCGCCCGAGCGCCCCAGGTCGGTCGGCAGATTTCGGATCCCGGTCCCGGCGTCGAGGACCAGATGGGTTCCGTCCGAGAGGGTCACCTGGACGCAGGAGGTGTTTCCCCCGTAGCGCACCATGCTCGCCCCTGGGGTCGGCAGCGAGCCACGCGTGCCCCACATCCGCACGAGCATCAGCCCGGAGCCCTCCAGAAGATCGCGAGCGCTCCGGTCTGGCCGCCGCGGCCGATCACCGGAAACGCCGTGGCCTGGATCTGCTCGGCCCGCCCTCCGGCCGACGTGATGCGCAGCGGCGCGTGCGCCGGCCGCCCTTCGAGCAAGGCGACGCCGAGCGGCAACTCCTCGGTACGAACGGGCTGGCCGTCGGGGCCCGTGGGCTCGAAGCGGGCGCTCCACTCCTCGGCCGGCATGGGACCGGCCTCCGCGAAGGTGAGTCCCAGGATCTCCTCGGCGGCCTCGTTGTAGAAGACCAACACGCCGAGCCGGTCGACCAGGAACGCGGGCGTCGACAGGTTCGCCATGAAGCCGCGGGCCATGATCAGCTCGACGGGATGCTGCTCGACGCTCACGCGCGTACGCTACACGCCGCGACGCGCCTAGCCGCTGGCGACCGGATCCCCGAGGGTCTGCCCGTCGACGGCGTCCTTCGCCCGCTTCTCGGAGTGACGGGGAGCATCGGCCGCCGGAGGCGCGAAGGCAGGCACGCGCTTGGCCTTCGGCGGCTTGACCGACTTCGCCTTCGTCACGACGGGCTTTCGTGCCGGCGCCACCTTGTCCGGCTTCGGCCTGCTCGGCTTCTGCGGCTTGAGTTGCCTCGGCTGCGTCTTCACGGGCTTGGCGTGCGTGGGTCTGGTCTTGGTCTTGGCCTGGCCGGGCGGCGTGCTCGCGGCTGCGCGCTCGGGCTTGCGGCCGTTGGAACGACTGCCGGGCTCGGTCGCGGCCCGGTCCTGGCGCTTGTCGCGTCGCCGTCGTGCGGTCCTGCCTGCCCGATCGCGACCGGACCTCGTGCCGGCGCCGCGCCGCCGGGACGCGCTCGAGGGCGGGGCCCGGATCCGCCGCGCGCGAGCCCGCCGGCGTGGCAGGCGCCGGCGCTCGCGTCGCCGGCGCTCGCTGGTCGCGTCGCTCAGCAGGCCGGTCGCGGGTGCCGGCGTCGTGCGTGGTGATCGCGACCGTGCCCCCGCCGGCCGCGGCGCCGCCGACGGCCGCGATCGTGAGCAGTTTCGCGGCGGTCGACTTGGCGGCCAGCAGCCCGATGCCGCCCGCCGCGGCGCCCGCGCCCGCGCCCGCGCTGCCGGCGAGGCCGGACAGCACGGCGTCGCGCAGCGCGAGGGTCGGGACGACGGGCAGGAGCAGGGCGAGCGACGCGCGCTGGGCACGCAGGCGGTCCGCGTACTCCCGGCACCCGGAGCACTGGGCGAGGTGGTTTCTGAGGTGCCGCCGGCGCAGCGCCGAGCCGGACGCGACGGACAGCTCCTCCTGGATCGACCGGCACGGGATCGCGCGCGCCTGGGCGGCCGCCATCAGCGTCTCGCGCGCCTGGAACACAAGCGCCTTGACCTTGCCGGGACGCACCCCGATCACGGTCGCCACCTCGACGTGAGACAGGTCGCCGAGCTCGGCGAGCAGCAGCGCGGCGCGTTGATCGTCAGGCAGCTCGCGCAGATCGGCGAGCAGGTGGCGCAGGTCAGCGCGCCGCTCGACGTCGGCGGCCAGGTTCTCGGTCGACGGCATGGCCGCGTCGGGCAGCCCCGGCATCTCGCGGCGTGCCCGCAGCAGCGACACGCAGCGATTGCGCGCCACCGTGTACAGCCAGGCCCGGGCGGCCTTGGGGATCCTTCCGGAGCGGAACTCGCGATCGGCGGCCAGGAAGGCGTGCTGGACGACATCCTCGGCGTCTTCGGCGCATCCGAGCATGTGCCGCGCGAACGACAGGAGCGGCCGGTGGTGGCGCTCGTACAGGACCTCGAACGCGGCAGCGTCGCCGCGACCCGCCGCGCCGGCCAGCTGCTCGTCGCTCGCCCGCGACCGGCGCGGCGGGGCGGGGGCTTCGAGGGTCGCCGCGGGCAGGTTCGCTCCGTTCGTCGTGATCGGGTCACGACTGCAAGACGCGCCAGCGGACCCGGAGTTGGATCCAAGCGGCCAACCCGAGGCGTCGATGGGCGTCTCAGTCGCTGGCAGTTCCACTGTTCCCGAGGAAGGACTCATTCATGCACAGGACTCTTATCGTGGCAGCGCTCGTGTTGTTTGCAATGCCCGGCTTCGCGCTGGCCGCGGCCCAGGATCCGGCGACTGCTGCCGCCAGGGACGCCTGCAAGGCCGAAAAGCACGCGGTAGGCACCAAGCTGTTCAAGCAGATGCACGCTGCCAAGAGCACGTCGAAGGCCATGAAGGCGTGCGTGGCCACGCGGGCGCAGGCCGTCGCGACCGCCGCCAAGAACGCGGCGAAGGAGTGCAAGACCGAGCGCGCCGCCGACCCGGCCGCCTTCGCCGAGAAGTACGGCGCGAACAAGAACAAGAAGAACGCCTTCGGCAAGTGCGTGTCGAGCAAGACGAAGGAGGCGACGGAGGCGGAGACCGAGGCGCGGGTGAACGCCGCCAAGGCGTGCAAGGCGGAGCGTGCCGCCGATCCGGCCGCCTTCGCGGAGAAGTACGGCAAGAACAAGAACAAGAAGAACGCCTTCGGCAAGTGCGTCTCGCAGACCGTGAAGGCGGCGTAGCTGGCCGAGCTTTCGGCGGGATCTCAGGGCCGCCTCGGGGGTGCGTGGCGGCCTGCCGCGTCCGCCCAGTCGTCCATGCCCAGCTCCCGGAAGGACGTGACCGCCGCGCCTAGGAGCTCCTGTGCCCTGCCGCTGTCGCCGGGCGCGCCGCGCGCGAGCAGCATGCGGGCGTAGTCGTACTGGGTGTGGGCGAGCTGCGGCCGGGCGCCGAGCTTGGCGTTCACGGCGATCGCCTCCCGGAAATGTCCGGCGGCCTCGTCCCAGCGTCCGGTGGTCGCGGCGAGGATCCCGAGGTAGCGCGCGACGGGGCCGAGCGCGACCTCGCCCGCGGCCATTGCGTTCACGCGCGGGTACGGGCGCAGCAGCCGGTAGAGGACGGTCGCCCGGTCGCGGTCCTGCAAGTGGGCCGCGACCTCGGCGAGGATCGAGAGGCAGAAGAGCCACTCGCCGTCACGCGGAAGCGAAGCGAAATCCTCGTCGGCCAGCTCGCTGAGCGCGCGGCGCGCGTCGTCCTCGCGCGCGAGCTCGCACTCGAGCAGCGGGATGAAGCAGCGGAACGACCGGTAGCCGGGGAACTTGTCGACCGCGTCGCGAAGCAGGTCCTCGATCTCGCCCAGCCGGCCCTGCTCGCGGCGCAGCATGAACATCGTCAGGTGGTAGGAGCAGTCGGCGTCCATACGGCGCGCCTGACCCGCCCGCAAGGCTTCCTCCGCCAGCCGCTCGGCGGCGTCGAGATCGCCCTGGAAGAGCGCCCTGATCGTGTACTGCATGGTGCCCTGCCACAGCTCCGCCGGCCGCTTCATCTCGACCGCCAGGGCGTCGTACTCGTCGTCCGCCACAAGGGCATCGGCGTCGGCGAGCGTCAGCCACGCGACGACGCCTTGCAGGGTGAGGGCGTCGAGCATCGTGTCGGCCGTGCCGGTCTCCTCGGCCAAGCGGCCGACCTCGTCGCTGATCGCCACCAGCTCCTCCGTCTCGGGCCCCCACGTGGCCATGAAGAGGGCGGCGAGCGTGTAGGCCAGCGTGTCCGGGTCGCCGATCCGGCGAGCGACCTCGACCGCCTTCCGGCTCAGAGACGCGCGCGGCTCGAGCGACGGCTGGTCCCGCAGCGCCCCGGCCAGGCGCGCCAGCAGCCGCGCGCGAAGCGGCGTCTCCTGCTCGCCGAGCGCCTGCAAGGCCTCCTCGAGCAGCGGTACGAGGCGGCCGTCGGCGCCGGCCCGCAGCCAGCCGCACTTCCCCCCGTAGCCGAGCGCGGCGTGCGCGAGCAGCTCGGGCAGCCGCGCGCGCCGCGCGAGATCGGCGGCCTCCAGGAACGTCGCCTTCGCGTCGGCGACGCTCCCCGACCGCGTGAGCGCATCGCCTAGCGCGAGCAGCAGCTCGCTGCGCGCGACAGGGTCCATCGGCTGACGGCGGTCGAGGGCCTGGAGCGCAAGCCGGTACAGACGGGCGGCCTCGTCGTAGGCGAGCAGCCCGAGCGCCCGGTCGCCGGCGCGGCGGGCGTGGCCGAGCCCCCGCTCGGCGTCGCCGCCGGCGATCGCGTGGCGTGCGAGCTCCGCGAGGTCTGGTCCGGGATCCGGGTGCAGCTGCTCGAGCGCCTCGACCGCGGCACGGTGCAGCCTCGCGCGGCGGGCGGCCGGGAGCTCGTCGTAGAGCGTGTCGCGGATCAGGACGTGCGCGAAGCGCACGCGACCCGGCGTGCCAGGGACGTCGGACACGATGCGGGCCGCGATCGCCTCGTCGAGCGTGTCGAGCAGCTGGTCGTCCGGGACGCCGCCCAGACAGGCGAGCACGTCGAGCGCGAACTCGCGGCCGAGTACCGAGGCGAGCACCAGCAGCCGGTTGCATTCCGGTGACACATAGGCGAGCCGGCGGGCGATCGCGTCACGGGCACTCTGCGGGATCGCGAGCTGCGGTTCGTCCGCCGCGCCCTCGATCGAGAACAGCCGCACGATCTCGCCCACGAACAGCGGGTTCCCGTCGGTCTTGTCGTGCAGCGCAGATGCCAGCCGAGGCGAGGCCAGCTGCGCAGCCGTGAGCTCGACGTACTCGGCGACCTCGGACTGGCTCAGCCCGCCCAGCGAGACGCGGCTCACGACCGGCTCGCGGGCGATCTCGGCGAACATCCGGGCGAGCCGGTCTCCCGGGACCGGGTCGACGTCGCGGTGTGCGCACAGCACCAGCAGCCGGCTCGATCCGAGCTCGCGCGCGAGGAAGCGCAACAGCAGGAGCGAGGGATCGTCGGCCGCGTGGAGATCGTCCAGCACGAGCACGATCGGCCGGCTCTGAGCGGCGCTGCGCAGGAACCGGCTGCTCGCGTCGAACAGGCGGAAGCGCGCCCCCTCCGGATCGAGCGAGGACGCGCCGGGCAGGCCGGGCAGGCGCTCGCGCAGCTCCGGGATGATCTGGGCGAGGTCGGCCGCTCCCGCGCCGAGCCGCCGCCGCAGCTCGTCGGCGTCGACGTCGCGCACGTACATGCGCAGAGCCTGCACCCACGGCCAGTAGGCCGGCGCGCCGCCGGCCTCCCAGCAACGTCCGACCAGGACCCGGGCGCCACGGGCGCGTGCGTGCGCGGCCAGCTCGTCGGCGAGGCGGCTCTTGCCGATGCCCGGCTCGCCGCTCAGCAGGAACAGGCGTCCGCGCCCCGCCAAGGCATGCTCGAGGCCGCCGACGAGCTGGGCGAGCTCGCGCTCGCGCCCCACGAACGAGCCGCCGGGTCGCTCGACCGTCGCTGTTGCCGCGGCGGGCGCGTCGAGTGCGGGGTCCTGACGAAGGATCGCCTCGTGGAGCTCGCGGAGCGTGCGACCGGGCTCGAGGCCGAGCTCGTCGACGAGCGCCGAGCGGGCCGTGCGGAAGGTCTCGAGCGCCTCTGCCTGCCTGCCGCAGCGGTAGAGGCTGAGCATGAGCTGCCCGCTCAGGCGCTCCCTCAGCGGATGCTCTCGCGTGAGCGCCTCCAGCTCGCCGACGAGCTGTCCGTGGCGGCCGGCGGTGAGATCGGCCTCGATGCGCTGCTCGAGCGCGGCCAGGCGGAGCTCCTCGAGCCGCGCGATCTCGCCCTGCAGGAACGGCTCGTAGGCCAGGTCCGCCAGCGGCGGCCCGCGCCACAGCGCAAGCGCCTCCCGCAGCTTCTCCGCCGCGGTCGCCGGATCCGCGTTGCCGGCCGCGGCTCACGAGCATCTCGAAGCGGCCGAGGTCGAGCTCGCCGGGATCGAGCCGCAGCGTGTAACCGGGCGCGCGCGTGACCAGCCGGCCGTCGCCGAGCTGCTTGCGAAGCCGGGACACGTAGATCTGCACGCTCTTGTTGACCGTCGCCGGCGGCGACTCGCCCCACAGCTCGTCGATCAACCGCTCGGTCGAGACCACCTCGTTGGCGTGCAGTAGCAGCAGCGCGAGCAGCGACCGCTGTTTGCCACCGCCGAGCGTAAGCGGGCCATGCTGCTCGACCACCTCCAACGGGCCGAGTACACGGAACTCCACACGCAGCATCTACCACTCATGACCCTCGGCGTCTACCGCCGCCGGTCAGCGTGCGCCGCATCGATCGCATGGGGCGGTCGCAACCACAAGGAGTCACGATGCGCCACCATCGCATCACCCGTTCGGCGGTCATCGGCGTCGCGCTCGCCGCGCTCGCCGCCCCCGTCGCGCCCGCGCAGCAGGACCTGCGCATGCCCGACACCCGGGATGCCGCAACGCGTTTCGCCCAGCGGACCGTGACCGAGCCGGGCTTCCCGGCCTATCCGACGCCCGGCCAGCGGTCTGAGATCCGGCAGGACCTGCGGTCGCCCGACACGCGCGACGCCGCCGAGGGCCGCGGCACGTCCGACGCGCCGCAGGTCACCGTCGTCAAGGTGCCGCAGCCCGCCCCGGCCCCGGCCGGCGGCATCGACTGGGGCGACGCCGGCATCGGAGCCGTCATCGCGCTCGTGTTCGCCGCGGCCGGCAGCATCGCGATCCTGTACCGCCGGCGCAGCGCCCCCCACCCGCAGACGGCGATCACGAGCTGACCGGCTCTCGCCATGTCCGCCAAGGCAGCCCGCGCGACAACGTGGTGGAGATCCCTGATCGCGCTCCCCACCCGCATCCTCGCCGTACTCGCCGACACCACCCGCGATTGGCGGCGCGGGGTCGGTCTCTGAGGACCTTCATCCGATCGAGTGTCCTGGATAGCTGTTCCAGGAGGACACAGTCAGGCAGGACACTCGATTGAAATCGGGCAGGCTCAGGCGAGCAGCTTCACCCACGCCGTCGTCAGGGAATCGAGGATCACGGGGCGGGATACCGCGGCCTCCTCGATCCACCACAGGACCAGGGCGGCCATGCCCATGCTCATCAGCTCGGCGAGCGGCTCGAGCTCGCGGCGCGGGACCGGCGTCGCGGCGAGCGAGCGGATCAGATCGACGAGCACCGCGCGTGCTCTCGCATGCACCTCTCGCCGGCGGGCGGCGATCTCCGGGCCGCCGCCGGTGTCCCGAAACAGCATCTTCCACGCGAAGGGGCGGGCCTCCACGTAGTCGAGCCAGCCGTCGAGCACGGTGCGCAGCCGCTCCTCGGTGCTGCCTTGCGCGGGGATCGAAGCGACGAACCCGGGGAGGTCGTCGCGGTGGCGGTCGAGCAGCGCGAGGTAGAGGTCGCGCTTCGAGTCGAAATGGCGGTAGACGATCGGCTTCGTCACGCCGGCGGCAGCGGCGATCTCATCGAGGCGCGTCGCCTCGTAGCCGCGTTCGCCGAACAGCCGTCCCGCCGCCGTGATGATCACGGCACGCCGCTCGGCGACCGGAAGACGTAGTCGTGGTCGCGCGCACATGTTACCCACGGGTAACTTAGCTGATATGGTGGACGGCGGCGACAGATCAGGAAGGAGCATCCGATGACACGCGCAGGCACCCAGACGACGACGGCTGATGCGATCTCCGCCGAGGAGGCGATTCTCAGCCGCGACCGCGGTGACGTCGAAGACCCGGTTCACCGGGTTTCGTACAGCTTTCGCCACGAGGGCTCTGACCTCTGGGTCTACAGCTGGCTCGAGGACGGGGGTCATCTGCCCGAGCACTACCACCCCTCCCTGGAAGAGCGCTGGGAGACGCTGGAGGGCTCGGCAAGGGTCAAGCTCGACGGCACCTGGCGCGACCTCGTGCCCGCCGACGGGCCGATCCTAGTCGCGCGCAACGTTCGCCACGAGCTCAAGAACGAGAGCGGCCGGCCCGCCAGGCTGCGGACCAAGGTGACGCCGGCCGGCCGACTCGAGGACTTCCTCAGCGAGAGCGCCCGCGGGGCGCGCGAGGGCCTCTACAACGCCCGCAACATGCCGACCGGCTTCCGCGGCGCGACCTGGATCGCCGACTTCGCGCTGCGGTTCCGGGACGAGACGGTGATGACCTCGCCCCCGCCCGCACTGCAACGTCTCGTGCTTCCGCTGCTGGCGCGGTTCGCTCGGGGGTCGTGACCGAGACGCTCCGCCGTCCGCGACCATTTTGCGCATGGACGCCTTCAACCTCTTCGGCGAGCAGGACTGGGACCACGAGAACGATCGGTCGGGCTACCGGCACAGGAGGACGGTGATCGGCGAGCGGCTCGGAGCAACGCTGCTGGGCGGCAGCCTGTACGAGCTGCCGCCCGGCGAGAAGACGTGGCCCTACCACTACGAAACCGGCTGCGAGGAATGGCTGATCGCCGTCTCGGGCCGGGCCACGCTCCGCGGGCCGGACGGCGAGCGAGAGCTCACGCCGGGTGACGTCGCCGCCTTCCCGGAAGGCCCAGCGGGCGGCCATCAGGTCATCAACCGGTCGGATCACCCCTGCCGGGTCCTCATCCTCTCCTCCAAGTCACCGCTCGCGGTCGTGCACTACCCGGACAGCGGGAAGGTCGGGCTGTGGACGCAGGCGGAGGGGTATCAGGCGATGCTCAAGACCGAGCCCGAGCTCGACTACTGGGAGGGCGAAACCTAGACGCCGGGGTTATTCGCACCCGACGTCGTGGAGCACCAGATCGGCGCGCCGCTCGCCCGCCTGCACGGGAGCTGCAGTCATCGCGAACCCGAGCAGCACGACCACCCAACCTGCCGATACGGCGAGCGGAGTGTTAGCGTCCGAATCGTTCGCCGAGCGTTCGGGGCCCGGCGAGTAAGGCGGCTTCGGCCGCCGGCAGGGTTGCTCACAAGGGAGGGGGACGGTATGGCCAGTTTGGGTGCAGCGGCGTTCACCGCGCGGTCGCGCACAGTGGTTTCGATGGCTGCGCTGGCACTGGCGGTGATGGCGGCGCTGCTCGTCGTCGGCGCCCGGTCGGCGCAGGCGCAACATCCGGACAACGCGCACTGCGGCACGGAGACGGGCGGGGGACCGCTGAGCGGCTTCCTCAGTCACGAGCAGGTCGGCCAGGCTCTGCGGCAGATCGAACAGACGAGTCGCGGCACGGTCGCGGTTGAGGTTGCCGGCCAAACCAACCAGGGACGTGAGATCTGGGCCGCGCGCGTGGGCCACGGCGATCAGGTGATGCTCGTGCAGAGCGCGATCCACGGCAACGAGCAGCACGGCACGCGCGGGCTGCTCAACCTGGTCGCAACGATCGGAGGCAGTTCCGCGCGGGCTGCGCAGATCCGCGAGGCGATCACGGTCGTGGCGATCCCGAATCTGAACGCCGACGGCGCGGCGATCCCGCGCCGCCAGAACGTGATGCCATGGTCCGACGTCATGGCGCTGCACCCGCAGCTGGCGGACCAGCCACGCGCCTGGTACTTCAGCAACGGGCAACAGGGGTTCGACGTCAACCGGGACTTCAACCCCGACCTCGACTTTGAGCCCAGCTCGGCGGATCTGCCGGGCAGCAGCGAAGGCAAGGGCTTCTACATCACGCCGGAGTCGCGGACGGTGCGCGAGGTGTATCGCGGCCTCGAGGCGGAGTTCGGCCGCGTGGATGTGTTCGTGGACCTGCACGGCCAGGCGGCCTGCTACGGCCACGGGCTGCCCGCCGAGGTGACGATCGACTCGCCCTCGTCCGCGGCCGGTACCTACAAGGCAGCGGGCGCCTCGTTCGGCAGCGAACCCACCGTCGATGGGCTCGCGGGCGCCATCGTGCCCGTGTCCGACGGCAGCGCGAACCCGACGCTCGGCTGCGGGCCGCTGGTCGGGTTCCCGGCCGGCGCGATCGCCCTGGTGGACCGCGGCACGTGCCCGTTCGTCCAGAAGGTGCGCAACGCGCAGGCCGCCGGGGCCGTCGCCGTGATCGTGGTCAACGACAGGGCCGGCGACCCGACGGATCTCAGCGGCACCGATCCCTCGATCACGATTCCGGCGGTGCACATCTCGCAGGCCGACGGGAACACGATCAAGGCCGGCCTGCCCGCGACCGCGCGGGTCAGCCACGACCCGGAGAGCGACTTCCATACGCCGCTGTCGATCTCCGGGCGGTTCATCACCGATCCCACCGCGCACGGCAACTGGCCGAACTTCGACGACGACGCTTCGCGTCGAGCCACCATCGCCGTCTACGACGCGCTGCAGGGCAGGGGCGGCTCGCCGTTCGGCAAGGTGACGCTCTACCCGCAGCCGCCGGCCACCAACATCCCCGGCACTGCGCTCGGCTCGTTCGGGCTGCGCGGAAGCGCGACGGTGCTGTTCGAGCAGAGCGGCCAGACCCAGCAGGTCGGGCTCAAGCGGATGGGAATGCTCTCCAAGCAGGCCGAGGTCGGCCTCATGGGGCTAGTCGATGCGCTGACCGACGGAACGCTCGACGACATCGACCCCGACCGCTACCGCGACATTCCGATCCGGGTCGACATCGAGGATTAGTGCCACCGCCGCGCCGGGCGCCAACCGCCCGGCGCGGCGAGCCCGGCGCATCGGCCGCGGCCGACGAAGCCGGCACCGACCAGCCCGCCGACGTCCACCGCGGCGGGTGACGTTGTCCAGGCCGACCGGCGTTAAGACTTTTGTCACCGGCTCGTAATGCCTTGGCCGTACGGTCGTAGGACCTACGAGACGGGGGAGCTGAAATGGTCGGACAACTTTCCGTACGCCTTGCCGCGTTCGTTGCTCTTGCGCTGGCGCTCACGCCCGTCGCCACCGCCGGAGCGCAGTCGAGTTACAGGGTGGTCGAGATCGGTACGGTGGCCGGGTTCGACACCAGCGCAGGGGACGACATCAACGCATCGGGCCAGGTGGTCGGCACCCTGGGAGGGCGCGCCTACCTCGGGGAGTCGAGCGCCTTCGTATGGGACCCGTCGTCCGGGCTGCGGGCGCTGGGCGAGCTTGCGGGCAGGGGCACGTTCGGCACGGGGATCAACGACCGCGGCGTGGTGACCGGCGCCGCGCCGGCGGGCCATGTCTACTCCGGGTCGACCGCCTTCCGCTGGTCCGCGGCGGGAGGCTTCGAGAATCTGGGGCCGGCCGGCTCCACATCCAGCATCAACAACGCCGGCGAGGTGGTCGGGTACTGGCTCGGCCCGGGTTGGGTGCGCTGGGACGCGAGCGGCCAGGTCCAAGGGTTCGGCTCGCTGCCGTTCATCTATGGAGCCCCCGAGGCGAACAACAACGTCGGGCAGATCGTCGGCAACGCTTCCGGAGGCGGGCCCGCGCAGATCTTCGACGAGCGGACCGGCCTGGGCCAGCTTCCCCCGTTCCCGGGCGGCGGCAGCGCGCGTGCCTACGACATCAACGACCTGGGACACGCGACCGGGAACTCCGGTGTCCCGTACACCACCAAGCCCAAGCAGAGCTCGCCCTGCGGACTGCGGGCGATGTCCTGCGCCGTCATCTGGCGCGACGGCCGGCCGACCGCGGTCGGGCCGGACCTCAGCTACGGCCACGGCATCAACAACAAGGACCACGTCGTCGGCCAGTTCATCGCCGGCCCCTCCGGAGCTCGCGCCTTCCTGCACCGGGACGGAGTCTTCAGCGACCTCAACCGGCTCGTCCCGGCGGGCAGCCCCGTGCTCGAGGATGCAAGCGCGATCAACGACGCCGGGTGGATCGTGGCCAACGGCAACGGCCGCGCCTTCGTGCTCATCCCGCGGTCACCAATGTGATCCCAGGCGATCGAGCCGCCATCGTGCGGAAGACGGAGCCAGTCGGCCGCGGGCTGGTACATCCACCTCGCGTCAGCGCACGCCGCGGACGGCCCACGCTTTGGCGTTTAGCGTGAACGGCTCTTCGGGCGAGCCGAGGCTGACGAAGAGCCGCCTCCGCAGCGAGTCCTGCCGACTCCGCTCGAGCGACGCGCAGTACGAGCCGGCGGGGCCGACGCCGCGGGTAAGCGGCTGCCAGAGGTCGCCGAAGTCAGAGTAGGTCGTTTCGACGACGAGCGGCGCCGTCTCGACGTCCTCGAAGCCGACTCGTCGCCAGAGCTCCTCCAGCTGCTTCGCTGTCTGGAAACGCATCGTCCGGCCCTCGTCCGGCGCGTCGGGATCGAGGGCCCGGGCGGCATCCCAAAAGACGCGCAGCATTTCCATCCCGCCCCGATAGTCCCAGGTGCAGGCGGCGACGATGCCGCGGGGACGGACGACCCGGTGCAGCTCGGCCACACCGGCATGCGGGTCATCCATGAAGTTGACGACGAGCTGCGCGAGCGCGGCGTCGAACGCTCCGTCCGGCCACGGAAGCGCCTCGGCAGAGGCTTGACGAACGTCTGCCGTCGGCACGCGCTTCGAACACGCGGCGACGAACGGCTCCGAGGGGTCGGCGGCGCTCACGAGCCCCGCGCCCACCCGCTCGGCGAGGCGCTCCGCCAGGGCGCCAGGCCCGCAGCCGACGTCCAGCACCCTCATCCCGGCCTCGATCCGCGCGAAGTCGATCAGTCGCGGCGCGAGCTCGCGCGAATAGCGCCCCATGAAACGGTCATAGTCGTCACCGGCCACGGCGAAGGTCACCGAGCTCAGAGCCTCCAGGCGGCGGGGGTGCGGGTGCGGGGGTCGGGATCATAGGCGCAATGCGTGCCGGTGCGGATCGACCGGTCGAGATGATCGCGGAGTCGGGGGTGGTTCTCCCCGACGCTGGCCATCACTTGGCGGAGCGCGCGGGTCACGCTGACCCGAGCCCGCTCCGACGCTGACGCGGCGCGTCGGTCGCGGCCACCGAGACCGAGCGCGCGCGAAAGCTCGCGAAGGAGGAAGTCGCGTTCCGCGCGTGCCTGAGCGGCTCGCTCGGTGTCCCCGAAAGCGCGCGCCTGCTCGATGTCGTTCGCCGATTTCGGCGAGCCGCCGGCGGTACGCGTCCTTGGCTCGCGCGTCGAGCATCTCACCGGCATTGCCTCGCGCGCAGGGCGTCCGCGCATGCGGCCCGCGCCAGTGCCGCCTCGTATGGCGCTCCAACCTCGCCCCAGAGCCGTGCGGCTTCGGCGCACAGCCGCTCCGCGTCGGCCGGAGCGCCCTCCGCGAGCCGCCCCAATCGCCTCGCGCTGCTGCATCACGTGCGCGCTGGAGAACGGCCTCACCGACAGCGTCGGTCATTGCACGCCAACAATCGCAGAGCCATCGAGCGAGTTCGAGCCGGCACCGGCCGTCACCGAGGGACCTGATAGTCGGCGGTCCGGCCGCCGATGTGCTTCAGGGCGGTGGCGGCGTGGACACCCTCGAGGCCGCCGGCGGCGACGACACGGCCGACGGCGGGGCCGATGACGACTTGTTGCTCGGGGGTGCGGCCGACGACACGCTGCTCGGCGCCGACGGCGCGGACGTTCTCGAAGGCGGGGGCGGTGACGACGATCGCCTCAGCGGCGGCCGGGGGCGCGACCTGGTGCGCGGAGGCTCAGGTCGGGACGTCTTGTCGGGCGACGCTCACGACGACGCTCTCATCGGCGGCCCGGGCATTGACAATGTCGATACGGGACGGGGTGTCGATCAGGTGTTCGGCGAGAGCGAAGTGGCGGACCTCGTGACCTGCTCCGCGGCCGATGGAGACAGGGTGCGGGGGGGGGGGCGGGGCGGGGGGAGGGGGGGGGGGTGCCGGGGGGGGTAGGAAGGGTTTGTGGGGTTGGGGGGGGGGGGGGGGGGTGGGGGGGGGGGGGGGGGGTGGTTTGTAGGGGGGTTGGGTGGGGTTGTTGGTCGGCTGGTTCGGGGGGGGGGGGGGGGGGGGGGGGGGGTGAGGGGGGGGGGGGGGGGGGGGGGGCGAGGGGGGGGAGGGGGGGGGGGGAGGGGGGGGGGGGGGGGTCGGTTTGCTCCGGTCCCGGCCTCGGGGGAGGGGGGAGCTCCAGGCCGCCGCCACGCTCCTGGCTTCGAGACATCTCCGCGATGGTTGCGGTCGTAGGCCTCTTCGTCACCCTCGCGTTCAACACCATCGGCGTCTGGCAGCAGGTCGACGAGTCGAAGCGCCAGTCCGAACAGGCGCGCGAAACCCGGCTCTACACGCAGGTGGGGCTGCTCGTGCAGCTCAACCAGTTCGCCGCTCAGATGGATCGTGGGCTAAACGAGACGCGGGTGGCAGAACTTCGCTGTGATCCCGAGCCGCTCTTCACGCTCAGTCACCGCGACGAGACGACGCTGTACGCAGCCTTGGACTTCTACGAGGAGGTCGCCTGGCTTTTCAACCAGGACGTCGTGACGCTTGCCGCTGCTCGGCGACATTGGGGACCGAGCATGTTCGATACCCACCAACTCGGTCGTACCTTCTTCCCCCAGACGGCGATAGAGCGCGACTTTCCCGAGCTTGACCGATTCGCAAGTGTGTCGTCGGAATCGCTCTCGCGGCTTGAGCCATGCGACTGATTCGCGACCACAACTTCTCGCGTCTCGGCGGTCGGCGCCGGAGCGCGACCGTGAGTCTCTGAAGCGGGTGCGTGGCGACTCGCAGTCAGCCGCCGTAGGTGAGGTCGAGCTCGCCGCCCAGGAAGCCGGCCAGGGCAGCCGCCTCCGCCTCGGCGCCGGCCTTCACGGCGCGCGCAAGACGGCCGAACGGCTCGATCGACACGACCACGCGGTCGCCGGCGCGCTCGTGCGACCACACCCCGGCCATCCGGCCGTCGATCAGCAGCACGGGAGAGAGCCAGCCCTGCGGGCGATATACGCGGGCACGGTGCTCGGCCGGGAGCACGGCATCGCGGTCGCGCGGCGCGGCGACGACGTAGTGGTCGAACGCGGGCAGCAGCCGGACGCTCCCGGCGGGCTCGGCGGCCGCGGCCTCCTCGGCGTCCGCGGCCAGCATGACCAGCTCCTCGCCGTCGAGCTTCACCGTGGCCGCCTCGTCGCCGAGGCTCGCGAGCCAGCGCCCGGCCTGGGCGGGCGAGGTCATCCCGAACCAGCGCGCGAGCGCCTCGCGGCTCGCCGGGCCGTAAGCCGCCAGGTAGCGGCGGGTGACGGCGCGCACGGCCTCGTCCGTCTCGACCGGCTCCCACGGCCCGAGCCACTGGTCGGGCCGCGCGAACCGCACGTTGCGGCCGTCGCTCGGGCCGAAGCAGAGGTCGCCGCGGAACGCGGCCGGCTTGAGCAGGTCGCCGAAGCCGCCCCGCAGCTTGCCGTCGAGGCCCTCGATGCCGGTGATCCGCGCGACCTCTCCGGCCAGCTCCTCGCGCGTCAGTACGCGCCCGTCGAGCGCCGCGGGGATCGCCGCCAGCATCGCCTCGGCCTGGTCGCGCGTAAGTCCCCAGTGGCGCAGCCACGAGCCGACGTGGTGGCGCGGCTTGAGCGCGCCCTGGGCGGCTACGAAGAGCGGCAGCTCCTCGGCCGGCAACAGGTGCAGCGTGCCCCGCATCGCCCACGTCTTGACCAGCGACCGCTCTTCCCACAGCGCGCCCGAGACCGCTTCGCGCTCGAGCCCTGCCACGCGCGCCCACAGGGTCAGCTCCGCCGAAGCGGTCAGCTGCGCGTGCAGGCCGGCGATCCGCTCGACCACGTCCAACGCCGCCTTGCGCGGCGCCCGCTCCGCCAGCTGCTGGCGTGCCACGCGCCAGGCCATGACGCTCGACCACTTCACGCCTGCCGCCTCGCACGGTAGGCGCGGGCCCGCATGCGGTCGCCGCAGCGCTCGGTCGAGCACCAGCGCCGCCGCCCCGGCCGCGACGAGTCGTAGAAGATCAGCGCGCAGTCCGGGCTCGCGCAGCGCCGCAGCCGGGCGCGCTGAGCCGGGTCGGAGAGCAGCTCGATCGCGTCGCGGGCGACGTCGGACAGTGCCTGCCGCGCGGTCGGCTCGCGCCAGCCGCCGACCACTCCCGACGTATCGAGGGCCGGGATGAGCGGCGGCTGCGCCGCGGCGTCGTTGATCGTGGCCACATCGGCGGTCCGCGGCGGCGACTCGTCGATCACCGCGTTGGCGACGTTCCAGACCGCGCGCCGCAGCCGCCGGGCGGCCGCGAGATCGCTCGTCGTCGCCGCCACGCCGCCCGCCTGCAGCGGAGATCCGGCCAGCCAGCCCGCGAGATCCGAAGGCGCGTTCAGCGTCTCGAGCCGCGCGTACGGGCCCGCTCCGCCGCTGACCGCGAGGTCGAGGCTGAGCCGGCCGAAGTACCTGAACGCCGTCATGGGTTGAACCCATGATAACCGGGCGCGAGGGTGCGGTTGCCCGTCCCAGAGGTTCGGATGTTGGCATCCTTGGGAAAAGAGGGGGCGATCACCAAACTCTCCTCATGGCAGCAACCGTCCTGATCGTCGACGACCACCCGGGCTTCCGGGCCGCCGCACGTCGGCTGCTCGAGCTCGAGGGGTACGTCGTCGTGGGCGAGGCGGCCGACGGGATGACGGCGATCGACGCTGCGCGCGCGCTGCGCCCGGACTTCGTACTGCTCGACGTGCAGCTCCCCGACATCGACGGCTTCGAGGTGGCCGAGCGCATGTGCGAGCACGACGACAAGCCCGCGGTGGTGCTCACCTCGAGCCGCGAGGCCAGCGACTACGGGCCCTGCCTCGACTGCACTCCCGCCGCCGGGTTCCTCCCCAAGGCCGAGCTATCGGCCGCGGGGATCGCAGATATCCTGCCTGCGTGAAGCTGGCCATCATCGGAGGCGGCGGGTTCAGGGTCCCGCTCATCTACGGCGCTCTGCTCGAGCGCCGTCCATTCGACGAGATCGTGCTGCACGACGTCGACGCCGAGCGGCTCGATCGGATCGCGGAGGTGCTCGAGGGCCAGGCCGCCGAGCACGGCGACCGGGTGCCGTTCCGGGCCACGACCGACCTCGACGACGCGATCGAGGGGGCGGACTTCGTGTTCACCGCAGTCCGCGTCGGCGGGCTCGAGGGCCGCACGGTCGACGAGGGCGTTCCGCTCGGGCACGGCGTGCTCGGGCAGGAGACGACCGGGCCGGGCGGCATCTGCTTCGCCCTGCGGACGATCCCGGCCGTGCTCGACGTCGCCGAGCGCGTCGACCGTCGCGCGCCCGGCGCGTGGATCGTCAACTTCACGAACCCCGCGGGGATCATCACCGAGGCCCTCCAGCAGGTGGTCGGCGACCGCGCGATCGGCATCTGCGACACGCCGTCGGCGCTCTGCCGCCGCGTCGCCGCCGCGCTCCACACCGCACCCGAGCGGCTGTCGTTCGACTACTTCGGCCTCAACCACCTCGGGTGGTTGAAGGCGGTGCGCGACGGCTCCGGCGACCGCCTGCCGGAGCTGCTGGCCGACGACGACGCGCTCGACGCGCTCGAGGAGGGCCGGCTGTTCGGCGCCGAGTGGCTGCGCTCGCTCGGCATGGTGCCCAACGAGTACCTCTACTACTTCTACTTCGAGGCCGAGACCGTGGCCGCGCTGGGGGACCGCCCGCGCGGGGCCTACCTGCTCGAGCAGCAGCGCAGCTTCTACGAGACGCGCTCCGGTACGCCCGAGCAGGCGCTCGCGCTGTGGCGCGCGACGAAGGACGAGCGCGACCGCACCTACATGGCCGAGGCCCGCAACGGGCTCGAGGGCGCACGCGCACGATCCGGACGAGCCGGGCGGCTACGAGGCCGAGGCGCTCGCCGTCGTGGAGGCGATCGCCTCCAACGCGGGGCGCCGTGCGGGTCCTCAACGTCGCCAACCGCTCGGCTCTGTCCTTCCTCGATGCGAGCGCGGTGGTCGAGGTGCCGTGCATCGTCGGCGCCGGCGGCGCCCGCCCGCTGGCCGTCGGCCCGGTGCCCGACCACGCCCGAGGCGCTGATCGAGACGGTCAAGGCCGTCGAGCGGGCGACGATCGAGGCGGCGCTCACGGGCTCGACGGAGCTCGCCGTCAAGGCGCTCGCGCTTCATCCGCTCGTTCCGTCCGTGTCGGCCGCGCGGGCGATCTTCGGCGAGTACCGTGCTCGCCTCAAGTTCCTGGAGGAACGCTTCGCGTGAACGTCGATCTCGCCGTCCTGACCCCCGCCTACCTCGACATCACCTTCGTCGGGCTCGAGGCGCTGCCCGGACCGGGCGAGGAGCGGTTCGCGGGCGACATGCTGCGCTCGCCCGGCGGCGGGGCGATCACCGCGGTCGGGGCGAAGCGGCTCGGGCTGACGTCGGCGCTCGTCGCGCCGCTCGGCGACGACCTCGCGGGCCGCTACGTGCGGCGCGAGCTCGAGGACGAGGGCGTCCTGCTGAGCGAGCCGCGCGGGACGCGCACGCCGACCACGGTGGTCATGCCGGTCGGCCGGCGAGCGCTCGATGGTGACCGTCGACCCGGGCGTGCGCGCCCGCGCCGCCGACCTCGAGCCGCTGTCGCCGCGCGCCGTCGCGGCCACGTTGGAGCAGATCGACATCGTGCCCGACGACGTGTGCGCGTTCATCACCTGCGGAGACGACGACGCGCGGGCGTTCGCGGGGCGGCTGCCGCAGCGTCGAGCGCCGGCCGCGCGCGCTGATCGTCAACCGCCGCGAGGCGGGCGTGCTGACCGGCGCCCCGACGCCGGCCGAGGCGGCCGAGCGGCTCGCCTCGGTGGCCGAGATCGTGGCGGTCACGCTCGGGCCGGACGGTGCCGCGGCCGTGGTCGACGGCCGCTCGATCACGGTCAGCGGATGTGACGCGGTACCGGTGCTCGACACGACGGGGGCCGGCGACCTGTTCGCCGCGGCGCTCGCGTGGGCGGACCTGCTCGGCGCCGAGCCCGAGGTCGCGATCGCGTGGGCGAACCTGTACGCCGGGCTGTCCGTCGGCTCGCACACCGGCACCGGCGGGGCGGTGTCGCGCGAGCGGCTGCTCGAGGAGGGCGCGCAGCGCGGGCTGCCGCCGCTGCCGGCCTGATGCGCCTGCCTGATCGTCCTGCTGCTGGCGCTCCTGCTCGCGGGCTGCGGCGCTCCCGGCGAGGACGCGCCCGAGCCCGAGAGCTCCGACCGCGGCGCGGGCAAGGTCGACGTCGCGGCGGCCGGCGCCGGTCACGCTCACCGTCTGGGACCAGGAGGTCCGCGGCGGCCAGCGGCGGCAGATCGAGACGCTGAACCGGCAGTTCCAGGCGAAGTACCCGAACGTGACGATCAAGCGCGTCGCCAAGTCGTTCACCGACCTCAACACGACGCTCAAGCTGGCGGTGTCGGGGGACAGGGCGCCCGACGTCGTGCAGGCCAACCAGGGCCGCCAGGTCATGGGCCAGCTGGTCAAGGGCGGCCTGTTGCGGCCCCTCGACGAGTACGCCGAGGCGTACGGCTGGGCCGACCGCTACGCGCCGGTGCTGCTCGACCTCAACCGCTTCTCGTCCGACGCCGCCACCTTCGGCGACGGCGAGCTCTACGGCCTGTCCCAGGTGGGCGAGATGGTCGGCCTGTTCTACAACCGCGACATGGTCGCCGAGCCGCCCGCCACGTTCGAGCAGCTCGAGCAGATGCTCGCCGATGCCAAGGGCCGCGGTGAGGTGCCGATCTCGTTCGGCAACCTCGACGGCTGGCCCGGAATCCACGAGTTCCAGGCCGTGCAGAACGCGTTCACGCCCGCCGACCAGGTGCGCGACTTCGTCTTCGGGCGCGAGGGGGCGACGTTCGCCACGCCCGAGAACGAGCAGGCGGCGGCCAAGCTGCAGGAGTGGGCGGAGGCGGGCTACTTCACCAAGAACTTCAACGGCGTCGGCTACGACCCGGCGTACCAGCAGTTCGCCGAGGGCGCCGGCCCGTTCCTGATCGCGGGCACGTGGCTGCAGCGCGATCTCACCGACCTGATGGGCGACAGGCTCGGCTTCATGCTCGTCCCCGGGCAGGACGGCGGCCCCGTGCAGTCGCTCGGGGGCGAGGGCCTGCCGTTCACGATCACCGCCAAGGCCGAGAAGCCGGACGTGGCCGCCGCCTACATCGACTTCCTCACCGACGCCAACGCGGCCGACGTGCTGGTGCGGACCGGCAACCTGCCGGCCATGCCGGCCGCGGCCCAGCCGCAGGGCGCCGCCGGGGAGGACGTGTTCGAGGCCTGGCGCACGCTCGCCGACGCCGACGGCATGGTGCCCTATCTCGACTACGCGACCCCGACCTTCTACGACACGATCACCGCCGAGGTCCAGCAGCTGATGGCGGGACGCCGGTCGCCGGACGAGTTCACCGCGGCGCTGCAAGGGGACTTCGAGAAGTTCACCGGATGAGCCGGCCGCCGGGCGAGCCGCGCCGCGTCGCCTACCTGTACCTGCTGCCCGCGCTGGCGCTGTTCGGCCTCTTCGTGCTGGCTCCGCTGGCCCATGCAGGCTGGATCTCGCTGTTCGCGTGGGACGGCGTGACGGAGGGCGAGTGGGTCGGGCTCGACAACTACGAGGCGGTGGTGAGCGAGCCGGTCCTGCGGCGCGCGTTCCTGCACTCGGCGGTGCTGCTCTTCTTCTACGCCGTGCTGCCGGTGGTGATCGGCCTGGCGCTGGCCGCCGCCGCGTCGCGCACGCGCGTGTACGGCCTGGCGGCGCTGCGCACGATCCTCTTCCTGCCGCAGGTGATCGCGCTCGTGGTGGTGGCGATCACGTGGCGTCTGATCTACCAGCCGACGGGCTGGCTCGGCGACTTCGACCTCGCGCTGCCGGCGGTCGGCCTGATCGGCACGTGGGTCGCCTACGGCCTCTGCTTCGTGCTGTTCATGGCCGGCGTGCAGCGGATCCCGCGCTCGCTCTACGACGCCGCGCGCGTCGACGGCGCCGGGCCGGTGCGCGAGTTCTTCGCGGTCACGCTGCCGGCGCTGCGCGGGGAGATCGCGGTCGCGCTCACGCTGCTCGTGATCGCCGCCCTGCGCAACTTCGACATCGTCTACCTCACGACCGGCGGCGGTCCCGGCAACGCGACCGTCGTCCCCGCGCTCGAGGTCTACGAGCGCGCGTTCGAGACCGGGGCGGTCGGCAGCGCGGCGGCCGTCGGGGTCTGCCTCGCCGCCGTCATCTTCGCGCTCTCGGTGGGGATCAACCAGCTCGCCGACCGGGCGGCCCGCACGTGATCGACCGCCGCGAGCAGTTCCTCGCCCACGTCGTGCTCGGGGTCTTCGCGCTGATCGCGCTGGCGCCGGTCGTACGGATCGTCCTGCTCGCGCTCGGCGAGCCGGGGAACTTCGGCACCGCCTGGGACGAGGGCCACTTCGGCACCTACCTGCGCTCGAGCGCGATCGTCACGGTCTCGGTGGTGGCGATCTCGACGACGGTCTCGATCCTGGCCGGCTACGCCTTCGGGCAGATGCGCTTCCGCGGCCACGTGGCGCTCTTCTACCTGTTCCTGCTCGGGCTGATGGTGCCGCTGGAGGCGACGATCGTGCCGCTCTACTACGACCTGCGCGACGTCGGGCTGACCGACACCTACTGGGCGCTGATCCTGCCGCAGGCCGCGCTCTCGACCGCGTTCGGCACCTTCTGGATGCGCGCCTTCTTCCGCGCCGTGCCGCGCTCGCTGGTCGAGGCGGCGCGGCTCGACGGCTCCTCGAGCTGGGTGACGCTGTGGCGCGTGATCCTGCCGCTCGGGCGACCGGCGGTGCTGACGATGGTGGTGCTGGTGTTCATGTGGACCTGGAACGAGTTCCTGCTGGCGCTCGTCATGGTGTCGGATGAGTCGCTGCGCACCGCGCCGCTCGGGCTCGCCTTCTTCCAGGGCCGCAACACGAGCGACGAGGGGCTGCTCGCGGCCGGCGCGGTGATCGTCGCGGTGCCGGTGGTGCTCGTCTACCTGTTCCTGCAGCGCCACTTCATCCGCGGCATGCTCACGGGGGCCGTCAAGGGCTGATCTGATGGCGTCGGTCGCGTTCCGGGAGGTGAGCAAGCGGTTCGGCGACGTCGAGGCGGTGCGCTCGCTCACGCTCGAGGTCGCCGACGGCGAGCTGATGGTGCTGGTCGGCCCGTCGGGCTCGGGCAAGACGACCGCGCTGCGGATGCTGGCGGGGCTGGAGGCGGTCGACGGCGGGCGGATCGAGATCGCGGACCGGGTGGTCAACGACGTCGTGCCGCGCGAGCGCGACGTGGCGATGGTGTTCCAGGACTACGCGCTGTACCCGCAGATGACCGTGCGCGACAACATGGCGTTCGGGCTGCGGCGGCGGCGCCTGCCGCGTGAGGAGATCTCCCGGCGGGTGGACGAGACGTCCGAGACGCTCGGCCTCGCGGGCCTGCTCGGCCGCCGCCCGCGCGAGCTCTCGGGCGGCCAGCAGCAGCGGGTCGCGCTGGGCCGCGCGCTGGTGCGCGAGCCGCGCGTGCTGCTGATGGACGAGCCGCTCTCCAACCTCGACGCCCAGCTGCGCGTGCAGGCGCGCGCCGAGATCAGGCGCCTGCAGCGCGACGTCGGCACGACGACGATCTACGTCACCCACGACCAGCTCGAGGCGCTGACGCTCGGGGACCGGCTCGCGGTCATGAACGAGGGCGCGCTCGAGCAGGTCGGGACGCCCGAGCAGGTCTACGACGAGCCCGCGAACCGGTTCGTGGGCGGGTTCATCGGCAGCCCGCCGATGAGCTTCCTGACCCGGGACGGAGCCGTGCTCGGGGTGCGGCCGGAGCACGTGCGCCCGTGGAGGGACGGACTGCTCGGCCCGATCGAGGGCCGCGTCGCCTACGTCGAGGCGCTCGGCCGCGAGACGCTCGTGGGAGTCGACACGGACGCCGGCGAGCGGCTTGTCACCGTGCTCGCGGGCCGTGCGCGGCTGCGCGTCGGAGAGCCGCTGCGGCTCGGCCTCGTCGAGGCCGGCGTGCGGCGCTTCACGCCGTGAGCCGGAACTCCTGCACGATCCGCGCTTCGCCGGTGCCGGCGCTCCAGATCCGGTGCGGCACGCCGCGGTCGATCCGGGCCTCGCCCTCGAGCGCCAGCGCGCGAACCGAGCCGCCGATCTCGAGCGCCACCGCGCCGTCGATCACGCGCAGCAGCGTCTCGTGCTGCTCGTGCACGCGCACGGCGGCACCGGCGGGCTCGGCCGCGACGGTCTCGAAGCTGAGCATGGCGCCGTGGATGACGGTCACGGACGTGGCGGTCTCGATCATGCACGGATCGTCGCGCCCGGGCGCCCGCCGCGCATCGGGGGAATCCCTAACACCATTACATTGAGCGCATGGCCTACCGGACCAGCGACGCGCGCCAGGAGCTGCTCGACACCGTGGCCGAGGCGACCGACGAGATCGGCGCCGCGCTCGCCGCGCTCGGCGCCGCCTACGAGGAGCTCGACGACGCGACCGCCGACCGGTTCGAGGAGCAGCTGTTCCGGCCCGCGCAGCGTGCGTACGGCCGGGCGCAGCGCGTCCACTCCGGCTTCGCCCAGCGCCATGGTCTGCCCACCCGGGCGTTCGAGCAGGCCTCCGCGGGCCTGCCGTCGCAGCGCGCCCGCGGGTTCGTCGACCGTGCCGCCGAGGCGCTGGCGGAGGCGGACGACCTCCTGGCCGGGCTCCAGGACTCGATGCTGCCGGTCGAGGTCGGCGACCCCGAGCTGCGCGCCGGCCTGGCCGAGGTGCGCGAGCTCGTAGGCCCGCTCCCGGACGTGGCCGCGCGCTTCCTGCGCACGCTCGGCCGCTGACCGGCCTTGTAGCGATCGACGGCGAGCCAGACGTCGACCGCCGTTGGAGGATTTCCAACGGCGACTGTCCCATCCTGGTGTGCCAGCGGGACACCAGGATGGGACGGTCGGCAGGTGCGGTCGTCCTACTGACGCCCAAATCGCCGAACTGAGCTGCGGCGAGTGCGATAAGGCCGCGAGTCTTCCGCCGACGTTGTCGGACACGACAACGAGGATGCGCGACAACGACGTGCGGCCGCTCGAATGCACGGCGACCTTGGCGGGATACTTGGCGGTCGATGACCTACGAAAAGGACCCGCGCGTCGACGCCTACATCGACGCGCTCCCCGCATTGGCAGCAGGCGATCTGCCACCGAGGTGCGCGAGCTCGTCCACGCCGCCGACCCGGAGGTGCAGGAGACGATCAAGCGCAGGGTGCAGCCGTACTTCGTGCTCGAAGGCAACGTCTGCGCCCTGCTCGCCGCCAAGGATCATGTCAACGTCTTCCTCTACGACGGCGCGATCGTTCCCGACCCCGAGGGCATCATCACGGGCGGCCACGGGAACAAGACGGCTCGTACGGTCGCCGATCCGAGCCGGCGAGGAGATCAACGCCAGGGCGCTCAAGCGCATGTTCGAGCAGATCATCGCCAACAACCGCGCGGGCGGCTGGCGCAAGCTGAAGCCGCCCGGCTGAGCGATGCCGGAGCGTTGCTCGCGCTCACAGCTCGAAGCACGACCTTCGAGCGCGAAGCGCAGCGAGCTTGCAGCGCTGCTCCGGGAGGCTGACGACGCGCCGCCCCCGGCCACGCCGCGCTTCAACGTTGACCGCTCGCATCCCGCTCTCGTCGTAGCGCGCGCCGGCCGGCGCCGCGATCGCCTCGGCCACCTGCTCGAGCTCTTCGGCCGACAGCTCGACGTCGAGCGCGCCGGCGTTCTGCTCGAGGTAGCTGCGCCGCTTGGTGCCGGGGATCGGGACGATGTCGTCGCCCTGGGCGAGCACCCACGCGAGCGCGAGCTGGGCCGGCGTGACGCCCTTCTCCGCGGCCAGCTCCGACACCCGGGCCGCCAGCGCGCTGTTGCGCTCGGCGTTCTCGCCGCGGAAGCGCGGCTGCGTGCGGCGCCAGTCGTCGGCGTCGAGCTCGTCGGCCGAGGCGAAGCGGCCGGACAGGTAGCCGCGCCCGAGCGGCGAGTAGGCGACCAGGCCGATGCCGAGCTCGCGCAGCGTCGGCAGCACGTCGTCCTCGACGTCGCGCGTGAACAGCGAGTACTCGCTCTGGACGGCGGCCAGCGGGTACACGGCGTGGGCGGCGCGGATCGTGTCCGGCGCCGCCTCGCTGAGCCCGATGTATCGCACCTTGCCCTCGGCCACCAGCTCGGCCAGCCCGCCGACCGTCTCCTCGATCGGCGTGTCCGGGTCGATCCGGTGCTGGTAGTAGAGATCGACGTGGTCGGTGCCGAGCCGCCGCAGCGATCCCTCAATAGAGCGCCGGACGTTGGCCGGCGTGCCGTCGAGCCTTCGCCCCGCCGGGCCGTCGGCGGCGGGCAGGACGCCGAACTTGGTCGCGATCGACCACCTCGTCCCGGCGGCCGGCCAGCGCGCGGCCGAGCAGCTCCTCGTTGTCGTGCGGCCCGTACAGCTCGGCGGTGTCGAGGAACGTCACCCCGAGCTCGATCGCGCGGTGGATGGCGGCGATCGACTCGCCGGTGTCGGTCGTGCCGTAGAAGGCGGACATGCCCATGCAGCCGAGGCCGAGGGCGGAGACGGTCAGACCGCTGGTTCCCAGTTGTCGCTGTTCCATGCGATTCACCGTAGGCCTTAGAGCGCGCTCTAAGTCAAGTACCTTGCCGACATGGCCACGATCACAAGCAGCGCTGCCGGTAGCAGAGGCCGCGCGCGAGGCCGGGCGTCACCGCCCACACGCTCCGCTACTACGACCGCGCCGGGCTGCTGGCGCGGGTGGAGCGCAACGGCTCCGGGCACCGCCGCTTCACACACGAGGACATCGAGTGGGTCGTGTTGGTCACGCGCCTGCGGGCCACCGGGATGCCGATCCGCGCGATCCGCGATACGCCGAGCTGGTCCGCGCCGGCGAGGGCAACGAGGACGAACGGCTCGCGCTCCTGGAGGAGCACCGCGAGCGCGTGCTCGAGCAGCTCGCCGAGATCGAGCGCAACCTCGAGCTGGTCGACTACAAGATCGGGCTCTACCGCGAGCGGCTCTGCGACTACTGAGCGCGCGCCGCCACCGAGGCGATCGCGTCGACCGCGCGGTCATAGACCGCGGGCTCGATCCGGATGTGCGACTGCTGGCTCATCGAGCGCGCCGCCACCCCGATCGTCTCGATCGGAGGCGCGGCGTCCAGCACGGGCACCACGAGCAGCGTCTCCACTATTTCGTCTAGCGTACCACCGAGGCGCTAGCAGAAGCGTACTACCTCCTAACCTAGCTCCAAAGCTCGATACTACCAATCGAAATCAGCGACCCCTAACTGCGCGCCGACCTAACTGAGGTGCGCGAACTCGTGAACCTGCTCCCGCACATAACCGCGCGCTTCCTACACATACTCTAACTCTAGATCATTGATTACCCCCTCCGCGTGCCCGCTCCCGCGGCGAACATCAACTGCGCAGGTGGGGAGAGTGGCGGTTCCGGGCATGCACGTCTTCATGTCCGTTCCGACAACGCAGCTCCAACGCTCGCAGCCCGATCGCGGTCGCCGCGACTCGATTCGAGCCTCGCCCTCTCGCGCAAGCCTCCGCCTGCCGACCGTCCTGCCCTGGTGTCCCAGCAGCACAGTAAAGCAAGACACTTGCCGTTAGAGAATCTCCAACCATGCCAAGAATCCCCACCACCTACCCACTCACGCAGTTGAAGTGCGTCCCACCCACAAAACCTACTCTGACACACCCGCCAGCTCCAGCGTCCACTATCTTACCCTCGACACCCCACGTATCACCTGCGACTCGATGTTCTGTAGCGCACTCACACGCACCGGACGCCGTTGCGTGCCGTCGCCGCGGGCAAGCAATAGCGACCATCACTGTCTCTAACGCTGACCCGCACTCTCAGCGCCGGCCGATCCGGTCCCTGAGCTTGGCGTCGCATGTCACCCTCTTCACTCGGCGGCCGCAGACCGCCCCGCCCATACAGGTCTGGAACCCCCAGCTCTCATGCTGTCCGTCGCCGCACTCCGCGCAAGCAAGCGCCCGCACCAGCGCTAAAGCAAAAATCTTAAATCAACACCCATCCCTACACACGCGAGAGACTAGCATCAAGCACAATCATTAAAACACCAACAAACATACCAAACCTTACGCACATACACGCACACATCAACATCTACCTCTACACACGCATCATCCCCACCCCAACACTCACAACTCAAACAATACCTCAGCGCTATCTCTACTTCACTACAAGATCGGGCTCTACCGCGAGCGGCTCTGCGACTACTGAGCGCGCGCCGCCACCGAGGCGATCGCGTCGACCGCGCGGTCATAGTCCGCGGGCTCGATCCGGATGTGCGACTGCTGGCTCATCGAGCGCGCCGCCACCCCGATCGTCTCGATCGGCGGCGCGGCGTCCAGCACGGGCACCACGAGCAGCGTCTCGATCTCGACGACCCACGGCCAGCGCGGGTGCTCGCGGCGCTCGGGCCCGCCCAGCACCTCGCAGACGGCGAACACGCGCCGCCAGACCGACGCGTAGAGCACGAGCCGGTCGCCGGCCGCGATCCGCGGCCGGCGCGGGAACCCGGTCCGGCGCAGCAGCTCGGGCCGCTCCTCGAGCCAGCGCTCCGACAGCGGCCCGCGGGCGTGGCCGACGGCCTTCAGCCAGAGCGCTACGCCCGTGCCCCCGCGTGCGCCGGGTAGATCCGCTCGGCGTAGTCGCGCACCATCCGGCCGGCACCGAAGCGCGGCCCGATCGTGCGCAGCGAGGCGCGCACCATGTCGAGCCAGTCCTGCGGCAGGCCGCGGCCGTCGCGCGCGTAGAACGTCGGCACCGCGTCGTCGGTCAGCAGCCGGTAGAGCTCGTCCGCGTGGCGCCAGTCCTGTGCGCCGTGGTCGGGGTCGACCTCGCCCGAGATCGCCCAGCCGTTGGAGCCGTCGTAGGCCTCCGGCCACCAGCCGTCGAGCACGCTCAGCTGCAGCCCGCCGTTCATGGCCGACTTGATGCCGCTCGTGCCGCTCGCCTCCAGCGGCGGGCGCGGGACGTTGACCCAGATGTCGCAGCCGCGCACCATCGCGGCGCCGAGCGCGAGGTCGTAGTCGTCGAGGTAGACGACGCGGCGGCCGACCGGCAGGTGGCCCTTCATCTCGAACAGGCGCTGCACCAGCCGCTTGCCGTCGTCGTCCTTCGGGTGCGCCTTGCCGGCCAGGATGAGCTGCACCGGGCGCGCCTCGTCGGACAGCAGCGCGAGCGCGCGGTCGACGTCGCGCAGCAGCAGGTCGAGCCGCTTGTAGGTCGCGACGCGGCGGGCGAAGCCGATCGTGAGCACGTCCGGGTCGAGCGAGCCGACGGCGGCGCGCACGTAGTCGGCGGTGTCGCCGCGGCCCAGCCGGTCGGTGACGCTGCGCTCGCGCACGACGTCGATCAGCTCGCGCCGCTGGGCGCCGCGCGCGGCCCACAGCTCCTCGGCCGCGATCTCGTCGACCGGCTCCCAGGTGGCGGGGTCGACGGCGCGGTCGGTCCAGCCATCGCCGAGGTGGCGGTCGAGCAGCTCGCGCATCGGACCGCCGATCCAGGTCGGGATGTGCGCACCGTTCGTGACGTGGGTGATCGGCACGTCCTCGACCGCGCGCTCCGGCCACAGCTCGTGCCACATCTCGCGCGCGACCTCGCCGTGGCGCGCGCTGACGCCGTTGGCGATCCGGCTGGAGCGCAGCGCGAACTGGGTGACGCCGAACGGCTCGGCGCTCCCGTTCGGATGGGTCTGGCCGCGTCGCACCAGCGTGGCGGGATCGACGCCCATCTCGGCCGCGATGCCGGCCAGCGTCTCCGCCATCTGGAGGGCCGGGTAGGTGTCGTTGCCGGCCGGGACCGGCGTGTGGGTGGTGAACACGGTCCGCCGGCGGACCGCCTCGAACGCGTCGTCGACCGGCGCGCCGGTGCGCTCGCGCTCGGCGCGCGCCAGCTCGAGGCAGGCCATCGCGGCGTGGCCCTCGTTCAGGTGCACGACGCTCCGGCTCGATGCCGAGCGCGTGCAGCGCCCGCACCCCGCCGATGCCGAGCAGCGCGTACTGCCCCAGCCGCACGCCGGGGTCGCCGACGTAGAGCCGCGACGTGATCCAGCGGTCGGTGAGGTCGTTCTCGGGCCGGTCGGCGTCGAGCAGCAGCAGGGGCACGCGGCCGACGTTCACGCGCCAGACCTGCGCGGCGACCGTTCGCTCGCCGATCGGGACCTCGATGCAGAGCGGCTCGCCGTCGTCGCCGCGGATCAGCGCGGCGGGCACGCGCTCGGGATCGGTCTCGACCCAGTACTCGTGCTGCCAGCCGGACGCGTCGATCCGCTGCCGGAAGTAGCCGTAGCCGTACATGAGGCCGACCGCCACGAGCGGCAGCCCGGCGTCGGAGGCCTCCTTGAGGATGTCGCCGGCCAGTACGCCGAGCCCGCCGGAGTAGACCGGCAGCGACTTGTGGATCGCGTACTCGGCGCAGAAGAAGGCAGCCGGGCGCTCCGCGGTCACCGGGTCCTCGCGCAGCGGCTCGGCCAGCCGTGCCGAGACCGTCTCGTGCAGGGTCGCGAGCCGGCCGAGGAAGTCGTCGTCGCGGGCCAGCTCGGCGAGGCGGGCGGGCGCCGTCTCCTCCAGCAGCCGGACCGGGTTGCCGAGGCACAGCTCCCAGCGGCGCGGGTCGACCGAGGAGAGCAGCTCGGGGCCGCCGGGCGTCCACGACCAGCGGTAGTTGTAGGCGAGCTCGGCGAGTGGCGCGAGCGGCTCGGGCAACCGCGAGCGCAGCGCCTCGACGGCCGCGTCGATGTCTGAGGACCCTGCGTTCACCCCTGTTGTGTAGCGAAACCGGCGCGATTTATCCCGTCCCCTGGACTTTTGTCCTGCAAGCCGGTTGCAAGGACTCCGCAACCGATTGGAAACGGCGGCCACTCAAGCTGCGCCCATGACCGAGTTTCTCGTGGGCCCCTTCGTGACCATCGCCGAGGACCGGCGCCGCCTGGTGCTCCGGCTCGCCGCCGTGGCCGGCGCCGTGCACGGCCGCGCCTCGCGCGGCTGGGGCCCGGTCGTGCGCTGGGTGGCGTTCGTCGCCTTCGGGCTGCTCGTCCTGCACGCCCTGATCAACCTCGTGCTCGATCTCGTGCCCGGAGTCGCCTGGCACGCGGTGCAGGCCGGCGACCCGGCCCTCGAGCCGCTGTGGAGCGTGCGCAACGTGCTCACGGTGTCGGCGGTGATCCTGGCGCTGCGCTGGATCGCCCGGTCGCGCGAGCGCGTGGTGGTCGAGCAGTTCGCCGACCACACGGGCGGAGACGTCAAGGCGGTCCAGGGCCTGCCGATGCTGCTGATCGCGGAGGTGAGCCGGCTGCACGAGCTGTTCGGACGCGTCAACGGCGAGCTGTCGACGCCGATGTCGGTCGGCGCCCAGCGCCGCGGCGGCGCCGGGCTCGACACCGACCCGGGGGCGTTCCTCTCGGTCAGCGCGGACGAGGTCGCCGGGATGCTCAGCGACGCGGTCGCGACCGAGACGACGGTCGCGTTCGCCGGCATCAGGATCCCGATCGGATTCGTGCTCTCGCTCGTCGGCCGGATCGCGCGCGGGCCGCGGATCGTCGGCAGCCTGCACTACGCCGAAGCCACCGGGACCGCCACGCTGACCGCCCAGATCGTCGGCCGCGGCCAGGCGCGCCAATGGCGCGTCGCGGCCGCCGGCCCGCTCGACCAGGCGCTGCTCGACGCGCTGGTGGAAGAGCTCGCGTGCCGCATGTTCAACGACCTCACGCTGCGCGGCTCGGTGCGCTGGCGCGCCGTGCGCGCGTTCACCGGCTACCTCGACCTCTACTGGGAGAGCTACCGCACGCCGCGCGACCGCGCCGGCAACCTCGAGCGCGCCGGGGCCAAGCTGCTGGAGGCGGTCGCCGAGGACGAGGGCTTCGACCTCGGCTACTACAACCTCGGCGTCGTCTACAGCCAGCTCGCCGAGACCGAGCGCGCGGCGGCGGAGAACTCCGAGTACGTCAAGCGCAGCGACCGGCCGCGCGTCGCCTACGAGGCGCGGCTCGACGCGGCGCTGACCGCGTTCGAGCGGGCGGTCGCGCTCAACCGCGACCGGGCGGACGCCGTGTACGCGCTCGCCGTCCACGAGTTCACGCGCATGGGCGGCGGCCACCCGCGCGAGCTCGACACGCTCGACGCGATCGTCTGCCGTTGCGATCGCGTGCTCGAGCTCGACCCGTGCCACGCCCAGGCGCATGACCTCAAGGGCATGGCGCTGATGGGCCTCGGCCGCTTCGACGACAGCGAGCGCAGCCACCGGCGGGCCGTCGTGCTGTCCTGGCGCCGGCTGTGGCGGACCGAGTTCGACGAGCGTGCCATGCCGCCGAGCGCCGACAGCATGCTCCCGGCCGCCCGCGCCAACGTCGCCTCGGCGCTGCGCAACCTCGCCGACGTCGACCTCGTGCGCGCGGCGCAGGGCGACCGCCGCGAGCGGCGCCTGCGTGCGCGTCGACCGGCTGTTCGAGCAGGCGTGCTCGCTGGCCACGAGCGACGCGAAAGCCGCTGCGCTGCGCGCGCATGGCCGCGTGCTCGAGGGCGTCGGCGAGATCGAGCGCGCCCGCGCGCCGCTTCCGCGCCGCGCTGGAGATCGACCCGGAGAACCCGGTCTACTGGGCGCAGCTGGCGGGCGCCCACGCGGCCGCCGGCGAGCCCGCGAACGCCCGGCGTGCCGCGACCGCGGCGCTGAACGAGCTCGCGCCGATCTACCGCCGTACGCTCGAGATGCACCACTCGACCGCGTCGGTCGCGCTGCGCGAGGGCACGCTGAGTGCGCTGCGGCGCACCTACGAGCGGCTCTCGGACCCGGCCGGGACAGCGCGCATCGACGGCATCCGGGCGCTCCGGCGGAAGATCGAGGACGCGACCCGCGACCGCGACGCCGAGGCGCTGCGCGCGCTCAAGGAGCGCGCGGCCGGCGACTGGGAGCTCGAGCAGGTCCAGATCGCGCTCGCCCGCACGCTCGGCCGGCTCGGCGACTGGCCCGCCGCCGCCGAGGAGTACGGCGAGCTGATCGTGCTGCTCGAGCGCGAGCGGCCGCACGGCGTCATCCAGCACTCGCTGTACGCCAAGCACGCGCGCGCCCTGCGCAACATGGGCCTGCGCCAGGAAGCACTGGTCGCGGCCGCGCGCGGCCAGCTCCAGAACCCGCTGAGCGCCTGCGCCCGGCGCGAGGTCGGCAAGGCGCACTTCTCGCTGATGCAGTTCGAAGAGGCGCTGGAGGCGTGGCAGCAGGCGCTGTGGCTGACGCCGAACGACCCGTACCTGCACTGGAAGGTCGCGTTCTGCCACTGGCGGGTGGCCCAGGACCGCCGCGACGAGGCCGCCCGCGGCGCCGCGCTGGCCGCCGCGGCGGCCGGCTTCGAGCAGTCCTCGACGCTTTTCGGCCCGGCGCTCGTGGAGGGCTGGGCGTGGTCGCAGCTGTGGGCCGGCCGCGTGCAGGCCGAGCTGGGCGCGAACGACGCCGCGATCCGGCACCTGCGGTCGGCCGCGGGCTGCGAGCCGACGAGCGTGCCGGGCGCGCTGCTGCTCGGCGAGGCCTACCGCGCGGCCGGCGAGCACGGCGCGAGCCGCGTGCAGCTCGAGCGCGCCCATGCCGCCGCCGCGACGCCGGCCGGGGCGCGCGTGGACGAGGACTGGGGCGAGACGCTCAGCGACCGCGAGGTCGCGGTGCGCGCCGCGGTCGGGCTCGGGTACCTCGAACTCGAGGACGAGAGCGGCCGGCGGCGGGCGCTGGCCCGCGCGACCGAGGCGCGGGCGCTCGCGAAGCCGATCGAGGATCCGATCGAGCGGGTGCGCTGCCTCGCCGAGGTCGACGGGCTCGAGGCGGCGGCGACCGCCCGCACGCGCGGCGACGACGCGCCCGGGCTCGTCGCGGTCAGCCGCTGACCGCCGCCCCGGCGCGCACGCGCTCGCCGAGCTCGACGAGCACCGGCATGCCCAGCTCGCGCGCCTCCGCGAGGCCGGCGTCGAGCAGCTCGGCCGCCCGCTCGCGGCCGGCCGGCCGCTGCGCGAGCACGCGGGCGAACTCGACCTTCGTGCGCGCCACCCACGGCCGGGCGCGCATGCGCTCGTTCATGGCCAGCGCGGTCTCGAAGTACGCGATCGCCGGCCGGCGGCGCCCGAGCAGGGCGGCGAGCTGGCCGAGCTGGCGCGCGGCCGAGCCCATGCAGGTGGCCGCGAAGGCGACCGCGACGTTGCGATCGGCGTACGGCTCCAGCAGGTCGTGCAGTGCCTCGGCATGGGTCGGGTCCTCGAGCGCGGCCGCAGTCTCGGCCAGGTAGGCCATGGCCCCGAGCCAGATGCCGTCGAGCGGCAGGGCGCGGAAGCCGTCGGCCGCGAAGGCGTCGAGGATCTCGCGCGCCTCGTCGCCGCGGCCCGTCTCGGCCAGCAGGTGCGCGAGCACGCAGCGCCAGCCGGGGACCGCGGTGAAGCGCTCGGCGTAGGTCCGGATGGGGCCCTCGAGCCGCTCGAGCCGCCCGCGCTCGCGCCGCATCGTGCCCGCCTGCAGCAGGGTCGCGTTGCCGGTGTTGGGGTCCTGCACGCGGATGCCGAGCCGCACCGCCTCGTAGCCCTCCGCCTCGGCCTGCTCCCACTCGCCGGCGAGCAGCAGCCGCATCGCGCGGTAAAGGTGCACGTACAGCGCGTCCGACAGCCGCTGCCGGCGGGCGGCGATCTGGCCGTAGGCGTCGATCTCGATGTCGACCGCGTCGATCTCGCCCAGCTCGAGCAGATCGATCATGCGCCAGCGGTGGCCCTGGATGGCGAGCTGCTCGTCACCCGACGTCTCGGCCAGGCCGAGCAGGTCGTTGGCCGCCTGGAGGCGCTCCTGCACGTTGCCCGGCCCCCACAGCGACCAGTGGCGCGCGACGAGCGCGAAGCCGAGCCCGCGCGTGTCGCCGACGCGGCGCGCGATCTCGACTGCCTCTCCGCTCAGCTCCTCGCGGCGCTCGCGCGCCTCGGAGAAGCTGAGCTCGATCGCCAGCCGGGCCAGCAGCCGGGCGCGCAGCGCCGGATCGTCGTCGCCGACCGCCTCGAGCGCCTCCTCGAGCAGCTGCACGAGCGGCTCGTCGATGATCCCGCCCACCATCTGGCCGGCCGCTCCGTAGCCGAGCGCCGCCCGCGCCAGCAGCGGGGCCGAGCCGAGCGCGCGCGCCGCGTCGGCCGCCTCGCGGAACGTCGTGTGCGCCTCGCGCGTGTCGCCGGCCTTGGTCTGCGCCTGGCCGCACGCGAGCAGCAGCTCGCAGCGGCGACGCTCGTCGGCGGGCGCCTGCTCGAGCGCCCGCAGCGCGACCTCGTACAGCCGCGCCGCCTCCTCGTAGGCCAGCGCGGCGGTAGCGCGCTGCGCCGCGCGCTCGGCGTAGTCGGCCGCCTTCGGCGCGCCGCGCGCCGGGGGCGCGAGGAAGAAGTGGTGCGCGAGCTCGGCCAGCGGCGGGTTCGCGGCGTCCCCCTCCAGGCGCTCGATCGCCTCGCCGACGCGCAGGTGCAGCCGCGCGCGGCGGGTGGCGGTGAGCCCGTCGTAGAGCGTCTGGCGGATCAGCGCGTGGGTGAAGCTGCAGCGCCCGTAGACGCCCGGCACCTCGGCGATCACGTGCGCGGCGACGCTCTCGTCGACGACCTCGTCGAGCTCGTCCTCGTCGAGCGGGCCGACCGCCTCGAGCACCTCGACGCGGAACTCGCGCCCCATGACGGCGGCGGTCGTGAGCACCTGGCTGGTGCGCTCCGACAGCGTCGCCAGGCGGCGGCCGATCACCTCGCGGATGCCCTCGGGCAGCTCGAGCGGCCATGGCGCGCCGTTGCCCTCGGGCGCGTGCTGGGCGGTGCCCAGGTGGCGCACCATCTCCTCGAGGAAGAACGGGTTGCCCTTGGTCTCCGCCCACAGGGTGTGGCTGACGTGCTGGGCAGCCCCTGGGGGCCGAACTCGCCGATCAGCTCGCTGGCATCGGACTCGTCGAGCCCGCTGAGCTCGATCCGCTCGAAATAGTGCTCGCGCCGGAGCTGGGCGAGCATGTCGACGAGCGCGGCCGGCCGCTCGGTGTCGCGGATCGTGGCCACGACCAGCAGCGGCGACTCCCCGGCCGCACGCACCATCTGGCGCAGCATCAGCAGCGTCGGCTTGTCCGCCCAGTGGAGGTCGTCGAGCACGAGCACGACCGGCTGGCGGCGGGCGACGTCGCCCAGCACCTCGGAGACCGCGTCGAACAGCCGGTAGCGCTCTTCCTCCTCGAGGCCGCCGGCCGCGTCGGAGCCGAGCGCGGCCGCCACCTCGGGCACGACCCGGCCGAGCTCGGCCCCGTACTGGCTGCTCCAGCTCTCGACCTGCTCGGGCGCGCGCGCGAGGTAGCGGCGCAGCGCCTCCACGAACGGCTGGTAGGGGACGAGCGTCTCCGCGTCGCAGCGGCCGTAGAGCGCGAGCGCGCCGTCGGCCTCGCACTGCTCCATGAACTGGAGCGCGAGCCGGGTCTTGCCGATGCCCGGCTCGCCCTCGAGCAGGACGAGGTGGCGCTGCCCGTCGGCGGCGTGCCGGAGGAACTCGCGCAGGCGGTCGAGCTCGCCGCGGCGGCCCACGAAGGCCGCGCCGCTGCGGGTGGCGAAGAACGCGTGGCCGCCGTCGGCGTCCGGTTGCGCGGCGGTGGGCCGCGGCGGCCGCGCCGGCTCCTTCGCGGGCTCGGCCTCGGCGCGCTCGGCCTTCAGGAGCCGCTCGAACTCGGCCTGGACCTGCGGCCCGGGAGCCACGCCGAGCTCGTCGCGCAGCAGCGTGCGCAGCCGCTCGTGGACGCGCAGCGCCTCGACGAGATTCCCCTGCGCTTCGCGCACTCGCATCAGCAGCAGGTAGCCGCTCTCGCGGAACGGCGCCAGCTCGACCAGCTCCTGGGCGGCCCGCTCGGCGGGTGCCAGCTCGGCGCCGCCGACGGCCAGCCCGGCGTCGCCGCGCAGCTCGCGCGCCTGGAGGCCGAGCTCCTCGAGCCGCCGTCGCGGCTCCTCCAGCCACGGGGCCTCGTAGCCGGGCAGCAGCCCGGCGCCGGCGAGCTCGAGGACGCGGCCGGCCGCCTCGACGACGGCGGGCCAGTCGCCGCGATCGCGCGCGGCGAAGGCGGCGTCGAGCGCCGGCTGGGAGCCGTCGAGGTCGACCTCTGCCGCGCGCGTCAGCTGCACGGCGCGCTCGCCGGCGTTCTCGATCACCTCCGGGCCCAGGGCGCGGCGCAGCTTGGAGAGCACGACGTTGAGCGCCTGCGCGTGGCCGGCCGGGGCGTCCTCGCCCCACAGCGCAGCGATCAGCCGCTCGCGCGTCACCGCCCGCGAGCGGTTGAGGGCGAGATGGGCGAGCGCCAGCCGCCCCTGCCGACCGGGGAGATCTCCCTCGCGCCGGCGTCCATCGACGCTGACCGAGAGTTGGCCACACAGCTCGATGGTCACATGCGGCGGTGCCAGGCTGCCCGCGCCTCCTTCAACGTTGGTCAAGACGGTAGCCCAGCATCCGGACCGATGGCAAACCGGTGACCGGTCAGCTTCCTTGAGGGCCCACTAGGCCCAGATCGCGGCCCACGTCCGCTTGCCCACCTTGCCGTCGACGGGCAGCTTCCACGGCGGCCCGTTCCGCCGCTGCTGGAACGTGCGCACGATCCGCTCGGTGCGCGGGCCGTACACGCCGTCGGCGTCGAGGTCGGGGTGGTCGAAGCGGTCGCGCAGCCGCTGCTGGAGCCGCTTGACCGCCGGGCGCCGCCGGGCGCCGGGCGCGAGCACGCCCGGGAAGCGCGGCAGCGCCTGGAACAGCTCCTTGCGCGGCCCGTTCAGCGTCGCGTTCATGCGCGTCGCCTGGTCGGCGGTGAACATGAACATCGCTCGGTCGTCGACGTAGTCCATGTAGTCCATGAACAGGTCCCCGTTCGGGCCGTTGTCGCAGGAGACGTGCGGGAACACGGGCTCGCCGTAGTTCTCGCTCGCCTGGTTCGGCGTGTCGGGGCAGTTGTCGGAGCCGTGACAGCCGGTCCCGTCGTCGCCCCAGATGTGGAAGAGGTTGAGCCAGTGGCCGGCCTCGTGCGTGGTCGTGCGGCCCTTGTCGAACGGGGCGGTCGCCGTGCCGGTGTCGCCGAACGCGGAGTGCAGGATCACGACGCCGTCCGTGGCCCACGGCCCACCCGGGAACTGCGCGTAGCCGAGCAGCCCCTCGCCGAGGTTGCAGACCCAGATGTTGAGATAGCGCCGTGCCGGCCACGGGTCGGCGCCGCCGGTCAGGCTCGACTTCACGCCGTCGTCGAAGGAGAACGAGGGCACGGTCGTCCGCGTGCGCGTGATGCCGTTGCTGGTGTTGCCGAAGATGTCCTTGGTCGCGAGCCTGAACTGGATGCGGCAGTCGGAGTGCAGCGCCTGGAAGACGTCCGGCACCTTCGACCGGTCGGCGTTGCGCTTGCGGAAGTCGGCGTTGAGGATGCGGATCTGGCTGTTGACCTGGGCCGTCGAGATGTTCTCGCTCGGCGTCCGGTGGACGACGTGCACGACGGTCGGGATCGTGCGCGTGCGCGGTGCCGCGGCGGCGAAGCCGAGCGCCTGCTCGGCGTCGGTGAAGTCCTCGAGCTCCGACCGCGCGATCCGGTAGTCGGGGTCGACGGACAGGAGCTGGCGGTGAACCTCGTTCGTCGCGCAGGTGCGTCTCACGGCGGTGCCGGACCCTACCGCGCACGCGTACGCTTGCGCCGTGGACGAGCTCTCTGTTCCGGCGCTGGATGCACTCGCGCGAGGAGGACGCCGGCGACCTGCGCGTCTACCGGCCCGAGGGCTACGACCTGCCGCCGGCGCGCGGGCGCCGCGGCCTCGAGTTCCGGCCGGACGGCGAGCTGGTGGTCTACGGCCCCGGGCCGGCCGACAAGCCGCAGGCCGAGCCGGGGCGCTGGGAGTCCGTCGGCGAGCGCCGCGCGCGGGTGAGGCTCCCGGCGCCGGCGAGCCGCGCGAGCTCGAGATCGTGTCCGTCGAGCCGGACCGGTTGACGTTGCGCTGGTCGTAGACGAACGTCAACTGCTTGCAGGGTAAAGAGGCGGGAGAGCCGGCCGCTGCAGTCCGGCAGCGCCGCGCCCGGGCCCGCGGCCTCCACGCCGCGGTGGTTGAGGTAGGTCTTCTGGGTGGCCAGGAACTGCGCGGCGGCCGCGTGGCCGTTGATGCGCAGGTTGTCGCGCTCGTCGTGGCTGAGCTCGAACTTGAGCGTCGGCACGGCGCCCGTCGGGATGCTGATCGTCCGCACCGAGCTGGCCTTCGACGACTTGCGGTCCCATGCTTCGGTGGCCGAGAAGAACATCGCCTTGCCGAGCGGGATCTGCCACAGGGGCCGCGGGATGGGGCGGTAGCTCGGCGTCTCGGGCGGCCGGCCGCCGAACAGCCGGAAGCCGAACGTCCAGCGCTTGAGCGGCGGCTTGTCCCCGTCGAACAGGAAGATCGGGAAGTTCGAGAGCACGCCGCCGTCGACGATGTAGTGCACGCGCTCGTAGCGGTAGAGCTCGACGGGCTCGAAGAAGTACGGGAAGCTCATGCTCATCCGGACGGCGCGCCCGATCGACAGCTGATCCTTGATGTAGGGCCGGCCGTCCTTGTCGGTGTAGTCCTCGATGTCGTCCGGCAGGACGAGCATGCGGCCCTCGGTCACGTCGGACGCGATCACGCGCAGACGGAAGCGCGCGCGCTCGCGCTCGTCGGCGTTCAGCTCCGGCGGCAGCGTGCGCTCGACGTCGTGGAACGTGGGATCCGCCTTCCCGACTGGCGATTCCTTGAAGCGCTCGGCCAGCCACTCGTTGAACGCGTTGCCGGGGCAGAGCCCGCGGCCGCGCAGGACGTTGCGGGCGCCGCCGATCACCTTGCCGCCCCAGCCGTAGTCGGCGAACTGCGCGTAGTCGGTCTGCTCGAGGATCTCCCGCAGCTCGGACGGCTTGTAGCCGACCGCGAGCAGGGCGGCGATGATCGAGCCCGCGGACGTGCCCGCCACGTTCACCCACTTGTCGATTCCGCGCTCGTGGGCCGCCTCGAGCGCGCCGACGAACGCGATCCCCTTCACGCCGCCGCCCTCGAACACGCCGTCCGCGGAGTCGGTCTCGACCGGGCCTTCGAGCGCTGGGGTGTCGGTATCAGCCATCCGCGGACTCTGGCATCGCCTGCCACCAGGGGTCAACCCGTGGGGTTGGCCGAACCCCCACAGGCTGGCCTGCCGCCTGCAGGACTCGGGCCTGCCCGCATTGGAGCCCCCGCTCGTTGGTGTGACTCTTCCTGCCATGACGACCGCCCTCGACGCCCGCACCAAGCTCCGGCGCCTCCAGGCCGAGCGCCTCGACGCGGTCGAGGCCGGCCTCGGGGACAACGCCCTCTATATGAACGACCTCGAGCACGACATCGAGTCCTCGCTGGCCACGTACGTCGGCCTCGCCGTGACCGAGATCGCCACGCTGCGCGGCCAGCTCAGCGGCCCGCAGGTCGGCTGATCGACCGCCTAGCGGCGGGCGAGACGGCGCAGCCAGTCCTCGGCCGACTGCTGCTCCCTCGCGGCGGCGCGGTTGCGCTCCGCGCGGCGCTGGCTGGGCCGGAGCGCGGCGGTCGACTCGGGCTGGCCGAAGCGCCGTGGGCGCCGCATCGGCCGCTCGGATTGGGTCCGCTGGTCGCCGTTCGCCATGACGACCACGATACGCGCCCGCGGCCGCCGTTCGAGGCCGCGTTCACGATCTGATCGCATCCCGCTGATCCCTTACGCTGTGCGGCCATGGCGACGTTGCAGCCGGCGCCGGCCGACCGGCGGGAGACCGTGCCGGTGGCCGAGCCGGGAGCCGTCCGCAGCGCGCGGAGGTGGATCTCGAGGCTGGCCGACGGGGCGCCGTGAGCGGCATCGAGGTCGACTCGACCTCGTTCCTCGTCATCAGCCTGGTGGCGCTGGCGGCGGCGTGGACCGTGACGGTGCTGGGCCCGCGGATCGCGATCCCGGTGGTGATCCTCGAGATCCTGCTCGGGATCGTGGTCGGCCCGCAGGTGCTGGGCTGGGCCGAGCCCGACGAGTTCATCGACTTCTTCGCCAACCTCGGGCTCGGGATGCTGTTCTTCTTCGCCGGCTACGAGATCGACGTCGCGCGCATCCGCGGCCGGCCGCTGCGGCTCGGCGCTGCTCGGCTGGCTGATGACGCTGGTGCTCGCCTACAGCGTCGGCGGGCTGCTGGCGTGGGCCGGCGTGGTCCTCTCGCTCCTGTACACGGGCTCGGCCATGGCCACCACGGCGATCGGCACGCTGATCCCGATCCTCGACGACGCGGGCGAGCTGCGCACGCGCTTCGGGACGTTCCTGCTCGCCGCCGGCGCGACCGGCGAGTTCGGGCCGATCCTGCTCGTGACGCTCGTGCTGTCGCTGCACAGCCCGCTGCACAACGCGGCCGTGCTCCTGGCCTTCGTCGCGGTCGCCGTGCTCGCGGCGCGGCTCGCCGTCCGCGCCTCGAGCGCCGGCTGGGGCCGGCACCTCGAGCGCTCGCTCGAAGCGAGCAACCAGCTCCCCGTGCGGGTCACCGTGGCGCTCGTGTTCGCGCTCGTCGCGCTGGCCGCCGACCTCGGGCTCGACGTCCTGCTCGGCGGCTTCGCCGCCGGCATCATCACGCGGCTGGTGATCGGCCAACGCGAGGTCACGCGGTTCGAGTCCAAGGTGGTGGCCGTCGGCTACGGCTTCCTCATCCCGTTCTTCTTCGTCGTCAGCGGCATGCGCTTCGATCTCGACGCGGTGTTCTCCAGCGCGTCGTCGGTCGCGAAGGTGCCGCTCTTCCTCGGGCTGTTCCTGCTCGTCCGCGGGCTGCCGGCGCTGCTGCTCTACCGGGCCGTGCTCGCGCGCGCGACCGCGTGGCGCTGGCGTTCTTCTCGGCGACCCAGCTGCCGCTCGTGGTCGCGATCACGACGATCGCCGTCGACGTCGGGCGGATGCGCACCTCGACGGCGGCGGCGCTCGTCGGCGCCGCCATCCTCTCGACGGCGGTCTTCCCGCTCGTGGGGCTGCGGCTGCGCTCGGGGGCGCCGCGCGAGGAGGAGCTCGCGCCCGCTTGACGCCTCTATTCTGCGCTGGTGGCCGCGCGGGACTCCGCCCAGCCGGAGCCTTGGGGAGATGACCAGAAGCTCGTCGAGCTGCTCGGTGCGCAGGGCGCGGCCCACTTCCGGGCCCTGTTCGACGGCTTCCCGGAGGCGGTCGGGGTGCTGTGGGCGCTGCGCGACGAGGGCGGGCAGATCGTCGACTTCGCGTTCGGCTACGGCAACCCCACGATGCTGGAGGCCTTCCGGCTGCCGGCCGCGACGCGGGATCGCTACACGTTGCTGGAGGCGCTGCCGCGGATGCGCGGCAGCCGCGCCTTCGACGCCTACGTGGAGGTGTGCGAGTCCGGCCGTTCGTGGGTCAAGGAGGTGACGTACGACACCCCGTTCGGCGACGGCTACATGCTCGGGACCTTCGTCCAGCGCACCGCCAAGCTCGGCGACGGGCTTGTCAACTTCCTCACCGACGTCACCGAGCAGCGGCGCATGGAGGCCGAGCTGCGCAGCTACGCCGACGTGGTGGCGCACGACCTGAACGAGCCGATCGCGGGCATCACGATGCTCGTCCGGCTGCTCGAGCGGCGCGCCGAGCAGCCGCCCCCGCCGGACGTGCTGCGGCAGCTGCGCGCGAGCGCCGAGCGCGCGCGGGACCTCATCGACGGCGTGCTCGTCTACGCGCGGGCGGGCGAGCTCAGCACGGAGCCGGTCGCGCTCGGCCGGCTGGCCGAGGACGTGGCCGAGGACCTGCGCCCGAGCCTCGAGCGGGCCGGGGCGACGCTCGAGATCGGCGACCTGCCGGAGATCGAAGGCGATCCCCGGCAGCTTCGGCGCGTGTTCCAGAACCTCGTCGGCAACGCGGTCAAGTTCCGCGGCGACGCGGCCCCGCGGATCGAGGTCTCGGCGATCCGCGACAGCCAGGAGTGGGTCGTCACCGTGCGCGACAACGGACGCGGTGTCGACCCCGACAAGGCGAGCCGGATCTTCGACATGTTCTCCCGCGCCGACGAGGAGATCGACGGCGCCGGCATCGGCCTGGCCGTTTGCCGGCGCATCGTCGAGGCCCACGGTGGGCGCATTTGGGTCGAGCCCGCCGACGGCGGCAGCGCGTTTCGCTTCACCGTTCCGCTCTAGCCCGTCTCCGCCTGGATCGTGCGGTCGAACACCAGCTCGCCGCCCTCCACCTTGTACACGCCGTAGTCGCTCAGCGTCGTGTCCCCGTTCTCGTCGATCGAGTAGGCCCCGAGCACGCTCTCGCGATCCTTCGTGTCGAGCAGCGCGCCGAGGATGTCGGCCTTCTCGCCCGTCTCCGAGCGCTCGATCGCGTCCAGCGCCAGGCGCATCGCCTCGTAGCCGTAGATCGCGTACGGGTTCGGGTTCGGCTCGTTGTGCTTCTGGCGGAACGCGTCGAAGAACTCCTGGCCCTCCGGCGGGTACTCGTCGGGCGAGAGGGTGGCCACGGTCGTCGTCACCTTCGCGGCGACGTCGGCCGGGATGCCGCCCTCGGCCGGGTCGACGAAGCCGGCCTCGGCCACGCCGTCAGGCCCGTACAGCTTGGCGTCCGGGAGCGCGGCCTCGAAGTCCTTGTAGAGCTGGACCGCGTTGTTCGCCGTGATGCCCGAGAAGAGGAAGCAGTCCGCGCCGGCGTCCGCGGCCCTGGCCGCGAGCGAGCGGTAGTTCGCCGCGTTCTTGTCGATCGCCTCGTTGGAGATGACCTCGAGCCCTTGGGCCTCGGCCGAGCTCTCGATGTTCTTCGACAGACCGGCGCCGTAGACCTCCTTGTCGTTGGCCATCTGGACCTTGGTGCAGCCGTCCTCCTTCATGACGGTCGCGAGCGCCGCGCCCTGGATCGTGTCCTTGGGGACGATGCGGGTGTACGTGCGCTCCCCGGACGGGTAGTACTTCTCGGGCTCGCCCGGCGCCGCGCCCGGCTCGTCCGAGGTCAGGCCGACGGCCGTGTTCGCGGGGCTGATCTGCGGCACGCCCGCCTCGTTGAGCACCGGGATCGAGATCGCCGAGGCGCCGGAGTTGAACTCGCCGATGTAGACCGCGGTGGCCTCGTCCTGCGCCGCCTTGCGCGCGTTGGACGTGGTCGCCTCGGGCGTCCACGCGCCCGCCTGCGCGGTCGAATCGTCGAGCGATTCGTACTTGATCGTGAAGTCCCCGGCCTTGCCCCCGGCCTGCTCGAGCGCCAGCTCGATCCCCTTCACCATGTCGGTGGTCTGCGGCCGTTGGGCGCCCTGGAGCGGCAGCGAGGAGTACACGGTGAGGGTCCGCGCTTCGTCGCCGCCTTCGCCCTGCCCGCTCGGCTCGTCCTCGCCGCACGCCGCTGCGACCAGGCCGAGAACCAGCACCGCCGCGATCGCCCGCATCATTGGATCTCCTTCCGAAAGTTGGCGCGGCGACCCTGGCAAGCCCGCGCCGCAACCGTGGGTGGAGCTCCTGACCTCAGTGGCGAGGATCGCTTAACGCCCCCGGCGGGACAGCGGCTGCGCATCCGTGTGCCCAACGAACCGCCCGGGCAGTAGCGACCCCTGCCGTGCGCCGGTCCGGCACGCGCGGGCGCCTCGGGTCATGTGAAGGGCGTGAACCTGACCCGCCTGCGGATGCTGTCCGAGGTCGCCGGCCGCGGTTCGTTCCGCGCCGCGGCGCTCGCACTCGACTACTCGCCGTCGGCCGTGTCCCAGCAGATCGCCCTGCTCGAGCGCGAGGCGGGCCTGCGACTGGTGAGTCGCGGGCCGCGCGGAGCCGAGCTGACGGATGCCGGCCTGCTGCTCGTCCGCCACGCGGACGTCGCGCTGCGCGAGCTGGCGAAGGCGCGCCACGCGCTCGACTCGCTCGCCGGCAACGGCCACACCCGCCTGCGCGTGGCGGCGTTCCCGACCGCGACGGCCACGATCGTCGCGCTCGCGGCACGCAGCTTCGCCGCTCAGAGCCCGGAGTGGACGGTGCAGGTGGTCGACGCCGAGCCTTTACAGGCGCGCGAGCTGCTGGCGGCCGGCGAGGTCGACGCGGCGGTCGTCTACGAGTTCGAGCCGGGCGGGCCGGGAGAGCTGATCGGCGAGGACCCGATGCTGCTCTGCCTGCCTGCCGGCCATCGGCTCGCGGCGCAGGCGGAGATCGGGCTCGCCGAGCTGGCCGGCGAGCAGTGGGTCGGCGGCGACGGCTGCCCCTCGGTGCCGTCGCTCATCGAGCTGTGCCGCGCCGCCGGCTTCACGCCGGCGTTCAGCCCGCTGCAGACGCACGACTACAGCGCGATGCAGGGGCTGGTGGCGACGCACGGGCTCGTCGGCCTGATCCCGGCGCTGGCGCTCGTCGCGCCGCGGCCCGACGTGGCGATCCGCCGCCTGCGGCCCGAGCCGCGCCCGCGCACGCTGCGTTACGCCCTCGGGACCGCGTCGCATCCGGCGGCCGCACGGTTCGGCGACGAGGTGCGCGCCGCGGCCAGGCGCTGAACGCGAAGCGCCGCTCAGCGCCCGGCCGCCAGCGCCGCCAGGAGCTTCGGGGCGACCTGCTTCTTGCGGCTCATGACGCCCGGGAGCTCGATCGGGCCGTCGTCCGCCGCGCGCCCGAAGGCACGCTCGAGCGGCGCGCGTTCGCCCGCGGCGTAGAGCGTCGTCGCCTTGCGCATGATGTCGGTGACCATCAGCGCGGCGATCGCGTGGCCGTCCCGCTCGCGCACCTGGGCGAGCGCCTCGAGAAGCTCGTCGCGGCGGTCGCGGAGCGACTGGCCCACCGTCTCGACCTGCGCGATGTGGAGCGTCTGGCCGCCGCCGGCCTCGTAGTCCTTGACGTCGCGCTTGACGATCTCGGCGGCGGGGACGTGCCTGAGATCCGCGGTGCGCTCGAACATCTCGCGCCCGAACTCGGTCGCGTCGAGCGCCAGCACGTGCTCCAGGTAGTCGACCACCGCGCGGTCGCGCTCGGTGGTCGTCGGCGAGTTGAGGATCACGGTGTCCGACATGACCGCGCCCAGCAGCAGCGTCGCGGACGGCCGGCTCGGCTCCATGCCGTTCTGGCGGAAGCGCTCGATCACGAGCGTCGCGGTCGATCCGACCGGGTCGAACGTCGCCCGCACCGGCACCCGCGTCTCGATCGAGCCGATGTGGTGGTGGTCGAGGATCTCCACGATCTCGGCCTCCTCGACCCCGGTGACGCTCTGGGCCTGCTCGGCGTGGTCGACGAGCAGCACGCGCCGCGGCTGCGGGTTGACGAGATCGGATCGCGTCACGAGGCCGATCGGGTGGTCGTCGGCGTCCACCACGACGGCCGCGCGGTAGTCGACGTCCTTGACCGTCTCGGTGATGTCGCTCACCAGGTCGTCGGGCCGGACGACCAGCGGCTCGTCGTCCATCAGCGCGCGGGAGGGGGCGGAGAGCGTGATCATGCGGCTCGTCACGTAGCTGTCGAGCGGCGACGTCACCACCGCCGTGCCGTGCTCGCGGGCGAGCTCGAGGATGTCCGGGGCCGGCTCGGTCCCGTTGCTGAGGACGAGCAGCGCGACGCCGACCTCGATCGCGATCCGCTGCGCGCCGGGCCGGTCGCCGACCACGACCACGTCGCCCGCGGTGAACCCGAGCGGGAGCGACGCCGTGGCCATGGCGAGGACCCAGACGCGGCCGTTCACCTCCGCCTCCGGCTCTCCGGCCAGCAGCTCGCCCTGGAGCACGCCGGCGATCGCGCCGACCGCGGTCGGTGCGTCGAGCCGCGACGCCTCGCGTGACTCGCGCACGTAGCGGCGGGCCAGCACGCGCTCGGTCATCACGCCCGCGAGCCGCGTCTCGTCGTCGACGACCGGCACCAGGTCGAGGTCCTCGCGCGCCATGATCAGGCCGACCTCGCGCACCGGCTCGCCGTCGCGGGCGAGCGGGAACCGCTCCCGCATCACGTCGCGCACGCGCAGCATCACGTGCTCCAGCAGCGCCGGCTCGGGGGCGCCGCTGCGCTCGAGCACCCAGCGGGTCTGCTCGTTGAGCTCGCCCAGGCGCACCGGCACGTACTCGTTACGCGTGTCGAGCCGCGACTTCAGCTCCGCGTAGCCGACCGCCGAGGCGATCGAGTCGGTGTCCGGGTTCCGGTGTCCGGTGACGTAGATGCGGCCCACCGGGGCACATCATGCCCGGCGCGCGGCTCACGCGGGGCGCGCCTCCGGCCGGTTTGGCGCGCCGCTCACCACGTGCGGTCGCCGACGGGCTCGGCGGGCGGCTTGGGCAGCTCGCGCACGACCGGGATCGTGTACGCGTGACCGGCGAGAGCGTCGATGCGCCGCTGCGGGTTGGTGTTCACGCGGATGGTCATGGTTGGCTTGTATGCGGAGGCGCGGGGGAGACGGATCAATGACGGCTCACGGTCGCATGTCAGTTCCCCGACTCGACCGGCTCGGCGGTCTCGGGTAGGGTCGGTTGAGCTCGGGCGAGGAGCAGCGATGGTCCGCTGGACCGCATCGGAAGTTGCCGTGCCACAGCCGCAGACGACCGGCGCGAGCGTGTTCGCCCGGCTGCGCACCGCGCCGCCGCGACGAGCGGTGCTGATCGCGCTGTGGGTCGCGGCCGTCGTCTCCGAGCTGGTCGCGCTGCGGCCCGTGCTGTTCGACCGCGAGGCGCCGATCCAGGGGATCGAGGTCGTCTTCACGCTCGTCGGCGGCTCGTGGGCAGCGTGCGGCCTGATCGCGTGGCACCGGCGTCCGGACAGCCGCAGCGGGATGCTGATGACCGCGACCGGCTTCCTGTTCTTCGTGTCGCCGGTGCTCAGTCAGTTCGGCAACGAGTTCGTGAGCACGGTGCGGGTGATGTTCGTCGACTACTGGATCTTCCCGTTCGTCACGGTCATCCTCACGTTGCTGACGAGCGGGCGGCTGCAGTCGCGCTTCGACCGGCTGCTCGTGGCCTCGTACCTGATCCCGCTCGGGATCGGGCAGGTCGCGTGGATGATGACCGACCCCGAGGAGGGCCATCTGCTGCTCGCCTTCCCCGACGCGGACCTCGCTCACGCGATCGACAGGGGCCAGCGCGGGCTGCTGGTGATCTGCTGCCTGGTCACGGTGGTCGTGGTCGTCGCCAGGTGGTGGGGGTCGACCCGCCCGCGGCGCCGGGCGCTGCTGCCGAGCCTTGCCGGCGCCTTCGGGCTGCTGTGCTTCGCAACGCTGCTCGTCAACGACCTGGTCTCCGGGACGCGCTCGCAGACGCTGCTTTGGATCGCCGCATGCTCGCTGGTGAGCGTCCCGCTGGCGTTCCTGGCCGGGCTGCTGCGCTCGCGGCTGGCGCGCGGCGGCCTTGCCGACCTGTTCCGCGGGCTCGGGACGACGAGCGCCGCGGACCTGCAGGCCGCGCTCAGGCGCGCGCTCGGCGATCCGAGCCTGGAGCTGGCGTTCGAAGGGTCAGCCGCCGCGGGCGCCGGCCGCGCCGTGGCGCGGGTCGAGAGCAACGGGCGGCAGGTCGCCGCGCTCGTCCACGACACCTCGCTCGACGATGACCCCGAGCTGCTCGAAGCGGCCTGCACGGCGACGGCCGTCGCGCTCGAGAATCAGCGGCTGCTGGCCGAGGCCGACGTGCGGCTCGACGAGCTGAAGGCGTCGCGCGAACGGATCGTCGCCGCCGGCGACGCGGAGCGCCGGCGGCTCGAGCGCAACCTGCACGACGGGGCGCAGCAGCGCCTCGTCGCGATCGCTCTGCATCTGCGCATCCTGCAGAACCGGGTCGGCGACGACCCCGACGCGGCCGAGCTCATCACGACCGCGAGCGACGAGCTCGCCGCGTCGCTGGCCGAGCTGCGTGAGCTTGCCCGCGGGATGCACCCGGCGGTTCTCGAGCACGGGCTCGAGGCGGCGCTCGGCGCGCTGGCGAACCGCTCGACGGTCGCGACCACGGTGTCGTGCGAGATGCGCGAGCGGCTGCCCGATCCCGTGGAGCTCACGGCCTACTTCGTCGCCAGCGAGGCGCTCGCCAACGTCGCCAAGTACTCGGGCGCGTCGCACGCCAGCGTGCGCCTGTGGCGCGCCGGCGCGCTCGCCAAGATCGAGATCGCCGACGACGGTGTCGGCGGCGCCGACGACAGCCGTGGCTCCGGGCTGCGCGGGCTCGCCGACCGAGTCGAGGCGCTCGACGGCAGGCTGTACGTCAGCAGCCGGCCGGGGGCGGGCACGACGATCACCGCGGAGCTGCCGTGCGCGTCGTGATCGCCGACGACAACCTGCTCGTCCGCAAGGGGATCGCTGCGGTGCTCGCCGAGTCGGGGATCGAGGTGAGCGGGCAGGCTGCGACCGCGGAGGAGCTGCTGCGCGAGGTCGACGCGCACGATCCGGAGGTCGCGATCGTCGACATCCGCATGCCGCCCACGCACACCGACGAAGGGCTGCAGGCGGCGCACGAGATCCGTGCCCGGCGACCTGACACGGCGATCATGATCCTCTCGCAGCACCTCGAGTCCGGTGTCGCCGCGCGCGTGCTGGCCGAGCACCCGGAGCGGCTCGGCTACGTGCTGAAGGACCGCGTGACCGATCCGGACGACTTCGTGAGCACGCTCCGTCGGGTCGCGGCCGGCGGCACGGCTCTCGACCCCCAGGTCGTGTCACGACTGCTGGCGAAGGATCGCGACGGCCCGCTCCAGGCCCTCACCGAGCGCGAGCGCGAGGTGCTCCAGCTCGTCGGCGAGGGGCTGTCGAACCCGGCGATCGCAGAGCGGCTCGGGATCGCCCGGCGCAGCACCGAGAAGCACATAACGAGCGTGTTCGCCAAGCTCGGGCTGCCCGACACGGGCAACGAGAACCGGCGCGTGCTCGCCGTGCTGCAGCTCCTGCGCGGCTGAAAGCCGAACCAGCGCACCCCCGGAGCACCGCCCCCCGACGCACAGGCGAGCGCGATGGCGGGCTCGCACGACCGCCGCGAAGCTCGTCGCATGTCCCTCCACATGCCGGATCTCCAGACGACCGCTGTCGTCACCGCCCGCGACCTCGTGCGCCGCTACGGCGAGGGCGACGCCGCCGTCGATGCGCTGCGCGGCGTCTCCGTCGACATCGACCAAGGCCGCCTCACGGCAGTGATGGGCCCGTCGGGCTCGGGCAAGTCGACGCTCATGCACATCCTCGCCGGGCTCGACCAGCCGACGTCGGGCGAGGTCCACGTCGCCGGCGTCGACGTCACGAGCCTGGACGACGCCGAGCTGACGAAGCTGCGCCGCGACCACATCGGCTTCATCTTCCAGTTCTTCAACCTGCTCCCGATGCTGACGGCGGCCGAGAACATCGCGCTGCCGCTCAAGCTCGCCGGCGGCACGCCGGATCCGGAGTGGCTCGCCGAGCTCGTCGCCACCGTGGGCCTGGGCGACCGCCTTACGCATCGCCCGTCGGAGCTCTCCGGCGGCCAGCAGCAGCGCGTCGCGGTCGCCCGCGCCCTCGTCTCGCGGCCGAGCGTGATGTTCGCCGACGAGCCGACCGGCAACCTCGACTCGACCACCAGCGGCGAGATCCTCTCCCTGCTGCGCGACTCGGTCGACACGCTCGGCCAGACGACCGTGATGGTCACGCACGACGCGCACGCCGCGGCGATCGCCGACCGCGTGCTGTTCCTCGCCGACGGCGACATCGTCCGCGACCTCGGCCCGTCGACGGCGCACGAGATCCTCGAGACGCTCGAGAGCGTGACCGAGCGATGATCGCCGTCGCGCTCAAGGGCCTCGCGGGGCGCAAGCTCCGCGCGCTGCTGACCGCATTCGCGGTCGTCATCGGCGTCTCGATGGTCAGCGGCACGTTCATCCTCACCGACACGATGCAGAAGACCTTCGACGGTCTCTTCGCCGCGACGTACGAGGACACCGACGCCGTGATCGCCGGCAAGCAGATCGTCGAGTCGTCGATGAGCGGCTCCACGACGATGCCCGAGTCGCTGCTCACGAAGGTCCAGGCGCTGCCCGAGGTCGAGTCCGCGGGCGGCATCGTCTCGCCGGCCGAGGGCAACGCCGCCGACATCATCGGCAGCGACGGCAAGGCGGTCGCCAACGAGAGCGTCGGCATCAGCGTCGACACCGCCAACCCGCAGTTCAGCCCTCTCAAGCTCAAGACCGGCGACTGGCCGGCCGGCCCGAAGCAAGTCGTGATCGACGCCGGCACCGCCGAGAAGGAGCAGTACGCGGCGGGCGACTCGATCGACGTGTCCGCATCGGGCGAGACCAACTCCTACACCGTTACCGGCACCGTGTCCTACGGCGAGGTCGACTCGCTCGGGTTCGGCAGCATCGTCGCCTGGGACGTCGAGACCGCCCAAGCGGTGCTCGACCGCGAGGGTTCGTACGACCAGATCTCGATCGCCGCGAAGGACGGCACATCTCCCGCCGAGCTCGTCCGTTCCGTGCGGCCGCTGCTCCCGGACACGCTCGAGGTCAAGGACAGCGCGAAGCAGGCCGACGAGGCCTCGGCCGAGATCGACGAGGGGATGGCGTACGTCCGCTACTTCCTGCTCGGCTTCGGCGCGATCGCGCTGTTCGTCGGCGCGTTCGTGATCTTCAACACGCTGTCGATCACCGTCGCCCAGCGCACGCGCGAGTTCGCGACGCTGCGCACCCTCGGGGCATCGCGCAAGCAGGTGCTGCGATCGGTGCGGCTCGAGGGCCTCGTAATCGGCCTCGTGGCCTCGACGATCGGGCTCTTCCTGGGCTTCGGGATCGCCAAGGGCATGCTCGTCCTGTTCAGCGCCATGGGCGTCGACCTGCCGGAGGCCTCGGCGGTGTTCGGCGCTGCGCACCGTGATCGTGTCGCTGCTGCTGGGCACCGGGATCACGCTGCTCGCGACGATCGTCCCGGCGCGCCGGGCGACGCGCGTGCCGCCGATCGCCGCGGTCCGCGAGGGCTCGACGCTGCCGCCGTCGCGCTTCGCGGCGCACTCGCTGAAGGCGGGTCTCGGCGTGACGCTCTCGTCGCTGGCCGCGATCTCGGCCGGCGTGTTCGCCGGCGGGATCAGCGGAGCGGCTGTCGGGCTGCTGCTCGGGCTCGGCGTGATCGGGCTGTTCCTCGGCATCGCGCTGCTCGCCCCGCGGCTGGTCAAGCCGCTGGCGACGGCTCGTCGGCTGGCCCGCGCGCCGCGCGGGCGGCGTCGCCGGCGAGCTGGCCGGCTCCAACGCGCTGCGCAACCCGGGCCGCACGGCGTCGACCGCCGCCGCGCTGATGATCGGCATCACGCTCGTCACGGTCGTGGCGGTGCTCGGAGCCGGCATGGCCAAGGCGACCGAGAACGCCGTGACCGACCAGGTCCGCGCGAGCTACGTCGTCGACGGTCAGGACGGCCTGACGTTCGACGCCGAGGACGGCGACGAGCTGGCGCAGGTGGCCGGCGTGAAGGCCGCCTCGCACGTCCGCGCGGACAAGGCGCTCGTGAAGGGCGAGGAGATCGACGTCACCGGCATCGACGCCGCGACGATCGACCGCTTCTACCGCTTCGAGTGGACCGCCGGGTCGCTGGCCGGGCTCGGCAAGGACGGCGCGCTCGTGACGAAGGACTACGCCGACGACCACGGCCTCGCGGTCGGCGATCGGCTCGCGCTGCAGACGCCGTCGGGCGAGAAGCTCGCGCTCGTCGTGCGCGGGATCTACGACCCGCCGAAGGCCAGGCAGATGCTGAAGAGCATCAGCATCGCCCAGACGACGTTCGACCGCTCGTTCCCGACCCCGAAGAACGCCTACACGTTCCTCGAGGCGGACAGCGCGGCCGACGCGGGGCTCGAGGCCGCGGTGAAGGACTCCGGCGACGCCGTGCTGCACACCGGCGACGCGTACGCGAAGGACGCCACGAAGGACATGGCGACCTTCCTCGCGATGCTCTACGTGCTGCTCGGCTTCTCGGTGATCGTGAGCCTGTTCGGCATGGTCAACACGCTCGTGCTCTCGGTCTTCGAGCGCACGCGTGAGCTGGGCATGCTGCGGGCGATCGGGATGTCGCGCCGCCAGGCGCGGCGGATGATCCGGCACGAGAGCGTCATCACCGCGCTGATCGGAGCCGTGCTCGGCCTCGGGCTCGGCGTGCTCCTGTCCGGGCTCGTGACCCAGGCGCACTGTCGGACTACGGAGTCCCGATGTCGCTGCCCGTGACGACGCTGATCGGCTTCACGCTGGTCGCCGTCCTCGCCGGCATCGGCGCGGCGATCATGCCGGCGCGCCGGGCGTCCCGGCTGAACGTCCTCGACGCGCTGCACTACGAGTGATGACCGCCACCATGACCGCCCCCGCCCCGCCGCGCACGCGGCGGGGCGCCGGCCGGAGCCGCGAGACGGTCCTCTTCTGGATCGCGCTCGCCCTCGTCGCGCTGCACGTGGTCGACGACAACTACCTGCAGCCGCAGCCTGGCACGTCGCCGGGCGACCACCTGATCAGCGGGCTCGTCCCGCTGGCGCTGATCGGCCTCGCCGCCTGGGCGTACCCGCGCCTGAGCGGCGGCCGGCGCGGCGCGCTGGCCCTGTTCGCCGCCCCGCTGGCCATCGCCACCGGGATCGAGGCGTTCCACTACACGCGCGAGGTCGGCCCGTCGGGTGACGACTACACCGGCCTGCTCACGCTGGGGGCCGGGCTGCTGCTGATCGGGCTCGGCGCCGTGACGCTCTGGCGCACGCGCCGGACCGAGGGCAGCCTCGCCTGGCGCTATCCGCGCCGTGCGCTGCTCGGGATCGCCGGCGTGCTCGTCGGCATGATGGTCGTGATGCCGGTCGCCCTCGGCTACGTCACGACGCACACCGGCCGCGCCGTCGTGCCGCCGAACCACCTCGGCGTCCCGCACGAGGACGTGCAGGTTCACGACCGACGACGGGCTCGAGCTCGAGGGCTGGTACATCCCGTCCGAGAACGGCGCTGCCGTGATCTCGTTCCCCGGCCGCAGCGGCCCGCAGAAGCAGGCGCGCATGCTCGCCCGCCACGGCTACGGCGTGCTGCTGTTCGACCGCCGCGGCGAGGGCGAGAGCGACGGTGAGCCGAACTCGTGGGGCTGGGGCGGCGGAAAGGACGTCGACGCCGCGATCGAGTACCTCCAGCGCCGGCCCGACGTCGATCCGGACCGGATCGGCGGCATCGGCCTCTCCGTCGGCGGCGAGATGATGCTCGAGACCGCCGCCGGGAACGACCAGCTCAAGGCCGTGGTCTCCGAAGGCGCCGGTGCGCGCACGTACTCGGAGGACATGGACGAGGACCTGCCGGGCATCGAGAAGCTGCTGGGCGCTCCGGTCTCCGCGTTCAAGACCGCGTCGATCGCCGTGTCCTCGAACCGGCTGCCGCCGGAGAACCTGAAGGACCTGGCGGGCGGGATCGACCAGCCGCTCCTGTTGATCGCCGCGCCGGAGAAGGGCGTCGGCGAGGAGCTCAACCGCGGCTACCACGCCGCGGCGGGCGGCAACAGCACGCTGTGGGAGATCCCCGAGTCGACTCATGTGGGCGGGCTCGAGGCGCGGCCGGAGGAATACGAGCGGCGCGTCGTCGGCTTCTTCGACGAGGCGCTCGGCCGATGAGCCGCTACCGCACCGGCGAGCCGCTCGTGTTCGCCCTCGCGACGCTGCTCGTCCTCGTGCACGCGCTCGACGACGCGTTCGTGCACCGCGGAGCCGGGCTCGGCCTCGGCCAGCACGCGCTGGCCGGGGCGATCGCGCTCGCCGCGTCGATCGCCGGCCTGCTCGCGTTCCCGTCGCTCCGCCCCGGCCTGCGTGCCGCGCTCGCGTTCTCGTTCGGCGGGCTCGCGATCGTCAACGGCACGCTGCACCTCATCCACATCGAGAAGTACGGCGCGGGCGGGAGCGACGTCACCGGCGCGCTCGCCGTCGCCGGCGGCGTCGTGCTCGTCGGGCTGGCGGTCGCGATCCCGTGGCGCCACCGCGGCGCCGGATCCCGGCCGTGGCTCGGCCGCGCGGTCGCCGTGCCCGCGTTCGCTGGTCGGCGCGTCCTTTCGTGCTCGCCCCGATCGCCACGGGCATCGTCGCGTCGCACAAGTGGCGCGAGCCGGTCGGCGAGCCGCCGAGCGCCGCGTACCGCGATGTCGAGTTCGAGGCGAGCGACGGGCTCGACATCAAGGGCTGGTACCGGCCGTCCGAGAACGGCGCCGCGGTCCTGGTCGTGCACGGCGGCAGCAGCGACCGCAAGGGCTCGGTCGCGCACGCGAGGTGCTCGCCGCGCACGGCTACGGCGTGCTGCTCTACGACGCCCGCGGCCGCGGCGAGAGCGACGGGAGCGAGAACAACTACGGCTGGGACTGGGCCAAGGACGTCTCCGGCGCGCTCGCCTACCTCGCGCGCAGCGACGACGTCGACCCGGAGCGGATCGGCGCACTCGGCCTCTCGACCGGCGCGGACGTGCTGATCGAGGTCGCGGCGGAGCGCGACGACGTGAAGGCCCTCGTCGCCGACGGCGCCGCCGCCGGATCGTTCGAGGACGGCCAGCGCCTCAGCGGCGTCAACCCAGGCACGCCGCCGGCCTGGCTGATGTTCACCACGATCCGCGTGCTGTCGGGAGATCCGCCGGGCCCGCCGCTGGAGGACCTGATCGCCCGCGTGCAGTCGCCGACCCTGCTCGATCTCGGCCGGCACTGCGGTCGAGCGCGACTTCAACGTCCTCTACGACCAGGCAGCGCGCGGACCGGTCGACCACTGGAACCTGCCCGACGCCCACCACACCGACGCCATCCACGAGACGCCGGCGGCCTACGAGCGCCGCGTCGTCGCGTTCTTCGACCAGGCCCTGCAGTGACCGTGCCAGGAGGCCGCGGACGAGTCGCATGCTAAACCGACGCGGCGAGCGTCCAGACGACCATCATCGCCACCATCGCGGCGCCGATGAGGATTGCCGCGAGGGCGATTCCGCGCCCCGTGTCGGAGCGCCGGCGGGCCTGGACGCCGACCACGACGGCGGCGACCGCGAGCGGGAGCCCGAACACGAAGCCACCGCCCGGCAGCACGTCCCAGGCAAGCATCGAGCCCGGGATCGACAGCAACGCCAGGACGAGTGCGAGGACGGGCCGGGCGGGCAGGTCGGTACTGCTTACGGTGGAAGTCATCGTGGGGCTCCTTCGAGCTTGGGGAACAGTTCGCATCGGGCTCAGTCGACGAGCGTGATCGTGGCCTGCGAGCCGGACTGGCCTTCGGTGCTCGTGTAGACGCCGCGCGCGTTCGCGTAGGCGCCGGTCCCGCCGGTGACGGCCGCGGTCGTGGTGCGCTCGTTCGGCGTGGTGTTGGCCTGCAGCGTCAGGGTGCCGTCGCGCAGCGCGGCGACGCCGACGCAGGTCAGGGTGGACTTGAGGAAGTTGCGCGCCCCTGTCGTCGTCGTGCAGCTCACCGACATCTTGCCGATGCGCTTGCCCGAGGCGTCGGCGATCGGGTTGGCGAACACGATGATGTCGCCGAGCAGGTTCGACATCTGCGGCGCGCCCTTGGTGTTGCGCACGTGGGTGAACGTCGAGCCGCGCTCGAGCTCGGAGAACGTGAGCGTGCGCGTTCCCGGGTCCTGCGCCGAGGCGCTGGAGCGGAGCACGAGGATCGCCGCGAGCAGTCCCATCAGGATCGCGAGCGCGGCGGCGGTGCGGGTGTGGCGGAGCGGCATGAGGACCTCCGGTGGTCGGTGTGGACGCCGGTCAGCCTCCGCGGCGCATGACCCAGGCGGGCAGGGACCCGTGTCCCGGTTGCACCGGGAAATCGTGCCTCGGCGGTTGCCGCGGCCTTCGTGCGGGCGTACGGTCGTCCGCGTGGCCGCAGAGCAGCTGCGCATCCTCGTCGCCGACGACTCCGAAGCGTTCCGCGCCGGGCTCGCCGCGCTGCTCGCCTCCGTCGACGACGTCACGCTCGCCGGCGAGGCGACCAGCGGCGAGGAGGCGATCTCACGCGCGCTCGACCTGCACCCGGACGTCGTGCTGATGGACCTCAACATGCCCGGCCGCAACGGGATCGAGGCGACGGGGGGGGGGGGGGGGGGGGAGGGGGGAGAGGAGGGGGGGGGGGGGGGGGGGGGGGGGGGGGGGGGGGGGGGGGGGGGGGGGGGGTCGGGGGTGGGGGGGGGGGGGGGGGGGGGGTGGGGGGGGGAGGGGGGGGGGGGGGGGGGGGGGGGGGGGGGGGGGGGTGTCGGGGGGGTTGTTTGTTTCCGACGGTCCCCTTTGGGCGGCCGGGTGGGGGGGGGGGGGGGGGGGGGGGTGGTGGGGTGGGGGGGGGGTCGGCCCGGGGGGACTGGGTTAAAGGAAACCCTTTTTAGGGGGGGGGGGGCGGGGGTTCTTGGGGTGGTTGTTTCTTTTTTTCCGTTTTTGGCGGGGGGGCGGGGTGGGGGGGGGGGGGGGGGGGGGGGGGGGGGGGGTGGTGGTGGGGGGGCCGGGGGGGGGGCTTTGCCTGCTTGTGGGAGCTGGCCGGGGTTTGGGGGGGGGGGTTCCGGTTTTGTGTCTGGGTTTTTGGGGGGGGGGGGGGGGGGGGGGGTCCGGGTTCCCCTTGGGGGGGAGTTTATTAAGCTGTTTTTCGTCTCCGCTCGTGCTCGGCGGCTCTGTCGCGGCCGGTGGGTCGGCGCGCTCGGCCAGGACGTGCAGTCGGCGCGGCGTGATCGCCACGGCGTGGTCGCGGTCGCGTTCCAGCCGCTGCGCGACCGCGTCCAGCGCGCGTCAGCCGCCTGCTCCACGGCCGGCGCGACGAGCCGTACGCGGCGATCTCCACGCTCGGCCGGCGCCTGGGCGAGGCGATGGCGCCGGCGGACGTGCTGCCCGTCATGGTCGAGACGATCGGCGAGGAGCTGAGGCTGCCGTACGTCGCGGTCGAGCTGGCCGACGCGCCGGGCGGGCCCGCGGCGGTCCACGGCGCGCCCGACGCCGGCGTCGCGCTGCGCCTCCCGCTCGTCCACGCCGGCGAACGGGTCGGCACGCTGCTGATCGGAGCGCGCTCGCACGACGAGCCGCTGGCCGGCGCCGACCGGCGGCTGCTCGAGGACTTCGCGCGCCGCGCGAGCGCCGCCGCCAGCGCCGTCGCCCTCTCGATCGAGGTCCAGCGCTCGCGCGAACGGCTCGTCACCGCCCGCGAGGAGGAGCGCCGGCGGCTGCGCGGCGACCTGCACGACGGGCTCGGCCCGACGCTCGCCGGCGCGGTCCTCACGATCGACGCCGCGCGGCGCATGCTGGCCACCGACCCGCAGGCCGCCGACGCGCTGCTCGACCGGGCCGCGGCCAGCCTCGAGGGCACCGTCGCCGACGTCCGGCGGCTCGTGTACGGGCTGCGTCCGCCGGCACTCGACCAGCTCGGGCTCACCGGCGCGCTGCGCCAGCACGCCGCCGCGCTCAGCGGCGACGAGCTCCGCTGCGAGATCAGAGGGCCGGATCCGCCGCCGCCGCTGCCCGCCGCGGCCGAGGCGGCCGCATTCCGGATCGCCCAGGAGGCGCTCACCAACGTCGCGCGTCACGCGCACGCACGCAGCGCCGTCGTGTCGATCACCGTCGGCGAGACCCTGCGGCTCGAGGTCGCCGACGACGGCCGGGGCCTGGCCGACGACTGGCCCGCGGGCGTCGGGCTCACCTCGATGCGCGAGCGCGCGACCGAGCTCAGCGGCAGCTTCGAGCTCGCCGCCGCCGCGGGCGGCGGCACGGTGGTCCGGGTCGAGCTGCCGCTTTCCTAGGGGTCGAGGTCGATCCGCACGGTGAGCAGGTCGGTGCCCATGAGGCGGACGGCGGCCGCGTTCACCGCGGGCATCCCACGCTGGCGTGCCCGCGGGTCGTCGTCCGGCATCACGTGGGCGGCGCCCGTGCGCCAGCGGCGCCCGAGCCTGATCCGCACGCGCGGGTCGGCCTCGATGTTGCGAACGTAGGCGGCCTTGCGGCCGTGCTCGGCGACGATCCAGCAGGTGTCGCCGTCGATCGACGGGACGACGGGCGTCCGTCGCGGCCGGCCGGTCCTGCGTCCCGTCGTCTCCAGGATCGCGACCCCGGGCACCGCCAGCCCGGCGTCCGTGGCGGCCTTGACGAGCGGATTGAACAGCCGCGCGCTCAGGAAGGTCGAGACTCGCCGGCGGTCCACGGGGCTCGCGCGGTCGTCAGCCGCGGCCCTGCTCGCGCAGCTGCTCGGTGATGCGGCGCATCTCGACCGCCACCGGGTCCTCGCGCGGCGCGCTTGGCAGCTCCGGCGATGACTGCGGCTTCACGCGACGGCGGTTCTTGGCCGACTTCAGCGTCGACCGCGCCCACAGGCCGCCGGCCACCAGCGCCGCGATGACGACGATCCACATGACCGCCGAGACGAGGCCGACCACGACCCCGACCGCGAGCCTGATCGCCACGAGGGCCACGAGTACCAGTACCAGGATCGCAAGCGCGCGTCTAAGCATTACTCCATTACATCACCCCGGTGGGTTCGCCCTCGGCGGCTTCGGCCCGGTTGGCCGCTGCGGGACGCACTTCGATTGCGCAGGTGGGGACGTCCGGTGCCGGTGTGCAGCAGTCGGTTCAGAAGATCGCAATCGGGTTGAGCGGCGATCGCGTCCCGCGCTCGATACGCAGGGGAGCGGCCAGGAACAGGAACTCCCAGCGTTCGGCCCTCTCACACTGTCCGACGAGATCCTCGAACTGGAGGTAATCGAGGAGGTGGACGCCCATGGCATTGAGCGCCAGAACGTGTATGGGGAAGGCGACGCCCTCCGTGGTGCTGGGCGCGGTGTCGTTGTTGCCATCCGACCCGAGCGCGGCGACCTCGCGGTCGGCCAGGAAGGTGACGGCGGTGGGATGGAGGCCTGCCTTCGCCGTGCGGGTATCCCACGGATCGAGCTCGGCCAGACGCCGCGCGTGGCCGGTGCGGACGAGCACGATGTCGCCGGCCACCACGCTCACGCCCTGTAGGCGCTCGGCCGCCTCGAGATCCTCACGGAACACGTGTTCCCCCGGTTCGAGCCAGGCGACGCCGCGTGCGCGCGGCACGTCGAGCAGCACGCCCCGACCGACCAGGCCGTCCTTGAGGATGTCGATCGCTCCCCGGTCGGCGCCGTCCGCGGTCACCGACGCCTCCGGGTTGCCGTCGAAGAACGACCCTTCGAAGGCGACGTGGCAGAAGGCGTCGATGTGCGTGTGCCCTTCGTTGTGATAGTCGAGGCCGACGTAGTCCTTTGCGAAACGCACGGACCCTGACCCGATGTCCTCATCGGTCAGCATCGTCATGTGGTGATCAGCGGGCTCGGGCACATCGATGCGCGCGACGGTCGTCAGTGAGCGGCTGAGCGTGACGGTGACTCCACTGCGGACCAACCGGGCGGCGGCCTCGACCCGGGCCGGGGTGATGAGGTTCAGCGCCCCCCGCTGCCCGCCGTCGTCCCAGCGGCCCCAGTTCGAGACGGCGTCGAAGAGGGCGCGGAACTCGTGCGCTGTCATCTCCGCGCCGGCCAACCCAGGCAAGTATCTCAAGGTGCGCGATGATGTTCCCCTCGGAAGGAGGAGCACGTGGCACCAATCGTGACGAGCACCGAGATCGCCCGGCCGCCCGAAGAGGTCTTCCGATACGTCACCGACCCATCACGGCTCGCGGAGTGGCAGGAGAGCGTCGTGAGCTCGCGGAGCGACGAGAGCGGTCCGCCCCACGTGGGTACGAAGGTCGTCCAGACCCGCCGAATGGGGCGTCGGGAGCAGACGATGACATCGGAGATCACCGCGATCAGTCCTCCGAGCAGCTGGGCGGTTCGCGGTGTCGATGGGCCGGTCAGGGGGATGGTGAAGGGAACCGTCGAGCCTGTCGGAGACAGCGCGCGCTCGCGTGTGACCATCGAGCTGGACTTCGAGGGCCACGGGATCGGCAGACTGCTCGTGCCGCTCGTGGTCCGCCGCCAAGCGCAGAGGCAGATGCCGGCCAACATGGAGAAGCTCAAGGAGCGGCTCGAGAACGCACCTGGCCCGGCCGACCCGGACTGACCGGAGGGCCGCCTGGGACGTTGTCGGGGTGGACCCGCCGGTGCTTCACGGGGAGACGACGCTCGCGGCGCTCGAGCGGTGGGTCGGGCCGCGCGCGCGGTGGAAGCTCGGGCGCCAGGCGCTGGTGACCGACGCGATGGTCCTCTGGATCTGCTCGCCGCCCGAGGTCGAGCTGATCGACGCCGAGACGGTCGCGTGGCGGGCGGCACGCAGGTACAAGGCCCGCCGGCGCGGCTTCGACGCGTTCCTGCCCGGCCCGCTTCGGAGGCGCCCGCCGGCCGAGCTGCATCTCGTCGGCAGGACCACGAACGGGGCGCTCGCCTATCTCGGTCCGGCACACCTCGGCGGCTACGGGCGTCGGGGCGCGAGTCGCACGGCGAGGCATCGTTCATCCTGTCCCAGCGGCTTCCGCGCGAGCTGTGGCTGCGCCTCGGCGGCTTCGCCCACGTTCGCCTGACGGTGAACGGCGCGCGCGAGGACGTGGAGGCCGGCGCGCTGCGCTGCGCGGTCGCCGGCGGGCTCGCCGACGCCGCGACCGGAGAGCTGTGGCTGACCCGCTGGACGGGTGAGGCGCTGTCGGTGCTGTTCGAGCCGGAGCGGGCGTTCGTGATGGAGCTGGCCGGGCCCGGCGATCCCGGATCGGTCGCCCGCGACCCCGCGGTCGCACACGAGCGAGCGCCGTTCGCCTTCACGTTGAGCAACGGCCAGGTCGACGATGGCCGCTCGAGGCGACCGTGAATCCCAGCAGGCGTTCGACTGCGGTCTGCGTCCTTGCCTGTCGGCGCCGCCGCCGCGCTTACGGGCCGCTGGTTACGGACGGACCACTAATCGTTGATTCCGCGGTCCGCGTGCCCGCCGGACGCGTCCTCGCCGTCCTCTCGTCAGCGCGTCCCACCAGGACGGGCGCCCACTCGGCCATGCCCCAGCCTAACCCGCCACCCCCAGGCCGCACACCGGCGGTTGCCCCGGCCGCCGGCGCGGAGATACTCGTGCGCATGATCGATGTGATCGCCGTCGGGACCGACGGCAGCGCGACCGCCGACAACGCGGTCGAGGTCGCGATCGACCTCGCCGCCCGGCATGAAGCCGAGCTGGTCGTCCTGAGCGCCTACAGCAGTCAGCCGTCGACCTTGGTGTCGGCCGCGATCGCGGCGGCGTGGGTGCCTCCGGTGCCCCTCGAGGCCGAGTGGAATCCGCAGGAGGCCGAGCGCGTCGAGGAGCTGCTCGCCCACGCCAAGCACCGCGCCGAGCAGCGGGGCATCGCGTGCCGCACCGCGTCGCGCGAGGGCGATCCCGCCGACGTGCTGGTCGAGCTGGCCGAACGCCACGGCGCGGACGTGCTCGTGATCGGCAACCGCGGCATGCAGCGGCGCGTGCTCGGGAGCGTGCCGAACACGGTCACGCACAAGGCCCGCTGCTCCGTGTTCGTGGTCAAGACGTCCTAGCGCACGGCTTTCTTCACGAGCGCGCCGATCTTGGCCTCGTCGTCGGCGGTCAGCTCCGTCAGCGCGTAGGAGGTCGGCCACATGGCGCCTTTGTCGAGCTTCGCCACGTCGCTGAAGCCGAGCGTCGCGTACCTCGACTTGAACTTCTGCGCGGGCTGGAAGAAGCACACGACCTTGCCGGCCTTGGCATACGCGGGCATCCCGTACCAGGTTCGCGGCGCGAGATCCGGCGCGCTGTCCTTGATGAGGGCATGGAGCCGCTCGGCCATCGCGCGGTCCGCTTCCGGCATCTCGGCGATCTTGGCGAGCACGTCGCTTTCCCCGTCCGCCGCGCCCGCCTTCACCTCTTTGGCACGTTCCTTCATTGCGGCTCGTTCCTCGGCCGTGAACGCCTTGCCGGCGGCCCTCTTGGCGGGCCGGCGCGTGGCCTTCTTCGCAGCTTGCTTTTCAGCCATTGCGAAGCACCTCCGTGCGCGGTTCGAGTGGCAACCACTTGAAGGTCGAGTGAATGGTTGTGTCCATGGCGGGCATGCTACGTCCGGCCCGGCCACGGGGCTCTTAGGCTGGCACGGAGTCCTCGAGCGGGACGCGCGAAGCCCGAACCTCGGCCGGCTCCTCGGCGGACTGCCGCTGCGTCCGGCTCGGCCGCAAAGCGGTAGCCGATGCCGAAGTGCGTGTGGATGTAGCGCCAGCCCGGAGAGACGCGTTCGAGCTTCTGGCGCAGCTTGCGGACGAAGACGTCGACCGAGCGGTCGCCGTGGACCATCGCGTAGCCCCACACGCGCTCGTAGATCTCCTCGCGCCTGAGGACCTGGCCCTCGGCTTCGACGAGCACGCCGATCAGCTCGAACTCGCGGCGCGTGAGATCGACCGCCACGTCCCCGGCCAGGACCTGGAACTTGTCGGCGCGGATCTCGAGCCCTCCGGCTATCACCGGTTCGCTGGTCTCGGGCGCCTCCGCTCGCCTGCGGCGCCGCACGACGGCCTCGACCCGGGCCAGCAGCTCGTCGGCATGGCAGGGCTTGCCGATCCAGTCGTCGGCGCCGAGCCGCAGCGCCCGCACGCGCTGGGACACGGAGGACGGGCCGGTGCACACGAGCACCGCCATCAGCGGCAGCCGCGCGCAGACCGTGTCGAGATACGGCCACGCCTGCGGGCCGAGCACCTGCATGTCGACCACGAGCGCATCGAGCCGCATGGCGACCAGGGCGTCCGGCGGCACCGGCGACGCGAAGACCCGGTGCTGCCAGCCGGCCTTCTCGATCCGGTTGGCGAGCACCCGCAGGAACCCGCTGTCGGCATCGATGATCCCGAGCCGCAGCGTCGGGCGCGCGGTCGTCATGGCGGCAGGAGCATACGCGATTCGGCCAGCCACCCACCGAATCACGCCGGGCGGGTGGCAACGGGCGTGCCGTCGCGGTTAAGGTGGGCGCGTGCGGGCCCGTCGGCGGCCAGATCCCGTTTTGCTGGCCCTGTTCGACGAGGCCGGTCGCAACGCTCACACCACGAGCGGGCTTCTGCGCGAGCTGCTCGCCGTGTTCCCCGACCCGACCGAGCTCGGGCCGCAGATCCGCGACTGCGAGCACGAGGGCGACCGGATCGCCCACGAGATCCTGCGCCGGCTCGCGCAGCGCGGGGCCCGCCGTGCGCAGATGGACGTGACCGACGTCCACGCGCTCACGGTGGCGATCGACGACATCGTCGACCAGACCGAGGAGGCGGCCGACGAGCTCGGCCGCTACGGCGTCGAGGCGCCGCTCGAGGCCGCCGAGGCGCTCGCCGAGATCCTGCACGCGTGCACCGAGCAGGTCGTCGCGGCGCTGCACGGGTTCCGCGAGGGAACGGAGATCTCGACCGCGCTGAGCGAGATACGCCGGCTCGAGAAGGAGGCCGACGAGCTCGCGCGCGAGGCGGTGAGCGCGCTCTTCGCCGCCGGCATCGACCCGATGATGGTGATCCGCTGGAAGGACATCCTGGAGACGCTCGAGGCCGCGATCGACGCCTGCCAGACGGTCGCCCACGTCCTCGAGGGCGCGAGCCTCAAGCGCGGCGGCGGGCTCGTCCGCGGCGACCTCGGCGACTAGTGGCCCCAGCCGGCGCTATCGTGGACCGCACCGCCGGTGGACTGCGGCGGTCAGTCGCGAGATGCACTACGCCCTGCAACTGCTGGTCGACCTCGACCAGGACGCGATCCGCGCCACGTCCGCGCTGCGCTGGGCTCCGGCGACCGCGATCCTCACGCTGGTGTCCGCCTGGTGGGTCAAGGGGCCGCTCCTCGTCGCCGCCGGGCTGGTGCGCCGACCTCGCGCAACGGCCGCGTGTTCCCGCTGGTCGCGCTCGCCGCGACGCTGAGCTTCTTCGCTCGCCTCCGGGCTGAACGCGCTGATCAAGGACCTCGTCGACCGCAGCCGGCCGCCGGAGCGAGTGGGCCTCGACGCGCTCGTCGCGCTGCCGGCGTCGCCGTCGTTCCCGTCCGGCCACGCGATGACCGCCTTCGCCGTCGCCGCGGCGATCGCGGTGCTGGCCCCGCGCCTGCGCTGGCTGGTGCTCGGCGTGGCCGCGCGTGATCGGCCTTCTCGCGCGTCTACCTCGGCGTTCACTTCTGGCTCGACGTGCTCGCCGGCGCGGCGCTCGGGCTCGCGATCGGGCGCGCTGCTCGCGCGTCGTCCGCGCGCGTCAGGCGTCGCCGGCGCGGGCGCGACCGCTCGCGCCGGCTCGAGCAGCCCGGCGCGGCGCCGGCGGCAGCAGCGCGCGCCGCGAGCAGGACGGGACGAGGCCGACCTGCCAGCCGACGATCGTGCCGACGACGACGTCGAGCGGGAAGTGCGCGCCGAACGTGATCGCGCGTGACCGCGATCGCCGCGAGGTAGGCGAGCAGCCGGGACGCGCAGGACCGGCGCCATCGCGACGGCGGCGACGACGAGCGCGGTCGTCACGATCAGGTGGCCGGACGGGAACGAGGGGATGTGGCTCCAGTGGCGGCCGTGGCTGCGCTGCGACCTCGGCGCCGAGCGCCTCCTCGGGCCGCGGCCGGTCGACGCCGAGCTGGATGACCTCGAGCACGAGGTCGGCGAACACGCCGGCGAACGCCATCGCGAGCAGCGCGCCGCCGGCGTACCGGAAGCGGCGCGTCGCGGCGAGCACGGCGAGCGTGGCCGCCGCGGCCAGCAGCAGGTAGTTGCGGCTGTGCGGGTCGAGCGCCTGGTAGAGCCACTCCGGCCCGTCGCCGAGGCCGTTGATCGCGAGGAACAGCCGCTCGTCGAGCGGCCGCCAGCAGCGGCAGCGCGGCAGCGACGGCCCACGCGAGCAGCATGCCGAGGCCGATCCGCGGCGCCCACTCGCGCACGACGTCGCGCGATCGCCGCGGCAGCCGGGCGCGGCGACGCCGGGCGCGGCTGCGGCCGGCGCGAGGACCGCGCGCGCCACGCGCAGCGTGTCGGCGACGGCGCGGAACGAGCTCGGCTCGCCGCCGTAGATCGCCGGCATCGGCGACCCACGCGACCTCGTGGCCGCTGCGGATGAGCGCCTTGAGGTGCCGCGTCTCGGCCTCGTAGCGGCCGGCCGGCGGCGGCACGTCGCGCAGCGCGTCGGCGCGGAACAGCCGCATGCCGTTCTGCGTGTCGCGCAGGCGCCGGCGGACGACGAGGCTCAGCGCCAAGCTCGACGCGCGCGTTCGCGACCCGGCGCGACGCGCGGCATCGCCGCCGCGCGCGCGGCGGTCGCCGATCACGACGTCGGCGTGCTCGGCCGCCGCGCACGAAGGCCGGGATCAGCTCCGGCGGGTGCTGGCCGTCGGAGTCGAGCACGATGACCGCGTCGGGGTCGCGCTCGAGCGCCGCCTCGACGCCGGCGGCGACCGCCGTGCCCTTGCCGTGGTTGCCGCCCAGGCGCACGACGCGGACGCGCGGGTCGCGCGCGGCGTCGTCGAGCACGCGGCGATCCGCGGCGGCGCGCCGTCGTCGACGAGCACGAGGTCGTCGACGTGGCGCAGCGTCTCGGCCGCGACGCTGCCGACGCGGTCGGAGCGGTAGACCGGCATCACGGCGGCCAGCCGCCGGATCGGCGGGACGCGCCGCGGCGCACTGCGCTCGCTCGCGGCGCCGCTCGGCGCGCGCCAGCGGCACGAGCGCGGCGAGCCCGAGCGCGCCCATGCCGAGCAGCGCGCGGTAGGAGCCGGTGGCGGCGATCAGCAGGCCGGCCGTCGGGAGCGCGGCGGTCGACGCGATCGCGCGCGCCGAGAAGAACGCGCCGGCGTAGCGGCCCGCCTGGCCGTCGGGCACGAAGCGCGTGAAGTAGGGGAAGCCGACGGCGCTCACGAGCCCGGCGCCGAGCGCGGCGGCGGCGAACGGGACCGCGCCCTGGCGAGGTTCGACGCCGCCGTGCCGGCGAGCAGGCCGCCGCCGAGCAGCGCGACGCCGGCAGAGCGTCGCGCGCAGGCGGTCGGCGGGCATGCGCGCGCCGGCGAGCATGCCGGCGCCGGTCAGCAGCGCCGAAGCCGGCCAGCAGGCGCCGGCGGCGGCCGCCGCGCAGCCCGAGCACGTCCTCGGCGTAGAGCACCATGAACGGCGCGAGCGCGGCGTACGACGCGACCCAGAGCACCTGCGCGACCAGCACGTGGCGCGCGCCGTCGCGGCGCAGCACCTCGGCCAGCAGCCGCACGGCGAGCCCTCGCGCCGCTCGCGGCGCGGCGGCCTGGACGGCGCCGCCGCGCGCTGCCAGGCGAGCGTCGGCAGCGCGAGCAGCGGCAGCGCGATCGCCCAGAGCGCGAACAGCGCGGCCGCGGAGCCGTCGATCAGCGCGCCGCCGGCGAGCGTGCCGGCCAGCGCGCCGGCGAGCATCGCGCCCTCCTGGGCGCCGTCGCGGCGGCGCGCCGGTCGGCGGCGAAGCGCTCGGCGACCAGCGCGCGGTGCGCGGTGCTGGCGGCGTTGAGGCCGATGTAGACGGTCGCGGCGGCGAGCGCGAGGACGAGGTAGGAGCTGGCGGTGCCGAGCGCGACCGCGACGAGCCCGCCGGCGGCGACGACGCGCGCCGCCGAGGATGAACGGCCCGCGCGTGCCGCGGCGGTCGCTCCAGAGGCCGGTGGCCAGCGGGACGACGAAGCCGGCGGCGGCGTTGACCAGCATCACGGCGCCGATCAGGCCCGGGCCGGTCGGCGATCCGCTCGAGCAGCACGGGCACGTAGGTCGTCGTGACGGCGCGCGCGGCGCCGAGCGCGACCGCCACGGTCGCGAACGCCCACAGCGCGGCGGCGGCGGCCCGCGGCGCCGGGCGGCGGCAGGGCGACGGCTCATGGTGCTCATGGCCGCACGCTCCCGGGGCGACCAGCCGCAGGCGCCCGGGCGGCGACCGTGACGGCTGGCGGTCGTGACGCCGAGCGGCTGGGCGTCGGCGACGAGCGGGAGCGGCTGCTCCAGCTGCGCGCGCGTCGCGCGGCTCCAGGTCGACGCCCGGGCGCTCGAGGTGGCGGCCGTCGCGCGCGGCCGCCAGCATCCGGACGACGTCGCGGCGCGTCGCCGCCTCGAGCACGATCGCCTCGAGCCGGCCGTCGGACGGGTCGGCCATCGGGTCGACGTGGAAGCCGAAGCCGAAGTAGGGGAGGTTCGAGAGGAAGAGCTGGGCGGCGGGCCCGGCGAACAGCGGCTCGCCGTCGACGCGCAGCGCGACGTGGTGCGGGCGGAACGCGCGCAGCTCGGCGGCGAGCGCGCGCACGCCGGCCGCGAGGTCGGCGGAGTTCGTGCCGTCGTAGCGGTGCCGCGCGGCGGCGTGGAAGCCGGCGCTGACGCCCTCGACCGCGTACAGCGCTCCGCTCGGGCGTGACGACGTGCAGCGCGTCGATCGCCGCGGGCCGGCCGCGCACCGCGAGCCGCGCGGCGGCGCGCCAGTCGACCGGGATGCCGAGCGCCCGGGCGATGTTGTTCGCGCGCCCCGCCGGCAGCAGCGCGGTGGGCGGGAGCGCGGGCAGGTCGAGGTTGGCGAGCGCGTGCACGGTGCCGTCGCCGCCGGCGAGGACGATCCGGCGGTCCGCGGCTCCGCGCACGACCGCGGCCAGCTCGGCCTCGTCCGCGGTCAGCCGCGCGTCGGACGCGCGCGCCGGCGTCGCGCAGCGCCTGCGTGGCGCGGGCCATGACCTCGGCGGCATCGCCGTTGTCTCTCGCGTTCGCGTTGATGACCAGGAGAACGTCGCGGCCGGTGGTGGGGCCGGCCGGCCGCGTCCGCACTGCCGAACATGCCTGCGAAGGGGGAGCGACAAGGCTGTCGGGGGCGGCGCTCGTGCGCATCGAGTGGGGAGGTCGGTTGCCAGCCCAAAGTAGGACCCGCCGCCCGCGGCGCCCATGGTGGTTGCCCACACCGAGGGGGTTCGGACTACCGAAGCGTCAGGCCGGCGAGTGACTCGTGAACCTGCGTCCCGCCGTCGCGGTGGTCGACGCGTAGGCCGCCACGAAGCCTTCGCGCCAGCTGGCGTGGCGCAGCGTCCACCCGAGCTCGCGCTTGGCCTTGGCGTTCGAGGCGCCGCGCGACTCGGTGCCCAGCATCACCGCGGCGTCGCCCGCGAACAGCCGCGCCAGCCAGCGCGGGAAATGCCGGGGCGGCTTGGCGCCGAGCACGTTGGCGAGCACCGGCAGCCACTCGCGCACCGGGGCGGGCTCGTCGTCGACGACGTTGTAGATGCCGCGGCGGTCCTGCTCGAGCGCGAGCACGGTGGCCGCGGCGGCGTCGTCGAGGTGGATCAACGAGGAGACGCCGCCGCCGCTCGCCGACGATCGGGAACTGCCGCTTGCGGACCGGTTCGACCAGCCCGTCGTTGTCGGCGCCGTAGAAGCCGCCGTAGCGAAGGACGGTCCCGCCGGCGTCGACGACCGTCTCGTCCAGGTAGCGCATCGCGGCGTGGGACTCGCGCGTCGAGGGGAGTGGGGTGGGGTCGAGCGGATCGTCCTCGGTCTTGACCATCCCGCCCACGCGCTCGTGCCGCGCGCTGGCGAAGCTCTGGGCGACGAACCGGCGCACGCCGGCCTCGCGCGCGGCGGCCAGCAGCGCGTCGGTGCCGTCGGTCCGCAGGCGGTTCGTCTGCGCGAAGACGCGGTCGAAGTTCCGCGTGAACTTCATGTCCGCCAGCGCCGTCGCCTGGTGGACGATCGCGTCGGGCTCGGCCTCCAGCACGGCCCTGCGCACCGCGCCGGCGTCGAGCAGGTCGAGCGCGCACCGGCTCCGCGCCGAGCGCCCGAACGCGCTCGGCGGTCCCGGGCGACCGGTGGGTGCCGATCACCTCGTGGCCTCGATCGATCAGCTGAGGGACGAGCCGGCTGCCGATGGCACCGCTCGCGCCGGCGACGAAAACTCGCATTTCGTGGTCTCCTTCTCGGTCACATCCGCGCGATTTCGCGGGTCTATCCTGTATGACCCGATGCGACGGAGGAACGTGACCGATGGACGAGCGCGATTGGCTGGCGGAGCGGTTCGAGGAGCACCGGAGCGGTCTGCGCGCGGTGGCGTACCGGATGCTGGGCTCGCTGAGCGAGGCCGACGACGCCGTCCAGGAGGCGTGGCTGCGGCTGAACCGCGCCGACGCGAGCGAGGTCGAGAACCTGCGCGCGTGGCTGACGACCGTCGTCGCGCGGATCTCGCTGAACATGCTGCGCTCGCGCAACACGCGGCGCGAGGAGCCGCTCGGGGTGCGCGTGCCGGAGCCGATCGTCGACCGTGCGGACGGGGTCGACCCCGAGCACGAGGCGCTGCTGGCCGACTCGGTCGGGCTGGCGCTGCTCATCGTGCTGGAGCGGCTGAGCCCGGCCGAGCGGCTCGCGTTCGTGCTGCACGACATGTTCGCCGTGCCCTTCGACGAGATCGCCCCGATCGTCGACCGCTCCCCCGAGGCGGCGCGCCAGCTGGCCAGCCGCGCGCGCCGGCGCGTGCAGGGCGAGAGCCAGGTCCCCGACGCCGACCTCAAGACCCAGCGCCGGGTCGTCGAGGCCTTTCTCGCGGCCGCGCGCGAGGGCGACTTCGACGCACTGGTGGCCGCTGCTCGATCCGGACGTCGTGCTACGGGCCGACCTGGGCCGCGCGGCGGCTCGCGGGAGCTGCGCGGGGCCGAGGCGGTCGCCGGCCAGGCGCTCGGCTATTCGCGGCTCGACCTGCGCACGCCAGCCGGCCCTCATCAACGGCGCCATCGGAGCCGTCACGACGCGCGACGGAGAAGGTGTTCTCGGTCGGCGGCATGACGGTCCGGGGCGGCAAGATCGTCGAGCTGGACTTCCTCGCCGACCCGGAGCGGCTGCGCGGGCTCGACCTCACGATCCTCGACGATTAGCGGCAGCCGCGGGACGCCTCGGCAGTCCTGTTTGAACCGCTGCCGAGTCCCGGAGCCGGCCGCGGCGGCACCGTATGATCGGCGGAGCCGTGACGCCGCGAGGTACCGATTGGGGCCTGGCGCTGCTGGTGACGCTGGGTCTGGTGAGCGGCCTGGCGACCTGGTTCGCCGGGTCCTCGGGCGGCGCCTGGGTGTTCGGCGTGCACGCGGTCGCGGGCCTCGCGCTGACGCTGCTGCTGGTGTTCAAGCTGCGCCGCGTGCTGCCGCGCGTCGGCGCGCGGATGCGCCGCGACCAGCGCACGGCGCAGGGTCTGCTGGCGCTCGGCCTCGTGCTGGCCGTGCTGGTCAGCGGCATCGTGTGGTCGACCGCCGGCCGGGTGGGGGTGGGGGGCTACACCGTCCTGTTCTGGCACGGCGTGCTGGGCGCGGTCCTGGCGGTCGGAGTGCTCGCTCACGCGCGCCTGCGCGCCATCCGCCCGCGCCGGCGCGATCTCAGCGACCGGCGCCAGTTCGTCACGGCCGCCGCGGTCGGGGTCGCCGCGCTGGCCGCGTGGCAGCTCCAGCGCCCGCTGCAGCGAGCGTTCGGGCTGCCCGGCGCCCGGCGGCGCTTCACCGGCTCCTACGACGCCGGCTCGTTCACCGGCAACGAGTTCCCGACCACCTCGTGGGTCGCCGACCAGCCGCGACCGCTGTCGGACGGCGGCTACCGGCTGGCCGTCGCCGGCCGGGTGCGGCGGCCGCTGGCCGTCGCCGCCGCCGAGCTCGATCGCGGCGACGTGCTGACGGCCACGCTCGACTGCACCGGCGGCTTCTTCTCGACCCAGCACTGGCGCGGCGTCTCGCTCGGGCGGCTGCTCGACGAGGCCGGCGTCGAGCCGGGAGCGCGACACGTGCGCGTGATCTCGCGCACCGGCTACCGCTGGAGCTTCAGCCTCGGCGACGCGCGCTCGCTGCTGCTCGCCACGCACGTCGGCGACGAGCCGCTCGCCCACGGCCACGGCGCGCCGTGCCGGCTCGTCGCCCCGGGCCGCCGCGGCTTTCAGTGGGTCAAGTGGGTCGAGCGCGTCGAGGTCCACGAGGACCCCGACCCGGGAGCCGTCGCCTCGACCCTGTGGAGCAGCTTCACCGCGGAGGGACGCGGTGCCGCCTGATCAGCCGCCTGACTCAGGCCGGCGGCGCCGCGGTGATCGTGCCGTGCGACGCCGGCTTCGGGCTCGCGCGGAGCCACCGTCGCACGTGCCGCAGCTTCGGCGCGCGCTCCTGCGTGAGCTTGGCCTCGCGTGCACGGCGAGCCGACGTGGCCTCGGCCATCCGATCGTGGCTGTGCTGGGCGATGATCATTGCGTGAACCGAGCTGTCCATTGCGGCTCTCCTGAAGCGGCGTGAACGGGACAGGACGATCGTCCACCGGCAGCGCGTGCGCGCGATAGGCGCCCTGGGTGTCGAGGTTCACACCTCGCCCGGCACAGCCTCCGGCAACGCGGCGGCCGCCCGGGCGGCGGCGCGGACGTCGCCGTCGGCCACAGCGGCCTCCAGCTCGCCGAGCCGGTGGTCGACGCGGACGCGGTCGAGGCTGTCGAGGCTGCCCGCGATCCGGTCGCGGATCCAGGTGAGCGTGGCGACGTCCCCGCTGAGGCCGGGACGGTTGCCGGCGGCCGCGTCGACCACCGCCTGCTGCGTCCAGAGCTCGAAGCGGGCGCGGTCGATCTCGGCCGGAGGCCGGTGGCGCAGCCGCAGGTCGAGCGTCGCCTGCGCGACGTCGAGGGCCGCGTTGCGGGCCCTGACGGGACGCCGGCGAGCGACCGCGCGTTCGAGCGCCGCGAGCGCGCGAGCCAGCGGAGGCGCGAGCCGCGGGGGCACGCCGCCGCGGCGATGCGCGCGCCACGCCGCCGACAGGAGCGCGACGGCGCGTGAGGCGGCGCGCCAGCGGCGAGCACCCGCCGCCTCGAAGGCGCCGGTCGCGCGGTCGAGCATGCGCCGCAGCTCGGCCGGCTCGGGACCGGCCGCCGCGTCGGTCGGCACGGCGACGGCCATCGCCTCGAGGTCACCGCCGCTCGTGGCGGAGCGGAACTCGCCGTAGCCGGGCGCGAAGTACTTGTCCTCGCGGACGCCGTCGTCGTGCAGCTCGCTGCCGATGATCGCCCCCTGCACGCGGCCGCGCGGTCCGTCGACCGTCCGCCCGGTCGCCCTGATCGTGACCTCCTCGAACACGAGGCCGGGAATGTTCTCGGGCCGGTTGACGTCACCCACCTTCGGCTGACCGGGCATGATCATCGCCGCCGGCCCTTCCTTGCCGGCGAGCCAGCTTCCTGCGGTGTCGGCGACGACGCCGCGCGCGTAGTTGAAGACGTCCTCGCCGAAGTACCACACCGAGCCGTCGTCGGCCTGAGCGTAGAAGTCGAGCGCGACCTCCTTGATGCGGCCGCCTTCGTAGGCGACGAACTGCGAGACGAGCGTCCGGACGCACTGGCCCGGGCTCCACTCGATCACGCGCGTGTCGGGCAGCAGGGTGGTCTCGATCTTCAGCGGCAGCCCATCGGCGCGTCCGTTGAGGATCGCCGAGCGGAGGTCGGCGATCGGGAACAGCGGGTTCGTGACGCCGGTGGGGTTGGTGAAGGGCGGCGCCACGAGGTCGGCCCGCCGGTCGTCGGGCGCGAACGGGAGCCGGGACAGCCCGGCGGCCGCGAGCTGCGCGGCCGTGGGCTGTGGGACCGGCGTCGTCACGCTCGGGCCGCAGGGGGCGGAGCCTGCGGCCTCCGAGGCTGCCATCGAGCACGCCACCGCCGCGACGCCGACGCCTGCCATCCATCGCTGCCCGCGCATCTGAGACCTCTCCTCGATCGTTCGCCGCACGACCGTAGGGAGGGCAGCTGAGAGCCCGATGAGCCGCCCGAGCCTGTGAGCGCCTCGACGTGCCGTGGTACGGCCCCACGTTCGACTCGGAGCCTCGAGTCTCAGGCCGCGTCGGCGTAGACCGGTTCCTCCAGCGCGGCGTCGGGCTCGCCCGCGGCGCGGCGCGGCAGCGTCACCGCGATGACGATCGCGACCAGCACGAGCGCGGCGCCGACGAGGTATGCGACGTGGAAGCCGGCGTTGAGCGCGGACGCCGCCGGCTCTCCCGCCGCCTGCAGGCCGTCGGTGCGCTCGCTCGCGAGCGTTGCCAGGACGGCGAGGCCGATCGCTCCACCGACTTGGACCGTCGTGTTGACGAGGCCCGAGGCGAGGCCGGCGTCGCTGGGGGTGGCGCCGGACATGGCCAGGGTCATGAGCGAGGGCGCCGCGAGCCCGGCGCCGAGGCCGAGCAAGGCCATCACCGGCAGGATGTCGAGCGCGTAGTCGGCGTCGGTGCCCGCCTGCGTGAAGAGCAGGAGCCCGGCGGCGATGCAGACGAGGCCGGGGATCAGCACCGCGCGCGGGCCGAAGCGCGTGATGAGCGGCTCCGCGTAGCGCAGCGACAGCACGCCCATGACCGCGGTGACCGGCAGGAACGCCAAGCCGACCTCGAGCGGGTCGTAGCCGAGGATCTGCTGCATGTACAGCGCGCCGAGGAAGAACATCCCGAACATGCCGACCGTCCACAGCGCCATCACCGCGTTCGCGCCCGCCACGTTGCGTGAGCGGAACAGGCGCAGCGGCATCAGCGGGTTGGCGATGCGCGCCTGGCGCGCGACGAACGCGGCCAGCAGCGCGATCGACACGCCGCCCAGGGCGAGCGTCTGCACCGATCCCCAGCCCTGCTCGTCGACCTCGAGGATCGTGTAGACCCCGAGCATCAGTCCGGCGGTGAGCATGGCGGCGCCTCGTAGGTCCGCGCCCGCCCCGACGCCGATGCCCGGCCGATTCTCGACGAGCCTGATCGCGAGCAGCGCGGTCACCACGCCGACCGGCACGTTGACGAAGAAGATCCAGTGCCAGTTGATCGCCTCGGTCAACGCGCCGCCGGCGAGCAGGCCGATCGAGCCTCCGGCCGACGCGACGAAGCTGTAGACGCCGATGGCCTTGGCCTGCTCCCGCGGCTCCGGGAACATCGTCACGATGATGCCGAGGACGACGGCCGAGGTGAGCGCGCCGCCGACGCCCTGGACGAAGCGAGCCGCGATCAGCATCCCCGCGCTCTGAGCGAGCGCGCACAGCAGCGAGGCGAACGTGAAGAGGGCCACGCCGGACAGGAAGACGCGCCGCTGCCCGACCAGGTCGCCGACCCGTCCGGCGAGCAGCAGCAGACCGCCGAACGCGATCAGGTACGCGTTGACGACCCAGGCGAGACTGCTCTGCGAGAAGCCGAGGTCCTCCTGGATCGACGGCAGCGCGACGTTCACAATCGTGACGTCGAGCACGATCATCAGCACCCCTGCGCACAGCACGTAAAGGGCGATCCAGCGATTGCCGGTGGTTTCCATGTCGAGCGTGTCCTTTGCCGTTGTCGGTCTGTCATGGATGGATCGGAGCCGAAGGCGCGACTTCGACACGCTGTGTGTCGAGGAGCGGCTGCCGGCTCCGATCCATCCACGACAGGCCACGACGGAAGGGACGACATGAAGTACCTGCTGATGATCCACACGGCGCCGGGAGCGTTCGAAGCGCTGTCCGAGGAGGACCGCGACGCGATGATGACCGAGGGCCGCCGGCACACCGACGAGCTCGCCGCGTCCGGCGAGCTGGTCAGCGGCGCAGCGCTCGCCGACGCCGAGAACAGCAAGACCGTTCGTGTCCGCGAAGGCGTCCCCGCCACGACCGATGGGCCGTTCGCGGAGGCCAAGGAGCAGCTCGCCGGCTACTACGTGGTGGACTGCGAGGACATCGAGCGGGCCACCCAGATCGCCGCCACCGACCCCGCCGCCCGCTTCTGGGCGGTCGAGGTGCGGCCGATCATGGACGAGGTCGGGATGGAGATGTGAGCACCCAGGTGCGCGTCGAGGACCTGCTGCGCGGCCTCGCGCCGCAGGTCCTCGGCGTGCTCGTGCGCCGCTCTCGCAACTTCGACGCGAGCGAGGACGCGGTGCAGGAGGCGCTGATCGCGGCCGCGGCCCAGTGGCAGGAGGAGGGTGTGCCGGAGAGCCCGCGAGGGTGGCTGATCACGGTCGCGTCACGCCGCCTGGCCGACCAGGTGCGCAGCGATGCGGCCCGGCAGCGCCGCGAGGACACCGTGGCGGCGCTGGCGCCGGCTCACGAAACGGTCGCGCCGCCGCCCGGCGAGGACGTCGCTCCGGAGGAGGACGACACGCTGACGCTGCTCCTCCTGTGCTGTCACCCGGCGCTGACGGCGGCGTCGCAGATCGCGCTCACCCTGCGCGCCGTCGGCGGGTTGACCACGGCGGAGATCGCGCGCGCCTTCCTGGTGCCGGAAGCGACGATGGCCCAGCGCATCAGCCGCGCCAAGCAGCAGATCAAGACCGCCGGCGCCAGGTTCGAGATGCCGGCGGACCCCGAGCGGACGGAGCGGCTGCGCGCGGTCCTGCACGTCCTGTACCTGATCTTCAACGAGGGCTACACGGCAAGCTCGGGTCCCGATCTTCAGCGCGCGGAGCTGACCGGGGAGGCGATCCGCCTGGCCCGCGCGGTCCACGAGCGAGCGCCCGGCGACGACGAGGTCGCGGGTCTGCTCGCGCTGATGCTGCTCACGGACGCGCGGCGCGCCGCGCGCACGCGGCCGGACGGTGAGCTGGTCCCGCTCGCGGAGCAGGACCGCGGGCGGTGGAACGCCGACTCGATCCGCGAAGGCATCGGCCTCATCACCGAAGCGCTGGCGCGCGGGCCGGTGGGCCCGTACCAGGTCCAGGCGGCGATCGCCGCGGTCCACGCCGAGGCGGCGCGCGCCGAGGACACCGACTGGCCGCAGATCGTCGGGCTGTACCGCCTGCTCGAGCGCGTCGCGCCGAACCCGATGGTCACGCTCAACCACGCGGTCGCCGTCGCGATGGTCGACGGTCCCCGGGCCGGCCTCGACCTCCTCGCCACCCTGGACGCGGACGAGCGGGTGGCCAAGCACCACCGCCTCGAGGCGGTTCGCGCGCATCTGCTCGAGCTCGCCGGGGACCATACGGCCGCGCGCTCGAGCTACCGGACGGCCGCACGGCGCACCACGAGCCTCCCCGAGCGGCGGTACCTCGAAGCGCGCGCAGCGCGGCTGGAGCGACTTGACCTGGCCCGGTTTGCTGACTAAGGTCAGAGAATGGCGGAGGCGATGGTCGAGCAGGTGCGCCGCTTCAACCGCACGGTGATCGAGCGCGTCGGGGCGCTCAGCGACCACTTCCTGGGCCTCGAACGGCCGCTCGGCGAGGCCCGGCTGCTGTGGGAGATCGGCCTCGACGGCTGCGAGCTGCGCGTGCTGCGGTCGCGCCTGGGGCTCGACTCCGGCTACCTGAGCCGGCTGCTGCGCTCGCTCGAGGCCGACGGGCTGGTCGAGGTGGAGGCGAGCGGTGACGACCGGCGGAGCCGCGTCGCGCGCCTGACGCCGGCCGGCCGCGCCGAGCGCGCCGTGCTCGACGAGCGCGCGGACGACCGCGCGCGCTCGCTGCTCGCACCGCTGACCGAACGCCAGCGCGAGCGGCTCGTCGCCGCGATGCGCGATGTCGAGCGCCTGCTGACCGCGGCCGGCGTGGAGATCACGCCGGTCGATCCCGAGCACCCCGATGCCCGGTACTGCCTCGCCGAGTACGTGGCCGAGCTCAACCGGCGCTCGGAGCGCGGCTTCGACCCCTCGGTCGGCGAGACTGCTCTGCCGCACGAGGTCCGGCCGCCCGCCGGCCATTTCTTCGTCGCCTACCTGCACGGCGAGGCGATCGGCTGCGGCGCCGTCAAGCACCACGGCGGCGACCCGGCCGAGATCAAGCGCATGTGGATCGCGCCGGCGGCGCGCGGGCTCGGGCTCGGCCGGCGGCTGCTGGAGGAGCTCGAGGCGTGCGCCCTCGCGGGCGGCGCGCGCGTCGCGCACATCGAGACGAGCGCCGTCCTCACCGAGGCGCTCGCCCTCTATCGCGCGACCGGCTGGGTCGAGGTGCCGCCGTTCAACGAGGAGCCGTTCGCGGACCTCTGGTTCGAGAAGGCGCTGGGCTAACGCCTGGCGTCCAGCTCGGCGTAGCGCCGCGCGAACTCGTCGGCCGCCCGCTCGGGCGACCACGCGGTGAGCTCGAGGTCGAGCGGCTCGACGCCCTCGAGCTCGGGCCAGTGCCAGGTCTCGGCGCTGAACGCGCGGCGCTCGGTGGCCAGGAGGGCGCGGTCGACCTCCTTGATCGCCGGCACGCTCGGCTTGATGCCGAAACGGTCGCGGATCGCCTGCTCGAGGTGGGCCTCGGCCTCCTTGAAGGCGGCGCCGAGCGGGCTGCGGTGCTTGAGCGGGTGCGGCATGTCGCCGAGGTAGGCCTCGGTGGCGTCGTGCATCAGGGCGGCGAAGACGTCCTCGACGTCGCCGCCCCGCTCCTCGACGAGCCGCGAGACGATCACGCTGTGCTGCGCGACGGAGTAGAAGATCCGGGTGTGGCCGCCGAACCGGCACTGGTTGGCCAACGCGCGGGCGATGTCGCCGGCGTCCAGCTGCGCCGGATCCGGGTCGAACGGGTTCACCCAGCGGCCCGAGACGGTCTGGAGATACGGGCCCGCTGCGGGCGGGGCGTGGTGGCGCGTGGCCATGCCGATCATGGTAGGTCATGCGTATGACCATGGAGTTCGAGGTGCTCGGGTTCGCCGGTGCGGCGCCGCTGGAGGGGGCGTGTTCGTCCTACGTGGTCTCGAGCGGCCCGGCGACCGTGCTGCTCGACTGCGGACCCGGCACGCTCGACCGCCTGTGGCGGCGCCGGCTGCTCGACCGGCTCGACGCGATCGTCATCTCACACATGCACGCGGACCACGTGCTCGACCTCGTCCCGCTGGCCGGCGAGGTCGTGCAGTCGATGCTCGACGGCCGCCGCGTCGCGCTGTACGTGCCTGACTCCGACGCGCTCGGACGGCTCGATCGGGCATTCGCCCGCGAGGCCGGTCGACCCTCTCGCTACGACGTCGCATTCACCGTCGCCGAGTACCGAGCTGACAGCCGTCTCGCCATCGGCGGCCTCGACTTCAGCTTCGCACCCACCGCGCACGCTCAGCCGTGCCTGGCGGCGAGGGTCACGGACGGGAGCACGGTGATCGTCTACGGCGCCGACGGCGGAGCGTCCGACGCGCTCGCGGGCCTGGCCGCCGGCGCCGACCTGCTGGTCCTCGAGGCGACGTTCGCCGACGACGAGGCCGCCGCGGCGGCGACCGGCCACATGCCCGTCGAGCTCGCGCGCGAGGGGTATCGCTACCGGCGGGCGTTCCGTTGCGGCCCTGAGGGACGGAACTTCTTGCATTGAAGGAGGGTTCGGGGTGGGTCGGCGGGTCGAGTGGCATCTCCGTTCCCTGTGAGGGAACTAAGGTGCCACTCGACCCGTCGTGGCGGCCGATCCCGCCTCCCTACATGCCCGAAGTTCGCCAACGCGCCAGGAACTCCGGCCCGTGATCCCCAGGCGCGCTACGCGCGCATACGCGGCCAGTCATGGTCCGGTATCGCGCTACTTGCGGCGGCCATCGCCGCCGCTGCCGGCTCGCTCGGCACCCCGCCGGCCGAGGCTCACGAGCGGTCGCGCGACGCGGCGACCACGTGGCTCGTTCCCGCCGGCCACCGGGCGGTCGCGCAGTCGCCGTGGCGCCGCCACCACGGCCGCGAGCTGGCCGAGCTGGCCGCCCTGGACCGGCGCAGCCCGGACGCCCTCGCCGCCGTCCGGCGCTGGGAGGGTCGCCGCGGCGTCACGGCGTGGATCGACGTGCTGCTGAACGCCGTCAGCACCGACCGCGTGAACCCGCCCCGCGCCGCGCGTGCGCTCGCGCTCACCAGCGTCGCCATGAACGACGCACTCGCCGTGTCGGCCGGCCGGCGGTACCGGCGGTCGGACCGCGAGGCGCCGTGCCGGCGCCGCCCGCGGCTGAGCCTCGGCCCGTGCGTGTCGGACGGCCGGCTGCCGGCGACCGCGGTGGCCGCCGGCGCCGCCGCGACTGCGCTGCGCGAGCTGCTCCCGGCTCGCGCCGACGAGCTCGACCGGCTCGAACGCGAGGCCGCCCGCTCGCGGCTGCTGGCGGGCGCCGCCTACCCGTCCGACGTCCGCGCGGGGCTCGCCATCGGCCGCGCGATCGGCGAGCTGGCCGTGAGCCGCGCGCGCAACGACCGGTCCGACTTCGCGGGACCCGTCGTACCGCCTCCGGGCGACGCCACGTGGACTCCCACGCCTCCTGCCCTCGCGCCGCCGCTCGAGCCGTTCGCCGGCATGTGGCGGACGTGGAACCTGCGCCGCGGTGACGAGCTGCGACCGCCCGAGCCGCCGCCGTACCTCGGCGACCTGCACCGAGCGGCGATCCAGGACGTCTACGACGTCGCGCGCACGCTGACCGACCGCCGGCGTGAGATCGCCCTGTTCTGGAACGACGGGCCCGGGAGCGAGACCCCGCCCGGGCACTGGAACCGGATCGCGCTCGAGCTCGTCGACTCCTCCCGCCTCGCTCCCAGGCAGGCGGCGTTCGCGCTGGCCCTGCTCAACACGACTCAGGCCGACGCCTTCATCGCCTGCTGGAACGCCAAGTTCTTCCACTGGACGAAGCGGCCGGTCACCCTGATCCGCGCGACGCTCGATCCCGGCTACCTGTCGCTGATCCCGACGCCGCCGTTCCCGTCCTACCCATCCGGGCACTCGACCACGTCCGGGGCGGCCGCGACCGTGCTCGGCGCGCTCTTCCCCGGCCGCGCCGGCGAGCTCGCCGCGATGGCCGAAGAGGCCGCGATCTCGCGGCTCTACGGCGGCATCCACTACCGCTTCGACAACGACGCGGGGCTGGCGCTCGGACGGCGGATCGGCAAGCTGGCCCTGCGACGGCTCGGCGACTGACCCGATCGCCCGCTCATCGCAGCGACTGCTGCGAGCGGAAGAGGTTGCCGGGGTCGTAGGCGGCCTTGACGCGCGTGAGGCGCTCGAGGTTGCCGGCGTGGTAGGCGCGCGGGCCAGTCGTCGAGCTCGGGGTCGGGGAAGTTGGGGTAGACGCGCCCGGATCCCCACGGGTGCACCAGCGCCCACGAGCGGGCCAGCCAGTCGCGCGCGCTCCGGCGCCGCGCGGCGTCGGCGCCGGCGTCGATGGTGACGTCGTGCTTGAGCAGGAAGCGCTCGGCGCGGTGCGCGAAGGCGGTCGCGTCCTCACGCACGCGGTTGTAGGCGCCGCCCCAGGGCGAGAAGTCGAGCGTCCGCAGCTCGCCGTGGGCCCGCTCGGCGGCGAGATGGTCGAGCAGGGCGGCGATCGTCTCGCCGGGGAGCGGTTGCCGGAAGAACTCCGACTTGGCGAAGCCGTGCGCGTCCGGCGAGGCCTCCTCACCGGGGGCGTGCTCGGCGAGGCGGCGCTTGGCCTGCCGGTACGGCAGCTCGTGCAGCACCGTCGACGCCGGGTCCGCGCCGCCGCGGCCACGAGCGCCTCGAGCAGCGCCGTCGCCTCTTCGCGGGTGCCGAGCATGGCGCCGAACACGTGGACGCGCGGCGGCACGGCAGGATCCGCGCCGGCGGTCACCAGCAGGCTGGCGGCGAGCTCGGCGGGAGCGTCCGGCGACCACGCCTGCCAGGCGCCGGCGACCGCTGGCCCGTCCTCGTGCGGCCATTGCAGATGCAGGGTGGTGGCGGCGGGCGCCGGGACGGTGCGGAGGGTCAGCTCGGTGAGCACGCCGAACTGGCAGCCGCCGGCGCCGCGCAGCGCCCAGAACAGGTCGCCGTGCCGGCGCTCGTCGCAGTCGACGACGCGGCCGTCGGCGAGCACCACCCGCGCGGACACGAGCTGGTCGCTGGTCAGCCCGTGCCTGCGGCCGAGGATGCCCAGGCCGCCGCCGAGCGCGAGCCCGGCGATCCCGACGGTCGGGCCGCAGCCGGCCGCGATCGTGAGCCCGCGTGCGTCCAGCGCGTCGTAGACGCCGGCGAGCCGCGCGCCGGCGCCGACGGTCACGACGTCGTCGGCAACGTGCACGGCGTCGATCGGGCCGACGTCGACGAGCAGCCCGTCGGTCGACGAGCGGCCGGCGAAGCAGTGCCCTCCGGCGCGCACCGCGAGCTCGAGCCCGTGGCGGCGGGCGAACGCGATCGCCTCGACGACGTCGCCCTCGGTCCTGCAGCGCACGATCACCTGCGGCCGGGCGTCGTGGAAGCGCCCCAGGGGCGGTCGCCGCACGGCCTCATACGCGGCCGTCCCGGGGAGCAGGACGTCGCCCGCGGTCGCGCGCTGCAGCGCGGTGAGCTCCGATGTCACGCGGCCTCGCCTACTGCCGGTGGGTCGTGAGGTTGCCCGTGCCGCCGGCCCGCTCGAACATGGCCGTGGCGCCGTCCAGCAGCAGCCCGAACGCGACGTAGATGAGCAGCCAGCCGAGGATGGGACCCACGAACAGGACCGCGATCAGGCACATCAGGCCCCCTAGCAGCGGCGCCCAGTACCTCGCCGTGCCGGCGACAGCGCGCACGTGCTCAGGGTACTCCCGCGCTCAGGCGAGTGGAATCCCTGTCCACGGCCGCACTCGGCTGCCTGGCCTGGGCGCTCGTGCAATACGGGCGGACGGTGCTCGGCGGGTAGCAAATCTCCTCTGGAACGACCCGACCCCTAGGCGGCGGCCGGTGCCATCGGCGGGGCGGGCTTCGCCACCTCGGGGTGACGGGCGCGCAGCACCATCCAGCCCGCCGCGGCGTAGCAGAGCCAGCCGATCGGCGCGAGCGGCGGGGCGTGGGCGCCGATCAGCGCCGACGCGCCGAGCAGGAGCTGGAGCGACATGGGTGCGCCGGCACGGCGGAAGGCCAGCACGGTCGACACGATGACGACGATCCAGGCGATGGTGCCGAGGGCCCAGAAGAGTCCGGGCTCGCCCATGATCGGGTTCCTGGCGAAGTCCTCGACGAGGCCCGGGGCGACGGCGTCGCGCTGGCCGGCGGGCAGGCCGTTGAGCTGCTGGCCGAGCGCGCCCAGCGCGAACCCCTCGAACGCGACGTAGGGCACGTAGAAGACGACGAAGGGGATCAGCGCGACGCGGCCGACGGCGGCGGCACGTCCGCGCAGTCCACCGAGCATGTAGTGCAGTCCCACCGCCAGCAGCGGGATCGCCAGCACCATCGCGACGTGGACGACCTGGAAGCGCGTGGTCACGTCGCGCAGTCCCTCGTAGTCGCCGATCATCGGGTGGAACCACAGGAGCACGGCGAAGGCGAGCGGGACGCCGATCAGCAGGACGCCTTGACGGAGAGTGGTCATGAGGTCTCCTTGAGCCCGAGGGCCTGGTCGAGGAACGTGGTGGTGCGTTGCTCGTATGCGGCGGGGTGGGTGCGCAGCCCGGCGGTGTGGCCGGCGTCCGGGAGCTCCCAGAGCTTTGTGGTGGGGCCGCCGGCATCGCGGTAGGCGCGGTTGGCGGGGATCTCGTCCGGCGCGCCGACGCCGCCGGCGATGAGCAGCACCAGGCGCGGCGCGATGCGGGGCATGAGGCCGATGAGCGACGGAGCCTCCTGCATGCCCGAGACGGCGCTGACGGCATGGAGCCAGACCGCGCCGAAGGCGCGCGCGGGAAGCGCCGGGTCGCTGACCTGCTCGCCATCCATCGGCCGGGTGGGGCCGTCGGCGACGACCGCTCGCAGGCGGGGGTCGCGGGCGGCGGCCTCGAGCAGCACCTCGGCCCCCAATGAGGAGCCGAAGCCGGCGATCCGCCGCGGGTCGACGTCGGGCTGCCGGCGCAGCCAGCCGATCGCGGCGCCGACGGCGGGTTGGGCGTTGTAGCCGAGGCCGTTCGAGTGGCCCTGGCTCTCGCCGTTGCCGGGGTTGTCGAGTGCCAGAACGCCGTATCCGTGGCGGGCGAGCATCCGGATGTGGGCGGCGACGCGCTCGCGGCTGCCGCCGGATCCGTGGCTGAGGAGGACGGCCGTGCGGTTGCGCGACGGCACGTACCAGGCGGCCAGCTCGCGGCCGTCGGCGGTCTCGATCGCGACCTCGCGATGGGGGATGCCGAGCGAGGACTCCTGGATCGCCCAGCGCGGCGCGTGCGTGACCCTCAGGGCCATCATGAACGGCAGGACCACGAGCATGGCGAAGACGGGCACGGCGACGAGCCACCCGGCGCCGTGGGCGAGTCGCCAGCCGAGCGCGCCGCGCCGCGGCGCCCGCCGCGGAGCGGCGATCGCCGTGAGGCCGGAGGCGACGAGGAGAAGACCCCCGGCGATCATGCCGACGCCCGTGACGTCGGTCCAGTCCGGGCCGGAGTTCACGACATGCAGGCCGTGCGAGATGACGCCGAAGCCGAGGCTCAGGAGACCGATGACGACGCCGAGGACGAGCCGGGTCGGTCGCGTGACGTGCGGCTGGGCCAGCGCCGAGACGACCGGGACCCCGACGATCGCCAGCACCCCGGCGAGCGACGTGTCGGGCCCGGAGAAGGCCAGGTCGAGCAGGTGGAGCGTGAGGAGAGCGAGCCCGGCGAGCAGGAGCGGCCGCTCGAGCGCCGCGAGGCGCGGCCGGCGCCCGCCCTCGCGGATGGGCGGCGGAACGGTCGGGCGTGGGCGGGTCAGGGTGGCGGTCATCCCTGCAAGGCTCGCTTCGACGGGCCGGGGCGGATATGGGAGACGGCAGGCGTCCGAGCGCCAGGCGAGTCGCGGACGGAGTGCGGGCAGCCGTACCTAGTGGTCCCACTAGGCAGCCGGAGCGTGAGGCGTCAGGATTGACCTCATGACGGCGCGCCGGACGCTCGCCATCGCGGCGGCGGCCCTGCTCTGTGGAGTCGGCGACGTGCTGCTCGTTCGAGGCAGCGAACATCTCCCCGATCCGGGTGTCTGGGCGGTCTTCGGGCCGCTCGTCGGTCTGAGCTTCGTGGGCACGGGCCTGTACGCATGGCGTCGCCGGCCCGAGTCGCGCTCCGGGTTGCTGATGGTCCTGGTGGGCTTCGCGTGGTTCCTCGGCCCGGTGTACGCCTCGGACTCGCCGCTCGTGTTCACCGTCGGCATCGTGCTCGGAGGCCTCTGGGGCCCGATCTTCGGGCAACTGCTGCTGAGCTTCCCCACCGGCCGCCTGCCGACGCGGGCTCGCCGGCGGGTCGTGGCAGCGAGCTATGTGCTGATCCCGCTCGCCCCCGTCCCCGCGCTGCTGGTCAGCGACGCCGACGCCGTCATCAACGACTGCCAAGACGGATGTCCGCGCAACGTGCTGCTGATCGAGCGAAACGCGGGCCTCAGCGACGCCGCGCTCGCTCTCGGCTCGGCGCTGACGCTCGGCCTCTGCCTTGTGGCGGTCGGCATGCTGATCCGTCAATGGCGCGCAGCAGCGGCACCGGAGCGGCGCAGCCTCGTCCCGCTGTTCGCCGGCGGCGGTGTGACGCTCGCGCTCGTGGCGGCCTACGCCGTGAGTCAGGTCGACGCGCTGCTGTGGATGGCGTTCGCGGCCTTTGCCGCCACCCCGTTCGCGTTCCTCGCCGGTCTGGCCCGGGCCGACCTCTCCGGCTCGCGCGGCGTGCGCACGCTCATGGCAGAGATCGCAGACGCGCCCGAGCACACGGACATGCGCGACGCCCTGGCGCGCGCTCTCGGCGACCCCGCGCTCGAGCTCGCATTCTGGATGCCCGAGCTGAACCGCTACGTCGACGCGGGCGGATCGCCGGCCGAGCTGCCCGGCGAGGACGACGCGCGCCGCACCGTGACGGAGATCGACCACCACGGCCGGCACGTCGCGGCCATCGTGCACGACCGCGCGCAGGACACCGAGACGGTCCGGGCCGCCGGCGGAGCGACCGCTCTGATGCTGGAGAACCAGCGCCTCGATGCCGAGCTGCGCGCGCGGCTCGTCGAGCTGCGCTCCTCGCGCGCGCGGCTGGTCGAGGCGGCCGACGACGAGCGCCGGCGGCTGGAGCGCAACCTCCATGACGGCGCACAGTCACGACTGGTCGCCCTGGCCGTGAACCTCCGCCTCGCCCGCATGAGCGTGACGGACGGCTCCGACACCGCAGCGCTCCTGGACGGCTCCATCGGCGAACTGGGGGAGAGCCTCAAGGAGCTGCGCGACCTCGCCCGCGGCATCCATCCCGCGGTGCTCTCCGAGCGCGGGCTCGAGCCGGCCGTGCGCGCGCTCGCCGCGCGCGCTCCGGTCCCGGTCGAGATCGTCGGTCAGGCCACGGGTCGCCTGCCCGCCGCGGTGGAGACCGCGGCCTATTTCGTGGTCTCGGAGGCGCTCACCAACGTGTCGAAGTACGCGCACGCCGAGCGGGCCACGGTGCGGGTCGAGCGCGTCGACGGACAGCTGCTGGTGGAGGTCAGCGACGACGGCGTGGGCGGAGCCAGCGCCGGCGACGGCTCCGGACTTCGAGGCCTGGCCGACCGCGTCGCCGCGCTCAGCGGCACGCTCGAGGTCGCGAGCCCTCCGGGCCGGGGCACGCGGCTGCGAGCCCACCTGCCCTGCTCGTGAGCACCGCGGCCGACCGTGCTCTCCGAGTCGTCGTGGCCGAGGACTCGTTCCTGCTGCGGGCCGGTGTCGTGCGGGTGCTCGAGGAGACCGGCTTCATGGTGGTCGGCGAGGCCAGCGACGCGGACGAGCTCCTCGACCAGGTGCGCGAGCACCGGCCCGACGTCGTCGTCACCGACATCCGGATGCCGCCCACCCACACCGACGAAGGCGTCCGCGCCGCCGCGGTCATCCGCTCGGAGCTGCCGCAGACGGGAGTGGTCGTCCTCTCTCAGTACGTCAAGGAGAGCTACGCGATCCAGCTGCTCGAGGACAGTGCCACGGCTGTCGGCTACCTGCTCAAGGACCGCGTCATGGAGCCGCACGGCTTTGCCGAGGCCGTCAAGCAAGTCGCGCGCGGCGGCTCGGCGCTCGATCCCGAGGTGGTCGCCCAGATGCTCGAGCGCCGGCGCCGGGGCGGCCCACTCGACGAGCTGACCCCGCGGGAGCTGGATGTGCTCGCCGGGATGGCCGAGGGACGGTCCAACGTCACGATCGCGACGGATCTCGGCATCAGCGAGCACGCTCTGCGGCGCGACATCGCAAGCGTGTTCGGCAAGCTCGATCTCCCCGCCGGCGCCGACGGACATCGCCGCGTGCTGGCCGTGCTCACCTATATCCGTGCGCAGGAGGGCTGAGGCGCGGAGGCTTGTCGCGAGGCCATGAGCGCTAGTTGGAGCGGGTTCCCGGCGCGACGGTCCTCAGACCGGCGAGGCGTGCGGCGGCGCTCTGCCGTTCGTCGTAGCTGACGAACGTCGGCGTAGAAGAGCGCCACCGCTCAGCGGTCGCCGCGGATCTCGTCGAGCGCCCGGCTGAGTGCGTGAGGGTCGCCGGCCACCGGTCCGGCGCTAGGGGGCTGCGCGTACCCGGACGCGGGGCCGGGCGTTGTTCACGTAGCCCTTCGGATTCCACAGCGCCGCCTCGTGCTCGGGCTGCGTGGCGGCCGACGAGTCCCAGGCGCGGACGAGGATCTCGTGCTCCCCGGGCGCGAGGTCGACGGTGATCCGCCAGTGCCGCCAGGCCCACCGGCCGAGATCCTCGAGCAGCTCGGCCTGCGACCAGTGCGCGCCTCCGTCGAGGGAGAGGTCGACCCGGGCGACGTGGCGCTCGCCGCCCGCGAACGCGTAGCCGTACACCTCGACCCCGCCGGCGGCGACCGTCTGGCCGTCGGCCGGGGACAGCACGTCGGCGTTGAGCGCGACCAGGCCGAGCGGCATGCCCGCGCCCGGGCCCGGCGTGCCGTCCTCAGGCAACAGCCGGTACACGACGTGCTGGAAGTATCCGTCCCACGGACGCGGGCGCACCTCGATCCGCTCGAGCCACTTCACGCTGCGCGCGCCGACATAGCCGGGCACGACCACCCGCACCGGGGCGCCGTGGACCGGCGGGAGCGGCTCGCCGTTCATCCCCCACGCGAGCAGGACCTCCGGCCGGCACGCCTTGTCGAGCGGGATCGAGCCGCCGAAGGTCTCGGCCGGCGCGGCCTCCGGGCACGGGTCGGCACCGACGAAGCCGACGTGCGCGCCCTCGTCCGGCCGGCCGGCGAGCGCGAGCACGTCGGCGAGGGCGACGCCCGTCCACCTCGCGGTCCCGGTCGCACCGGGCCCCCACGGTGTCTCGCCCGGTATGTCGCGCACCGCCATCAACCCCGCTCGGCGGTTGCCGGCGCACTGGAGCGTCGCGACCACCTCGCGCTCCCGGAACGCCTCCCGCAACGTGGCGAGCGAGAGCTCCAGCTCCCGCTCCACGAGCCCGTGCACGCGCAGCCGCCACGCGGCAGGGTCGATCTCCGGGACCGGCCCGTGCCCGCGCACGTAGAACGCGTCGGTGGCGGTCACCGAGCCCTCGGCCAGCGCGGCGAGGCCGGTCTCGGCGTTGAACGGCGCCGCCTCGTGCACGATCAGGTCCGCGCGCTTGCCGTAGCGACTCACGCGCCAACCCTAGGTTGCCTCCGGCTCGGCCGCCAGTCTCGGGAGCCTGCGTGCGAGGCCTTCGGGGAACGCCCAGGTCCAGCGTCCGAGCAGCTCGAGCACCGCGGGCAGCAGGAGACTGCGGACCACGAAGGCGTCGAGGAACACTGCGCTCGCCAGACTGAGCCCGAACATCTTGATCTGACGAACCGGGCCGAGCACGAACGCGAGGAAGACGCAGATCATGATCGCCGCCGCGGCGGTGATCACACGGCCGGTCGTGGCAACCCCCTGGACGACCGCCTCCGACGGGTCGCGCCGGCGGATCCACTCCTCGCGGATGCGCGAGACGAGGAAGACCTCGTAGTCCATCGAGAGGCCGAAGACGATCGCGAACAGCATCACCGGCAGCCACGCCTCGACCGGACCTTCGGAGACGCCCACGAGGCCGCCGAGCCAGCCGTGCTGGAAGACCGCGACCGTGACGCCGAGCGCCGCTCCGATCGAGAGCAGGTTCATGACCGCCGCCTGCACCGGGATCACGAACGAGCGGAAGACGACCAGGAGCAGCAGTCCCGCGAGGCCGACAACCACGGCGATGAAGAGCGGCAGCTTGGTGACCATCACATGCGTGAAGTCGATGGCACTGGCCGTCACGCCGCCGACGAGGATCGTGGAGCCGCTCGCGTGCGCGACCGGGGGGAGGACGTTGTCCCGGAGCGCGTTGACGAGGTCGCCGGTGGCGCTCGCCTGCGGGGAAGAGCGCGGGAAAGCCTGGAACACGGCCGTCCGGCCGTCGCGGCTCACGCTGGGCGCCGAGACCGCCGCCAGGTCCCGAGTGCCGCGCAGCGCCCCGGCGATCCCGCCCAGCGCCGTCGCATCCGTGGCCTGCGGCCGCTCGACGACGATCGTGAGCGGGCCGTTGAAGCCGGGGCCGAAGCCTTGCGCGAGCAGGTCGTAGGCCTGCCGCGTCGTGGTGCCGGCGGGGTCGCTGCCGGCGTCGGCGAAGCCCAGCCGCATCGACAGGGCGGGCGCCGCGAAGACGAGCATGATGGCCAGCCCTGCGACCGCGGCCGCCCACGGGTGGCGACGGACGCCCCGCGCCCAGCGGGCCCAGAACGCGCCACGCGCCGGCTCCGCGCGCCGGCGGCCGACGCGCCCGACGCGCTCGCCGAAGTACGCGAGGAGCGCCGGCAGCATCGTCAGTGCCGCAAGCATCGTGAGCAGCACGGCGATCGCCGACGCGACGGCCAGGCCGTCGAGAAAGCTCACGCCCAGCACGAGCATGCCGAGCAGCGCGATGATGACCGTGCTGCCGGCCAACAGCACGGCGCGGCCGGCGGTGTCCATGGCGACGATCGTCGCCGGCCGGACCGCCTCGCCGGCGCGACGGTTCTCGCGGAAGCGGGTGACGATGAACAGGGCATAGTCGATGCCGACGCCGAGGCCGATCATCGCCGCAAGCTCGGTGGAGAAGTCCGGCATCTGGATCGCCTGCGAGGCGAGCGCGATGACGCCGAAGGCCGTGCCGAGTCCGAGCGCCGCCGTCACGATCGGCAGGCCGGCGGCGAGCAGCGACCCGAATGCGAGCAGGAGCACGACGATCGCCGCGGCGAGGCCGATGGCGGTCGCCGATCCCAGCGACGTCGTCCTCGCCTGCTCGATCGCCACGCCGCCGAGCTCCACCTGAAGGCCCGGCGCCTCGGCCTTGCGAGCGGTCGAGATCACGCGCTCGATGGCGGCCTTCGGCAGGTCTGCCGCCTGCTCGTCGAAGGTCACGGTGGCGAAGGCGATGCGGCGATCGCGCGAGATCGCCTCGCTTCCGGCAGGCCCGTAGGGACTGGTGACCGTCGCAACGTGCCGGAGCCGCGCCACCTGCGCGACGACCGGCACGATCCGGGCGCGCACCGCGGGATCGGTGATGTGGCCCTGCCGTGTGTGGAAGACGATCTGGTCGATGTCGCCGGCCCGGGCCGGGAAGTCGCGCTCGAGGACGTCCTGGGCCCGCTGGGACTCGGTGCCGCCGAGCGTGAAGTCGGTCGCCACGCGCGTGCCGACCGCCGACGAGAGGCCGGTCACCACGACGAGCACGACGACCCCGGCGACAAGCGTGCGGCGCCGGTGCTCGAGGCACCAACGTGCCAGTCGCGCCACCAGGCCAAGTCTCTGACGTGATTCCATGACGCCGGATGGTGGGCGAGCGCATCGCCCGCGTCGTCGGCCTTCGAGCACGTCTTCGCGCTACGCCCCGGGCGGTAGGCGGAGCAGCGGCGGGGCGGTCGGCGAAGGGCCCCGGGGCGGGGGATCCCCGGGGCGCCCTTCGCGTCCGCCACCGGCGATCGGCCGGGGCATGGCCCGCAGGGAGGAGGGAGGGCGGGCCACCGGATCGTCGCCGAGCGCGGCGCGCCTGTCATCGCCCGCGCGACTGACTCTGTCCGTACTCCCGCGGGCGTAGGCCCGGCGCCGGACTACGTCCCGCGGACGACGCCGCGCACCTCCTCCTACGCGTCGTCCGATCCGACGATGGCCCGACCGGCGCCCCGCTGTCACCGTGCGGTGCATGGAGTTCGAGCCGCTCACCGTCGTCGTCGCCGACGACCACCCGCTGTTCCGCGCCGGCATCGTCCGGGCGCTCGACGAGGACCCTCGCTTCCTCGTCGTCGGCGAGGCGGGCGACGGGGCAGCCGCCGAGCGCCTGATCCTCGAGCGCGCCCCGGCGCTGGCGCTGCTGGACCTGCGCATGCCGGGTCGCGGCGGCCTCGAGCTGCTCGCGCGGCTGCGCCATCACGAGCCTCCGGTGGCCGTCGTCGTCCTCACCTCATACACCGACGCGAGCCTCGTGCACAGCGCGATGGACGCCGGCGCGACCGCCTACGTCGTGAAGGACAGCGACCGGCAGGAGATCCTCGGCGTGCTCGTGGACGCCGCACTCGGCCGGCGCCGCGTGGTCGCCGACTCACACGAGGCCGGCGAGCCGCGTCCCCGCCCAGCGTGATCAGGCGGCCGCCGCAAGCGCGGGCGCCGCGGCGTGCTCGGCGAGCCCGGCGGCCAGCTCTTCCGCAGTCGGGCGATCGGAGGGGACCGCGGCCAGGGCCTCGGCGAGCAGGCCGCCGACGGGGCCGCCGAGCCCCTCGCGGCGCCGTGCCGGCGTCCGCGCGAGCTCACGGCCCACGAGCGCCTCGCTGAGCGAGACCGCGAGCGCGAACACGTCGGCCGGCGGGCCGATCGCCGGAGCGTCGGCGATGCCGGCGGCGCGCTGCTCCGGCGGCATGAAGGCCCAGGTACCGGTCGGCCGCCTCATGCGCGCCGCGTCGGTGGCCGGCCGGGCCAGCTCGAAGTCGAGCAGGCACGGCCGGGCGCTCAACACGACGTTCGACGGCTTGACGTCGAGGTGCACCCAGCCGGCGGCGGCGATGTGGTCGAGGGTGGAGGCCAGCGACCAACCCAGACTCGCCACCGTATGCGCGCTCAGCCGCCCGCCCGCGGCGAGCGCGTCGTCGAGCGTCGGTCCCGGCACGTACTCCAGGAGCAGGTGCGGGTGCTGCCCCGAGAGCACCGTGCCGAGGTGACGCGGCACCGTCGGGTGCGCGAGCCGCACGAGCGCACGCGCCTCGTCCTTCAGGCCCAGCAGGCAGTGTGGATCGCCGGCGAGATGCGGCCTGGGCAGCTTGGCGACTGCGTAGCGGTGCAGATCGGTGTCGACGAGGAACACCTCGTGAGCGCCACCACCGCCGACGCGCCGAACCACCCGCGGGCCCGAAGCGAGCATGTCGCGCGGAGCGAACGGCCACCACGAGCCCTTGGACGTGCGCCACGCCGCCGGCCTGGTCGTCACGAGCCTCATCGCGGGGCTCACCTCAGGCGGCGGCCTGCAGATGCAGCCGCTCGAGCTCGCCGGCGGCCACTTCCTCCATCTCCAGCTCCACGAGGTACGCGCGGTAGGCCGCCGCGCGCTTCCCGGGCCGCGCGGCGCTCCACGCCCGCAGCGCCTGGGTGCAGCGGCTGTACGCGTTGAACCACGCCGTGTACGCGTCGTCGACGGGACGGCGCCGCGAATGGAGCCACCATGTGCGGGCGGCGTCGTGAGCGGTCATGTCAGCTCCTGTGTCGGGGCCGGCGCGGGCCCGGCGCGTTTGACGTCGGCATGACCGGGACTCTTCTCCCGGCGCGCCGCCTGCGCCATGCCCACCGGCCCGATATGCGCTTCCGGCGATCCCGACACGCGGGGTCGGGTCTGCCCTACGGACCGCTACCGGCGAGCATCCGTCCCAGCGCGACGCTCGGCAGCTGGTCCTTGGGCACGAACGCCTCGGCGCCGCTGCTGCGGACGTCGTCCGGCGTCGCCGCGTCCGCGTCGCTCGACGTCAGCACCACGCGTGGCCGCCACGGCAGCGCGGTGAGCTCGCGTGCGAGCGAGACACCGTCCGTGTCCGGGAGCCCGACGTCGACGAGCACCGCGTCGGGCTCGAGCGAACGCGCCGCGGCGATCGCGGCCGCAGCGGTCCCCGCCTCGCCGGCAACCGTGAGACCGTACGCCGAGAGCAGGCGCTGCGCCATCTTGCGGAACGCCGGATCGTCATCGACCACGAGAACCGATCCGCTCATTCCGGCGATCATCGCAGCGCCGCGCGGGCGTCGTGGTAGGGAGAACCCGAGAGCGCCGGATACACCCCGGGGCGTAGCGGCAATATCGGCGCGCGGGCCGACGACAGGCTCGCCGCCGCCGAGCAGCATCCGTCCGGACGATGCGACGGCGCTCCCGCTCCTTCGCCTGGACCGCCGTTGCGGTGCTCCTGGTTCTCGACCTGGTCGGGATCGCGATCGGCCGCGTGCTCCGCGAGTCAGGTCGGCGCCGTAGACCACCCGTCGGCGGTCCGTCATCCGATGGATCGGCCGACCGGAGGACTGTGGGCGCGCCGGCCGTCCCGCAGCCTCTGCGGCCATGATTGAAATAACTGCAGAGAACCGCAAGTGGTGGACGCTCGGGGCGGTCAGCTTCGGGCTGTTCATGATCATGCTCGACAACACGGTCGTGAACGTCGCGCTGCCGTCGATCCAGCGTGATCTCGGCGCCGGCCTCTCGGAGCTCGAGTGGATCGTGTCGGGCTACGCGCTCACCTTCGCAGCGCTGATGCTCACCGGCGGCAAGCTGGCCGACCTGCTCGGGCGCCGGCGGATGTTCGTCGCCGGGCTGGCGGTGTTCACCGGCTCCTCGCTCGCCTGCGCGCTCGCGCCGAGCGCGGGCTTCCTCATCGGCGCCCGCGTGGTGCAGGGCGCCGGGGCCGCGCTCATGAACCCGGCCACGCTCTCGATCATCTCGGCCACCTTCCCGCCGCGCCAGCGCGGCACGGCGATCGGGATCTGGGCGGGGGTCTCGGGGCTCGCGCTCGCGGTCGGCCCGCTCGTCGGCGGGGTGCTCACCCAGCAGATCGGCTGGAGCTCGATCTTCTACCTCAACGTGCCGGTCGGCATCATCGCGATCGCTGCGAGCTTCCTCCTGATCGACGAGTCGAGGGATACCCGGGAGGATCAGCGACCGGACGTCCCCGGGCAGCTGACGTCCGCGGTCGGCCTGTTCGCGCTCACGTTCGGGCTGATCGAGGCCAACGGCTACGGCTGGGGCTCCGCGCGGATCGTGGGAGCGTTCGCGGTCGCCGCCGTGGCGCTCGTCGCGTTCGTGCTCCTCGAGCGCCATCAGCGCGCGCCGATGCTCGATCTGAGCCTCTTCCGCAACCGCACGTTCGCCGGCGCGAACGTCGTGCTGCTGCTGGTCGCGCTCGCCATGTTCGGGGTGTTCTTCTTCGTCTCGCTCTACATGCAGAACGTGCTCGGCTTCTCGCCCGTCGGAGCCGGCGCCGCGTTCCTCCCGATGACCGCGCTGATCATCGTCGTCGCGCCGCTCGCCGGCCGGCTCTCGGACCGGCTCGGCTCGCGCTGGCTGCTCACGGGCGGCATGACTCTGCTGGCCGCGCAGCTTGTGTACTTCTCGCGGCTCGGAGTGGACGACAACTTCTGGAACCTGCTGCCGGGCATGCTGCTCGGCGGCGTCGGGATGCCGGCCGTCATGGCGCCTGCCAGCGCCGCCGGGCTCAGTGGGGTCTCCGTCGACAGGGCCGGCGTCGGCTCGGCGGTCCTCAACTCGTCCCGCCAGCTCGGAGGTTCGCTCGGCATCGCGCTGATGGGGGCGATAATGGCCCACGAGATCGGCGGGCTCCAGACTCCCCAGGCGTTCGTGCACGGGCTGTCGGTCGCCCTCGAGGTCGCCGCCGTCATCGCGCTCGCCGGGGCGGTCGTCGCCGCCGTCACGATCCGCACGCACGTCGATCCCTCCGACGCCCCTGCGCCCGGTCGGCTCAGGGCGGCCATCAGCGTCCCCAGAAAGGCATGAACATGATCGTTCTCCTTGTCGTCGTCGTATTGGTGCTGCTGGGCCTGTTGGGCCTCGCCGCGAGCGTTCGGATCCTCAAGCAGTACGAGCGCGGCGTGCAGTTCCGCCTCGGCCGCATCCACGAGGGCGCTCGGGGTCCCGGGCTGATCCTCATCGTCCCGCTGATCGACCACGTCCGCCGGGTGTCGCTGCGGATCGTGACGATGCCGATCCAGTCCCAGGGGATCATCACGCGCGACAACGTGAGCGTCGACGTGTCCGCCGTGGCCTACTACCGGGTCGAGGACGCTGTCCGCTCGGTCGTCGCGATCGAGAACGTCGCCGCGGCCATCAACCAGATCGCGCAGACGACGCTGCGCGCGGTCGTCGGTCGCCACACGCTCGACGAGACGCTGTCGGAGACCGAGACGATCAACCAGAACATCCGCGAGATCCTCGACATCCAGACCGAGGAGTGGGGCATCAAGGTCACGACCGTCGAGCTCAAGGACATCCAGCTGCCCGACAGCATGCAGCGCGCGATGGCCCGCCAGGCGGAGGCCGAACGCGAGAAGCGGGCCAAGATCATCGCCGCCGAGGGTGAGGCGCGCGCCGCCGGCGAGCTCGGCCGCGCCTCCGACGTGATGATGGCCCACCCGCTGGCGCTGCAGCTGCGCAACCTGCAGACGATGGTCGAGATCGGAGTCGACAAGAACTCCACGATCATGTTCCCGGCGCCCCTGATGAGCACGATCGGCGAGCTCGGCGCGTTCCTGAGCCGCGAGAACGCCGCAGCGGGCAATGTGCCCGACGAGCCCGCCTCGCCGTCGCAGTCGAACGGCGACGTGACGCGGTCATGAACGACGTGCTCGACATGCCGCCCGTTGCGTCCCTGCCGCCGGCGCCGGTCGTCCGTGCCGAGTCGCTGACCAAGCGGTTCGGCGACGTCGTCGCGGTCGACGGCCTCTCCTTCGCGCTCGAGCAGGGCACGATCACGGGATTTCTCGGCCCGAACGGCGCCGGCAAGACCACGACGCTGCTCATGCTGCTGGGCCTCGCAGCGCCGACGAGCGGCCGAGCGCTCGTCTTCGGCCGCCCGTATGCGCAGCTCGCGCAACCCAGCCGCCGCGTCGGTGCGGCGCTCGAGGCAGCCGACTTCCATCCCGGCCGCTCCGGCCGCGACCATCTCCGCATGCTGGCCGAGCCGGCCGGCCTGCCGCGCTCCCGCGTCGAGGACGTGCTGCGGCTCGTCGAGCTGCAAGAGGCGGCGCGGCGTCGCGTCAAGACCTACTCGCTGGGAATGCGGCAGCGGCTCGGGCTCGCGGCGGCGCTGCTCGGCGATCCCGAGCTGCTCATCCTCGACGAGCCCGCGAACGGACTCGACCCGGGAGGGGTCCGCTGGCTGCGCGACTTCCTTCGCGACTTCGCAGCGGGACAGCGGACGGTCCTGATCTCGAGCCACGTGCTCGCCGAGGTCGCCCAGACCGTCGACGTGGTCGTGATCATCAACCACGGCAAGCTCGTCGTCGAGTCGTCGCTCGGAGAGCTCACCAGCCGCGCCACGGGGTCGGTGCGCGTCCGCACGCCCGCCGCTTCGAAGCTCGCGGAGGCGTTCACGGGGGCCGGCATCCGGTTCAGCGCCGGCGACGGGCAGACACTGCTCGTGTACGGGACGACCGGTGAGCACGTCGGCGACATCGCCTTCTCGGCCGACGTGCCGATTCACGAGCTCACCCCCGAGGGCTCCTCGCTGGAGGAGGTCTTCCTCGGACTCACATCGGAGCAGGCCGCATGATCCGCCAGTTCAAGGCAGAGCTCCTGAAGATCTGGTCGACGCGCACGACGATCGGCCTCGTCCTCGGCATGCTCGGGCTGATCGCCCTCATCTCGCTGCTCTCGGGCCTGCTCACCAAGGCGCCAAACCTCGTCACGACCGAGGACCAGCGCGAGGTGCTGAGCGTCGGGAGCCTCGCGGGCGTCTTCTCCGCCCTCGCCGGGATCATGCTGGTGACCAGCGAGTACCGATACGGCACGATGCGGCCGACGTTCCTGGTCACGCCGACGCGCTCTCGGGTGCTCGGCGCCAAGCTTGCGGCCGGTGTCCTGGCCGGCGTCGTCTTCGGGATCGCCGGCGCGGTCCTGCCCTTCGCCATCGGCTACGCGTGCCTCGCCGGCCGCGGCATCGACTACGCGCTCAGCGGCGGCCAGACGACGCTGCTGCTTCTCGGCACCGTGGCAAGCACCGCGCTCTGGGGCGCGATCGGCGTCGCCGTCGGGGCGCTCGTCCGCAACCAGGTCGGAGCCATCATCGGCGTCCTCGCCTGGGGCTTCGTCGTCGAGAACCTGCTGTTCGGGTTGGTCCCCGGCGTCGGCCGGTTCGGACCCACGCACGCCGGAGACGCGCTGCTCGGGCTCACCACCGAGCACCTGCTGCACGCGACCGCCGGCGGCCTCGTCCTCGTCGCCTGGGCGGTCGCACTCTCAGTCGTAGGCCCGCCGCTCGCCGTCCGCCGCGACGTCAGCTGAGCCGGCTCGGCCGCGACCTCACGCCGCCCGCATCGAGTTCAGGCCGCAGCCGGGACGTCGAGGTCGCGACCGTTGACGGTCAGCGTGACGTCGATGTTGCCGCGCGTCGCGTTCGAGTATGGACAGACCTCGTCCGCGCCGCGCACGAGCGCCTCCGCCTCGGCCGCGTCGGCGACCGACGGCAGCGTCACCGCGAGCTCGACCGCGAGCCGGTACGTCCGCTCGTGCGTCGGGATCAGCATCACGCGCGAGTCGATCGCGACGTCGCCGACGTCCTGTCGGCGCCGGCGCCCGACGGTGGCGAGCGCGCTCTCGAAGCAGGCGGCGTAGCCGATCGCGAACAGCTGCTCGGGATTCGTGCCGCCGCCGCTCCCGCCCACCTCCGCGGGCGGGCGCAGCTCGACCTCGAGCGCGCCGTCGGACGTCCGGCCGTGTCCGTAGGCCCGTCCGCCCGTGACGTGGGCCTCGGCCGTGTAGATGATGCGCGTGTTGTCAGCCATGATCGCTCCATGGTTACGGCGCGTCGCCCCGGCGTCATCGGCCCGGGGCCCACTCTTTCACGTACCGCGCGGGGAGTAGCCGGGCGCTAGATTCCGCCGGAGAGGAGGTTGGATGCGCGGGTTCGTATCCCGTCAGACGGCCGTGGGCGTCGTCGCCGGCGCGGCGGCGATCGCGATCGTCAGCGCCGTCATCGCCGCGCTCAAGCCGTGGATCGATCCGGTCGCCCTGACGGGCCTGTACCTCTTCGCCATCCTGCCGGTGGCGATCGTCTGGGGCTTCTGGGTCGCCGGGATCGTCGCCGTCGCGTCGTACCTGACTTTCTCCTTCTTCTTCGTGCAGCCCTTGCACCATTTCGCGATCGCGGAGGGGGACACGGCCGCCGGCCTCGTGATCTCGATCATCGCCGCCTATGTCGTCAGCGAGCTCGCGCGACGAGCGACCGAGCGTGCACGCGAGGCGGAGCAGGCCCAGCGCGAGCTCGGCCGGCTTGCCGACGAGCAGGCGGCGCTCCAGCGCGTGGCGACCCTGGTGGCGCAGGCGGTGCCGACCTCTGAGCTCTTCGAGGCCGTAACGCGCGAGGTCGGGCTTCAGTGCGACGCCGACCTCGCGCGCATGGAGCGCTTCGAGCGCGATCACACGGTCACCGCGATGGCGCGGTGGAGCCGGCGCGGCGAGGCGCATCTGGCCGTCGGCACGACCTTCGGCCTCGAGGGCACCAGCATCGCCGCCCAGGTCTACGAGACCGGCCGGCCGGCGCGTGTGGACACGTTCGCGGGGGCGTCGGGGCCGATCGCTCAGGAGGCTAAGGCGCTGGGCATCCGCTCGTCGGTCGGCTGCCCGATCGTGGTCGGCGGCCGGACGTGGGGTGTGATCGCCGCATCGACGACTCGCGCGACGCCGTTCCCACCGAACACCGAGGCGCGGATCGCGGACTTCACGGAGCTCGTGGCCACGGCGGTCTCGAACGCCGAGGCGCGGACCGAGCTCGTCGCTTCGCGGGCGCGACTGCTCAGTGCCGGCGACGAGGCACGCCGGCGCGTCGCACGCGATCTGCACGACGGCGCGCAGCAACGGCTCGTGCATACGATCATCACGCTCAAGCTCGCCCAGCGCGTGCAGGAGGATGACGCCGAGGCGGCGGAGACGCTCGTCGGCGAGGCGCTCGAGGAGGCGGAGGAGGCCAACGAGGAGCTGCGCGAGCTCGCCCACGGGCTGCTTCCGTCGATCCTGACCCGGGGCGGACTGCCGGCCGGCGTCGAGACGCTGGTGTCGCGCGTGCGCCTGCCGGTCAGCGTGGAGGTGCCCGAGCAGCGGTTCCCGCCCGAGATCGAGGCGAGCGCCTACTTCGTCGTCGCCGAGGCGCTCACGAACGTCGCCAAGCACTCCGGCGCCGAGCGCGCGGAAGTCAGGCTGTGGGTCGACGACGGCGCGCTGCACGTCGAGGTGCGCGACGACGGCGCGGGCGGCGCCCGCGCGGACGGGAGCGGCCTGCTCGGCCTCTCCGACCGCCTCACGGCACTGGGAGGCGACCTGCGGGTCGAGAGCCCTCCGGGCGACGGCACCAGCATCGCCGCCAGGCTGCCGCTGCAGCAGGGCTGAACGGTCTCGCAGCTCAGCCCTTCACGGCGCCGGCGGTGAGCCCGGCGACGATCCGGCGCTGGAAGAACATCACCGTCACGACGATGGGGACGGTGACGACGATCGCGGCGGCGGCGATCGAGCCGGTGGGCTGGGTGAACTGGGACGCGCCCGGGAAGAGGGCGATCGCAGCGGGCACGGTCTGCGCCTTGGAGGTGGCGGTCAACGCGAAGGCGAAGACGAAGTCGTTCCACGCGAAGATGAAGACGAGGATCAGAGTGGTGAACACGCCGGGTGCGGCGAGCGGGAGGATGACGCGCACCAGCGCCTGGAACGGCTTGGCGCCATCGATCTCCGCGGCCTCCTCGAGCTCGGGAGGGATCTCGCGGAAGAAGGCGGAGAGGATGTAGATCGCCAGCGGCAGCGTGAACGTCATGTAGGGGATGATCAAGCCGGGCCAGGTGTTGAAGAGGCCGAGGTCGCGCCACATGTCGAACAGCGGACCGACGATCGAGATCGGCGGGAACATGACGATGGCCAGCGCGATGGTGAGGAGCGCGCGCTTGCCGGGGAAGTCGAGGCGGGCGATCGCGTAGGCCGCCATCGTGGCGAGGGTGACCGCGATGACCGTCGAGATCAGCCCGATCCCGATCGAGTTGACCAGGGCGCGGGTGAAGATGGACTGCTCGAAGATGCCCTTGTAGTTCTCGAGCGACCAGGACGCCGGGATCAGCCGGCCGTCGCCGATCGTGGCCGGCGTCTTGAGCGACAGCATCAGCAGCCAGAAGACCGGGAACAGCGACACCACGAGCACGACGACGTTCGCGGTGCCCCAGCCGAAGACGTGCCGGCGCATCACGTCAGTTCTCCCCTCGCTGCTGGGCCAACGACGTGCCCAGTCCCTTGACGAACACGAACGCGATCACCACGACGCAGAGGAAGATCAGGACCGAGATCGCCGAGCCGACGCCGAGATTCAGCCGGACGAGCAGCTCGTTGTAGTCGAGCACCGAGACCGTCTCGACGTTCGGGTTGTTGCCGGCGGAGATGATGTAGACGGAGTCGAAGATCCGGAAGGCGTCGAGCGTGCGGAACAGCAGCGCGACGAGGAGCGCGGGCTTCATCAGCGGGATCGTGATCCGCCAGAACCGCTGCCAGGCGGTTGCGCCGTCGACCTTCGCCGCCTCCTGCAGCTCGCCGGGGACCAGCGTCAGGCCGGCCAGCAGCAGCAGCGCCATGAACGGCGTGGTCTTCCACACCTCGGTGAGGACGACGACCACGTAGTTCCAGAACGGCTCGGTGGTCGCCGTCGGGTCGAACGACCAGCCGAACAGCTTCGGCACGAAGCCGCCCTCGGCCGACGACCACGCGAACCGCCACGCGAACGCGGCGACCACCGTGATGATCCCGTACGGCACGAGCGCCGACGTCCGCACCAGCCCGCGCCCGAAGATCGTGCGGTACATCACGAGCGCGAGCAGCATCCCCAGCACGAGCTCGATCGTCACCGACGCTCCGGTGATGAGGACCGTGTGGAAGACGTCGCGCCACCACACGCCGGCGGTGAGCACGGTGATGTAGTTGTCGAGCCCGACCCAGGCGTGGTCCTGCGGGAAGCGCAGGTCCGCGCGCAGCAGCGACAGGTAGACCGCGTACCCCATCGGGTACGCGGTCACGGCCAGCATCACGAACGCGGCGGGCGCGCACAGCAGCCACCCCAGGCGCCGCTCGTCGCGGGCGCGCCCGCTCAGGGCCCGGCGCCGGACCCGGGTGCGCGGTCTCAGGCCGGGGAGCGCAACGCGAGCCATCAGAACAGGCCCTTGGACTCGAGCGCGTCCCGGAGCTTGGCGCGCAGGCTCGGGACGAAGCCGTTCAGCGCGATGCCCGACGGCGGCGACACGCTCGTGGCGATCGCCAGCGAGACGTCCTCGTAGGCCGGCGTCTGCGGGCGCACCGCACCGGACTCGACCTGCCGGCGGATCAGATCGGCGAACGGGTACGACTTCCGCAGGCTGGGCTCGTCGTACAGCCGCGAGAGCGTCGGCGGCAGCCCGCCCTTGATCGCCGCCTCGCGCTGGTTCTGGGCGTTGCGCAGGCATCCGGCCGCCTCGAACGCCTCGACCGGGTGCTTGGTGTAGGCGCCGACGCCCCAGTTGATGCCGCCGACCGGCGCCTTCGCCGGCCTCCCTGCCTCGACCTGGGGATACGGCCGCCACGCCATCTCCTTGAAGATCGCGGGGACGTTCTGGCGTGCGCTCGGGTAGACGAAGGGGTAGTTGACCTCGAATGCGGCCTCGCCCTGCTCGAAGGCGAGCCGGTTCTGGTCCTCCATCTGCGCGCTGATCGACGGGTCGCCGGCCGGCGAGGTGGCCAGGCGCTTCATGATCCCCGCCGCCGTGAGCCCGGCCGCGCCGAGCGTCACCCTGTCGCCCTCGACGATCGTGCCGCCCGCCGACTGCACGAGCGAGTTGAACCAGACCACGACGCCCTCGTACTGCGCGCCCTGGATCTCGATCCGCCCGGCCTTCGGCAGCTTGGACGCCTGCGCGATCAGACCGTCCCACGTGCGCGCCGGCTTGTGGACGAGGTCCTTGCGGTACCACAGCAGCTGCGTGTTGGTATTCGCCGGCGCCGCCCACAGCCGCCCCTGATAGGTCGCCGTCTTCAGCGGACCGCCGAGCGTCCCCCTCCGGACCGGCTCCGCGAAGCGCTCCGGCCACGGCTTGATCCAGGCGGCCGACGCGAACTCCGCCGTCCACACGACGTCCATGCCGGCGATGTCGATGGTCGAGGACTTCGCCGCCAGCAGCCGCACGAGCGTCTGCCGCTGCTGATCGGCGTTGTTCGACAGAGGGTTGAGGACGATTCGGTAGCGCCCGCCCGATTGCTCGCTGCAGCGCCTCGCGGCGTCGGTGAAGGAGCCCGACGGCTCCTGGAACACCCACAGGTTCAGCGTGGTGGGCCCGCCGGAGCCGCCGGAGCCGCAACCCGCAAGCACGAGCGCGGCGAGGGCAACTGCCGTGGCGGCGAGTGCGGCGAGAAGCCGGGAAGATGAGATCGGCTCTCCGATGCCGTCGGATGCTGGTCGCCCGCGCCGCGGCTGTCGTCGGCCTACGGGACGGTCTTCCGTCTACTTCGCGCGCGGTAGGCCGGAGCGCCGCCGCGCGGGCGCTCGGCCGGCGGGCTGGGCGGGGGCGGGCAGGCCGGGGGCCGACGGGATCGGCCGGGTGACCGGAGCGCCGGCGGCGACGTCGATTCGATCGCCCCAGTGCGAGATCTGCAGCTCCCCCTCGTGCAGTGAGTAGGACGCGGCTTGCGGCGTGACCTCGACCCGGAGGCGGCGCCCGCGGAAGGTGACGGAGAAGGCGAGCCTGGTGAGGCCGCGCGGCAGACGGGGGGCGAAGCTCAGCTCGGCGCCGTGGTCGCGCACGCCGCCGAGGCCGGCGATCGCGGCGACCAGCGCGCCGCCGAGCGACGCGATGTGCACGCCGTCGACCACGTTGTGCTCGAGGTCGTCGAGGTCCAAGAGCGCGGCCTCGGCGAGGTAGTCGTAGGCGAGGTCGAGATGGCCGACCTCGGCCGCGACGATCGCCTGCACGCATGCGGACAGCGATGAGTCGCGGACCGTCAGCTGCTCGTAGTAGTCGAAGTCGCGCCGCTTCTGCTCGGCGGTGAAGGCGTCGCCGCGCGCGTACAGCGCCAGGACGAGGTCGGCCTGCTTGACCACCTGCTTGCGGTACAGCTCGAAGTAGGGGCGGTGCAGCAACAGCGGGTACTGGTCCGGCGGCGTGGCGTCGAAGTCCCAGCGCTCGTGCGTGGTGAAGTCCTGATCCTGGGGGTGGACGCCGAGCTGCTCGTCGTAGGGCACGTGCATGTGCTCGGCGGCGGCGCGCCAGGTGGCGGTCTCGGCGTCCGTCACGCCGAGCGCGCGGGCGGTCCCGGGATGGCGGTCCGCGGCCTCGGCGGCGGCGCGCAGGTTCGCCTGGGCCATCAGGTTGGTGTAGACGTTGTTGTCGACCAGGGCCGAGTACTCATCGGGGCCGGTGACGCCGTCGATCCGGAAGCGCCGCTGGACGTCGAAGTGGCCGAGGCTCGCCCACAGCCGTGCGGTCTCGACCAGCAGCTCGACGCCCATGTCGCGCTCGAAGTCCTCGTCGCCGGTGGCGAGCACGTAGCGACGGACCGCGTCGGCCACGTCGGCGTTGACGTGGACGGCGGCGGCGCCGGCCGGCCAGTATCCCGAGCATTCCTCGCCGTGGATCGTCCGCCACGGGAACGCCGCTCCGCGCAGCCCCAGCTGCCGCGCGCGCTCGCGCGCCAGGTCGAGCGTCGCGTGCCGCCAGGCGAGCGCGCTGCGCGCGAGCTGCGGGGCGCTGTAGGTGAGAATCGGCAGCACGAAGCTTTCGGTGTCCCAGAACGCGTGCCCGTCGTACCCGGGGCCGGTCAGCCCCTTGGCCGGGATCGCGCGGGTCTCGGCGCGGGCGGACGCCTGCAGCAGCTGGAAGAGCGCGAACCGCAGCGCTTGCTGGATCTCGAGATCGCCGTCGAGCTCCACGTCGGCGACAGACCAGAAGCGGTCGAGATAGCTGCGCTGGGCCGCCGCGAGGCCGTCGAAGCCCTCGGCGAGCGCGTTCTCGAGGCTGGCGTCGACCTGATCGCGCAGCCACTCGATCGACTGCTGCGAGGACCAGTGATAGGCCAGCAGCTTGACCAGGCGCAGCGGCCGGCCGGGGCTCAGCTCGGCCGAGATCGTGACCCGCCCGAGGTCGGACTCGCTCTCGACCCGCGTCAGCGGCGTGCCTTCCGCGTCGAGCACGTGATCCATGCCGGCGGCCAGCGACAGCCCGCTGCGGCGGGTGGTGTGGGCCAGCACCACCGACAGGCCGTCGTGGACCGACAGCCGGCTTTCCAGCACGTCGCCCAGCTCGGCGCCGCTGCGCGGGTCGCCGTCGCCGGCGATGTCTGCTGGTTGGCGAGCAGGTTCGACTGCAGCGCCACCCGCAGCGGCTCGTCGAGCGCCTCCACCTCGTAGCAGATCGCCGCCACGCTGCGGTCGCGGAACGAGACCAGCCGCCGGCTGGTGACCCGGACGATGCGCCCGGCCGCGGAGCTCCAGCGAAGCGTGCGCTCGAGCACGCCCGTGCGCAGGTCGAGCACGCGTTCGTGGCTGTGCAGCCGGCCGCGGTGCACATCGAGCGGCTCGTCCTCCACCAGCAGCCGGATCAGCTTGCCGTCCGTGACGTTGACGACCGTGGCCGTCCTCGGGGAACCCGAAGCCGCGCTCTCCGTAGCCGATCGGATGCGACTCGTAGAAGCCGTTCAGATAGGTCCCGCTCAGCGCCCGCGGCTCGCCCTCGTCGAGATTGCCGCGCAAACCGAGATGCCCGTTGGCGAGCGCGAACACCGACTCGGCCTGCCCCAGCACGTCGAGATCACAGCGCGGTCTCACGCACCGCCCACGACTCGGCCGGATAGGCGTGGTGGTCGATCACGCGCGCGCCAGCAGGTCCGCGAGATCGGGCACGACCACGTCGGCACCATGGCGGCGCAGCGCGGCCGCCTGACCGGCCCGGTCGACGCCGACCACGAAGCCGAAGCGGCCGGCGCGTCCGCGGCCACGCCGGCGAGCGCGTCCTCGACACGGCGGCGGCCGCGGGCTCGGTGCCGAGCTCGCGCGCGGCCGCCAGGAAGCTGTCGGGCGCCGGCTTGCCGGCGAGATGCTCGCGCTCGATCGTCAGGCCGTCGACCCGGGCGTCGAACAGGTCCGCGATCCCGGCTGCCTCGAGCACCTGCCGGCAGTCGCGCTCGAGGACACCACGGCCGTGCGCAGCCCGGCGCCGCGTACCCCATGCAGGAAGCGCACCGAGCCCGGGTAGGCCTCGACGCCGTGCTCGCGGATCCGCCGCAGCAGGATCTGGTTCTTGCGGTTGGCCAGCCCTTCGATGGTTTGTGCGCTCGGCGGGTCCGTAGCAGCGCCCTCCGGCAGCGCGATCCCGCGCGAGGAGAGGAAGGCGCGCACGCCGTCCGCACGCGGTCTCCCGTCCACGTACTCGTCGTAGTCGTCGGCATCGAAGGGATGAAACGGCTCGCCCGCCCGGTCGGCGCGCCGGTGCAGGTAGTCGTCGAACGTCTCCTTCCAGGCGGCAGCGTGGACGGTCGCCGTCTCGGTGAGCACGCCGTCCATGTCGAAAAGGCAAGCTCGGATGCTCTGCGGCAGCGAATGTGTTGGAGGATTCTCCTCTGCAGGCGCGCGCCTGTCGTCGGCCGCGAGGCGGATCTTGCGCTCACTCGGGGCCGTAGCCGCGGCGGTAGCCTCGTCATGTGAGAGGTGGGCTGGCGTTCGGACGATCGTCGCGAGCGGCTTGCTCGCGATCCTCGTCGGCACCGCGTTCGCCATCCTCGTGCGCGCGATCGAGGAGGAGCGCGACTCGGCGGAGCTGGCGACGCATTCGCAGGAGGTGATCGCGGCGGCCAACGGGCTCGAGCGACTCGTCCTCGATCCGAGACGGGGCAGCGCGGATACGCGAGCACCCGCGACGCGCGCTTCCTCGAGCCGTGGCGGGCGGCCCGGGCGGCCTACCCAGCCGCGATCCGCGAGCTCAACCGCCTCGCCGTGATCCCCGCGCAGGACGGTGGCGCGCGGCGGATCGCCGCAGCCGTCGACTCGTATGTGCGCGACTACTCCGTTCCGCTGGTGGAGGCAGTGCGTCGCAGGGACCCGGCGGCGACCAGCGCCGCGTCGGTGGAGGAGGGCAGGCAGCGGGTGGACGCGATCCGCGGGCTCTTCGATCGTTTCGTGACGGCCGAACGCCGCCTGTTCGCGGAACGCGAGGATCGCGCCGATGACGACGCGCGGTGGGCGATCGTCGCGGCGGCCGCCGGCCTGGCCGGCTCGGTGCTGCTGATCGCGCTGTTCGGCGGTTATGTGACGCGCGCGGTCGCGATCCCGGTTCGCCGTGCGGCAGCGATGGCGGGCCGGCTCGACGGCGGCGACCTCGCCACCCGGATGCCCGAGACCGGCACGGGGAGATCGGCGAGCTCGAGCGGTCGTTCAACACGATGGGCGGCTCGCTGGAGGCGAGCCGCGACGAGCTGCGTCAGCTCGCGGACGAGCAGGCGGCGCTGCGGCGCGTGGCGACGCTGGTCGCCCGCCGAGCGCCGGCGTCCGAGCTGTTCGACGCCGTCGCCCTGGAGGTGCACCGGCTGCTCGGGGCGGACACCACGCGGCTCCTGCGCTACGAGCCGGACGGTACGGCCACTGCCGTCGCGGGCCGCGACCCGGGCGGCGTCGAGGCCCCGGCCGGCGAGCGCATCACGCCCGACGGAGACAGCGTCACCGCAGCCGTGCTCCGCACCGGCCGGTCGACCCGGATCGACACCTATGAGGGCGCCTCGGGGCGGGTCGCCGCGTCCGTACGCGAGTACGGCATCCAGTCGGGCGTCGCCGCACCGGTCGTCGTCGAGGGTCGCCTGTGGGGGGTGATGGCGGCCGGGTGGAAGCGGACCGACGCGCTCTCGGCCGACACCGAGGAGCGGATGGCGCAGTTCACCGAGCTGATCGCGACGGCGATCGCGAACGCTCAGAGCCGCGCCGAGCTGGCGGCGTCGCGCGCCCGCGTCGTGGCCACGGCCGACGAGACCCGCCGCCGGATCGAGCGCGATCTGCACGACGGCGCGCAGCAGCGCCTGGTCCACACCGTGATCACGCTCAAGCTCGCGCGGCGCGCCATGCGCGACGACGGCGAACAGGCGCCGGGCCTGGTCGGCGAAGCGCTCGAGCACGCCGAGCGCGCCACCGCAGAGCTGCGGGACCTCGCGCACGGCATCCTCCCGGCGTCGCTCAGCCGCGGGCTGCGCGCCGGGATCGACACGCTGGTCTCGCGCGTCCGGCTGCCGGTGTCGATCGACGTGACCGACGAGCGGCTGCCGCCGGCGCTGGAGGCGACGGCCTACTTCATCGTCGCCGAGGCGCTCACGAACGTGGTCAAGCACGCCGGCGCGAGCAGGGCGCACATCAATGCGCACCTGGATGACGGAGCGCTCCGCGTCGAGGTGCGCGACGACGGCGTCGGCGGCGCGCACCTCGACGGCAGCTCGGGCCTGCTCGGGATCCACGATCGCGCCGCGGCGATGAACGGCAAGCTGACCGTCGACAGCCCTCCGGGCCGCGGGACCACCATCGTCGCGACGCTGCCGGTGCCCGAGACCTGAGGCTCTACTCCCCGCGCGGTAGGCGAAAGAGCCGCTCGCGGGGTGACGACGCGAGCGGGTCGCGCCGCCAACATACGGCAGCGTGAGCGAGAGCCGCGAAGAACTTGGGCGCATCGCCGGCCTGCTGGAGGATCTCTGCCTCCTGTTCGGGCATCGCTGGACGCAGTGGGAGCGCCCGCTCCGACTGGTGGAGACGTGCCACTGCGCGCGTTGCGGGAGGACGCGCACACGCCGGCTCGGGCTCGTGTGATGGAGACCTTCGAATCAGCCGCGGGCGTGGCGCTGCGCGGCCTGAGCAAGTCGTTCCACTCCGCGGCGGGGACGATCCACGCCGTGCGCGGGATCGACGTCTCGGTCGCCCTCGGCGAGACGGTCGCGCTGCTCGGGCCCAACGGCGCGGGCAAGTCGACGACGATCGAGATGGTCCTCGGGCTGGCGACGCCCGACGCCGGGACGGTGTCGGTGTTCGGGATGGCGCCGCCGCCGCGGTCGAGGCCGGCGCGGTCGGTGTGATGCTCCAGACCGGAGGGCTGATCCGCGACCTCTCGGTGCGTGAGCTGGTGACGATGATGGCTTCGCTGTACCCGTCGCCGCTGGCGGTGGACGAGGCGCTCGAGCTCGCCGGGATCGGTGACATCGCCCGGCAGCGGACGAACCGGCTCTCGGGTGGGCAGACGCAGCGCGTCCGCGCCGCCGTCGCCCTGGTGGGCGACCCCGAGCTGCCGTGCTCGATGAGCCGACCGTCGGCATGGACGTCGAGGGTCGCCGCGCGTTCTGGGCGACGATGCGGGCGTTCGCCGCGCGCGGGAAGACGATCGTGTTCGCGACCCACTACCTCGAGGAGGCCGACGCGTTCGCCGACCGGGCCGTGCTGATCGCGCGCGGCAGAATCGTCGCCGACGGGCCGACGACAGAGATCCGGGCGATGGTCGGCGCGCGCACCATCCGCGCGACGCTGCCGGACGCCGATCTCGCCGCGCTCGGCGCGCTTCCGGGCGTCGTCGCCTCCGATCGCCACGGCGAAGCCGTGATCCTCTCGTGCTCGGACTCGGACGCCGCGATCCGCGCCCTGCTCGACGCCTATCCCGACGCTCGCGACATCGAGATCACGGGCGCCGGCCTCGAGCAGGCGTTCCTGCAGCTCACCGGCGACGCCGAGCCGGCAGCGGACGCTCGGGAGCCGGTCCGATGAGCACCTACGTCCGCTTCGAGCTGCTGCGCACGTTCCGCAACGGCCGCTTCTTCATCTTCTCGCTCGCCTTCCCGCTGGTCCTCTACTCCGTCATCGCGGGGCCCAACCGCCACGACCAGGACTTCCTCGACAGCGGGATCCGGCGCCGCTGTACTACATGGTCGGCCTGGCGGCCTTCGGCGCGATGATGGGCACGATCGGGAGCGGCGCGCGAATCGTGGGCAGCGCGCGCGGGCGGGAATCGCCAGCCCCGCATCATTCCGCTGGACTCGCGCGCGTACATCGGCACCAAGGTGCTCACGGCCTACGCGACGGCGATCGTGACCGTCCTGCTGCTCTACGTCGCGGGACGATGCCCGCGTCCGGCTGGCGGCCTGCGAGGCTGGCGATGACGGGGTTGATCCGGGTGGGGCTGGTCCTGTTCGCGGCGCTGGGCATCCTGATCGGCGACCTCGTCGGCGTCGACGCCGTCGGCCCGGCCATGGGCGGCGTCGCCTCGCTGCTCGCGCTGCTGGGCGGGACGTGGTTCCCGATCACCTCGGGCGCGCTGTTCGAGATCGGCAGGTGGCTGCCCTCCTATTGGCTCGTCCAGGCGAACCACGTGTCGGTTGGCGGCGGCGGCTGGGACATCCGCGTTGGCTGTCATGGCCGCGTGGTCGATCGTGCTGATCGCGCTCGCGGGGCACGCGTACCGGCGCGACCGCAGCGCGCGTAGTCCCTGTCCTGCACCTCGACAGCACGCTGCTCGACGCCGGCGCGCGGCTTGCGTCGCGCTTCCCGCCGCCGGCCTGCCGCGTCCTGAGCCGGCTGGGTCATGCGGCGGCGCTGCTCGCGCCGCTGTCGATCGTCGCGGTCATCGCCGCCCTGGCCGTCGGTCGGCGGGTGCCAGGCACTCGCCTGGGCGGCGCTGCTGCTTCGTCCCGCCGGGCTGCGCGCTGGCGCTCGGGTGGGCCGCGCACGGCGCGCGCCCATGGCTCGGCCTGCTTGCCGTGCCGCTCCTCGCCGCGGCGCTGGCGGCTCCGGAGGACACGGTCGGCCAGGTGGCGCGGATCGCCCTGATGGCCGGCGCGTGCATCACCGCCGGCCGCCTGCCCACCGGTGTCGCGCCACTCCCGCTGCTCAAGGCGGGCGTCGTGGCGATGGCGGTGGTCGATGCCAACCTCCTCCTCGGCCACCTGTCCGATCGAGCAGAACGCGCAGTTCAGCGCCGCGGTGGCCGCGCCCGGCCTGCCGCAGCTTCAGGAATTCGCGCGCCTGGGCGGCGCCTGGTCGACTTCGGCGACTTCTTCGCCGCCGGCCTGGTCGGCGCCATCCTCGCTGCGCGAGCGGCGGCCCCCAGCTGCTCGCCGCGGCGGCCACGTTCCTCGCCACGCAGGTGTTCGACCAGCTCTTCCTCGTCGTGAACGAGCTGCCCGCGACCGTACCGCCCGCCGTCGTCATGCTCGCGCTCGACGCCTGGCGGCGCTGGGACGCACCGGCGTCGTCACCCCGCCTGTCGCGCCCGCCACGCGCTCACCACCTCGCGGGCCATGATCGCCAGGTGCCCGTTCGGCTCCAGCACGATCAGGTCCACCTCGGCGAGGTCGGCGAAGCCGCGCTCGAGCGACGCCGCGCGCAGTTCCTCGACGGTGATCGCCTCAGAGCGCAGCGAGTGCTCGAGGATTCGACCGTGCTCGAGCAGGACAGTCAGAGCCCCTTCGAGGATCCTGCTGGCTCACCGGCTGCGAAAGACCAGCCGCGCGAAGGCGTAGATTCAGGGCGGCGAACAGAGTCGTCGCCCCGACGATGCCGCCCCCGAAGCAGGCGAGTTGTCGGCGCCGATCATCGCGTTCTGCAGTGCGTTGGCGACGAGGAGGAGCACGGCGAGGTCGAGCACGTAGATCTGCCGAAGCCGCGCTTGCCGCCGAGCCGCAGCGCCACGATCAGGAAAACCACGAGCACAATGAGCGGAGGACCTTCTCCAGCAGCAGAGACCTGCGGAGACGAACAGATCCTCCGCGACGACGCGATCAGCACGGTCCTATCACGCCGCGGCAGTAGACCATCGTCGCTCCAACCCGTCGTCGTCCCCTGGCGGGTCCTCGTCACCGAGTTCGCGCCGGGTCGCGAGCAGCAGCAGCGCGGCGAAGACGAGCACGAGCCCGATCGCGACGAAGTCGGCCCAGTCGCCGCCGCCGGGAAGCAGCACGGCGATCGCGAGCACCGCGACCAGGATCACGCCGATAACAGCATCAGCAGCTCCGGCGCGCCGCTCTCCCGCACGTCCCGGTCCGGCCGAATCATGCCGCCGCCGGAATCGGAGGCCGCCGTACGGCCGGGTCGGCGGCTCGAGGCCGGCGGCGCGGTAGGCGGCGTCCTGATCTAGCGTCTCGTGTCGAGAGCGCCGCCGCGAGCCGATCCAGCCGTCGGGCGCTCGTCGCGCAACAGCCGGCCCGCATCCTCGCGCGCGGCCGCCACGATCCGGCGGACCTCGCGATCGATCTCGCGGTGCGTGCTCTCGCTGACCGCCGGGGCGGCCACCGCCGTCGCCCCCGGCAGCTCGGAATCCGGCAGCGCGATCGGCCCCAGCTCGTCGCTCATGCCCCAGCGGGCGACCATCGCGTGCGCGACCCCGGTGAGCTGCTGGATGTCGGACTCGGCGCCGGTGGTTCGATCGCCGAACACCAGTTCCTCGGCCGCGCGACCCGCGTCGCCACGCGGATTCGCGCCAGCAGCTCACGCTCGTCGTAGTTGAAGCGGTCGGCGTCCGGCGCTGCGTGCGTCACGCCCAGTGCGAGCCCGCGCGGGATGATCGAGACCTTGCGGACCGGGTCGGCCTCCGGCGTGAGCATGCCCACCAGCGCGTGGCCGGCCTCGTGGTAGGCCGTGCGGCGCCGGTCCCCCAGGGCTGAGGACGACCTTGCGCTCCGCGCCCAGGATCACGCGTTCGAGCGAGTCGGTGAAATCCCGCTGCTCGATGCGCTCGTGATCGCGCCGGGTCGCCAGCAGCGCGGCCTCGTTCGCGAGGTTGGCCAGGTCGGCTCCGACCATGCCCGGGGTCGACGGCGGCGAGCGCGTCGAGGTCGACGCCGGCGGCGAGCGGAAGCGAGCGGGTGTGCACTTCCAGGATCTGCCGGCGGCCGGTGATGTCCGGCGGCGGCACGGCGACCCGGCGGTCGAAGCGGCCCGGGCGCAACAGCGCGGCATCGAGCACCTCGCCGCGATTGGTGGCGGCGAGACCACGACGCCGCGCCGGGCTCGAAGCCGTCCATCTCGGTGAGGATCTGGTTCAGCGTCTGTTCGCGCTCGTCGTTCCCCGGCCGCGCCGCCGGGACGCGGGCGCGGCCGATCGCGTCGAGCTCGTCGATGAACAGGATCGCCGGCGCGTGCTTGGCCTGCTCGAACGTGTCGCGGACACCGAGGCGCGACCCCGACGAACATCTCGACGAACTCCGAGGCCGACACCGAGAGGAAGCGCGCGCGTCTCGCCCGCCACCGCTCGCGCGAGCAGCGTCTTGCCGCCCCCGGGCGGCCCGTCAGGAGCACGCCGCGCGGCACCCGGCCGCCGAGCCGCGTTAGCGCTCGGGCCGTCTCAGGTAGTCGACGATCTCGGCGAGCTCCGGCTTCGCCTCGTCGATCCCGGCGACGTCCGCGAAGGTCGTGTGCGTGGCCTGCCCCTCGATCCGGCGCGCCCCCGCGCGGCTGAAGGCGCCGAGCGGGCCGCTGCCCATCAGCGAGCCGGCGCGGCGCGACAGCCACACGAAGCCCGCGATCAGCAGGAGCACCGGCCCGAAGCCCACCAGCAGCGACACGATCACGCCGGGACCGTTGTCCGGCGCGCTGGCGTTGACGGTCACGTTTCCCTTGGCCAGGTCGGCCGACAGCGCCGTGTCGTCGGCGAACGACGGCACCTGGGTCTGGAAGTCGGTCACCGAGGCGCCCGCGACCTGCACCGGCTTCCGGAAGCTCCCCTGGATGGCACCGGTGTCCGTCGAGGCGATCTCCGTCACATTGCCGGCCTTCACCTGGTCGAGGAACAGCGGGCTGTAGGCGATCTTCCCCCCGCTGCCCGGGCCGTCGTAGAGCGCGCCGGCGATCAGCCAGTTGACCAGCAACAGGACGAGCACGACGAGGGCGTAACGGCGCAGCCCGCGCGACCGGTACCACGGCGGGCGGGGGCCGGTGGGCGGCTGCGTGACGGCGGGGTCGCTCACCGGCCGGAGGAAATCAGGCGGTCGGCCACGCTCTTGACGGTGTTGCTCGGGATGGCGAAGCCGATGCCCGCCGCCTGCGTGTCGCCGAACTCCGGGTCGAGCGCCGCCCAGCGTTTTTAAGCCGACCACGCGGCCGGAGAGGTCGACGAGCGCTCCGCCCGAGTTGCCGGGGTTGATCTCCGCGCTCGTCTGGATGACGTTCGACAGCGTCCACCCCGCTGCCTCTCGCCGACGCGGCGGTTGAGCGAGGAGACGATGCCCTGGGTGACACTCGACTGCAGGCCGAGCGGGTTCCCGATCGCGAACACGATGTCCCCCGACTTCACTGCCGAGGAGTCGCCGAAGGTCGCCCGGAGCGGGAGCACCGCTCCGAGACGCGGTCACCGCGATGTCGTTTCGACGGGTCGGACACCGACCAGCGTTCCGACGTAACGCTTGCCGCCCGGCCAGCGTCACGAGGAACTGGCGCGAACTGCCCGCGACATGGGCGTTGGTGACGATGTCGCCGCGGTCGTCGTAGACGATGCCTGAGCCCAGGCCCTCGCGCGTCTCGATCTGGACGACCTGCGGCGACACGCGGTCGACCACGTCCACGAACTGATTCTGGACGGCCGCGGCGCCACCGGACTCCGTCACGACGGTGTTGCCGGCGTCGCCGTTGTCGTCGCGCCACATCCGGCCAGCACGGCGAGGCACACGACTATCGGGGCGGTCGCGAGCGCACGCCGCCGGGCTGTGACGTTGATCATGGCCGGATGCTGACCGCGGACGGCGCCGGCGTCGTCGGCCTGCGGGCGGGTCTTGCCTCTACGCCGACCGTGGTAGCGGCCGGGTGAGCGCCGCCCGCAGGCGCATCCAGGGCGTCCGCTCGCAGCTGCCGGGCGCGCTCAGGACGACACACCGATGCGGTCGGCGATCTGCGGCAGGCCTTCCGCCGGAGCGCCGTCGAGCCCGAAGGAACGCTCGATCACCAGCCGCCGCCGGCCGGGCAGCGCGGCAACAGCCGCCCGTAGGCGCTCGGGATCGACGGGAGCGTCGCCATCCTCCAGGTCGTCCCCGACAAGCACGTCCGCGACCGTGCGCGCGGATCCGCACGGTTCGTCGATGGACCGCACGCGGGTGGCCCGTTGCAGCTGCGCCGCGTCGGCCGCCGACAGGCCCGCCGCGCGTGCCGCCTGCTCCAGCGTCGGCTCGCGGCCGGTGGCGGCCGCCAGCTCCGCGGTGGTGCGGCGGAGCCTCTGCAGCCGCCGCTGGGCGCTGTCCGGAAGCCGGACGATCCGCGCGTCGCCGATGGCGCGCAGTACGGACTTCCGGATCGACCAGGTCGCGTAGGTCGAGAGCCTGACGCCGCGGCGGGGGTCGAACCGCTGCACGGCGTGGATGAGCCCCACGGTGCCCTCCTGCAGCAGATCGGCGAACGGCACGCCGCGGCCGCGGTACTCGGCGGCGACCGCAGCGACGAGCCCGATGTTGGCCTCGATCAGACGCCGCTGCGCGCCGAGGTCGCCTCCCGCGCTGCGGCGCGCGAGGTCGAGCTCCTCCCGGGCCGGCAGAGGTCTCACGCCGCCGCGCGCACCGCCTCGACGCCTCCCTCGAGCGCGGCCAGCGCGGCATAGGCCAGCGCCAGCAGGGCCTCGCCCGCGGCGGTGAGGGCGACCAGGCCCCGCCCGCGGACGAACAGGCGCGCGCCGAGTCGCTGCTCCAACTGGCGGATCTGCGCGCTCAGCGGCGGCTGGGACACGTGCAGCCGGGCGGCGGCGCGCGTGAAATGGCGCTCTTCGGCGACCGCGAGGAAGTAGCGCAGGTGCCGCAGCTCGATCGCTCGGGCGGTGACGTCGGTGCCGACCACGGCCCGATGGTGCTCTCAGGCACGCGGCGTGTCGTCGGTCCCGGGGCGACACTTGCGGATACGCCCGCCGGCGCAGGCGGGTCAGCTCGACGAGCTGCGCACGTACGTCAAGACCGCGAGCACCCGCCGGTGCTCGGTCGACGTCGGCCCGAGGCCGAGCTTCTGGAAGATGCTCGTGACGTGCTTCTCCACGGCCGCCTCGGTCACGACCAGCTCCTCGGCGATGCCCATGTTCGACTTTCCCTCCGCCATGGCGGCGATAACGTCGCGCTCGCGCGGGGTGAGCTCGCGAGCGGGCTCTGCTGGGACCGTCGCCCGAGCATCCGCGCGACGACCTCGGGGTCGAGCGCGTGCCGCCGGACGCGACGCGGTTGACGGCATCGACGAACGCTTCGACGTCACCGACGCGCTCCTTGAGCAGGTAGCCGACGCCCTCGGCACGGTCGCCGATGAGGTCGACGGCGTACTGCTCCTCGCAGTACTGCGAGAGGATGAGCACGCCGGTGTCGGGCTGCCGGCGCCGGAGCTCGACCGCGGCGCGCAGCCCGTCGTCCGAGCGCCCGCGGCGGCATCTTGACGTCGACGATCGCGACGTCGGCATGGTGCGCCAGCGCCTTGCGCAGAAGGTCCTCGGCGTCGCCGGCCTGGGCGACCACCTCGAACCCGGCCTCGCCGAGGATCCTGGCCATTCCCTCCCGCAGAAGGACGTCGTCCTCGCCGATGACCACGCGCATCGGCCACACGGTACCGCTCCGCCCTAGGCCGGGCGGTGGCCGAGGAGGTAGCCGAGCTCCGCGCTCGGCAGCTCGTCCTTCGGCACGAACGCCTCGGCGCCGCTGCGCGCACGTCGGTGGCAGTGGCAGCCTCCGCGTCGGTCGAGGTCAGCACGACCCGCGGCCGCCACGGGAGCGCCGCGAGCTCGCGTGCCAGCGAGATGCCGTCGCCGTCGGGAAGCCCCACGTCCACCAGGCCCGCATCCGGTTGCAGAACGCCGGCCGCCGAGATCGCCGACGCGACGGTGTCCGCCTCACCGGCCACGGCGAGGCCGAACGACACGAGCATGCGCCGCGCGAGGCTACGGAACGCCGGGTCGTCGTCGACGACTAGGACCGCCACTTTCATGGCGGTCATCATCGCAACCGTGCCACGGGGCGGGGGTAGGGCGAACCCGAGACCTGACGGGGGGTAGGGCAGGCCCGAGCTCAGGCCGGGGGTTGCCCTTGGGCGAGGACTCCGGGGGATTCCATGGCGCCGGGCGATCGGTCGGGCCAGAGTGCGAAGCGGCTTTGCGACTTCAGACACAGGAGACTCCGATGGCACAGTCGCTTCACGGCTTGGACCCCCTCACGGAATCCGGCGACGCACCGCTCCGCGTGGTCATCGCCGAAGGGCAAGGCCTGGTGCGTGCCGGCCTCCGGCTCCTGCTCGAGCACCAGGACGACATGGTCGTGGCCGCGGAGGCGGCGACCGCCGATCAGGCGGTGGCCGCGACACGCGCCACCGGCCCGGATGTCGTTCTGGTGGACCTGGACCTGCCCGGCGCGGGCGGGATCGAGGCCGCGCGCAGGCTGCTCGAGACGGTGCCGGACGGCGAGACGCGCGTCGTGATGCTGATGACGTCGGCGAGCGACGACGCGGTGTTCGGCGCGCTCCGGGCCGGTGCCACCGGGCTCCTGCTCAAGGACGCCGCCCCCGACGAGCTGGTGGCGGCGGTGCGGGTCGCGGCGCGCGGCGAGGCGCTGCTGGCCCCGGGCCTCGCGACCCCGCTCGTCGCCGACTTCATGTCGCGGCCCGAGCGGCTGCGCTGCACGCCCGAGCAGCTCGAGGAGCTGACCGCGCGCGAGCGCGAGGTCGTGGCCCTCGTCGCCTGCGGCATGAGCAACGAGGAGATCGCCGAGCAGCTCGTGGTCACGCGCGCGACGGCGAAGACGCATGTGAGCCGGGCGCTCTGCAAGCTCCACGCGCGCGACCGCGCGCAGCTCGTGGTCCTCGCCTATGAGGCCGGTCTCGTCCGGCCCGGGCGGCCGGCGCCCGAGGCGCCGAACCTCGCCGCCGTCACGTCACCGGTCGCCCGCTTCGGGCGTTACGGGACGCGGGGCCGGGTGCGCCCGGCGCTCCAGTCGCTCGCAGCGTGACCTGCCGGCGCCTCCGGTGAGCATCGTCGGCTTCGCCGGCGACGTCGGCTACGCCGCGGTCCCGACCGCGGTCGCGCTCGAGACGATCGGCGTCCCGGTTCCCGCCGAGACGACGCTGGTCGCCGCGTCCGTGCTCGCCGCCCAGGGCAGGCTGAACATCGCGATCGTGATCCTGCTGGCGACGGCGGCCGCGATCGTCGGCGACAACGTCGGCTACCTGCTCGGGCGCAGGCTCGGGCGGCGCGTCCTGCTCGCACCGGGACCGCTCGCGCCGAGACGTCGCCGCCTCGTCGAGGCCGGCGACCGCTTCTTCGCGCAGCACGGCGGGGCGGCGGTGTTTCTCGGGCGCTGGGTCGCGATCGGCCGGATCGCGTCCGCGTGGCTCGCCGGCGCCGACCGGATGCCGTGGCGCCGGTTCGCGATCTGGAATGCGGCGGGCGGCGCCGCCTGGGCCACGACCGTCGGGCTCGCCGCCTACGCGCTGGGGTCGGCGGGCGCCCGCTGGCTGGCGATCGCGGGGACCGTGATGGCGATCGCGACCGTCGCCCACCTCACCGGCGTGGCGCGCCGGCTGCGTGCGGTGCGCCTCGGGACGCCGCGGCAGGTCGTCACGGTCCTCGCGATCGGCGCGGCGGCGACCGGCTTCGTCGTCTTCGTCCTGCCGGAGATCGCGGGCGCGGGAGCCGAGTTGCGGCGCGTGCGCCACGGCGATGTCGCCTGGCTCGCCACGGCGGCCGTCGCCGAGATCCTCTCGTACGCCGGCTACGTCGTCCTGCTGCGCATCGTCTTCAAGGACGCCGTGAGCTGGCGGCAGAGCTTCCTGATCACCATGGCCGGGGTCGCGGCGACGCGGCTGCTGGCCACCGCCGGGGCCGGCGGGATCGCGCTGACGGGCTGGGCGCTGCGCCGCCTGGGGTTGACCGCGCACGCGGTCGGGCGCGGCCTGGTGGCGTTCATGGTGATCCTGTACGCGGTCTACATGGCCGCGCTGGTCGTGCTCGGAGCCGCGCTCGGGACCGGCGTGCTGCCGGGCGGCGGATCCCCGCTGCTGACGTTCCTCCCGGCGGCGCTGGGGGCCGCCGTGATCGCCCTGGCCCTGGCGATGGCAGGTGCGCCCGGGCGGGTCGAGCAGCGTCTCGCCTCGCTTGCCGCCGGGGAAGGCCGCCTGCGCCGGCCGCTGGGCTGGCTCGCCGGGATCCTCGGCGACGCCGGCGCGGGCGTGCGGCTCGCGCTCGCGCTGGTCGCCCAGCGTCCCGCGGCGCCGCTCGCCGCGGTCGCCTGGTGGGGCTTCGACATCGCGGCGCTCGCCGCGGGGTTCCACGCTTTCGGCTCTGTGCCGGAGCCGCCCGTGCTGGTGTTGGGCTACTTCGTCGGGATGCTGGGCAACCTGCTGCCCCTGCCGGGCGGCTTCGGCGGCGTCGAGGGCGGCATGATCGGCGCGTTCGTGGCCTTCGGCCAGCCCGCCGGCCTGGCGCTGGTCGCGGTTCTGGCGTACCGGCTCGTCTCGTTCTGGCTGCCGACGGTGGTCGGCGCTCCGGCGTATCTGGCGCTGCGGCGCACGCTCGGCTCAGATGATCAGCGACGCCGTGGTGCCTAGGTGCGAGGGGTCGTGGATCACCAGCTCGAGCGTCTCGTTGTTGTAGGCGCGGGCCGGGATGCGGAACAGCAGCAGCCGCCCGGTGGCCGCGAGGTTGTCGTCGGCGGGCGAGCCGAAGGCGGGGACGCGCGTCCCGGGACGCAGCCGCCGCTGCGAGTACGCGTACGGGTTGGTCACCGGCAGGGCGAGCGGCCGATAGACATGGCCGGCCTGGTCGCGCAGCTCGATGCGGTCTGCCGTCGTCAGCGGCGCGTGGGAGTCGTTCGTGATCGCGACGAAGGCGCCGAACAGCATCTCACCGGCCGCGACGCGCCGGTCCTGCGCGGGCAGGCCGGCGATGATCGCGCGGTCGACCCGGTTGCCGGGGTGGATGGGTCGCCCCTGCATGGACTCGTACTCGACGCCGCCGATCCGTACCACGCGGTAGTCGGGCGCAGTCGGGCTCTCCCGGTGCTGCGTGGCGAAGAGGACGCTGACGCCGATGAGGAGCATGACCACGCTGGCGATGCCGAGCGCGAAGAGGAGGCGAATGGTGGGGTGCTCGCGGGTGCGCATGTCACCACCATCCGTCGACCGGGGCCGTTTCCCAAGACGCGTTGCGAATGACATGAGGCTTCTACGTTCGGCCTGGCTGCAGACCCTCATCGGCGGGGCGGCGATCTATGCGCTCGTCACGGTCGCCGCCGTCACGACGGAGAACATCCATCTCCTGCCGGTCGTGCTGATGCTCGGCGCCCTCCTTATCCCGGTCACGTTCGTGATCTACATGTTCGAGCGGCTCTCGCTGCCGGCGACGGTCGTGCCGGCGCTCGCGGTGTGCTTCGCGGCCGGCGGCTCGATCGGGGTCGCCGCCGCGGCGATCCTCGAGCATCAGACGCTGCAGGACCTCGGGACGCTGCCGATGCTGGCGGTCGGGGTGATCGAGGAGAGCGTGAAGCTGGCGGTGCCGCTCTGGCTCCTCGTCCACGGGCGGTTCCGGTCGCCCGGCGCCGGGCTGCTGTTCGGGGTCGCGTCCGGGATGGGCTTCGCGGCGCTCGAGACGATGGGCTACGGGCTCGTGGCCCTGATCCAGTCGCGTGGGCAGATCGGCCCCGCGGAGGAGGTCCTGCTGATCCGCGGGCTGCTCTCGCCGGTCGGCCACGCTGCCTGGACCGGGCTCGTCTGCGCGGCGCTGTGGCGGCGTCCTCTCTCGTGGCCGGCAGTGGCGGCCGCGTTCGCGACGGCCGTGGCGCTGCACGCGCTGTGGGACTCGACCGACAGCACGACCGCCCGCGCGGCGATCGGGACGCTGAGCGCCGCGCTCCTGGCGGCGCAGATCCGCCAGGCCAGGCTCGCGCGACCCAGGGTCAAGGCGCTGACGGCAGCGTGACGCGCACGGTGGTGCCGGCGCCGGGCGTGCTCGACACCGCGAGGTTGCCCCCGGCGGACAGCACCCGCTGCTCGCTCGACGCCAACCCGATGTGGCCGTCCAGCAGCGACGCCTCGCGAACGGACGCATCGAACCCGCGGCCGTCGTCGCGCACGACGAGCTCGATCCGCTCGGCGTCGGCCGCCACGGTCACGTCGACGTGCGCGGCGCCGCTGTGCTTGACCGCGTTGGTGAGCAGCTCGCGGGCGAGCACCACGATCAGCTCGTCGTGACTCCCGGCCGCCGCCGGATCGACCGCGACGGTGATCTCGGCCCCCATGCGCTGCGCGTTGCGCTCGGCGATCGCGTTGAGCGCGGCCACCAGCCCCGCATGGTCGAGCACGTACGGGTGCAGGTCGAAGATCTCGCCGCGCAGCTGCGCCATCGTCTCGTCGATGGCGCCGCGGGCGCGCTCGAACGACGCGTCGCGGCCGGTGCGCTGGTAGTCGACCAGCTCCTGGCGCGCGAGCGACAGCGTCTGCACGGACTCGTCGTGCAGCAGCTCGGCGACGCGGCGGCGCTCACGCTGCTCGGCGGTCAGTGCGTGGGTGGCGAGCTGGCCGCGCTGCTCCGCCAGCCTGGCGATCGCGAGCTCGTGCCGCTGCAGCACGTAGGAGACCATCGTCGCGGCGACGCCGATCAGCGCCAGGTAGGCGGCCTGGCTCACGATCCGCCCGGTGGCGTCCGACTCGCTCGCGTTCGGGTGGACGATCGAGAGCAGGATGTAGCAGGCGATCGCACCGAGCGCCCAGGCCGCCGTCACGCGCGGCCGCAGCCCCGCCGCGGCGAGCACCGGCAGGACGAAGAAGGCGGTCGCGGTCTCGGAGAACGGTCCGCCCGACGCGTAGGTGAGCGCGACGATCGCCGCCAGATCGATGAACGGCTCGACGCGCGCGAGGCCGGGCGGCTCCCGGCGAGCGAGGTTGAGGGCGAGCAGCAAGGCGGCCCAGGCGCCGTACGCCGCGAGCAGGAACGGGAAGGCCTCGGTGTGGGCGACGGGGTGGTCGACGAGCCGCTCGCCGAGCAGCACCACCGCCACCAGCGCGACGCGCAGCGCCGCGAGCCAGAGCTGCGGGACGCCGGGCGCCCTCACTCCAGCAGTCCGCGCCGCATCGCCTCTGCGACGGCGGCGGCGCGCTCGGAGACGCCGAGCTTCTCGTACAGCCGCGCCTGGTGCGTCTTCACGGTGGGCAGCGCGACGATCAGGCGCTCGGCGATCTGCGGCCCCGACAGGCCTTCGGCCATCAGGGTCAGGACCTCCCGCTCGCGCGCCGTCAGGATCGGCCGGTCCTCGTCGGTGCCGCGCATGCGGATCTGGTCGAACACGCCGGCCTGGAGCTCGGGGTCGATCACCGTGCTGCCGCGTGCGACCGCCGAGATGGCGTCGAGGATCGTGTGGCGGTCCGCCTCCTTGCGGAAGTAGCCGGCCGCACCTCCCTGCACGGCCCGGTAGACGAGCTCGGCGTCGCCCGATGCCGAGAGGATCAGCACCCGGGTCGCGACGCCGTCGCGCGTGATCGCGTTGAGGATCTGCAGCCCGTCGAGGCCGGGCAGCCGGAGGTCGAGGACCGCCACGGCCGGCTCGAGCTCGCGGAGCAGCGCCAGCGCCTCGCGGCCGTCGGCCGCCGAGCCCGTCAGCTCGAGCTCGGGCCGCTCGCGGACGGCGCGCTCGATGCCTTCGCGGAAGAGCGGGTGGTCGTCGGCGACCACGACACTCACGCGCTTCAACGGCATCCGCGCATCATGGCGCACGGCGGAGCGGTGGAGGGTGATCGCCGCGGGCGACATGCCCGCAGGTTCGGCGCTCCGGCAGGGCGCGCCCATCAGTTGATCGCATCATCGGCGGATGACATCGGCGTCGTCCGCGGATGAGCCTGGCGGACGATGGCCGTCCCGTCGATCACCGGCGATGCTCGTCGGAATCGATACCTAGCGCGGAAAGGAGCGCAAGATGGCTATCGAAGCTGAGAGGGACCCGCGGATCTACGCGGTGGATGACGACCCGATGCGGGCCGCGGTGCTGAGCAACGGTACGCGCACGGGAACCGCGATCGCGGATCCGGCGCCGCTCGGGCTCGGCTCCTTCGGGCTGACCCTGCTGGTGTTCAGCATGTTCAGCGCCGGGCTGCTGGCCGCGAGCGGCCAGCCGGTGGTGCTGGGCCTCGCGCTCGCCTTCGGCGGCATTGCCCAGCTGCTGGCCGGCATGTGGGAGTTCCGGCGCGGCAACACGTTCGGGGCGGTCGCCTTCGGCTCGTACGGCGGCTTCTGGCTGTCGTACTGGCTGCTCGAGCAGTTCTACATCGGGCAATATCCCGGCCGCCGAGCGGGGCAGCGCGATCGCGCTGTTCTACATCTCGTGGGCGATCCTCACGGCTCTGCTGTGGATCGCGTCCACGCGCACCACTGCAGTCGTCAGCGTGATGCTGTTCCTGCTCACGCTGACCTACCTGATGCTCGGCATCGGGGATGCCGGCTCGCATGCCGAGATCGTCAAGATCGGCGGCTGGTTCGGGCTGGCGACTTCGGCGGCGGCTCTCTACGCCGCCTTCGCGTCGGTGGTCAACAGCACGGTCGAGCGGACACTGCTGCCGCTCGTCCCGCTGCGCCGAGCGCACCGCTAGCAGGACCGGTGGGCGCCGCGCACGCCGGCTACCGCGTGCGCGGCGTCTTGCCGAGGGGGTAGGGTTGCGCCGATGTCCAGTCTGCTCGGCTGGATGGGCGTGATGGCACAGGCTGGGGAGCCGGTCGTCCAGGAGTACCTGCGGGAGGCACGGCAGATGCAGGCGCTCTCGCTCGGGGTGCACATCCCGCTCGTCTGCTTCGGGATCTCGTTCCCGGCGATGGTGCTGTTCGTGGAGTGGCGGCACATCCGGACCGGCGACCCCACGTACAAGGCGCTGGCCAAGCGCTGGTCGAAGGTGATGCTGATCCTGTTCGCGATCGGCGTCGTCACAGGGACGATCCTCTCGTTCGAGCTCGGGCTGCTGTGGCCGCGGTTCATGGATCAGTGGGGCGAGGTGTTCGGCTTCGCGTTCGCGATCGAGGGCCTCGCCTTCTTCGTCGAGGCGATCTTCATCGCGGTCTACGTCTATGGCTGGGACCGGCTCAGCCCGCGCGCGCACTTCCTCAGCGGGCTTCCGATCGCTGCCGCCGGCGTGCTCGGGTCGACGTCGGTGATCGCCGTCAACGGCTGGATGAACAACCCGCAGGGGTTCGACCTCACGGCGAGCGGCGAGGTGACGAACGTGCGGCCCGTCGAGGCGCTCTTCAACGCGCACCTCTGGCACGAGGAGGTGCACATGTACCTCGCCGGGTTCATCGTCGCCAGCTCGCTGGTCGCCGCCGTCTACGCGGTCGCCTGGCTGCGCGGCCGCCGCGATCGCTACCACCGCGCCGGACTCGTGGTGCCGCTGGCCGTGCTGTCCCTGGCCGCGCCGGCGCAGATCGTGATCGGGGATTGGGCCGCGCGCACCGTCGCCGAGAGCCAGCCGACGAAGCTCGCGGCGATGGAGGCGCTCGAGCGGACGACCAAGGGCGCGGACCTGACGGTGGGAGGCCTGTACGTCGGCGGCGAGGTCTACGGCGGCGTGCCGATCCCGAAGGCGCTGTCGCTGCTCGCCTTCCATGACCCGAACGCAACGGTCCAAGGTCTGGAGGAGGTGCCCGCCGACGACCGCCCGCCGGTCGCCTGGGTGCGCAACTGCTTCCAGCTCATGGTCGGGATCGGGACCTTCCTCGCACTGCTCGGGCTCTGGTTCCTGTGGGCGCGCTGGCGCCGCGGTGCGCTCCCGCGCACGCCCTGGTTCTTCGGTGTGGTCGTCGTGGCCGGCCCGGCCTCGCTGGTGGCGCTGATCTCGGGCTGGATCGTCACCGAGGTCGGCCGCCAGCCGTGGATCGTCTACGAGCTCATGCGCGTCGAGGAGGCCGTCACCGGAGCCGAGGGGATCCCGATCGGCTACGCGACGCTCGTGGTCGTCTACCTCGGGCTGATCACCATCGCGCTCTACATGCTGCGCCGGCTCGCCCGCACCCCGCCCGAGGCCGAGGCGCAGCCGGGTCCCGGCGACATCGAGGTGCTGCCCTGATGCTCGTCGATCTGCTCCTGGCGATCCTGATCATCGCGCTCGCCGCGTACGCGGTCCTGGGCGGAGCCGACTTCGGCGCGGGCTTCTGGGACCTGACCGCGGGCGGCACCCGGCGGGGCGCCCGCCTGCGGGGCCTGGCGCACCGCTCGATGGGGCCGGTCTGGGAGGCCAACCACGTCTGGCTCATCCTGGTGCTCGTCGTCATGTGGACGTGCTTCCCGCACGCCTTCGGGCCGCTGATGGAGACGCTGTACGTGCCGCTGTTCCTCGCCGCCGTCGGGATCATCTTCCGCGGTGCCGCGTACGCGCTGCGCGGCGAGGCGGCGTCGATCTCCGAGGCGCGCGCGCTCGGGGCGGTGTTCGCGCTCTCGTCGGTGTTGACGCCGTTCTTCCTCGGGTGCGCGATCGGGGCGGTCGCCTCCGGCCAGGTGCCGGCGGAGGGGGATCCTGCCATCCCGTTCGAGAGCTGGACCGGCGCCACCGCGCTGTGGATCGGGGCGCTGGCGGTGGTGACCGGCGCCTACGTCGCGGCCGTGTTCCTCGCGGCGGACTCGGTGCACGCCCAGGCGCCCGACCTCACGACCGCGTTCCGCCGCCGCGCCCTCGGCTCCGCCGCCGTCGCGGGCGCGATGGCGATCGGGGGCCTGTTCGTGATCCGCGAGGACGCGCCCGACCTCTATGACGGGCTCACCTCCGGCGGCGGCCTGGCGATGGTGCTCGTGTCGGCCGCCGTCGGCCTGATCACGGTCTGGCTGCTGTGGACCAACCGCTTCGAGGTCGCGCGCTACACCTCGGGCGTCGCCGTCGGCGCGATGCTGGCCGGCCTGGCCTTCGCGCTGCGCCCCGACTTCCTGCCGGGCCAGCTCTCGCTGCAGGAAGCGGCCGCGGACGACGCCACGCTGATCGCCACCCTGATCGTCCTCGTGCTGGCGCTGCTCGTGATCGTGCCGTCGATCGCGTTCCTGTTCCGCCTGACCCTGGAGGGCCGCTTGAGTGACCGGTTCCGCCCGATCGTGACCCCGGACGAAGGTGGGGATCGATGAGACTCGCGCGCCCGCAGCTCGCGCTCGCATGCTTCGTGGCCGGCTGCCTGCTCGTGCTGCTGGTCGACGCGCCGATCGGCCGCATCGTCGGCGTGCCGCTGATGTTCGCCGGCATCGCGCTCGGCGTCGCCGCGATCGCGACGCCGGAGTTCCTGGCCGGCGACCGCGACGCCGACCGACCCCTCCCGCCTAGGGCTGGCCCGAATCCCGGCCTCGGGCTGGCCATGGAGACAGCCGGCCCGGCACCGGCGATCGTTTCTGCGGATGGCGAACACCGTCCGGGCACGACCGCGGCGCCTTCCGCGCCTGCGCGACCACGACTGGTCGCCGCCCGAGCGCGCCGTGGTCATCGCCGCGCTGACGATCGTCATGGGCTCGCTGTTCCTGACGACGTACACGCTCGCGCTCGGCGACCCGGTGCCGCACCGCATCGATGCCGCCCTCGTCGGCGACCCGGCGCAGCACGCGCGCACGGTCGCGGCGGTCGAGCGGGTCGCGGACGGGAGCCTTGTGTTCGAGCGGTACGGATCGGCCGCGGCGGCGCGTCATGCCATCGACCGCCAGCGCGCCTATGCAGCCCTTGACCTGACGTCGGAGCGGCCGACACTGTACGTGGCGAGCGCCGCCGGCGCGTCGGTGGCGCGGGTGCTCGAGCGGGTCTCCGCGACCGATCCGGGCGTGCGCGTCGTCGACATGCACCCGCTCGCGCCGAGCGACCCGAACGGGGTCGACATCTTCTACCTCATGCTCGTCGCGAGCATCGTCGGCTTCCTCACCGTCTTCCAGGTCCGCACCAACGCCGGCGGGCTGCCGCTGCAGCGCTGGACGGCGTGGGTCGTGGGCTTCGCGCTCGCGGCGGGACTTGTCCTCACGCTCGTGGCCGGACCGGTTCTGGACCGGTTCCACGTGCCGGTGCCGGAGACGTGGGGCATCCTCGCGCTCCACATCCTCGCCGTCGCGTCGTTCGCGTCGCTCATGGCGGTGCTGCTGGGCCGCTGGGCGATCGTCCCGGTGTGGCTGTTCTTCGTCGTGCTGGGGAACAGCTCGTCCGGCGGCGCCGTGGCGCCGCCGCTGCTGCCGGCGCCGTTCGCGTTCATCTCGCAGTGGCTTCCCTCGGGCGCCACCGTCACCTCGCTTCGCGACGCGATCTACTTCCCCGGCCACCAGCACGCCCGGCCGGTCCTGGTCCTGGCGGCCTGGGCGGCGGCGCTCTTCGCCGCGATGCTGGTCGCGTCGCATCGCCGCCGGACGAGCCCCGGCGCCGGGTGAGCCGGCGGAACTGACTGCGCCCCGCGGTAGCTATCGTTCCATAGCTATGCCCAGGCAACAAGCGCGACGTGCTGCGAGCGACCGGAAGCAGCAGCGGGCCAGGGAGGAGCAGCGGGCCAGGGAGGAGCAGTGGGCGGACTTCGCCGACCATGTGCTCGAGGTCGCCCGGGAGATCCAGTTCCGCGGCTATGAGAGCCCCGAGGCGGTGTCCCTGACGCCGTCGGAGGGAACTGTGATGCGCCACCTGTTTCCGCAGCCAGGCGCCTTGCCGAGTGAGTTGGCGTTCGCGACAGGACTCCAGCGCAGCAATCTCAGCGCCGTGCTGCGCGGGCTGGAGGAGAAGGGCCTGATCGAGCGCGTGGCCGATCCCGAGGACGGGCGATGGGTTCGCATCCATCCGACGCCGCGCGCGATCCGCAATTACGAGCTCGTCCGCCACGAGTGGGGGTCGGCGGTCGCGGCGGCCGCCGAGGACGATCCGGCCCTCGAGACGGCACTGCCGCTGCTGGCCAAGGTCAGGGCCGGGCTCGTCCGCCACCGCCAGGCCAGCGGTCGCCGCTGACCTGACCGCTGGGCTCGATCTTTAGGTGCAAGTTATAGTCATATCGTTATGGATATGCAACTATGTATCCATAGCTACCTCCCGGGAGGACCGAACCATGCCCAGCTCCCTAAGAAATGTCCTGCCCGAGCGTGGGTCACGGCGGCACCACGGCCTCGGGTTCTGGATCGTCGCGTCGACGTTCCTGACGCTGGCTGCGTTCACCACCGTGCCCAGCCCGCTGTATGGCCTCTACCAGGCGCGTGACGGCTTCTCCGAGTTCATGCTGACCGTGATCTATGCGGCGTACGCGATCGGCGTCGTCGGCGCCCTGGCCCTTGCCGGGCACCTCTCCGACTGGTACGGGCGCAAGCGCCTCCTGATCCCCGCGGCGGCCCTGGCGATCGCGAGCGCGATCGTCTTCCTTGCATTCAAGAGCGTGCCGGGCCTGCTGGCGGGCCGCGTGCTGTCGGGCATCTCGATCGGGCTCACCCAGTCGACCGCCACCGCGTACCTGGCGGAGCTGCACGCCGGCCACCGCCCGGAGGCGTCCGGCACCCGCGCGCAGGTCACAGCGACCACGGTGAACATGGGCGGGCTCGGCGCCGGCGCACTCATCGCCGGGCTGCTCGCGCAGTGGGTCGGCGACCCGCTCACCGTGCCCTACGTCGTGTTCCTCATCGCCGCGGCCGTGGCTCTCGTCGCCGTCGCGATCTCGCCGGAGACCCGAAACGCCGTCAAGCCACGGCCGCGCTATCGGCCGCAGCGTGCGTCGGTGCCGGCCGAGGCCCGCGGCGACTTCTATGCCGCCGCGATCAGCGCGTTCATCGTCTTCGCGGCGATGGGGCTGTTCGCCGGCCTGTCCGGGCTGTTCCTGGTCGTCGCGCTGCACCACCCGTCGCACGCGCTCGCAGGCGCCACGTTGTTCGCCGTCTTCTCAGCCGGGGTCATCGCGCAGCTCGCGACCATGACGTGGGCGCCGCGCCGGGTGCTCGCCGCGGGCACGGCACTGATGCTGCTCGGCCTCGCCGTGAGCGTCACCGCGGTGTGGCTGCCTGCCCCGAGCCTCGCTCTGTTCATCCTCGGCGGCGCCGTCACCGGCGCCGGCGGCGGGGCGGTCTTCAAGGGAGCCGTGGCGACCGTCATCCGCATCTCGCGACCGGAGAGCCGTGCGGAAGCGCTCGCCGGAACCTATCTGGCGGCCTTTGTCGGGTTGTCGGTACCGATCGTCGGCGCCGGCGTCGCGCTGGCCGAGGGCGTCAGCCCGCGCGCGACGCTCCTCGGCTTCGCGATCGCGGTCGCGATCGGGATCGTCGCCTCGGCGATCAAGCTGCTCGGCGGCGCCCATGGGCCGGTCCCGCGGGCGGCAGTCGCCAAGGCCGGCTGAGCCGTGGCCCTTCCTCGCTACGCCCCTCGCGGTAGACGACGGATTCGCCTGCGGCCCGATGACGCGCACTCAGCGCACGTGGAGCATCTGCGCGATGCCGAGGAGCATCGATGAGTCACGACACGTTGTTTGACCTGTCGCGCTGGCAGTGGGCGCTGACCGCTGCATTCCACATCACGTTTCCGGCCCTGACGGTGGGAACGAGCGTGTTCCTGGTGGTGTGTTACGCGATGTACATGCGCACCGACGACGAGGTGTGGCTGCGCATGTTCCGCTTCTGGCGGCGGATCTTCGGGATCGGGTTCGCGCTCGGTGTCGTGTCGGGGATCGTGCTGACTTTCGAGTTCGGCCTCAACTGGGGCCCCTTCGCGCACGATGTCGGCCCGATCGTCGGCGTGATCATCGCCATGGAGGTGGTCACGGCCTTCTTCCTCGAGGCGGGCTTCCTCGGGCTGCTCGTGTACGGCGAGGGGCGGATCAGCAAGCGGATGATGCTGCTTTCGACCTGCATGGTCACCCTCGGCACCACGCTGTCGGTCACCTGGATCCTGGTCGCGAACTCCTGGATGCAGACCCCGGACGGCTACAAGGAGGTCAACGGGCAGTTCCAGCCCACGAACTGGCTGCACGTGATCTTCAACCCGTCGTTCGGGATCCGGTTCGTGCACATGCTCGTGGGCGCGCTGATCGCCGCGGCCTGGTTCATCGCCGGGGTCTCGGCGTGGTACCTGGTCAAGCGCCGGCATCTGCCGGTCGCGCGCCGCGGCGTGTCGGTCACGCTCGGCGTGCTGGCGCTGCTCGTGCCGGTGCAGATGTTCATCGGCGACCACGTGGCCGGCGACTATGTCTTCAAGTACAAGCCCCCGCAGGGGCTGGCGATGGAGGGCAACTGGAACTCGGGCAACACGGGCGAGAACTTCTTCGTGATCCCCAACCAGGGGGCCGCCAAGAACGAGTGGCAGGTCACGGTCCCGTGGCTGGGCAGCGCCTTTTCCAAGGACTGGAGCGGCCACACCGCGACCCCCGGCCTGAAGCAGGTGCCGGAGCAGCTGCGGCCGGCGATGCTGCCCACGTTCTACGGCTTCCGCCTGATGTGGTGGTCGTCGGTGGTGATGCTGGCGGTCGCGATGATCGGCATCGCGCTGCGCCTGCGCGGGCGACTGTACAGCGCGCGCTGGTTCCACAAGCTGGTGGTGGGGATGGTGCCGAGCGACGCCGACGCCGACGCCGACGCGGCCGGCATCCACCCCGAGGCCCTCGCCGAGCATGTCACGCTGGTCGCCCAGGACGCGCACGTCTTCGACGGAACGATCCGCGAAAACCTCGAGCTCGCCGACCCCGCCGCCACGGACGCCCAGCTCTGGGAGGCGCTCGCCGCCGCCGCGCTCGACGACACCGTGGCCGCGTTCGCAGCCGGGCTCGACACCCCGGTCGGCCCCGGCGGCGCGGCCCTCTCAGGCGGCCAACGCCGCCGCCTCAGCGTCGCGCAGGGCCTGCTCCGGCACCCGGACGTGCTGCTGCTCGACGAGCCCACGGAAGGCCTCGACACCTCCACCGCCGCTCGCCTGCTCGCCGGCGTCCGAGCGTTCAACCCGAGCGCCGCGCTCCTGATTGCCCTGCACGACCGCCAATCCCCAGCCCTGCCCTGGACGCCGACAGGGCGCGTCGAGCTTCACGCGGCGGCGGGAGGTTTGAGACACCGTCAGTCCCCGCGGCGGAGCGCCTCGCCCGCCGGGTCTGCGGGCCGAAGAGGCGCTCCGCCGTCCTGACGAACGGTGTCCTCGAGATACTTGATGAACGGATCCGGTGTGACCGGCTCCAGCGCGAGCCGCAACTCGGTTACGTGTGGCGTCGTCATGTCCAGGACCGCCTTGCGGTACGGGGGCGAGTAGGAGGCTCGACGCTACGCGCCGCCTCCTGAGCGCTCAACGCTTGTGCGCGTTTATGGCCAGAGGAGCCCAATAACGGCGTTCTGCGCGTTCTGCTCGACGGATCCCACGGCGGCGTTCTGGATCTAGCTCACCGGCTGGGGCGCCCGTCCGCGGGTGTCCCAGATCCCGGCCGTCGCGCGCTTCGGCTTCGAGCGCGTCGCGGTGATCCGGGTGCGCGATGGCGACGAGCGCTCGTGCTCGCTCCGCGATCGAGCGACCGCGCAGCTTGGCGATGCCCCACTCGGTCACGACGTTGTCGACCGTGTTCTTGAGCGTGGTGACGACCGAGCCCTCGGTGAGCCGGACACGGATCCGGCTGACGCCCTTGCGCGTGGTCGAGTGCAACACGATGAAGGCCTGGCCGCCCTCGGAGTACATGGCCCCGCGGGCGAAGTCGGCCTGGCCGCCGCTCGAGGACCAGTAGCGGCCGGCGATCGTCTCCGACGCGCACTGGCCGAAGAGGTCGACCTCGGTGGTCGCGTTGATCGACACGAACGACGTGCTCCTGCGCGACGACCCGCGGGTTGTTGACGTAGTCGACGGGCAGGAACTCGACCGCGCTGTTCTCGTGGCAGCCACTCGTACAGCTCCTGCGGTGCCGAGCGCGAGCGTCGTGACGATCTTGTTCGGCCGCAGCGTCTTGCGCGTGCCGGTGATCACGCCGCGGTCGACCAGATCGAGGACGCCGTCCGACAGCACTCGGTGTGGATGCCGAGGTCGCGGTGGTCGCGCAGCGAGGCGAGGACGGCGTTCGGGATCGCCGCCGACGCCGACCTGCAGCGTGGCGCCGTTCGGGATGCGCTCGACGATCTGCTCGGCGATCAGGCGATCGCGCTCGTCCGGCGCCGCCGGCGGCGAGCGCGACCAGCGGCGCGTCGCGCTCGCACCAGCCGAGCACCTGGGAGACGTGGATCTGGTTGAGCCCGTGCGTGCGCGGCATCTGGTGGTTGACCTCGACGAAGAACGGCGCCTTGCCGATCAGCGCCGCCGATGTAGTCGGCGTTCGTGCCGAGGCTGAAGTAGCCGTGGCGATCGGGCGGGCTCACCGCCGCGACGACCAGCGAGCACTTGGTCGCCGTGCGCAGGAGATGCGGCAGCTCGGAGAAGTGGTTCGGGACCAGGTCGCACTGCCCGGCCCAGTACGCGGGTCGCGTGACGTGCGAGAGGAAGTAGGAGACGTGACGCAGGTGGTCGCCGTACTCGCCGTGGATCGACGGCCGCGGATGCTCCGAGTGCATCTGGTGCAGGCGCACGCCGTCGAGCTGCGTGTGGTTGGCCTCGAGCGCGTCGATCACGCCGATGGGCTCCCCGTTGATCGTGCCGACGATCACGTCGGCGCCGGGCTCGATGTGGTCGAGGACCGCCTCCGCGGGGACCGGGCCGGGCTCATGGCGTCTCCCTCCGGATCGACGCGCGGCCGGCGTCGGCGAACGCGCCGGCGATGTCGCGCGTGAAGTTGGCCTGCGCCTTCATGGCCTGCGTCAGCCACTCGCTCGCGGCCCCGTCGGCGAGCTTGTCCTGGTAGTCGGCGTACGTCAGCAGCGTCCGCTCGTAGGCCTCCAGGAACTCGGTTCCGGCCTTGCGACCGAACTCGAGGATCCTCTCGTTGGCCTCGCGGATGCTCGCGGCGACCTGGTCAGGGCTGCGCTGTGTCTGCGTGGACATGATGTCTCCTTGGATGTGGGCTTCGGATGTGGTCAGGCGTCGCGCGCCGCCAGCCAGTCGACGATGCCCTTGCCCACCAGGGCCTGGGACCTGCGCGAGACGAACATGCCGATGTGACCGCCGGGGAGGCCGAGCTCGGTGTAGTCCTCGGTGCCCAGCCGGCCGCCGAGCGCGCGCACGGTCGGCGGCGGGATGATGTGGTCGGACTCGGCGTAGATGTTGAGGACCGGCATCGTCACCTGGCGCAGGTCGATCCTGCGCCCGCCGAGCTCCCACTCGTTGTTGACCAGGCGGTTCTCCTGGTAGAGCTCCTTGAGCCACTGCTTGGCGGCCTCGCCGGCGTGGTGCGGGCGGTCGGCGAGCCACTTCTCCATGCGCAGGAAGTTCAGGAGCTTCGCGTCGTCGTCGATCACCTCGACGAGGTCGAGGTTGTACTTCGTGACGCTCCGGATCGGCGTCAGCATCGAGAAGATCGCCGACATGAACTCGCCCGGCAGGACGCCCCAGACGTCGATCATGCGGTCGACGTCCTCCGCGGTGAGGCTGCGCGTCCAGACGTTGATGAACCCGCGCCGCGCTCTCGTCCTGGTCCGCGTGGAAGTCGAGCGGGGTCACGGTGAGCACGACGTTCTTCACGCGGTCGGGGTTCAGGGCCGCGTAGGCGAGGTTGAAGACCCCGCCTTCGCAGATGCCGAGCAGGTCGACCTTCTCGGCGCCGGTCGCCTCGCGCATCGCGCGGACGCAGTCGTCGAGGTAGCCCGACACGTAGTCGTCGATGGTCAGCCAGCGATCGGCGCGGCTCGCGATTGCCCCAGTCGACGACCCACAGGTCGATGCCCTGACCGAGGAGGTTGCGGACCAGCGAGCGGTCCTCCTGGAGGTCGGTCATCGTGTGGCGGCCGATCAGGCTGTAGACGATCAGCACCGGCGTCGCCACCCGTTGCTCGGCCAGCGGCCGGTAGCGATAGAGCGTCACCTTGTCGGTGCGGAACACCTCGTCCTTCGGCGTGGTCGCGATCTCGACCTCGTCGTCCCTGATCGCCGCCAGCCGCTGCATGCCGGAGGCGATCCTCTGGTTCAGCGCCGCCGCCTCGGCGAGCATCTCCGCCGGGCCGGCCGTGGGCAGCGGGATCATCGGCCGCGCTCCCGCTCGAGCCGCCGCAGCCGGCGCTTGAGCTCGTGGATCGAGCGATGGACCTCGTCGATCTCGGTCCGCGTGGGGAGGCCCGCGGGCTCGACGACGTTCTCGACGACCTCGCGCTGCGCGAGCAGGAAGTCCATCCCGCAGCGCAGCAGCTGCCGCTGCGACTCGAGGAACGACGGCGGAGCGCTGCGTCTCCAGCAACGTCTCGTTGGCGGTGTCGAGCCAGAGCTTGAGCGCGTCGTCGCGGCTGCATCGCCTCGCCGGCGTTGAAGCGCTCCTGCAACCTGCCCGCGAAGGTCCGGTTGGCCGTCATCCATGCCGCGGCGACCACGCCTTCGTAGGCGCGCGACGCCGTCTGGACCTCGATCCAGCGCTCGGTGAGGCGAGCCATGCGGTGCTCGGCGGCGCCCGCATCGGCCAGGCGCGGGCCCTCGGTCATGCTCTTGAGCGCGTCGTGACCTGGATGCCGCCGAACAGGCCGAGCTCGTGGGGTCGGGCGCCGCCATCGCGTCCAGGCGCCACATCTCGTCATCGTGTTCACGCCGAGTCGAAGGGATTGCTCATAGGACGATCACCTGCCGGACGGCCTGGCCGCTGTGGAGCTGGTCGAACGCGTCGTTGACGTCGTCGAGCGCGAGCGTCCCCGTGAGCAGGCGGTCGACCGGCAGGCGGCCCGCGCCGGTAGAGCTCGATGTAGCGGGGGATGTCGCGGCTCGGGACCGCGGTGCCGATGTAGCTGCCCTTCAGCGTGCGCTCTTCGGCCACGAGGCTGACCGGTGGCAGCGCCAGCGTCGCGTCGGGCGCGGGAAGCCCGGCGGTGACGGTCGTGCCGCCGCGGCGGGTGATCGTGTAGGCGAGGTCGAGGGCGGGCACCGAGCCGGCGAGCTCGAAGGCGTACTCGACGCCGCCCTTCGTCGCGGACCGGATCTGCGCGGCGCATTCCGGGTCGCGCGCGTTGAACGTCGACGTCGCGCCCAGCTCGCTCGCGAAGGCGAGCTTGTCGTCGGACAGGTCGATCGCGATCACCTCGCGCGCACCGGCGGCGATAGCCCCCAGCAGCGAGGAGAGGCCGACGCCGCCGAGCCCGATCACGGCCACCGACGCGCCGACGGGGATGCGCGCGGTGTTCACGACGGCGCCGACGCCGGTGAGCACGGCACAGCCGAACAGCGCGGCGTCGATCAGCGGCAGCTCGGGGTCGATCTTCACGAGCGAGCGCCGCGAGACCGTCACGTGGTCGGAGAAGGCCGAGACGCCGAGGTGGTGGTGCACCGGCGTGCCGTCGCTGCGGTGCAGGCGGCTCGAGCCCGCCAGCAGGGTCCCGGCGGCGTTGGCCACGGCGCCCGGCTCGCACAGGGCGGGGCGGCCCTCGGCGCAGGGATTGCAGTGACCGCAGGACGGGACGAACACGCACACGACGTGGTCGCCGACCGCGAGGTCGGCGCCTCCCGCGTCACCGTTCGAGGGGCCGATCTCCTCGACGATGCCGGCCGCCTCGTGGCCGAGCGCCATCGGCATCGGACGCGGCCGGTTCCCGTCGATGACCGAGAGGTCCGAGTGGCAGAGGCCGGCGGCCTTGATCTTGACGAGCACTTCGCCGGGCCCGGGGGCCTGGAGCTCGAGGTCCTCGATCGCCAGCGGCCGCGACTCGGCGAACGGCGACGGGGCGTTCATGGCGGAGAGGACTGCTGCCCGGGTGCGCATGCGCTACGCCCCCGCCACGACGGTCGCGCGGCTGCCCAGCTCGTCGACGAGGACGCGAACGTTGTCGGAGTAGTCGATCGGGACCGCGATCAGGTGCACGCCGCCCGCCGCGAAGGCGGCTTCGAGCGCGGGCACGAGATCCGCCGCCGCCTCCACTCGCGCGCCGGCCGCGCCGTAGGACTCGGCGTAGGCGACGAAGTCCGGGTTCCCGAACGTCAGGCCGAAGTCGGGGAGGTCGTCCGCGGCCTGCTTCCAGCGGATCATGCCGTAGGCGTCGTCCTGCAGGATCAGCACGACGAGGTGGAGCCCCAGCCGCACCGCGGTCTCCAGCTCCTGCGAGTTCATCATGAACCCGCCGTCGCCGCAGACCGCGAGCACGCGGCGATGGGGGTAGAGCAGGGACGCCATCATCGCCGACGGCAGGCCGGCGCCCATCGTCGCCAGTGCGTTGTCGAGCAGCAGCGTGTTGGCCGCGCGCGAGCGGTAGTTGCGCGCGAACCACAGCTTGTACATGCCGTTGTCGAGCGCGACGATCCCGTTGCCGGGCATCACGCGGCGCACGTCGGCGACGATCCGCTGCGGTGTGAGCGGGAAGCGGTCGTCGTCCCCACCCGCCAGCGTCCGCTCCAGGATGCCCGCGCGCAGCGGCACCAGGGCGGCGGCGTTGGGCAGTCGGCCCGCGAGCCGGTCGGCGAGCTGCGCCAGGCCGGCCTCGACGTCGCCCACGACCTCGGCGTGCGGGAAGAAGACCTCCTCCACCTCGGCGGGCGTGTAGCCGAAGTGGATCACCAGGGGTCCGCCGGGACCCATCAGGAACGGCGGCTTCTCCACGGTGTCGTGGCCGATCGAGATGATCAGGTCGGCGCGGTCGATCGCCTCGTGCACGTAGTCGCGCTCGGACAGTGCCGCGGTGCCCATCCAGAGGTCGGTGGCGGGAACGACGCCCTTCCCCATCTGGGTGTTGAAGAACGGGATCCCCGTCCTGCGGATGAACTCGAGCAGCCCTGCGGCGAGCCGGGGCCGGCTCGCGGCGGCGCCCAGCATGACCAGCGGGCGCTCGGCGCGGCGGATCATCTCGGCCGCGCGGTCGAGCGCGGCGGGATGCGGGATCGGGAGCTCGACGGTGTGCAGCGGCACGAGCGGCGCATCGCCCGCCGGCTCGCCGGCGACATCCTCCGGCAACTCGAGGTGCACCGGCCCGGGGCGTTCCTCGGCCGCGACCCGGAACGCATCGCGAACCAGCGGTCGGGATGCTCGACGTGCTGACGATCTGCCGCGAGAGCTTGGTGATCGGCGTCATCGTCGCCACCATGTCGACGATCTGGAAGCGGGCCTGGCTGCGGCGCATGATCGCCTTCTGGCCGGTGATCAGGACCATCGGCATCGCGCCCAGATGCGCGTACGCCGCGCCCGTGGCGAGGTTCAGCGCGCCCGGGCCGAGCGTGCTGATGCACACCCCGGGCCTGCCCGTCAGGCGCCCGTAGGTCGCGGCCATGAACGCGGCCGACTGCTCGTGCCGCGTGACGACGAGCTCGATGCTCGAGCTGCGCAGCGACTCGACGACGTCCAGGTTCTCCTCGCCCGGGACGCCGAAGATGCGCTCGACACCCTCGTTCTCCAACGCGGCGACGAACAGATCGGATCCCTTGCTCATGACTTCTCTCTCGGTGGCTGGACCTTCCGCGGAGCACCGTATGCGCGGAGCTCCGCCGAGCCGGCACCGCGACGCGCCTTTCAACCCATACGGGTTCGGTAAACGACGAAGGCCCCGGGCGGGGCCTTCGCAGGGGTGGCCGGCGAGCGCCGGCTACTTGAGCAGGTCGCGCGTCGTGGCGCCGTACACGCGGGTGATCTCGCGCGTGAGGTTCGCCTGGGCGCGCGCGGCGGTGGCCACCCACTCGACCGGCGCGGCGTCGGCGACCTTGTCCTGGTAGTCGGCGAAGGTCTTCATGTTCGCCTCGTAGGCCTCGAGGAACTGCAGGCCGGCCTTCTTGCCGAACTCGAGCGCCTGCTCGTTGAGCTCGCGGATGCGCTCGGCGGCGGCTTCGGTTTCCTTGACGGTGGTCTGGGCGGGCATGCGATGTCTCCTTGCTGGCCGGGTCGATCAGTGCTTGCAAGATAGTACATGCGCAGCTAATTTGCAAGCGCTTGCCCAGCGAGCGCACGTCTACGTGAGGAACTCGACCACGTGCGGTGCCACCTCGGCGGCCGACTCGACGAGGAAGAGGTGGCCCCCCTCGGGCACCTCCAGCAGCTCGCCGTGCGCGAGCTCGCGCGCCAGGATGTGGCTGTTGACGATCGGGGTGATGGGTCGTCGCTCCCGCACAGCACGAGTGCCGGGCAGGTGAGCTCGCCCACCCACTGGATGCTGCTCCATGACCAGGCGGCGAACAGCTGCGCGTAGTAGCCGCCCACCGACGGAGGATGCCTGCGGCGCGACCTCGGCCTGCTCCTGCACGCGCACGGAGTCCCGGCCGGCCGAGCCCCCGTACAGCACGGGCGCGACGAGCTGGAAGTAGCTCGGCGAGTAGTAGCGATAGGGCGTGGCGATGGCCGCGAGCGCCGCCGGCCCGGCCGGGACGCCGCCCCAGCCGCACGAGGTCGCGACCAGCACGAGCCGCCGGACCCGCTCCGGGTGGGCGTGCGCGAGCTCCTGGGCGACCATGCCGCCGAACGAGAAGCCGAGCACGTCCGCCTCGTCGTAGCCGAGATGCTCGAGCAGCTCCGCGGCCACCCGGGCGAAGTGGCGCATCGGCACCAGCTGAGGCGGCGTCTCGGAGAGCCCGGACCCCGGGTGATCGAAGACGATCGTCGTGAAGCCCTCGAGATGGTCGGGCAGCGTCCCCCAGAGCTCGAGGCTGGCGCCGATGCCCTGCACCAGCAACAGCGGAGGGCCTTCGCCGCCGACGCGGTAGCGGACCGTGAGCCCGTCGACCTCGAAGAACTCGTCGTGATCCGGGCCGCTAGCAAGATCGTCCTAGCCTAGCGAGCCACAACACGCACGCTACGTTCGCTGCGCCGAGCTCATTGAGCCGCACGAATCCGTCGTAGACCTCGAGCAGCGCGCGCCGCTGGCGGGACGTCAGCGCAGGATCGGATTGCAGCGCCTGCCGCACGTCCGACGCCGCCGGCTCCGGCGCCGGCTCGATCCCGGCCTCCGCGTACAGGGCATCGGCGGAGATCTCGAGCGAGCGGGCGATCGCGTCCACGACGCGTTGCGACGGCTCGCGTAACCCGCGCTCGATCTGCGAGAGGTACGGGTTCGAGATGCCCGCCATCTCGGCGAACTGGCGCATCGAGACCGCGTTCGCCTCGCGATGCCGGCGGATCGCCTCGCCGAGCGCAGCCGCGGGTCCGGTGGCCGTCATCGAGGCCGCAGCATAGCCGCGGCCTCGGCGTCAGACCTCGCGGTTCGTGAGCCCGCGCGCGAAGTCGAAGGCCTCGGCGAGGGCGAGGCTACCACGAGCCTGCGGCGGCGCGGCCGAGTGCGGGGGAGTAGCGGTGAGCGGGCATAGTCAGCTCCGATCTTCGGACTGTTTGGGCCCTCTCCTCGATGGTTCATGGTGGCAGGCGTGCGCGTTAGGGCGGGTTGCGTGTCGTTAAGTAACCGCCGATGCATTCGACGGCGCCGCGGAAGAACGTCCGGTAGTTGCCGGTCGAGACATAGCCGAGATGTGGTGTCAACACCGTGCGTGGGGCCGACCTGAGCGGGTGCTCGCGCGGGAGCGGCTCGATGTCGTAGACGTCGAGGCCCGCGCCCGCGATCGTGCCGGCGTGCAGCGCCCGCAGCAGCGCCGACTCGTCGACGATCGGCCCGCGCGAGGTGTTGACGAGGTATGCCGCCGGCTTCATCGCGGCGAGCTCGGCGGCGCCGACGACGTGGCGCGTGCGCTCGGAGAGCTTGAGGTGGATGGTGACGACGTCCGCGCGACGGAACAGCTCGTCCTTGGCGACCGCCTGCACGCCGTGCGCGGCGGCGTGCTCCGCCCGCAGGTTCTGGCTCCAGGCGATCGGCCGCATCTCGAATGCGCGTGCGACCGCGGCGACGCGGACGCCGAGACGGCCCAGGCCGACGATCCCGAGCGTCCGTCCGCTGAGCTCGGGCCCGATCGTGTGCTGCCAGCCCCCGGCCCGCATGCCGGCGTCCTCGGCCGGGATGTTGCGGCAGAGGGCGAGGATGAGCCCCCACGTGAGCTCGACGGTCGGGGAGGCGAGGCTCCCGGTGCCCGCGACGGCGATCCCCAGCTCGCGCGCGGCGTCCATGTCGATCGCCGCGTTCGCCCGCCCGGTCGTCACGAGCAGCTTCAGCGCCGGGAGCTGCTCGAGCACGCGCGCGCGGGAAGGGCGTTCGCTCGCGCATGGCGACGACGACCTCGAACGGCGCGAGCCGCTCGACCAGGGTGGTCGGCGTCGGCGACGTGGTCGGTGAAGACGGTCGGCGCGATCGCGCCCGCGAGGTCGTCCCACGGCCCGAGCGCCAGCGCCACCGCCTGGTAGTCGTCGAGGATGGCGACGCGGACGCTCATCGCAGGCCGGTGCGCAGGACGTTCTCGGGCATGACCGCACGATGCTCTGCGGGAGGGCCGCCGGGTCTCCGCCGGCCGGGCCGCACCCGATCGGGTGTAACCGGAACCGCTCGGCCCACGCCGGGAGCGCGCGGCGCCAAGGTGCCGCCATCGAGTCACTCCGCGTTCCCCGACGGAACGCGGTCCCGAGGAGCGTTCACCATGCATGACCAGGTGCTCCGCCGCGAGGCGGTCCCGACTACCCGTGCGCGTCGTCGCGGCCGGCTGTGCGCCATGGCGGCGGTCGCCGCGACGCTGCCTTTCGGCGTCGCGGCGTGCGGTTCCGATTCAGGCGGTGGGGCGGCAGCGGGCCGGCCGGTCGGTCAGCTCAAGATCCTCGTCGGCACCGCCCCCGGCGGCGGCTTCGACCTCACGGCGCGCGCGGCCGGCCAGGCCGCCAAGGACGCCGATCTCGCCCGCAACGTGCAGGTCACCAACCTCGAGGGTGCCGGCGGCACGGTCGCCCTGAGCAAGCTGATCAACGACAAGGGAGACGCCGAGCAGCTGCAGCTCATGGGCCTCGGCGTCGTCGGCGCGGTCGTCTCGAACCAGTCCGACGCGACGCTGGAGAACACCACGCCGATCGCGCGCCTCACCCAGGAGTCGGACATCATCGTCGTCAAGGCCGATTCCGAGTACCAGACGCTCGACGACCTGGTCGCCGCCTGGAAGGCCGACCCGAGCAAGTTCCCGATCGGCAGCGGCTCCTCGCCGGGCGGGCCCGACCACCTGGCCACCGTGTTCACCGCGAAGGCCGCCGGCATCGATCCGAAGCAGGTCAATCACATCGCCTATGACGGCGGCGGCGAGCTGCTCACCTCGGTCCTCGGCGGTCAGGTCGAGGCCGGCGTCACCGGCGTCAGCGAGGTAACCCAGCAGCTCGAAGCCGGCGACCTGCGCGCGCTTGCCGTGACCGGAGCAGAGCGGATCGACGGCATCGATGCGCCGACGCTCAAGGAGGCCGGCCTCGACGCCGAGATGGTCAACTGGCGCGGCCTCGCCGCGCCCCCCGGGCTGAGCGCCGAGGACAAGCAGGCGCTGGTCGACTTCGCGACCAAGCTGCGCGACTCGCCGGAGTGGAAGGCCGTGCTGGAGAAGAACGGCTGGACCGACGCGTTCCTCGCGGGCGACGAGTTCAAGGCGTTCGTCGACAGCGAGAGCACGCGCGTCAGCGGCGTCCTCAACGAGATGGGTCTGGGCTCGTGAGCGTCCAGCATCATCCGGCACGAGCCCGTGGTCGCCCCCGCGGCCACGGCTGCGCCCGGCTTCCTGGCACGCATCCGCGCGCGCGGCGCTGACCCCGAGTACGGGGTCAGCGCGTTCCTCCTCGGGCTCGGGATCCTCGTCCTCGTCCAGACGACGCAGATCTCGGCGGCCGTGGGCGAGCGCGGACCCGTCGGGCCGAAGGCGTTCCCCACCGTGATCGGCGTCGGCCTTCTCGTGGTCGCCGTGCTGCACGCGCTCGACGTGCTGCGCGGCGGCCACGGCGAGGCCGAAGCCGGCGAGGACATCGAGCTCGGCCACCCCGCCGACTGGAAGACCGTCGGCCTCCTGGCCGCCGCGTTCGTCGCCAACATCGCGCTGATCGAGCCGCTCGGCTGGCCGCTCAGCGGCGCGCTGCTGTTCTGGGGCGGAGCGTTCGCGCTCGGCAGCCGCGCGCCGCTGCGCGACGTGCCGATCGCGCTCGTGATGGCCTTCGGCAGCTACTACGTGTTCGCCCATCTGCTGGGGCTCTATCTGCCCGCCGGGCCGCTGGAGGGCGTGATCTAGATGCTCGCCCATGCACCGCTCCTGGCCAGCGCCATCGCCAGCCTGCTGGACGGGTTCGCGACGGCGCTGACGCCGACGAACCTCCTGTACGCGCTCATCGGCGTCGTCCTGGGCACGATGATCGGCGTGCTCCCCGGCATCGGTCCGGCGATGACGGTGGCGCTGCTCCTCCCGGTCACGTTCACGCTCGATCCGGTGCCCGCCTTCATCATGTTCGCCGGCATCTACTACGGCGGGATGTACGGCGGGTCGACGACGTCGATCCTGCTCAACACGCCGGGCGAGAGCGCGTCGGTCATCACCGCCATCGAGGGCAACCAGATGGCGAAACGGGGCCGAGCGGCCCAGGCGCTCGCCACCGCCGCGATCGGCTCGTTCGTGGCCGGCGGCATCGGCACGCTCGGCGTCGTGTTCCTCGGTCCCATCGTCGCCGATCTCGCCGTGAACATGTCCGCGGCCGACTACTTCGCGATCATGGTGCTGGCCTTCGCCTCGGTCACCGCCGTGCTCGGCGCGTCGCTCGTCCGCGGCTTCGCGTCGCTGCTGATCGGCCTCACGATCGGCCTGATCGGGCTCGACCCGGTCACCGGCCAGGACCGCCTGACCTTCGGCGTCGACCAGTTCGCCGACGGCATCGACATCGTCCTCGTCGCCGTCGGCGTGTTCGCCGTCGGCGAGGCGCTTTGGGTCGCCGCGCACCTGCGCCGCAAGCGGTCGGAGACGATCCCGGTCGGAGCGGCATGGATGGGCCGCAGCGACTTCCGGCGCTCCTGGCGGCCGTGGCTGCGCGGGACGGCGCTCGGCTTCCCGTTCGGCGCGCTGCCGGCCGGCGGCGCGGAGATCCCGACCTTCCTGTCCTACGTGACGGAGAAGAAGCTCTCCAAGCATCCGGAGGAGTTCGGCAAGGGCGCGATCGAAGGCGTGGCCGGACCGGAGGCGACCAACAACGCGTCCGCGGCCGGAACGCTCGTGCCGCTGCTCACGCTCGGCCTGCCGGTCACCGCGACGGCGGCGATCCTGATCGCGGCCTTCCAGCAGTACGGCCTCGAGCCCGGCCCGCTGCTGTTCGAGAAGGAGCCCGACCTCGTCTGGGCGCTGATCGCGAGCCTGTTCGTCGGCAACGCGATGCTGCTGGTGCTCAACCTGCCGCTGGCGCCGCTGTGGGCCAAGCTGCTCAAGATCCCGCGACCCTACCTGTACGCGGGGATCCTGTTCTTCGCGACGATCGGCGCCTACGCCGTCAACGCCTCGACGACCGACCTGTGGGTGCTGCTCGGCATCGGCGCGATCGGCTTCATCATGCGCCGCTTCGGGCTCCCGGTCGTGCCCCTTGTCGTCGCGCGTCATCCTCCTGCCCAAGGCGGAGACGCAGATGCGGCGGTCGCTGCAGCTGAGCGACGGCTCCATCAGCGGCCTGTTCAGCAGCCCGTTCGCGATCGCCGTCTACGTCATCGTGGCAGCGATCCTCCTGCTGCCGCTGGTTCGCCACCTGCGCGGTCGCCGCGCGGTGACGGCATGAGCGTCGCCGAGGCCACGGGCCCCCGCCCTGGCCGGTTCCTGCTGACCGGCCAGGGCTGGCCCTACCTGCTGGTCCCGTTCATCCCGCTCGCGATCGCGCTCGAGCTCACGCACGCCGGCGCGACCCCGCTGTTCATCACCTCGACGCTCGGGGTCATTCCCACCGCGGCCCTGATGGGCCGGGCGACGGAGGAGCTGGCATCGCGCGCAGGTCCAGGGATCGGCGGGCTGCTCAACGTCACGTTCGGCAACGCCCCGGAGCTGATCATCGCCTTCTTCGCGATGACGGCGGGCCTGCACGAGGTCGTCAAGGCGTCGCTGGTCGGCTCGATCCTCGGCAACACGCTGCTGGTGCTGGGCGCATCGATGCTGGTCGGCGGCCTCGGGCGCGAGCGCCAGCGCTTCAACCGCACCGCGGCCGGCGTGCAGTCGACGATGCTCCTGCTGGCCTGCGTCGCGCTCGTCATGCCCGCGGTGTTCCAGCTCGTCGCCGGCGGCGGCCTGCCTGCCCCGACGGCGACCGACGTCGACTTCTCGCCGCGCATCGAGAACGTCTCGATCGTCGTCGCGCTCGTCCTGCTCGGCACGTACCTGTGCGGGCTCGTGTTCTCCCTGCGCACGCACAGCGACCTCTTCAACGCCGCCGACGAGGACGATCACGTCGGCGACGAGGCGTGGACCGTGCGTCGCAGCCTCACCATGCTCGCGATCGCCGGCGTCGCCGTCGGCGTCATGTCGGAGATCCTCGTGGGCTCCATCAGCGAGGCCTCGCATTCGCTCGGGCTGTCGACGTTCTTCGTCGGCGTGATCGTGGTCGCGGTGGTCGGCAATGCCGCCGAGCACTGGGTCGCGGTCTACTTCGCCGCCCGCGACAAGATGGATCTCGCGGTCAACATCGCGATCGGCTCGAGCGCCCAGATCGCCCTCTTCGTCGCGCCGGTCCTCGTGCTGCTCTCGTTCGTGTTCGGCCCGCACCCGATGGGGCTGGTCTTCAACGGCCTCGAGATCGGCGGGCTCGTGCTCGCCGTGCTGATCGCCAACCAGGTCACGCAGGAGGGCGAGTCGACGTGGTTCGAGGGTTTGCAGCTGCTCGGCGTCTACGTCGTCCTCGCCGCCGTGTTCTTCGCCGTCGTCTGACTCCAGGAGGTTGAACGCCATGCCCGATCCCCTCAGGATCGTCGTCCTCGACGGCGACGAGACGGGGCAGGAGCTGCTCGAGGAGGCGCTGCGCGTCCTCGACCCGGACCTGCTCGACCTGCCGCTCGAGCTCGAGCGCTTCGACCTCTCGCTCTCCAGCCGGCGCGCGACTGGCAACGGCGTCGTCAGCGAGGCTGCCGCCGCCATGAACGAGCGCGGGCTTCGGCCTGAAGGCGGCGACCGTGACCCCGGAGGGCCGCGCCGACGTCGGCTCGCCCAACCGGATCGTCCGCGAGGCGGTGGGCGGCAAGGTGATCGTCCGCACCGGCCGGCACATCCCGGGCGTGGTCGGGCCGGTCAGCGGCATCCACCATCCGATCTCCGTCGTGCGGATGGCCGTCGACGACGCCTACGGCGCCAAAGAGTGGCGCGACGACGGGATCGCCTATCGCACCGAGAAGATCACGCGGTCCACCTGCCATGCCGTCGCCGAGTACTGCTTCCGGATGGCCGAGCGCACCGGGGCGCACGTCTATGGCGGTCCCAAGTGGACGGTCTCGCCGACCTACGAAGGGCTGCTCAAGGAGGAGCTCGACGCGGCTGCGGACCGTCATCCCGGCGTTCCCTACGAGCCGGTGCTGATCGACGCGCTCTATGCGGGCCTGATCGGCGGCGCGGCGGACAAGCCGCTGATCATCCCCGCGCTCAATCGCGACGGCGACTGCCTGTCGGACCTGGTATTGCCGATGTTCGGCTCGATCGCCGGCGCCGAATCGGTCCTGCTGGCGTTCGACGAGGACTACGCGATCGACGTCGCGATGGCCGAGGCACCGCACGGCACGGCACCGTCACTGCTGGGCAAGGACGTCGCGAACCCGATGGCGATGCTGCTGGCCTCCGCCGCCGTGCTCGACTACGCCGCGGCGCGCGGCTACGAGGGCGCGGGCGCCGCTTCGACGGCGATCTACGACGGCGTCATGGAGAGCATCGCGGACGGCGTCAAGACCGTCGATCTCGGCGGCGGCGCCTCCACGAGCGAGTTCACGTCGGCGGTGATCGAGCGCGTCCGCGGGCGCATCGCCTCCGCGAGTCCGGCGTGATGCTCAGCGCGGTCCGTGGACGGTTTCGAGCTCGTAGCGATGCTCGGGCCGTCCCGTCGTGCCGTAGCGCAGCTTGAGCCTCACGCGACCCGCGTCGGCCAGAGCGGCGAGGTAGCGCTGCGCGGTCGCGCGGCTGATCCCGACCCGCTCGGCCAGCTCGCTGGCCGACAGCGGCTCGGCCGCCTCCGCCAAGGCGCCGAGGACGAGCTCGGCCGTCGCGGCGGAGTGGCCCTTGGGCAGGTGCGCCGCCGCCTCCGGCGCGAGCCGCATGACGCCGAACAGCCGGTCGATCTGCTCCTGGTCGATCTGGGAGTCCACCGAGCGACGCGCGTACAGTTGCGCATAGCGGCCGAGCCGGTCGCGCAGAGCGTCGAGGTCGAACGGCTTGACGAGGAAGTGCAGTGCGCCGTGGCGCATCGCCTTGCGCACGCTGGTCATGTCGTTCGCCGCAGAGAGGACGATGACGTCGGGCGGCTCGGGGCGTGCGCGGACGCGGCCGAGGACGTCGAGGCCGCTGGCGTCCGGCAAGTAGAGGTCGAGCAGAATCAGGTCGGGCCGACGGCGCTCCGCTGCGTCGAGCGCGGCCGAGGCGGTGTGGACGGTCGCGAGAACCTGGAACTCCGGAAGCCCTTCGACGACCTCGGCGTGCACGCGCGCGACGCGGAAGTCGTCCTCGACGATCAGCGTCCCGATCATGGCGCGATCAGCTCGTCGACGAGGACGGGCCGCAGGGCGTCCGGGAGGCGGGCCTCGAACAGGGCACCGCCGCCCGGGGCGTCGCCGACGCTCACCGTTCCGCCGCGCCGCTCGAGCGTCTTGCGGATCAGCGGGAGCCCGACGCCGCGCTCGCCGATCGCCCCCGCCGGCTTGGTGCTGTAGCCCGGCTCGAAGATCTTCTCGCGCGCGTCGGGCGGGATGCCGGGGCCGGAGTCGGCGACGCGGATGACCAGCGTCCTGTCGGCCTCCGTCAGCAGTCCCAGCTCCACCCATGGCGGCGTCCGCTCGCCGCTCCGTGCCGCGTCGAGGGCGTTGTCGAGCAGGTTGCCGAGCACCGTCAGCACGGCCGGCGGGTCCGTCAGCTCCCCCTCGACGCGGAGGTCGTCCGCAAGCCGCAGGTCGACGCCGCGCTCGGCGGCGACGGTCGTCTTGGCCACCACCAGCGCCGCGGCCCGCGGGTCGTCGATGCGCTCGCCCAGCGTCTGGCGCAGCTCGGTGTCGAACTCGGTGATCTCCCGCACGAAGCTGAGGGCCTCGTCGCCGTGGCCGAGCTGCAGCAGGCCCGAGATGGTGTGCAGGCGGTTGGAGAACTCGTGGGCCTGGGCGCGCAGCGCGTCGGTCAGCGCGAGCATGCTGTCGAGCTCGCGCGCGAGCGCCTCGAACTCGGTGCGGTCGCGCAACGTCAACACGGCGCCGAGATCGCGGCCGTCGCGCTGCACGCGCTTGCGACTCGCGAGCAGGACGCGCTCGCCGTGCACGAGCAGGAGGTCCTCACCGCTCACCCGGCCGGTGAGCAGCTCGCCGAGCCGCGTGCCCGGGGCCACGTCGGCGGCGAGACGGCCGACGGTCTCCCGCGGAAGGCCGAGCAGCCGGCGCGCCTCTGGGCTCAGGACGCCGATCCGTCCGTCGGGATCCACCGTGACCACCCCTTCGCGGATCCCGCGCAGCGTCGCCTCCCGTTCCTGCAGGAGCTCCGCGATCTCGCGCAGCTCGAGCCCGAACGTCTGGCGCTTGAGCCGCCTGGCCAGCACGAGCGAGGCCAGCAGGCCGATCGCCAGCGCGACCCCCGCGTAGGCCAGGAACAGGGGAAGCGCGGCGAGGAGCTGCCGGTGGATGCTGGTGCGCAGCACGCCGACGCTCACCAGCCCGATGACCCGCCCTTGCGCATCGCGCAGCGGGATCCGTGCGCGCGCCGACGTGCCGGAGGCGCCTTCCTGTACAGCGAGGGTCGTCCCTCCGGCAAGGACGTCGGTTGGGTCGGTGCCGACCCGCTGCCCGATGAGCTCCGGCTGCGGATGCGACAGCCGGATCCCGCGGCGGTCGGCGATGACGACGAACGCGACGCCCGTGGCTCGCCGGATCGCCTCTGCACGACGCTGAACGGCGCCGCTGCGATCATCCGCGGCGACGGCGGCGACGATCTCCGGCGTGGCCGCCACCGTGCGGGCCACGCCGAGCGCGCGCAGCTCATAGTCGCGATCGATACGGCCGCGCGCCGCATAGACGGCGAGCAGCAGGCCGACCAGCAGCGTGCCGACCAGGATCAGGACCTGGAACCTCAGGATCTGGGTGGACAACCGTCTTGCCGACGCACCCATCGACCGATCATCCCACGGACCGGGGCGGTGCGTAGCGACCGACTCCGCCCGTGACGACGCGCTCGCTCATCGCGGTATCGGTAACAACGGTGCGGTCCGAAGCGGTCGTGGGCGCGTGGACTACACCTGGATGGGGGTGGGCCAGCGCGCAGCAGAAACGCGACTATCGAGCAGAACGCGCACAAATCTCCCCGCGCGCGCTGACCTGGACTTTCTTGTGCACATGGAGCAGGAGACGGTTCAAGCGCCGACGCGTCGCGGCCTGCGGTTGCTCGTCGTCGACGACCACGAGCTGATCCTGTGGGGCACGCGAGTTCTGCTCTGCCGCCTGAACTGGGTGCAGCGCTGCGTGCAGGCGCGCAACTCCGAGCAGGCGCTCGAGTTCGCCAGCCGATACCGCCCGCACGTCGCCATCGTCGACCTGATGATCGGCAGCCGGTCGGGCCTTGAGCTGTGTACCGCGCTCCGGCGCACCGCGCCTGACACCAAGGTGCTGCTCACGTCGGGCGTCGGCGAGGTCTCGCGCGCCCGGGCGGTCGCGGCCGGGGCTGAGGGCTACGTGCCGAAGGAGTCGGACACCGACGAGCTGTTACGCGCGATCCGAGCCCTGCACGCCGGCGACACGTGGTTCCCAGCCGATCGAGCGGCGCATAGGCCTGTCGGCGAGCTCTCCCAGCGCGAGCGCGAGGTGCTCCAGCTGATCGCGCTCGGCGCGACCAATCGCGAGATCGCCGCTGCGGATGCACCTCGCACCCGACACGATCAAGCAGTACACGTCCAACGTCTACCGCAAGCTGGACGCCGGCAACCGGGCGGCGGCCGTCCACCGGGCACAGCAGATGGGGCTGATCGCATGATCGCGCAGCCGGCGGACGTGGCCATGCACTCGACTCGACCGTGATCGAGAGGACGGCGCGGTGCGACCTGGATGCCGCGGTGCGCATCCACGACCAGGTGGTCCCGCGGCTGTGCGCCGTCGCGCGAGTGCTCGCGGCGGGGGGCGACCTCGCCTCGGAGCTCTGCACGCGCCTGCACGACGAGATGACAGCGGCGCTGCTCGACCTGCGGGAGGTGCTGCTGGCGACGCCGGCCGCCCCCGCGACGCCGTCGCTGCGAGCCGCGGTGCGAGATTGGCAAGCCGACGGGCGTCCCGGTCGAGCTCACTTACGTCGACGACGCGGAGACGACCGAAGGATCTCGACCGGCTCGTGTTCGACGTCGCCACCGAGGCGGTGCGCAACGCGCTCCGCTACGGCGATCCCACGGCGATCCGGATCCGGGTGGTCGGAGGCCGACGGGAGGCTGCTCGTCTCGATCCGCAGCAACGGCGCCGCCCGTACCGCCGGAGGGTCGGGCCTGGGCCTGGGACTGTCCCTCGCATCGGCAGCGGCCGAGCGGCACGGCGGCAGGCTCGACTGGGGGCCGACGCGCAGAGGACGAGTGGCTGGTGCGACTGACGCTCCCGATCGCCGATCGGACGGTGCCCATGACCGGCCAACGCGCACGCGCCTACGCAAGGGTGATGAAGACCTTGAGGGAGCTCGGGCCGGCGAAGCTGCTGCCGGCGGAGCAGGAGCTGATCCGCGGCGCGGCCGATGCGCTCGTGTTCAGCTCGTCGATCGAGACCGACCGGTCCGCGCGGGCAGCGTTCCTCGACGTCGAGGCGCTTTGCGACCACCTCGTCGAGAGCGGCCGCTGGAGCACCGAGCGCGCCGACGAGCTCGCGAACGACGTCTGGGTCTGCGGACCCGCGCACGATGAGGCCGACGCGGCGGCCGCCTGATCCGTGTTCGGGTCCGGCCGGGCTGCCACGGAGTCGCATACCCCGTCGGCATGCCGATCTGGCAACCGTTGTCGATCGCGGTTGCGGCCACGCTCGGCGCGTACGGCGTGACTTTGGTCGTGCTCGTGCGAGCCGGGCGCCGGAGCGACGCGGCCGCCCTCGTGCGCCGTTCGACCTCGTCCCCGACTTCATCCTGCCGGCGGGCCAGGTCGACGACGCCCTGATTGTCTCCTTTGCTCTGCGGAGCGTCCTGCGAGGCGCGGGTAAATACCTCGTGCGCGAGCACTGGCCCGGCCCGCAGCAGTCGCTGCGGGCGATCTGCCGGCTCGTCTGAACGACGCGCCGATGGCCGCCGCCGCGGGCGTGAGCGTACGCTGCCGTACACAGGCCTTGACGCACGGGGTGGCCGGTGTTAGGTACAACCCTCGTCCAACTCATGAGCCAGACCGCAAAGCGTCAACGCATCAGTGACGCGGAGAGGTACAAGGCGGTGACCTCGGCGCGTGAACGGTTCCTCGCTGGGGACGACCGCGTTCGTGGGGTCCGACCCGAGGTGGCCACGTCCTGGTATCGCTGCCGCGAGCAGTACCACGTCGACCCGAGTCTGACCGTGGCACCGCCTGCGTCCGCGCAGGATGAGTCGTCTCCGGAGCACACGCTGGAACACGAGATCGTGTTCGCGCAGCTCGGCGGCGCCGCGGCGTCGATCGCGTCCGAGGTCGAGAGCCTCGGCGGCGTCATAACCGTGACCGACGCGGCCGGTCGCATCCTGACCGTCCAGGGCGACAAGGAGACGCTCCACCGCGCGCGGGACAGCAACATGGCGCCGTGGTCGTGCTGGTCGGAGTGGGCGACCGGCACGAACGGCATGGGCACGGCGCTCGAGGCGCCCGGACCGGTGCTGATCAGCGGGCCCGAGCACTGGTGCGCGGGCTTTGACGAGTGGATCTGTGCCGGCGTGGCCGTTCGCGACGCCGTGACGCGCGACGCCGTTGCGGTGCTCGACGTCTCGACGTGGCGCGCCCACCTTCCGCCCGAGGCCGCCGGATGGCTCTCGCAGGGCGGTCGCCAGCGCGCGCGCGGGCCTGCGTCAGCGCGCCCGCGACAGCGGCGCCGAGCTGGCCGCGGCATTCGCCCAGACGCGAGCGCGATCCGGACAGGCGCTCGCCGCCCTGGACGCAAGCGGCAAGGTCGTTATCGCCGACGAGGGTGCAAGCCTGTTCCTCGGCGTCCCGGCGCGCGTTCCGGCACTGGATCCCGCCGTCCGCTGGAAACCGGGCCTGGACCTCCGGCACCTCGCCCGGCACGCCGATCAAGCAGGCTCGCCTCGACCACGGCTGGGTCGGCTCGACGCAGATCGTGACCGAGCTTGAGCAGCGAGCCCCGCCGGATCACCCTGCGCCCCGTCTTCCTGGCCGACCAGCCGATCGGGACGCTCGCGGTCTTCGGAACCGAACACGGTGAGCCGGTCGAGCACGAGCGGCCGGAGCCGGCGCTGATCCCCCCGCCGCGCATCGTGGGCGTGAGCGGCGAGCGCATGGTCCTTCTGCACCGGGCCGAGGTCCATTTCGCGGAGGCGGACGGCAACGACGTCTGGCTCGTCACCGAGGAAGGACGCCTCCAAGCCGCGGTGCATGGCATCGACAAGCTCGAGGAGGAGCTCACCGGAGGCGAGTTCCTGCGCGTCCATCGGCGATTCATCGTCAACCTGTCCTCCGTCCGGGCCGTCGACCGCGGGCAGAAGGGCGAGCTGTCGCTGATCATGGACCGCGCCGCGCGCGAGGCGGTGCCCGTGTCGCGCCGCAACGCGCCCGTCGTGCGCCGCGCGCTGGGGCTCTGACGAGTCAGACCCGCGCGGGCCGCTTCATCGTGCGATAGACGAACTCGTCGGTCTGGGCCGGCTCGCGCGCCGCGACGACGCGGTCGTGATGCGGCGAGAACCGGCAGACCGGATCGGTGGCCGCCGCGTCGCCCGCGAGCCGCAGCGCCTGGCAGCGGCAGCCGCCGAAGTCCTCCTCCTGCCGGCCGAGCGGGCACGAGCGGCACGGCTCCTGCATCCAGTCGGTCCCGCGGAAGCGCGCGAACGCGCCGGACTCGCTCCAGATCCACTCCAGCGGATGGTCGCGGACGTTGGCGAACTCGAGCCCGGGGATCGTCGAGGCGGCCTGGCAGGGCATCACGTCGCCGTTGGGGGCGACCACCATCGCCGTCCGGCCCCAGCCGCCCATGCACGGCTTCGGCAGCTCCTCGTAGAAGTCGGGGAGCACCCAGAGGACGTTGACCGCGGGGCCGACCCGCTCGCGGAAGCGCTCGACCGCTTCCTCGGCGCGCCGGAGCTGGTCCCACGACGGCATGAGCGCGTCCTGGTTCGCGACCGCCCAGCCGTAGTACTGCGTGTTCGCAAGCTCGAGCCGCTGCGCGCCGAGATCGAGCGTGAGATCGAGCAGCTCCTCGATGCGATCGAGGTTCTGCCGGTGCAGGACGCAGTTGATCGTCAGCGGGAAGTCGAGCTCCTTCGCATGGCGAGCCGCCGCGATCTTCTTCTCGAACGACCGGTTGCCGGCGATGCGGTCGTTGTCCTCGGCGTCCGGGCTCTGGATCGAGATCTGCACGTGGTCGAGCCCGGCAGCCTTGAGCGCCTGCGCGCGCTCGCGCGTGAACAGCGTGCCGGCGGTGATGAGCGACGAGTACAGGCCGGCGTCGCGCGCGCCGGCGCAGAGCTCGGCGAGATCGCGGCGCAGCATCGGCTCGCCGCCCGTGAGCGCCAGCTGCAGGACGCCGAGCCGCCGCGCCTCCCCGAAGGTGCGGATCCAGTCCTCGGTCTCGAGCTCCCGGCGGTACCGCTCGCCGCCGATGTCGAGCGGGTTCGAGCAGTACGGGCAGTGCAGCGGGCACTGGTAGGAGAGCTCGGCGATCAGCGTCGACGGCCTAGGCAGCATCGACCACGAGCCCTTTCTGAGCCATCGCGTCGACGAGCTCGACGACGTCGTCGCGGACGTCGGCGCCCTCGTAGCGCGCCGAGAGCGCGCCGACGATGTCGTCGAGCGTGCGCTCGCCGTCGCACAGCTCCAGCACCTCCGCCGCGGTCGGGTTGAGCCGCACGGCGCCCTCGGGGATCAGCAGCAGGTGCTCCTCGCGCACGTCGTCGTACCGCAGTCGCGCGCCGGTGACCAGGCGGGGCCGCGTCACGCGCCCGGTCCCGGCGGCTGCGTGTCGCCGCGCTCGATCGCGTCGAGCTGCGCCCACAGCATCTCGGTCTTGAAGCGCAGCGCCGCGACGGCCGCGTCCTGCTGCTCGGGCGTCCGGCAGTGCTCGACGGTGAGATCGAGCGCGTACTGCGCGTCGCGCGGGGCCTGGACGAGCCGGGTGCGGAAGTAGTCGAGACCTGCGGGGTCGATCCACGGATAGTGACGCTCGAGCGCCTCGAGCCGCACGCGCATCGCGGCCGGCCCGAACAGCTCGGTGAGCGATGACGCGACCGCCTCGACCCAGGGCTCTGGTGCGCGCGAAGCTCACGTACGCGTCGACCGCGTAGCGCACCGCGGGCAGGACCCGCCGCTCCGACGTCAGCTCGTCGCGCGGGACGCCGAGCGCCTCGCCGAGCCGCAGCCACGACTCGGTGCCGCCCGTCCCGTCGGCCGCGCCGTCGTGGTCGATGATGCGCTGGACCCACGCGCGCCGGACCTCGACGTCGGGGCAGTTGGCCATGATCGCCGCGTCCTTCAGCGGGATGCACTTCTGGTAGTAGAAGCGGTTCGCGACCCAGCGCTGCAGCTCCTCGCGTGTGAGCTCGCCCGCGTCCATCCGGACGTGGAACGGGTGCAGGTTGTGGTAGCGCGCGCCCTGCGCGCGCAGGCGGTCGACGAACTCGGTCACAGCTCGGCCTCGAGGCCATCGTAGGCGACTTCCACGCCGGCCCGGACGACCTGCTCGCGCTCGGGGGAGTCCTCCAGCAGGATCGGGTTGGTGTTGTTGATGTGGACGAGCACCTTGCGCGGTCGCTCCGAGCCCGGCGAGCACCTCGAGGGTCCCGCCGGGACCTGCGAGCGGCATGTGGCCCATGTCGCGCGCGGTGCGGTCCGAGATGCCCAGTCGCGCGAGGTCGTCGTCGTGCCAGAACGTCCCGTCGACGAGGACGACGTCGCTGGCGGCGAGCCGGGCGACCACGCCGTCGTCCAGCCGGGCGAGCCCGGGAACGTAGGTGACGGTGCCCCCGGCGTCGCTGAACACGAAGCCGCTCGCCTCGAGCTCGGCGCCCTGGCGAGATAGCGCGGGGCGTCGCCGCCCGCGGGGAACGGCTCGACCACGAGGCTCGAGCCGTCGAGCGGGCCCTGGTTCGAGTGTCCGCCATTCGGCGCCGCAGTAGCGCTCCAGCATCGGCAGACACGGGATACCCCTCCCGCAGCGCGCGCTCGACGCCTGCGGCGCCGAAGACGCGCATCGGCGTCGCCGACTCGCGCATCAGCAGCAGACCCGCGGTGTGGTCGATCTCCGCGTCCGTCAGCAGCACGCCCGCGATCGGCGGCGCGCGGACGCCGCCGGCTCTGCGAGCCGAGCGTCTCGAGCTGCTGACGGAGGTCGGGCGAGGCGTTGACCAGGAACCACGGGCCGTCGTCGCCACGGATCGCGAGCGACGACTGGGTCCGCGGCACCGCACGTTCACCCGCGCGCGCGGCCTCGCACACCGCGCAGCGGCAGTTCCATTGCGGATAGCCTCCGCCGGCGGCCGAGCCCAGAACGCGAACGCGCACGGGCCCGGCCTTCAACCTCCTACCGACGGAACAGGTAGGAAGTGACCTCCGAACACAGTTCGACGATCTCGAACTTCGGCTTGACCCACTTCATAGTGCCTCCCTTCATGGTCGTTGAAGTAACAGCAGGGGACCCGTACGCGGTCGGGGCCGACCTCGTGGCCGCCGCCGGAGCGCGGGCGTCGCAGCTGGGTGCGCCGGAGCGCGCGGTGGCGGAGGCCGATCCGGTCGCGATGGTGTACACGGACGACGCTCCGCTGGCCGTCGTCGCGCTCGAGCCCGACGTCGAAGGCTCTGCGAACCGCCGCCGCGCGGGCGGTGCGCGCGTGCCGGAGCGGAGGGACGGTCGCCTGGGCGCTCGATCCCTCGCTGCCCGTCCCCGTCGAGGACCAGGTGCGCGCGCTGGCCGAAGGCGCCGTCATCGGCGGCTACGACGGCCGCCGGTGGCGAAGCGACGAGCCGTCGCGCGGCGTCGAGCGCTTCGTGATCTGCGGCGACGACACGCTCGGGCCGGTGGCCGACCGCGCGGCGCTCGTCGCCCGCTGGATCGAACACCGCGCGCGAGCTCGTCGACGCGCCGCCGAACGTCATCTCCCCGGCCGGCCTCGAGGAACGAGCGGCGGCCGTTCCGCGGCTCCGCACCGAAACCATCGACCCCGGCGAGGCCGGGCTCGGCGCGCTCGCCGCCGTCGGCGGCAGCGGCCCGATCGATCCGCGGCTGCTCGTCCTCCGGCACGAGCCGCCCGGCGCGCCCGACGCACCCCGGCTCGCGCTCGTCGGGAAGGCGGTCACGTTCGACACGGGCGGCTACTTCCTCAAGCCGCAGTCCGACATCGTCAGGCAGAAGGCCGACATGGCCGGCGGCGCAGCCGTCGTGGCGGCGCTGGGCGCCATCGCCGAGCTCGAGCTCCCGCTGTCGGTCACGGGTGTCGTGCCCGCCTGCGAGAACATGCTCAGCGGCAGCGCGATCCGGCCGACGGACGTCATCACGACCGCCGCCGGCCTGACCGTCGAGGTGACCAATCCCGACGCCGAAGGGCGCCTGATCCTCGCGGACGCCCTGTGGTGGGCGCGCCGCGACGGCGCGACGCACGTCGTCGACCTGGCGACGCTGACCGGCGCCATGCGCGCCGGCATGGGCGACATGTACGCCGGCGTCTTCGCGAACGACGATGCGTGGCGCGACGCCGTCGTCGACGCAGGGAACGCGACCGGCGATCTCGCGTGGCCCTGGCCGCTCCACCCGCGCTACCGGCCCCTGATCGACTCGACCGTGGCCGATCTGCGCAACACCGCGGGCAAGGGCTTCGGCTTCTCGATCGTCGCTGCGACGTTCCTGCAGCAGTTCGCGGGTGAGGGGCCCTGGGCACATGTCGACATGCTCGGCACTGCGTTCCTCGACGAGGATCGCGGCGACGCGTTCGGCCGCGGCGCGACCGGCTACGGCGTCCGCATGCTCGTCGAGCTCGCCGCGCGCCTGGCCGACTCGGCTCGGAGCGCCCGTAGACGCCATTGACGCCCCGAGTCACGCGCGCGGCCCCAGCACGGCGGCCATGACCACGAGCGCCACGCCGGTCAGGAGATCGGGCCGGATCCGAATGAAGCCTGGGCAGCGGCTCGCCCGAGCTGCAACCCGACCAATGCCATCAGCGCCGTGATGGCGCCGAAGACCGGCGCCGCGAGCCACGGGGAGAAACCGAGCAGCCCCAAGCTCGTGCCGGCGACGACGTTGTCCGCGCTCAACGGCACTGACAAGGCCGAACACCGCCCACGGTCGGTCGAGGTCCTCCGGCGCATCGGTCCGCCACGCCCTGACGATGAGGTACAAGCCGTAGAGGCCGAGCCCGATCGCCCCCACGTACTCGGCCGTCGAGCCGATCGCCTCGCTCCAGTAGTAGCCCGATCAGGATGCCCACCAGTGGCGCCACGCCATCGCACAGCCCGAACACCAGCGCGACCTGCACCGAACGGCGCCACGTGGGCCGAAGCCCGCCCGAGCGCGATCGCCGTCCGGAAGTTGTCCAGGCTGAGGGTGAATCCGAGGATGAGAAGACTGCCGATCATCAGGGTTTCGGTGAGGACCTCGCCGGCGAGATCTGTGAGTGGGCGTCTGCCACGGCCGCTGGCCGTTGCAGAAACCGCGACACCAATGTGTGAAGCTGCTACTCCGGCAGCGCGAAGGCGAACAGCGCGCTTCCGTGGGACGACCCGAGCATCTTGGGCAGGAACCCCTCGGCCCAGCCGCCCCAGCCGCTCGGCGCGACGACGTACTGCCGTCCGTCGACGCTGTACGTCGACGGGTTGCTGTGGTGGCCGCTGCCGCACTGGAACCCCCACAGCAGCTCTCCGCTGTTGGCGTCCCAGGCGTTGAACTCCCCGCTGGGCTCCCCGCCGAACACGAGGTCGCCGCCCGTGGCCAGCAGCGACGAGCACATGCACAGGTCGTTCGTCCAGCGCCAGCGCTCCTGACCGGTGCGCGGATCGTAGGCGCTCACGTACCCGCTCTGGTCGTCGCCGTCGACAGCGACTCCGGCGCCCCAGTACGGGATGCTCTCCTTGAACTCCCTGCGGCGCCGCGTGGCCGTCGCGCCGACGTCCTGCACCGGCACGTAGAGGAGCTCCGTCTTCGGGCTGTAGCACGCGTGCGTCCATTCCTTGGCGCCGGCCGGCCCCGGCCAGAAGTGCACCGGGTCGCCCTCCTCTTCCGGGTACCGCAGCGGCGTCACGTTGCCCTTCTCGTCGACCTCGCCCCAGTCGATGCGGTCGACGAACGGCGCCACCCGGACCGCGTCCATGTTCGTGCGGTCGAGGATGTAGAGGAACCCGTTCTTGTCGAAGTGGGCGGCCAGCTTCTGCCCGTCGAGGTCGAACAGCAGGTGCTCCATCACGGAGTCGTAGTCCCACAGGTCGTGCGGGGTGTACTGGAAGTGGGCCTTGATCTCGCCGGTGTCGGCGTCCACGGCCACCCCGGAGTCGGTGAAGAGGTTGTCGCCCTCGCGGACCCCGCCGTCGAAGTCGGGGCACGGGTTGCCGGTCCCGTAGTACAGGAGGTTCAGCTCCGGGTCGTAGGAGGGCGTGATCCAGCAGTTCGCGCCGCCGCGCGCCCAGGCCTCGCCGTCGGCGGGCCAGGTCTCCGAGCCGGGCTCGCCGGGCTTCGGGATCATGTAGCACCGCCAGACGCGCTCGCCGTTCTCCAGCTTGAACGCGTCGGTGTGGCCGCGGACCCCGAACTCGCCGCCGGAGCTGCCGACGATGACCATGTCCTTGACGATCAGCGGAGCGACCGTCGCGCTCTCGCCCGCCCGCACGTCACCGAACGGCTGATCCCAGATCTTCTTGCCGGTCTCGGCGTCCAGCGCGATCACGTGCGCGTTCAGGGTGGTCATGAAGACCTTCCCCTCGGCGACCGCGACCCCGCGGTTGACGTTGCCGCAGCACAGCGAGACGTCGAACGGGGACGCGTGCTTGTAGCGCCACAGCTCCTGCCCGTTCGTCGCGTCGAGCGCCCACAGCTGGCCGTCCCAGCCCGAGACGTACATGACGCCGTCGACGATGATCGGGGAGGCCTCCCAGGCATACGTCGACGCGCCCGAGTGCAGGCCCATCGAGCCCGCCTGGAACACCCACGGCGGCGTGAGCTTCTTGACGTTGCTCGCGTTGATCTGGTCCAGCGGGCTGTAGCGCTGCGCGTCGTAGGCGCCGTAGTAGGTCAGCCAGTTGTGCGGCTCGTCGCGGGCGTTGAGGATCCGCTCGTAGGTGACGCCCTTGGCCACCGGCGGCGCGCTGCCGACGGAGGTGCTCAGGGTCGCGTAGGGGATCGCAGTGCCTGCGTCTACGTACTCGGTTGCCATCGAGTGCTCCTTTCCACGTAAGCCGGCGGCGTCTACGGGCGCGGTTGGGGCGGACGGTCGAGGCGCGCCTCGGACGGCACGTCGCCCTGCACGACGATCGCCCCGGTCAGACCGCGGCCCTCGTCGTTGCCGGTCGTGGAGCCGTACCAGTAGTACCCCGGTCCGTCGAGCTCGAGGGTGGCGGTACCCTTCGAATGGTTCACCAACCAGAGGAATTGGGTGTCGCCGTTGCTCGGCAGGACCGCGCAGTGGGTGTTCTTGTCGTCGTTGAGGAGCTCGAGCTCGAGCACGCCCCCATGCGGCAGGACGAGGACCCCGGGCTCGTAGACGAGCTCGTCCTCGGGGATCCGGACCGTGGCATGCATCTTGCCGTCCGATCCGTCCTCCGCCTGCCCGACCGTTCCCCGGCCCAGCAATCGACCCAGCGTCGCCCCGTTCTGCTTGTCCAAGGCCGCTTCGACGGCGGTGTCGCTCACGGTGCTCCTCCTTTTCGAACCGGCGGGGATCGTATTCCCGCGCAGGGGAGCCCGCAGCGAATCCACAGGCACGCGCCGTTCGCTCATAGAGGCGCACCACTCGTTCGCAATCGCACGCCGTTGGTGATGCCGGCTCAGACGCCCTCGCGGTCGCGACGTCGTCGAGCAGGCGCTATCTGCGGGCGGCGGTGAGCTGGGGCTCGGCTGCGAGCGTGCCCCCGACCGCCTCGAGCACCGCGCGCGCCTTCAGGAGCATCTCGTCATGCTCGGCGTCCGGGTCCGAGGCGGCGACGATCGCCCCGCCCGACCCGATCTGCAGGCCGTGCGGCGAGGCGACGAGCGTGCGGATAACGATGCTGAGATCGGCCGTGCCGTTGACCGACAGGAACCCCAGCGCGCCCGAGTACACGCCGCGCGGGCCGCCCTCGAGCCGGTCGATGATCTCCATCGTGCGCAGCTTCGGCGCGCCCGTCATCGAGCCGCCCGGGAAGGCCGCGCGGATGCAGTCGATCGCGGACGCATCGTCGCGCAGGCGGCCCCGGACCGTCGTGACGAGCTGGTGAACGGTGGCGTAGGACTCGATGGCCATGAGCTTCGGCACCTCGACGCTGCCCAGCACGCACACCCGGCCGAGGTCGTTGCGCACGAGGTCGACGATCATGAGGTTCTCGGCGCGCGACTTGTCGTCGGCGCGCAGCGCGGCGGCGCGGTACGCGTCCTCGGCGGGGTGGGCGGCGCGCGGGGCCGTGCCCTTGATCGGCTTCGACTCGACGACCCGCTCGCGGTCGACGCGCAGGAAGCGCTCGGGCGAGGAGCTGAGCACCGAGACGTCGCCCAGGCGCAGCAGCGCCGCATGCGGCGCGGGGTTGCGGGCGCGCAGGGCGCGATAGGCGGCGAGCGGATCGATCGCGCCGTCGCTGTGCAGCTCCGTGGTCAGGCACACCTCGTACGACTCGCCCTCGACGATCTCGTGCAGGCAGGCGCCGATGTTGGCCAGGTAGGCGTCGCGCCCCTCGCGCGCCGCGAAGGTCAGCGCCCCGGCCACGGCCGGCGCGGGCGGCGGCGGCTGGGCGAGGCCTTCGAGCCGGCGCTCGGTGGCCGCCAGCCAGTCCTCGGCGGCGCCGGCGCCGGTCGCATCGGCCAGCGCGAGCAGGTGGACGCGGCGCTCGTCGTGGTCGAACGCGATCAGCCGGTCGCAGAACACGAGCGCGGCGTCCGGCAGCGGGGAGCGGTGCACGAGCGTGCCGCCGCACTCGGCCTTGAGCTCGTAGCCGAGATAGCCGGCGAAGCCGCAGGTGAAGTCGAACGGCAGCTCGGGCGCGTCGGCCCGCAGACGGGTCAGCTCGCGCTCGCAGTAGTCGAGCACGCTCTCGCGCAGCTCCTCGCGCTCGCCCGCACGATCGACGGTGAGCACGCGTGTCGCGACGTCGTAGCGCACGACCTGGCCGAGCGGGCCGTCGGGGGCGCCCATGAACGAGAAGCGCGCGAGCCCCGGCTCCGCGCGCGCGCTGTCGAGCCAGACGGCGTGGTCGCGGTCGCCGTAGAGCGCGACGAAGACGGCTTCGGGGTCGCGCCAGGCCGTGAGCGTGCGGTGGTGCACGCGCGGGCCGGCCGCCGTTCGGCCGGCGGGCCGCGCGGCGCGCGACGACCGGCGTCGCTGAGCGTGCGTGAGGTCGCGGAAGTTGCGCAGCAGCGCGCCGCCGTGCTCGGTGGAGATCGACTCGGGATGGAACTGCACCCCCCAGAGCGGGCGCGACCGGTGCGCGAGCCCCATCACGACGTCCTCGGGCGTCCACGCCGTCACCCGCAGGGTCGCCGGCACCGCGCCGACGGCGAGCGAGTGGTAGCGCACGGCGGCGAAGCCCTGCGGGATGCCGGCGAACAGCCCGTGCCCGTCGTGATGGATCTCGCTGAGACGCCCGTGCATGACCGTGGGCGCATGGTCGATCGCGCCGCCGGTCACGTGGGCGAGCGCCTGGTGGCCGAGGCAGACGCCGAGGACCGGCACCTCGGCGCGCTGGAGCACGTCGAGCGAGACCCCGACGTCGCGCTGGTGCTCCGGGCGCCCGGGGCCGGGCGAGATCACGACGTTGTCCACGGCCAGCGCCGCGACCTCATCCCAGGACAGCTCGTCGTTGCGCACGACGATCGGCTCGTCGCCGTTGACCTCGCCCAGCAGGTGGAAGAGGTTGAAGGTGAACGAGTCGTAGTTGTCGATCAGGAGCGTGCGCATCGCCGCATCTACACTCTGCCGACCTTGGCACAGGAGCGCCTCCGTTTGTTGCGCCGGCGCGGCGTCGAGACGGTCATCCTCGCAGGCGCCGACACGCACGGGATCATGCGCGGGAAGCGCCTGCCGATCGCCGAGCTGCCCCGGGCGGCGGAGCATGGGGTCACGCTGTCGGAGGTGATCTGGGCGTTGCCCGTCGACGAGCGCGAGCCGGTGCGCCGGCCACCGGGGCATGCCGGCTACTTCCCGCGCGACGGCTATCCCGACATGCGCGCCGTGCCCGATCTCGACACCGCGCGGATCGTGCCCTGGCACGACCACACCGCGCTCGTGCTCTGCGACTTCGTGGATCTCGACGGCGGCGCCGTGCCACTGTCGCCGCGCGCGGTGCTGCGCTCGGTGGTGGCACGCGCGAAGTCGATGGGCGCCGAGCCGGTCGTCGGCGTCGAGCTCGAGTTCTACCTCCTGCGCGAGACGCCTCGGTCGGTGGCCGGCAAGCGCCCGGCGCAGCTCGTGGCGGTCGATGAGCGCCCGAGCGTGTACGGCGTCGTCACGGCCTCGCGGAGCGAGCCGTTCGCGGGCGCCGTGCGGGACACGCTGCGTGAGTACGGGCTCGCGGTCGAGGCGTGCAACCCCGAGTCGGGGCCCGGGCAGTTCGAGATCAATCTGCGCGCGGCACCGGCGCTCCGGGCGGCCGACGAGGCGTTCCTGCTCAAGAGCGCGGTCAAGGAGATCGCGACGCGCCGGGGGATGCTGGCGACGTTCATGGCCAAGCCGCGCTCGGACTGGCCGGGCAGCTCGTGCCATCTGCATCTCAGCCTGCGCGCAGGGACGTCGTCGACCATGCGGCACTTCATCGGCGGGCTGCTGGAAGGGATGGCGGAGCTGACCGCGATCTTCGCCCCGACGCCGAACTCGTACCGGCGATTCGCCCCGTACTCCTGGGCTGCCACGACCGCGACGTGGGGCGTCGACAACCGCTCCGCCGGCGTGCGCGCGATCTGCGACGGTGACGGCATCGCCCGGGTGGAGCACCGGCAGGCGGGCGCGGATGCCAACCCGTACCTGGCCGCCGCGTCGGCGCTCGCCGCCGGCCTGGACGGGGTGCGGCGCGGGTGCGAGCCGCCGCCCGCGGTCGACGGCGACGTGTACGCGCTGGCCGACGGCGCGGTCCCGGCGCTGCCCGCGACGCTCGGCGAGGCCACCGATCTGCTCGAGCGCAGCGCGCTCGCCCGGGACTGGCTGGGCGACGATGTCGTCGACCACTGCGTGGCGATGCGCCGCAGCGAGGTCGCCGCGCAGGCCGCCGCCGTCACCGACTGGGAGACCGAGCGCTATCTGGAGGCGCTGTAGGTGGGCGGCGCCTCGCCCATCATCGAGACCGTGGTGACGACGCTCAACCCGGACGGCAGCGTCAACTGCGGCGCGATGGGCGTCGAGTGGGACGCGAAGCGGATCGTGATCAAGCCCTACCGGGGGACGCGGACGCTGCGCAACCTGCGCGCGACCGGGGCGGCCGTCGTGAACGTGACCGACGACATGCTGCTGTTCAGCCAGGCGGCGCTCGGCGACCCGCACCCGCCGACCCGTCCGGCGGCGAGCGTCGAGGGCGCGGTGCTGGACGACGCCTGCTCGTGGCGCGAGGTGCGCGTGGAGGCGATCGACGAGAGCGCGCAGCGTGCCCGGGTCAGCACGGTCGTGGTCGACGGCGGTATCGGCCGCGAGTTCCTCGGCCTCAACCGGGCGCGCCACGCGGTCCTGGAGGCGTCGATCCTCGCGTCGCGCGCGCGCATGCTCGATGCCGCGGACATCCGCGCCGAGCTGCGCAGGCTGCAGGTGCTCGTGGACAAGACGGGCGGGCCGCGCGAGCGCGAGGCGATGGAGTACGTGCGCGCGGTGAGCGCCGTGGTCGAAGACTGATGCCCGGGGTGCGTGTCGAGGCGCCCGCGCGCCTGCACCTGGGCATGCTCGCGGTCGCCGGCGACGGCGCGCGGCGCTTCGGCGGGCTCGGTGTGTCGGTCGGCCGCCCCGCGGTCGTGCTCGAGGCGGAGCCCGCCGACGAGCTGTCCGCCGAGGGCGCCGACGCAGAGCGCGCGTTGACGTTCGCCCACCGTTGCCGCGACGCGTTGGGGCTCGCGGGCGGCGCGCATCTGCGCGTCGTCGAGGCGATCCCGCAGCACGTGGGCCTCGGCTCGGGCACCAAGCTCGCGCTCGCCGTCGCCCAAGCGCTGGCGACGCTGGAAGGGCGCGACGTCGACGCGCCGGGCCTCGCCGAGGCGGCGGGGCGCGCCGCGCGGTCGGCGGTGGGCATGTGGACGTTCGCGGTCGGTGGCCTCGTGGTCGAGGGCGGGCATCGGCTCGGCGTCGAGCGCCCGGCGCCCCTGCTGGCGCGTCACCCGATGCCCGAGGAGTGGCGGGCGGTGCTCGTCGTGCCCGCCGCCGCGCCCGGCCTCTCGGGCGGCGCCGAGGAAGACGCGTTCGGGCGGCTGGTGCCGGCGCCCGAGCGATCGGCCGTCATCGCGCAGCTGGTGCTGACCGCGCTGCTGCCGGCGCTCGTCGAACGCGAGCTCGAGGAGTTCGGCACCGCGCTCACCCGCATCCAGCAGCAGGTCGGCGACTCGTTCGCGGCCGGCGCAGGGCGGGCGGTTCCATCCGCGAGCGGGCGCGCTCGTCGAGGCGCTGCTGCGCTTCGGGGCGGCGGGCGCCGGCCAGAGCTCATGGGGACCGACGGTCTACGGGGTCGTCGGCAGCGAGGCGGCCGGACGCGAGCTGGCTCGCCGCATGGAGGACCTCGTCGGCGGCGAGGGGAGCGTGGAGCTCGTGGCGTTCGACAACCACGGCGCCCGCGTCGAGCGGTCATGAAGCTGCTCGTGAGCGTCGCGGACGCCGGCGAGGCGCGCGTCGCCGCCGCGGCGGGGGCCGAGATCGTGGACGTCAAGAACCCCGCCGAGGGCTCGCTGGGCGCGCCGTCCCCGGCGGTGATCGCGGCCGTGCGCGCGGCCGTGCCCGCCGAGCTGCCGGTCAGCGCCGCGATCGGCGACATGCCCAACCTGCCCGGCACGGCGGCGCTCGCCGCCCTGGGCGCGGCGCGCAGCGGCGCGACGTTCGTGAAGGTCGGCTTGTGGGGCGTCTCGACCGAGGACGACGCGGTCGATCTGCTGCGCGCGGTCCATGACGGTGTCGCGAACGTGCCGGGCGCGGTGGTGGTGGCAGCGGCCTACGGTGACGCCCGGCGCGTGGCTCACGCGCCGCTTCCGCCGGAGCTGCTGCCGCGCGTCGCGCGCGCGGCGGGCGTCGGCGCCTGCCTACTGGACACCGCCGTCAAGGACGGCCGCGGCCTGCTGGAATGGCTCTCGCCCGACGCGCTCGCGGCGCTGGTGGCCGACGCCCATGCGGCGGGTCTGCAGGTCGCGCTCGCCGGAGCCCTGCGCGCCGAGGACCTGCCCGTGGTCCGTGACGCCGGGGCCGACATCGCGGGTGTCCGCTCGGCCGCCTGCCGCGACGGCCGGCGCTCGGGACGCCTTGACGCGGCGCGCGTCCGCGCCCTGGTCGCGGCCTGCGCCGCTACGCCACCGCGGGCGTTTCGATGAGCTGGGCGACGTGGAGGCGGTGGGCGACCTTGCGCGCGCTGTGCTCGCGCGTGGCGGCCGGGACGGCGTCGCCCCAGACCGCGGCCGCTTCGCCGGCCCGCTCCAGGAGGTCTTCGAGGAGGTCGGTGCCGGGATGGGTCTCGATCAGGCAGCGCAGGCCGAAGCCGACGTGCCAGCGCTCGTCGCGCTCGACGCGCTCGATGCCCTCGCGCACGCCCGGCAGGGTGTCGTCGCCCAGATCGTCGAGCAGCGCGTGCTGCCCGGCATCGAAGACGACGCCCTCGAGCAGCATGTGGTAGAGGCCGATGCCCTCGCTCAGCCCTGTGCGCCCCGCGGCGAGCTCGGCGGCCATCGCCGGCAGCCGCTCCTCGAAGAGCTCGAGGAAGGCGGCCGGGACATAGGCGCGCGCGGCGTCGCGCCGCTCGGCCGCGTCGGCGCCCGCCAGCCCCAGCACCTCGGCGGCGATGCGGTCGAACAGCTGGGCGTGGCGCTGCTCGTCGCGGCGCTGGAGGAAGAAGACCCAGGCCATCAGGCTCTCCTGCGACACCAGCGTCGCCTCCCTGGCTGCGCCGGCGAACGGCGTGAGCTGCTCGGCGACCGCGTCCTCGGCCACGCAGAAGCCGGCGAGCAGCGTCATCAACCGGCCGCGGCGCTCCTCCGGGAGCTGCTGCCACTCGCGAGCGTCCGGGGCGAGGTCGATGGCCGCCGGACTCCACTGCAGACGGGCCACGAGGCGTGAGAAGAAGTTGGGCCAGGAGCTGCGCTTCGCGAAGGTCTCGAGCCCGCCCACGAGCTTGTATTCCCGCAGGCTAGGGTCGGCCAGGATGGCGACCTTCGTGTCCCGGGCCCGCTCGTCAGCCATCGCCGCACCGTAGCAATCGCTCCGCGGCGACCCGTGTGCCTACGGTCGTGCCGCGTTCGAGCAGCTCCGCCAGGCGCGCAGGGTCGCGCCCGCCGATCACCCACGTCTCGAAGCGCGCACCCTCGAGCACCGCGGGCAGGTGCTCGTCGACGACCTCTGAGTGCAGCGCGGCGAGCTCGGCGACGGTCAGCCACGCGTGCCCGTGGAGGTCGTCGACCGCCTTCACGAGCACGAGCCGCCCGGCGCCGACACGATCGGCGACCCATGCGGCGATCGAGTCGGAGGTCACGTGCCACGTCGCGGGCAGCCCGTCGAGGGGCAGCCCGGCCGGTAGCAGCACCTTCGTCCGTCCCGAGCCGGCGAGAGTGAGATCGGCGCAGCGCTCGGCGCCCGGGATCAGGTCGCTCAGCAGCCAGCCGAACTGCTCCATGCCGAGGATCGCCATCCGGTGCGCGGTCTCCGCCTGGAGGCCGAAGCGGCGGTCGGCCTCGCGCACGGCGTCGGCGAACCCCGCGCCGCCGGGCACGACGAGCAGCCGATGGCGCCGACCGAGCACGCCGAGCGCAGCGCAGAGGCTCGGCAACGCGTCGTCGCCGAGACCGCCGCCGACCTTGACGACGGTCAGCACAGCGTTGCCGCCAGGAGCGCCGCGAGCGCCGCGGCGGGTGCCACTTCGCCGCCGGTCGCGCCCCATGGTGCGGGGGCATCGGCGGCCGCTCGCCCGAGGCGCGCGGCGACCTCGCGGCCGAGGAAGGCGCCGGAGCCGACCGCGACGACGGGCGCCTCGGGCGGCAGCGGACCCTGCACGCGGCGCGCCGCGTCCTCGATCTGGCGCAACTGCTCGTCGTGGAGGAAGGCGGCGATCGCATCGATCTCGGCCTCGTCGAGCTGCTCGACGTCCGCACACACCAGCCGCGCGATGCGCTCGCGCGCGTAGGCGACCGTGGCGGGGCGGCCGTCGGGCGCGGGGCAGTCGTACGCCTCCGGCGCCAGACGGCCGAGGACGAGATGGACGTCGGCGCTGATCGCGAAGTACTCCGACGACACCGGGCACCAACCGCCGCGGATCGGCACGCGCGGCGCGAACGCCGCCAGGTTGGTGCGCAGCACGCCGGTGTAGACGAGCTCGCCGGCCAGCAGCCGCCCGAGGTCGTCATGCCCGGTCGCGGCGACGCGCCCGGCGGCGATCGGGACGATGTCGGTGGTCGTGCTGCCGATGTCGATGAGCAGCGCGTCGGGGTGCGCGTCGGCCACCGCGAGCGCCGTCGCCACCCAGTTGGCGGCGGCGACGTCCCATGGCCGCGCCCGCGCCGCGGCCATCGACACGAGCTCCCCGGCCGTCGTCAGCACGCTCAGCGGTCGGTCGCCGAGCGCCTCCTCGGCCGCGTCGAGCACGAACGCCACGCCCTCGCGCTTGGTCCGGAACGCGTCGGACAGCTCGGCGGTCATCGTGATCGCCACGGCGTCGGCCGGACTGAAGGCGATCTCGCGGAGCACGGCGGCGAGCCCGTCGCGGTCGCGCCAGACCTCGAAGGGACGCGACACCGTCCGCAGCGACGTCCCGTGGAGCCAGGCGGCCTTCGTGTTCGCGCCGCCGATGTCCACCGCTAGCGTGGCCGGCATGCGCGTCGTCGGAGTCATCGATCTGAAGGCCGGCGCGGCGGTTCACGCCGTGCGCGGCGAGCGCGAACGCTATCGCCCGCGTCGGCGACCCGCTTGCGCTCGCGCGCAGGTTCGGGCTCGACGAGCTGTACGTCGCCGACCTCGACGCGATCGCCGGCGGGGGCGTGCAGACCGCGATCATGGCTGCTCTGGCGCGCGAGGCGCGCGTGATGGTGGACGCGGGAGTCAGCGAGCCGGAGCGGGCGCAGGCGCTGCTCGACCTCGGTGTGCATCGCGTCGTCGTCGGAACCGAAACGCTGACCGACGCCGACGCGCTCGATCACCTGCACGATGCGGTCCTCAGCGTCGACCTGCGCGACGGCCGCACGCTCTCGCCCGACCCGCGGCTCGCCGGCCTGCCGGCGCTCGACGCCGTCGCGCTCCTGCACCGGTTTGGGCTGCGCGAGGTGATCGTGCTCGACCTGGCCCGGGTGGGCAGCGGCGCGGGGCCCGACGTCGAGACGATCGCCGAGATCCACGCCGCGTTCCCCGAGCTCGAGCTGCTCGCGGGCGGCGGCGTGCGCGACGCCGAGGATCTGCGTGCGCTGAGCGACGCCGGGGCGGCGGGGGCTCTCGTGGCCACCGCGCTCCTCAATGGCGCTATCTGACGACCGAACGTCAACTGCCTGCTGGGTAGGGGAGCGGGAGCGCCATCCGCCAGGTCGATGGCGCTTTCACCGGACATATTCCGGTCAACGCGCCAGGGACCCGGACGCGGTCGGCTCCCCATCTCCCTACCCAGCAAGCAGTTGACGTTCGCCGGCGTCACACGGTGACCGACTCGACATGAGCGACGAGCGCTGCCGCCACGTTGGAGTCCGTCGCGTCCTGCAGCCCGTGCCAGCCGGGAATGCCGTTCAGCTCCAGCACGTGGTCGCCCAGCAGGTCGACGCCCGCGTAGTCGGCGCCCAGCGCCTCAGTGGCCGCCAGGCACAGGCGCTCCTGCTCGGCGCTCAGCTCGGTCGGCCGCGCCTGTGCGCCTTGCGCGAGGTTCGCCCGCCAGCCCGCGCCGACCCGCTCGATCGCCGCGAGCACTCGCCCGCCGACGACGAACGCCCGCAGGTCGCGGTCGGGCGGGAGCGCCTCCTGCAGGTAGTAGACGGCGCGCTCGAGCTCCAGGGCGTGGAAGACGCGGTGCGCGACGTCGCGGTCGTCGACGCGCGTCATCCCGGCGCCCATCGAGCCGAACAGCGGCTTGACGATCACGTCGCCGCCGAGCTCGTCGAAGGCCTCGAGCGCATCCTCGACGCGTTCGCAGGCGATCGTGCGCGGCGTGGGCACGCCGGCCCGCGCCAGCAGCGCCGAGGCGAGGAACTTGTCGATCGTCCGCTCGATCGCGCGCGGGCCGTTGACGACGGTCACGCCGCGCGCGACGAGCGCGTGGAGCGCGTCCACGCGGAAGATCACCTGCTCGAGCGAGCCGCGCGGGATGCCGCGGACGATCACGGCATCGCAGCCGTCGAGGCTGGGCACCGTGACGTCGCCGTCGATGCGCCCGACCATGCGCGTCACCGGCACGAGCCGCTGCTCGTGCCCCCGCGCCTCGAGCGCGTCGGTGAGCTGCCGCGCGTGCCAGCCGCCGCTCGATCCGAGGATCGCGACGGTCAGCCCCAGAACGAGCGCTCCAGCACCTCGAGGTTGACCCGACCGGCCTCGAAGCTGCGGCCGCTCCCGCGGCTCGTGAGCCGGATCTGCGCCGGGCTGAAGAGCAGCGGGTCGATCTTGTAGAAGTCGAACTCCGCGTCCTTGAACACCTTGCCGAACGGCTCGCCGTAGTCCGAGGACGCCGAGGCCGGAAGGCGCTCGACGAGCGCGCCCAGCTCCTCGTCGTCGTCGGCCTCCACCGTGAGATGGACCTGGCCGCCGTAGAGCACCGCGTCGTTCGTGCGCCCAAGGGCCGCCATGTCGTCGTCCGCCACCGGCGGCAGCGGGCAGCTGCCGAAGCCGCTGACGACCCGCCGCACGTCGAAGTCGAGCTCGTGGAGCTTGTGCAGCGCGGTCTCGACCACGCGCGCCGCGATCTGCACGCTCCCGGTCACGCTCGCCGTCGGCGCCATGAGCAGGGTCAGCGCCGAGGGCTCCACGCCGGCGCGCTCGGCCACGAAGGCGGCAATCTCGGCCGGCGGCGGCTCGCGCGTCTCCAGGCACAGCACGGCGGCGCTCGCCTGCTCGTCCCAGTCGAGGTCGTCGTAGAGCTCCTCGGCGCGGATCAGCGCGCGCCCGGGCCCGCTGCCCATCGCGAAGTAGCCGTCGCGGTCGATCCGCCAGCCCGCGTACTGCGCCGCCAGGCACGCGACCGCGGGGCGGTCGGTGGTCACGGTGAGCCCGGGGAACCAGCGACCGTCGAGGACCAGCGGCGCATACGCCACCTCCCCGAGGCCGCCCATGCAGACCTCGGCGAAGGCCCGTCCCGCCGCGAAGCCGCCCTCGCGGCAGTCGATCACGCGCGCGCCGTTCGCGAGCGTCGTCACCTCCACGCGGGCCGCCTCGGCGTCGGCGGCCAGCCGGTCGGCGAGCTCCGCGCGCGCGGTCGTTGAGCGACAGGGTCATGCGTCCTCCAGAATCAGGATCTCGCCGCGGCGCAGCTCGAGGCCGTCGCCGCACCAGCGCGCGTAGCGGCCGGCGATCTGCTCGTCGGAGACGGGCAGCCCGAGGGCGCGCAGGCGGCGCAGGTACAGGCGCAGGAACGGCGGGCGGTAGACGCAGGAGAACGCGAACGTGGCAAGCAGCGCCGCCTCGGTCGTGACGATCGAGCCGCGCCGCATGCCCGCCCCCGCCCGCGGCCCGACCCCGCCGAGCGCGACGATCGTTCCCGCCAGCATGCGCAGGCCGGCGGCCTCGCCGGCGCGCCCGGCCACGGCGATCAGCCCGCGCCGCAGGCCGGCGCCGGCCTGCGCGCCCGCGTCGCCGTGGACGACGATCTCGCCGCCGCGCATCCCCGCCCGCTCGCCGGAAGTAGGCCCGCCGAGCCCGCGCCCGGCCGAGCCGCGCACCACGAGCGTGCCGCCGCGCATCCCCGCGCCGGCGTGGTCGCCGGCGTCGCCCTCGACGTGCAGCTCGCCGCCGAGCATGCCAGTCCCGGCGTGCGCCCCGACGTCGCCGGCCACCGTGAGCCGCCCCGCGGTCATGCCCGCGCCGACGTACTTCACGCGGCTCAGGTCGCCCTCCAGCCGGACGTCGTCGCCCGCCCCGGAGACCGCGAAGAACTCGCCCACCCGCGTGCGCTCCTTGCCGTGCCAGAGCGGCAGCGCCGCGATGTCGTCTGCGCCGGCGAGCCGGTCGGGCGTGAGGACATCGGCCTCCAGCGGCACGTCGGGCTGCTCGCGCAGCGTCAGCGTGAGCGTCATGGCACCAGCTCGCGGAGATGGATGTGGAACGGGCCGAGGTTGCCGCCGTAGTTGCCCGCCGTCACGTGGCTGGCGCCCGCCTCGGCGGCGGCGACGAGGCCGCGGCGCATCGCCTCACGGACCGGCTCCAGCGCCAGGCCGTCGATGACGATCTCGAAGACGGACTCGACGTCGGGCGGCACTTCGGAGTCGTCGACCTGGCCGCGGAGCGTCGGGCACAGCACGTGGTTCGTCGACGCCGGCAGCGCGCTGTAGCGCGAGCCGACCTTGCTGCCGCTGCGGGCGATCCCGCCGGGGAACGGCATGATCACGCCCTCGACAGAGCGCATCGCGCTCGCCGCCGCCTCCGCTGCCCGCAGCGCCGACTCGGCGTCGCGCCCGAGCATGATGATGTTGCCGCCGGCCACGCCCTCGACGGCGCCGAAGCGCTCCTGCACCAGGAACTCGCCCTCCATCACCGGCACGCGCCAGTATCGCGCCCGTCGAGCACCTTGCTCGCCTGATAGCCGTCGCCGAAGAAGCGCAGGCTGACCGCCGACGTCGACGGTGTCCTCCGCGTCGAGGCCGTTGAAGCAGGCCGTCGTCGGGCACGTCAGCACGCACTGCCCGACGCGCTCGACCAGCCGCTTGCCCACGCCCTCGCGGTCCATGGCGAACAGCAGCGCGCTGACGCCGGGGCGGCCGTCGGGCGTCTCGTCCGGGTCGAGCACGCGCTCGATCGCCGCCTCGCACTTGCAGCCGATCACCGAGGTGGCGAAGCCCGTCATCGAGCGGCCCGCCTCCAGTGCCCACTCGGGCGTCGCCGCGGTGATGACGACGCGCGAACCCCACATCGGGAACGCCTCGGCGAACGTGTCGACGATCTCCGCGCCGTGCAGCTTCATCGGCGCGACGACCGTCCGTGCGGGCTCGAGCAGCCACGGCTCGCTCACCGGATAGCTCGAGAACTGGACGCTGTAGCGCTCCTCGAAGAGCTTCTCCAGCGTCGGCTCGATGCTCTGGTCGTACTCGGCGCCGACCCGCAGCAGGCGGCCCGGGCCGGTCTCGCGCAGCTCGCCGTCCTCGACGACCGCGCGGCCGTCCTTGATGACGTGGCGCGGCGCGGCGAACATCGCCTCGCGGTCGGCGTCGTCGACGTAGACCGTGATGTCGGCGTCGGCGCCCACGCCGAGATGGCCCTTGTCAGGCAGCCCGAGCAGCCGCGCCGGCCCGGCCCGCGTGATGATCGCGATCTCCGCCAGTGTGTACTCGCGGTCGAGGTCGTCGAGCAGGACCGTGCGCTTCATCGCCTGCCGGTTGACTCGCCGGATCTGCTCGTTGCGGAAGTCGCGGTCCATCAGCAGGCGGATCAGGCGCGGATAGCTGAGGAACGAGCCGCCGTTGGGGTGGTCGGTGGACAGCACGAGCCGCCACGGGTCGCGGCTGAGGAGGAACAGCTCGAGGCCGATCCCCCACTGCAGGGCGTGCACGTAGTTGCGCTCGCGGTACGTGAACGGGACGATCCCGCAGCCCGTCTCGGCCTCCGTGTCGGCGTTGACCCACTTGCCGTGGGTGATCTCGGCCAGGACCGCGGAGACCGGCGCGTCGGCGGTCATCGTCGTCGCCGGGCCGAACATGACCTGGCCGACGTCGGCGCTCAGCTCCGGGTGCGCGCCGAGGTACTCGGCGAGCTCCGGCGCGCGCGAGCGCGGCCGCCCGCCGGGCTTCCCGCCGTAGGCGTGGAACTGGATGTGGGCGAGGTGGGCGCGGCGGCCCTCGAGCGTGTCGAGCGTGTCGAGCGTCGTGCGGTAGTTGCCGGACACGCCGAGGTTGTTGCAGTGGACGTGCACCGGGTGCGGCAGCCCGAGGTCGTGCACCGCGCCGGCGATCGTCTCGATGACCTGCCGCGGCGTGACCCCGGGGCCCTCGTCGTCGAGCGACGTCACGTTGCCGTTGCCGCGCTTCCACATCTCGACCCCGCCAGGATTGACGAGCTTGACGCCGTAGCCGCCGGTCGCCTGCAGCCACCAGGCGATCGCCTCGCGCACGCGGGCGGGCTCGGTGCGGATGAGCTCGAAGAGCGGCAGGTTGTTGCCCATCAGCACGAGGAAGGCGGCGTCGATGACCGGCGTGTCGCGGATCTCCGAGAGCGTGTGGCGGGCCGCGAGCGGCGGCGTGGCGGCCTCGACCACGGTCGTGTAGCCGAGCAGCGCGTAGCGGTAGCCGGTGGTGAACGTCGAGGGCACGGTCCCGCCGGTGCCGGACCGCGTGATCGCGGTGCGCTCGACGACGTCGGCGCGGTGCTCCTCGGGCGCGAGCTTGCGCGCGGCGTTGACCTTCGGCCCGGCGATGTGCGCGTGGATGTCGACCCCACCGGGCATCACGACCATCCCCCGCGCGTCGATGCTGCGGGCGTGGGCGGGCACGTCGGCGACGATCCTCCCGTCCTGCACGCAGACGTCGCGCACCTCGCCGGCGATGCCGTTGGCGGGGTCGTAGACGCGGCCGCCGGTGATCCGCAGCATCAGAGGCGCTCCTCGATGGCGGCCAGCACGTCCTCGGTGGCCGGGCGGTCGGTCGGCCGTCGGCGCGCGCAGCGGGACCGGCACGCCGTCCATGCGATGGGCGGTGCCCGCCACCTCGATGCCGTCGGCCGCGGTGGCGAACGCCACGCGGGCCGCCTCCGACGTCGCGGTGGCCCGCGAGTCGACCACCACGGTGGGCACGTCGAGCAGCAGTTCGGCGGCGACGATGAGGGCGGCGTCGACGTCGCTCGCGCTCGGCCTCGCGCGGGAAGCCGCGCGCGAAGTCGACCGGTCCGGCGAACCCCGTCTGCCAGGCGAGCACGTCCTCGGCGCCGCGGGCGTTGCCGTCGGCGCGGAGGCCGAGCGTGACCGCGTGGCGGTCACGGGCGAGGTCGCGCACGAGTGAATGCAGCGCCAGCGCGGTGAGCTCGTCGAGCGCGCCGTGGATGAAGGCGACGTGGCGCGCCGCGCGCACGCGCTCGGCCAGCGGCCCCGCGCCACCGCGCAGCGCCCACAGCGCCTCGAAGTCGTCATCGACCTCGATGAACACGCCGGCCGCGTCGGCGGTCGCCGTGCGCTCCGAGTCGACGACGATCATCGCGCCGGGATCGAGCCGCAGCCGCTCCAGCAGGCGCGGGTGGGTGACGACCGGGTCGGCGCGCCAGAGCACGACGAGCTCGGCACGGTCGCGGATCTCGCCGAAGGTCGCGGTGCTCGAGCCGATCGCCGCGTACGCGCCGGAGGCGGCGCCGACGTCGATCACGGCCCCTGCCGCCTCGGCGAGCGCCACCGCCCGGCGCTGCGCCTCGCAGCTCGTCCGGCCGAGGCCGTAGACGAGCGGCGCGCGCGCCTCGCGCAGGATCGCGGCCGCGGCGTCCGGCGGCCTCGTCGACGCTCACCTCGCGGCCCTCGATGCGCGCGACCGGCGGCCGGTCGCCGACCTCCGCGAACCACGCGTCGCCGAGCGGGCACGTCCGCACGAGTCCGCCCTCCGTCACCTCGATGTCGTCGCAGACGCAGCCGCAGCCCGCGCACGTCGCCTCAGCCACCGGCCGTCACCTCCACGCGCAGCTCAGCGCGCAGCCGCCCGGCCTCCTCCTCGAGCCCGGCCAGGGCCTCGTCCGGCGTCGCGGCGGTCGTCACGACGGTGCAGATCGGCCGGCCCGCGGCGATCCGCTCGCCGGGGTGCGGGACGTCGCGCACGCCGCGCTCCAGCCAGCGCTCGGTGTCGCCGACGACCACGTCCTCGGTCGCGAAGAGGACCGCCTTGCCGGCTGCTCGCACTGGCTCGGCCACGACCTCGGGCGCGTCGAAGACCTTCACTCCGTACGCCGCCTCGATCACCTCGAGCGACGCGGTCGGGCGCGGGTTGACCTCGACCGTCCACGCGCGCTCGCCGTCCCAGACGAAGTCGACGCCGAACAGCCCGCGGAGGCCGAACGCGCCCGCCAGGCGCGAGCAGATCGCCTGCGCCTGGTCCAGCGGCACCGGCGTCCGCGGCGGGACGAGGTTCCCGCACCAGCGGTGGCCGCGGACGCCGAACGCGCGCCGCCCGACGAGCTGCTCGCTGAGCCCGAGCACGACGGCGTCCTTCCCGTCGCCCATCGCCGCCGCCGAGCACGCGACCCCGTCGATGCGCTCCTGCAGGAACGTCCCGGGCCGCAAAGCGCCGCCGCGCCATTCCCGCACGCGGATGCCGCCGCCCCCGCGCAGCGGCTTGCGCAGCCAGCGGCCGGAGGACGGGGGCGTGAAGGTCGTCCGCGGATACGGGAGGTCGCCCAGCGCCGCGCCGAGCTGCACGGGATCGCGCACGGCGCGCAGCGTCTCCGGCGGGTTGCCCAGCAGCACGTGCCGCTCGCCCAGCCGCTCGACGAGCGCGGGGTGGTTCTCGAAGCTCGCGCCGTAGACGACGGCGCCCGGCGGCTCCGCCACGGCGGCGTCGACGAGCGCGGTCAGGCTGCGGCGTGTCACGACGCGATCGGCGCGCAGGTCGAGGTCGCCGAACAGATCGAACGCGATCACATCGTCGCGCCTCGCCAGGTCCGCGAGCATGCGCGCGCTCAGGGCAATCAGGAGGAGTGGCTCACGCGGTGCGACGGCGCGAGAGCTTACCCTCGACCAGCGCGACGAAGAGCGTCGCCGTGACGAGGTCGGCGGTCGTCCCCGGGTTCAGCACATTGCCCTGCGTGCGCAGCGAGGCGTCGAAGCTCTGCAGCGTCCGGCGCCCGGCGAGGACCTCGCGCGCGCCCGCCGACACCTGCTCCGCGGCGTCGGCGCCGGCCTTGCGCGCGATCAGCGTGTCGGGCGTGTGGGCGAGCAGCCGGAGGTGCAGCTCGACGATCGCGTCGCGCACCGCCAGGCCGTCGCCGAGCGCCTTGGCGAGCGCGGGGAGCCCGGTGTCGAAGGTCAGCGCGAAGTCGGTCACGTACTCCGCCGCGATCGAGTCGCGGTCCGCGGCGCTCGCCATCGCCTCGCGCAGCCCGATGGCCGGCTCCGCGCGCACGTCGTGCTCGACGCGCTCCTGCAGGCCGCCGGCGCCGGACGAGCCGGATCGCCGCGTACGCGGCGCGCGCGTCGGCGACGTCCAAAGCGCGCAGCGTCTCGCCGAGCCGCTCGCGCAGCGGGCCGCCTGCGAGCGCAGCCTTCGCCAGCGGCGCCAGCAGCAGCGCGATCCCCAGGTTGGTATTCGCCGGCGCGACGCGGCGCGAAGCCTCGACGACCGCCAGGATCGTCTCGCCCACGCCGCGCTCCGCCACGAGCTCGGGGCCGGCCGCGATCGCGCAGCGCAGCATGTCCTCGTACGAGGTGTCGTCGAAGTCGTGGCTCGGCGTGATGTTGCCCGGCTTCTCCGCGCTGACCTCGAGAACGCACGCAAGCTGGGCGGCATCGGCGACGGTACGAACGGTCGTGGCCGCCGCACGTGCGGGGTCGGCTTGACCCTCCTCGCCGCCAGTGGTTAGAGTCGCCGACCCGTTCCCTGATTTCTCAGGCACACGTTCAACCATAGGAAGGACGGGTCATGGCTGCCGCAATAATGGTTGGAGAGTCGCTCGTCGGCGAGGGCAACGAGGTTGCGCATGTCGACCTCCTGATCGGCTCGAAGAGCGGGCCGGTCGGCGAAGCGTTCGCGAACTCCCTCGTCAACCAGAAGGAGGGTCACACGAACCTCCTCGCGGTGGTCGCGCCCAACCTCCCCGCCAAGCCGGACACGATCATGTCCAACAAGGTCACGATCAAGGGCGCCACGCAGGCGGTGCAGATGTTCGGGCCCGCCCAGGCGGCCGTCGCCCGCGCCGTCGTCGACTCGGTCCGCGAGGGCGTCATCGCCGAGGGCGACGTCGACGACCTCTGCATCATCGTCGGCGTGTTCATCCACTGGGAAGCCACGGACGACAAGAAGATCTTCGACTACAACTACCAGGCCACGAAGGAGTCGATCGCGCGCGCCCTCGGCAACGAGCCCAGCGTGAGCGACATCCTCGGTTCCTCGGAGGCGGCCCGCCATCCGTTCGCGGCGGGCGTGGAGGGCTGATCGAACTGACCCGGTCGCGCCGGCTCGACGGCCTGCACGCCGTCGTGACCGGCGCGAGCAGCGGGATCGGCCGCGCCATCGCCGAGGCCTACGCGGCCGCGGGCGCCGTCGTGCTGCTCACGCACCGCGACTCGCCGGAGCGCGCCCGCGAGGTCGCCGATGCGATCGGGGCGCGCGTCCGCCAGGCCGATCTCTCGACGCGCGACGCCTGCGAGCGCCTGGTCGCCGAGGCTCGCGAGGAGCTCGGCCGGGTCGACATCTGGGTCAACAACGCCGGCGCGGACGTGCTGACCGGCGAGGCGGCGGAGTGGGAGTGGGAGCGCAAGCTCGATCTCCTGCTCGCGGTCGACCTCAAGGGCACGATCGCGTGCTCGTACGCGATCGGCGAGCACATGCGCGAGCGCGGCGGCGGCAATCGTCAACATGAGCTGGGATCAGGTGACGACCGGCATGGCCGGCGAGAACCCGCAGCTCTTCTCCGCGGTCAAGGGCGGCGTGCTCGCCTTCAGCAAGAGCCTGGCGCGCGCCCTGGCGCCCGAGGTGCGCGTGAACGTCCTCTGCCCGGGATGGATCGAGACCGCGTTCGGCGAGCAGACCGACCGCGAGTTCCATCGCTCGGTCGCGGCCGGCACGCCGCTGGCGCGCTGGGGCCGGCCCGAGGACGTGGCGGGCGCGGCGCTCTACCTCGCGTCGCCCGAGGCCGCGTTCGTCACCGGACAGGCGATCAACGTCAACGGCGGCGTGGTGATGTAGTAAGCGGAGACACCGAAGGAGGCACCATGGAGGCAAGCGCCAAGCCCAAGACCTACAGCCCCGAAGAGGTCGAGGCCAAGCTCAAGGAGCACGGACTCGACAACTGGTACCTCGAGGGCGACTGGATCCGCCGCAAGTACAACACCGACGGCTGGCCGTCGACGCTGATGGCCGTCAACGCCGTCGGCTACGTGTGCGAGGCGGCCTATCACCACGCCGACCTCTCGGTGACGTGGGGCAAGCTGTGGGTCAAGCTGATGAACCACGCCGCCGGCGGCATCACCGACAAGGACTTCGCGGTGGCGCGCCAGATCGAGGACACGGTCCTGTGGCGCCCCGGCGACGACAGCCCGCTCGAGGGGACCCCGAACAAGTTCGTGTTCAGCAAGAGCTAGGCGGTGGCCGATCGCTATCTGTTCGTGACCGGCAAGCTCGCGGCGCCGGCGCTGCACGCAACGCTGCGCCGGGCCGAGCTGCCGTTCGAGTACGAGGTCGCGGTCATGAAGATCACGGTCGCGGCGCTGATGACCGCCGACTGGATCGCCAAGCGGCTCGAGGTCCCGCCCGAGGTCACGCGGATCATGATCCCGGGCATGTGCCAGGGCGACGTCGCGGTGCTCAGCGAGCAGTTCGACGTCCCGGCCGAGAAGGGCCCTGCCGACCTCAAGCGCCTGCCCGCGCACTTCGGCCAGGCCGACGCGCGCTCGCGCTACGGCGGGCGCGACATCCGCGTCTTCGCCGAGATCAACAACGTCCCGCACCTCGACCGCGAGCGGATCGTCGAGGCGGCGACCTACTACCGCGACAGCGGCGCCGACGTCATCGACCTCGGGCTTTCTTTGGACCGCAACTGGCTCGACGAAGGGCCGGAGGTCATCGCCGACCTCAAGGCCCGCGGCTTCACGCTCAGCATCGACACGCTCGACCCCGACGAGATCCTGATGGCCGACGCCGCGGGCGTCGACTACGTCCTCAGCCTCAACGGGCAGAACCTCCACGTGGCGGACAAGCTGCGCGCGACGCCCGTGCTGATCCCCGACACGCCCGACGACCTCGACAGCCTCGACGCGACGATCGCCCGGATGCAGGAGCTCGGCAAGCCGTTCATGGCGGACCCGATCATCGAGCCGATCGGCTCGGGCTTCGCCGCCAGCCTCGGCCGCTACCTGGAGGTCCGCCGCCGCCATCCCGACGTCGAGATGTTCATGGGGATCGGCAACCTGACCGAGCTCACCGAGGCCGACACCACCGGCGTGACCGCGATGCTGATCGGCTTCTGCCAGGAGCTCCGCATCCACAACGTGCTCACCACCGAGGTCATCAACTGGGCGCGCGGCGCGGTCCGCGAGACGGTTCTAGCCGCCCAGCTCATGCACTTCGCCCAGCAGGAGGGCACGCCGCCCAAGCACGTCGACGGCCGGCTGCTGACGATCAAGGACGAGGAGTTCCGGCCCTATACCGAGGCCGAGCTGCGCGAGCTGCACGAGAGCATCACCGACCCCAACATCCGCATCTTCACGGACGCCGACTGGATCTACGCGTTCAACGCCGACCGCTTCGTCAAGGGCACCGACATCAACCAGATCTTCGACGAGCTCGGCGTCGACGAGCACACGCACGCCTTCTACCTGGGCAAGGAGCTCATGAAGGCGTCCATCGCCCGCGGGCTGGGGAAGAACTACCGGCAGGAGTCGCCGCTGGACTGGGGCTACCTGACCTTCGACGAGCCGCGCCGTGAACGCGTCCGCCTCACGGCCCGCAAGGAGGAATCGTGAAGAAAGTCCTGCTCCAGCTCGACACCGATGAGCACCCGAGCCCGTTCGACGCGATCGTCGCGCACGACGCCGGCGTCGACGTCCTGCTCTCGCACAGCGGTGTGAAGGCCGAGTCCGCGCGGGCGCTCGCCCAGGACGCCTTCTTCACGCGCGGGCCGGACGACCTGAACACGATGGCCGTGTGGGTCGGCGGCAAGAACGTGGCCGCCGGCGAGGAGATCTTCGACGAGGTGCAGAAGGCGTTCTTCGGCCCCTTCCGCGTCTCGGTGATGATCGACTCGAACGGCTGCAACACGACCGCGGCCACGACGATCGCGCGGATCGCGAAGGCGCGCAGCCTCGCCGGCGACCGCGCGGTGGTGATCGGCCTGGGAGCCGTCGGCCTGCGGTCGGCGACGCTGCTCCAGAAGGAGGGCTGCGAGGTCACGATGGCCGCGCTCTCGCCCGACCTGTTCGGAAGCGATCGCCCCCATCGCACCCCGCGCGGCCTCGCGGTCGCGCAGCAGCTCGGGCTCGACGTCCGCGAGCCGAGCGACCGCGCCGAGCTCGAAGCGACTCTCGACGGCGCGCAGATCGTCCTCTCCGCCGGTCCCGCCGGCGTGCCGGTGCTGCGGCGCGACTTCTGGTCTGCGCATCCGACGATCGAGCTGCTGGCCGACTACAACGCGGCCGAGCCGCTGGGCATCGAGGACACGAAGGCGACCGACGACATGGCCGACTACGACGGCAAGCTCGTGCTCGGCGCGCTGGCGATCGGCGGCCCGAAGATGAAGGTGCACAAGACCTGCGTCCGGCAGCTGTTCGAGAGCAACGACCAGGTGCTCGACACCGACGCGGTCTACGAGATCGCCAAGGACCTCGTTTGAGCCGCGTCGCCGGCGTCGACCCGGGCACGCTCTCGTTCGAGGTGTGCGCGCTCGACGGCGGCGAGGTCGTGCTCGAGCGCAGCTTTCGCACGGTCGACGTGGGCGCCGAGCCGGCGCCGCTGGTCGAGGCGCTCGTGGAGCACGGCCCGTTCGAGATCGTGCTCGGCCCGGCCGGCTACGGGCTGCCGCTCGTTCCCGCCGAGCAGGTCGGCGAGCGCGAGCTCGCGCTGATGCTGCTGCTGCGCGAGGACGAGCCGCACGGCCGCGTCGGCGTCGGCGGGATGCGCTCGATCGTGCGCGCGCTCATCGCAGCGGGACTGCCGCTCGTGTTCGGCCCCGCCGCGATCCATCTGCCGACCATCCCGGCGTACCGCAAGTGGAACCGCATCGATCTGGGGACCGCGGACAAGGTCGCGAGCGTCGCGCTGTGCATCGCCGACCAGGCGCGCCGGCTCGGCGTCGACTTCGCCGAGACCTCCTTCGTGATGCTCGAGCTGGGCGGCGCGTTCAGCGCCGCGCTCGCCGTCGACGGCGGGCGCATCGTCGACGGGCTCGGCGGCTCGGCGGGGCCGATCGGGGCGCGGGCGAGCGGTGCGCTGGACGCGGAGGTGGCGTACCTCCTCGGCGCCGCCCTGTCGAAGCGGACCGTGTTCAGCGGCGGCGCGCTCGACCCGCAGGGGGTGCTCGATCTCTCGGAGGGGCTGGCGGCGCTGCGCCGCGACCCTCGCCACCGGGACGGATGGCTCGCCCTGGAAGAGGGCGCGGCCAAGGCCGCGCTCGCGCTGACGATCAGTGCGCCGGCCCCGCGCGAGATCCTCGTCGCGGGGCGCCTGGCGGAGGCGCCGGGCATGCTCGAAGCGCTCGCCGCGCGACTTGCCCACGTGGCGCCGGTGCGGATGGCGGCGGGCCTCGGTGCCGCGGCGCGGGGTGCGGCAGTGCTGGCCGACGGCCTGGCCGGCGGCCGCTACGCGGCGCTCGCCGAGCGCCTGGGCGTGCGCGACGCGGGCGGCTCCGCGCTCGACCACCTCAGGATCCACGGCGCCGAGCGGATCCGGCTGCGCTGATCAGCCGATCAGCTAGCCGGCGGCGTCGAGCCACTCGCGCATCGTCGTGTGATGCGCGACGTGCCGGCCGGTGTCGAGCTCGCGCCGCAGCTCGCCGAGCAGCCCGGAGCGCTCGGCGACGACGTCGTGCTGGTGGATCGTCTCGAGGTTCTCCTGGCGCGCCGACACGAAGGCGTCGTCGCGCAGGCCGCCGAAGCGCTCGATCGTGCCGCGGATCGCCTCGCGCACGCAGTCCTCCACGAACCTCGGACGCCGCGCGGCCTTCTCGACCACCGCGCCCTCGTCGGAGCGCTTCATCAGCTCGTAGATCTCGCTGGACATCGAGTCTTCGACGATCGCGAGCAGTTCCGCCGCGTCCACGTCGGTGTCGCACTCCTCGGGCAACCCGAGGTGGAGCGTGCCCAGGCCGCGCTGGTTGTGCGTCGCAACCGGCACGGCGTCGAGGATGCCGGTTATCTCGCGGTCGGCGAACCCATCGGCGGCCAGGCGTTCGCGCGAGCGCGCGGCGACCAGCTGCTGCGCGCACGGGCACGCCGTCATCCCTTGCGCGGCAACGCCCACGAGCCGGCGCGTGCCGCGCTCGGAGGCGACCGCCGAGCCGAGCAGCGTGTAGATCTCCTGGGTGGCGATCCCGGACACCGGCGCCGGCTTGTACTCCGGATAACGGGCGGCGATCGTCACCTCCGCCCGCACCGCGTCCTGGCGCTCGCGTACCTCGACGGCGATGCGCTGGGCGAGCTGCTCGGCCTTGAAGCCGCCGTCGCCGAGCACCACCTCGCCGATGACGTCGTTGACGACCTCCTCGAAGCGCGCGTCGATCTGCTCGGGCCCGAGCTCGACGGAGCAGTCGAGCTTGACGTAGTAGAGCTGCTCGGCACCACGAGGCCCGATGCGGGTGACCTTCTCGACGTTGGTCACGCCGACGCGTGACACCGACACACGGACCGCCGGGGCCGACGCCTGCACGTCCATCGACTCCGGAGCGTACCGAGGGTGTCTGGGACACTCCCGGCGAAAGGAGCACCATGGCCTACACGAGGGCGCAGATCCGGGACGCTGTGGAGCGGGCGGGCGACGAGCACTGGCAGGCCCTGATCCGGCATCACGAGGACGCCTATCCGGCGAGCGCCCCGACTCCGGGCGATGTCTGCCGGGCCGAGGCCGAGCGGCTGAACCAGCTCGGACTCGGCGATGCCGAGGAGCTCACGCTGGTCGAGACCCGCGTCGAGCGCACCGATTCCACGGTCCGCCTCGTTCACCTCTTCGAGTACGGACCTCACGGGGCCCGCCTGCTGACGGAGGCCTTCGAGGGATACGGGAGCGAAGAAGGCGAAGAGAGCGAAACGTGAGGCGTCCTACATCGGCCTCGCCACACAGCCGCCGCTGCGGATCGTCGGACGCGGTACCCGGACCTCGGAGCGCCGAGGTGCAACCCGTCGGAAGCTGCCTACTCTCCGGCGAACCGCCGGTCGAGAACTGCTGGCAGGTCACGCCAGTCCGCGGCTCTCGAGCGCAGCTCGAGCCAGCGCTCGATGCCGCGCACGATGAGCGCGAACTCGCTGTGGTCGATGCCGTTCGACGGCTCAAACGGTGAGCCGGGTCTGCGCCTCGGTGCGCTCGTCCTCGACCACGCGCACACCGCCGCTGAAGACCTCGGGATCCAGGAACGCGCGCATCAGTCGCTCGTGGGCGCGGTGGCGCAGCGACTGGGTTTCGTGACGCAAGGCGTGGGCGTACTCGAGCGGGTCGTTGCGCAGCTCGCCGGCCAGCCGCCGGGCCACGATCTGCTGGGCGGCCCAGTGGTAGACGGCGTTGGCGGCGGCCTCGACCTCGAGCATGCGGTAGGGCAGGTACTCGCGCACGCGCGCGGGCTTGAAGCCGGCGCGGCGGGCGGCACGCTCGAGTGCCTTGAACTCGGGCCGCCCCTCGAAGACGGTCACGATCCCACTCTCGGGGTCGAAGTGGGCTTCGATCAGGGCGTCCTCGTCCTTGCGTGCGATCTCCGACACCCAGCCGCTGGCGCGGTGGCGGACGATCAGGACCTCGAGCTCGGCCATGTGGCCGGCCGCCTCGGCGATCACGGTCAGGCGCGCCCCGGGATCGACCGAGACGCGCGCGCGCAGCGTGCCGGTGAGCCGCGACCAGCCGCTGCGGTTGGGCTCGGGCACGGTCTCCTCCCAGAACTTCAGCCGCAGCCCGGCGTCGGCGGTCACGCTGACCGGGCGTGCCGGGCGGCACCTGCGCCGGATCGATCACGAGCGACACGCCGCGGTCCTCGCCCGGGTGCAGGCGCACCGGAGACTGCTTGAAGCGGATCGCGCCCACCAGCGCCGCGTCGGCCACCGGCGCCGGCGTGACTCGCCCCTAGGCGCGCGCCTCGGTCGGCGTCGACTCGGGCTCCGCCGTGCGGCCGCTTCGCCGAGGGCGTGCCGCCACGCTCGAAGCCGGCGGTGCCGGGAGCGTCGAACGCGGACGCGCAGCGCGTCGTTGAGCGCGCGCAGGCCGACCTGGTCGCGCGCCTGTACGGCGCGTCCAGCGCGCACAAGGTGCGCCCCGGCGCGTCGCTCCTCGGCGGCGACGATCGGGCGCAGGACTCGCTCGATCGCCGCGTAGAGTCGCTGGACGAACGGGTGGTGCTCGTTGAGCCCGGAGCGGTCGACCTTGACGACGACCTGCGGCCGCGGCGAGTCCAGCGCCGCGCGCTGGAGCTGCTCGATCTCCTCGCAGACCACCTCGCCGAAGAGATGGCGCGTGCCGGGCTCGCCCTCATGACCCGCCAGCGTGGTCTCGTGCGCGGCCCGCCCCGAGCGGATCACCAGCCCGCCGAGGCGCGTCGCCCGCGACGGACTCAGCGGGATCGGCTCGGCCGCCCGCCGGATGATCACCCTGACGCGCGCGCCGCCGCCGACCTCGACCTCGTCGTCGAACAACAGCGGGCGCTCCGGGTCCGAGCTCGGCGCCGTCAGCGTGACCAGCTGCGCGCGGCTCGCCCGGCAGCTCGAGCCACAGCTCGCGCGTCGGGTCCTCCAGCACCGGCCGCAGCTGTACGAGCTGGCCGACCAGCCGCCGCAGCCGCGCATTGGCCGGCAGGCGCCCGGAGGCCAGCGGCACGGTGATCCGCGTGCCCGACCCGTCGAGCCCGAGCTCCCGCCGTGACGCGGCGCTCGCCTCCTCGTCGCGGACGTGCACGTACGCGTACGGCACATCACCATCGGAGGGGAAGAACCACGACTCGACCTGCCGCCCGGCGTGCAGGCCTTCGATGCGCCCGCCGCCCTGGGCGAGCCAGACGTCTCGCAGTCCACGCCCGAACAGGCCCCGCTGGCCCCTCGCGTCGGGCGCCACGCCAAGTGCCCCCAGCCGCCGATCGACCGCCGCGGCATCCATCCCGATTCCGTCGTCGCTGCAGCGCAGCTCGTGCCGCCAGTCCAGCAGCGCCGGCGCGCGAAACCGCCGCATCGCCCGCTTCCACTCCCTCGCGAACTCCGGATCCGGCGCCCCGAAATGCAGCACGATCCGCCCCGACGCTCGGCCCCTGACCGCGATCGCCGAGTCCGCGTTGGTCACCAGCTCGGGGACGATCTGGACCAGATCGATCCCGCCCTGGGCGAAGTTCTCCCGGAAGTAGCGGCCGTTGACGCGGCCATGGCGGACGAGCGACGGATCCAGCGACACGACCGCCGACTGTAAAGGCGGCAGTGGTCGGCATCCTCGCGGCCAGGGCCTCGTCAACCTCCAGGTGTTGCCATACGCACCATCGTCATGCCCATGGTGTGTCTCGTCGAAGCGTCGACACGCCGCCGGCCCGGCGAGCACGACAGCTCGCCAGGCCGGTGCAGCGATGACTCAGCCAGACACAGGCTGCGGCTCGGGCTCGGGCTCGCGCCGCATGCCGCCGTCCGACGGCGGCTCGTCGTCGGTGTCGGGCCGCTCGATGTTGAAATGCGGTAGGCGCTTATCGAGCCATGCGGGCATCCACCACATCGCCGGTCCGACGATGTGCATGACCGCCGGCAGCAGCAGCAGCCGGATGATGAAGGCGTCGATGAAGATCGCCGACGCGAAGCCGACGCCCATCATGGCCAGCGCCCGCTCGTTGCCGATCGCGAAGGCGCCGAAGACCGCGATCATGATGATCGCCGCCGCCGTCACCACGCGCCCGGTCATCGCCAGCCCGTGGCGCACCGCGTACTTGGAATCGCCCGTGTGGACCCACTCCTCGTGCATCCTCGACACGAGGAAGACCTCGTAGTCCATCGACAGGCCGAACACGACGGCGAAGACCATGATCGGCAGGAACGAGTCGATCGGTCCGGTGGCGTCGCCGAACAGGCCGGCGAAGTTGCCGTCCTGGAAGATGAACGTCACGACGCCGAACGCGCCCGCGATCGACAGCAGGTTGAAGATGCCGGCCTTGACCGGGATCAGCAGCGAGCGGAAGACGACCCCGAGGAGGAGGAGCGAGAGTCCGACCACCACGCCGATGAACAGCGGGAGCTTGTCCCGGATCGTCTGCGAGAAGTCGAGGTTCGTCGCCGTCGTGCCGCCGATCGACACGCGGGCGCCGGTCGAGGACTCGACCGGTGCGAGCGTCACGTCGCGTGCCGTCCTGACCGTCTCGTCAGTGCGCTCGTCCTGCGGCGTCGTCGTCGGGTAGGCGATCATCGTCGCCGTGTCGCCGGCCTCGTTGAGCTGCGGCGGCAGGACCTGCGCGATGCCCTCCTGAGCGCCGAGCGCCTCGCTGATCTGCGTCAGCGCCGCGTCGCCGCCCGACTCCGGCAGCTCGACCGCGAGCAGCAGCGGGCCGTTGAAGCCGGCTCCGAAGCCCTCCTTGAGCAGGTCGTAGGCGACCCGGGCGGTGTCGTCCTTCTTGTACGTGCTGGCATCGCTCGTCGCCAGTCGCATATTCAAAGCGGGCGCCGCGAGCACGAGCAGGATCACCAGCGCGCCGACGGCCACCGGCCACGGCCGGCGCGACACGAAGGCGCTCCAGCGCGCGGCGAAGCCGGTCTCGCGATCGGCGAGGTCGGCGTCGCCGCCGTTGTCCGGCACCTTGATCCTCCGTCCGATCCTCGTGCCGAGGATCGCCGGCATGAGCGTCAGCGCGGCGATCATCGTGAACAGCACCGACAGCGCGGCGCCGATGGCCGGGCCGTAAAGGAACGAGATGCCGAGCAGCATCATGCCGAGCATCGCGATCACGACGACGATGCCTGCGAACAGGACAGCGCGGCCTGACGTGTCGATCGCCTTCAGTGTCGCGTCGCGTACGTCGCGCCCGGAGCCGCGTTCGAGCCGGAAGCGATTCAGGATCAGCAGCGCGTAGTCGATGCCGACGCCGATGCCGATCATCGCCGCGAGCTGCGGCGTCCAGTCGACGACGTCGAGCACACGGGTGCCGATGATGGCCATCAGCCCGAGGCTCACGACCATCGCGAACAGGGCATTCAGGAGGGGCAGGCCCATCGCGACCACGCCGAGCGTCAGGAACAGCACGATCGCGGCGACGAGGATGCCGAAGATCTCACCGGCGCCACCCGTCTCGGCCGTCGACCAGTGGATGATGTCGCCGCCGAGTGCCACCTGGACCCCGCCCTCGCCATCAAGAGCGAGCGTGTCCTCGGCCATCGTCTTGATCGCCGCTGGGTCGGCCTCGCCGGCGCCCTTGGCGAGCTGGATCTGGGCGAAGGTGATCCTGCCGTCCTCGGAGACGGCGGCGCCCTCGGCGAACGGGTCGCCGACCGCGAGCACCTCGGGCGACTTCTCGATCTCGGCGCGAACCGCCTCGATCTCCGCCCGGTTGTCGAGCACGTTGCCGTCGTCGACCGCCCACACGACGGTCGCGGTGTCGCCGGACTGCTCCGGGAACTTGTCCTTGAGCAGGTCATAAGCGCGCTGGGACTCTGTGCCCGGCAGGCTGAAGTTGTTGACGAATTCGCCGGCGGCGGTACCCCACAGGACGGCGAAGGCGAAGAAGGCGGCGACCCAGAGGCCGATCACCGTGCGGCGCCGATCGTGGCACCAGGCAGCAAGCTTGCGCATATCGCAGGACGCTAGACGGGCCGCCCCGCCGTCTCACAGGGGGTAGCCGTACCCCTGCATGCGTGCTGGCCGCAGTGTCTACTCGTCGGCGAGCAAGACGCGCACGCCGGTGTGCGCCGCAGCGGCACGAGCGAGCCGCGCGTCGGCGGTCAGCAGTGGCGCGCCGTCGTCCGCGATCACCTCGGCGAGCGCGACATAGGTCGCGTCATACGCGGAGAAGTTCGCACGCAGGTCCCAGATCCGCGGCACGAGCGCGTCGTGCGGATAGCGCTCAACGGGCAGGTCGAGGAAGTCCGCAACAGCTTCGGCGGCGCGCTCGGGCGAGGCGTCACCCGCAGCGGCGATCCGGCGCAGCGCGCTGAGAACCTCGACGTCGAGCAGGTGCGGCGCGTGCAAGTTGAAATCGTGGGCCCGGAGCTGCTCCTCCACCGAGCCGCCGGCTGGCCGCCCGAGCAGCAGCTCGGCGATCGAGCTCGCATCGACGACGAGCATCAGTGCTCGGCGCGCGCGGCGGCGATCAGCTCCGCGGCCGGCGACCCGCCGACGGGCGTGCGCCGCCTGACCCGATCGAGCAGCTGGTCGGGCGACGGCCGGTGAGCAAGGCGAGGGAGCTCGGAGAGGATCAGATCGGACATGGTTGTGCCCTCCCGCGCGGCACGAACCTTGAGCGCCCGGTGCAGGTCATCGGGGACATTGCGAACCTGGATCATCTTCATGTGGGGCACATGTTACCGTGTGGCAGACATGTCATAATCCTGGTCCCCGGCAAGCGACTCAGGCCGGCGCCAGCGGTTGAGGGTGCGCTCGACGTCGGAGCGCACGCGCTCACGGGCCTCGCCGCGCTCGATGCCTGACATCAGCAGATCGTCGTAGTCCGTCTCGCGATGGCGCACCGAGGCGGCGACGGCCAGCTCGATCGCATGGCGATCCAGCGCCCGAGCCGCCGCCGTGCGGCCGACGCGCCCGCTGCCGCGCTCCGCGGCGTGGCGGGCGATCGCCTCCGCTCGCTGTGGCGGACAGCCGGGGAACAGCCGCACGATCTCGGTGGCGAACCTCGCCTGCAGATCAAGGTCTTCCTCGGCGCGCCTGGCGGCCGCACGTTCGCGGCGCCGCGCCCTCGCCGACTCGTCGGCGAGGCACTGCGACTCCGCCCGCTCGAGCGCCTCGTCTTCGACGAGGACGCCTTGCCGCTCGTAGCGCCGACGCGCGCGGCTGAAGCGCACGACGACGGCAGACAGGCGGCTCTCGCGCCTCGCGCGTCGCGTCAGGGCGGCGTCTCCAGACGCCAGGAACACGAGATGGTGCAGGTCGGCACAGCGCATGCACAGCGGCCCCGCATCCACCATGGTGAGGAGGTCGCCGGTGCCGCCGCACGCCGTGCACGTCCACGCCTTGAGGGGCGACACGACGACGAGATCGCGATCGCGATTGCCACCGCTCGGCATCGACGGTCAACCCTAACGGGGTCGGCGACTACGCCGCGAGACCGTCGTTGTACTGCTCGATGAAGCGCTGCAGCTCGTCAGCGTCGGTCAGGTCGACGCCGGCGTCGAGCGCCGCGATCGCAAACGTCTTCGCCGGGCCCACGCCTGCGGATCGGTGCCGGCCCGCGAGCGTACGCCGCCGACCGGTCGGCGCTGTGACGGGCTACGTCAGCGCTGCCACCAGCCTGTGGTGGCGCAGCTCCTCGGGCGGTTCGCCGTGGAGCACCCAGCTCCCGTCGTCGCGACGGCTGACCGAGCCGTCGCGCGTGAGTCCGCCCATCGCGGTGGTGACGGACTGGCGCTGGGCGCCGACGAGATCGGCGAGCCGCTGGTGGCCGAGCGGTAGCGGGACGACGATGCCGTCGGGATGCACGCGGCCCCAACGCTCGGCGAGGTGCCAGAGCGTGAGCAGCAGGCGATCGTCGACGCGCTGGTGGTGCGCGATCGCGAGCGCGACCGCGAGGTGGTGGGCGCGCCGGGTGCCGCGGTTGAACAGCTCCAGGCCGAGCTGGGGCCAGGGCACCATGCGCAGCACGAGCTCGTGATCGAGGACGGCCAGCCGCGTCGGCTCGAGCGCCGTCCAGCCGATCTCCGCGCGCACGTGGGAGCCCTCGTCGTCCCAGCGCCAGGGCCGCATGACGTCGCCGTGCCCGACGAGCTCCACGCAGCGCCGGCCGAGCACGTCGACCGTCCGGCTGAGCAGGCCGTCGATGATCAGGAATCCGCGATGGTGCTCGGCCGGCTCGTGCGCGGCGGCTGCGTCCCACGCGCCGGGTGACAGGCGCTGGACGCGGGTGATCGCCTCGCGACGCGCACGCTCCAGCCCGCGCGCGTCGAGCAGGTCGGCGAGGTCGGGATCGGCCTCGACGATGCTGATGACGCTGCCCTCCATGCCACCCCTCTACCCGGCGTGCGCATGTCCGCACTCGGACGTCGGCGCGCCGACGCGGAACACGGCACTCACCACGCGGCCGCCCTAGGGTGCCGCGGTCCAACGAGAAAGGAGCTCCGCTTGCGGCCGTTCGAGGTGGGTGACGCCGGGCTGGGCGACGCGCCCGGCGTCGCGATTCGCGGGGAGGTCGATCTCAACGTCGTCCCCGCGCTCGACGCCGCGCTCGACGCCGCGATCCTCGAAAGCGTCGGCGCGTTCGTCATCGATCTCACGGACCTCGACTTCATCGACTCCAGCGGCCTTCACGTGCTGCTGCGCGCCCGCGGCCTGCTCGGCCGGGAGGACCGCGCGCTCGCCGTCATCTGCCCGAACGGGCCGGTGCGGCGGGTGTTCGAGCTGTCCGGCTGCTCCGAGCTGTTCGCGCTGTACCGGTCGCGTGAGGAGACCGCCGCCGCGCTGGTGCCGGTCGATTAGTCGTCGTCGCGCGGCGCCGGCTCGTCAGCGCTCACCGGCTGCCCGAACTCCGGGCACGCCTCGTTGCGGCACTCCCAGTCGTGCTCGGGGCCGCCCAGCGCTTCGCTGGCGGGCTGCCCGCAGGTCGGGCACAGCGGCGGCGAGCTCACGAGACGCGTTGTACCACCTAGCCGTACGCTCCGCGGGCATGCTGCTGCGCCCTGACGGCGACGCTGTGATCGCGATCGGCCAGCCCGCGCACGCCTGGCTGTCCGGGCAGCTCGCGCGCGCGTGGGGCAACGAGCGCTTCGGCGCGGTCGAGCCGTGGGAGGAGGTGTGCCTGGCCGCCGAGCAGCACGACCTCGGCATGTCGGCGTGGGAGCAGCGGCCGACGCTCAACCCGGACACCGGCCTGCCGCGGTCGTTCATGGAACTCGAGCTCGACGAGCACCTGGAGATCTGGTGGAGCGCGGCCCCACTCGTCGTCTCGCAGAGCCGCTACGCGGCGCTGCTCGTCTCGCTCCACGGCACCGCGCTCTACGAGCGGCGCGACCTCGAGCGGCTCGAGCCGGCCGGCGTCGAGCGCGTCAAGGCGTTCCTGGCCGGACAGGCCGACCTGCAGGCCGAGCTGCTCACCGGCCTGCGGGCCGATCCGCGCACCGCGGCGGTCGCCGCCGACGAGATCGTGCGCCGGAACCAGCGCCTGGTCTGGACCTGGGACTCGCTGTCGCTCGGCCTGCTGCTGGACTGGGCGCCGTTCGAGCTCACGGCCGTGCCGGCAGCAGCGAAGGACACCGATATCGAGGTGCAGACAGGGACGCTGGACCCGTGGCCGTTCCGCGCCCCGCAGCTCACGCTGCGCTGCGAGGGACGCCGGCTCGCCGGCCGGTACGACGACGAGGACGCGATGCGCGCGACGCTGGCCGCCGCTCCGTGGGTCAGCTTCGAGCTCGAGCTGACAGAAAAACCTGCGGCCGGGTCCACGTAACGAAGCGCGGCTGGGCGGCCATAGCGTCGCTCGGGTCGCATGATCCCGCTGACACTCGCGCTCGGCGCCGGCGTCGCGTGGGGCGCGTCCGAGTTTCTCGGCGGCCTCACTTACGGCGGGGGTACGCTGCCGTGACAAGCGGCGATAGCCTCGAGACGCGATGGAGGCGATCTCACTCGAGCCGGTCGACGCGGTCACGGTCACGACGCTGGTCGACAACGTGACCGACCTGCTGCTCGCGGACGAGGGACCGGCGAAGCGCTTTGCGCTGCCAAGGGCCGTCGACCCCAGCCTGCCGGCGCGGTTTCTCGACGGCGGCCTGACCGGCGACGCGCCACGCGCCGAGCACGGCTTCTCGTGCCTCGTCACGGTCGAGAAGGCGGGCCGCGCCACTCGTGTCCTGTTCGACGCCGGGCTCACCCCGGACGGGCTCATCGAGAACATGCGCCGGCTCGAGCTCTCCCCCCAGGACATCGACATCATCGTGCTCAGCCACGGTCACTGGGACCACACCACGGGAATGGACGGGTTCGTGAAAGCCGTCGGTCGCGCGAACGTGCCGGTCCTGATCCACCCGGACTTCTGGAGCCGCCGCCGGGTCGCGCTGCCCGGCGGCCCGGTCGACCTGCCGTCCACCAGCAAGCCGGCCCTCGAGGGCGCGGGGTTCGAGATCGTCGAGCGAGCAGCAGCCTTCGTTCCTGCTCGACGGGTCGTTGCTGGTCACCGGCGAGGTCGACCGCACGACCGAGTTCGAAACGGGGCACCCGCTGTTCGAGGCCTACCGCGACGGCCACTGGCAGCCGGACCCGCTGATCCTCGACGACCAGGCGCTGGTCGCGAACGTTCGCGGGCGCGGGCTCGTCGTCCTGACCGGCTGCGGCCACTCGGGGATCGTGAACATCCTGCGCTACGTGCGGAAGCTGACCGGCGAGGACCGGATCCACGCGGTCATCGGCGGCTTTCACCTCAGCGGCCCGCTGTTCGAGAAGATCATCGCGCCCACGGCGCGGCGCTCGGCGAGTTCTCGCCCGACCGTCCTCCTCGCACTGCACGGGCTGGCGCGCGATCCACGCGATCGCCGCCGCGTTCCCCGACGCGTTCATCCAGAACAGCGTCGGGACCCGCTTCGAGTTCACTTACTACTAGCTAGCTTGGGACGAATGATCGGGTTGACGGCGACCGGCGCGTAGGCTCAGCGCGCCAACGCCAGGCAGGTCGCCGTGTCGGACTTGCTCGGGTCGCTCTCGGAGATCGTCCCGCTCGACCAGCGCCTCGAGCGCAACCGGCTCTATGAGCCGTACAGCTCGGCCGCTCGCCGCTCCATCTCCTCGGGTGTGACCTCTTCGATCACCTGGCTGAGCATCCAGTGGTGGCCGAAGGGATCGCGCAGCCGGCCGCCGCGCTCGCCGTAGAACTGGTCGTCGAGCGGGTAGATCACCTCGGCGCCGGCGGCGAGGGCTCGCTCCCAGGCGGCGTCGACGTCCTCCCAGTAGGTCGCCAGGATCGTGCTGACGCCGCCGAGCGACGCCGGCGACCGAGCCTCGTCGGCCTCGCCGGTGAGCATCACGACCGAGTCGCCGATGCGGACCTCGGCGTGGATGAGGGCACCGTCAGGGCCGGTGAAGCTCTCGCCGAGCGCCTCGGCGCCGAACGCGCGCGCGTAGAAGTCGATCGCGCCGTCGCCGACGACCAGCCGCGGCGTCACCGTGCGCAGGTGCTCGGGAACGGGCTTCATGGCCCGGATGTTCTCACGAGGGCTCGCGGGCCGCGGCGAGCGTCGCCCACCTCGGCGCCAGCCACAGCACCGGCGCGGCGACGATCACGGTCGCGCCCAGCGCCAGCGCAGCGACCCCGATCGAGTCGAGCGCGTAGCCGCCGAGCAGCGCGAGACCGGCGCCCAGCAGCGCCGACATGAAGTCGTTGAACCCGAGGATCCGGCCGCGCTCGGACGGCGCGGTCGCGTCGACGAGCTGGGCGGTCGCCGCCACGAACGACAGGTTCCAGCCCACGCCGAGCCCGAACAGCAGCAATGCCGTCCCCGGCACGCTCTCGATCCACAGCAGCCCGATCGTCGACAGCGCCATCGCCAGCAGGCCGCCGGTCAGCGCCGGGCCGCGGCCGATGCGGTCGATCAGCGTCCCCACCACGAGCACGAGCGCGTACATCCCCAGCACGTGGGCGCCGATGATCGGGAACACGTCCTCCTGCTGGTGGTGATGGTGCTCGACCACGACATATCCGCTGAGGTTCATCACCGAGACCATCACGCCGAAGCTGGCGAGCGCGGCGAGCATCGCGGGCCGGACGCCCGGGCGCACGATGATCTCGCGCAGCGGCGCCGGCGGCGGGCCGGACGACTCGCCGTTCTGCCCGGCGATCAGCTCCGCGATCCGCTTCGGATCTGGACGCACCAGCAGCACGAGGATCAGCGCGCACACGCTGATCCCACCCGCGGCCAGCCACGGCACGGTCAGCGCCGCGGCGTCGAGCTCGCGGCCGGCGAAGAGCGGCCCGAAGACCGCCGGCCCGAGGATCGCCCCGAACACCGCGCCGAACAGCACGTAGGAGATCCCGCGGGCGCGGCGCTCGGGCGGGTACATGTCGCCCGCCGCGGTACGGATGAGGAGGGCGATGCCGCTCGCAGCGCCGGTCAGCAGGAAGCCGAGGATCAGCATGAAGCTCGACTCGACGTTCGTCGCCAGCGCCGTCAGGCCGCAGCCGACGGCCGCCAGCAGGTAGCCGCCCGCGATCACGGGTCGGCGCCCGATCCGGTCCATGAGCCGGCCCGCCGGGATCGCGGCCGAGGCGGACGCGATGAGGAAGATCGCCGGCCCCAGCCCGAGCAGTCCCTCGATCCCGGTCACGAGCACGAACGTGATCGACGCGACCGCGGCGACGAGCTGCAGCACAGCCGAGTAGACGGCCATCGTCGCGGCGAGCAGCCACGTGTTGCGCCGGACGTGGAGCTCGATCACTGCGACGGCAGGATGACCCAGAGCGCGAGATAGAGCAGGACCTGCGGGCCCGGCAGCAGGCACGACAGCACGAACAGCAGCCGCACCTGCCACGGCTTCAAGTCGAATCTGCGTGCGAGCGCCACGCAGACCCCGGCGATCATGCGACCCTGGCGGGGACGCTCGAGTGCCGTCGAGCGAGCCAAGTCAGACGCGCCGGACGTGCGGCGGGCGGTGCCAGCCTGTGCTGCGACGGTGGCCCCGGCAGCCGTGCCCGGAGCGAACGGCGAGGAACACGATCAGCCCGACCGCCCACCAGGCGAACGTCGCGGCGGCGGCGACCAGGACCGCGCCGAGGATCGCGAGCGCGACCACCGCGCGCAGCACCATGACCAGCGCGAAGCCCGCTGTGGGGGCGACCGCGCGACGGGGACGCTCCCACTTCACCGGCTTGGCGGGGAGGTCCCCGAGCAGGCGGTCGAGGTCCGCGTACGTCTTCGCGCGGAGCGCCGTGTGCAGGCGCTGCTCCAGCTCGTCGGGCTCCAGCCGGCCCTCGACGGCGGCCTGCCGCAGCCGCTCGGCCACCGCGTCGCGGTCGGCGTCCGATGCCCTGAGTGACGAGTGGCGCGCCATCTGCCCCCTAAAGCTACTGGGTCGGCAGGGCGACGCTCAAGGGGGAGCTTAGTGGCCGCGACCACTTAGGCCGGGACGACGGCCTCGTTGACCTGGGTGAGCCGGAAGGCGTTGCCGGACGGATCGCGGAAGCCCGAGTCGATCCCGTACGGGCGCTCCTCCGGCGCCTCGGTGAACTCGACGCCGCGGGCCTTGAGGTCCTCGTATGACGCCTGGCAGTCGTCGGTGGTGAGGAAGACCGTGCCGGCGAAGCCCTTGCCCATCAGGTCGCGGACCTGCTCCGCGGTCGCCGGGTCGAGCACCGGCGCGCCCGGGATCGCCATCAGGACGACCGCGAAGTCGGGCTGGCCGGTCGGGCCGACGGTGAGCCAGCGGAAGTCGCCCATCTCGGGCATCGTCACGTCGGCGCGGACCTCCCAGCCGAGCTTCTCGGTGTAGAAGGCGAGCGCCTCGTCCTGGTCGTGCACCCACAGCTGCGCGTTGGCGATCTTGATCATCGGAGTCCTCCGGGGACGTCGTACGGAACGGTCGCCGCAGGCTACGTGCGCGCCGGCGCGCTGTCTTCTCGAAACGTGCTGCGTTGCGGGCGGCCGTAGACCCGCAGGACGCACATCGGGACCCGGGCCTGCAGCGTGGCCGGCGGGAAGGTCGCGCGGTACTTCATCGGCGACACCCCGAACGTGCGCGTGAAGCTGGTGGTGAACGAACCCACGCTCGACAACCCGACCGAGAAGCAGACGTCAGCCACCGAACGGTCGGTGTTGCGCAGGAGGGCGGCGGCGCGCTCGAGCCGGCGCGTCAGCAGGTACCCGTGCGGCGACTCGCCGAAGGCGCGCTTGAACTCGCGACTGAAGTGCGCGCGCGACAACCCTGCGGCGCGCGCCATATCGTCGACGTCGAGCGGCTCGAAGTAACGGGCGTCCGCCAGGTCCTTGGCACGAAGCAGGTGGCGGGCGGGTGGAACGAACGCCATGAACGATGAAGCGTCTCATAGGATCGCGACATGGGAGAACGCACGAGCTACACGCCGGGCACCTTCTCGTGGGCGGAGCTGGTGACCAGCGAACCCGACGCCGCGAAGGGCTTCTACACGCAGGTCTTCGGCTGGGACTACGACGACCAGCCGACCGGCCCCGACGGGCCCCCCTACTCGATGGCCCTGCGCGACGGCCACCACGTCGCCGCCCTCTTCGGCGACAGCGATCAGCCGCCGCACTGGAACTGCTACGTCACGGTCGAGTCCGCCGCCGGCGCCGCGCAGAAGGCCAGGGACAACGGCGGCAACGTCATCGCCGAGGCGTTCGACGTGATGGACGTCGGCCGCATGGCCGTGTTCGCCGACCCGACCGGCGCCGTGCTGTGCGTGTGGGAGCCGGGACAGAGCATCGGCGCCACGCTCGTGAACACGCCCGGCGCGATGACCTGGAACGACCTCATCACGCCGGATCCCGACGCGGCTGCCGCGTTCTACGGAGCGCTGTTCGGCTGGACGACCGAGGAGATGCCCGACGCCGGCGGCTACCGCGTGATCCGCAACGGCGAACGCAGCAACGGTGGGATCATGCCGCTGCAGGAGCGCATGGGGGACATGCCGGCCAACTGGATGCCGTACTTCGGGCACGACGACGTCGAGCGTCTGGTCGGGGAGATCGACGGCTTCGGCGGGCGGCTCTTCAACGGGCCCGTGCACGTGCCGCAGGGCACGTTCGCCGTGCTCGGCGACCCCCAGGGCGCGGCGTTCGCCGCCATCTGGACGGACCAGTACGACGACTGATCTCCACGTCCATCGAGCCGAACGGGCCGACGGGCTCGTCGATGCGCTGCGCGCGCTGCTCGCCGACCCGCTGCCCGACCCCTTCGCGCGCGAGCTGGTCGCCGTCCCGACGCGCGGGATGGAGCGCTGGCTCACCCAGCGCATGTCGTCCGGCCTCGGCGCCTCGCCCGGCCGCGGCGACGGCGTGTGCGCGAACGTCGACTTCCCGACGCCGCGCCGGCTGGTCACCGAGGCCGTGGCGGCCGCCTCCGGCATCGAGGAGGACCCGTGGCTTCCCGAGCGGTCGGTCTGGCCGCTGCTCGAGGTCGTCGACGAGTCGCTCGGCGAGCTGTGGCTGCAGAGCCTGGCCGGGCACGTCGGCGGCAATCCCGCGCGCCGCTTCGCGACCGTCCGTCACATCGCCGGCCTGTTCGACCGCTATGCCCTGCACCGGCCGGAGATGGTCCGCGCCTGGGCGGCCGGCGACGACGCCGGCATCCCGCCCGACGCCGCCTGGCAGGCGGAGCTCTTCAGGCGACTGAGACAGCGCATCGCCGAGCCCGACCCGGCCGAGCGGCTGCAACACGCGTGCGCGCGCCTGCGCGAGGACCCATCGCTCGCCGACCTCCCGCCGCGCCTGAGCCTCTTCGGCCTGACCCGGCTCCCCCGGGGCCACGTCGAGGTCCTGCGCGCGCTCTCCGCCGGCCGCGACGTCCACCTGTTCGCGCTGCATCCCTCGCCGGCGCTGTGGGAGAAGCTGTCGACGGCTCCGCCGGTCACCCGCCGCCGCGACGACCCGACCGCCACCCGGCCCGCCAACCGGCTGCTCGCCTCATGGGGCCACGACAGCCGCGAGCTGCAGCTCGTGCTGGGGTCTGACCCCTCCGTACCACCACAGGGGGTCTGACCCCCCTTGACCATCACCACCCGGTCGAGACGGCGAGCGACTCGCTGCTGCAGCGCCTTCAGGCCGACATCCGCGCCGATCGCGCGCCGGCGGCCTACCCGCTCGACCGCAGCGTCCAGATCCACTCCTGCCACGGGCGCGCGCGCCAGGTCGAGGTCATGCGAGCCGCGATCCTGCACGAGCTCGAGCAGGACCCCACGCTCGAGCCGCGCGACGTGATCGTGATGTGCCCGGACATCGAGACCTTCGCGCCGCTGATCCAGGCCACCTTCGGGGCCGGCGACGAGGCGCCCGAGCCGGACCTGCGCGTTCGCCTCGCCGACCGCTCGCTGCGCCAGACCAACCCGGTCCTCGGCGTCGTCGCCCGGCTGCTCGAGCTCGCCGACGAGCGCATGACCGCCTCGCAGGTGCTCGACCTCGCGGATCGCGAGCCGGTCCGCCGCCGCTTCGCCTTCGACGACGACGAGATCGGCCGCATCGAGGAGTGGGTGCGCGCGAGCGGCATCCGCTGGGGCCTCGACAAGGCGCACCGCAAGCCCTTCAAGCTCGACGACGAGCCGGCAGGCACCTGGCGCACGGGGCTCGACCGCCTGCTGCTCGGCGTGGCCATGACCGAGGACGAGCGGCGGCTGTTCGAGAAGGTGCTCCCGCTCGACGACGTCGAGAGCGATGCGATCGACCTCGCCGGCCGTTTCGCCGAGCTGATCGACCGCCTGCACGCGGCCGTCGACGCGCTCAGCGCGCCGCAGCCGATCACCGACTGGGCGACGACCCTCGCCGCCGCCGCCGACGCCCTGACCGCCACCGCGCCCCGCGACGCCTGGCAGCGCGCCGAGCTCCAGCGCGTGCTCGACGACGTGGTCACCGAAGCCGCCGGTCACACCACCGAGCTGGCGCTCGAGGAGATCCGCGCCGTGCTCGCCGACCGCGTCAAGGGCCGCCCCACGCGCGCGAACTTCCGCACCGGCCACCTGACCGTCTGCACGCTCGTGCCGATGCGCTCGGTCCCGCATCGCGTGGTCTGCCTGCTCGGCCTCGACGACGGCGTGTTCCCGCGCAAGGGCCCGCGCGACGGCGACGACCTGATGCTCGACGACCCGCACGTCGGCGAGCGCGACGCCCGCACCGAGGACCGCCAGCTCCTGCTCGACGCCCTGATGGCGGCCACCGACCGGCTGATCGTCACCTACACCGGCAACGACGAGCGCACGAACCTCGAGCGGCCGCCGGCCGTGCCGGTCGGCGAGCTGCTCGACGTGATCGGGGGACCGCGCGAGGAGATCGTCATCCGCCACCCGCTGCAGCCGTTCGACCCGCGCAACTTCACCCACGGCAAGCTGGTGCCCGATCGGGTGTGGAGCTTCGAGCACGTCACGCTCGACGGCGCCCGCGCGCTGGCCGCCGAGCGCGCCGCCGACCCGCCGTTCCTCACCGGCCCGTTGCCGTCGCTCGAGGACGACGTGATCGAGCTGGCCGACTTCGTGCGCTTCTTCGAGCGCCCGGCACGCGCCTTCCTGCGCCGGCGGCTCGGCATCAGTCTGGGCGACTACTCCGACGAGATCGAGGACGCGCTGCCCGTCGCGCTCGACGGCCTCGAGGTGTGGGGCGTCGGCCAGCGGCTGCTCGACGCGCGGCTCGCGGGCGTCGAGCGTCGCACCGCCGTCCTGGCCGAGATCGCGCGCGGCACGCTGCCGCCGGGCGTGCTCGGCAAGCCCGTGATCGACCGCGTCGAGCCGACGGTCGAGGACATCGTCGCCCACGTGTCCGAGGGCGGCGCGGGATCGGTCGACGTCAAGGTCGCGCTCCCGGACGGGCGGACGCTCGGCGGCACCGTCCCCGGCGTCGCCGGCGACACGCTGCGCACCGTCACGTACTCGCGCGTGAGCCCGCGCCACCGGCTCGCCGCCTGGGTGCGGCTGCTGGCCCTGACCGCCGCGTACCCGGCCCGCAGCTTCGACGCGATCACGATCGGCCGGGCTCCCTCGGGCTCGGACGCGAGCGTGACGATCGCCCGCATCGCGCCGCTCGACGCGGCGCTCGCGCGCGACCACCTCGCCGTCCTGCTCGACCTCCACGACCGCGGCATGCGCGAGCCGGCGCCGCTCGCCTGCCTGACCTCGGCCGCCTACGCCGCGGCCGTGCGCGCCGGCGCCGGCCCGATCAAGCCCGCGCGCGACGTCTGGGAGTCGAGCTGGGACTTCGACCGCGAGGACCGCGAGCCCGAGCACCAGCTCGTGCTCGGCGGCGTGCGGAGCTTCGACGAGCTGCTGGCCGACCCGGCGCGTCCCGACGAGCGCTGGGACCTCGACGAGACGCGCCGCTTCGGCCGCTGGGCCGTCCGGCTGTGGGACGGCCTGCTCGCGCACGAACGCCTGGAGCAGCGATGAGGTTCGACGTCTGCGGACCGCTGCCGACCGGCGTCACCGTGCTCGAGGCGAGCGCCGGCACGGGCAAGACGTACGCGATCGCCGCGCTGGCCGCGCGCTTCATCGCCGACGGCACGCCGCTCAACGAGCTGCTGCTCGTGACCTTCACGCGGATGGCGACCGGCGAGCTGCGCGAGCGCGTGCGGCAACGCCTGGTCGAGACCGAGCGCGCGCTCGGCAGTCCCGGCGAGGGCGACGACGTCGTGCGGCTGCTGGCCGACGGCCCGCCGGAGCTGGTGGCCCTGCGGCGCGCACGGCTCGCCCGCGCGCTGTCGGACTTCGACGCGGCGACGATCGCCACCACGCACGGGTTCTGCCAGGAGGTGCTCGCCGGCCTCGGCGTGGCCGGCGACGTCACGCGCGACAGCCAGTTCGTCGAGGACGTCAGCGACCTCGTCGACCAGGTGGTCGACGACCTCTACGTGCGTCGCTTCCACCACGAGGAGCAGCACCCGATGAGCCGCGACGAGGCGGGCCGGATCGCGCGGATCGCCATCGAGAACCCGGTCGCGCCGATCGAGCCGTCGCGCGCAGGGGCCGACTCGCTGCCGGCGATGCGCGCGCGGCTGGCGAACGCCGCCCGCAGGGAGCTGAAGGCTCGCAAGGACCGCGCCGGCCTGATGACCTTCGACGACCTGTTGACGCGGCTGGACGACACGCTGCACGGGCCGGCCGGCGAGATCGGCGTGCGGCGGCTTTGCGAGCGGTACCGCGTCGTGCTGGTCGACGAGTTCCAGGACACCGACCCGATCCAATGGAGCATCCTGCGGCGCGCCTTCGCCGGCGGCGGGAGCACGCTGGTCCTGATCGGCGATCCGAAACAGGCGATCTACGCGTTCCGCGGCGCCGACGTCTACGCCTACCTCGAGGCCGCGCAGGAGGCGTCCCAGCGCCCCACGCTGGACACCAACTGGCGCAGCGACCAGGGATTGATCGACGCCTACGACGCGCTGTTCGGCGGCGCCCAGCTCGGTCACGAGGGCATCGTCTACCTGCCCGTCCACGCCACCGAGGCCAACCAGCGCCCGCGGATGGCGGGCACGCCGCTGCGCATCCGCGTCGTGCATCGCGACGAGCCGTCGCTGCAGCTCACGCGCGGGGGCTACGCCAACATCGGCTCGGCTCGCGAGCACGTCGCGAAGGACCTCGCCGCCGACCTCGTGAAGCTGCTCAACGCCGAGCCCGGGATCGAGCGCCGGGCCGAAGACGGCCGCACGCTCGCGAGCGTGAAGCTGCGCCCCGGCCACGTGGCGGTGCTCGTGCAGACCAACCGCACGGCGGCGCTGATCCGCGACGCGCTCGAGGAGGTCGAGGTCCCTGCCGTCATCAACGGCGCCGGCAGCGTGTTCGGCACCGACCCTGCACGCGACTGGTTGCGGCTGCTGGAGGCGCTCGAGCGCCCGACCTCGTCGCTGCGCGCCCGCGCCGCGGCGCTCACCCCGTTCCTGGGCTGGAGCGCCGAGCGCGTCGCGACGGCGGGCGAGGATGAGTGGGAGGCGGTCCACCTGCGGTTGCACGACTGGGCGAGCGTGCTGCGCCTGCGCGGGGTCGCCTCGCTCACCGAGACGATCACGCTCGCGGAGGGCCTCCCGCAGCGCATCCTCGCGCGCGTGAACGGAGAGCGCGCGCTGACCGACCTGCGCCACGTCGCCGAGCTGCTGCACGCGGCGGCGACCGCCGAGCAGCTCGGGCCGACTGCGCTCGTCGGCTGGCTGCGGCGGCGGATCGCCGAGGCCGGCCAGGACACCGGCGACGAGGACCGCAGCCGCCGGCTCGAGTCCGACGAGGAGGCGGTCCAGGTCCTCACCGTCCACCGCAGCAAGGGACTCGAGTTCCCCGTCGTCTACTACCCCTACCTGTGGGAGCCGAGCTTCATCCCGAAGGGGGTCCCGGTCGCCTTCCACGACCCCGGCGCGGGCGACCGGCGGACGATCGACGTCGGCCTCGAAGGGCCGGACTTCGACGCCCACAAGCGGCAGGAGCTGATCGAGCAGCGCGGCGAGGACCTGCGGCTGGCGTACGTCGCGCTGACCCGCGCGCAGCACCAGGCGGTCGTGTGGTGGGCGACGGCGTGGAACAGCCGCGAGTCGGCGCTCGGCCGGCTGCTGTTCGCGCGCGCGGCCGACGGCACGGTGCCGGCGACGGCGCGCGACACGCCGAGCGACGAGGCCGCGTGGGCGCGGTTCGAGGCGCTGCGCGAGGAGGCGCCCGGCTGCATCGCCGTCGAGCGCTCGACGCTCGGCCTGCCCGTCGCGTGGAGCGGACACCGGCGCGAGCCGGCCGAGCTGTCGGCCGCGCGCTTCGACCGCTCGCTCGACCAGCGCTGGCGGCGCACCTCGTTCAGCGACATCTCCTCGGGCGCGCACGAGGCGCGCGTGGCGAGCGAGCCGGAGGAGCCGCCGCTCGACGACGAGCCCGCGGCGCCGGTCGGGCCGCCTGCGGCCGCCGCCGAGGGAGAAGCCGCTGCTCGTCGCCGAGGGGAGCCGAGTGCTGGGCGCGATGCCGGCCGGCGTCCAGGTCGGCACCTTCGTGCACCAGGTGCTCGAGGCAACCGACTTCGCCGCGCCCGACCTCGACGCCGAGCTGGCCGCGGCGGTGGCCGAGGTCCAGGCGTGGCGCCCGGTCGACGTCGGCGACACCGCGGCCGTCGTGGCCGGGCTGCGCGCGGCGATCGAGACCCCGCTGCTGGACGGCGTGCGCCTGCGCGACCTCGCCCGCGCCGACCGGCTCGACGAGCTCGTCTTCGAGTTTCCGCTGGTCGGGGGCGACCGGCCGGCCGGGTGGCTCGACCTCGATGCAATCGCCGCGGTGCTGCGGGCGCACGGCGACTCGCTCGGCTATGCGGACCGGCTCGGCGACCCGGCGCTGCGCCGCAGCGTCCGCGGCTACGTGACCGGGAGCATCGACCTCGTGGCGCGCGTCGGTGACCGCTTCGCGGTCGTCGACTACAAGACGAACTGGCTCGGCGGGCCGGGCGAGGAGCTGACCGCCTGGCACTACCGTCCGGAGGCGCTGGCCGCCGAGATGGTGCGCGGCCACTACGGCCTGCAGGCGCTGCTCTACACCGTCGCGCTGCATCGCTACCTGCGCTGGCGGCTGGCCGGCTACGACCCGGACCGCCACCTCGCGGGCGTCCTCTACCTGTTCGTGCGCGGCATGACCGGCCCGCCCGGCGGCGTCTTCGCCTGGCATCCCTCGGGCGCGCTGGTCGAGGCCCTCAGCGACGTCCTCGACACGGGGGAATCGGCTGGCGCCGAATCCCTTGCGAGTTCGCTTCGCGAACATCGCGGAGGGGTTGCGTCATGAGCGACCCGCGGCTCGTCCTGAGCGCCGCCGGCCTGCTGCGCGAGTTCAACGAGGCGGGCGTGCTCGCCTCGGCCGACCTGCACGTCGCCCGCCGGCTGGCCGAGCTGGCCGGGGAGCAGGACGAGGCGGTGGCGCTCGCCGCCGCGCTCGCCGTCCGCGGGCCGCGGCTCGGCCACGTGTACGTCGACGTGGCGACGATCCGCGACACCGTCACGGTCGACACCGAGGAGCCGGTCGACCTGACCGCGCTGCCGTGGCCCGACACGGACACGTGGCTCGAGAAGCTCGAGGCCAGCCCGCTCGTGGCCGTCGGCGAGGAGGCCGGCGAGCCGCGCCCGCTGCGGCTCGTCGGGCGCTCGCTCTACCTCGACCGCTACTGGCGCGAGGAGCGCCAGGTCGCCGCCGATCTGCTCGCGCTCGCCGGCCAGGCGCCGGCGGCGCTGGATGAGGAGGCGCTGGCCGGCGGGCTCGCACGCCTGTTCGACGACGGCGGCCAGCGGCGCGCGGCCGAGACCGCGGTGCGGCGCCGCTTCGCCGTCGTGGCCGGCGGGCCCGGCACCGGCAAGACGACGACCGTCGCGCGCAGCCTCGCGCTGCTGTTCGAGCAGGGCGACCCGCTGGTGGCCCTCGCGGCGCCGACCGGCAAGGCGGCGGCGCGGCTGATCGAGGCCGTGCACGAGGAGGCCGCGCGCCTCGACGTGAGCGACGAGATCCGCGCGCGGCTGCTCGCGCTCGACGCCTCGACCCTGCACCGCCTGCTGGGCTGGCGGCCGGGCACGCGCAGCCGCTTCCGCCACGACCGCGGCAACCGGCTGCCGCACGACGTGGTGATCGTGGACGAGACCTCGATGGTCTCGCTGTCGCTGATGGCGCGGCTCGTCGAGGCCGTGCGCGCCGACGCGCGGCTGATCCTCGTCGGCGACCCCGGCCAGCTCACCTCGATCGAGGCGGGCGCCGTGCTCGGTGACATCGTCGGGCCGGCGGGGGAGGGGATCGTCGTGCTCGAGCGCGTCCACCGCTACGGCGCCGGGATCGCGGAGCTCGCGGAGGCGATCCGCCGCGGCGACGGCGACGCGGCCGTCGCGGCGCTCGGCGGCGTGACCTGGATCGCGGACGGCGACGAGTCGCTGGCCCCCGTGCGCGGTGCGGCCGTCAAGGCGGCGCGCGCCGTGCACGATGCCGCGCAGGCCGGGCAGGCCCGGCGGGCGATCGAGGCGCTCGGCTCGTTCCGCCTGCTGTGCGCGCACCGCCGTGGGCCGCACGGGGTCAGCGGCTGGACGGCGCGGGTCGAGGCCTGGCTCGGCCACGAGGCCGCGATCGGCTGGTACGTCGGCCGCCCGCTGCTCGTGACCGAGAACGACTACGGGCTGCGGCTCTACAACGGCGACACCGGCGTGGTGATCGCGGACGGCGACGGGCAGGTCAGCGCCGCGTTCGAGCGCGGCGGCGAGATCGTCGAGTTCAGCCCCACCCGGCTCGCCGCCGTCGACACCGTGTACGCGATGACGGTCCACAAGAGCCAGGGCTCGCAGTTCGACACCGCCGCCGTCCTGCTGCCCGAGCCGACCTCGCCGATCCTCACCCGCGAGCTGCTCTACACCGCGGTCACGCGCGCGCGGCGCGAGCTGATCCTGGTCGGCGGCGAGGAGGCGATCCGCGCCGCCGTCGCCCGCCCCGTCGCGCGCGCGTCCGGTCTCCGCGCGCGCCTCTGGGGCTAGATGACTGATTCAGTCGAACTCGCGCTCGACGTCGTCGACGAGCCGTTCGTGGAGGTCGAGCCAGCCGCTCAGGAAGCTGTGGGCGATCCGGAGATACCGGCGGCGGTGGGGGAGCGCCTCCCAGGTCGCGTGGCTCTCGGCGAGGCGCTCGCGCAGGTCCGCGAGGTCCTCGCGCAGCGTCGACAGGCTCTCGCGCGTCGGCCTCCTCGCCGGCGAGGTCGGCGATCAGCAGGCGCAGCAGCGGCTCGCTCTTGAGCGGCGTGACGCGGGCCGGCGTCTGCGCGAACGCGCGCAGCGCCTCGATGCCCTTGTCCGTGAGCGTGTAGACCGTCCGCTCGCGCGTCCGGCCGGGCTCCTTGTGCGCCTCGAGGTAGCCGAGCCGGGCCAGCCGCTTGGGCTCGACGTAGTACTGGCTCTCGCCGGCCCAGTCGAGCATCCGCGCGCGCCGGGCCATGCGCAGGAGGTCGTGGGCGCCGGCCCCCGTCCGGCCCACCAGGCCGAGGACCTCATACGAGAACAGGCTCAGCTCATCCCTTGACATAGCTACGTCCCATAGTTATAAAGAGTATGGAACGTAGTTTACGACCAAGGGCGGACGGATGACATCCATCGCGATCAGCAGCGCCGACGTCTGGGGCCGGCTCTGGGGTGCCAAGGCGCACGACTGGGCGGCCACCGAGGAGCAGCAGATGCCGACCTACGAGACGGCGATCGAGCACCTACGGATCGGTCACGGCCAGCGCGTGCTCGACATCGGCTGCGGCTCGGGCGTGTTCCTGCGCGCGGCCGCCGACCGCGGCGCCCGCGTCGTCGGGTTCGACGCCTCCGAGCCGCTGCTGGCGATCGCCCGCGAGCGCGTGCCGGAGGCCGACCTGCACGCCGGCGACATGCAGGCGCTGCCGTTCGGCGACGACGGCTTCGACGTCGTGACGGGGTTCAGCTCGTTCTTCTTCGCCGACGACATGACGTCCGCCATCAGCGAGGCCGCGCGCGTGACCCGGCCGGGAGGCACGGTGCTGGCCCAGGTCTTCGGGCGGCCCGAGCGCTGCTCGCTCGAGGCGATGAAGCACGCGATCCTGCCGCTGCTGTCGATGGAGGGCGACGAGCCGCCGTACTGGCGCTTCGACCTGCTCGAGCGGATCGCGCGCGACGCCGGGCTGCGCCCGCTCGAGTCCTTCCACACGTCGTGGGAGTACGAGTTCGCGGACGAGCAGTCGCTGCTGCGCGCGATGCTGTCGGCGGGCAGCGCCGTCGCCGCCGCCGAGCGGGTCGGCCGCGACACCGTCGCCGCGGCCATCGCCGAGTCGCTCGCCCCGTGGCGCCGGCCCGACGGCAGCTACCGGCTCGACAACGAGTGGCACTACCTGGTGAGCCGCGCCTAGATCCGGTAGATGGTGAACAGGCGCTTCTCGGTCTCGCCCTGGATCTCGGCCACGACCTCGATGTGTTTCTCGAGGCCGGACCCGCGCAGCTTGCGCGCGAGCAGCTCGTCGACCTGGAAGACGCCGGCCGAGTTGTTCATCTCGATCTCGACGCGGATCGCCCGTTCCTCGCCGGGCAGGATGCGCACCTCGTCGATCGCCGCCGCCGACAGCGCGTGGATGTTCGGCAGGTGCGTCTCGACGGCGACGCGCGAGCGGCCGTGCTCCATGTCGAGCGCGTCGGCCACGCGGATGATCCCCGCCTCGAGCGTGAGCGGGCGGCCGCCGCTGCGGTGGCCGATGATCGCGTGCAGCGTCTCGGAGGCCACGATCGTGCGCTCCGGCTCCTCGTAGATGCCGGCCAGCAGCGAGTCGAGATGGTCGGCGGCCAGGAACAGGCTGTAGGCCTCGTGGTCGACGCGGTGGATCGACATGCCGAGGTCGTGCAGCAGGCAGCCGCCGGCGATCACGACCTCGGCGTCGCGCGGCTCGAGGCCGTAGTCGATCTCGATCGACGACTGGACGCCCTTCTGGCGCAGCAGCCGGTACACGCGCAGCGCGCGGTTGAGCACGATCCGCAGGTGCACCCACGAGTGGTCGCTCATCCCGAGCCGCTCGGCCGTCACCTGCGCCGCGTGCCAGCGGGCCTTGAGCTGGTCGTCGGCGTTGCACGCCGCGAGGAAGCCGGCGAGCCTCGGGTTGCGCTGGCTCGGCGCGTCGACGTTCATGGCCGCGATCGCCTCGCGAAGCGGGACCTCAGGCATGTCGGGCCAACTCCAGCAGTTCGTCGAAGGCCGCGTCGAGGTATGCGGCGAGGTCGTCCGCTCCGGGCAGTGTCGCGGGGTCGGAGGAGATCCCGAGGCAAGCGTTGCCGGCCACGGTCACGACCCCGATCGAGAGCGCGTGGTGCGCGCTCAGCGGCACCGCGGAGTGGACCGTGCGCAGGCGGCAGCCGCGCAGGTAGCGCGTGACGGCGGGACCGGGGACGCTGGAGATCGTCAGGTTGAAGAGCCGCGGGTGGGCGAAGGCGTGCGCGAGCGTGCGCTGGAGCGGCTTCGGCGTGAGCGCCAGCAGCCGGAAGGCGTCGTCGAGCCGCTCGGCCTCCTCGTGGCGCCGGCGCTGGTCGGTGGCGCGGTGGATGGCCTGGAGGCGGGCGAGCGGGTCGGGCTCGTGGCACGGCAGCTCGAGGAACACGAACGAGATGCGGTTGCCGCTCGCCGCCGGGTCGTCGACCGTGCGCACATCGGCCGGGACCATGACCTTCAGCGCCATCGGCTCGTCGAGGAAGTGGTGCAGCGCGCCGGCGCAGGCGGCGAGCAGGACGTCGTTGGGCGTCACGCCGAAGGCGCGGCGGATCTTGCGCAGCTCGTCGAGCGGGCGCGTGACGCGCGTATGGTGGCGGCGGCCGGACCCCTGGACGTTCAACGGCGAGCTCGGCGCCGGCGGCAGCAGCGTGTGGCCGACCATGCGCGCCGTGCCCGGGAGCGCGCCGACGTTGGCGGCCAGCCGCAGCGGCGTGACGAGGAGCCCGGCGGTCTCGCCGATGCGGTCGGCGATCGCACGCCCCAGCCGCTGGCCGGGGGTGGGTTCGGGCGCCGGCGGCCAGTCGCCGTCGTCCGGTGTGCGGCGCAGCATCCGGGTCGGCGTCGAGCAGCAGGCTGCCCAGCTCGACCACGGCGAGGCCGTCGACCATGCAGTGGTGTGCCTTGCCGACGATCGTCGGCGGGTCGTCGCCGATCCACATCTCCCACAGCGGCCGGTCGCGCGCGAGCGGCGTGGAGAGGACCTCGTCGACCAGCGCGTCGAGGTCGGTGTGGGCCGCGTGCAGGTGGCGTGCGGGATCGAAGTGCGGATCGTCGACCCAGACGGGGTCGTGGACGCTCAGCGGTACGTCGGCCAGCTTCTGGCGGTAGCGGTGGGCGCCCTCCATGCGCGCCGCGATGTGGTCGATCAGCTCCTCGGCGGTCGGCGGGCGCTCGGGCGGCTCGAAGCTCGCCACCCAGCCGACGTGCATCGGCGCGTGCTCGCTCTCGACGGCCAGGAACGACGCGTCGAGCGCGGACAGGCGCTCAGGCGTGGAGCTCGGCAAGCCGATCCGCCTCCTCTTTCAGTGCACGCCGGTCCGCGGCATCGAGCCTTCCGAACGGCGCGAGCTCGATCCTGCCGCGCTCGTATCTCCAGGTGCCGGCGACCTGGCCGTCGACCAGGAAGGTCGGGAACGAGTGGGGGGTCTTGATGCCGAAGATCTTCGCGCGGTGCTCCTCCGGCAGCAGTCCGGTGCGCCGGGCGTGGACGAGCAGCGTGGCGTCCCAGGTCGGCAGGAAGCGCGGCGGCGCCGGGGCCTCGGGGTCCGGCAGCGCCGCGCGCGGGAGGTCGAACAGGGGCCCGTCGAAGCGGCGGAGCTCGAGCCGGTCGAGCACCGCGGCGACCTGCTGCGGCGGGAGCCCGGTGAAGCTCGCGACGTCCTTGGCCGAGGCGGGACCGAAGCCGGCCAGGTAGCGGCGGACGAGGTGGTCGGGCGCGCCCGCGGGATCGGGCGGCGGGCCGATCCAGTCCTCGGCGGGCGCGTAGAGGTCGGCTCGGCGACGCTCCCAGGTGCCCGAGGGAGGGACGCGCACGAGGTCGATCCACAGGCCGACCGCGTTGGCGCGCGGCTTGCCGACGATGCCCTCGATCTCCTTGCGGCTCAGCGCGCCGTGGCCGTTGAACGCGGCGCGCAGGGTCCGCGCCGCCGTGGCCATCGCGCGCGGGCTCGGGGCGTCGCGCGCGCGCGTCCAGCTCGCTCGTCGGGCCTCGCGGACGGCGAGCGCGAGCGGCCAGTAGTCGGCGCGCGAGACGAGGTGGATGGTCTGGCGCATGAGCGTGGCCTGGATGACCGAGCGGCGCTCGAGCGCGTGCGTCAGCGTGTCGCGCCGGAAGCCCTCGAGCCGCGACCACAGCCCGACGTACATCGACGGCGCGTACTGCGCCTGGATGCCGCCGATCCGCTCGAGCGCCTTCGGCAGCGACAGCCGGCCGCGATCGAGCAGCAGCTGGCGCGCCAGGAGCGCGCGGTTGAGCTCGCGCTGCGACAGGGTCCCCATCCGCGGCTCGCATGGTGTCAGTCCGCGCGCCGCGGGGTGGCCTCGGGCCGGGCCGCGCGCCGATGACTCCATGTCCGTTGGATCTTTGGATCCAAAAATCCGTGAGTCGTCGTCCGATCACGGTGGCGCGGTGATGGTCGACCCGATCGATCTGCTCTGGGTTCCGGTCACCGCGGGCGCGTACGCGGCCGCGCTGCGGTTCCCGCGGCGGCCGCTGCTGAACCCGACGCTGATCGCCATGGCGGTGCTCGCGGTCACGTTGCTCGCCACCGGCGTGCCGTACGCGAGCTACGCCTCCGGCGACCGGCCCGCTCAGCGCGCTGCTCGGGCCGGCGGTGCTCGCGCTCGCCGTGCCGCTGCACCGCGAGCGCGAGACGCTGCGCCGCAACGCGGGCACGATCGCGCTGGCGGACCAGCTCCACGGCGCGGCGGCGCTGTCGGCCGTGCTCAGCGTGCTCGCCGGCGTGGCCGGCGCGACGCTCGGCCCGCGCTGGCTCGACCTCGTGCGCGTCCGCCACCCGCTCGCGCGCGGGCTCGCCCATGGCGTCGCCAGCCATGGCATCGGCACGGCGCGGATGCTCGACGAGACGCGGCTGGCCGGAGCCACCGCCGCGGTCGGCATGGCGCTCGGCGGCGCGATCGTCGCGATTGCGCTGCCGGTCGTGTACTAGCCGGCGGCAACGTCAACTGCGGCACTTAGGGAGCGGGATCGGCCGCGACATCGTCCACCGTCCTGCCTAGGTGGTCGATAGGACCACTTAGTCAGGACGATGGCCGAGACCGAGTCCCGTTCCGCCGCAGCGACGATCAGGTCGACGCAGCAGTCGAGGTCGATCGCCGTGGTGTCGATGGCCAGGTGGTAGTGCCGGAGATCGTTGGCGTCGGCCCCGTAGAAGTGGTGCACGTACGCCTCGCGCGCGCGGTCGTTGTCGGCCAGTCGCCGCTCGGCGTCCTCGCGCGAGAGGCCCTCCTGCTCCATCGCGCGCGCGACCCGCCCCTCGCGCGAGCCGTGGAGCCGCACGTGGAGCGCGCGCAGCGACTCGCCCAGGACCAGCGCGGCGGCGCGTCCGAGGAAGACGCCACCCTCGCGGGCCGCCTGCTCGCGGATCACCTGCTCGGTGGCGTCGCGGTACAGGTTCTCGTCGACCACCTCGTGCTCCAGGTACGGCCGGGCGCCGAAGGCCATGCCGGCCGGCGCCAGCACCCGGACGAAGCGCTCGAACACGCTGCCCGCGGTCTCGTCGTGCCGGACGGCCTCGGTCAGCGGCACCCGCAGCTTCTGCGCGACCTCGTTCGGGATCGCCCGATCCACGAACGGCACGCCCAGGCGCTCGGCCAGCCGCGGACCCACGTAGGCGCCGCCGGCCCCGTAGGACGCCGAGATGGTGACGACCACGGCGGCGATGTTACGCCGTGAACCCGCGGATCAGCTCAGCCAGCCGGTCGGGCTGGTCGCGGCTGATGAAGGCGTACGCGTCGGGCACTTCGACCAGCGTCGCGTCGGGGAAGATCGCCGCCAGGCGGCGCGCGTGGTCGAGCGGGAAGAAGCGGTCCTCCGGCGCCCAGGCGATCAGCACCGGCCGGTCGAACTCGGTCAGGCGCGCCGTGTTGTCGAGCAGCTGCTCGCGCCGCACGCCCGCCAGCAGCCGCCGCGTGTCGCGGCGCACGCCGGCGTCGCTCAGGAACGGCTCGACCCAGGAGTCGAGCAGCTCGTCGGGCAGCGGGCGCTTGGTCAGCCAGCCGAAGGCGAACGGCATCCGCCGCAGCGGACGCACCCGCAGTGGCTGCAGGGCCGCGGTCAGCAGCCCCAGCCGAGCGCCGACCACGAGGCCGCGGAACATCGCGGGCGGGAAGTTGTCGAAGGCGTCGCAGTTGGTGAGCACGAGCCGGCCGATCCGCTCGGGATGGCGCGTCACGACGAACTGGCACAGTGCGCCGCCGGTGTCGTTGCCCACCAGCGTCACGTCGCGCAACTCGAGCGCCTCGATGAGGTCGGCGATCAGCCGCGCCAGCCCGGTCGGCGAGACGTCGGCGTCCGGCCGCATCGCGATCCGGTGCGCGCCGAGCGGGAGGTCGGGCACGACGCAGCGCGCGCCGCCGGCCAGCCGGTCCACCACCGGCTCCCACAGCCGCCCGTCGACGAGCGCCCCGTGCACGAACACGATCGGCGGTCCGTCGCCCTCGTCGCGGTAGCGGACGGTCCCCTGCGCGAGCTCGATCTCGGGCACGCCCTCAGCGTCGCAGCTCGACGCGCCCGCGGCCGGCCGCCTTGGCCTGGTAGACGGCGGCGTCGGCCGCCGCCAGCATCGAGTCGGGGTCGTCGCGTCCGAGCGCGATGCCGATGCTGGCGGTGAGCAGGTGCTCGGCGCCGGCGACCGACAACGGCTGCCGGATCGCCGCGTCGAGGCGGTGCCCGAGGGCGAGCGCGGCGTGCTCGTCGATCGCCTCGCAGACGACGACGAACTCGTCGCCGCCGAGGCGCGCGACGGTGTCGGCCGGCCGCACGACCGCCCGCAGCCGCTGTCCGAGCTCGGCGAGCACCGCATCCCCCGCGGCGTGGCCGAAGCGGTCGTTGACGCGCTTGAACTCGTCGAGGTCGACGAACAGGACGCCGGTCACGGTGTCGTCACGCGCCGACCGCGCCAGCGCGTGCTCGAGCCGGTCGCGCAGCAGCGTGCGGTTGGCGAGTCCGGTCAGCGGATCGTGCAGCGCCGCGTGGCGCATCTGCTCCTCGCTGCGCAGGCGCGCCAGCCCGGTGCCGAGGATGCCCGCCACGGCCCGCACGAAGCTCACCTCGTCGTCGCTGATCGCGCGCGCGAACCAGGCGATCAGCGCGTCGTCCGGCCCGAGCTCGAACCGCTGACCGTCGCCGCGTGCGGCACCGCCGAACGACGTCACCTCGCCGCCCGCCACGCGCAGCTCGGCGCGCTCGAGCGGGAGCGTCTGCGCGAGCTGCTCGACGGCGTCGGCGGCCAGCTCCTTCAGCCCGGCGCCGCCCAGCGCCCGCTCGCCCAGCACCGACACGGCGCGCAGGCGCTTCTCGCCGGCGCGCCGCTCGGAGATGTCGCGCCCGACCGCCAGCAGCAGCGGCCCGATCGGAGTGTCGACGATCCCCCAGCTCATCTCGCCCACGAACTCCGAGCCGTCGGCCCGCAGGCCCCACGCCTCGGTCGAGAAGCGCAGCGGGTGCTCGGTGGCGAAGTAGAGCCGCATGTTGCGCAGGTAGCGCTCGCGCAGGCGCTCCGGCCACAGCGTCTGCACGTGCCGGCCGACCATGTCCTCGGGCGCGTAGCCGAACAGCTCGCCGGCCAGCGCGTTGGCGAAGACGATGCGCCCGTCCGCTCCCGAGGCGACGGTGGCATCCGGCAGGCCGTGGACGATCGCGCGCACGGGCGCCATCGCCTCGTCTTCGAAGCGCGCATCCGAGCGTCCTACGTCCACTACGAGACCGTCGGCGGCTCGACGTGACTGAAGCCGCTCACGTCCGCAATCCCACGCGATCGCCCGTCCCGGCGCTGACGAGGCCGTGCCCACACATCAACTCCTCTCAGGATACTGCCGGTGTGGAGCCGCAATTCTTCGCGACGCGGGCCGATTTCCGCGCCTGGCTCGAGGCGCATCATGCCGACGAGCGCGAGGTGGTGGTCGGCTACTACAAGAAGTCGAGCGGGCGGGCCGGCATCACGTGGAAGGAATCGGTCGACGAGGCGCTGTGCTTCGGCTGGATCGACGGCATCCGCCGCGGCATCGACGACGAGAGCTACTCGAACCGCTTCACGCCGCGGCGGCCTCGCAGCAACTGGAGCGCGATCAACATCAAGCGCGCGCGTGAGCTGATCGAGGAGGGGCGGATGACGCCGGCGGGGCTTGCCGCCTTCGAGGCGCGCACCGACGACCGCTCGGCCGTCTACTCCTACGAGCAGCGCCACGAGGCCAGGCTCGACGCGGAGCAGGAGCGCCGCTTCCGCGCGCACGCCGCGGCCTGGGAGTGGTTCCAGAGCCGCCCGCCGTCCTTCCGCCGCACCGCGATCTACTGGGTCACGAGCGCGAAGAAGCCCGAGACGCGCGAACGGCGGCTGGTGACGCTGATCGAGAACGCCGCCGCCGGGCGCCCCCCGAAACCGCTGACGCCGCCCGGCAGCCGGTGATCAGATCGCTGCCGACAGCCGGCGCCGCTCCAGCGCCCACCACAGCTCGATGAGGTCGGCGGGGCGCCGCAGACTGGTGCCCGTCGTCTCCTCGAAGCGCCGCAGCCGGTGGCGGAGCGTGTTCGGGTGCACGTGCAGCGCCTTGGCCGTCTCCTCGATCCGCATGTCCTGCTCGAACCAGACGCGCAGCGTGTCCTCGAGCTCGGCACCGAGGCGCCCGAGCGCCGCCAGCGGCTCGAGGTGGCGGTCCGTGAAGGCGGCGCCGAGCGCCTCGTCGGAGAGGATCGCCGGGCGGATCGAGAGATCGGCGAGGCTGAACGTGCCCTCCTGGCCGAAGGCGATCGCGGTCTGGAGCGCGCGGCTGGCCATCGCGAAGGCCGCGGGGAGGGCGGCCAGCCGCGCCGGCGGGCCGACGCCCACCACCACGCCGGGCTGCGGCGCGGCCGGCTCGGTGGCGAGGCCGACGAGGTCGTGGTCGAGCGCCGTTGTCAGCTCGGCGCCGAGCCGGCGCGGCGGCCCGCCGCCGTCGAGCGCGCGGGCGCGGAAGGCGAGGTACTCGCGCTCGGGGTCGAGGCCGTAGCCGCCGCTCTCGCGCGACAGCTCGGCGGCGTCGATCGTCCCCAGCAGCACGGCCAGCACGAAGGCGTCGCGGCGCTGCTGCTCCTCGCGCGCGAGCTGCAGCTCGACCTCGCGGTGGGCGTTCCCGACCACCTCCATCACGGCGTCGCCCCAGAGCCACAGCGTCTCGGAGAAGGCGAGCACGCTGGTGACGCTGGTCCCGCGCTCGCGCGCCAGCTCGCCGAAGCGCGTCCAGACCGCGGACATCGTGATCCGGTAGGCGTGCAGGACGGCGTCGACGCTCAGGCCCTGCTCGGCGCGCTCGCGACCGACCGCTGCCGCCCGCCCGAGCTCATCCGCAGTCGGCGGCCGCAGGTCGTGCAGCGCGGCGAGCGCGCGGCTGACGTTGCCGCGCACGGCGCGCGAGAGCGTCGAGGCCGGCAGGCGCCGGAAGTCGGGGACCTCGTCGCGGATCCGGACGACGATTCCGTCGACCAGCGCGTCGAGCTCGGCCTCGATGTCTCCGACGAGCCTGCCGACCGCTTCCGGCACGTGGCGAATCTACCGCTGCGAACGTCAACTGCGCTGGGTGGGGGAGGCGGCGATGCGAAACGTCACGCTCGATCCCCTCGGCCGAACCCGCCCCTCAATGCCGCAGTTAGGCGGTGACGCTACGCCCGTGCCCTGCCGGGATCAGCAGCGCCGCGGCGGCGACCAGCGCGAAGGCGGCGATCTGCACGGCGAGCAGGACGGTCTCGCCCGACAGGGCGTCGCCGAAGACGAGGATGCCGCCGAGGATGCAGGTGACGTTGGCGGCCGTCGAGGTGCAGGCGATCACCGGCACCGCCTCACCGGCCTGGAAGCCGCGCGCGGAGGCGAGGAAGGCGAGGACGGAGGCGGCGGCGGCGACGGTGAGCCACGGCGAGCCGAGCACGGCGAACACGCCGCTCTCGGCCGCGTTGGTGAGCGCCTTGACCGCGACGTCGGACACGCCGAAGAGCACGCCCGCCGCCGCTCCGAGCACAGCGCCGTGATGGTGCGACGGCGTCCCCAGGCGCGGAGCGGCGACGAGCATGATCCCCAGGGCCAGCATGCCCGCTTCGAAGGCGATCAGCATCGGCGCCGCGAACGTCCCGTGCTCTCCGCCCGGCGCGGGGAGCGTGACGACGAGCGCCATCAGGCCGAGTGCCGTCATGCCGACGCCGACCCACTGGCGTCGCGGCACCGTGCAGCCGAACAGGCGGTCACCCAGGACCGCGACCACGATCACTCCGGTCGACAGCACGGCCTGCACCATGGACAGCGGCGCGAGCGTCAGCGCTGCGACATGCAGCAGCCAGGCGCCGGCCGCGATCGCCATCCCGGCGGCGAACCACTTCGAGCGGAACAGGGCCTTCGCGCTTGCCAGCGGCCGCCGGAGCTCGACGACCGGCGCGGCGTTGGCGCCGCGGTGCTTGCACAGGAACGCCAGCTGTGTGACGACGGCGCACACGAGCGCAAACGCGATACCCAGGTTGACCATTCGAAGAGTGTTCCTCCGCCTCGCTTGACTTCCAGCCCCACGAGAAGACTCGCGTGCCGGGGGCCTCGCCGCATCGTTGGGCGGTCCAACGATTTCGATCGCCCGTTGGAGATTCCGACAACGGCGCCGTCTACCATCGCCCCCGATGGCCAAGGAGATCCCGGTCGCGGCCCGCGAGGGCGAGGCGCTCGTGTGGACCGACGGCGCGTGCAGCGGCAACCCCGGCCCCGGCGGCTGGGCGGCGATCGTGGTCGGCCCGGCCGGCGAGCGGGCCGAGCTGTCGGGCGGCGAGCCGCACACGACCAACAACCGGATGGAGTACACCGCCGCGCTCGAGGGCCTGCGGGCGCTGCCGCCCAGCAGCCGCGTCTGCATCGTGACCGACTCGCGGCTGATGCTGGACTCGATGACGAAGTGGATCCACGGCTGGAAGCGGCGCGGCTGGAAGACGGCCGGCGGCGACCCGGTCAAGAACCAGGATCTCGTGCGGGCGCTGGAGGGAGAGATCGCGCGCCACGACGCCGTCCGCTGGCACTGGGTGAAGGGCCACGAGGTCGGCGAGCCGCACGCCCACAAGGCGCTCAACGACCGCGCCGACCGGCTCGCCGTCGCCGCTGCGCGCGAAGCCGCCGCCTAGCATGGGCCGCCATGGCCCCGCTCACGGTCGAGATCTGGTCCGACATCGTGTGCCCCTGGTGCTACGTGGGCAAGCGGCGCTTCGAGCACGCGCTCGAGCGGTTCGCGCACCGCGATGACGTCGAGCTGACCTGGCGCAGCTTCGAGCTCGACCCGGGCGCGCCGCCCGAGCGCGAGCACTCCTCCGCCGAGCACCTCGCCGCCAAGTACGGCATGAGCGTCGAGCAGGCGCAGGAGATGAACGCCCAGATGACCGAGCTGGCGGCCGGCGAGGGACTCGAGTACCACCTCGACCGCACGCGCGGCGGCAACAGCTTCGACGCCCATCGCCTGCTCCACCTGGCGGCGGCGCACGGGCTTCAGGACACGATGAAGGAGCGCCTCATGCGCGCGTACTTCACCGAGGGCGAGGCGATCGGCGACGCGGAGACGCTCGTGCGGCTCGCGACCGAGGTCGGCGTCGACCCCGAAGGCCTGCCAGAACGGCGCCTACGCCGACGCCGTCCGGGCCGACGAGGAGCTGGCCATGCGGATCGGCATCCGCGGCGTGCCGTTCTTCGTCCTCGACCGGCGCTACGGCGTCTCGGGGGCCCAGCCCTCCGAGCTGCTGCTCGAGGCGCTCGACAAGGCGTGGGAGGCTCGGTGAGAGTCAGCGTGCTCGACCAGACGCCGGTGCCCGAGGGCACGTCGCGACCCGACGCGCTGCGCAACACGCTCGACCTCGCCCGGCTCGCGGACCGCCTCGGCTACCACCGCTACTGGCTCGCCGAGCACCACGGCCTCGCGCTCGCCGGCCCGGCGCCCGAGGTGCTGGCCGGGCCCGTCGCGGCGGCGACGGAGCGCATCCGCGTCGGCAGCGGCGGCGTGATGCTGCCGCACTACTCGCCGTTCAAGGTCGCCGAGAGCTTCAGCCTGCTCGCGGGCCTGTTTCCCGGCCGGATCGACCTCGCGCTCGGCCGCGCGTCGGGCACCGACCCGCTGACCACGTACGCGCTGCAGCGCGACCGTCGCGAGGTCGCGCCCGACGACTTCCCGCAGCAGCTCGCCGAGCTGCTCGCGCACTACGACGGCAGCCTGCCCGCCGATCACCCGTTCTCCAAGCTCGGCGCCTCGCTGCCCGGCAGCCCGGAGCGACCCGAGATCTGGCTGCTCGGCTCGTCGGCGCAGAGCGCGGTGTGGGCGGCGCAGCTCGGGCTGCCGTACGCGTTCGCGGACTTCATCAACCCGCACGGCGCGGAGATCGCCCGCTCCTACCGCGAGCGCGCCGCCGAGCCGCGCGTGGCGGTGGGCGTGTGGGCGATCGCCGCCGACACCGACGAAGAGGCCGAGCGCCTGGCCTCCTCGATCGCGATGTCGTTCGCGATGCTGCGCCAGGGCCGCCCGATCCCGGTGCCGCCGCCGGAACGCGCGCTGCGCTACCTCGCCCAGCACGGCGACCCGCACAAGGGCCGGCGGCGGATCATCGGCACGCGGGAGACGGTGCGCGCCGGTATCGAGCAGGTCGCCGAGGAGTACGGCGCCGACGAGGTGATCGTGGTGACCATCACCCACGACCACGAGGCGCGCCGGCACTCGTACGAGCTGATCGCCGAGGCGTTCGACCTGGCGTCGCTCGCCGCGCGCAGCGCGTGACCGGGCCAAGCAAGCTTGGCCTTGCGAGTTCGCTTCGCGAACATCGCGGGGAGGTTGCCCCATGAGCCGGGTCTGGACGATCGGCTACGAGCGGCTGCTCCCGCCCGAGCTGGTCGCCGAGCTGCACGCCGCGCGGATCGAGCGGCTGATCGACGTGCGCTTCCGGCCGCAGTCGCGCCGACCGGGGATGTCGAAGACGCGGCTCGGCGAGCTGCTCGCCGATCACGGGATCGCCTACGAGCACCGCAAGCCGCTCGGCACGCCGCCCGACATCCGGTGGCTGTTCAAGCACGGCCGCGCGGCGGAGGGCGCGCCCGCCTTCCGCGAGCACGTCGAGCGCACGGCCGCCCGCGAGCTCGACGAGCTCGCCGCCGAGCTCGACCGCGGGCCGCGCACCGCGCTGCTGTGCCTCGAGGCCGACCCGGCGGTCTGCCACCGGCGCGTGCTCACCGAGGCCCTGCAGGAGCGGCGACCCGGTCTCCGGGTGGTCGATCTCTAGGATCGAAGAAGTGGAGCCCGAGCGACAGCACTACGGGGTCACGCTCGCGCTGCTGACCGTCGCGGGCGTCTCCTTCGCGGTCATGCAGACGCTCGTCGTCCCCGCGCTGCCGCACTTCCAGCGCGAGTTCGACACCACGGCGACGTCGGTGACCTGGATCGCCACCGGCTTCCTGCTCAGCTCGTCGGTGCTGACCCCGATCCTCGGCAAGCTCGGCGACTCCTACGGCAAGAAGCGGATGCTCGTCATCGCGCTCGGGATCTTCGGGCTCGCCTCGCTCGGCGCGGCGGCCGCCTGGAGCCTGCCGTCGCTGATCGTCTTCCGCGTCATCCAGGGCGCCGGCGCGGCCGTCTTCCCGCTCTCGTTCGGAATCATCCGCGACGAGTTCCCGCCCGAGAAGATCGGCCTCGGGATCGGGACGGTGAGCTCGGTGTTCGGCGTCGGCGGCGGCGTCGGGCTGGTGCTCAGCGGCGTGATCATCGAGCACCTGACGTGGCACTGGCTGTTCCTTATCGGCGCGGTTCCGGTGCTCGCCTCGACCCTGCTGCTCGCCATGTTCGTGCCCGAGTCGCCGGTCAAGATGCCGACGAAGCCCGACTACCTCGGCGGGCTGACGCTGTCGCTCGCGCTCGGCTCGCTGCTGCTGGCGATCAGCGAGGGCACGCACTGGGGCTGGACGTCGGCCGGCGTGCTCGGCCTGTTCGCCGCCTCCGCCGTGTCCGTTCTACGCGTGGGCGGTGATCGAGAACCGCGTGCCCGAGCCGATGGTCGACCTGCGCACGTTCGCCCGCCGCGAGATGGCCGCCACCAACCTCACCACGCTGCTGATGGGCTTCGCGATGTTCTCGACCTTCATCCTGCTGCCGAACTTCGTGCAGATGCCGCTCGGGCTGCCGCCCGATCTGGCGGACCAGATCGACTACGGCTTCGGCGCCTCGCCGGTCGAGGTCGGCCTGTTCTTCGTGCCGTCGTCGATCGCGATGATGGTCACCGGCCCGTTCGCCGGCGCGCTCGGCACGCGGATCGGCAACCACGTGACGCTGCGGATCGGCATCGGCTTCCTCGTGCTCGCGCTCACGCTGCTCGCCACGTTCCATGACGAGCCGTGGACGATCTACGCCTGGATGGTCCTGATGGGCGTCGGGCTGGCGTTCAGCTTCGCTTCGCTCGGCACGCTGGTGATCGAGTACTCGCGGCCCGGCGAGACCGGCGTGGCCAGCGGCATGAACACGATCATGCGCACGATCGGCGCCGCGCTCGGCTCGCAGGTCGCCGCCGCGATCATCTCCGCCCACACCCTGCCGGGCACCGAGATCCCGGTCGAGAGCGGCTTCACGATCGCCTTCACGCTCGGCGCCGCGGTCGCGCTGGTCGCGCTGCTGCCGACCTTCGTGCTCAACCGCCGGCCGGCGCCGCGACCCGTGCCGGAGGCGGCCTGAAGCGCAGCGCCGGGATCCTCCTGCACCGCGAGCGCGACGGCGTGCGCGAGGTGCTGCTCGTGCACCCGGGCGGGCCGTACTGGGCGCGCAAGGACGCCGGGGCGTGGTCGATCCCGAAGGGCGAGTACGGCGACGGCGAGGACCCGCGCGCGTGCGCCGCGCGCGAGTTCGAGGAGGAGCTCGGCACGGCGCTGCCCGCCGGCGCCGAGCTGACCGAGCTCGGCACTGTCAAGCTGCGCAGCGGCAAGGAGATCACGGCCTTCGCGGTGTCCGGCGACCTCGACGCCGACGCGATCGTCAGCAACACGTTCACGATCGAGTGGCCGCCGCGCTCGGGTACGACGCGCGAGTTCCCGGAGATCGACCGTGCGGGCTGGTTCGATCTCGCGCGCGCGCGCGAGAAGCTCAACCCCGCGCAGGCCGAGCTGCTCGACCGGCTCTGAGTACGGCTCTCCGCTACCTGCGGAAGGCCTGCCAGCCTCTGAGCCTCTCACCGGCTGGCTCCATGGGCCCGCGGCCCCCGCGATGCGACCGTACCCGTGCCATGAACGAGACCCTCCGAGAACTTGACCACCGCACCAACGACCGCATCGACGTCTGGCTGCTCTGGCGCGAGCACGACAACCAGGTGATCGTGGCGGTGGCCGACGACAAGACCGGCGATCGCTTCTCGATCGAGGTCCGCGAGGGCGAGCGTCCCTACGACGTCTTCCAGCACCCGTACGCCTACGCCGCCTGGCACGGCGTCGAGGTCAGCGCCGAGCCGCAGCGCCGCCTGGCCGTCCGGGACACCGTCTAACCGTCGAGCACCTCGCGGACCTTGCGCGCGAGCGTACGGTCCGTGAACGGCTTCTCGATGAAGGCGGCGTTCGGGCTGAGCTCACCGTGGCGGTAGACCGCCTCGTCCGAGTAGCCGGACATGAAGAGGATGCGCATCGACGGTGAGGTGAGCGAGAGCCGCTCCGCCAGTGCGCGGCCGTTGACCTCCGGCATCACCACGTCGGTCAGCAGCAGGTCGACGTCGTCGGTGCAGATCCGCTCGGCCTCCTCGGCGCCCGCCGCCGCGAGCACGTTGTAGCCCTTCGCCTCGAGCATGATCCGCACGAGGTCGCGCACGCTCTCGTCGTCCTCGACGAGCATGATCGTCTCGCTGCCGCGCTCGGCCGCGCCGTCGCCCGCCGAGCCGCAGCCGCTCCGTCACGTCGTGCGCGAGCACGAGCGCGGCCGGGCGGCCCTCGAACAGCACCCTGCCGGCCGTGATCTCGACGTCGACCGGCGTCCCGTCCTTCGTGCGGTGCCGCCACGTGCCCGAAGCGGGGGAGCCTGGCCCGCCGCGCTCGCGCAGGTCGGCGAGCACTGCCTCGACGTCCTCGCGCGGCCGGATGTCCGCGATCGTCATGGCGAGGAACTCGCTGCGCGTGTAGCCGTAGTGGCGGACGGCGGCCTCGTTGACCGCGAGGAAGCGCAGGGTCTGCGCGTCGTAGACCCACATCGGCAGCGGGTTGGCCTCGAACAACAGCCGGTAGCGCTCCTCCGAGTGGGCCAGCGACCGCAGCAGGCGGGAGGTCTCGACCGTCGAGGCCGCGCGCCGCGCCAGCTCGGCGGCGAGGTCGAGGTCGGCGGGCCCGAACCGGCGCTCGCCGGTGGTGACGAGCGTGATCGCGCCCCAGGGCCGGTCGCGCGACATCAGCGGCACGCACAGGTACGAGGTGACGCCGGGCATCGGCTCGTCGGTGACGCCCCTGACCAGCTCGGGCTCGCCGGTCCGCATCACGACGGCAGGCCCGTGCGGCCGGTCGGGGCGCAGCGGCGGCCCGTCGTCCGGCGCGCACGCCGCGCGGTCGATCGAGCCGTCCTCGTTGAGCACGTCGATCGCGCACCAGTCGGCGAACCCCGTGACGAGCAGGGCGGCGAGCTTCTCGAGCGTCCGTTCTCCGGCTCCGGCGGCGGACAGCAGCTCACCCGCCCGCGCAAGCAGCGTGAGCCGATTCCCGCCGGTGTCGTTCGCGCCGGTCACCGCCGATGGACCTCTGAGCAGCGTACTGTGGCCGCGTGCTGTCGTTGCCGCCCGACGAGATGCGCCGCCTCGGCTACGCGCTGGTCGACCGCCTCGTCGAGCACGCGGAGACGCTCGGCGAGCGCCCGCCGCTCCGCGTCGGCGACGCGGCCTCGCTGCGGGCGGCGGTCGGCGGTCCGCCGCCCGAGGAGCCTGGCGACGCCGACGCCCTGCTCGAGCTCCTCTTCGATCAGGTCCTGCCGTTCGGCATGCGCCCGGATCATCCGCGCTTCTTCGCGCGCATCCCAGGCCCCAGCAACTTCGTCAGCGTGCTGGCCGACACGGCAGCGACCGGCGTCAACGCCTTCGCCGGCTCGTGGACGAGCGGGTCGGGCGTGTCGGCGGTCGAGCTCGTCGTTCTCGACTGGCTGCGCGAGATCTGCGGGCTGCCGGAAGGCGCGGACGGCGTGCTGGTGAGCGGCGGGTCGGTCGGCAGCCTGGTCGCCCTCGCGGCTGCCCGCACCGCCCGCTTCGGCGACCGGGCTCCTGAGCACGCGGTCGCATACGTGTCCTCGGAGGGTCACGCCTCGATCCCGCGGGCGCTGCGCGTGCTCGGACTGCAGTACCAGGTCGTGCCGGCGCGCGACGATCAGCGGCTGCACGCCGATGACGTCCGCGCCGCGATCGAGGCAGATCGTGACCGGATGCCCTTCTGCGTCGTCGCGACCGCGGGCACGACGAGCACCGGCGCCGTCGACCCGCTGGAGGAGCTGGCCGACCTGGGGCTCTGGCTGCACGTCGACGGCGCCTACGGGGCGCCGGCCGTGCTGTGCGGAGCCCTCAACGGCCTCGAGCACGCCGACTCGCTCGTCCTGGACCCGCACAAGTGGCTCTTCCAGCCCTACGAGACGGGCTGCGTGCTGGTGCGCGAGGGCGGCCTGCTCGAGCAGACGTTCGCGATGTCGGGCGTGTACCTGCGCGACACGGTGGGCGACGAGGTGAACTTCCGCGATCGCACCGTGCAGCTCACGCGGGCAGCGCGCGCGCTCAAGCTCTGGCTCTCGATCCGCGTCTTCGGACTGGCCGCCTTCCGCGAGGCGATCGCCCGCGGGATCGCGCTGGCCGAGCACGCCGAGGCGGTGCTGCGCTCCCGCGACGGCTGGGAGATCGTGTCTCCGGCCCAGCTCGCGATCGTCTGCTTCCGCCGCGAGGGCGTCGACCAGACGCGCCTGGCGGCCGCGATGGTCGCGGACGGCTACGCCGCGCCGAGCACGACCGAGCTCGGCGGCCGCGTTGCCCTGCGGCTCTGCACCATCAACCCGCGGACGACGTTCGAAGAGGTCGAGCGCACGATCGAGCGCATGGAGGAGCTATCAGGATCCTGCGTCTGAGTTGACACGGGCTCGGGCCGAGCGCTAGGAATCCGGTCAAAGGGTCGACGAGGGGGAGTTGTGATGGGACGGACGATTCGCCGGTTCCTGCTGGTGCTCGTACTCGCGTTCGCGGGGCTCCCTGCAAGCGCCCCGGCGGCGGAGCCGCCATGGTGCGGCACGCCGGAGCCGGGCGACGCGGCGGAGGCGCTGCCCGACGGCACAGAGGCGGGCGATCCCGAGGGCAGCTTCCCGCACATCCCGCACTACGCGGTCGGCTGCACGCTGCGCGACATCGAGCGCCGCAGCGGCGGCCGCATGGACGTCGACGTGATCGGCCGCTCGGTCAACGGCCGCGAGATGTACAGCGTGGTCATCAACGAGCTGCGCACGAGCCGCCAGCGGCGCGACTACCTGAGCTGGCTCGGGGTGCGGGCGCTGATGCTCGAGAGGCCGAACGCGGCGCTGAAGCTGCTGCGCCACCTCGACGACGACGTCAAGGTCCCGATCCTCGTCCAGGGCAGCATCCACGGCAACGAGTACGAGGGCGTTGACTCGGCCATCCAGGTGATCGAGAAGTACGCGCTGACGCCGCGCGGGCAGGATCCGGCGGTCGACAACGCGCTCGACCACGCGATCCTGGTCTTCAACGTGATCCAGAACCCGGACGGCCGCTTCAACGGCGTCCGCCAGAACGCTAACGGGTTCGACCTCAACCGCGACTACATGACGCAGTCGCAGCCGGAGACGATCGTCTCCCGGAACCTGATGCAGCGCTGGCTCGCGCCGGAGATGCTCGACCTGCACGGCTACCTCGAGCCGATGCTGATCGAGGCCACGACCAAGCCGCACAACCCGAGCATCGAGTACGACCTGTGGCTGAAGTGGAACCAGTCGCGCATCGACGCCAACGAGGCGGCGCTCGACGCGAACGGGCTGGACGTCCAGCGGCCGATCAACGACTGGTGCCCGGAGGCCGACCCGAACGCGAACGGCACGTGCGACAACGGCGTGACCCCGGGGCCGGACGTGGCCGAGGGCTGGGACGACTGGGGCCCGTTCTACGCCCCGATGTACCACCAGCACATCGGCCTCGACTCGTCGACGGTGGAGACATGCATCGAGACGCTGGCCGACCGGCCGGTCGACGCGTGGTACCGGCCCTGCGGCGGCCGTCGCGGCGGCCGCAAGATGCACACGATCGTGCAGGAGTCGACGTTCGCGTACGTGATCGCGAACCGCGAGGAGATGCTCCACGACGAGCTCGAGATGTACCGCCGCGGCGACGTCGACGCGCCGCGTCCGGAGTGCTGCCCGGAGCCGTTCGACCCCGAGTTCCACAACTGGATGCTCGACTACCCGCAGGCGTACGTGATCCCGGTCGGCGACGGCCAGCGCAGCGACGCCGAGGCGAACCGGCTCGTGCAGTGGGCGCTCGACAACGACATCGAGGTCCACGAGCTCGAGCGCGACTACCGCTTCGGAGCGCAGACGTTCGAGGAGGACTCGTACGTCATCTTCATGGCCCAGCCGCGGCGCGGCCTGGCCGACACCGCGCTGAGCGTCGGCGTCGACATCTCCGCGCGCATCCAGCGCCTGTACGCGCCGCCGGCGGCGTGGAGCCACGGCGCGCTGTGGGGCGCCGACACGGTGACGGTCCCCGATGGCGCGCGGTTCTCGCCGCGCACCGACCGGATCCACCGCGTCAACCGGCTCAGGGGCTCGGTGCCCTCGGGCAAGGCGACGGCGTACACGCTGGCGATCGACTCGCCGACCGCGGTGCGCACGCTCAACGGGCTCGTCCGTGACGGCGTCGCCGCGCAGCGTCGCCGGCAGCAGACGCGCTGTTCGGCACCGACAAGGCGACCCGCCGGGCGCTGGAGGACGCGGCGCGCGAGTCGGGGCTCGACTTCGGCCGCCTGACCACAGCGCCGCCCGCCGACGCCGAGCCGATCGAGCGGGTGCCGCGGTTCGCGGTGTTCTCCGAGCAGACCACCCAGAACGCAGGACCGCTCGCCGGCCAGCCGCGGGTCGACCAGAGCACGTGGGTGCTGCGCGAGCTCGGGTTCGACGCCAAGCCGGTCACGACGGCGTTCCTGAACGCGTCGCCGACCGACCCGCTCGCCGACGTCGACCTGATCTACAACGCGGCGAGCAACTACCCGCCGGCGACCAACAACCAGGGTCAGTCGATCAACACCGTCGCGCGCCAGCGGCTGGCCGCGTTCTTCGCCAACGGCGGCGGCTACATCGGTGGCCAGCTCAACGGGGCGAATTTCCTCACCAACGGCGGCCAGGTGACCGGCCTGGCGGCTGCCGCCGCGCTCGTGAACAACCAGAGCAACGGCCGCAGCGGCATCGTCGTGTGGGACAACGTCGGCGGCGCGGCGAGCCCGGTCACCGGCGCGATGCCGGCGCGGGACTTCGCGATCGTCGACCCGCCGACCTGGCTCACGTCGATCCCGGCCTCGATGACGGTCGACGCCCGGCTGCCGGCGTCGGGGTTCTTCGTCGCCGGCATGTGGCCGAGCACGTTGTGGGGCTCCGCGCCCGGCTCGGCGATCATCGCCCACGGCACCAACACGGCCGACACCGCGCGCCTGACCGTGTTCGCGAACAACCCGCTCTACCGGGCCGACCCGGAGCGCGAGTGGCCGATGGTGGCCGCGGCCGCGTACTGGGGCGACAACTAGCCATCGGTGGCGCCGGCCCCGTGCGCGGGGCCGGCGCTCACACCATGGCCGCCACGAACAGGGCGAGCCCGCGCGTCACGGCTCGATGACGGTCACGCCCCGCTGGGCGAACGAACCCATGGCGGCGAGCTCCACGCCCGCCTCCTCGAGGGCGATCGTGCGGCCGATGAGGCGGGCCGGGTCGACCGCGCCCGACTCGACCAGCCGCAGCAGCGCGTCGTAGCGGCCGACCGCCATGCCGTGGACGCCGCGCAGCTCCAGCTCGTAGGCGATCACGCGGTCCATCGGGATCGCGGTCTCGCGCTCGTCGTCGAGCATCAGCCCGACCTGCACGTGGCGGCCGCGCTTGCGCAGCGAGCGGATCGAGCCGCGGCAGGTCGCGGCGCTGCCGAGCGCGTCGAGCGAGACGTGGACGCCGCCGCCGGTCAGCTCGACCACCGCCTCGGCGGCGTCGCCCTCGCGCGCGTCGACCACCGAGACCGCGCCGAGCGACCGGGCCAGCTCCAGCGTCTCGGTATCGACGTCGACCGCGACGACCGAGGCGCCGACCGCCGAGGCGATCATCACCGCCGACAGGCCGAGGCCGCCGCAGCCGTGCACCGCGACCCTGTCCCCGGCGACGACGTCCGTCAGCGCCGCGAACGCGGTCATGAAGCGGCAGCCGAGGCTCGCCGCCTCGACGAAGCCGAGCGACTCCGGCAACCGGACGAGGTTGAGGTCGGCGCGCGGGAGCGCGACCAGCTCGGCGAACGAGCCCCACGCTGTGAAGCCGGGCTGGAAGTCGGCATCGCAGATCTGCGTCCATCCCTGCCGGCACGGCTCGCAGCGCCCGCAGCCGCAACAGAACGGCACCGTCACCCGGTCGCCGGCCGAGAAGCCGCGGACCTCCGGACCGGCGGCGACCACCTCGCCGGCCAGCTCGTGGCCGGGCACATGCGGCAGCGAGATCGCCGGGTCGTGGCCCATCCAGCCGTGCCAGTCGCTGCGGCAGACACCCGTGGCGCGGACCGCCACGACGACCCCGTCGGCCGGCGGATCGGGGTCGGGAACGGTCTCGACGACCAGCGGCTCGCCGAAGCCGCGCATCACCGCGGCCCTCATGGCGCGATTGTGAGATCAGTCACGGTCAACAACTCTCAATGGAAACCGCCCGGCCATCGCCGACTATCAGTACTGGATGATCCGCTTCCTGGACACCGCACGCTCGCGCCTGCGCGGGCGCATGCTGCCGATCGTGCAGAACGCGATCGCGGCCATGGCCGCGTGGCTGCTCGCGACCGTGCTGCTGCCCGACCCGCGGCCCGCCTTCGCGGCGATCGCCGCCGTGATCGCCGTCGGCGTCACGCACGGCGAACGTACCGGCCGCGCGCTCCAGCTCGTCGGCGGCGTGGTGCTGGGCATCACCGTCGCCTCGCTGATCATCTCGGTCATCGGAACCGGCGCCTGGCAGATCGGCGTCCTGGTCGTGCTGGCCATGGGCACCGCCATGGCGCTCGGCGGCGGTGAGATCCTCGTCGTCGAGTCGGCCGTATCCGCGATCCTGCTCGTCGCGATCGACCCCGGCGCCGCCGACGGCTTCTCGCCCACGCGGATCGCCGAGGGCGCGATCGGCGGCGTCGTCGCCCTCGTCGTCAGCTCGCTGCTCTTCCCGCCCGATCCGGCGCTGGCCCCCGGCCGCGCCGCCCAGGCAGTGTTCGTCGAGCTCGGCCGCGCGCTCGAGCGGATCGCCACCGCGCTCGAGGCGCGCGACCCCGGCGCCGCCGAGCGCGCCCTGAGCGACACGCGCGGGATCGACGATCTGATCCGCTCCGTCGAGGACGAGCTCAGCACCGGTCAGGAGACCGCGCGGTTCACGCCGCCGCGGCGCTCCTCGCGCGTGGTCCTCGACCGCTACGCGCGCAGCATCCCGCAGATCGACTACGCGGTCCGCAACACGCGCGTGCTCGCGCGCCACGTGGTGAGCCTCGTGCGCGAGCACGACGAGGTTCCGGCCGGCCTGCCCTCCGCCGTGCGCGACCTGTCGAGCTCGGTCTGGGAGCTGGCGGCGTCCTACGACGCGCCGTCGCACGCCGAGCCCGCCCGTCGGCTCGCCGTCCAGGCCGCCGCGAGCGCGGCCGCGATCCCGGAGGCGAGCACCGACCTCGTGCTCGTCCGCGGCCAGGTGCGCTCCGCCGCGGCCGACCTCGTGCGCGCCGCCGAGCTGGTGACCGGCGAGGCCGAGCTCGACGCTCGCCCCACCGAAGAGCTGCTCGTCTCGCCAACGCCTGCGTAACCGGCTCACTCACCGGTGCGCCGACAGGCACCTTCTGGTGTGCGCCCGACGACGTCCGCTGGTCGCTGGAGAACCGGGTCGGCGAGGTCGCGCACATCATCTTCCCTCGGCCGCGCCGTCAACGTCTCGCCCTTCCACCTCGCGCGCTCGTTCCGGCGCCAGACCGGCTACACGCTGCACGAGTACCGCACGCACCTGCGCCTGCGCGCCGCGCTCGAGCGGCTCGCCGCCGGCGACGAGGACGTCGCCGTGATCGCCCGCGCGGTCGGCTTCTCGAGCCACAGCCATCTCACGGCGAGCTTCCATCGCGCCTTCGGCGTCCCGCCCTCCTGCGTGCGGAAGCGAAGGCTGCTCCCGTACATCGAGTTGTGATTAACGCCCCGAGCGGGAAGACTCCCGCATGTGGGGGACGAGGTTGCCGCCACCGTTTTCACGGGTGAGGACCGCAAGCGCTACCGCGAGAAGGTCAAGCGCTGCCTCGACGTGTTCGCGCGCATGCTCGCCGAGGCGCGGTTCGACAGCGACCGCCGCTCTATCGGGCTCGAGATCGAGCTGAACATCACCGAGGAGACGGGCGAGCCCGCGCTGGCCAACCAGCACGTGCTGGAGATGATCGCCGACGCGGACTGGCAGACCGAGCTCGGCCAGTTCAACATCGAGATCGGCATCCCGCCGCACAGCCTGGGCGGCGATGTCCTGAGCGAGCTCGAGCGCACGATTCGGGCGAGTCTCAATCACGCGGAGGAGGGCGCGCAGAAGGCCCACGCCCGGTTGTTGCTCATCGGCATCCTGCCGACGCTCAGCGAGCGGCTGCTCGACGGCTCGGTGCTGAGCGCCAACCCGCGCTACGCGCTGCTGAACGAGCAGATCTTCGCGGCGCGCGGCGAGGACCTGCACGTGGCGATCGACGGTGTCGAGCGGCTGTCGGTCTACGCCGACACGATCGCTCCCGAGGCGGCGTGCACCAGCGTGCAGCTGCACCAGCTCGTCGATCCCGCCGCCTTCGCCAACCACTGGAACGCGGCGCAATGCATCGCCGGAATCCAGCTCGCGGTCGGGGCCAACTCGCCGTTCTTCTTCGGCCGCGAGCTGTGGCGCGAGACGCGCATCGCGCTGTTCGAGCAAGCCACCGACACGCGTCCGGAGGAGCTCAAGGCCCAAGGCGTGCGCCCGCGCGTGTGGTTCGGCGAGCGCTGGATCACCTCGATCTTCGACCTCTTCGAGGAGAACGTCCGGTTCTTCCCGGCGCTGCTGCCGGTGTGCGAGGACGAGGATCCCGTCGAGGTGATCGAGCGCGGCGACACGCCGCGGCTGCAGGAGCTGCGGCTCCACAACGGCACGATCTACCGCTGGAACCGCCCGATCTACGAATCCGTGCGCGGCCGTCCGCACCTGCGCGTGGAGAACCGCGTGCTCCCGGCCGGCCCGACGGTCGTCGACACGATCGCCAACGCCGCGCTCTACTTCGGGCTCGTGCGCGTGCTGGCCGACGACGACCGGCCGTTGTGGTCGCAGATGTCGTTCTCGGCCGCCGAGGAGAACTTCCACGCGTGCGCGCGCGACGGGATCGAGGCCCGCGTGTACTGGCCGGGGGTCGGTGAGGTACCGGCCGCCGAGCTGGTGCTGCGGCGGCTGCTGCCGATGGCGCATGACGGGCTCGAGCGCTGGGGCATCGACGCCGCCGACCGCGACCGCCTGCTCGGGATCGTGGAACGCCGCTGCGTCGAGGGCCGTAACGGGGCCACATGGATGGCGCACACCTTCCACCGGCTGTACGAGAAGCGCGACCGCGACGACGCGCTGCGCGAGATGACCGTTCGCTACCGCGAGCACATGCACTCGAACGAGCCCGTCCACACCTGGCCGCTCGACTGACAGTCCTGCTCCTCGCCCTCCTGCTGGGTGCCTGCGGCGAGGAGGAGCGCGAGGCGCCGGAGCGCGGCGGGCTCGAGGTCGAGGTGGTGGCCGAGGGGCTCGAGGTCCCGTGGGAGATCGCCTGGCTGCCCGACGGGCGGGCGCTGGTCACCGAACGACCCGGGCGGATCCGCTTCCTCGACGGCGGCCTGGTCGCCGAGGTGCCGGTCAGCGCGCTCGGCGAGGGCGGGCTCATGGGCCTGGCGCTCGATCCGGAGTTCGAGTCGCAGCCGTTCGTGTACCTGTACTTCACGACCGCCGACGGCCTGCAGCTCGAGCGCTGGCGCTTCGAGGACGACCGGCTGACGCGCGAGGCGAGCCTGATCGACGGCACGATCGAGGCCGGGCCCGGTCCACGACTCGGGCCGGATCGCGTTCGGGCCCGACCGCGCGCTGTACGTGGCCACCGGCGACGCCGGGAACGGCGAGCTGGCGCAGGATCCGGATTCGCTGAACGGCAAGTACCTGCGCCTGACGGAGTACCGCGGCGGGCCGGTGCGGCCCGAGATCCTCTCGCTCGGGCACCGCAACCCGCAGGGCTTCGACTGGCAGCCCGACACCGCGCGGCTGTTCTCGACCGAGCACGGGCCGAGCGGCGGCGACGGCCCGCAGGGCTTCGACGAGGTCAACGAGATCCGCGAGGGCGCCAACTACGGCTGGCCCGAGGTGTACGGCTCCGACCATGGCGACTTCACGGCGCCCCTGAAGGTCTACGAGGAGGCGATCGCTCCCTCGGGCGCCACGTTCTGGAAGGGCGAGTACGTCTTCGCCACCCTGCGCGGCGAGGCGCTGCGCCGGCTCGACCTCGACACCGGCGAGGACGAGGTGCTGCTGGAGGGCGAGTACGGCCGCCTGCGGACCGTGCGCGTCGGGCCCGACGGCGCGCTGTACGTCCTGACCAGCAACCGCGACGGGCGCGGATCGCCGGAGGACTCCGACGATCGCGTCCTGCGCCTGACCGAGGGCTAGGATCTGCCTGGGGATGAGCCAAGCCGAGCCCACCGTCGCCGTCGACGCCCTCGAGACGTTCGTCGAGCTGCTCGCGCGCGTGGAGGCCGACGGCTCGACCGACGACTTCTACAGCCGCCTGTGCGAGGCGACCTGCCGCGTCGCGTCGATGGACCGCGCCGTCATCTTCCGCTACGACGACGCGCGCCGGCGCGTGCACGCCGCGGGCGCCTACGGGATCGACCTCGAGCTGTTCGAGAACGCCCACCTGACCGTCGAGTCGGCCCCGATCGCCCGCCAGGCGCTCGAGGAGGACCGCGTGATCGAGGTCCGCGACGACGACACGCCGGAGGTCCCCGAGGAGTACCGCGACCTGCTGCGCGAGGCGACGCTGGTGTGCACGCCGATGTCGGCGGCCGGGCGCTGGCTCGGGGTGATCCTGTCCGACCGCGGCCCGGGCACCAAGGCGCTCAAGGACAGCGAGCGGCAGGCGCTGTGGGCGCTCGGCAAGACCGCCGCGCTGGCCACCCACGCGCGGCTGGCCACCAACCAGCACGCGCGGGCGCGCCAGCTGCAGGAGCGGATCGACCTCGCGCGCGACGTGCACGAGGGCGTGATCCAGCGGCTGTTCGGCGTCCAGCTCGTGTTCTCCAGCCAGGCCGAGCTGTCACCCGAGGCGCGCGAGCGGATCGCCGCCGAGCTGCAGGCCGCGCTGTTCGACCTGCGGCGCGCGCTCCAGCGGCCGCTCGGACGGGTGGCGCCGGAGACGCACACGACCCTGCTCGAGGAGGTCGGGCGGCTGCGGCGCGAGCACCCCGACCTGCAGATCCAGCTCACGCGCGGTTCTGAGCGGGTGGAGGTGCCGCGCACCGTCGAGCCGCTCGCGCAGTCCGTCCTCGCCGAGGCGGTCCGCAACGCGCACAAGCACGCGCGGCCCTCGCGCGTAGAGGTCACGCTCGACCGGAGCGACGGGACGCTCACGCTCGAGGTCGCCAATGACGGCGTCTCGGGCCGGCCGCGCCAGACCGGAATGGGACTGCGGCTGGCGGCGCTGGAGGCACTGCAGGTGGGGGGCATCGTCGAGTTCGGCGAGCGCGAGCCCGGCACCTGGCGCGTCCGACTGGCGGTGCCGGTTGACCACGCCTGACGTCAACCCCGGCCGCCTGAGCACGGGCGGCAGCGGTGAACGGCGCCTGCGGGTGCTGATCGTCGACGACCACGAGGTCGTGCACTGGGGCTTCCGGCTGATGCTCGGCGAGCAGCCGTGGGTCGAGCGCTGCGTCAGCGCGCGCAACTCCGAGGAGGCGATCGCGCTCACGAAGCGCTACGAGCCGCACGTCGCTTTGGTGGACCTCTTCGTCGGCCAGGAGTCTGGCGCGGAGATCTGCGAGCGGCTGCGCTCGATCTCGCCGCAGACGAACGTGCTGATGATCTCCGGCGCGGGCCGCATCTCGCCCAACGCGGCGCGCGCGGCGGGCGCGGCCGGGTTCATCTCCAAGGACTGGCCGGCGGCCGACATCGCCGGTGCGGTGCGCATGGTCGGGCTCGGCATGACCGTGTTCCGGCCGCATGAGGCGCCCCAGGGGCCGCCGTTGAGCGAGCGGGAGCGCGAGGTGCTGGAGGCGATCGCTTCGGGCGCCACCAACCGCGAGATCGCCGGCACGCTGTATCTGTCGCCGCATACGGTGAAGGAGCACACGTCGACCCTGTATCGCAAGCTGGGCGTGCGGAACCGTGCTGAGGCGGTGCAGAAGGCCCAGCGGTCTGGGCCTGATCTCGTAGCTCAACGTCAACTGCGCATTGAGGGAAGCGCGGGCGTGCATTTCGTCACTCTCGGCGTCGCCGGCCGTCGAGCGTGACGTTCCGCACCGCATACGCGCAGGAATCAACGCACCTGCGCGCCGAGGGGATCGAGCGTGACGTTTCGCATCACCGCCTCCCCACCCAGCGCAGTTGAAGTTCGTCCCGCCGCGCCGCTCCCAACATTCCTCAACGTAGGGCCGGGGGGAGCCACACCCCCCGGGCGGGGGGTTCTCACGTACCAACGCTGTGACCGGGTGTACCTCGTGGTGATGGTGGGCGCGTGACCCTGATCACCGATTCCGCCGCCCCGGTCGTGCTGTTCCCCGGCCAGGGCAGCCAGACACCCGACATGCGCGACCTCGTCGCCGACCGCGCACCCGACCTGCTGGAGCGCTGCATCGCGCTCGTGGGGGAGGACCCGTTCCCGCGTGCGGGCGAGTCGACGCGCTTCGCGCAGCCCGCCATCTTCTGCGCCAGCCTCGCCGGCTGGGACGCGCTCGACCTCGACGCCGCGGCCGCCGCCGGCCACTCGCTCGGCGAGCTCGCCGCGCTGGCCGCCGCCGGCGTGCTCGAGCGCGACGACGCGCTCAAGCTCGTCGTCCTGCGCGGCGCCCTGATGGCCGAGGCCGACGACTCCGGCTCGATGCTCGCGCTCGTGGGCGCCGACCAGGAGGACGCCGAGGCGGTCGCGCAGGCCGCCGGCATCACCGTCGCCAACGACAACGCGCCCGGCCAGGTCGTCCTCTCCGGCCCGCGCGAGAAGCTGAAGGTGGCCGAGGAGGCCGCCCGCGAGCGCGGCAAGCGCACGATCGCGGTCGACGTCGCCGGCGCCTTCCACTCGCCGAGCATGGAGCCGGCCGTGGAGCCGTTCCGCGCCGCGCTCGACGAGACCGAGGTCCACGAGGCCGCCTTCCCGGTCTTCTCCTGCGCGTCGACCGAGCCGTTCGAGGACGTGCGCGCCGAGCTCGCCGCCGCGCTGACCAAGCCGGTCCGCTGGCGCGAGACCGTGATCGCCCTGCACGAGGCCGGCGGCCGCCGCTTCGTGGAGGTCGGCCCCGGCAAGGTGCTCGCCCGCCTTGGCAAGCGCATCCTGCCCGACTGCCCCGTCGAGAACCCGGCCGAGGAGTTGGCCCATGCGTAGCGCCGAGCTTCCCGCCGACCTCGCCACGATCGCCCGCGAGGCCACCCGCAACGGATCGAAGCTGGCGCCGGCGCGCACCGCGCGCATCATCGGTCTCGGCCACCACGTGCCGCCGGAGGTCGTCCCCAACGGCGAGATCGCGGCGCGCATCGGCGTCGACGACGCCTGGATCCAGAAGCGCACCGGCATCAAGTCGCGCCGCCGCGCGCTGCCGAACGAGACGCTGGACGAGTACGCCACCTTCGCGGGCCGCCGCGCCCTCCAGGACGCCGGCGTCGACCCGCGCGACGTCGACCTCGTGCTCGTGGCGACGATGACGCCCGACGACATCACGCCGAACGCCGCGCCGGTCGTGGCCAACGCGCTCGGCGCCGAGAACGCCGGGGCGATCGACATCGGCGCCGCCTGCAGCGGCTGGCTCGCCGCGCTGCGCCTGGCCGCCGGCCAGGTCGAGACCGGGCGCGCCGACCGCGTGCTCGTGATCGGCGCCGAGCTGCTCACGCGCATCACGAACTTCGACGACCCCAAGACCGCCGCCCTGTTCGGGGACGGCGCGGGCGCCGTGCTCGTGGGCGCCGAGGGCGAGGGCGACATCGGCCCGATCGTGCTGGCCGCCGACGGCTCGCTCGGCGACCGCATCACGGCCAACCACGACGACCGCGTGCTCGTGATGGACGGCCACTCGACCTACATGGTCGCCGTCAAGCGCCTCAGCGAGGCCACCGTCGCCGCCGTCGCGCGCGCCGGCCTCGAGCTCGAGGACGTCGACCTCTTCGTCTACCACCAGGCCAACGGCCGCATCATCCGCGCCGTCGGCGAGCGGCTCGACCTCGAGCCCGCCCGCGTGGCCGACTACGTCGCCCACATGGCCAACACCTCGGCCGCCTCGATCCCGCTCACGCTGTCGCTGCTGCGCGAGGACGGGCGGCTGCGGCCCGGCCAGAAGGTCCTGATCGCCGCCATCGGCGCGGGCTTCACCTGGGGCGCCGGCGTCATCGAGTGGGGGGTGTCGTAGCTTGGCGCGCCCCGACAACGCAACCGCTCTCGTCACCGGCGCCTCGAAGGGCATCGGCGCGGCGATCGCGAAGGCGCTGGCCGAGGACGGCTGGTACGTCGCGGTCAACTACCGCTCCGACGAGGACGGCGCCCAGGCCACCGTGAAGGCGATCGAGGAGGCCGGCGGCAAGGCCAAGGCCTTCCACGCCGACGTGTCCAACGGCACGCCCGAGGAGCTGTTCAAGCAGGTCGAGGAGGAGCTCGGCCCGGTGATCGCGCTCGTCAACAACGCCGGCGTCACCGCCGACGGGCTGGCGATCCAGCTCGACGACGAGGCGTGGGACAAGGTGATCGGCACCAACCTGACCGCCGCCTTCCGCCTCACCCGCCGCGCGATGCGCCCGATGATCAAGGCCCGCTACGGGCGGATCGTCAACGTCGCCTCCGTGGTCGGCCCGCGCGCCAACGCGGGCCAGTCCAACTACGCCGCGGCCAAGGCCGGCCTGATCGGCATGACCAAGACCGTCGCCGCCGAGGTCGCGCGGCGCGGCGTGACCGTCAACGCGGTCGCACCAGGCTTCATCGAGACCGAAATGACCAAGGACGTGCCGGAGGCCGTGATCGCGGCCATCCCGGCCCGCCGTGTCGGAGCCCCGGAGGACGTGGCCGCCGCCGTGCGGTTCCTCGCCTCCGAGGACGCCGGCTACGTGACCGGTACGACGCTGTTCGTCGACGGCGGAATGTCCGCCTGAAAAAGGAGAAACCACATGGCTGCAACCGTCACCCCCGAGGCCGTCGAGAAGACCGTCGTCGAGGCGCTCCCCCAGTTCGGCGTGGATGAGTCGCAGATCTCTCGCGACGCCACGTTCGAGGAGCTCGACGTCGACTCGCTCGACCTCGCGGAGCTCTCGCAGATCATCGAGGACGAGTACGGCGTCACGCTCAAGGGCGACGACGTCGGCAAGATCAAGACCGTCGGCGACGCGGTCGACCTGGTGGTGAGCCGAGCGGGATGAATCGCGAGATCGTCGTCACCGGCGTCGGCGCCGTCACCCCGCTCGGGGTCGGCGCCCGCACGCTCCATGAACGCTGGAAGGCCGGCGAGTCCGGCATCGCGGACGGCGTCGGCGCGGCCAACGAGTTCGACCCCACCGACTTCCTCACCATCAAGCAGGCGCGCCGCTCGGACCGCTTCTCGCAGTTCGCGATGGTCGCCTCGGACGAGGCGCTCGCGGAGGCCGGCTGGAAGGACGAGCTGCCCGTACGACGTCGAGCGCGTCGCCACGCTGATCGGCACCGGCATCGGCGGCATCGGGACGCTCGAGGCCAACCACAAGAAGCTGCTCGAGTCCGGGCCGAAGGCCGTCTCCCCGCTCTCGATCCCGCTGCTGATGGGCAACTCCGCCTCGGCCGCGGTGTCGATGCGCCACGGGCTGCGCGGCCAGTCGTTCGCCACGCTGTCCGCCTGCGCGGCCGGCGCGCACGCGATCGGCACCGCCGCCCGCATGATCCAGTGCGGCGACGCCGACGCCGTCGTCACCGGCGGCTCGGAGGCCGCGCTCACCCCGCTGGCCACCGCCGCCTTCGCGGCGCTCGACGCGCTCAGCGACGAGGGCATCTCGCGCCCGTTCGACGCCCAGCGCGACGGCTTCGTGATGGGCGAGGGCGGAGCGGTCCTCGTGCTCGAGGACGGCGAGCGCGCGCGCGAGCGCGGCGCGACCATCCTCGCCACGCTGGCCGGCTACGGCGCGTCCTCGGACGCCTACCACCTGACCGCCCCGGAGAAGGACGGCGGCGGCGCGGTGGAGGCGATGAAGAACGCGCTCAAGGATGCGGGCTTCGGTCCCCAGGACGTCGTCTACGTCAACGCGCACGGCACCTCGACCCCGCTCAACGACCGGGCCGAGACCGTCGCGATCAAGAAGGTCCTCGGCGACGGTGTTCCCGTGTCGTCGCTGAAGTCGGCCATCGGCCATCTGCTCGGCGCCGCCGGCGCCGTCGAGGCCGTGGCCACGATCCTGGCGCTGCGCGACCGGGTCGCGCCGCCCACCCTCAACTACGAGCACCCGGACGAGGGGCTCGATCTCGACTACGTCCCCAACGAGGCCCGCGACCTGGACATCAACGGCAAGAAGGCCGTGGCCCTGTCCAACGCGTTCGGCTTCGGCGGGCATAACGCCGTCCTCTGCCTGGAGGTTGCATGACCGTCGAGATGATCCGCTCCGCGCAGGAGCAGGAGCGGCTGTCGCCAGTCGAGCGCCTGGAGGCGCTCTGCGACCGCGGCTCGCTCACCCTGCTGCGGTCGGACGTGCGCTCGCGGCGCATGGGCGAGAAGGCGCGGCCGGGTGACGGCGTCATCGCCGGCGCCGGCCGCGTCGACGGGCGCCCGGTCTTCTGCTACGCCCAGGACCCGTCGTACCTCGGCGGGTCGCTCGGCGAGCAGCACGCCGACTCGATCGTGAAGGTGCTGCGGCTCGCCGGCCGTGCCGGCGCGCCCGTGGTGGGCTTCATCGAGTCCGGCGGCGCGCGCATGCAGGAGGGCACCGCCGCGCTGGCGGGCTACGCGCGGATCTTCCGCGAGCACGTCGCGCTGAGCGGGAAGATCCCGCAGATCTCGGTGATCTGCGGCGCCTCCGCCGGCGGCGGCTCGTACTCGCCCGCGCTGACCGACTTCGTGATCATGACCCAGCGGGCGAACATGTTCCTGACCGGCCCCGCCGTCGTGCGCGAGGTCATGGGCGAGGACGTCGACGCCTTCGAGCTCGGCGGGCCGAAGGTCCACGAGCGCAACGGCGTGGCCCACTTCGTAGCCACGACGGACGCCGACGCGGCGCTGCTCGCGCGCGACCTGCTCGACCACCTGCCCGCCAATTCGGGCGAGCGCGCCCCGCGGTGGCGCCCGGTCGGCCCGGTCGGCTACAACGCGGGCGAGCCGGTGCCGGAGGATGAGCGCAAGGTCTACGACGTGCGCGACGTGATCCGCGGCGTGGTCGACGGCGGGCGGCTGCTGGAGTGGGGCCCGAAGTGGGCGAAGAACATCGTCTGCGGCTTCGCGCGCATGGACGGCCGGCCGGTCGGCGTGATCGCCAACCAGCCGCGCTACCTCGGCGGGGTGCTCGACTCCGAGTCCGCGTCCAAGGGCGCGCGCTTCGTGCGCACGTGCAACGCGTTCGGCCTGCCGCTCGTGGTGCTGGTCGACACCCCGGGCTTCATGCCGGGGACCCGGCAGGAGCGGTCGGGCGTCATCCGCCACGGTGCCAAGCTCGTGCACGCGTTCGCCGAGGCGACCGTGCCGAAGGTGACCGTCGTCCTGCGCAAGGCGTTCGGCGGCGCGTTCATCGCCATGAACGCCCGCGACCTCGGCGCCGACTACACGTTCGCGTGGCCGCAGGCCCAGCTCGGCGTCATGGGCGCCAAGCAGGCGGTGACGATCGTCAAGCGGCGCGACATCGCGGCCGCCGAGGATCCGACCGCCGCGCGCGAGGAGTTCGCGGCCGAGTACGCGGACGAGCACCTGAGCGCGAGCACGGCCGCGGCCGAGGGCTACATCGACGAGGTGATCCTGCCGGGCGACACGCGGCGGCGGCTGACCGAGGCGCTGTCGACGCTCGACGCGATCGCCCAACCCGCGACCGGCGTGAGGAACATCCCGCTATGAGCGAGCGCAGCGAGCGGTCAAATGAGGCCGGAGGCCGAATCGCCGCATCAGAACGCGGGGCTGGATGCCCTGCGGAGGTAACCATGCAGATCACCGACACGATCAGCTGGTGGGCGCCGTTCGAGGCGCTCGAGCCGGGGCAGGAGTTCACGACGCGCGGCCGGACCGTCACCGAGGCCGATGTGGTGGGGTTCGCCTCGCTGACCGGCGACTGGCACCCGCAGCACTCGGACGCCGAGTGGGCCTCGGAGTCGCCGTTCGGCGAGCGGATCGCCCATGGCATGCTCGTGGTCTCGCTGGCGGCCGGGCTGGTGCCGTTCGACCCGGGGCGTGTGGTCGCGCTGCGCCGGGTCGTGCGACGCGACGTTCAAGCGCCCTGTGCGGTTCGGCGACACGCTGCGCGTGGAGGGCCGGATCGCGGAGGTCGCCGCGGCCTCGGACGAGGCCGGGCTGGTGACGTTCACCTGGAACGTCGTCAACCAGGACGGCCGGACCGTGTGCCGCGCGCGCGTCGAGGTCCTGTGGAAGCGCGACGTGCTCGCGGAGATCGAGCCCGAGCGCAACGCCGAATTCGTCCCGATCCCGCTCTGATGGGCATGCTCGACGGCAAGAAGCTCCTGATCACAGGAGTGGTCAACCGCGAGTCGATCGCCTACGAGGTCGCTCGCCAGGCGCAGGAGGCCGGCGCCGAGGTGATCCTCACCTCGTTCGGCCGCGTGCGGCGGATGACCGAGCGGTCGGCGTCCAAGCTCGACGGGCCGCCCGACGTACTCGAGCTCGACGTCAACAACCCCGAGGACATCGAGGCGGTGGCGGGCGAGCTGAAGCAGCGCTGGGGGCGCGTCGACGGCATCCTGCACGCGATCGCCTTCGCGCCCGAGGACGCTTTGGGCGGCAACTTCCTGAACACGCCGGTGGAGAGCGCCGAGGTGGCGTTCAAGACGAGCGCGTACTCGCTGAAGGCGCTGGCCGCGGGTCTCGCCGACCTGTACCCCGAGGAGGGGGCCAGCGTCGTGGGGCTCGACTTCGACGCCTCGGTGGCGTGGCCGGTCTACGACTGGATGGGCGTGGCCAAGGCCGCCCTGGAGGCGACCTCGCGCTACCTGGCGCGCGACCTCGGTCCGCGCGGGGTGCGCGTGAACCTCGTGTCCGCCGGGCCGCTGGGCACGCTGGCGGCGCGCGGCATCCCGGGCTTCGGCGATCTCGCCACGGCCTGGCAGCGGCAGGCGCCGCTCGGCTGGGACACCGACGATCCGGCGCCCGTCGCCGGGGCGATCCTGTTCCTGCTGAGCGATCTCGCGCGCGGCGTCACCGGCGAGATCCTGCACGTGGACGGTGGGTTCCACGCGATGGGCACCGCCGTGACCGGCGTGCTCGAGGAGGCTGAGGCATGAAGGCGCCCGTGTTCCTGACCGGCGCGACCGGCTTCCTCGGCATGGAGGTGCTCGCGCGCCTGCTCGAGGCGGGCGACCGCGAGGTGATCGCGCTCGTGCGCGCGAGCGACGATGCGGCGGCCGAGGACCGGCTGCACGGCGTGCTCGCCGCGCTGTATCGCGACCCCTCGAACCACCGCGACCGCGTGCGGGCGGTGGCGGGGGACGTCACCTCGCCGGGGCTCGGGCTCGAGAACGGCAAGCGCACGGCGCTGGCCGAGGAGGTCGGCGCCGTCATGCACTGCGCGGCCTCGATCGCGTTCGACCTGCCGCTGGACGAGGCGCGGGCCATCAACGTCGAGGGCACGCGCGAGGTGATCGGATTCGCGCGCGAGTGCAAGGCGTTGGGGAGGCTCGAGCGCTTCATCCACGTCTCGACGGCCTACGTGTCGGGCAAGTACGAGGGCACGTTCCGCGAGCGCCAGCTCGACGCCGCGCAGGAGTTCCGCAACACGTACGAGCAGACCAAGTGGGAGGCCGAGCACGTCGTGCGCGAGGCCGGCGACCTGTCGCCGTGCATCGCCCGCCCGAGCATCGTGATGGGCGAGTCCGACACCGGCTGGACGCCCGCCTTCAACGTGCTCTACTGGCCGCTGCGGGCGTTCTCGCGCGGGCTGTTCGACGAGATCCCCTCGCTACCCACCGCGCACGTGGACATCGTGCCCGTCGACTACGTGGCCGACTCGCTCGTGCATCTGCTCGACGTCGACGAGGAGGGCGTCTTCAACCTCGTGTCGGGCCGCGAGGCCCCGTTCGCCAACGAGCTCGTCGAGCTCGCCTGCGACCGCTTCGACCGCCCGCGGCCGGCCGTCGTGGCCGGCGGAGGCGCCGAGGGCGACGAGGCCGGCGCGGTCTACCTGCCGTACTTCGACATGGAGATCGTCTTCGACGATTCCCGCGCGCGTGCGGTGCTCGAGCCGAGCGGCATCAAGCCGCCTCGGCTGCCGGACTACTTCGGGCGGCTGATGGACTACGCGGAGCTGGTGAAGTGGGGCAAGCGGTCGATGACGCGCGAGGAGGCGCACGAGCGGCTGGCCGAAGAGGCCGCGGCGGCCTGAAACTGCAGGACTGAAGGAGGCGGGGTCGGCCGATCCGGGCGCTGCGGCGGGCCGATGGCGTTTTGACCGGCATATGTCCGGTCAAGGCGCCATGGACCTCGCCGCCCGTACGCACATCGCGCGGATGCGCTCGGCAACGGCCTGTGGTGCCTCCTCGAGGATGAAGTGCCCGGCGCCGTCGATGATGTCGAGCTCGCCCGGGAAGCCCTCGGCGTACGCGCGGAACGGCTCGCGGCTGCCGATCAGCAGCCGCGCCGGAACCTCCAGGCGCCGTCCGCGGAACGTGCCTGGGCGCAGCTCGCGCACCAGGAAGTCGCGGTAGAGCTTCGACGACGCGTGGGCGGCGGCGGGCTCGCGCAGCACGCCGAGGTAGGCGTCCATCTCGGCCTCGGACCAGTGCCTCCCGTCGCGTCGGCCGTTCTTCAGCATCCCGCGCACGTACCGGCCGTCGCGCACCACGCGCTCGCCGGCGAACGGCGCCGCGAGCGGGAGCTGGTAGGAGAGCAGCCAGCCGTGGCGCACGGCCACCTTCGGAGGGACCCAGGGATGGAAGATCGACATGGCGAGCAGGCCCGAGAAGCGCTCGGGCGCGGTGAGCGCGGCGAGGATCGCGGCGTACGCGCCCCAGTCGTGGCCGGCGAGCCGCACCTGCTCGAGGCCGAGCGCGTCGAGCAGCGCGATCGCGTCGTCGGCGATGCGCTGCTTGCGGAAATCGTCGTCGGCCGGCTGCCCCGACCAGCCGAGCCCGCGCAGGTCCGGGCACAGCAGCCGGACCTCGTCCGTCCAGCTCGCCGATCACGAGCCGCCACGACCACCAGTGCTGCGGCCAGCCGTGCAGGGCCAGCACGGGCGGTGCGTCGGGCGGTCCGGCGGCGGCGAGATGGACGCGGACGCCGGTCGCCAGATCGTGGTAGCTATGCTCGACGCCTTCGAGCTCCGGCATCGCGGGAGGCATGTGGCCACACGCTACGGATAGCTCGCCCGCCATGCGTCTCGTCCTGGTCCTCGCCTTCATCCTCCTGCTCGCCGCCCCGGCGTCGGCGCGCACGCGCGCGGACGGCGCACCCGGCACGCGGCCGACCTGGGCGGCGGCCGACAAGCACGCGTTCGGCACCTCGAAGACGACCACCAGCCGCGTCTGGTTCACGCTGCGCGAGCGCGAGCTGACCGAGGTCTACTTCCCCGACCTCGGCACGCCTGCGATCCGCTCGCTCGAGTTCGTCGTCAGCCGTCCCGGCGTGACGATGAGCGTCGACCGCGAGCTGGTGAACGGCTCGGGCGTCGTCGAGCGGCTCGACGGCCTCAACTACCGGCAGACCGTGACCGACAAGGCGGGCCGCTGGCGGCTGACCAAGACCTACACGACCGACCCGGCGCGCGACGTCGTCCTCGTCGACGTGAGGTTCGAGTCGCTGACCGGCGAGCCGTACGGGCTGCACCTGATGCTCGACCCCCAGCTCGACAACGACGGTCGCGACGACCGCGCACGCACGATCTCCGGCGCACTCGTCGCCAACGATCGCCGGATGACGAGCGCCCTGGCCGCCGCGCCGGCCTTCACCGCCACCTCGAGCGGCTACGCCGGCACGAGCGATCCGTGGATGGACCTGCGCGACGACGGCTCGCTCGACGCGGACGCCGACGCGCGTTCCCGCGGGAACGTCCGCCAGGCCGCGAGCACGCCGCTCGACGGCGTGACCTCGCAGCAGCTCACGCTCGCGCTCGGGTTCGGCACGAGCCAGGTCACCGCCCGGCGGGCGGCGAGCGAGGCGCTCGCCGCCGGCTTCGCGCCGCTCGCGACCGAGAACGCGGCCGGCTGGGCGAGCTACCGCTCGACGCTGAAGCCCGCGCCGGCCGCCGCCGCGGCGGTGAGCGACGCGTACGAGACGTCGCTGCTGCTGCTCGCCGCCCACGACGACAAGCGCAACCCGGGCGCCGGCATCGCCTCGCCGAGCATGCCGTGGGGCTGGGGCCAGCTCACGATCGACAAGAAGGACAAGCGCTCGGCGCCCTACCACCTCGTCTGGCCGCGCGACCTCTACCAGGTCGCCACGGCGGAGATCGCGGCCGGCGCGCTCGCGCCCGCCAACGCCAAGCTCGACTTCCTGCTCGACAAGGCGCAGCGCGCCGACGGGCACTTCCCGCAGAACACACAGGTCGACGGCCGCCAGAAGTGGACCAGCATCCAGATGGACGAGCAGGCGTTCCCGATCGTGCTCGCCTGGCAGCTTCAGCGCTTCGACGCCGCGACCTGGCGGAAGCTGCGGCGGACGGCCGAGTTCATCCTCCGGCACGGCCCGGGGACCGAGCAGGACCGCTGGGAGAACCAGAGCGGCTACTCGCCGGGGACGATCGCCGCCGAGATCGCCGGGCTCGTGTGCGCCGCCGACCTCGCCCGCCGCAACGGCGCGACGGCCGACGCCGCGCGCTACGAGCGCGTCGCCGACCGCTGGGCGAGCAGCGTGCAGCGCTGGACGGCGACGACCAGCGGCCCGTACTCCGACGAGCCGTACTACCTGCGGCTGACCAAGGACCGCAGGCCGGACCGGGGGACCCGCTACAGCATCGGCGACGGCGGCCCGTCACGGGCCGACCAGCGCAAGGTCGTGGACCCGAGCTTCCTCGAGCTCGTGCGGCTGGGCGTCAAGCGCCACGACGACCCCGTGATCCTCAACACGCTCGAGGTCGTCGACCAGCGGCTGCGCGCCGAGACGCCCAACGGGCCGTTCTGGCACCGCTTCACCTACGACGGCTACGGCGAGACCCGCGAGGGTGGAGGCTGGCGGCTCACGAAGGAGAACTCGCGCCTGACCTTCGGGCGGCTGTGGCCGATCTTCGCCGGCGAGCGCGGCGAGTACGAGCTGCTCGCGGGCCGGCCCGCCGGCAGCTACCTGAAGTCGATCGCCGACGCCGGCAACGACGGCGGCATGATCCCCGAGCAGGTGTGGGATGGACGGCCCCCGACCAGCCGGCCGGCGGGCGAGGGAACCCTTTCGGCGACCCCGCTCGCGTGGTCGCACGCGCAGCTCGTGCGGCTCGTCTGGTCGATCGACGCGGGCGTCCCGGTCGAGCAGCCCTCGATCGTGGCCTGCCGCTACGTACGGACGTGTCTAGTCGCGGCTAGCTGCGCTATCCTCAGTTGCCGACCTCGCGCCGGAGCGGGGTTTTTCCTTGCCCGGCGCCAGCTAGACCACGAACCTCGGAGCGCGCCGCAACATGGCCCGTGGAGATGTCCGGATCGCAGTCACCCTCGCGTGCGAGGACTGCAAGCGCCGGAACTACCAGACCAATAAGTCCAAGCGCAACAACCCTGACCGCATCCAACTGCGCAAGTACTGCAAGTGGTGCCGTCGGCACACTGCGCATCGCGAGACCCGCTAGTCCCGTGGCTCGCGATCGACAGCGCGCGAAGCAGCGGCGGCGGCAGCGCCAGCCGGGCGGCGGCGGTCCCGCCTCCGGGTCGGCTCGCACCCGTGCCCGTGACGTCGGTCTGGAACCGACCGACGCCGAGCTCGACTCGACGGTTGCGCCCGAGCCGACCAAGCACGCCTTCCCCGACGTCGAGGAAGCGCGCATGGCGGAGGCCGGCGTCGATGCCGAGGCCGAGTCGGCGGCTCCGACCGACCCGGCGGTGCTGGAGGAGCGGGCCGAGGCCCGCCGTCCGCGCCGCCAGCGCGGCAGGATCATCACCTTCCTCGGCCACGTCGTCGACGAGCTGCGTCGCGTCCAGTGGCCGGACCGCCGCCAGACCGGTCAGGGCACGGCTGTCACGTTGGGCTTCGTGGTCGTCGCCGGCGGCTTCCTCGGCCTGATGGACGCGCTCTGGAAGCCGCTCGTGGACTGGCTCATCTGAACGAAGTTTCGCCTGCCAGGCAATCGCTGACGCGCTTGCCTTCGGCGACGTTACAAAGGGAATCCATGTTTCGCTGGTACGTCATCAACACCTATTCCGGGCACGAGAACAAGGTCAAGCAGAACCTCGAGCACCGCGTCTCCTCGCTGAATCAGCAGCGCGCGGTGCGTCGCGTCGTGGTCCCGACCGAGACCGTCCAGGAGATGAAGGACAACCAGAAGGTCACGGTCGAGAAGCGGACCATGCCCGGCTACGTGCTGGTGAACATGGACATGAACGAGGACTCGTGGGCGGTCGTCAAGGGCACCCCCGGGGTGACCGGTTTCGTCGGCGCCTCCAACGAGCCGATCCCGCTGACCCAGATGGAGGTCGACCGGTTGCTGCACCGCAGCGACGTCGCCGTCCGCGCGCCCAGCCGCGCGCAGTTCTCGATCGGCGAGTCCGTCAAGGTCATCTCCGGCCCGCTGTCGGACTTCTCCGGCGAGATCTCCGAGATCAACGAGGACGCGAGCAAGCTCAAGGTGCTGGTATCCATATTCGGTCGCGAGACCCCGGTGGAGGTCGGCTACGACCAGGTGAAGAAGATATCTGGAGGCAATGCGCGCATGGCAAGGAAAGTTGAAACCTGACAACCATCAAGCTGCAGGCGCCCGGCGGGCAGGCCTCGCCGGCGCCGCCGGTCGGCCCCGCCCTCGGCCAGCACGGCATCAACATCATGGAGTTCGTCAAGGCGTTCAACGCCCAGACGGCGAACGACATGGGCACGACGATCCCGGTGGAGATCACGGTGTTCGAGGATCGCTCGTTCACCTTCATCACCAAGACGCCGCCGGCGGCGGTGCTGATCCGCCAGGCGATCGGCATCGAGAAGGGATCGGGCGAGCCCAACCGCAACAAGGTCGGCACGATCTCCAAGGACCAGGTCCGGCAGATCGCCGAGAAGAAGCTTCCCGACCTGAACGCGCACGACGTCGATCAGGCGGCCAAGATCATCGAGGGCACCGCGCGCTCGATGGGAGTGGAGGTCGTGGCGTAATGGCCAAGCACGGGCGCAAGTACCTCGAGGCGCGCCAGCAGGTCGATCGCGAGCGCGAGTACGCGCCGCACGACGCGGTCCGCATCGTCAAGGCGGCCAAGCACACGAAGTTCGACGAGACGGTCGAGATCCACGTGCGCACGGGGCTGAACGTCCGCCATGCCGACGAGCAGCTGCGCGGCACGATCGCGCTGCCGCACGGCCTCGGCAAGGACGTCAAGATCGCCGTCTTCGCCAAGGGCGACAAGGCGCGCGAGGCCGAGGAGGCGGGCGCCGACTACGTGGGCGCCGAGGACCTCGCCGAGCGCGTGCAGAACGAGGGCTTCACCGACTTCGACGTCGCCATCGCGACGCCGGACATGATGCCCGTGGTCGGCCGCCTCGGCCGCATCCTCGGCCCGCAGGGCAAGATGCCGAACCCGAAGGTCGGCACGGTGACGATGGACGTCCGCAAGGCCGTCGAGGAGTCCAAGGCCGGCAAGGTCGAGTACCGCACCGACCGCACCGCGATCGTGCACATGACCGTCGGCAAGACCTCGTTCCCCGACGAGCACCTGCTCGAGAACTACCAGGCGATCATCGAGGAGCTGATCCGCGCCAAGCCGTCCGCGGCGAAGGGCCGGTACCTGCGCTCCGTCGTGATGGCCTCGACGATGGGGCCCGGCATCAAGGTGGACCCGTCGCGTACCCGTGACCTCGTGGAGGCGGAGGCGGCGCCCGCGTAGCAAGACAGCTTTCGCCTGCCAGGCAATCGCTGACGCGCTTGCCTTCGGCGACGTTACCTACCAAAGACCCCGGGCGACTTGTAAGTCCCGGACAGGAGGAACCGCTTGAACCGAGACCAGAAAGCCGCGGTCATCGATGAGGTGGCCGCCCAGATCTCCGAAGCGGACGCCGTGTTCGCGGTCGACTACCGCGGCATCTCGGTGCCGCAGGCGGCCGAGCTGCGCACCAAGCTGCGCGACGCCGACGCGACCTTCCGGGTCGTCAAGAACACCCTGACCGAGCGAGCCGCCGACAAGGCCGGCGCCGACGCCCTCAAGGAGCTGCTCGAGGGCCCGACCGCGATGACGTTCGTGCGCGGCGACGCCGCGGCGGCCGCCAAGGCGCTGTCTGATTTCCGCCGCGCAACCGGCGGCACGCTGCTCGAGTTCAAGGGTGGCTGGATGAACGGCGCGCCGCTCGCGCCGCCGGAGATCGAAGCCATCGCCAAGCTCCCGTCGCGCGACGTGCTCTACGGCCGCCTCGTGGGCATGGTCGCCTCGCCGCTCACCGGCCTGGTGACGAGCCTCAGCGGCCTGATCGGCGGCCTCGCCCGCCAGCTCCAGGCGATCGCCGACCAGGGCCTGGTCAGCGGCGATGCGCCCGCGGCCGCGGAGGCGGCCCCGGCCGCCGAGGCGAGTCAGAGGCACCCGCGACCGAGGAGCCGGCAGCCGAAGAGCCCGCGGCCGAGGCAGCACCCGAGCCGGAGGCCGAGGCGCCTGCGGCCGAGGAGACCCCAACGTAACGTCGCCGACGGCAAGCGCGTCAGCGATTGCCTGGCAGGCGAAACCCGATTTCAACAGGAGGACTAGACACCCATGGCCACCAGCACCCAGGAGTGGATCGACGAGCTCAAGTCGATCTCCGTGCTCGAGCTCTCCGAGCGCATCAAGGCGCTCGAGGAGGAGTTCGGCGTCTCCGCCGCGGCGGTCGCCGCTGCGGCCCCGGCCGGCGGTGGCGGCGGCGCCGCGGACGACGGCGGCGAAGCCGAGGAGCAGACCGCGTTCGACGTCGTCCTCACCGGCGCCGGCGACAAGAAGATCCAGGTCATCAAGGTCGTCCGCGCGGCGACCGGCCTGGGCCTCAAGGAGGCCAAGGCGCTCGTCGACGAGGCCCCGAAGGCCGTCAAGGAGGGCGTCGAGAAGGAGGAGGCCGACAAGCTCAGGGCCGACCTCGAGGAGGCCGGCGCCTCCGTCGAGGTCAAGTAGGCCAGCGTAACGTCGCCGAAGCCGAGCGCGTCAGCGATCGGCTGGCAGGCGAAACCGAATTCAGACGTTCCGAAGGGCGGCCAGTTGCGGCCGCCCTTCGCGCGTTAAGACTCGTTGCCCGCCGTTAGGCGCGCGAATCGTCGCGCGCCCCCGGGTGGCACGGTCACGCCATGCGGGTCGCCGTTGCGCTGCTCGTGCTCACCGCGGCATCCGTCGTCCTTCGAACCGGCGCGCTCGACGCCGGCTTCTGGATCGACGAGGCGATCGCGGTCGGGATCGCGTCACACGAGCCCGGCGAGATCCCGGCGCTGCTGCGCCAGGACGGCTCGCCACCGCTGTACTACCTCCTCCTGCACGGCTGGATGGCGCTCGTGGGCGAGGACGAGGCCGCCACGCGCTCGCTGTCGCTCGTGTTCGCGGCGGTGGCCGTCCCCGCGGCATGGTGGGCGGCGGGCGTCCGGGCGGCCGCCGTGGTGGCGATCTGCCCGTTCCTCACCTACTACGCGCAGGAGGCGCGGATGTACACGCTCGTGGCGGTCCTCTCGCTGGTCGCCACGGCGGCGTTCGTGCGGCGGCGTCCGGTGGTTCTGGTGGTGGCGCTGACGCTGCTGCTCTACACGCACACCTGGGGCGTCTTCCTCTTCGCCGCTTTCGCGCTCGTCTGGCTCGTCCGCGATCGCGGCCGCGGCGGCCTGCTGGTCGGCGTGGCCGTCGCCGTGCTGTACCTGCCGTGGGTGCCGAGCCTCATCTTCCAGGCCCTGCACACGGGCGCGCCGTGGTCACACCGCCCGTCGGTCCTGTATCTCGTGCCCGCCGCGCTCGCCGTCGCCTGGCGCCCGCGCGACGAGTTGGTCCTGGTCGGCGCCGCGGGTCTCGCCCTGGCGTGGCTGGCCTCGCAGTTCGAGCCCGCATGGTCGCTGCGGTACCTGTTCGTGCTCTTCGGACCGGCGTTGGTCGTACTCGCGCGCCGTCCCGTGTGGGCCGTCGCCGCACCGGCCGTCTTGGCCGCCGCCCTGCTGCTCGCCGGCCCGCCGGCCGCGAAGAGCAACGCGCGCGCCGTCGCCACCAGCGTGGCGCAGAGCGTGCGCGCCGGCGACCTCGTCGTCTGCACGCAGCCGGAGCAGGTGCCCGTCCTGCAGCGCTACCTGCCCGCCGGCATCCGGTACCTGACGCCGCTCGGGACGCCTGCCGACCCGTCGTACACCGACTGGCGCGACGCCCTCCCGCGTCTCCGCGCCGCCCGTGCCGAGCGCGTGCTGGCGCCGCGCCTGGGCGAGCTCACGGCGGGACGACGGGTCGTGCTCATCGTCCCCGTCGCCCGCCGCGCCCGCTCACCGTGGAGCCTCGCCGTCCAGCGCCGGACACGCGAATGGCGGGCTGCCCTCCGCGCCGACCCGCGCCTGCGGTCGCTCGGCGGCACGTCGCGACCCGACCCGGCGCGCTTCCGCAGCACGGTCCGCGCCGAGCTCTTCGAGGTCCTACGCTGACAGAGGTGAGCGAGGAGCGCCGCAACGCCGCCGAACGGTTCATCGCCGAGAGCCTCGAGGACCCTCGCAGCGCCGGCCGGCCGATCTCCGAGCGCGCACGGCAGTCCCAGCGCTCGCTCGAGCACTACCTGAAGGCCGGAGTCCGCCCGCGCTGGATGGACCGGCTGATCGAGATCGAGCACGGGACGAAGCGCGAGCGCCGCCGGCTCGCCGAGGCCTACGAGACCCTGCGGGCCGAATGCGGCCGCGACCGCGCCCGCTTCGCCCGTCGCTGGCGCGGCATCGCCGAGGCGTGGTCGTTCGAGGAGCTCAACGAGCTGATCCGCACGCACAACGAGTGGTATCCGGTCGAGCGCGACCTGCCGATGGACCTGCGCACGCGCGACTACGTCCTCATCAACGGCCGCTCGTACCGCCGCCGCGAGCTCGACGCCGGCTGGATCCTCGAGCAGTTCCCGCTCAGGTATCCGGGCCTCGGGAGCGTGCGGCGGCGCCGGAGCCGACGGCCACAGCGGATCCGTCACCCGCTGACCACTCAGCGCCGGTCGTGCCCCGGCGCGACGGCCAGGCGACGATTCGGGCGTACGTCAACCGGTCAAGATCAATCGACCGAATGTTGGACACTTGTCCTATACGGCGATCGGAGGATCGCGCCTACCTTCATTGCGTCAGGGCCCGCGCCAGGAACCAGACGCAGGACAGTTGGACCGGTCACGGATGACCGCGCGACGCAGGCCTGACCCCGGGGGGACGGGGAAGGAGCGGAGCGCTCGTCGGCACGACGCCGGCGAGCGCCCGGCACTCGCGTACTTGATCCCCACCGCGAGACCACTACACTTCCCGCACTCGGCCGATAGTCGCAGCCGTCCACAGCGCCCCTCCCGCCACATACGGGACACCGGGCCGGACGGGGTCCGTGAGCGCCGAGCGCCCCTCACAGGGGTCCGGTACTCCCTGTGCTATCTTGGCTGGTCGCGCCTCGGGGTGGGTCCAACCTCGTGCGCGCCGCTCTCTCGTCCTCCGTTCCACCCAAGAGGAGTCGCCGTCTTGGCTTCCGTTGACGCTCCCCGCACCCGCCGCAGCTTCGCGCGGCTGGAGAAGGTCCTCGACGTCCCGAACCTGATCGACATCCAGAAGAAGTCGTTCTCCTGGCTTGTCGATCCCGAGGGTGGAGGGCTGCGCGAGACGATCGACGACATCTCTCCCATCGAGGACTACACAGGCAACCTCGCCGTGCAGTTCGGCGAGTTCCACTTCGACCCGCCGGTCGCCTCGCTGGAGGAGTGCCGCGAGAAGGACCTGACCTACGCCCGGCCGCTCACCGTCACGGTCGGCTTCATCAACCGCGAGACCGGCGAGATCCGTGAGCAGTCCGTCTTCATGGGCGACTTCCCGTGGATGACCGACCGCGGCACGTTCGTGATCAACGGCACCGAGCGCGTCGTCGTCACCCAGCTCGTCCGCTCGCCGGGCGCGTACCTGATGGAGCCCAAGGACGTCGAGAAGCAGGTCTTCGTCGGCAACCTGATGCCGGCCCGCGGCTCGTGGCTCGAGCTGGAGATCGACAAGAAGGGCCGCGTCTACGTCCGCATCGACCGCAAGCGCAAGCTGCCCGTCACGGTCCTGCTGCGCGCGATGGGCTACTCGACCGACGAGGAGATCCTCAAGCTGTTCGAGGACTCCGTCTACATCCTCAACACGATCGAGGCCGACACCGACGCGACCAAGAGCGAAGAGGGCGCGCTGATCGAGCTGTTCAAGAAGCAGCGTCCCGGCGAGCCGCCGAGCGTCGAGAGCGCCAAGTCGCTCCTGCACCAGCTCTTCTTCGATCCCAAGCGCTACGACCTCACGCGCGTCGGCCGCTACAAGCTCAACTCCCGCCTCGGGCTCGACATCGACCTCGACACGCGGGTCCTGACCCACGACGACATCATCGCCCTGGTCAAGGAGCTCGTGACGCTCCCGCGCGTGCTCGGCATGAGCGAGGAGCCCGGCGCCTACACCGACTTCGCGGCCGAGGCGCTCTCGCGCCCGCGCGAGGCCGTGGCCGACCGCCTCGACGAGTACGAGCACTTCGGCAACCGGCGCCTGCGCACGGTCGGCGAGCTCATCCAGGAGGCGTTCCGGATCGGGCTCTACCGCATGGAGCGCGTCGTCCGCGAGCGCCTTACGACCGAGGACGCGGACACGATCACGCCGCAGACGATCATCAACATCCGCCCGGTGGTGGCCGCGCTGAAGGAGTTCTTCGGCTCCTCCCAGCTCAGCCAGTTCATGGACCAGACGAACTCGCTGTCCGGCCTGACCCACCGCCGCCGCCTCAGCGCCCTCGGCGCCGGCGGCCTCACGCGCGAGCGCGCGCCGATCGAGGTGCGCGACGTGCACCCCACGCATTACGGCCGCATGTGCCCGATCGAGACGCCGGAGGGCCCGAACATCGGGCTGATGGGCTCGCTGTCGAGCTACGCGACGATCTCCGAGCACGGCTTCGTGACCACGCCCTACCGGGTGGTCAAGAAGGGCAAGGTGACGGACGAGATCCTGCATCTGGACGCGAGCCAGGAGCAGGAGAAGCTGATCGCGCAGTCGACCACGCCGCTCGACAAGAACGGCAAGCTGACCGAGGACCAGGTCCTCTGCCGCACGCTCGCCGGCCAGTACGTGAGCGTGCCGCCGAACGAGGTCGACCTGATGGACGTCTCGCCGGAGCAGATCTGGTCGGTCGCCACGGCGATGATCCCGTTCCTCGAGCACGACGACGCCAACCGCGCGCTCATGGGCTCGAACATGCAGCGCCAGGCGGTGCCGCTGCTCAAGACCGACGCCCCGCTGATCGGCACCGGCATGGAGCGCCGCGCGGCGCTCGACACCGGTGACGTGCTGATCGCCCGCAACAAGGGCACGGTCGAGTACGTCGACGCCGAGCGCATCACGATCACGACCGACGACGGGCGCGACGAGTACGACCTGCAGAAGTTCATGCGCTCCAACCAGGGCACGCTGATCCACCAGAAGCCGCTGATCGGCAGCGGGCAGACGGTCAAGGCCGGCGACGTGCTGGCCGACGGCTCGGCCTCGGATCAGGGCGAGATGGCCCTCGGCAAGAACCTGATGGTCGCCTTCATGTCCTGGGAGGGCTACAACTTCGAGGACGCGATCATCCTCTCCGAGCGCCTCGTGAAGGACGACGAGCTCACCTCGATCCACATCGAGGAGTACGAGATCGACGCCCGCACGACCAAGCTCGGCGACGAGGAGATCACGCGCGACATTCCGAACCGCTCCGAGGAGTCGCTGCGCAACCTCGACGATCGCGGCATCGTCCGCATCGGCGCCGAGGTCCAGTCGGGCGACCTGCTGGTGGGCAAGGTCACGCCGAAGGGCGAGACCGAGCTGACCGCCGAGGAGAAGCTGATCCGCGCGATCTTCAAGGAGAAGGCGCGCGAGGTCCGCGACACCTCGCTCAAGGTCCCCCACGGCGAGGGCGGCGTGGTGATCGACGTCAAGACGTTCTCGCGCGCCGCGGGCGACGACCTGTCGCCGGGCGTGAACGACCTGGTGCGCGTGTTCGTGGCCAAGAAGCGCAAGATCGCCGAGGGCGACAAGCTCGCCGGCCGCCACGGCAACAAGGGCGTCATCTCCAAGATCGTCCCCGAGGCCGACATGCCGTTCCTGGAGGACGGCTCGCCGGTCGACGTGATCCTGAACCCCCTCGGCGTGCCGAGCCGCATGAACATCGGCCAGATCCTCGAGACCCACCTCGGGTGGGCCGCGGCCAACGGCTGGTACGACGACGGCACCACCGCCTTCAAGAACTCGAAGACCGACGGCGACCGCGTGTACGTCGCCACCCCGGTGTTCGACGGCGCGACGGTCGCGGACGTCGACCACGCGCTCGTGCAGTGGCAGAAGGAGCACACCGGCGCGATCCGGATGGACATCGACGAGCGCGCGCCGCGCCGGCGAGCGCGCGTCGGGCAAGGTCACGCTGTTCAACGGCCGCAGCGGCGAGCCGTTCGAGAAGCAGGTGACCGTCGGCTACATGTACATCCTGAAGCTCAACCACCTCGTGGACGACAAGATCCACGCGCGCTCGACCGGCCCGTACTCGCTCGTCACCCAGCAGCCGCTGGGGGGCAAGGCGCAGTTCGGCGGCCAGCGCTTCGGCGAGATGGAGGTGTGGGCGCTCGAGGCCTACGGCGCCGCGTACACGCTCCAGGAGATGCTGACCATCAAGTCCGACGACACCGTCGGGCGCGTCAAGGCCTACGAGGCGATCGTCAAGGGCGAGAACATCGCCGAGCCGTCGATCCCCGAGTCGTTCAAGGTGCTGCTGAAGGAGATGCAGTCGCTGGCGCTCGACGTCAACGTGGTCTCCGAGGAGGGCACGCGCGCCGAGATGGGCGACGAGGACGACGACCTGCTGCGCGCCGCCGAGGAGCTCGGCATCGACCTCTCGGGTGTGCGCGCCAGCGACGGCTCCGGCGACGAGGCCGCGGACGAGGCGGAGGAAGAAGAGGTCGAGGAGGGCGAAGCCGGCATGACCGAGGACGCCCCCGCGACCGACGCGGAGTACATCGAAGACGCGGACGCCCCGATCGGCGACATCCTGCCCGCCGACGAGGAGTAAGGAAGAACATTGATCGACATCAACAATTTCGACGCGATCGAGATCGGGCTGGCGTCCTCGAAGCAGATCCGGAGCTGGAGCTCCGGTGAGGTCACCAAGCCGGAGACGATCAACTACCGCACCCTGAAGCCCGAGAAGGACGGCCTCTTCTGCGAGCGCATCTTCGGTCCCACCAAGGACTGGGAGTGCTACTGCGGCAAGTACAAGCGCGTCCGCTACAAGGGCATCGTCTGCGAGCGCTGCGGCGTGGAGGTCACGCGCTCCAAGGTGCGCCGCGAGCGCATGGGCCACATCGACCTGGCCGCCCCCGTGAGCCACATCTGGTTCTTCAAGGGCGTGCCGAGCCGGATCGGCTACCTGCTCGACATGGCGCCCAAGGAGCTCGAGAAGGTCCTCTACTTCGCGGCCTCGATCGTGACGTGGGTCGACGAGGACGCGCGCGCCGCCGACCTCGACGAGCTGCGCACCAAGGTCGACGAGACGATCGAGGAGTACACGGGCGAGAAGGAGCAGCGTCTGCTCGAGCTGCGCGAGTCGCTCGAGCGCCGCGAGGAGTACCTGCGCAACGGCTCGCAGTCCGGCTTCTCCGACGACGACCACCTGTGGGCCGAGCACCTGGACGTCAACGTCAAGAAGCTCGACGACGACGAGCGCGAGAAGCACCTCAAGGACATGCGCAAGCTGCTCGAGTCCGACATCGCGGACACCGAGGCCTACATCGAGGACGCGATCGAGCGCCTGCGCCAGGTCTGGGAGTTCTTCCAGACCATGGGGCCGAAGGAGATCGTCAACGACGAGTCGCTGTTCCGCGAGCTCAAGGAGCGCTTCGGCTCGCCCTACGGCTGGGGCGAGTACTTCCGCGGCGGCATGGGCGCGGAGTCGATCCGCGACCTGCTCGAGCAGGTCGACCTGGACGCCGAGGCGGCCGAGCTCGAGGACCAGATCAAGACCGCCAAGGGCCAGAAGCAGCAGCGCGCCGTCAAGCGCCTGAAGGTCGTCTCGGCCTTCCTGAACTCGTCCAACAAGCCGGACATGATGATCCTCGAGGCCGTCCCGGTGATCCCGCCGGAGCTGCGCCCGATGGTGCAGCTCGACGGTGGCCGCTTCGCCACCTCGGACCTCAACGACCTCTACCGCCGCGTCATCAACCGCAACAACCGGTTGAAGCGTCTGCTCGACCTCGGCGCGCCGGAGATCATCGTCAACAACGAGAAGCGGATGCTGCAGGAGGCCGTCGACGCGCTGTTCGACAACGGCCGCCGCGGCCGGCCCGTCACGGGCCCGGGCAACCGCGCCCTCAAGTCACTGAGCGACATGCTCAAGGGCAAGCAGGGCCGCTTCCGCCAGAACCTGCTGGGCAAGCGCGTCGACTACTCGGGCCGCTCGGTCATCGTGTCCGGCCCGTCACTGCGCCTGCACCAGTGCGGGCTGCCGAAGCTGATGGCGCTCGAGCTGTTCAAGCCGTTCATCATGGCCCGGCTCGTCGAGCGCAAGGCGGTCCAGAACATCAAGGCGGCCAAGAAGATGGTCGACTCGATGATCCCCGAGGTCTGGGACGTGCTCGAGGAGGTCATCCACGAGCACCCCGTGCTCCTCAACCGCGCGCCGACGCTCCACCGCCTGGGCATCCAGGCCTTCGAGCCGGTGCTGGTGGAGGGCAAGGCGATCCAGGTCCACCCGCTGGTCTGCCACGCGTTCAACGCGGACTTCGACGGCGACCAGATGGCGGTCCACCTGCCGCTGTCCGCCGAGGCCCAGGCCGAGGCGCGCGTGCTGATGCTCTCCTCGAACAACATCCTGTCCCCGGCCCACGGCTCGCCGCTGGCGACCCCGACCCAGGACATGGTGCTCGGCACGTACTACCTCTCGTACGGGCCGGACGAGGCGGACCTCGAGGCCATGAACCGCGAGAAGGTCAAGCCGCACGTGTTCCGGACGGCGCAGGAGGCGGAGCTCTCCTACGAGCACGGCATGGTCCAGCTGCACGACCTGGCGGAGTTCCGCGCGCCGGGCCGCAAGGGCGGGCACGTGCTCACCACCGTCGGCCGGATCATCTTCAACGACCGCATCGAGCGGGCGCTGGAGGAGGCCCTCGGCGAGGAGTTCGACCGCGAGAGCTACCGCTTCATCAACAAGACGCTGAAGAAGCGCGACGTCACCGGGTTCGTGGACGAGCTGATCCAGACGTTCGGCGCCCCGGCCATCGCGCTGGTGCTCGACGCCTTCAAGGACCTCGGGTTCCACTACGCCACGCAGGCGGGCGTGACGATCTCCAAGAACGACGTCCTCGTGCCGCCCTCGAAGGCGGAGATCCTCGCGAAGTACGAGAAGGAGGTCCGCGCGATCCAGGACAACTACGAGGAGGGGCTCATCACGCAGGAGGAGCGCCACCTCGCGGTCACGGACAAGTGGAACGCGGCCACCGAGGAGGTGGCCGACGCCATGATCGAGAACATCGAGGGCGCCGACCAGCTCAACTCGATCTACATGATGGCCAACTCGGGCGCCCGCGGATCGTTCAAGCAGATCCGCCAGCTGGCCGGCATGCGCGGCCTGATGGCCAACCCGAAGGGCGAGATCATCGAGCGGCCCGTGAAGGCGAACTTCATGGAGGGCCTCGACGTGATCGAGTACTTCACCTCCACGCACGGCGCCCGCAAGGGCCTCGCCGACACGGCGCTCCGCACGGCGGACTCGGGCTACCTGACCCGCCGCCTGGTGGACGTCGCGCAGGACGTGATCATCCGGATCGAGGACTGCGGCACCGAGGAGTACCTCGACGCGCCGCTGTACAAGGAGACCGGCGACCCCAACGAGATGCTGATCGGCCGCGTGACGGCCAAGGCGTTCAAGAAGGGCAGCAAGGTCCTCATCGCCGACGGTGACGAGGTCACGCGCGAGAACCTGGCCGAGGCCGTCGAGGCGATCGGAGACGACCGCTCGGTCACCGTGCCGGTGCGCTCCGTCCTCAAGTGCGAGGCCACCACCGGCGTGTGCCAGGCCTGCTACGGCCGCTCGCTGGCCACCGGCAAGATGGCCATGATCGGCGACGCGGTCGGCATCATCGCCGCCCAGTCGATCGGCGAGCCGGGCACGCAGCTGACCATGCGGACGTTCCACACCGGCGGCGTCGCCGGCGCGGACATCACGCACGGCCTCCCGCGCGTGGTGGAGCTGTTCGAGGCGCGCAAGCCGAAGGGCCTGGCGAAGATCGCCGAGGTCGGCGGCGTGGTGTCGATCGAGGACACGGACAAGGCGCGCACCGTCGTCATCACCGACGACGCCGGCGAGGAGCACCGCCACACGTTCCCGCGGCGCACGCGCCTGCACGTGGGCGAGGGCGAGAAGATCGAGCCGGGCACGCAGCTCAACGAGGGCTCGCTGTACCCGCACGAGCTGCTCGCGCTACGCGGCCGGACGGCGACCGAGGTGTACCTCGTCAAGGAGGTGCAGGAGGTCTACAAGTCCCAGGGCGTCGACATCAACGACAAGCACATCGAGCTGATCGGCCGCCAGATGCTCAAGAAGGTCCGGATCGAGCAGAAGGGCGACACCGACCTGCTGCCCGGCCAGTTCGTGGATCGCCACGAGCTGCGGCGGATCAACGAGGCGGTGCAGGCCAAGAAGGGCGAGCCGGCCCAGTTCGAGGAGATCATCCTCGGCATCACGAAGGCCTCCCTGGCCACCGATTCGTTCCTCTCGGCGGCCTCGTTCCAGGAGACCACCAAGGTCCTCACCGACGCTGCCCTCGAGGGCAAGATCGACCGCCTGGCGGGCCTGAAGGAGAACGTGATCATCGGCAAGCTGATCCCGGCCGCCACCGGGCTCAAGCGCTACCGCACGATCGAGATCGAGCCGACCGAGGTGCTGCCGCGCGGCATCGACGACGTCGGCCTGCTCGAGGGCGACGACCTCGCCGCCGAGCTCGGGCTCGAGGACGGCGAGGGCCTGCAGGGCTTCGGCCCGGCCTTCGACACCGCCGAGCTCGACGAGATCAACGCCGGCTTCGGGACGTCGGGCGGTTCGTTCGACGACATCGGGTCGGATCTCGACATCGACTCGGACGAGTCCAAGAAGTAGCTGCAGTTCGGCAAAAGGGTCCGCCGCGGCGAGCGCCGCGGCGGGCCCTCTTGCATGCGTTCGCGCCCATCCGGGAACGTAGGGAAGACAGCCGAAAGAAAGGATCCTTCGGCGGTATTGAGAAACCGGACGCTAGGCTGCACCGCTTCCTTGGACTCAAGGCGGGGGCCTTGCAGTCCGATGACTTGGTTGTCGCCGGCCGTGGGGGCCGGGACACCTAATGGGGTTTGAAACAAACGTGACGCTGAACATCGGGATCCTGCTGGCGCTGGCCTGCGCCGTCGCCACGCAGCTCGGCTTCCTCTACAAGCACCGGGGCGCGAACGCCGCTCCGGAGGTGGACATCCGCCATCCGCTGAAGACGGTGAAGTCCCTGTTCGCGTCGAAGTGGTTCGCGGTCGGCATGGGCGTCGCGCTCGGCGCCTGGCTGCTGCACGTCGCCGCGCTCGCCTTCGCGCCGCTCTCCGTGGTGCAGGCCGTGCTCTCGACCGGCGTCGTGATCCTCGCCGTGCTGGCCGACCGCCTGTTCGGCTTCGAGGTCGGCCGCCGGCAGTGGGTCGGCGTGGCCATGACCGCGGTCGGCCTCCTGCTCCTCGTCTTCACGCTCCCCGCCTCCTCCGGCGCGCACTCGAGCTACTCGCTCGCCGGCATGCTCGCCTTCGAGGGCGGCATGCTCGCCATCGGCGCGCTGCTCATCAGCGGCCCGCGCATGGGCGCTCCCGAGCACCACCACGGGATCATGCTCGGCGCCGCCGCCGGCGTCCTCTTCGGCGTCTCCGACGTCGCCATCAAGGCGCTCACCGGCCTCGGCGGCCCGCTCGCGGATCATGACCTCGCCCTGGCTGGGCTTCACCATCGTCGCCTCGGTCATCGCCTTCTACGCCTCGGCCCGCTCGCTCCAGGACGGCGAGGCCGTGCCGGTCATCGCCGCCACGTCGACGGCCGCCAACGTGTCCTGCATCCTCGGCGGCATCCTCGTCTTCGGCGATCCGATGCCCTCCGACACGCTGGGCATCGCCATCCAGGCCGTCGCGTTCACGCTGGTCTGCGTCGCCGCCCTGGTGACGCCGCCGCCGATGCGCGCCGCCGAGGCGAACGCCCAGCCCGCCTGACGCTGACACAGCGCATCCGGCGCCGGGCCTCGCCGCCGACGCTGCCAAGCATCGAGCGTCGCGGCAGACACCGTACGCTTAGGCGCTCGCCGACAGCAGCACGCGCGCGACCTGCTCGGGGTCGTCCCACGTCGGGACGTGCCCGCAGCCGCGCAGGACCACATGGCGCGCGCCGGGCATGACGCGCCGCGCCCGCGGGGCCTGGCGCGAGTAGATCAGCAGCCGGTCGCGCTCGGCCCACGCGATCGTCGTCGGGCAGGCCGGCGGTCGCGGGCGCCAGCTGTCGGCCGCCTCCAGCAGATCCCAGAATGCCGTGGCCTGCGCGCACATCCGCATCCAGTGCGCGGCGTCCTCGGCCGGGATCCGCCACGGCCGGACGGCGATGTGGGCCGACAGAAGCGTGCGGAGCACCGCGCTGCGGGCCAGCGTCGGCGCCGCCGGGGCGAGGCGCTCGGCCATCACGCGGGTGGCGACCAGCACCGCACGGGCGTACGTCCCCTCGCGCGCCGCCACGAAACCCAGCGGCGACAACCCGCAGACGGAGCTCGCCGCGCCCATACCGCCCATCGTCAGCGCCACGCCGCCGCCCAGCGAGTTGCCTGCCACGTGCGGGCCCTCGAGGCCCAGGCCGGCGACGAACTCCGCGAGCGCCTCGGCCAGCCCCTCGACCGTCCGCGGCCCGCGCGGCGAGGCGCCGAAGCCGGGCATGTCCACCGCCACCACCTCGCGCTCGCGGGCGAGCAGCGGGATCAGCGGGCGCCACATCTCCTTGCACGAGCCGAGGCCGTGCAGCAGCAGCAGTCGGCGGACCTTCGCCCTGGCGGTCATAGGACAGTGTCACGCCCGCGCACGCTAGTGCGCCGCGACGGCCGTTGCGCCGGTTGATCGCGGTCCGCTAGCTTGTACGAACCGGCGTATGACGGTCGACGATCTGTAACACCGTGCTGGCACTCCGTGATCTCCTGCGCGACCTCGACGTCCGGCTGGTCGCCGGGGAGGCGGGCGTCGACAGCGCGGTGCGCTGGGTCCACATCTCCGAGATCGTCGACCCGACGCCGTGGCTGTCCGGCGGCGAGCTGCTGCTGACCACCGGCCTTCAGCTCGAGCATCCCGAGACCCAGCGCGAGTACGTCGCCCGCCTCGCGCGCCACGAGCTCTCCGGCCTCGGGCTGGGCACCGGCTTCGCCCACCCGACCGTGCCCGAGGCGATGCTCGAGGCCGCCGACGAGCTCGGCTTCCCGCTCTTCGAGGTGCCCTACGAGGTTCCGTTCATCGCCGTCACCGAGAAGGCCTTCACCCACCTCGTCAACGAGCATTACGCCGTCCTCCAGCGCGCCCTGTCGGCGCACGAGCGGCTCGAGCGGATCGTGCTCTCCGAGCGCGGGCTCGACGGCGTGGCCGGCGCGCTCGCGTCGCTGATCGGCGGCCCGGCGATCATCCTCGACGCCCGCGGCGACGTGCTGGCCCGGCGCGCCGCCGGCGCTCCGCTGCGTGACACGGTGGTCGCAGCGCTCGCCGACGAGCTGCGCGAGCGGTCCAAGGCCGGCGGCCGGCGCGGCTACGCGCCCGGCGGCGAGCTGGCCGGCCGCGCGCTCGCCCTGCCGGTGCCGCGCACGCCGCAGGAGCGCCCGTCGGGCGGCGCCGTAGGCGACGGCCCGGCGCCCCAGGCGTGGCTCCTGGCGGCCAAGGACGGCGGCCAGCTGACCGAGTTCGACCGCCTCACGCTGCACCAGGCCGTGACGATCGTGGCGCTCGAGCTGCTCCGCCGGCGCGTGGCCGACGACACCGAGCGCCGGCTCGCCGGCGACGTGCTGACCGCCATGGTGTCGGGCGACCTCGACGGCGCCGACCTCGCCCGCCGGCTCGAGCCGTTCGGGCTGCGTGAGCGCGCCGCGGCGCTCGTGCTCGCGCCGCCGCGCAACCTCAAGGCCGCGACCGAGGACGCGCTCGCGCGCGCCCTGCGCGAGGAGGCTCCCGCCGGCCTGGCCGCCGGCACCGGCCGCTTCTCGTGCGCTCTGCTCGCCCCGCCGCGCGACGGCGGCGACGAGGAGCTGTTCGCGCTCGCCGAGCGCATGCGCACGCGGGTGGCGCGCGACGTCGCCTCCGATCTGGGCGCCGGCGCCGGCCGGATCGTCGCCGTCGGCGACCTGCGGCGAGCCTTCCACGAGGCGCGCTGCGCGCTCGAGGCGCGGGCGCTCGACACCAACGGCGCGCCGTCCGGCCTGGCCACCTACCGCGATCTCGGCTCCTTCCAGCTCCTGCTGTCGCTCCAGGACGACGAGGCGCTGCGCCTGTTCTGCGACTCGATCCTCGACCCGATCGAGGAGGGCGAGGGCGCCTACGGCGGCGAGCTGATGCGCTCGCTCGAGGCCTTCATCGAGTGCAACGGCCAGTGGGAGCGCGCCGCGCGGCAGCTGTACTGTCATCGCCACACGCTGCGCTACCGGATCCGGCGGGTCGAGGAGCTCACGGGCCGCTCGCTGGACTCCGCGCGCGATCGCATCGACTTCTGGCTGGCCCTGCGCGGCCGTGAGCTGATCCGCCACTGAAAGAGAGGAACCCACGTGAAGGTCGGCGTCCCCACCGAGATCAAGACGGACGAGTACCGCGTCGCCCTGACGCCGGCCGGCGTGCGCGAGCTGGTGGAGCACGACCACGAGGTCGTCGTCCAGGCGGGCGCGGGCGAGGGGTCGGCGATCTCGGACGACGACTACCGCTCGCAGGGGGCGCGGATCCTGCCCGACGCCGAGGCCGTGTTCGGCGAGGCCGACATGATCGTCAAGGTCAAGGAGCCCCAGCCGGGCGAGGTGGCGATGCTGGAGGCGCGCCACACGCTCTTCACCTACCTGCACCTCGCGCCCGACCCCGATCTCACGCGCGGCCTGGTCGAGTCCGGCGCCACCTGCGTGGCCTACGAGACCGTCGAGGACACGCGCGGCCGGCTCCCGCTGCTGGCGCCGATGAGCGAGGTGGCCGGCAAGATCGCCACCCAGGCGGGCGCGTTCATGCTCGAGAAGCCGCTCGGCGGCCGCGGCATCCTGCTCGGCGGCGTGCCCGGCGTGGCCGCGGCCAAGGTGATGATCATCGGCGGCGGCGTGGTCGGCATGAACGCGGCCTTCATCGCGATGGGGATGGAGGCGTCCGTCTTCGTCTACGACCGCAACATCGACCGCCTGCGCGAGCTCGACATCGCCTTCGGCGGTCGCGCCGACACCTGCTACGCGTCGACGCTCGACATCGAGCGCATGCTGCCCGAGGCCGACCTCGTGATCGGCGCCGTGCTCGTGCACGGGGCCAAGGCGCCGTACGTCGTGCGGCGCGACCAGCTCAAGCTGATGAAGCGCAACGCGGTGCTGGTCGACGTCTCGATCGACCAGGGCGGCTGCTTCGAGACCTCGCGCCCGACCACGCACTCCGACCCCACCTACGAAGTCGACGGCGTGACCCACTACTGCGTCGCCAACATGCCGGGCGCGGTCCCGATCACCTCGACCTACGCGCTCACGAACGCCACCCTGCCGTACGTGCTGGACGTGGCCGACGAGGGCGTCGCCGCCGCCGCACGCCAGAACCCGGGGCTCGCCAAGGGCGTCAACGTCGTCGACGGCAAGGTGACCTACCGGCCGGTGGCCGAGGCCACGGGCCAGCCGTTCGCCGAGCTGTTCGAGGCGCTGGGCGAGCGGGCGCCCGCCTAGCCACTGCTACCCTTTCGCGCCGTATGCCGACGACCTCCCAGCTGGTCCGGAAGGGCCGGAACCCGAAGACGAAGAAGCTGGCCACGCCGGGCCTGAAGTCCGGCAAGGGCCGCAAGAAGAAGGTGGCCGCTCCGCAGCGACGCGGCGTGTGCACGCGCGTGTACACGACGACGCCGAAGAAGCCGAACTCGGCGCTGCGCAAGGTGGCCCGTGTGCGGCTCACGAACCAGATGGAGGTCACGACCTACATCCCGGGCGAGGGCCACAACCTTCAGGAGCACTCCGTCGTGCTCGTCCGCGGGGGCCGCGTCAAGGATCTGCCGGGCGTGCGCTACAAGGTCATCCGCGGCACGCTGGACGCCGCCGGGGTGTCGGACCGCAAGAAGGCGCGGTCCCAGTACGGCGTGAAGGCGAAGTAGCGATGCCGCGCCGCGCAGCCGCCACGAAGCGGCCGGTGGAGCCGGACCCGGTCCACCGCTCCAAGCTCGTCTCGCAGGTCGTCAACCGCGTGATGCAGGACGGCAAGAAGTCCAAGGCCGAGCGGATCGTCTATGACGCGCTGGCCATCCTGGCCGAGCGTACGGGCAAGGAGCCCGTCGAGGCGCTCGAGACGTCGATCAAGGCGCTCACGCCCGTGCTCGAGGTCCGGTCCCGCCGCGTCGGCGGCGCCACCTACCAGGTGCCCGTCGAGGTTCCGGCGCCGCGTGCCCGCACGCTGGCCGTCCGCTGGCTCATCGAGTTCGCCCGCAACCGGCGCGAGAAGTCGATGGCGCAGCGGCTCGCCATGGAGTTGCTCGACGCGCAGTCCCAGCAGGGCGGCGCGTACAAGCGCAAGGACGACATCTTCCGCATGGCGCAGGCCAACAAGGCTTTCGCCCACTACCGCTGGTAGCGAGGGGCGTCTCGTCGCCCCTGGCTGTGTCCTCGGGGGTGGTCTGGGCTGACGCCCTATCCCACCCCCTGCGTCCTTGCCAGGAACGACGATCCGCGCCTCGCTGACCAGCGGTTTGGATGAGGGCCGTTTCTCCGCGGCCTCGGCGGGATAGGTTTCCGTTGTGCGTGCGATTGCGGTACGGGAGTGGGGTGGGCGGGACAAGCTCGAGCTGATCGAGCTGGATCCGCCGCCGTGCGCGCCCGACGGGGTGCTCGTGCGGGTGAAGGCGGCCGGCGTCAACCCGGTCGACGCCAAGATCCGCGGCGGCTACATGGCGCAGAAGCTGCCGTTCCACTTCCCGGTCATCATCGGCTGGGACGTCGCCGGCGTCGTCGAGCAGACGGGTGCCGCGGTCACGTGGTTCAAGCCCGGCGACCAGGTCTACGGCTACATCCGCCGCCATCACCTCGAGTACGGCACCTACGCCGACTACGCGACCGCGCCCGAGGGCTTCTTCGCGCACATGCCGCCAGAGCTCTCGTTCGAGGAGGCCGCGGCGATGCCGCTGTCCTCCCTCACCGCGCACCAGTCGCTGGAGGCGCTCGGCCTCCGCGGCGGCGAGACGCTGTTCCTCAGCGGCGGCGCCGGCGGCGTCGGGCACCTGGCGATCCAGCTCGCCGTGGCGCGCGGCGCGCGCGTGGTCGCCACCGCCTCCAAGGGCAACCACGACTTCCTGCGCGAGCTCGGGGCCGAGCCGCTGGACTACGCGAGCGAGGACCTGCCGGCACGCGTGCGCGACCTGCTCGCCGACTCGGGCACCGACGCGGCGTTCGATCTCTTCGGCGGCGACGTCCGCGAGCAGGCGTTCGCCGCACTGCGCCCCGGCGGTCGGCTGGTCTCGGTCGCCCAGCCGCCGCCCGAGCCTCGCGACGGCCACCACGAGGTCAGCTACATCTTCGTGCGCCCGAGCGGCTACGACCTGGGCGAGCACATCACGCCGCTCATCGCCGAGGGCAGCCTGCGCCCACACGTCGAGGAGACCTTCCCGCTCGATCGCGCCGCCGAGGCGCACGAGCGGATCGAGCAAGGTCACGTGCGCGGCAAGCTCGTCCTCACGGTCGACTGACGCGCCGGCGGGCCTCGTCCGCCAGGACACGGCGGTCATCGGTCGCCGCGTCAGCGGCCTCGTGCTCGCGCGCCCACTCGGGATCCGGCTTCGCCGCCTCCTCGAGCACGGCGGCGTCGACGAGCAGCGGCGCATCTGCGACGAGCGCGAGCGCGATCGCGTCGCTCGGCCGTGCGTCGACCGCGGTCCCGTCGGTCAACACGACCTCGGCGTAGAAGATGGTCTCGGCGAGCCGGGTGATGCGGACCTCGCGGACCGCCGACCCGGATGCGGTGAGCAGCGCGGCGGTCAGGTGGTGGGTCATCGGCCGCGGGAGCTCGACGTCCTCGAGCAGCGCGGCGATCGCGAGCGCCTCCGGCGGCGCCGACCCAGATCTTCAGCTCGCGGTCGTCCCCGGCGAGCATGAGGACATGCTTGTCGCCGGCACGGCGGACGTCCGTGACGAGCATCGGCACCTGCATGGCACGCTCCCTTCTGAGCGGTTCCAGCCGCGTGCGCAGCGACGCGCGCGCCTTGTGCAGTCGGGTCTTGACCGCGCCCGGCGCGATGCCCAGGTGCGCCGCCGCCTCGGCCTGCGTGAGCCCGGCGAGGTAGTACAGCGTCACCGCCTCGCGCTGACCCTTCGGAAGCGCGGCGATCGCGGCCCGCACACGGCCGGCCAACTCGCGCTCCGCGACGATGTCGGCCGGGGGTCGGCCCCGTGCAGAGCGCGGCAGACGTTGAGTCCGATGCCGAGCAGCCACGCGCCGAAGCGGTCGTCGTCCCGCAGCCGGCCGAGCGAGAGCATCGCGGTGACGACCGCGTCCTGGGCAGCATCGGGCGCCGAGTCGCCGACCAGCCGGCGGCAGCAACGCACCAGCGTGGCGTGGTGGCGCTCCACCAGCGCCGCGAAGGCGTCACGGTCGCCGCCGCGGGCGCGGCGGACGAGGTCGGCGTCGGACGGCATCCTTCTAGGTAGTGCGCGGCGCGGGGCGCCGGGGTTACCCGTGGCGTCAGCACGAGCGCGGCGATCGCGCCCACCAGCACCAGCGCCGCGCCCAGGCTCTCGAGGTAGAAGCCGGTCGCCGGCCGCGCCTCGGCGAGCTCGTAGGTGAGGCCGATCAGCCCCTCGTCGTCGAGCACCGGCAGGTCGACGAACAGCACGATCGCGCAGGCGGCCAGCGCCAGCACCAGCAGCGCGACCGCGGCGGGCCGCGCGCCACGCACCACCGCGCCGTACGACATCACCAGGACCGCGACCCCGATCAGGCCGAGCGCGTAGCCGTGCAGGCCGCCGCCCGTCTCGGTCCCCCCGGGCGGAACCACGGTCACCGCGATGATCTCGCGGACCGTCACGAACTCCGCGACGATGAGCAGTACGGCGCCCGCCACGAGGGGCACGAGGGGGGCGTAGCGGGCCACCAGCCGGATGCTATTCTCAGTGGCCGCCGCGGGGCTGAAGTACGAGCTGCCGTGGCAAGCCTCAACGGGTCAGGAACCTTCACATGGAGAGCCGAGAGACATAGCCCACATCTCCGGGCCGACCTCTGTGTGAAGCACCTGGGCCCGAAAGGGCCCGTTTTTTTGGCCTGATTAGGCCCACCCGACGAGCACCGCGAAGAAGCCGCAGACGACGAAAGAAACCCATGCCGCGCAAGTTCAGCCTCGAGAAGACCCGCAACATCGGGATCATGGCCCACATCGACGCGGGCAAGACGACGACGACCGAGCGCGTCCTGTACTACACCGGTCGCTCCCACAAGATGGGCGAGGTCCACGAGGGCGCCGCGACGATGGACTGGATGGAGCAGGAGCAGGAGCGCGGCATCACGATCACGTCGGCCGCGACCACCTGCGAGTGGGCCGACCACCGGATCAACATCATCGACACGCCGGGCCACGTCGACTTCACCGTCGAGGTCGAGCGCTCGCTGCGCGTGCTCGACGGCGCGATCGCGCTGTTCGACTCCGTCGCCGGCGTCGAGCCGCAGTCCGAGACGGTCTGGCGCCAGGCCGACAAGTACCACGTCCCGCGCATCGCCTACATCAACAAGATGGACCGCATCGGCGCGGACTTCGAGCAGGGCGTGCAGACGATGATCGACCGCCTGGGCGCGCACCCGGTGCCCGTCCAGCTCCCGATCGGCGCCGAGGCCGACTTCCGGGGAATCATCGACCTCATCAACATGAAGGCGATCATCTACAAGGACGAGCTCGGCAAGGACGTCTCGATCGAGGACATCCCCGCCGACCTCGCCGACGAGGCCGCCGCCGCGCGCGAGCACCTGCTCGAGGAGGTCTCGCACTACGACGACGAGCTCGTCGAGCTGATCCTCGAGGAGCAGGAGATCCCGACTGATCGCCTCGTCGCCGCCATCCGCAAGGCGACGCTCCACATCAAGATGACGCCGGTGCTGTGCGGCTCGTCCTTCAAGAACAAGGGCGTGCAGCCGCTGCTCGATGCGGTGATCGACTTCCTGCCCTCGCCGCTCGACGTGCCGCCCGTCACGGGCCACGAGCCGGTCAAGGGCGAGGACGAGGACCGCGAGGCCGTGCGCCACGCGGCCGACGACGAGCCGTTCTCAGCGCTCGCCTTCAAGATCATGGCCGACCCCTACGTCGGCAAGCTCACCTACTTCCGCGTGTACTCGGGCAAGCTCGAGGCCGGGTCGCGCGTGCTCAACGTCAGCACCGGCCGCACCGAGCGGATCGGGCGCATCCTGATGATGCACGCCAACGACCGCGAGGACGTCCAGGAGGTCTACGCCGGCGACATCGCCGCGGCCGTCGGCATCAAGCAGGTCGTGACCGGCGACACGCTCGCCGCGCCCGACAAGCCGATCCGGCTCGAGGCGATCGAGTTCGACGACCCGGTGATCTCCGTGGCCATCGAGCCGAAGACCAAGAGCGACCAGGAGAAGATGTCGGTCGCGCTCGGCCGCCTCGCCGAGGAGGACCCGACCTTCCAGGTGCGCACCAACGAGGAGACCGGCCAGACCGAGATCTCCGGGATGGGCGAGCTGCACCTCGAGGTGCTGGTCGACCGCATGCTGCGCGAGTACAGGGTCGACGCCAACGTCGGCCGCCCGCAGGTCTCCTACCGCGAGACCGTGCGCGGCACCGCCGAGAAGATCGAGGGCCGCTTCGTGCGCCAGACCGGCGGCTCGGGCCAGTACGGCATCGTCTACATCAACCTCGAGCCGGCGCCCGGCGAGGGCTTCGACTTCGTCAACAAGATCCGCGGCGGCTCGATCCCGACCGAGTTCATCCCGGCCGTCGAGAAGGGCGTCGAGGAGGCGCTCGAGAACGGCGTCCGCGCCGGCTTCCCCGTGGTCGACGTGCGCGTGACGCTGGTGGACGGCAAGTACCACGACACGGACTCCTCGGAGATCGCCTTCAAGGTCGCCGGGTCGCTGGCCTTCCAGGAGGCGGCCAAGCGCGCCAAGCCGGTCCTGCTCGAGCCGGTGTTCGCCGTCGAGGTCGTCACGCCCGAGGAGTACATGGGCGACGTGATCGGCGATCTCAACCGCCGGCGCGGCCGCGTACACGGGATGGAGCCGCGCGGCAACGCGCAGGTGGTGACCGCCCATGTGCCGCTCAGCGAGATGTTCGGCTACGCGACGGACGTGCGGTCCATGAGCCAGGGACGGGCCACCTACACCATGCAGTTCGACAAGTACGAAGAGGTGCCGCCGAACATCGCCGAGAAGGTGGTCGAGGCGCGCACCGGTGAGCCGGTTCCCGCGTGAACGCGGTAGTCTGCACGGGTTCGCCTACGTTCAAGATTTCCAGCGAGACTTAGAGAGGACTTAGCAAAGTGGCGAAGGAGAAGTTCGAGCGGGACAAGCCGCATGTCAATGTCGGCACCATCGGTCACATCGACCATGGCAAGACGACGCTGACGGCGGCGATCACCAAGGTGCTCTCCGAGAAGTACGGCGGGCAGGCCCGCTCCTTCGACGAGATCGACAACGCGCCGGAGGAGAAGGCGCGCGGCATCACGATCGCGACTTCTCACGTCGAGTACGAGACCGACAACCGCCACTACGCCCACGTCGACTGCCCCGGCCACGCGGACTACGTCAAGAACATGATCACGGGCGCCGCGCAGATGGACGGCGCGATCCTCGTGGTCTCGGCGGCGGACGGCCCGATGCCGCAGACGCGCGAGCACATCCTGCTCGCCCGCCAGGTCGGCGTGCCGTACATCGTCGTGTTCCTCAACAAGGCCGACATGGTCGACGACGACGAGCTGCTCGAGCTCGTCGAGGTCGAGGTCCGCGAGCTGCTGTCGGAGTACGAGTTCCCGGGCGACGACATCCCGTTCGTCACCGGCTCGGCCCTCAAGGCGCTCGAGGGCGACGCGGAGCACGTCAACAAGATCGTCGAGCTCGCCGAGCAGCTCGACACCTACATCCCGGAGCCCGAGCGCGACCTCGACAAGCCGTTCCTGATGCCGGTCGAGGACGTCTTCTCGATCACCGGCCGCGGCACCGTCGCGACCGGCCGCATCGAGCAGGGCATCGTCAACACGGGCGACACGGTCGAGATCGTCGGCATCCACACCCAGACCTCCAGCACCGTGGTCACCGGCGTGGAGATGTTCCGCAAGATCCTCGACGAGGGCCAGGCCGGCGACAACGTCGGTTGCCTCCTGCGCGGCATCAAGCGCGAGGAGATCGAGCGCGGCCAGGTGCTCTGCAAGCCGGGGTCGATCACGCCCCACACCAAGTTCAAGGCCGAGGTGTACGTCCTCAAGAAGGAGGAGGGCGGCCGCCACACCCCGTTCTTCAACGGGTACCGGCCCCAGTTCTACTTCCGGACCACGGATGTGACCGGCGTCGCCAACCTGCCCGAGGGCACGGAGATGGTCATGCCGGGCGACAACATCCAGATGGAGGTCGAGCTGATCCAGCCCATCGCCATGGACGCCGGTCTGCGCTTCGCGATCCGCGAGGGCGGCCGCACGGTCGGCTCGGGCGTCGTCACCGAGATCACCAAGTAGGACCGGCGGGCGCTCAGCCCGCTTGCGCGAAGTCGACAGATACGACCCAGGGGGCGGGCCCCGATTGCCCGGGGCTCGCCCTCAGTGCGCGCAGAACCCCAAGAAACAGCACACACCAAGCACCGGACAGAACAGAGATTCAGTGGCCGCTGTAGCCCAGAACAAGATCCGCATCCGCCTCAAGGCCTACGACTCGTCGGCCATCGAGACGGCCGCGAAGGAGATCGTGGAGACCGCCACGCGGACGGGCGCGACCGTGTCCGGACCCGTGCCGCTCCCGACCGAGAAGAACGTCTACGCGGTGATCAAGTCGCCGTTCAAGGACAAGGACGCTCAGGAGCACTTCGAGATCCGCACGCACAAGCGGCTCATCGACATCCATCAGCCCACCCCCAAGACCGTCGACTCGCTGCAGCGGCTCGATCACCTGCCCGCCGGCGTCGACATCGAGATCCGGCTCGCCTTCGGATAACCAATGCCAGCCATCCTTGCCAAGAAGCTGGGCATGACCCAGCGCTTCACCGAAGAGGGGCGTGTCGAGCGCGTGACCGTGCTCGAGGCCGGCCCCTGTCCGGTGACCGGGATCCGCACGCACGAGGCCGACGGCTACGAGGCCGTCCAGCTCGGCTTCGGCGCCGTGCGCGAGAAGGCCCTGACCAAGCCCGAGCTCGGGCACCTCAAGAAGGTCGACGCGCCGCCGCTGCGCACGCTCGTCGAGTTCCGCGACGAGGTCGGCGAGCTCACGATGGGCGACACGGTGACGGTCTCCAGCTTCGAGGTCGGCCAGCGCGTCAAGGTCGCCGGCGTCGGCAAGGGCAAGGGCTTCGCGGGCACGATCAAGCGCCACAACTTCCACGCCGGCCCGAAGTCGCACGGCTCGCACAACGTGCGCGCGCCGGGCTCGATCGGCGCCTCGGCGACGCCCTCGCGCGTGTTCAAGGGCATCAAGGGCCCGGGCCGCATGGGCGGCAAGCGCGTCACCCAGAAGGGGCTGACGATCGTCGAGCTGATCCCCGACCAGAACCTGATGCTGATCCGCGGCTCCGTGCCGGGCCCCAAGGGCGGCACCGTGGAGGTGCGCACCGATGCCTGACGCGCCGATCCTGGGCTCCACCAAGAAGCTCACGCTCGACGCCGACGTCTTCGGCGCCGAGTTCAACGGCCCGCTCGTGCACGAGGTCGTGGTGGCCGAGCTCGCGGCGCGCCGGCGTGGCACGCACAGCACGCTCAGCCGCTCGATGGTGCGCGGCGGCGGCTCCAAGCCGTGGCGCCAGAAGGGCACCGGCCGCGCCCGCCAGGGCTCGATCCGCGCGCCGCACTTCGCCGGCGGCGGCGTCGTCTTCGGGCCGACGCCGCGCCACTACACGGTCAAGGTCAACCGCAAGGCCCGCCGCGCCGCGCTGCGCTGCGCGCTCTCGATCCACGCCGACCGCGGCTCGGTCTTCGGGCTCGAAGCCGGCGACTTCGACGCCCCGTCGACGAAGCAGGGCGCCGAGCTGCTCGCCGACCGCCGCGGCGGCTCCGTCCTGGTCGTATTGGACCCCACCCACCCGTCCGAGGCGGCGGCCTTCAAGTCGTTCCGCAACCTCGCCGGCGTGAACGTGCTCGTGGCCGACGACTGCGGCGTGGCCGACCTCGTCGGCGCCGCCAGCGTGGTGTTCAGCGAGGCCGCGCTCGAGTCCGTGACCGCGCGGGCCCGGAAGGCGAAGGAGGTCGCTGCGTAATGGACCACTCCCAGGTGATCATCCGCCCCGTCGTCTCCGAGAAGTCCTACGCGCTGGCGACGGTCGGCAAGTACACGTTCCGTGTCCACCCCGACGCGCACAAGACCCAGATCAAGCAGGCGATCCAGGAGTTGTTCGGCGTCGTGGTGCTCGACGTCCGCACCTCGGCGGTGCCGTCCAAGCCCAAGCGGCGCGGCTACACCTCCGGGCGCACGCGCTCCTGGAAGAAGGCCGTCGTGCAGCTGCGCGAGGGCGACACGATCCCGGTCTTCCAGGGCCTGGAGGCGGAGCTCTAGGCCATGCCGATCCGCAAGCCCAAGCCCACCTCGCCCGGCCGGCGCTTCGTCACGTATCCCGACTTCTCGGAGCTCACGAAGACCGAGCCCGAGAAGACCCTCGTCGAGGGCCTCAAGAAGTCCGGCGGTCGCAACGCCAACGGCCGCAAGACCGCGCGCCACCGCGGCGGCGGCGCCAAGCGCCTGTACCGCAAGATCGACTTCAAGCGCTCGCGCAAGGACGGCGTGCCGGCGAAGGTCGCCGCGATCGAGTACGACCCCAACCGGTCGGCCTACATCGCGCTGCTGCACTACGCCGACGGCGAGAAGAGCTACATCCTTGCGCCCAACCGCCTGCGCGTCGGCATGACCGTGCAGTCGGGCGCGGGCTCCGACATCACGGTCGGCAACGCGATGCCGCTCTCGCTGATGCCGGTCGGCACCGTGGTCCACAACGTGGAGCTGCAGCCGGGCCGCGGCGGCCAGCTCGGCCGCTCGGCCGGCGCGGGCGTCCAGCTGATGGCCAAGGAGGGAGGCATGGCGACGCTGCGCCTGCCGTCCGGCGAGATGCGCATGGTGATGGCGAGCTGCCGCGCCACCGTCGGCGTCGTCGGCAACGCCGACCACCAGAACGTCACGATCGGCAAGGCGGGCCGCAAGCGCCACATGGGCGTGCGCCCGCAGACGCGCGGCACCGCCATGAACCCGGTCGACCACCCGCACGGCGGCGGCGAGGGCGCCACGCCGCTGGGCAACCATCCGCAGACGCCCTGGGGCGTGCCGACGATCGGCTACCGCACCCGCAAGAAGGGCAAGCAGTCCGACCGATACATCGTCCGCGGCCGTCGCCGCGGCAAGAAGGGTGGCCGCTGATGAGCCGTTCCTCGAAGAAGGGGCCGTGGGTCGAGGAGCGCCTGATGCAGCGCATCGAGTCCATGAACTCCTCGAGCTCGAAGCAGATGATCCGCACCTGGTCGCGGACGTCGACGATCTTCCCCGAGATGGTGGGCCACACCATCGCCGTCCACGACGGCCGCAAGCACGTGCCCGTGTTCGTGTCGGAGTCGATGGTCGGCCACAAGCTCGGCGAGTTCGCGCCGACCCGCACCTACCGCGGGCATGACTCCAAGGGCAGGGTGCGATGACGCCCGACAAGGATCCCAAGGACACCGAGGCCGTCGAGGAGACGGCCGAGGAGGCCAAGGCGAAGCCGAAGGCCAAGGCGAAGTCCAAGCCCAAGGCGAAGGCCAAGCCCGCCAAGAAGGCGCCCGAGGCCGAGGCGGCTGCCGAGGAGCCGGAGGCGGAGCGAGGCCCCCGAGGAGCCGGCGGCGGAGGCCCCCGACGACGAGCCGAAGGCGGAGGCCCCCGACGACGAGCCGGAGGCGGAGGCCCCCGACGACGAGCCGCAGGCTGAGGCCCCCGAGGACGAGCCGCAGGCGGAGGCCCCCGAAGACGAGAAGGCGGAGGCGCCCGAGGACGAGCCGAAGGCCAAGCCCAAGGCGAAGGCCAAGGGCAAGCCGGGCCGTCGCCGCCGCGAGGCCGCCGAGCCCGGCGTGCTCGTGCGCGCGCAGGCCAAGTACGTGCGCACCTCGGCCCGCAAGGCGCGACTGGTGTGCGACCACATCCGCGGCAAGGACGTTGCCGAGGCTCGCGCCATCCTGGCCTTCACGCCGCGCGCCGCGGCCAAGGCGTGGATCAAGCTGCTGGAGTCGGCGGTCGCCAACGCCGAGCACAACCACGAGCTGGTCGGCGAGGACCTCAAGATCGCCGCCGTCCACGCCGACGAGGGGCCGACGCTCAAGCGCTACCGGCCGCGCGCCATGGGGCGCGCGACGCGCATCCGCAAGCGCACCTCGCACCTGACGATCACGCTCACCCCGAAGGAGAACTGAACGCATGGGTCAGAAGGTTCATCCCGAGGCCATGCGCGTGGGGTACATCCACGACTGGAAGTCGAACTGGTTCTCCGAGAAGAACTTCTCCGACTTCCTGATCGAGGACGTCCGGATCCGGGACCACATCACGAACAAGCTCGCGCACGCCGGCCTGTCGGACATCACGATCCGCAAGGACGCCGCCGAGGTGGAGGTCAACATCCACACCGCGCGGCCGGGCATCGTGATCGGCAAGTCCGGTTCGGAGGTCGACGCCCTGCGGCGCGACCTGCACAAGCTCACGGGCAAGGCCATCAAGGTCAACATCCTCGAGATCAAGCGCCCGGAGCTGGACGCCAAGCTCGTCGCGCAGTCGATCGCCGAGCAGCTCCAGAACCGCGTCGCCTTCCGGCGCGCGATGAAGCGCGCCCTGACGAGCGCCATGCGCTCGGGCGCCAAGGGCTGCAAGATCCAGGTCGGCGGCCGCCTGGGCGGCGCCGAGATGGCGCGCTCCGAGTCCTACTCGGACGGTCGCGTCCCGCTGCACACGCTGCGCGCGGACATCGACTACGGCTTCTACGAGGCCCGCACGACGTTCGGCCGCATCGGCGTCAAGTGCTGGATCAACAAGGGCGAGATCATGCCCGCCGGCTACACCGGCCAGGATCTGACCTCGCTCGAGGAGCCGCCCGGGCGCGGCGACGACGGTGGCGACGATCGCCGGCGTGGGCGCGGCGGCCGTGACGGCCGCGGGCGCGGCGACGGCCGCGGCGGTGGCCGCGGTGGCCGTGGCGGCCAGGGCGGCGGTGGCCGCGGCGGCCAGGGCGGCGGCTTCGGCGGCGGCGGCGGCGGCCGTGGCGGCGGTGGCCGCGGCGGCGGCGGCGGCGGGCGCGGCGGCGGTGGCCGCGGCGGCCAGCGGCCGGACCTGAGCGGAGGGATCAGCCGCTGATGCTCTCCCCGAAGCGAGTCAAGTTCCGAAAGCAGCACCGAGGGCGCCGGGCCGGCTTCTCGCGCGGTCAGCAGACCGTCGAGTTCGGCCAGTACGGGCTCAAGGCGCTCGAGAACGGATGGCTCACCAACCGCCAGATCGAGGCCGCGCGTATCGCCATGACGCGCAAGATCAAGCGCGGCGGCAAGGTCTGGATCAACGTGTTCCCGGACAAGCCCTACACGAAGAAGCCCGCCGAGACCCGCATGGGCTCCGGCAAGGGCAACCCCGAGGGCTGGGTCGCCGTCGTCAAGCCCGGGCGCGTGATGTTCGAGCTGTCCGGCGTGCCGGAGCCGCTCGCCCGCGAGGCGATGCGCCTGGCCGGCCACAAGCTTCCGGTGAAGACCAAGTTCGTGATGCGCGAGGACGGCCACTGATGCGTTCCGCCGACCTCCGCGACATGGGCGACGGCGCCCTGCGCGACCACATCGTGACGACGCGGCGCGACCTGTTCGGCCTGCGTATGCAGCATGCGACCGGCGAGCTCGACAACACCGCGCGGCTGCGCGGCGTCAAGCGCGAGCTCGCGCGGGCGCTGACGATCGCGCGCCAGCGCGGCGTCGACCTGACCGTGAAGACCCGAGCTCCAGAGACGAAGGCAGACGAGGCCGACGATGGCTGAGAAGAACGAAGAGACCACCGACACCGCCGGCGAGGGCGCCGACGCTGCTGACGCGGTGTCGGCCGAGGCCGCCGGCGCAACCGCCGGCGAGGGCGCCGACGCTGGTGACGCGGCCTCCGCCGAGGAGGCTGCCCCCGAGGCTGCGGCCGACGAGGCTCCCGCTGAGGCGCCGGCCGAGGCCGCGGGCGACGAGCCCGCCGCGAAGCCGAAGGCCGCGGCCAAGAGCGGCCCGAACCGCCGCGACAAGCTCGAGGCCAGGCGCGCCGAGCGGCGTGCCGCCGCCGGCCGCCGCAAGCCGCGCACGCCCGAGGAGCGCGACGCCGAGCGCCGTGAGCGCCGTGCCGCGCTGGCCAAGCAGCGCCGCGCCTACCGGGCGAAGGTCAAGGCCAAGAAGGTCGAGGCGCGCACGGCCGAGCCGGTGCGCGAGCGCGACCACGCGCCCGAGCACGGTCCGGGCAAGGCCAAGGTGCGCCAGGGCGTCGTCGTCTCAGAGAAGGGCGAGAAGACGATCACGGTCGCGATCGACATGGTCCGGCGCCACAAGCGCTACCACAAGATCATGCGGTCGACCGTCAAGCTCTACGCGCACGACGAGCGCAACGACGCCCACGAGGGCGACACCGTGCGCGTCCAGGAGTGCCGCCCGATGTCGCGCTCGAAGCGCTGGCGGCTGGTCGAAGTCGTGGAGCGGGCCAAGTGATCCAGAACGAGACCCGGCTCAAGGTCGCCGACAACACCGGCGCGCGCGAGATCCTCTGCATCCGCGTGATGGGCGGCTCGCGCCGCCGCTATGCCGGTGTCGGCGACATCATCACCGCGACCGTCAAGGTGGCCAACCCGCAGGGGTCGGTCAAGAAGGGCGAGGTCGTCAAGGCGGTCGTCGTGCGCACGCGCAAGGAGTTCGGGCGCGACGACGGCACCTACATCGCCTTCGACGAGAACGCCGCGGTGATCATCGACGCGCAGAACAACCCGCGCGGCACGCGCATCTTCGGGCCGGTGGCCCGCGAGCTGCGCGACGGCGGGTTCATGAAGATCGTCTCGCTCGCCCCGGAGGTGCTCTGAGCATGCGCATCCGCACCGACGACACGGTGATCGTCATCGCCGGCAAGGACAAGGGCAAGACCGGCAAGGTCATGCGCACCGATCCCAAGCGGGACCGCGTGTACGTCGAGGGCCTGAACATGATCAAGCGCCATCAGCGCCCGCTCCCGGGCCGTCCCAACATGCCGGTCGGGGTGATCGAGAAGGAGGGTCCGATCCACGTCTCCAACGTGGCGATCGCCGACCCCAAGGACCACAAGCCGACGCGGATCGGCATCACGAGCGACAACGAAGGCCGTCGCAGGCGCGTGTCCCGCCGCACCGGCACGGAGCTGGACTGACATGGCACGACTCAAGGACCGCTACAACGACAAGATCCGGCCCGCGCTGGTGCGCAAGTTCGGCTACAGCTCGGTCATGCAGGCCCCGAAGCTCGAGAAGGTCACCCTGAACATGGGCGTCGGCGAGGCCAAGCAGGACTCGAAGATGCTGGAGGCCGCGCAGGACCAGCTCGCGACGATCGCCGGCCAGAAGCCGAACATCCGCCGCGCGCGCAAGTCGGTGGCCGCGTTCAAGCTGCGCGAGGGCATGCCGGTCGGCCTGTCCGTGACCCTGCGCGACGCGCGCGCGTACGAGTTCCTCGACCGCCTGACCTCGATCGCCCTCCCGCGCCTGCGCGACTTCCGGGGGCTCAACCCGCGCTCGTTCGACGGGCGCGGCAACTACTCGATGGGCATCCGCGAGCAGGTCATCTTCCCGGAGATCGACTACGACGCGATCGACCAGGTCCGCGGGCTCGACATCACCATCACGACATCCGCCGCCACAGACGCCGAGGCGTTCGCGCTGCTCGACGCGCTGGGCATGCCCTTCGCTCGTGACGGGCGTCCGGGCGCCTACGAGACCCTCGACCAAGAGCCCGCGGCAGCATGAAGGACGGCCGGATGAAGTCCTACGAGATCAACGGGCAGGGCCGGACGCCCCTGCCGAGCTAACCCTTCAGGAGACCATGGCCAAGAAGTCCAAGATCGTGCGCCAGTCGCGCCCGCCGAAGTACAAGACGCGGGCCCACTCGCGCTGCCGGCGCTGCGGGCGACCGCGCGCCGTCTACCGCAAGTTCGGACTCTGCCGCGTGTGCCTGCGCGAGCTCGCGCACAACGGCTACATCCCCGGCATGACGAAGTCGAGCTGGTGATCGCATGTCGATGACCGATCCCATCGCCGACTTCCTGACGCGCATCCGCAACGGGATCATGGCCGCCCACGAGGAGGTCGAGATCCCCGCCAGCGGCCTGAAGCGCGAGATGGCGCGGATCCTGCTCGAGCAGGGCTACATCGCCGGCTACGACACGGCGCCGGGTGTCGAGGGCTCCGCAGGGGAGAAGATCCTCGTGCGCCTCAAGTACACTGACGACCGCACGTCCGTCATCTCCGGCCTGCGGCGGGTGTCCCGTCCCGGGCAGCGGACGTACGTCGACGCAAAGCACATCCCGAAGGTCCTGGGCGGCATGGGCACCACCATCATGTCGACCTCCCAGGGCGTGATGACCGGACACGACGCGCGCCGCGCAGGCGTGGGCGGCGAGGTCGTGGCCGAGGTCTGGTAATGAGCCGTATCGGTAAGAAGCCCATCCCCGTCCCCACCGGCGTGACCGTCACGATCGAGCCGGAGGTCGTCCGCGTGGCCGGTCCGCGCGGCGATCTGGCCGAGCGCAAGAACCGCGCGATCGAGGTCAAGCAGGAGGGCGACGAGCTGCTCGTCACGCGGCCGACCGACCGCGCCGAGCACCGCGCCCTGCACGGGCTGACGCGCTCGCTGGTGGCGAACATGGTCGAGGGCGTCACGAGCGGCTTCACCAAGTCGCTGGAGATCCAGGGGGTCGGCTACCGCGCCCAGCTCAAGGGGCGCGACCTCGAGCTGGCGCTCGGCTACTCGCACCCCGTGCCGATCAAGGCGCCGGAGGGCATCGAGTTCGAGGTGCCGCAGCCGACTCGCATCATCGTCAAGGGCAACAGCAAGCAGCAGGTCGGCGAGATCGCCGCCATCATCCGCAAGCAGCGCAAGCCCGAGCCCTACAAGGGCAAGGGGATCCGCTACGAGGGCGAGTACGTCGCCCGGAAGGTGGGCAAGCGCGCATGACCGTCCTCACGTCGCCAGCCCGGCGCCTCAAGCGCCGCCGCCGCGTCCGCGCCAAGGTCCGCGGCAGCGCCGAGCGCCCGCGCATCAGCGTGTTTCGCTCGAACCGCGGCATCTTCGCCCAGCTCATCGACGACGACGCCGGCCGCACGCTGGCCGCCGTCAACTGGACGGAAGCCGACCTCCGCTCGCTCAAGCCGCTCGAGCAGGCCAAGAAGGCCGGCGAGCTCCTGGCGGACCGCGCGAAGGCCGCCGGCGTCGAGACCGCGGTGTTCGACCGCGGCGGCTACCGCTACCACGGCCGCGTGAAGGCGCTCGCCGAAGGCGCCCGCGAGGGCGGACTGAACTTCTAGACTCGAAGGAACGCATGGCAGCCCCCGATCGATCCGTATCCAGCACCGGCCTCGACCTCCAGGAGCGCGTGGTCGAGATCAACCGCGTCGCCAAGGTGGTCAAGGGCGGCCGGCGCTTCTCGTTCACCGCGCTCGTCGTCGTGGGCGACGAGAACGGCATCGTCGGCGTCGGCTACGGCAAGGCGAACGAGGTGCCGCTGGCGATCCAGAAGGGCGTCGAGCGCGCGAAGAAGAACCTCTTCCGCGTGCCCCGCCACGGGTCGACCATCACGCATCAGACGACCGGCGTGTACGGCTCCGGCCGCGTGTTCCTCAAGCCCGCCTCGCCCGGTACCGGCGTGATCGCCGGCGGCGGCGTGCGCGCGGTGCTCGAGCTGGCCGGCATCCACGACATCCTCTCCAAGTCGCTCGGGACGCAGAACCCGATCAACCTCGTGAAGGCGACGATCGCCGGTCTGCAGGACCTGCGGCGCCCCGAGGAGGTCGCGGCGTTGCGCGGCCTGAGCGTCGATCGCGTGCTCGGCCTGGGCGGCGAGAACGGCGGCGAGACGATCTCCGAGGAGCCCGAGGAGGTGTCGGCGTGAGCCTGCTGATCACGCAGGTCAAGTCCGCCAACGGCACCAACTCGCGCCAGCGTGACACGCTGCGCTCGCTCGGGCTGCGCGGGATCGGCAAGTCGGTCGAGCGCGAGGACTCTCCGCAGCTTCGCGGCATGGTCCATGCCGTCCGTCATCTCGTCACGGTGGAGGAGAAGTGAGCGGAGCGAACCGTTACGCGAGGCCGGAGGCCGAGAGTTGTCATCAGATCGCGGGGCTGGACGCCCCGCGGAGGTAACCATGCCCGAGCAAGAGCCGATCGGCCTCCACAACCTCCAGCCCGCTCCCGGCTCGCGCCGGCCGCGCAAGCGCGTCGGCCGCGGCGAGGGCTCGGGCACCGGCAAGACCGCCGGCCGCGGCCATAAGGGCTACGGCTCGCGCTCGGGCTCCAAGCGCCGCGCCCGCTTCGAGGGCGGCCAGAACCCGATCCACATGCGCATGCGCAAGCTGCGCGGGCCGAACAAGAAGATGTCGATGCCGTTCGAGATGTTCCGGACGCACACGCAGCCGGTCAACCTCGACGACCTCGAGGCGCGGTTCGCAGACGGCGCGTCGGTCGACCTCGATGCGCTGCGCAACGCGGGCCTCGGCACCCGCAAGGACGTGCCGGTCAAGATCCTCGGCCGCGGCGAGCTGACCAAGAAGCTCACGGTCCACGCGCACGCGTTCTCCAGGACCGCGCGCGAGAAGATCGAGGCCGCCGGCGGCTCGGTGCAGGTCGTAGAGTCCTAGCAGCGCCGTGATCTCCACCATCCTCAACGCCTTCCGGGTTGCAGACATCCGGAAGAAGCTGCTGTTCACGGCAGTGATGCTCGCGCTCTACCGCCTTGGCGCCTTCATCCCGGTGCCGGGCGTCAACGTCGACGCGCTCGAGGCGATCTCGGAGAACTACGCCGGCTCGAACATCCTCGGCTTCCTGAACCTCTTCACCGGCGGCGGCCTGTCCCGCATCGCGCTGTTCGCGCTCGGGATCATGCCCTACATCACGGCCTCGATCATCCTCCAGCTGCTGACGGTCGTCTCGCCGTCGCTGGAGAAGCTCCAGAAGGAGGGCGAGGTCGGCCAGCAGAAGATCACGCAGTACACGCGCTACCTGACCGTCGGTCTGGCCGCCGCGCAGGCGATCGGCTACGTGTTCCTCTTCCGCTCGCAGGGCAACAGCGCCGGCGCCCCGGTATTCGACAACTTCACGCCCGGCGGCGTGATCCTCGTCGTGGTCTGCCTCACCGCCGGCTGCGTGCTGCTGATGTGGATGGGCGAGCTGATCACCCAGCGTGGCATCGGCAACGGCATCTCGCTGATGATCTTCGCCTCGATCGTCTCCGGCCTGCCGAGTGGCGTCCAGGCGTGGTGGACGAACCCGGACCAGGTCTTCAAGGTCATGATGCCGTTCGTGGCGCTCGGCGTGATCGCCGCGATCGTGTTCGTGCAGGAGGGCCAGCGCCGGATCCCGATCCAGTACGCCAAACGCGTGATCGGGCGCCGCATGAGCTCCGGCGGGCAGACCTACCTGCCGCTGCGCGTGAACATGGCGGGCGTCATCCCGGTGATCTTCGCCGCCTCGATCATGGCCTTCCCGCCCACCGTCGGCGAGCTGATCCCGGGCGGCCGGGGCCTGTCGACCTTCTTCAGCCCGAACGGCTGGGCCTACATCGTCGGCGAGACGTTCTTCATCATCATCTTCACGTACTTCTACACCGCCGTGACCTTCAATCCCGTCGATCAGGCGGACAATCTGAAGAAGTACGGCGGCTTCATCCCGGGGGTGAGGCCAGGTCGGCCGACGGCCGAGTTCCTGGACCGGATCCTGGCGCGGCTGACCTTCCCCGGTGCGCTCTACCTGGCGGCTGTGGCGGCGCTGCCGACGATCCTGATCAATCAGACCTCCGCCAACTTCTTCTTCGGCGGCACCTCGATCCTGATCGTGATCGGCGTGGCGCTGGACACCATGAAGCAGCTCGAGGCGCAGCTCATGATGCGCAACTACGAAGGCTTCCTGCGGTAGCCTCCCGCGGTCTCGTGAGCGAATTGAACCTGATCCTCCTGGGTCCGCCCGGCGCTGGGAAAGGCACGCAGGCCGCGCGTCTTTCCGATGACTTCGGCCTGCCGTACATCGGCACCGGCGACCTGCTGCGTGGGCACCGCGCCGAGGGGACGGAGCTCGGCCGGCAGGCGGAGGAGTACATGGCCAAGGGCCGGCTCGTGCCCGACGAGCTGGTGATCGCCATGATCCTCGACAAGATCGAGGAGGAGGGCGACGACGGCTTCCTGCTCGACGGCTTCCCGCGCACGAGCGGCCAGGCGGACGCGCTCGGCGAGGAGATGGACAAGCTCGGTCGCCGCCTCACGGCGGCGTTGCTGATCGAGGCGCCCGACGAGGTCGTGATCGAGCGGCTGTCCGGCCGCCGCCAGTGCTCGAACGGGCACCTCTACCACGTCAACTACGACCCGCCCAAGCACGAGGACGTCTGCGATCAGTGCGGCCGGCCCCTGTCTCAGCGCGACGACGATCGCTCGGAAGCGATCCGCGAGCGGCTGTCGATCTACCATGATCAGACCGAGCCGCTCAAGGACTACTACGAGGAGCGGGGCCTTCTGCGCCGCTTCGACGGGACGCGGGACAAGGTCGAGGTCCACGACCACATCCGGGCGACCCTCGCGACGTTGCGGCTCGAAGAACGCCTCTAGAGCCATGATCATCAAGAAGACCCCCGCGGAGATCGACAAAATGGCCCGCGCGGGGGACATCCTGGTGCGGACGATGGACCTGGTGGCCGGCAAGGTCAGGCCCGGCGTGACGACGGGCGACCTCGACGCCGCCGCCGAGAAGTTCATCCGCTCGCAGGGCGCGACGCCCGCCTTCAAGGGCTACCGCGGCTTCCCGGGCTCGATCTGCTCGTCGCCGAACGACATGGTCGTGCACGGCATCCCGGGCAAGTTCAAGCTCTCGCGCGGGGACATCCTGAGCGTCGACATCGGCGTGGTGCATGACGGCTGGGTCGCCGACGCCGCGCGCACGTTCGCGGTCGGCGAGGTCTCGCCGGTCGCCTCGAAGCTGCTCGAGGTCACCGAGGAGTCGCTGTTCCGCGCGGTCGAGCAGTGCCGGCCGGGCAAGCGGCTCGGCGACCTCGGGCACGCGGTGCAGCAGCACGTGGAGGACGCCGGCTTCTCGATCGTGCGCTCCCTGGTGGGGCACGGGATCGGGCGCGACATGCACGAGGAGCCGCAGATCGCCAACTACGGCACGCCGGGCAAGGGCACCCCTCTGGAGGAGGGCATGGTGCTCGCGGTCGAGCCGATGACCACGGCCGGCCGGCACATGGTCCGCATGGGCGACGACGGCTGGGCGATCTACTCCCAGGACGGCTCGCTCGCCGCCCACTTCGAGTTCACCGTTGCGATCACGGCCGACGGGCCGCGCATCTTGACGCCCTGGCACGAGTCCAAGGCGCGCGTGGTGGCCGCTTAGGGCGCGAACTTCAACTGCGCCGGGTAAGGCGGCGAGGGAGCCGACCGCGTCGGCGGTCCTTGGGTGGATGGCGCCTTGACCGGACATATGCCGGTTAAGGCGCCAGCCGTCCTGCGGCAGACCGCCTCGTCGGCATCTCCGCCCCCTTACCCAGCCGAAGTTCGATCCTCCTCACCCTCGGTGACCGGCACGGCGTCGCCCTTCCGAAACGCCAGGAACATGGCGGCCGTCTCGTCCGGCCGGCCCGAGATCGCCAGCACCTTGTTGCTGTCCGGATGCTCGACCACCTCGGGATACCGCATGGTCGAGACGATCAGGACGCGTGCGGGCTCTCCCGAGCGGTTGAGGACCTGGTGCACCCCGCGCCGCCCGCTCGGGAAGGCGACCACCTCGCCCAGCTCGAGCTCGCGCTCGCCGTCGCCGGTGCGCAGCGTCGGCCGGCCGGAGACCACGAACAGCATCTCCTCGTTGGCGTGGTGGATGTGCAGCGGCGAGACGCGCCCGCCGGGATCGACCTCGTAGAGGGTGGCGCCGAGCTTCTCACCGCCGGCGCGCGCGCCCACGCGCACGCCGCGCAACCCCGGCAGCTCCGCCTCCCACTCAGGCTTGAAGATGTTCGGCATCCCGCGATGATCGCCGACGGCGCAGCGCGATGACGGCAAGTGCGAACATGGTCGGCTGAACGGTCAGGCGACGGCGCCGTCGCCGCTCCCACTTGCTATCCTGCTCGGTCGCGCCTGGGTCCGCGAGGGCTCCGTGTGCGGCAAGTCTTTCGTCCGGGGGACTGGTAGCGGCAGCCGCTCCGGCCGCCAGAGCCACCCCGTCTGGATCATCAGCCGAAAGGGACCATGAAGGTACGACCGTCGGTCAAGCCGATGTGCGAGAAGTGCAAGATCATCCGCCGCCACGGACGGGTCCTCGTCATCTGCCAGAACCCGCGACACAAGCAGCGGCAGGGGTAGGGCGATGGCTCGTATCGCCGGGGTCAACATCCCCCTCAACAAGCGGGTCGAGATCGGTCTCACCTACATCTACGGCGTCGGCCGGCCGGCCTCGAACGAGATCCTCGCCAAGCTCGGCATCAGCCCGAACACGTACGTGCGCGACCTGACCGACGACGAGATCGCCAAGCTGCGCGACATCATCGACACCGAGTACGTCGTCGAGGGCGACCTGCGCCGCGAGCGCTCGCAGAACGTCAAGCGCCTGATGGAGATCGGCTGCTATCGCGGCCTGCGCCACCGCCGCGGCCTGCCCGTCCGCGGCCAGAACACCAAGACCAACGCCCGCACGCGCAAGGGTCCCAAGCGCATGCAGGTGGCCGGCAAGAAGAAGGCGACCAAGAAGTAATGCCAGCACCCCGTCGCCCCCAGCGTGGCCGCCGCAAGGTCAAGAAGAACGTCCCGATCGGCCAGGCGCACATCAAGACCAGCTTCAACAACACGATCGTTGCCCTCACCGACCGCGAGGGCAACGTCATCGCCTGGGAGTCCGCCGGCGGCGCCGGGTTCAAGGGCTCCCGCAAGTCGACTCCCTTCGCCGCCCAGGTGACGGCGGACGCCGCCGCCCGCAAGGGCATCGAGCAGGGCATGCAGAAGGTCGAGGTCTTCGTCAAGGGCCCGGGCTCGGGCCGCGAGACCGCGATCCGCTCGCTGCAGGCCGCCGGCCTCGAGGTCACCGGCGTGAGGGACGTCACCCCGCAGGCACACAACGGCTGCCGCCCCCGGAAGCGGCGGAGGGTCTGAATCACCGAATGGCTCGCGATACATCTCCCCAGTGCAAGCAGTGCCGTCGTGAGGGACAGAAGCTGTTCCTCAAGGGCGAGCGCTGCCTGACCGACAAGTGCGGCGTCGAGCGGCGCTCCTACCCGCCCGGCGAGCACGGCCGCGGTCGCCAGAAGCAGTCCGAGTACCGCGTCCAGCTGCGTGAGAAGCAGAAGGCCCGCCGCTACTACGGCGTGCTGGAGAGGCAGTTCCGCACGTACTACGCGAAGGCCTCGCGCCAGCCCGGCATCACGGGCGAGAACCTGCTGAGGATCCTCGAGTGCCGTTTCGACAACGTGCTCGTGCGCCTCGGCTTCGCCGCCTCGCGGCGCCAGGCGCGCCAGCTGATCCGGCACGGCCACTGGGCGGTCAACGGCCGCCGCGTGGACATCCCCAGCTACCAGGTGCGCGAGAACGACGTGATCACCTTCAAGCCCGGCTCCGACGCCGAGACGGTGATCCGCGACGCGACGGAGCTGGTGGCCCAGGTGCCGGCATGGCTTCAGGCCGATCACGACCAGCTCACGGCGAAGGTGCTCCGCAAGCCCGAGCGTGCGGAGATCGCCGCGCCGGTGCAGGAGCAGCTCATCGTCGAGCTGTATTCGAAGTAGGCCACGCTTGCACGGCGTCCTCCCCAGGCGCCGCTTTCGCTCCCCCGAGAACCTGAGACGACGTTAGGACCTTGATGCTCGACTTCCAGATCCCCCGAATCACCGCCGAAACGGTCGAGGACAACCGCGGCCAGTTCGTGGTGGAGCCGCTCGACCGCGGCTTCGGATACACCTTCGGCAACTCGTTGCGGCGTGTGCTGCTCGCCTCGCTGGCGGGTGCGGCGGTGACCTCCGTGCGCATCGAGGGCGTGGCCCACGAGTTCTCCACGGTCAAGGGCGTCACCGAGGACGTCACCGACATCGTGCTCAACCTCAAGGGCATCGTGTGCCGCATGCACTCGGACGCCACCGAGGTCGAGGCGCCGCTGGTGGTCACCGGCCCCGGCGAGATCGACGCGGGTGACATCGACCTGCCGTCCGGCGTGGAGATCCTCAACCCGGGCGCCCACATCGCGACGCTCGAGAAGAAGACCAAGCTCGAGATGTACCTCACGATCGGGCGCGGCCGCGGCTACCGCCCGGCGGAGGAGAACAAGTCCCCCGACCAGCCGATCGGCGTCATCCCGATCGACTCGATCTTCTCGCCCGTGCGCCGCGTTGCGTACTCGGTCGAGCAGGCGCGCGTCGGCCAGCGCACGGACTTCGACAAGCTGACGATCGACATCGAGACCGACGGCTCGATCGACCCGCAGGCCGCGCTGCGCGAGGCGGCGGAGATCCTCATCTCCTCGCTCTCGATCTTCACCGACGAGGAGCGGATCGAGGAGCTGCGCGCGGGCCCGGGCGGCATGGCGGCGCTCGACAACGGCGGCGGCGCCGGTGCGGCGCTGCAGCCCGGCGGCCGCGCCGGCGGCTCGCCGATGGACGACATCCTGATCGAGGAGCTCGAGCTCGGGGTGCGCTCGTACAACTGCCTCAAGCGGGCGGGCATCCAGACGGTCGGCGACCTGGTGTCGAAGTCCGAGGGCGAGCTGGCCGCGATCCCGAACTTCGGCAAGAAGTCGATCGACGAGGTCATCGAGACGCTCTCGCAGCGGGGGCTCACGCTCAGGACCGACTGATGCGCCACCAGAAGACCCGCCACAAGCTCTCGCGCGACGCCTCGCACCGCAAGTCGCTGCTGGCCAACCTCTGCATCGAGGTCATCGACCACGAGCGGATCAAGACCACCGAGGCCAAGGCGAAGGCGGTCAAGCCGCAGATCGAGAAGCTGATCACGCTGGCCAAGCGGGGTGATCTGCACGCACGCCGGCAGGCGATCTCGACGCTCCAGCACCCCGACAAGGGCGTGATCTACAAGCTGTTCGACGAGATCGCGCCCCGCTACCAGGAGCGCCCCGGGGGCTACACCCGGATCCTCAAGCTCGGCCCGCGTTCGTCTGACGCGACCGAGATGGTCTACCTCGAGTTGGTATAGGTACCTAAGGCGCTCGCAGGAGCTTGCGAGTGCGAGTAAGCCGCACAACCAAATTGACCCTGGCCTATGACGGCGGCCCGTTCGCGGGCTGGGCCGTCCAGCCGGGGCAGCGGACGGTCGCCGGTGAGCTGTCCGTGGCCCTGCAGACGGTGCTGCGGAAGGAGGTCTCGCTCACGGCGGCCGGGCGAACCGACCGCGGCGTGCACGCGCTCGGCCAGGTGGTGAGCTACGACGGGCCGCTGCCGAACCTGCGCTCGGTCAACGCGCTGCTGCCCGATGAGATCGCGGTGCTGTCGGCCGAAGAGGCGCGGGAAGGGTTCAGCGCCCGCCACGACGCGGTCAGCCGCAGCTACGTCTACCGCGTGCTGGCTCGCCCGGCGCCGGACCCGTTCGAGGTCGGTCGCGCGCTCCACTGGCCCTATCCGGTCGACCGCGCGGCGCTCGCCGGCTGTGCGGCGGCGCTCGTCGGCACGCACGACTTCACGGCCTTCACCCCCACCGACACCTACCACCAGCGCTTCGAGCGGAACGTGCTGACCGCCTCGTGGGAGGGCGATGAGCTGCTCGCGTTCCGGATCGAGGCCGACGCGTTCATGCGCCAGATGAACCGCGTGCTGGTCGGGACGATGCTCGAGGTCGCCAACGGGCGGCGCACGCTCGAGTCCTTCGAGCGCCTGCTCACGGGCCGGCCGCGCGACGAGGCGGGGCCGACGGCGCCGCCCCACGGGCTGTACCTGGCCGGTGTGCGGTATTGAACCGGGCATCGCGCAGGAGTAGCTTCGGCCCATGAACCGCCGGCAGATGCTGGCCCGTGCCGCCGATACGCTCGCGGCCTGGAACCGAGGCGACCCGGAGGGCATCGGCGTCAACGTGGTGGAGGACGTGATCTGGCGCGACGTCGCGTTCGGGATGCCGCTGCACGGCCGTGATGCCCTGATGGCGGCCGCCCGCACCTACATGACCGCCTTCCCTGACCTGCGCGTCACGGAGACGTCCTCGACGCTCGCACCCCCGCGCCTCGCCCAGGAGGTGACGATCAACGGCACCCACCGCGGCGAGCTGCTCGGCATCCCGCCGACGGGGCGCTGGACGGAGATCTACGGCGCCGTGATCACGACATTCGACGAGGACGGGATGATGATCGAGGGCGCGCTGTACTGGAACGCGCTCGCGCTGCTGCAGCAGCTGGGGGTGGTCCCGCCGCTCGAGGCGGCCGCGGCCTAGAACGCAGGCACCGTCACGACGGCGATCAGGCCCACGAGCGCGGTCGCCAGGGCCGCAGCGCGCAGCCTGCGAGCGGCGCAGCTCGGCGGGGCGACCACGCGCAGGAGGTCGCCGGCGGCGACATAGACGAGCCCGGCTGCGATCGCGACCAGCCCCGTGTGGAGCACCAGCTCCGGGAACTCGACGGCGAGCGCGGCCACGCCGAGCAGCGCCGTCGCCCGCACAGCGCGGCCGCGGCGGGTGGAGGGCGCCGCGAGGAGTGTCGCCGGCGAAGGACGCGGGCCGCCGGCGGCCGCCGCGACCACGAGGCCGGCGGCGCCGAAGGCGAGCGCCCACAGCCGCAGGTCGGCCAGGTAGGCGTCCCACACGCCGCTCACCACCGCGTCGCCGAAGCTGGTGTCGAAGTTCTCGAGCACGAAGTCCTGCGCAGCGGTCACGCCCGCGGCGGTCAGGCCTCCGGCGGCGGCAACCGCCAGCCCCGCACCCCAGACGGCGCGGCGGTGATCCCCCTCGCGGGCCACGGCGATGATGAGCAGCGCGATGCCGAAGATCGCGAACGCGATCGAGAGCCGCACCACGAGGTCCTGAGCCGGCGGCGCGAGCCGTCGCAGCGTGCGCTCCTGCCCCGAGCGCCCGACCGTGAACAGCGGCACGTCCTCGAGCCGCGGCACGTCGACCTCCGCCTCCGGCATGCGGCGCCGGAGCTCGGCGCGCAGCATCGCGCCCGAGCCGGCCACCGTCAGCGACGCCTCGGCGTCGCGGTCGCCGAACAGCGTGTCGTGCAGACGCAAGGCGCCGTCGCGGAATGCCGCCTGGAAGGCCGGGTCATCGGTCACCCCCTCGGCGATCGCGTCCTCGATCATCGGCTCGCCGAAGGAGAGCTCCGGCCGCTCGTCGACCAGGCGGCCGGCGATGCGCGCCCCGACCTCCTCGCGGACCTCGTCGGACCGCAGGCCGGCGACGGCGCGGTCGGCGAAGGCCTCGCGGTCGAGCACGGCGACGCCGCCGTAGGCGCCGACACCGGCGACCAGCAGGCATGCCGCGGCCACGGCCAGGATGAGGACGGTGCCGCGCCGGTGCTCTCCCATCCAGCCCACGCTACGCAGGTCGGGCACCGAACCACCTAGACGCAAGGACGGGATCTCTATCCTCGACGGGCCGTGCTGCGCGTCCTTCTGACCAACGACGACGGGATCCACGCCGACGGCCTGCAGACCCTCAGGCGGGCGCTGGCCGCGCTCGAGGATGTGGTCCTGGCCGTCATCGCGCCCGACGCGAACATGTCGGCGACCGCCCGCTCGATCACCACGCGCCGGCCGCTCTGGATCACCGAGGTGGGGTTCGCCGACGGCACGGTCGGCTACTCGTGCGACGGCACGCCGGTCGACTGCGTGCGGCTGGCCCAGCTCGGGCTGGTGGATGGCTTCGAGCCCGACCTCGTGGTGGCGGGGATCAATCACGGCTCCAACCTCGGTGACGACATCACGTACTCGGGGACGGTGGCCGCCGCGCTCGAGGGCATCGTGCTCGGCATCCCGGGGATCGCGGTCTCGCAGCAGTCGCTGGCGCGCGAGATGGACTTCCGGCTCGGCCGCGAGTTCGACTTCGAGACCGCGGCCACGTTCACCGCCCAGATCGTCGACCGGCTCGACGACGTGCCGCTGCCCGAAGGCACGCTGCTCAACATCAACGTGCCCGCCGGCGGAGCCGACGGCGTCGAGGTGGCCCGGCTCGGCAAGCGGATCTACCGCGACGCGCTCGAGCAGGTCGACAGCGACGACGAGGGCCGCAAGCGGTTCCGGATCTACGGCGACGCGCCGGTCCACGCCGACGAGGAGGGCACCGACCTGGCGGCCGTGGCGGCCGGGCGGATCGCCGTGACTCCGCTGCACTTCGACCTGACGGCGGAGCACGGGCTCGACGAGCTGCGCGCCTACGACCTCGCGCGGCTGCTGGCGCCGGCCGCCGAGGAAGTCACGGAGTGAGCGGGCCGAAGTCAAGCCTGGCTGCGGTGGCGATTCCCTTGCGAGTTCGCTTCGCGAACATCGCGGGGCGGCCGACCGCGTAGCCGAGCTGCGGCGCGAGCTCGCGCACCACAACCACCGCTACTACGTCCTCGACGATCCCGAGATCGGCGACGACGCCTACGACGCGCTGCTCGACGAGCTGCGCCGCCTGGAGGCCGAGCACCCCGAGCTGCTGACGCCCGACTCGCCGACCCAGCGCGTGGGCGCCGAGCCGGTCTCCAAGCTGGAGAAGGTCCGCCACCTGCAGCCGATGCTCTCGCTGGCCAACGCGCGCTCGGAGGAGGAGCTGCGGGCCTGGGTCGCGCGCATGCGCTCGCACCTGGCGCGCGAGGGGATCTCCGAGCCCGAGTTCCGCTTCGTCGCCGAGCCGAAGATCGACGGGCTGGCGATCTCGCTCGTCTACCGCGACGGCGTGCTCGAGCGCGGCGCCACGCGCGGCAACGGCGAGGTCGGCGAGGACGTCACGCACAACCTGCGCACGATCCCCTCGATCCCGCTGCAGATCGACGATGCGCCGCCGCTGCTCGAGGTCCGCGGCGAGGTCTACATGTCGCTGCCCGACTTCGCCGCGCTGAACGAGCGCCGCGCCGAGGCCGGCCTCTCGACGTTCATGAACCCGCGCAACTCGGCGGCCGGCACGATCCGCCAGCTCGACCCGCAGCTCGCTGCCGAGCGGCCGTTGTCGATGTGGTGCTACGGGGTCGGCGCGGTCGAGGGTCTGTCGCTCGACACCCACTGGGATGCGCTCGAGTGGCTGCGCGCGCACGGGTTCCGCGTGAATTCCGATGTCGTGCGGCTCGACTCCGAGGACGAGGTCGTGGCCCAGTGCCTGGCCTGGCAGGACCGTCGTGGCGCGCTCGACTTCGAGATCGACGGGGTGGTCGTGAAGGTCGACGACGTCGAGCTCCAGCGCCGGCTCGGGGTCGTGGGCCGCGACCCGCGCTGGGCGATCGCGTGGAAGTTCCCGCCCACCACCGCGGTCACGCGGCTCAAGGACGTGATGTGGAACGTCGGCAAGTTCGGCGACCTGTACCCGTTCGCGTCGCTCGAGCCCGTGCATGTGAGCGGCGTGACGGTCAAGGTCGCGACGCTGCACAACGAGGAGGACCTCGCCCGCAAGGACGTGCGGCCCGGCGATGACGTGATCGTGCTGCGCGCCGGCGACGTGATCCCGCAGGTGCTCTCACCCGCGCCGCACGCGGTCGAGAACCCGGATCGCAGCCCGCCGCCGCGACCGCCCGAGCGCTGCCCGTTCTGCGACACGCCGACCGTCAAGGAGGGCGTCTTCACTCGCTGCCCGAACCGGGACTGCCCGGAGCGCCGCTGGCAGCTGCTGAAGTCGTTCGCCGCGATCATGGACATCGACGGGCTCGGCGAGAAGCAGGTCGCCGCGTTGCAGCAGGCGGGGCTGGTGCGGACGCCGGGCGACTTCCACCGGCTCACCGAGGAGCAGCTGATCGAGCTCGAGGGCTACGGCGAGGTCAGCGCCCGCAACCTCGTGGCCTCGATCCAGGCCTCCAAGGACCAGCCGTTCGGCATCGTGTTGTTCGCGCTCGGAATCGAGGGCGTCGGCTACGTCACCGGCCGCAGCCTCGCCGCCCAGTTCCGCACCATCGACGCGCTGCTGGAGGCCGCGCCCGAGCAGATCGCCGAGACGCCGGGCATCGGCCCCAAGGTGGCGGAGCTGATCCACCGCCAGCTCGCCGACGAGCTGATGCGCGCGCTGATCGCCGACCTGCGGTCGATCGGGCTGCGGTTCGAGGAGGCGGGCCCGCCCCCGGGCGAAGGTCCGCTGCGCGACAAGACCTTCGTGCTCACCGGCACCCTGCCCGACCTCACGCGCGAGCAGGCGCAGGAGCGGATCATGGCCGCCGGCGGCAAGGTCACCGGCTCGGTGTCCAGGAAGACCTCCTACGTGGTCGCGGGCGAGTCGCCGGGGTCGAAGCTGGCCAAGGCGGAGAAGCTGGGCGTGCCGGTGATCGACGAGGCGGGCCTGCTCGAGCTGCTCGGGGGCTCTTAGAACGTCAACTGCGCTGGGTGGGGAGGCGAGGGAGCCTGCCGCTCGGCGCGTTTACGGCGCATATCGCCGTAAGACAGCTCGGCCGAACGCGCTCCGGCGACCAGCGCCGAGCAGGACGTCAGGCTGCGGCCCCGCTAGTCTCCCGGCGCGATGGACCACATCGTGGAGTTCTCGTGGGAGCCAACCTGATCGCCGTCGTCGAGATCCCCAAGGGGTCCTCGAACAAGTACGAGTGGGACGACGAGCTGAACGCCATCAAGCTCGACCGGCTTCTGTTCACCTCGCTCGGCTACCCGACCGACTACGGCTTCTTCCGCGACACGCTGGCCGCCGACGGCGATCCGCTCGACGCGATGATCGTCGTCTCCGAGCCGACATTCCCGGGCTGCCTGATCGAGGTCAAGCCCGTCGCCCTGTTCCGGATGCGCGACGAGAACGCGGAGGACAACAAGATCCTCTGCGTGCCGCTGTCGGACCCCAACTGGAGCCACATCGAGCGCCTCGACGACCTGCCGATGACGCTCCGCGACGAGATCTCTCACTTCTTCTCGATCTACAAGACGCCCGAGTGGAAGGTCGTCAAGGTCGACGGCTGGTACCCGCGCGAGGAGGCGCTCGAGTCGATCGAGCGTGCGAAAAAGCGGTTCCGGGAGGGACGGTCGGAACGGTGATCTCGCTTTTCCGGGCCTTCAAGCGCTTCAAGGAGAAGTCGTAGGCAGCTCGATCCGGGCCGCCGAGACGGTGATCGCGCCCACCCCGCGCACCGGCCCGTAGACCTGGCTGCCGCCGATGATCTGGAGCCGGTAGCGGCCGCCCGCCGCGGCGACGCCCTCGAGGCGGCGGGTCACGGTGTGCGAGGCGCCGTCGAGCGTCACCGGGATCGGCGTCACCTGGTTGCCGAGCACGAGGTTGCGCTGCTCGTCGACGATCTGCGCGAACACGTGCTTGACGGTGCCGGTGCCGGAGTAGGTGAGCCGCACGCGCGGCCGGCCCACGACCTGCCTCGTGACCTCGGGGATCGGCACGTTGACGGCGTTCTGCGCGGGCGCGGCCGCGGTCGGCGAGCCCGACACGGCGTCCGCGGGCGTCAGCGCCAGCGTCCCGGACCCCTCGCCGACGATCGGCGCGCCCGGCTCCGGCGGGAAGCTGCGGGCGCTGCGCCACTGAGCGTCATCGGCGAGCCACTCGAACCCGGGGCCCGTCCTGACCTGCTTGCGGCGCATGACGTAGCGCTTGAGCCAGGCGATCACGCGGCGCTCGAGGTGGCCCGCCGCGCCCTCGCCGGTCAGGCAAGTCCCGTGGCCGCCGCAGAACCAGAGCATCTTCACCGGCACCTTCTTGCGGCGCAGGATTCGGTAGTTGTCGATCGCCTCGGACGGCGTGAACAGCGTGTCCGGCGTGCCCTGGAGGATCAGGGTCGGCACCTTGATGCGCTTGACCAGCGCGCCCGGACCGCGCGAGGCGAACCACGCCCGGTCCTCGGCCGAGAGGTCGCCGCCGGCCGCGCCGGTGGCGAACGCGGACGTGATGTGCGGGTCCAGCCGCCCGGTCTGCCCGGCGGCGTAGAGCACGCTCGACCACCCGCCCTTGAGCGTTTCCGCGCGGTAGAGCGAGGTGACCAGCGAGTGCCAGGCGATGCTCGGGGCGATCGCGTCGATCCGGCGGTCGATCGCCGCGGCGACGAACTGGATCCCGCCCGCGTACGAGCCGCCGTGCATGCCCACCCGCGGGTCGCGCTTGCGGTCGAGCCTGGCCTCGGGCTGGCGCGCGAGCCAGTTCGAGCAGGACGCGCACGTCGCGTCCCTCGTTCTTCCAGTAGTCGATGGTGACGGTGCCGCCGGAGTCGCCGAAGCCGCGCGAGTCCCAGGTGAGGACGTTGAAGCCGGCCTTCCGCAGCGCCGCGGTCCCCGCGTGTGCGGCGTTGGACGGCCCCTCGGGGTTCCGCTCGCGCTTGCCGCCCCAGCCGTGGGTCATGAGGATCGTGGGCGCCCGCTTGCCTTCCTTCGCGGGGTGAAAGCTCACGTGCAGCTCGGTGCCGTCGAACGAGCGCACGACGGTGTCGCGCGCCGCGGCGGGCGCCGCGAAGGCGAGCAGGAACAGGGTGGCGAGGACGACGGTACGGCGCATGGCGGGGGAGCCTTCCAGAGTTTCAGGGCGCGATGCGCCGATTCAGGGTCGGTAGCGCGCCAGGGCGGCGGCGATCTTGTTCTGCAGCGGGTGGGCGCGCCAGACGCTGATGTTGGACATGAGGATGGCGAAGGCGGTCCGGGCGCCGGACAGCGACCGGCAGTAGCCGGCGAGCGCGGAGACGCCGCTCAGCGTGCCCGTCTTGGCGCGGCAGCGGCCCTGCGCCGCGGTACCGCGCATGCGGTCGGCGAGTGTGCCCGACTCGCCGGCGACCGACAGCGAGATGAGCATGGGCTCGGCCAGCGCGCCGCGCGTCCATCCCGGCCAGCAGCTCGACGACGTCGCGCGGCGTGGTGCGGTTCTGGCGGCTCAGGCCGGAGCCGTCGACCATCGTCGGCTCGGCCCCGTACTGCGCTGCGTGGCCGCGGGCGACGGCCGTGCCCTCCGCGGTCGTCCCGCCCGCGCCGAAGTCGGCCCCCAGCGCCTTCAGCAGCGTCTCGGCCATGTAGTTGTCCGACGGCCGGTTGGTGTGGCGCACCAGCACCGACATCCGCGGCGACGCCCACTCACCCAGCAGGACCGCGCCCGCGGGCGTGATGCCGGCGCGCGCGGCTCGCCGCACGGTCACGCCGGCCCGCTCGAGCTCGCGCTCGAAGCGCTGCGCGGCATACAGCGGCGGCTTGCTCTGGAAGCGCGGCCGCCTCGCGATCGTGAGACCGTGGTTGAACGGGAGCCCGCTGAGCGGGCCGACCCACGAGGAGACCCCGTAGTTGGAGGCCGGGCCGCCGCGCACGCTGTCGAAGCGCGACTCGTCGCCGATGACCCGCCCCTCGACCGCCGTCAGGCCGCTGCCGGCCAGCACGCGCGCGAGCCCGCGCGCCTCGGCACGGCTGAAGCTGGGATCGCCGCCGCCGCGCAGGTAGAGGTTGCCGGCGACCACGCCCGCCTCGTCGAGGTGGGCGTCGCCCAGCACCTCGGTGTCGAGCTGGCCCTCGGCGCCGTAGCGCTCCAGGGCCGCGGAGGTCGTGTAGAGCTTGTTGACCGAGGCCGGCATGCGCGGCACGTCGGGCGCGCGCGAGAACAGCGCGGCGCCGCTGTCGAGGTCGACGACGTAGGCCCCGGAGGCGCTCCCGGCCTTGTTCATCTGCCGTTCGAGCAGCCGCACGGTGGCCGCCGGGCCGCCCGCCTGAGCGGCGGGCGCGAGAAGCGCGGCGAGCAGCGCCGCGAGGCACAAGATCCTTGCCATCGGCGAGTCCAAACCCCGGTGAGCGGCTGAAGTCGCGGCGCTACCGCCCCCGAGGACCGTACACTGCGTCAACAGGGATGGGCAACGTCGTGGAGCTCGAAGGATCGCGGCCGCGCCGTCGCCGCCGCAAGCGGTCCAAGACCGCACTCGTGCTCGGCGGCGGCGGGTTCACCGGCGGCGTCTATGAGATCGGCGCGCTGCGCGCGCTCGATCTGCTGGCGGTCGACCGGACCGTCAACCAGCTCGACGTGTACGTCGGCACGAGCGCCGGCGCGCTGATCGCCGCGCTGGCCGCCAACGGCGTCACGCCGGAGCAGATGATGCGCGTGGTCAACGACCAGGTGCCGCAGCCGTTCAGCGACGTGTCGCTGGACATGCTGATGCGGCCGAACTACCGCGAGTTCGTCTCGAAGGGCCTGCGGCTGCCGTTCCACCTGCTCGGCGTGGCGCGCGAGGTCGGCCGGACGCTGCCGCGGCTCTCCACCGTCGATCTGGCCGTCGCGCTCGCAGACCTGCTGCCCTCCGGCCTCTACACCGGCTCGGGCATCGAGGAGTACGTCGCCAAGGTGCTCGCCGACCCCGACCGCACGGACGACTTCCGCGAGCTGAGCTGCGAGCTGTACCTGGCGGCCACCGACCTCGACACCTGCGAGCGGATCGTGCTCGGCGCCAACGGTTGGGACGACGTGCCGATCTCGACCGCCGTGCGTGCCTCGGCGGCGCTGCCGATGGTCTATCAGCCGCACCACGTCAAGGATCGGGAGCTGGTCGACGGCGGGATCGTGTCCACCACGAACCTCGACATCGCGGTCGAGGCCGGCGCCAAGCTGATCGTCGTCGTCAACCCGCTGGTCCCGTACGTCAACGACTTCACGAAGGAGATCCCGACGCTGTTCGGCACCCGCACGCGCCGGGTCTCGGACATGGGCTTCCCGAGGATCGGCTACCAGACCTTCAAGCTGCTCGCCTACCAGCGCCTGCACGAGGTCGCGCGCGGCTGGCGGGAGCGGTACCCGGGCGTCGACATCATCCTGATCGAGCCAGAGACCGACGACGAGCTGATGTTCCAGACCAACATCCTCGACTACCGGTCGCGGCTCGAGGTCGCGCGCCACGGCTTCCAGTCCGTGACGGTCAAGCTGGCGGCCGACTACGAGGAGCTGCGCGAGATCACCGCGCGGCACGGGATCGAGATCTCGGCCACGCGGGTGCGCAAGGTGGTCCGCCACTTCGAGGCCGAGCAGGGCGAGAAGGCGCGGGCGTGGCGGCGGATCCTCGAGCAGACCACCTCCACGCTGCTGCGCCAGTCGGCCGGCGAATAGGCGACGATAATCCACCCCGTGGTGGACGACGTGGCGCGAGGTCGTGACGCGTACGCGGCGGAGGCGTGGTCCGACGCCCACGAGCGGCTGTCGGCCGCAGACCGGGCCGATCCGCTAGGACCGGCCGACCTCGAGCTGCTCGCCGCCTCCGCCTACATGCTCGGTCGCGAGGGCGAGTACGTCGCGGTGCTCGAGCGTGCCCACCGCGCTCACATCGAGGCCGGACAACCCGTGGCCGCCTTGCGCTGCGCGTTCTGGATCGGCGTCACGCTGGCCGGCCGGGGCGAGGTCGGTAGGGCGAGCGGCTGGCTGGGACGCGCCGAGCGGCTGCTCGACGAGGCCGGGGCGGATCGCGTCGAGCGCGGCTATCTCCTGCTGCCGGTCGTCATCGAGCAGGAGGCGAGCGGGGACCTCGAGTCCGCCGCGGCCACGGCCGCCGAGTCCGCGGCGATCGGCCGGCGCTTCGGCGACTCCGACCTCTTCGCGCTCGCCGCCCACGAGCAGGGCCATGTCCTGATCCGACTCGGGCGCATCAAGGAGGGCCTGAGGCTGCTCGACGAGACGATGGTCGCGGTCGCCGGCGGTGAGCTGTCGCCGATCGTGTCGGGGATCGTCTACTGCGGCGTGATCCTGGCCTGCCAGGACGCCCAGGAGGTCCGTCGCGCGCAGGAGTGGACCGCTGCCCTCTCCGGGTGGTGCGAGCGCCAGCCGGACCTTGTCGCGTTCACCGGCCGGTGCCTCACCCATCGCGCCGAGCTCATGCAGCTGCGCGGAGGCTGGTCCGAGGCGCTGGACGAGGCGCGCCGGGCCGAGAAGCGCTGCGTCGACGGAGAGAACCAGGCCGCCGCCGGCGAGGCCTGCTACCGGCAGGGCGAGATCCATCGAACGCTCGGCGACCTCGATCGAGCCGAGGAGGCCTATCGCGACTCGAGCCGCCGCGGCCGGGAGCCGCAACCCGGCCTCGCCCTGCTGCGGCTCGCCCAGGGGAACCTCGATGCGGCGGTCGCCGCGATCCGCCGGGCGTTGGAGGAGTCGGGCGAGCCCGCCCGGCGCGCCCAGTTGCTCCCGGCCGTCGTCGAGGTGATGCTCGCGGCCAGCGACCTGGAGGCCGCGCGGCGGGCCGCCGGCGAGCTGGAGCGGCTCGCCGCGGGCGCCGAGGAGGGCATGCTCGCAGCGACGGTGGCACAGGCGCGCGGGGTGGTCGAGCTTGCGGAGGGCGACGCCGGGGCCGCGCTCGCCTCGCTGCGGCGCGCAGCCGAGACCTGGCAGCGCCTCGAGGCGCCCTACGAGACGGCCCGGGTCCGTGAGGCGGTGGGGCTCGCGTGCCGCGCCCTGGGCGACGAGGACACCGCTGCGCTCGAGCTCGAGGCGGCGAGGGCGGTCTACGCCGAGCTCGGAGCCAGGCTGGACCTGGTGCGCATCGGCGCGTCGCGCGAGGCCCACGGCCTCACCGGCCGCGAGCTCGAGGTGCTCCGGCTGGTGGCAGCCGGCATCACCAACAGGGCGATCGCCGCCGAGCTCGTCCTCAGCGAGCGCACCGTGGATCGCCACGTGAGCAACATCTTCGCCAAGCTCGGCGTCGCCTCGCGCACGGCGGCCACCGCCTACGCGTACGAGCACGGTCTGCTTGGGTGAGATCACCCACGCCGGCAGCGCGCGCAGTTGGGTGGTCCCGCCGATGCGGCGAGCATGGGGCAGACCTAGCCTCGGGACATGCCCAACGTGTCCAGAGAGACGGCCTCCCAGAAGATCACGCTCGACGGTCTCGACGTCCGGCTCGAGCATCTTGACGGCGGCTACTCGGTCTGCTTCGAGTCACACACGGCCGACGCCGACCTCGCCCCCTTGTTCCGCGGCCTGCCGGACGATCTAGCCCAGCTCCCGCGCTGGGGCTACGTGCTCCGGGGCAAGGTGGCTTTCCGCTTCGCCGACCGCGAGGAGACCTACGTGGCGGGAGACGCCTACTACGTCGCGCCCGGCCACACGCCCGTCCACTACGCGGGAGCGGAGATCGTCGAGTTCAGCCCCACCGCGATCCTCGGCGAGACGATCGCGGCGGTGATGGGGAACCTCGCATGAACTACCGGCTCGCCTACGCGGTCGGGTTCCATCCCTGGGAGGACCTGGCCGATCACTCGCCGTTCGCCGACAAGCTGCTCGAGCTCGTCGCCCGCGAGGAGAACGGGCAGGGCCCGCCGTACGGGCCGGCCCTCGACCTCGGCACCGGCGCCGCAATCTGGGGCGCCCAGCTGGCGCAGCGAGGCTGGGACGTCACTGGCGTCGACCTCGTGGAGAAGGCGCTGCGACGCGCCCGGCAGCGACTTGACGATGCACGCCTCGACATGCGTCTCGTCCGCGGTGACGTGACGGCCCTGCGGGAAGCGGGCGTCGGCGCGGGCTTCCGGCTCGTGCTCGACACCGGGACCTTCCACGGTCTCACGGACGTCCAGCGCGAGGCGATGGGGCGGGAGGTGAGCGAAGTCGCCGCCGCCGACGCCACCCTGATCCTGGATTGCTTCGCGCCCTGCCGGCGAGGCCCGCTCCCGCGTGGCGCGAGCCGCGCCGACGTGGAGCGCGCCTTCCCCACGTGGGAGGTGACCGACGTCGAGGTCGCGGACTCCGAGCCCGACCCGCTCGCGCGGCTGTTCAGGTTCGACGAGCGCTTCTACCGGCTGAGGCGCCGGTGAGCCCGTCCACCTCGAGCGGCTCGCCCAGGCCTTCGCGGGCTGGGGCAAGGACGAGCCCGCCCGTGTGGATCTACGAGTTCGACGCGGGCAAGCTCACGCGCGGGCGCATGTACGCCGACACGGCCGTGCTGCGCGACTCGCTCGAGGGCCTCAGCCCTCCGCGTACAGCTCGTCGAACAGGCTCGCGTACTTCTCGTTGACCACGTTCCGCTTGACCTTGAGCGTCGGCGTCAGCTCGCCGGTCTCCTGCGAGAGGTCGTGGTCGAGGATCGCGAACTTCTTGATCTGCTCGACGCGTGCGTACCTGGAGTTGACCTCGTCGAGGATGCCCTGGACCAGCTCCTGCACCTTCGGCTCCTCGGCCAATGCGGCGGGGTCCTCGGGGAGCCCGTGCTCCTTCGCGAAGTTCGGGATCTCCTCCGGGTCGAGCGTGATCAGCACGACCGGGTACGGGCGCCGGTCGCCGTGCATGACCGCCTGCGAGATCCAGCGCGACTGCTTGAGGTCGTTCTCGAGGTTCGCGGGCGTCAGGTTCTTGCCCCCGGCCGTGATGATGATGTCCTTCTTGCGGCCGGTGATCTTGAGGAAGCCGTCCTCGTCGAGCTCGCCGAGGTCGCCGGTGTGCAGCCAGCCGTCCTCGATCGCGCCGAACGACTTGTCCTCCATCTTGTAGTAGCCGCGGAAGATGTGCGGCGCCGCGGATGAGGATCTCGCCGTCGTCGGCGATCCTGACCTCGGCGCCGGGCAGCGGGCGCCCGACGGTGCCGAACTTGTAGGAGTCCTGCGGTCGAGACCGTCGAGGCGGTCGCGGTCTCGGTCATGCCGTAGCCCTCGAGCACCGGCACGCCGCAGGCGTAGAAGAACTCGAGGATCTCCTGGGCGATCGGCGCCGCGCCGCTGGTGGCCTGCCGCAGCCGGCCGCCGAACACGTTGCGGACGTTGACGTAGAGCTCCTGGTCGGCCTTGTCGAACGCCGCCTGCAGCTCGGCGGGCACCTCCTGGCCGGCCTCCTGCATCTGGCGGACCTTGAGCCCGAGCTGGGTCGCCGCCCTGATCTTGTCGGGATCGTTGGTCGAGGTGACCAGCGTGTAGATCTTCTCGAAGATCCGCGGCACCGAGGGCAGGTAGTGCGGCTTGACCGCCATCAGCTCGCCGACGATGCCCTTGGGATCGCCGCCCCAGTAGGCGATCGTGCCCCCGAGGTCGATCGCGATCAGCTCGATCAGCAGCGCGAACGAGTGGGCGAGCGGGAGGTAGAGGTAGGCGATGTCGCCCTCGTGCAGGATCGCCGCCGTCTCGCACATGTCGACGACGGTGCGGTAGTTGCCGTGGGCGAGCACGCAGCCCTTGGGCGGCCCGGTGGTGCCCGAGGTGTAGATGAAGGTGTACGGGTCCTCGGGCGTCACCGCGGCGGCGCGCTCGGCCACCTCGGCGGCGTCGCGGCCGCGGCCGCGCTCACGCAGGTCGTCGAGCAAGATGGCGTCGCCGACGTCGCCGCTCGGGTCGATCACGATGATCGCGTCGAGCTGTGGCAGGCGATCGCGGACCTCGGCGATCTTGGCGACCTGGGCAGCGTCCTCGCAGATGACGAAGCGCGACTCGGAGTTGCCCGCGACCCACTCGCACTCCTCCGCCGAGTTGGTCGGGTAGATCGGGACGACCACGCCGCCGGCGCTGGTGATGCCGAAGCTGGCGTAGGTCCACTCGGGCCGCGTGGTGCAGAGCACTGCGGCGCGCTCGCCGGGCGCCAGGCCCAGGTCGATCAACCCGCGCGCGATCTCCGAGACCATCTCGCCCAGCTCGCGGTAGGAGACCTCGGCCCACTCGTCGCCGCGCTTGAAGGTCAAGGCCGTCCGGTCGCCGTACCGCGCGGCGGCCAGACCCATCATGTCGGCGATCGTCCTCGAGCCCGTCGACTCCGGGGCAGCCGTGCTGGATTCCATTTTCTGCGCTCCTCTTCCTCAGGACCTGACGGAGCGCGATTCTAGAACCGGCGCTGATGTGCGCGCGCCGGAGTGTGCGTCAGGCGGCGGCTACCTGACTCCGACCCGAGACCGCGACCTGCTCGCTGAGGTTGGCGAGGAACAGAGTCTTGTCGATGCGGCCCTGGAAGATCGGCACGCCCATTTCCATGCACTTCTCGATGACCTCGCGTCGCTCCATGCCGGCCTCGCGTGCAAGTTCCGTGGGCGTGAGGTGGATTGCCATCGGTCAGGTGCCTCCTGTGAGGTTTGCCACGTGGTCAGTCAAGTTAGCGCGACTGGTGGACGGCATCAACAACAAGTCCTCAATACGCCCTAAACATTCGGACGGTTCCTGCGGGGATCCTGGCCGCTCAGACGGGGTTCGGGATGTCGACCCAGAGGTGCTCGACGCCGAAGCGGCGCTCCAGCCAGTCGCCCAGCGCCCGGATCCCGAAGGTCTCCGTGGCGTAGTGGCCGGCCGCGATGAAGTGGATCCCGCCCTCGCGCGCGTCCGCCATCACGTGCTCGCGCGGCTCGCCGGTGAGGAATGCGTCGAGCCCCAGGGCGATCGCCTCCGGCAGCGCGTCGGCGGCCGAGCCCGAGACGATGCCGATCCGCCGGACCAGCTCAGGGCCGCCGTCGAACACTGTCGGCGTGCGGTTCGTCAGCTCGCGAACGCGCTCGAACAGGTCGGCGGCGGGGATGCCTTCGCCGGGGAACGTGCCGGCGCGGCCGATCATGCGGCCCCTGAACTCCCTGAACGGCTCGTGACGCTCGCAGCCGAGGCGGTCGGCCAGGATCGCGTTGTTGCCCAGCTCCTGGTGCGCGTCGAGCGGCAGGTGATAGGCGGCGAGCGCCACGTCGTGCTTGAACAGCGGCCGCAGGCGCTCGGCCAGGACGGGCGACAGGCCGGCCGGGAGGAAGTCCCAGAACAATCCGTGGTGCACCAGCACGAGCTGCGCGTGCTCGGCGACGGCGCGCTCGATCAGCTCCTTCTGGGCCGACACGCCGGTGACCACGCGCTCCACGTCCTGCCGGCCGGGCACCTGGAGGCCGTTCGGACCGAGGTCCTGGAAGGACGCGATGTCCAGCAATTCGTCCAGGGCGCTGACGATCGATGTGAGACGTGCGGCGGAAACGGGCATAAGGCCCTCGACGGTTGGATCCGTCAAATGAACGCTAGAGCTCTCTGCCTCCGCGCAGGGCGGAACGCGTAGGCACGGACCATTTCAGAGAGGTAGCGCACAAGGATGTTGGACCGTGGGTAGCGGATCGAGCGGCGTCGCCGTCGGCACGCCACGGATGGTTGCAGAGCCCAGTGACGACCACCGGCTGGTCGCCGCGGTGCGGCGTGGGGACGATCGCGCCTTCGAGTCCCTGTACTCGCGCTACCAGCGGCGGATCCACGCCTACGTCATGGGCATGGTCAAGGACCACGGCCGTGCCGAGGACGTCACGCAGGAGGTGTTCGTCTCCGCGCTGCGCCGGATGCGCGAGACCGAGCGGCCGATCGCGTTCAAGCCGTGGATCTACGAGATCGCCAAGAACGCGTGCATCGACCAGTTCCGCCGCTCCCGCCGCACCGAGGAGGTCTCGCTGCAGGCCGACGAGGGGCTCGCCCCCGCCGACTACGGGCGGCTGGTCGGCTCCGGTCCGACGCCCGACGCGGCGGTCGCCGCCAAACAGCAGCTCGACCACCTGTGCGGCGCGCTGGGCGGCCTCTCCGACACCCACCACGAGATCCTCGTGATGCGCGAGTTCGAGGGGCTGTCCTACCGCGAGATCGGTGAGCGCCTGGGCATGAGCCGCCCCGCGGTGGAGAGCACCCTGTTCCGCGCGCGGCGGCGGCTGACCGAGGAGTACGACGACCTCGTCAGCGGCGCGCGCTGCCAGCGCATCCAGAGCCTGATCGACGCGGCCGCCGAGACGCGGCTCGGCACGCGCGAGTCGCGCCGGCTCTCGCGCCATGTCGCGCACTGCCAGCCGTGCCGCCGCGAGGCGATGGCCGCCGGGCTCGACAGCGCGATCCTCACCCACGTGCCGCTGCGGCGGCGCGCAGCCGACAAGATCGGGGCGCTGCTCCCCTTCGGCTGGTTCGGGCGCGGCCGGGGCGGCGGCGGCGGCGACGCGGGCGCGGGTTGGACGGCGCAACTCCCGCTGTTCTCCGACCAGCTCTCGGGCGGCTGGGGCAAGCTGGCCACGGCGGCCGCCGTGCTGGTGGCGGGCGTGGGGGCAGCCGGTGTCGGCACCAAGGTCGTCGACCCGGGCGACGACTCGGCCCGCGCGGACCGGCCGGCCGCGGTGGAGCGCAGCAGCGCGGCTGCGACCGGCGGAGGCGCGACCGGTGCCACCCGCATCACGACGCGCGGGGCCGTCGGCAAGCTGCAGACCACGGCGAAGAGCAAGTCCGGGCGGCGCGACCGCGCCGCTCGGCGTGGCGAGCGACCCGGCGGCTCCGGCGACGGCGCCGCCGTGGCGGCGCCCGGGGCCGGCTCGGGCGACGGCGGGGCCGCCGCCGGCGGGGCCGCCGGGCGGCGATGCCGGTGGGTCGGGCGACGGCAACCCCGTACGCCAGGGCGGTCAGAACCCGCTCGTCCCGGTGCAACAGACCGTCGAGGACGTCGTCGAGTCGGCCCAGCCGGTGGTCAACGGCGTGACCGAAGACGGTCGAGCAGGTCACGGCGCCGGTCGAAGAGACCGTCGGCGGCGCCGGCGAGACCGTCAACCGGGTCGCCGGAGGCGCCGGGCAGACCGTCAACGGGGTCACGGGAGGCGTCGGGCAGGCGGCCAACGGCGTCACCGGCACCGTCGGGCAGACCGTCAACGCGGCCACCGGCGGCCTCCTCGAACCCTGAGGGATCGAACCCTGACGCCCGTCAGGGCCGCGCCTCAGCGGCTAGACTGCACTGCTGCTCGGGGCGTGGCGCAGCCTGGTAGCGCGCACCGTTCGGGTCGGTGAGGTCCCCGGTTCAAATCCGGGCGCCCCGATGCCAGCTGAAGGGAGACTCGCGAGGACAGCGGTGCTCGCGAGTGCTTCTTCTGCTGAGCGATGATGAGCGCGGATAGGACGTCGGACGCCGCCGTCGAAGCTCAGGCGCGTGAACGAGCGCGCGAGGCAGATGGAGCAGCGCTTGCAGTGGCCGATGCTCGTCGCCGCCCTGCTCGTCGTGCCGGCCATCGTGATCGAGCAGGCCGAGGCGGGCGATCCGTGGGCCACGATCGCGCTCGTCATCAACTGGGCGACGTGGCTCGCGTTCGTGGCTGAAGCGGTGCTGATGCTGCGCGTGGTCGACGATCGCTGGCGGTGGGTTCGCGATCACCCGCTCGAGGTCGCGATCGTGCTCGTCACCCCGCCGTTTCTGCCGGCGAGCCTTCAGGCGGCGCGCGTGTTCCGGCTCCTGCGCCTGCTGCCGCTGCTGCGGGCCGGGGTGCTCGCCCGGCGCCTGCTGACAACGGAAGGCGTGCGCGACGTGGGCGTGCTGGCGCTGTTGACCGTGCTCGGCGGCGGCGCGGCGTTCGCGGCCGTGGAGACGAACCAGGACCTCACGACCTGGGACGGGGTCTGGTGGGCGGTCGAGACTGTCACCACCGTCGGCTACGGCGACACGTTCCCCAAGACCGACGCGGGCCGCGCGATCGCGGTCGCCGTCATGCTCGTGGGCATCGGCTTCGTCGCGCTGCTGACGGCCGCCGCCGCCGAGCGGTTCATGCGCGGGCGGGAAGCCGAGGAGCAGCGCGCCGAGTTGCAGGAGCGCTTGGACGAGATCGCGACTCGTCTAGCGGCGCTGGAGCGAGACAGCGGCGGGCCGTAAGGCGCTGTCGAAGTACGGCAACAGCTCGATCCCATCGAAGCTGGCGCGAACCTGATGGGCAGTCACGGGCGGCGCCCCGATGCAGCTCACCCGCCGCAGGCCCGTGGCGTGGTGACGAGTTGCTCGCGTGTCGGGCCCGACTGGCCGGTGACCTTGCAGTAGGCGTAGCGGCCGCTCTCGAAGTCGACGAGCACGCGGTACTGGTGGCCGATCACGCCGCCGCGGCTGGCCTTGCTGCGCTCGAACTCGGCCGTCACCGCGAGGCATGAGTAGCGGCCGCGGCGGCGGGCGAGGTCCTCGTCGGCGCCGGCGCGCGCGAGCGAGCGCGGGAAGGCCTCGCAGTCGACGCGGCGGATCGGGCCGGAGAGCTCGCCGCGGCGTACCCGGGCGCGGGCGTCGGCGGTGATCGCCGCAGACAGCTCGTCCATGACCTGAGCGCGGCCCGCGAGCCGTGTGGCGGGCGGCGCGCCGGCGGGCGCGACGGCGCCGGAGCGGCCGGTGCGGGGCCGCTGCTCGGCCTCGAGCCGGCGAACGAGCTCGGCCCGCTGCACAGCCCGCTCGCGCGCCGCGATCTCGGCCCGCTCGCGCGAGGCCTCGCGCAGGGCCGGCGCGAGGGCGACCGCGACCGCGATCGCGGCCACGACGACGGCGGCCGCGCCGATGCGGGCACCGAGGCCGGCCCGGCGCCAGAGCCATGCGGGCAGCGCCGCCAGGCCCGGCAGCGGCTCGTAGCGCTGGGGATCGCGGGACGGCGCGTCGATGCTTGCACTATCGGGCCGGTTGACAACAAGCACAAGCACCGATGACTACGCCCAAGCGTAAGCTGAGCTGAACGATGCTCGAGGCCATCAGCGCCTTCACCTGATAGGCCGTCGCCCACAGCCTGCGAGGCGCTGCAGCGGTATACGCACCACTGCAGCCGTGGTTCTCTCAGTGACCGAGGATCGCCATGGCGGCGTTGTGGCCCGGGATGCCGCTGACGCCGCCGCCGCGGCGCGCGCCCGCGCCGCCGAGCTGGACGTTGGCGATGTCGGTATCCGTCCCCCAGCCACCGGCTTCCGCCTCGTCCTCGGCGAACGGCCACGCGAGGTCGCGGTGGAAGATGTTCCCGCGCGGGAGCGCCAGCTCGTCCTCGAGGTCGAGCGGCGTCTTGAACTCGAGGCAGCGCTCGCCTTCGACATCGCGCAGCAGGCATCCCTCGATCGGCTCGGCGAGGACGGCGTCGAGCGACCACAGCGCGGACTCCAGCGCCTCGCGGCCGGTCAACTCCCGGTTCCCCTGCTCGAACAGCCGCGCCGGGGTCATGAGCGAGAAGAGCGTCAGCGTGTGCGCCTCCACGCCGGGCCCGAGGATGCTGGGGTCCGTCAGCGAGTGGCTGTAGATCTCGCACGGCAGCAGCGACGGCACGCGACCGGCGGTCGCCTCCTCGTAGGCGACCTCGAGTTGGGAGTACGTCTCGTTGACGTGGAACGTGCCGGTGAAGGCCTCCTCGGGCGCCACCGAGTCGTCGCGCAGCCGCGGCAGGCGCGACAGCAGCATGTTGATCTTCAGCTGGGCGCCCTCCGGCCGCTCGTCCGCGCCGGGACGGCCCAGCAGCCGGTCGAGCACCGCCGGCGCACAGCCGGCCACGACGTGCTCGCAGCTCACCGCGCGGCCCTCGAGCCGGACCTCGGCGTGGCGGCCGTCGGCATCGATCGCCGTCACCTCCGCGTCGGTCACGAGCTCCGCGCCGGCGGCGGCCGCGCACCGCGCGAGCTCGTCGGTCAGCGCACCCATGCCGCCGACCGGCACGTCCCACGACCCGGTCCCGTTGCCGATCACGTGGTAGAGGAAGCAGCGGTTCTGGCGCAGGCCGGCGTCGTGCGCGCCCGCGAAGGTGCCGATCAGCGCGTCGGTCAGGGCGATCCCGCGCACGACGTCGTCGGCGAACGCCGCCTCGATCGCCTCCCCGAGCGGACGTTCGAACAGCGCCTCCCACGCCTCGTCGTCGGCGACGCGCTCGCGCAGCTCGGCGCGCGTCGGCAGCGGCTGCAGGAGCGTCGGGAACACCGCGCGCGCGACTCGCGCCGACCTGGTCGTAGAAGCGTTGCCAGGCGTCGAAGCTCTCGCCGAGCGACGCGCGCGTGCGAGCGGCGTCGTCGTGGTCCACCAGCACCCCGGCGTCCGACCCCGGAACCGGCGTGTACGAGGAGATCCGCCGCCGTCGTGTCTCGAACCGCAGCCCGAGGTCGCTCACGAGCCGGCGTGGCAGCAGGCTGACGAGGTACGCGTAGCGCGACAGGCGAACGTCGACGCCCGGGAAGGGCGCCTCGGACACCGCCGCCCCGCCCATCCGAGCCGACCGCTCGAGCACGAGCACCGAGCGGCCGGCGCGGGCGAGGTAGGCCGCCGCGACGAGGCCGTTGTGGCCGCCGCCCACGACCACGACGTCGTAGCGGGTCCTCATCGCCCGGCGGTGAAGGCGGCGCCGCCCGCGCTGCGGCTCGCCTGCCCGACCCCGACGAAGCGCATCGCGAGCATCGCCCGGTCGTCGAGCGTCGCCCCGGTCTGGAACTCCCGCAGCGACCGCTCGATCTCGCTCAGCAGCGCCTCCGGGAGTCGCCCGCCCGCGCGACGGCCGCGCGCAGGCCCTCGTCGCCGAAGCGGGCGCCATCGCCCGGTGTCTCGGTCACGCCGTCCGTGTAGAAGAGCAGCGTCTCGCCCGGCGCGAGGTCCACCGCGGTCTCGGTCCAGTCGTCCTCGAAGGCCACCCCGAGCAGGACGCCGTGCTCGCCGAGCGGCGCCGGTGGCTCGCCCGGACGGCAGCGGAGCGGCAGCGGGTGGCCGGCGGACGCGGCCGTGACCCGGGCGCGGTCGCTCTCGGTCTCGACCAGCGCGCAGACGGCCGTCACCAGCGACAGCCGGGACTGCTCCCGCAGCACCTCGTTGATCAGGGACAGCACGCGGGCGGGACGCGGGTCGAAGCGCGCCGCCATCCGGCCAGAGTGGCGCACGAGCGAGGTGAGGGCCGCGGCCTCGACGCCCTTGCCGGTCACGTCTCCCAGGACGATGAGGTGGCCGCCCTCGACGGTCACGACGTCGTAGAAGTCGCCGCCCACGTCGGCGTCGCGCTCACCGGCCTGGTAGACCGCCTCGATCTCCCAGCCGGCGACCTCCGGGAGGCGCTCCGGGAGCAGGCTGGACTGCAGTGTGTGGGCGACGCGCTCCTGGGCCGCGTACAGCCGCGCGTTCTGCACGGCGGTCGCGGCGCGCAGCGCCAGGTCCTGGGCGAACGCGAGGTCGCCCTCGTCGAAGCGGCGGCCGCTCTCGGCCGCCACGAGCGTGATGACGCCGAGCGTCGCGCCGGCGATCCGCATGGGGACCGCCATCGCCGAGCGCATGCCGAGCGCCCGGATCAGCCGCAGGTGCTCCTCGTCCCGCGCCGCCCTCTCGATCAGCTCGTCCGGGATCTCCGGATAGAGCTCCGCGGAGCCGCCGCGCAGGATCGCCGGCACGCCGGTCGGCGCGTCAGGGTCCGTCGGGTAGCGCCGCCGCAGCTCGGCGGCCATCTCGACCTTGTCCGGATCGACGTGGGCGACCGCCACCTGGTGTGCCTCGCCCTGCTCGTCGACCATGTCGATCCCGCACCAGTCGGCCACGCCCGGCACGATCATGCGCGCCATGCGCTCGAGCGTCTGCTCGTAGTCGAGCGACGTGGCGAGCACCTGGCCGGCCTCGGCGAGGAACCGCTCGCGCAGCTCGGCCTCCTTGGCCTCGGTGACGTCCTCGATGATGTTGATGGCCAGGCGCTGGCCGGTCGGGTCCGTGTAGAGGGTGGCCTTCGTGAGCAGCCACCTCGCTTCGCCGGTGTCGCGGCGCACGCTGCGGGTCAGCAGCGAGGGCGAGGGCTCACCCGCCACCAGCCGCCGGCCGGGCAGGTCCTCGACGCGCACCGGCGAGCCGTCCTCGCGCGTCATCTCGAAGCGCTGCGCCAGCTCGCCCGGCGCGGCGGCCAGCACCTCCTCCACGTCCTTCGAGCCGAGCAGCGCGACCGCCGCGTCGTTGGCGTAGACGGTCTTCCCGCGCTCGTCGTGCACCGTCACCGCCTCGCCGAGCGAGCCGAGGATGCCGTCGAGCCGGGCCTGCGTGCCGCGCAGCTCGGCCGCCAGCGCGCTCGCGCGCTCCCGCGCCCGCGACGCCACCACGGCGAGGGCGGCGAAGACGGTGTAGAACCCGATGCGGTAGATCGTCTGCCCGGTCGCCGTGGAGTCGTTCCACCAGGTGCTGCCGATGGCCACCGCGATCGCGACCACGCCGGTGACGGCGACCTCGCGCTCCTTCCCGATGACGGCGAGCACGAGCGGCACGAGCAGCACGGTGCCGGTGATCGTGAGCGTCGAGCCCGGGATCGCGATGTCGACCGCCGCGAGCGCGAGCTGAAGCCCGAGCGCGACGGCGAGCCGCGCCTTCGAGAAGGTGGCCGGGGACATCTCCCGGCGATGCTAGTGGCGGTTCTGCAGCAGATGCGGCGCGAACCTGGCCGAGCGCTCAGCCCTGGTCGCGGCCGCCGATCGTCCCGCGCAGGGTGGCGATCTCGCTGACGGCGAGCCCGACGAAGGCGTCGGTCGAGGCGGCGATGTCGATGTCGAGGTCGCCGACCAGATCGTCATCTCCGGCCAGTGAGGCCAGCGCACGCTCGGCGCGCAGGTCCCACAGGTTCTCGAGCTCGTCGGCGGCGCTGGCGGTGGGAATGGTGAAGGGCGGCATGTCCGGCATCCTGAGTTCCTGTACGCATGAGGGCCATGGGTGGATCCCCTTGAACGACCCCTGGGTAGAGGGAAGAGGTGCGAGCGCTCTCCGTGATACCGCTCAAGTCCGGGTCGGCCGTCCTCGAGCTCTGACAGGATCGCCGCGTGGCGGCGTGGCCGGCAGAGGTGATCGAGGAGCGGGCCGAGGAGATCGCGGGGGCCGCCGACGTGCTGCTGCGCCAGCAGGCGGCATGGCGGCACCGCCGCGTCGAGACGATCACCGTGCTGACCCACGAGCAGGTGCGCCGCCACGTGTCGATCGACTTCACCGTGCCGGTCGACCAGCGCGAGGGCCTGCGAGTCTCCGCCGAGGAATTCGTCGTCCCGCTCGCGCTGCTGATGAAGCGGCCGCTCGTCCACTTCGACCTGCGCAACGAGGAGCAGCACGCGATCTCGCTCCTCACCGCCGACCAGCACCGCACGATCGCGCGCGAGCTCCTCTACCGGCAGCTCGACAGCGACGAAGCCGGCGAGGACGTGGTGCTCGCCGCCGGCGAGCTGATCGAGGCCGTGCTGGAGGATCAGCCGCGGGACCTGGAAGGCGAGATCGCTGCGCTCGAGTCCGCGCACGGGGTCGAGCTGCCCGACTTCCGGGCGATCGCGTCCGTGTTGTCGCGGTATTTCATCCTGTGGGCGATCGTGCGGGGGCTCGACCGCCGGCGCGTGTTCAAGTTCGCGTTCGACGAGCCCGTGGGGCGGACGAGCTTCGTGTACTTCATCGGCGCCCGCGGCTGCACCGAGGCTGAGAGCTACCACCTCGAGGTCGCGGTGCCCGCGGACCTGAAGGCTCGCCGCACCCTGCTCGTCGACGCCGCAACCGGCCGGCGACTGGCGGCCGGCGGCCGGAACACGGATCGTCCGGCGCTCTACTTCAGAGCCGAGCCGCCGCTGCCCGAGACGCCCGAGCTCGTGATCGAGTTCGCGGCTGAGCGCTGGCGCTTCCTCGCCCCGGCGGCGCTCGTCGCATCGATCATCGCGCTGCTCATCGCGCCGCCGTTCCTGTTCTCCGATCTCACGGCGCTGCCCGACACCGCCGGTGCCGCGGTCGGCCTCGTGCTATCCACCTCGGCCGTGTTCTCGGTCCTCATCCTGCGCACCGACGAGCACCCCCTGCTGCGCCTGATGCTCGTCCGCGCGCGGGCCCTGCTCGCCGTCAGCACCGTCGCCGCGCTGTTCGCCGCCGCCTCGATCGGCTTCCGCACCGCGGAGTGGGTCATCGAGGGCACGTGGGCGCTCGCCGCCCTTGTCTCCGTCCTGACCGCCGGTATCCTGATCGTCGAGGCGATACGCGCACCACGATGACCACCGATCCGGATGCCCTTCACGCTCCGCCGCTACGACCTCGACGACTTCGAGGACTTCCAGCGGCTGCGCAAGGTCGCCACCTATATCGGGACGCCGGAGGGCGCGTGGCCGCTGCGAGGCCCGCGGCGGCACGACAAGAACCCGCCGCGCCCGCCGAGCAACGGCCGGCGCGCTAACGGCGGCCTGTCCAGCTGACGAAGAAGTCCAGCGCAGCGGGGTTCTGCAGCGAGTCGCGGCTGGCCGCCTGCTCGGGCGGCGTGCCCATGAGGATCTTCTTGACGGGCAGCTCGAGCACCTTGCCCGACAGCGTGCGCGGCACCTCCTTCACGGCAACCACCTCGTCTGGCACATGGCGCGGTGAGCAGTCCTCGCGGACGCGCGCGCGGATGCGGGCGACGAGGTCGTCGTCGAGCTCCGTGCCCTCCCGCAGCACCACGAACAGCGGCATGGTGCCGACGTCCACTACCAGCGCGTCGGTGATCTCGTCGAGCGCCAGCACCGAGCGGTAGATCTCGGCCGTGCCCATGCGGATGCCGCCGCGGTTGATCGTCGAGTCCGAGCGGCCCGTGATGATTGCTGTTCCGCGCTCGGTGATCTCGATCCAGTCGCCGTGGCGCCAGATGCCCGGGTACATGTCGAAGTAGGAGTCGCGGTAGCGCACGCCGTCCGGGTCGTTCCACATGTACAGCGGCATCGACGGCATCGGCCTGGTGATCACCAGCTCGCCGACCTCGCCGACCAGCGGCCGGCCCTCGGGGTCCCACGACTCGATGGCGGCGCCGAGTGCGCGAGCCTGCAGCTCGCCCTCGTAGACGGGCAGGATCGGGACACCGCCCACGAAGGCGGTGCAGAGGTCGGTCCCGCCGCTGGTCGAGAACAGCCACGTGGCCTCGCCCACGTGGTCGTACACCCAGCGGAAGCCCTCCGGGGAGAGCGGCGAGCCGGTCGAGCCGACGGCCCGCAGCCGTGAGAGATCGCGTCCGGTGGCCGGCTCCACCTCCGCCTTCATGCAAGCGCCGATGTAGGCCGCGCTGGTCCCGAAGCATGTGATGCCGGCACGCTCGGCGAGGTCCCACAGGACGCCCATGCCGGGATGGCCGGGGCTGCCGTCGTAGAGCACGATCGCCGCCTCGGTGAGCAGGCCGGAGACGAGGAAGTTCCACATCATCCAGCCCGTCGTGGTGAACCAGAAGACGCGGTCGCCGGCCTGGGCGTCGACGTGCAGGTGGAGCATCTTGAGGTGCTCGAGCAGGATGCCGCCCTGGCCCTGCACGATCGCCTTCGGCAGGCCGGTGGTGCCGGACGAGTAGAGCACCCACAGCGGGTGGTCGAACGGGAGCGACTCGAAGGTCAGCTCGCCGGGCTGCTCGAAGCCGTCCTCCCAGCCGGAGCCGTCGAGGTAGCCGAGCCGCACGACGCGCCCGCCGACCTCGGCCGCGATCCCCTCGACCGTCTCGCCGCGGTCGAACTCGCGCCCGTTGTAGCGGTAGCCGTCGACCGCCAGCAGGACCTTCGGCTCGATCTGGGCGAAGCGGTCGATCACCGAGCGGGCGCCGAAGTCGGGCGAGCAGCTCGACCACACGGCGCCGATCGAGGCGCAGGCCAGGAAGGCGGCCACGGTCTCGGGGATGTTCGGCATGTAGGCGGCCACGCGGTCGCCCTTCCCTACGCCCTGTGCGCGCAGCCCGCCCGCGATCCGCGCCGCCTGGTCGCGCAGCTCGCCCCAGGTCAGCTCGGAGAGCTCGCGCAGCTCGGAGGCGTGGACGATCGCGACCGCGCCGTCGTCCTTGCCGCGGAACAGGTGCTGGGCGTAGTTGACGCGCGCGCCCGGGAACCACTCGGCGCCCGGCATCTCGGTCGAGCCGAGCACGCGGTCGTAGCCGCCGCTGACGCCGAAGAAGTCCCAGAGCGAGGCCCAGAAGCCCTCCAGGTCGTCGACCGACCAGCGCCACAGCTCGTCGTAGTCGCGCTTGCCACGCTCGCGCAGGTAGCGGGTCATCAGCGCGCGCTCGACCATGTCGCGCGGCGGCTCCCACAGCAGCGTCGGCATCCGTGGCCCCACTCGCGCCATCATGGCAGTCGTGCTGCGGACGGTGACCGCGACCCGCTACGTGACGCCGCTGCGCGAGGGCGGGTCGCTGCCCGGGCTGGTGGAGGCCGACGACGACGGGCTGTACGTAGTGAAGTTCCGCGGCGCCGGCCAGGGCCCGAAGGCGCTGGCCGCCGAGATCGTGGCCGGCGAGCTCGCCCGCGCCGTCGGTCTGCCGGTGCCCGAGCTGGTGCTCGTGCAGCTCGACCCCGAGCTGGCCCGCGCCGAGCCGGACCCCGAGATCCAGGACCTCATCCGCGCGAGCGCCGGTCTGAACCTCGGCGTCGACTTCCTGCCCGGTGCGCTGCCGTACACGCCGGCCCGCCCGCCCGCGCCCGAGCTCGCGGCGGCGATCGTGTGGCTCGACGCCCTTGTGGAGAACGTCGACCGGACGCCGCGCAATCCCAACCTGCTGCTCTGGCACGGGAACCTGTGGCTGATCGATCACGGGGCCGCGCTCTACGTGCACCACGGCGCGGGCGACCCGCTGGCGGCCGCACGGCGCCCGTTCCCCGCGATCCGCGATCACGTGCTGCTGGGGGTCGCGGGCCCGCTGGCGGAGGCCGACGCGCGGCTCGCGCCGCTCGCCGCGCCCGCGTCCGCGGCGGCGCTCGTCCCGCCCGCGTGGGCCGACGGCGCGCCCTACGCCGCGCACCTGGAGCGCCGGCTCGAGGCGCCGCGCGACTGGATGGAGGAGGCCGAACGTGCCCGGGCGTGAGGACTTCCAGTACGCGATCTTCCGCGTCGTGCCGCACGTGGAACGCGGCGAGTGCCTGAACGCCGGCGTGGTGCTGTACTGCCGCCGGCTCGGCTTCCTCGGCGCCAGGACATGGCTCGACGAGCGCGCGCTGGACGCCCTGGCGCCCGATTGCGACCCGGTCGAGGTGCGCGCCCAGCTGGACACGCTGGAGCGTGTCGCGGCCGGCGCCGGCGACGGCGGGCCGATCGCGGCCCTCGAACCGTCCGAGCGCTTCCACTGGCTGACCGCGCCGGCGAGCACGATCGTTCAGTCTTCGGCTGTGCACACCGGCCTGACGAGCGATCCGGCGGGAGAGCTCGAGCACCTCTTCGAGCGTCTCGTGAGCCGCTGAGCGCAAGTTCCCTGCTTCTGGTGCGTTGTGGCTCCCGAGGGCGGCGGGAGCAGAAGCAGGGACACGGACAGGCGCGGCGCCGGCGACCGGCGGGCGCGAGCGCCGCGCCTGTCATCCTGGGCCTCGTGAGGGGCTTGCGCTTGCTCATAGCCGCTGCGGCGACGTTGACGTTCGGCTGCGGAGGCGGGGGAGGCGACGCGACGGCACAACCGGCGGCCTCGTCCCCGACGGCCACGACGCGCGCAACGGCCACGGCCACGGCGACGCAGACGCCGACGGCCGCCGCCGCCCGCCCCGGGCTGCGGTTGCAGCGGATCGGGACCTTCGACGGCCCGGTCTACGTCACCGCCCCGCCCGGCGATCGGCGGCGCGTGTTCGTGGTCGAGCAGTACGGCCGCGTGAAGATCGTGCGCGACGGCAAGATCGTCGGCCGCGCGTTCCTCGACATCCGCGACCGCGTCTCGGCCGGCGGCGAGCGCGGCCTGCTGTCGCTCGCCTTCGCGCCGGACTACGCGTCCAGCGGCCTCTTCTACGTCTACTACACGGCCCAGGACGGCGACATCCGGATCGTCGAGTACCGGCGGGCGAGCACCGAGCGCGCCGATCACGACTCGGCCCGCACCGTGCTCTCCGTCGAGCATCCCGCCTCCAATCACAACGGCGGCCTGGTGCTGTTCGGGCCCGGCGGCCTGCTCTACGCCGGCCTGGGCGACGGCGGCGGAGGCGGCGACCAGCACGGCGCCCGCGGCAACGGGCAGAACCGGTCGACGCTGCTCGGCAAGATCCTGCGCATCGATCCGCGCCGCGACGGCGGCAGCCCCTACCGGGTGCCGTCCGGCAACCCGTACGCCGCCAGCGGCGGGCGCCCCGAGATCTTCGCCTACGGGCTGCGCAACCCCTGGCGGTTCTCGTTCACGCCGGGCGGCCACCTCGTGGTCGGCGACGTCGGCCAGGGCGAGGTCGAGGAGGTCACGGTCGTGCGCCGCAAGGGGTCGAACCTCGGCTGGCGCGTGTGGGAGGGCCGCAGCCGCTACGCGCCCGGTGAGAGCGCCCCGGGCCACGTGCCGCCGGCCATCCAGCGCTATCACGCCGACGGCAACTGCTCGATCACCGGCGGCGTGGTGGTGCGCGACCCGGTGCTGTCGGCACTGCGCGGCCGCTACGTGTTCGGCGACTTCTGCCGCGGCCGGATCGAGTCCGCGCGCCTTCGCGGCAGCGCGGCGCGCGACGTGCGCGAGACGCGGCTGCAGGTCGACAGCCTGTCCTCGTTCGGCGAGGACGCCCGCCGGCGGGTCTACGTGACCTCGCTCGGCGGCCCGGTCTATCGCCTCGTCCCGCGTTGAGCGCCGACCTCGGCGACCACGACGTCGCGCTCGTCCGCGCGGACAACCCGGGCCCGCTGACGCTGACCGGCACCAACACCTGGATCACGGGCGGCTGGGTCATCGATCCCGGTCCGGCGCTCGATGCCCACCTCGACGCGGTCGCCGCGGCGGTGGCCGCCCGCGGCGGGGCCGAGGGGATCGCCGTCACCCACGACCACGCGGACCACGTCGAGGGGCTCGACGCGCTCCGCACCCGCCTGGGCGATGTGCAGGTCGTGTCCGCCCGCGGCGGGGCGGCGGAGGGCGATGTCTTCGGCCCGCTCCGCGTGCTCGCGTTGCCCGGGCACTCGGACGACCACCTGGCGTTCGTCGCGGGCCGTATCGCGTTCGTCGGCGACGCGGTGCTCGGCGAGGGCAGTGTCTTCGTGTCGGCCGAGCTGGCCGCCTACCTCGAAGGGCTGCGGCGCCTGCGCGACCTCGACCTGGCGGTCCTGTGCCCCGGCCACGGCCCGCCGATCTGGGACGTGCGGGCCAAGCTCGACGCCTACCTGGACCACCGGCTCGACCGCGAGCGGCGCCTGCTGGCCGCGCTCGAGCGCGGCCTGCGCGGCGAGGACGAGCTGCTCGACGCCGTCTGGGACGACGCCCCGCCCGAGCTGCGGCCGTTCGCCGCGATCTCGCTGCGGGCGCACCTCGAGAAGCTACGCGCTGAGGGCCGGGCTTGAGGCCTCGGCCACGCGGCGGCGCGCGATCTCCAGCGCCGCCGCCAGCGGGGTCGCCCCGGTCGTCTCGGCGTGGTCGAGCACGGTGCGGACGGTGTCGGCGATGGCGCGCACACGTGTCTCCGCGCGGGCGACGTCGTAGCCCTCCGGCTCGAGCTCGACGGCGATGTTGACCACGCCGCCGGCGTTGGCGACGAAGTCGGGCACCCAGAGGATGCCGCGCGAGGCGAGCAGCTCGCTGACCGCCTCGTGGGCGAGCTGGTTGTTGGCGGCGCCGGCGATCGCGCGGGCTCGCAGCAGCGGCACGCTCTCCTCGTTCAGCACCGCGCCGAGCGCGCACGGCGCGAGCACGTCGACGCCCGCCGTCATGGCGGACTCAGGGTCGGTCCAGCGGGCGCCGAGCCGGTCGGCGAGCTCGCTCCGGCGGTCGTCGATGTCGGCCAGGACGAGGTCGGCGCCGCCCTCGGCGAGCAGCTCGGCGAGCCGGCCGCCGACGCTTCCGACGCCGACCACCGCGACGCTGCGGCCCTCGAGCGAGGTGCTGCCGAACAGCCGCTCGCAGGCGACGCGGATCGTGGCCTCGACGCCGAGCGCGGTCCATGGGCTCGGGTCGCCGGAGCCGCCGCGCTCGACCGCGAGCCCGGTGACGTACGACGTCGCCTCGGCGATCGTCTGCATGTCGGGCTCGGAGGTGCCGACGTCCTCGGCGGTCAGGTAGGCACCGTCCAGCATCTGGACGGTCTCGCCGAAGTCGAGCAGCAGGTCGCGCCGCTTCTCGCCCTCCGGGACGGCGGTGCCGACGGGCAGCATGATCACGCCCTTGCCGCCACCGAGCGGCAGGCCCGCGACCGCCGACTTGAAGGTCATGGCGCGCGAGAGCCGCAGTGCGTCGCGCATCGCCGAGAGCGTGTCCTCGTACGTCCACATCCGGCAGCCGCCGAGCGACGGCCCGCGGGCGGTCGAGTGGACGGCCGCGATCGTGTACAGCCCGGAGCGCGGACCGCGGCGGACGAGCAGTGCCTCGTGCGAGACAGGTTCGGGGTACGCGACGATGGCCACGAGACTAGTACAGGCGGCGAAGTACGACGCACTCCGCCGCGTCATGCGCCGTACTTTCGGCCGCTGTACTAGCGTGGCCGCCGCGCGGGTCCGCCGGTCAATGCTCGGTCGGCGGCGTGCTCGGCCCGGGCTCGGTGGGCACGGTGCCCGTCGGCTCTGCCGGCTCGGCGGGCGGTGCGGCCGGCTCATCCGGTACGGCCGGCTCGGCGGGCGCCGGCGCGACCGGCGTCTCCACGACCGGCTCGTCGCCGGCCTCGGGCGGTGCCTGGGCGCCACCGGTCAGGTTGGGCTCGGCGACGGGCGTCTCCTCGGCGGCGGGGGCCTCGTCGACGGGCGGCGCCGCGACCGGCGCCTTGGCCGTCTTGCGCTTCGGTGCGGCGCGCCGCTTCGTGGCGGCCCGGTCGGCCACCGGAGCGCTGGACGGGACGTAGCCGGTCACCGGCGCCGCCGGCGCACGGGCCGGCGCCGTGACGGCCGGGACGACGACCGCCTTGGCCGCCGCGGGCTCGGGCGCGGCGCGGCGCTCGCGCGTGAGCTGGCTGACCTCGACCGCCCCGCCGGCCGTGAGCGCCGCCGTGCAGACCACGGCCGCCACCTTGCAGGCGCTCACCGTCGCGACGCCGCCCGTGACGGCCGCACCGCCCCCGGTGACCGCCGAGCCGCCCGCGGCCGCGCCGCCGCCGGCGCCGCCGAAGCCGAGCAGCTTCGCGGCGGCCATCGCCAGCGGACCGGCCCCCAGCGGGTTCAGCGCCGCGAACGAGCGGCGGATGCCGCGCAGCGCGGTGCGGTACTCGCGGCAGCTCGCACAGGTCCGCATGTGGCGGCGCGCGTGCCCGGAGGCCTTGACGCCGCGGTCGTAGCTCTCGGTCAGGTCGCCGCGGATCTCCGCGCAGTCGGCGTCGCGCGCCTCGGCAGCCTCGACGAGCCCGATCCGCGCCCGCACCAGCAGCGATTTGACGGCCGGGACCGTGACGTCGAGCGCGCCCGCGAGATCGGCGTAGGACATGCCGTCGATCTCGCGCATGAGCAGCGCCGAGCGCTGGTGGTCGGGCAGCCGGCCGACATCGTGGACGAGCTGGGCGAGATCCTCGCGGCGCTGGGCCTCCTCGACGGGATCGTGGAGCGGCTTGCGCGAGACCTCGAAGAGGTCGGCCGCAGGTGGCACGGGGCGGCGCAGCTGGTCGACGCAGCGGTTGTGGGCGACGCGGTACAGCCACGCGCGCACGTGCACGTGGCGGTCGTCGGCGCGCAGCGCGCCGTACGCGCGGACGAAGACGTCCTGGAGCACGTCCTCGGCGTCCTGGCGCGGGCCCGCGCACAGCATCTGGCGCACGTAGGCGAACAGCCGCTGGCGGTAGCGGTCGTGGATGACGCCGAACGCCTCGTCGCTGCCGGCGCGGAACAGCGCCAGCAGCTGCTCGTCGGATCTCAGGCGCAGCAGCGGCGTGGCCAACGGCAGTCGTGCCAGGCCCACCGGTGCGTGAAGTGCTGAGGCTTCCACGGAGCGTTCCGTTCGTCGTCTTCCGCGACTCTAACCACCATCGCGGCGAAGAGTTGCTGCGAATCTACTGAGTGGTGCCCGACTTCCTCGATGTCCGCTCCGGCGTGGCGATCCCGCTGGCCGAGATCGAGCTGCGCACGAGCCGCTCGTCGGGTCCCGGCGGGCAGCATGCGAATGTGACCGCCTCGCGCGTCGAGGCGGTGTTCGACGTACACGCGTCGACCGCGCTGAGCGAGGCCCAGAAGGCGCGGATCGCCGCCCGCCTGGGGCCGCGGGTCACCGCCGCCGCGCAGGACACGCGCTCCCAGCTGCGCAACCGCGAGCTGGCGCTCGAGCGGCTCGCCCAGCGGCTGGCCCATGCGCTGCGAGTCCATCGCCCACGCACCGCCACCCGCCCGACCGCGGCGTCCAAGCGGCGGCGGCTCGACGCCAAGAAGCGCCGAGGTGAGACCAAGCGTGCACGGCGACGTCCGGCCGATGATGGCTAGGCTACTTCCCCCGGATAAATGGGTCCGGTTAGGCGGCGATGTGGAGGCCGGCGGGCGTGCGGTTGACGCCGATCGAGACGGCGATGGCTTCGAGCAGGCTGGCGGCGATGAAGCGGGTGGATGGGGTGTGGAGGTCGAGCAGCGCGTAGGCGGCTTGGCGGCGGCTGATCTGGTGCTGGTCGCGGAGTCGGACGATCGCGTCGGCGAGTCGTGCTCGCTGTTGGGGGGTGTCGATTTGCTTGTGGACGGTGGTGATCGCGTCCCAGCCCCAGTCGGGGTCGTCGTGTTCGATCGCTTCGCGAAGGCGTTGTAGGTCGGGGCCGATCAGCTTGGGCAGGGTGATGAGCAGCGATAGGTCGACGGCGGGCAGGTCCATCAGGGCTTCTGAGAGATGGTCGAGCGCGCGGTCGGAGAGGTCGGCGAGGTCGGGGATCGCTTGGCGTGCGAGCTGGGCGACGTGAGCACGGGCCAATTGGTCTTGGGCGGGCCCGCGTTGCTGTCCGCAGCAGTGTTTGGTCTTGCGATCTGAGCCGCACGGGCAGGGCTGGTTGCGACCGGGTCCGGGCACGGGGTCTCCTGTGGGTCGACTGGCGGTCAGGGTCGCATCCGGGCCGGTCGGAAACCGGGTTGTTCCGTCCGGTGCGTGATCGATGATTTACCTGTAAATGAGCCGGTTTCTGATCGATCTGGAGGGTGCGTGTGTTGACGATGTCGGCGTCCGGGACGGAGTCGTTGTGGGACGAGATCCTGCCGGCGGAGGTCAAGGCGCTGCCCGACGATCTCGCCCGCCTGGACGAGCTGCTGGCCGATCCCGGATTGCTCGCGCCGATCGCTGCTCGATGGGAGCGGCTGCTGGCCGAGACCAAGGCCTCGTCGGGGCGGGGGCGACCGACGATCGCGATGGAGACGTATGTGCGGTTGATGGTCGTCAAGCACCGCTCTGGCTGGGGATACGAAACGTTGATGCGGGAGGTGTCGGACTCGCTGCACCTGCGGCGGTTCTGCCGGATCGGGATGACAGAGCGGGTGCCGGACGAGTCGACGGTGCGCAAGCTGACTCGCCGGCTCGGGGCGGAGGTGGTGCACGAGATCACGCGCGAGCTGATCGCCAAGGCCAGGCGGGAGAAGCGGTTCCGGCCGCGGGCGGCGAGGATCGACTCGACGGTGATCGAGGCGGACGTGCGCTGGCCAACCGATGCCGGCCTCGCCGCGGACGGCGTGCGGGCGCTCGCCAGGGAGGGACGCAAGCTCGCCGCCAAGATCAACGAGAAGCGCACAGCGGTCAGGGATCGCTCCCGGTCGATGGGGCGCAAGCTGCGCTCGTTGACGCGCACGATCCGCAAGCGCACAGGCGAGGCCAAGCGCGAGGTGCTGGTGCTGACCGAGCAGACCGGCGAGCTCTTGCTGGCATCGATCACCGAGGCGCGCAGGCTCGTCGCGATCGCCCGTCGCCGCGCCCGCGGTCGTGGTGCGCGGGCCAAGCTGAAGACCGCCAAGGCGTTGGAGGAGCTCGCCGACCGCTGCGAGAAGGTGGCCGGACAGATCAAGCAGCGGGTCGCGGGCGAGCCGATCACCGACCGGCTGATCTCGCTCTGGGACACCGACGCCCGCCCGATCCGCAAGGGCAAACTCGGCAAGCCGACCGAGTTCGGCTATGTCGATCAGCTCTGCGAGATCACGGCCAACACCAAGCGCGGTGCGCGCGGGTTCATCCTGCCGCCCAAGAGCCAGATCGGGAACCCGGTGGAGAACACGCTGCTCCCCGACACCGCGACCGAGATCAAGAACCTGAACATCACGCTCAAGGAGATCGTGCTCGACGGCGGCTTCATGCCGACACCGACCAACACCACGCTCGAGGACCTGGCCGACACAATCCACATCACCGGCCGCCAGGAAAGCGGCTCGCGGCGCACCCGCCGCCGCCGACAGCGCTACCGCACCGGCGCCGAGGGCCGGATCAGCCACCTCAAACGCGGCTACGGCCTGGGCCGATCACGCCTCAAAGGCGACACCGGCCACCAGATCTGGGGCGGCTGGGCGACCCTCAGCTACAACGCCGAGACCTACTCCACGCTCGAATAACACCGAGGACCCCGAACCCGCAGAGACGGGACACCGGCCCCGGAACCCGCGAAGCAAGAAATCCGAACCGAACCCGCGCCCGCGGTCACCGCCAGCACGATCGAGTCAGGACACTAGGCTGGTTGCGGGGAAATTTGAGGATGGAGGTACCAACGTTGGCGAAACGGACGATCACGACCCTGCTCGGAGCGGCGTTCGCGCTGCTGGTCGCGGCGCCCGCCGAGGCGACGCTGGTGTATGTCAAGGACGCCGAGGAGTCCCAGACGCGCGTATGGGTCGCCAGGGACGACGGCTCGCAGGCGCGCAAGGTCGGGCTCGGTCACTCACCGAAGATCTCCGACGACGCGCGATGGGTCGCGTGGATCCAGCCCGGCGCGCCGGACCAGCTGATGATGCGGCTCGCCGACCGGTCGCGGAAGGCGCGCGTCGTGGCGCGCTCGTCGTTCATCGGCGACTTCCGCTTCTCGCCGGACTCGAAGTCGGTCGGGCTGATCCTGAGCCGGCGGCTGTTCGTGTACGACATCCGCGAGCGCGACGAGGTCCAGGTGGCCTCGGGCGTCATCCGCGGCTTCTCCTTCTCGCCGGACTCGAAGTCGCTCGTGTTCGGGACCGCGGGGCGCAACGACGCGGCCGACGCGCCCTCCGACCTGTACTCGGTGTCGCTCGAGGACCGGACGCGGCGCCGGATCACGCGCGACCGCAAGTCGCTCAACCCGCTCTGGGGCGCGAACGGGATCATCCATGACCGCCAGCGTGCCCGTGAGGGCGACGCGCCGACGTACAACCTGTTCGAGATCCAGCCCGACGGCGGCAGCCTGCGCCGCATCACGTCGCTGCGCATCCCGACGCTGATGAGCGGACTGGTGCCGGTCGAGTCGTCGGCCAACGGCGGCCGGCTGCTGGCGGAGTTCGTCGGCCAGGACGCGTCGGTGGCATTCCGCGTCAGTCCCGCGACCGGCAAGGCGAAGGCGCTCGACGCCGACTTCGAGAACGGGTTGGTGGGCTTCGACCTGACGGCCGACGGGCGCACGGTGCTCGGCCATACCGGCGGTCCGGACCCGACCGCGCGGCACGACGTGGTGACGATCCCCTATACGGGCGGCGAGCCGAAGGTGCTGGTGCGCCGCGCCTCGTTCCCGGATTGGAGTCTCTGACGAAGGTGTGACGGCAGGGCTGCGCGGGCAGGAATAGCCCGTCAAGTAATGCGAACGGGGAATCGCGCATGATCCTGCTCGGACTCATCCTGCTGATCCTGGGCCTCGTCCTGGGCATCGGCATCCTCTACACGATCGGCATCGTGCTGATCATCGTCGGCGCCGTGCTCTGGATCCTCGGAGCCATGGGCCGCTCGGTCGGCGGGCGAAGTCACTACTACTAGGCGACAATGCACGGATCGCCGTCGCGCCGGTCACACCAGATGTAGACCTCGCGGTCCTCGACCGCGTCCAGCAGCGCGTGCTGTGGCTGGCGACGGCGATCGTGCATCACGCGAACCGCGTCCGGCCGAACGCGTCCGGCGTCAAGGTCGGTGGACACCAGGCGTCGAGCGCGTCGATGGTGTCGCTGATGACGGCGCTGTGGTTCGCCGTCCTCGAGGCGCCGGACCGCGTGAGCGTCAAGCCGCACGCGTCGCCGGTGCTGCACGCGATCAACTACCTGCTGGGGCGGCTCGACCGCGAGTACCTGACGACGCTGCGGGAGTTCGGCGGCCTGCAGTCGTACCCGTCGCGCACCAAGGACCCGGACCCCGTCGACTACTCGACGGGGTCGGTCGGCATCGGCGCCACGGCGCCGGTCTGGGGTGCGATCGCCCACCGCTACGTGGCCGGGCACTTCGACGTTCCGGTCGGCGGCCGCCAGATCGCCCTGATCGGCGATGCCGAGCTCGACGAGGGCGCGATCTGGGAGGCGGTCGCCGACCCGATGGTGGCCAAGCTCGGCGAGGTCATGTGGGTGGTCGACCTCAACCGCCAGTCGCTCGACCGCGTGGTGCCGGACATCGCGGCCGGCCGCCTGGCCGGCATGTTCGAGGCGGCCGGCTGGCACGTCGAGATGGTCAAGTACGGCCCGCTGCTCAAGCGCCTGACCGAGCTGCGCGCCCGCATCGATGCGATGCCCAACGAGGAGTATCAGCGGCTGCTGCGGGCGGATGCGGCCGACCTGCGGCGGCGGCTCGAGGTCGGCGTGCTGCCGGGCGACGACGCCGAGCTGCTGGCGGCGTTCCGCGACCTCGGCGGCCACGACCTCGGCGCGCTGATCGAGGGCTTCCGCAACGCCGAGGCGGTGCGGGACCGCCCCAGCGTGGTGTTCGCCTACACGATCAAGGGCTGGCGGCTGCCGACCGAGGGCCATCCCGCCAACCACTCGGCGCTGCTCTCGGTTGAGCAGTTCGCCGAGCTGGCCGCCGAGCTCGGCACCGATCCCGACGACCCTTGGGCGGGCTTCGAGGACGGCTCGCCGGAGGCCGAGCTGTGCGCGGCGGCGGCCGCACGGCTGGAGCGCGAGCCGGTGCGCACGGCCGAGCCGCCGGCCGTCCCGCCGTCGCTCGGCCGCGAGCACCGCGGCCGCGAGTCGACCCAGCAGGCCTTCGGTCGCTTCTGGGTCGACCTCGAGCGCGAGGCGCCCGAGGTGGCCGCGCGCGTCGTCACGGTTTCGCCCGACGTCGGCACCTCGACGAATCTCGGCGGCTGGATCAACAAGGCCGGGATCTGGTCGGTCGGCGAGCGGATCGACTGGTTCGCCGACGACACCGACACGCTCGTCCGCTGGCGGGAGAGCGATCACGGGCAGCACGTGGAGCTGGGCATCGCCGAGGTCAACCTCGTCGGCCTGCTCGGCGAGCTGGGCGCGACGTGGTCGCGCGACGGCCAGCCGCTGCTGCCCGTCGGCACGATCTACGACCCGTTCGTGGCGCGGGCGCTCGAGCCGTGGTCGTTCGGGATCTACGCCGGTGGCCAGTCGATCCTCGTCGGGACGCCGAGCGGCGTCACGCTGGGGCCGGAGGGCGGCGCGCACCAGTCGGTCGTGACGCCGTCGATCGGGATCGAGCAGCCCGGCTGCGTGGCGTGGGAGCCGGCCTTCGGGCGCGACTTCGAGTGGACCTTCCTGCATGCGCTGTCGTGTCTCGGGCGCCCGGACGGCAGCGCGGCGTACTTCCGGCTCTCGACGCGGCCGATCGACCAGTCGCTGGCCGGCGAGGCCTCGCGCGAGCACGTGCTGGCCGGCGGCTACCGGCTGCGCGACGGGTCGCGGCTGACGATTGCCGTCATGGGCGCGCTCGTGCCGGAGGCGATGGAGGCGGCTGAGGAACTCGGTGCCGAGGTCGTCTGCGTCACCAGCGCCGATCTGCTGTTCCGCGCCTTCCAGGCGCGCGCCGGCGTCGGCGAGGGCGAGTCGTCGATCCTCGAGGAGCTGTTCCCCGCGCCGCTGCCGATCGTCTCGGTGCTCGACGGCCATCCGCACACGCTGAGCTTCCTGGCCGCGATCCACGGCGTGCCGATGACCTGCCTCGGCGTGCAGCGCTTCGGCCAGTCGGGCGACCTGGCCGAGCTGTACGACCACCACCAGATCGACGCCGAGTCGGTGATCGGCGCCGCCTTGGACCTGCTCGAGTGATGCACGACGTCGCCATCGCCGGCGGCGGGATCGTCGGCCTCGCCATCGCCCGCGCGCTGGCCCAGCGCGGCATGAAGGTCGTGGTGCTCGAGCGCGAGGACCGGCTCGGCGCTCATCAGACCACGCATAACAGCGGCGTCATCCACGCGGGCATCTACTACGCGCCCGGCTCGCTGAAGGCGCGGCTGTGCGTGGAGGGGGCGGCGGCGCTGTACGACTACTGCGCGCAGCGCGGGATCGTCGCCGAGCGCTGCGGCAAGCTCGTGGTGGCGGTGCGCGAGGCCGACCGCGAGCGGCTCGACGAGCTCGAGCGCCGGGCGAGGGCCAACGGCGTCGAGGGCCTGGCGCGGCTCGGGCCGGACGAGATCGCCGCGGTCGAGCCGGCCGCCCGCGGCCTGGCCGCGCTGCACTCGCCGAACACCGGGATGGTCGACTTCGGCGCCGTCGCCGCGGCCTACGCCGACGACGTCCGCGAGCACGGCGGCGAGATCCGCACCGGCGCCGGCGTGCGCGCCCTGGTCGAGCGCGACGACGGCGTCGAGGTCGTCCTCGCGCCGCGCGGCCGCGACGCGTCGTCCGGCCATCGGCGCGGCGCCCGACGTCCTGCGCGCCCGCCACGCCGTCGCGTGCGCGGGCGCGTGGTCGGACCGGCTTGCGCTCGCGTCCGGCGCGCGGCCCGATGTGCGCATCGTCCCGTTCCGGGGCGCCTACCTGCTCCTGACGAGGACCGATCTCGTACGGGGCCAGATCTACCCGGTGCCGGACCCGGCGCTGCCGTTCCTCGGCGTGCACCTCTCGCGGACGATCGCCGGCGAGGTGCTGGTCGGGCCGACGGCCCTGCTGGCGCCGGCGCGCGACGCCTACCGGCTGACCACGCTCCGCCGGGCCGACCTCGGCGCGACGCTGCGCTGGCCGGGCACCGCGCGGCTCGTCCGCCGCTGGTGGCGCACCGGCCTCACCGAGCTGGGCCACGCCGTCAGCCGCCGCCTGCTCGTGCGCGAGGCCGCCCGCTTCGTGCCCGACATCGGGCCTGCCGACGTGCGGCCGGGCCCCGCCGGCATCCGCGCACAGGCGCTGGGACGCGACGGGACCCTGGTCGACGACTTCGTGCTGGCGCGCACCGGACGGGCGGTGCACGTGCTCAACGCACCGTCGCCCGCCGCCACGGCCTCGCTCGCGATCGCGGAGATGATCGCGAGCGAGGTCACATGAGAGTGCTTGAGCACCCCCTGGCTCAGGCGGCCTCGGGGACCGCGCCCGCCGGGATCGCCGGCTCCTCGACCGGGGAGGCCGTGCCGAAGCGCTTGGCGATCAGCAGCGCGGCGGCCACCGCGCCCGCGGCGGCCAGCACGCCGCCGACGAGGAACGCGTCGTGCAGGCCGGCGACGTACTCGGCCGGCGAGCCGCCGCTCAGCGCGGCCTCGGCCGGGATGAGGGCGCCGAGAGCGGCAACGCCGACGGCGATCCCGGCCTGGCGGGCGGTGTCGTTGACGCCGGCCGCGAGGCCGGACTGCTCGACCGGCACGGCGCCGAGCGCAACGGCCGAGAGAGCCGGGTTGAAGAAGCCGGTGCCGAGGCAGGCCACCAGCAGCCCGGGCATGACCATCCACCACGACGACGTCTCGTCGGCGAGCGTGAACAGCACCATGCCGACGGCCACGAGCGCGAGCCCGCCGGCGACCATGGTCCGCGCTGGGACCCTGGCGCCGAGCTGGGCGGTGGCGCCGGAGACGATCAGCATCAGGATCGTGCCCGGCAGGTAGACGAGGCCGGCCTCGATCGCCGACAGGCCGAGGATCTGCTGCAGGTACAGCGTCGCGTACAGGAAGACCGCGAAGAACGACGCCGAGATCGCGAAGGCGGCGACCTGCGCGCCCGTGAACGTCGCGTCGCGGAACATCCGCATCGGGAGCATCGGCTCGCGGACACGCAGCTCGACGGCCACGAAGGCGAGCAGCGCGACGGCGGCGCCGATCAGCTCGGCCACGATCAGCGTCGAGCCCCAGCCCTCCTCGTTGCCCCGCAGGAGCGCGAGCACGAGCAGACCCAGGCCGGCGGTGAGCGTGATCTGGCCCGGCCAGTCGATGCCGCGCCAGTGCGGATCGCGCGACTCCTCGACGTACGTGCGCGTGATCCACAGGCAGAACACGCCGATCGGCAGGTTGACGAGGAAGATCCACTGCCAGTCGAGGCCGCTGGTGAGCAGTCCGCCGACGAGCGGGCCCACCGCGAACGAGGCGCCGATCGCCGCGCCGTAGGCCGCCAGCGCCCCGGCGCGCTCGCGCGGGTTGGGGAACGCGTGCGCCAGCAGCGCCAGCGAGACGGCGAACATGATCGCGGCGCCGACGCCCTGCACGGCGCGCGCGCTGTTGAGCATCACGATGTCCTGCGCAAGACCGCAGGCCAGTGAAGCGACCGTGAAGATGCCCAGGCCGTAGGTGAACAGGCGCCGGCGGCCGAGGCGATCGGCGAGCGCGCCGGCCGTCAGCACGACGCTGGCGAGCGCGAGCGTGTACGCATCGACGACCCACTGCAGGCCGCTGAGGCCCGTGTCGAGGTCCTCGGCGATGCGGGACAGCGCCGTGTTCACCACGGCGATGTCGAGCATGAGCATGGCGGTGGCCGCACAGACCACGACCAGCGTCCAGCGTTGGATGTTCATCAAGTTCTCCGGGAGTGAGGGGAGGGGAGGCTGCGTGCAGGATCTCGTCGCGGGCGCGAGCTCGCATCAGGGAACACCCTGAACCGAGCTCTACACCAAGCTCTGCTCGCGGGCGGCCGCGACGGTCGCCGCGAGCGTGGATTCCGCGTCGTGGCGCGGTTTCCAGCGCAGTTCCTTGCGCGCCCGCGCATAGCTCATGAGCACCGGCACACTGAACGCGTTGAGCCACTCGGCCTTCGCCGGCACGAACGGGAGCCCGGTGCCGGCCGCCGCCAGCTTGACCGTCGCGCGCGGCACCGGCACGCGGAGCCAGCCGAGCTCGCGCGCCAGGTCGGCGGCGGTGAGCTCGCCTGGCCCGGCGAGGTTGTAGATGCCCGGCTCCCCGGCGCCGCGCACGGCGGCGACCAGCGCCGAGGCGACGTCGTCGTGGTGCACGAGCTGGAAGCGGGTGCCCGGGTCCGGCAGGACGGTCAGCGGCGCGCGGCGGACGAGCCAGGGGATCGCGCCGACCATCGCGAGCGCGTCCGGACCGGCGACGATGCACGGCCGGAAGACGTACGTGTCGAGCTGCGAGCCGGCCACGGCCTCGAACAGCGTCGCCTCCAGCTCGGCCTTCTGGGCCGAGTAGTAGTGCCGTGGCGTGCCTCGCGCCGGGACGATCTCGGTCAGCGGCTGCGGGTTGTCCTCGTGGAAGCCGTAGGCCGCGACCGACGACGTGTAGACGAGCCGCTGCGCCCGCGGCGCCACGGCGGCCGCCTCGAACACGTTGCGCGACCCCTCGAGGTTGACGCGGCGGGTCTCCTCGTGGCCGCCCATGATGATGAAGGCGAGGTGGACGACCACGTCGGCCTCGCCGACCAGCGCGGCCACCGCGTCCGGGTCGAGCACGTCGCCCTGCCGGTACTCGGTCTTGCGCAGGCCCTGCTCGGCCGGGTCGAAGGGCCGCCGCGCCATGCCGAGCACGCGGCCGACCGCCCGCGAGCGGTCGCAGGCGCGCAGGAACGCGCGGCCGATGTCACCCGTCGGCCCGGTGACGGCGACGGTCAGCGGCTCAGTCGCGATAGCCCTGCTCTCCCGGCAGCACGACGCGCGCCACCTCGCCCTCGATCACGACCACCGGCTCGATCGGCTCGACCTCGCGACCCACGGCCCACGCCAGCAGCTCGTCGGCCGAGCCGAAGCCCGCCAGCGCCTCCAGCGTCTTGATCGTCGGGAAGACGAGCTGGATCCCGGCGTCGAGCGCCGCCTGCGGCGCGTACCAGCGCACGTCGACCGTCTCGCCGCCGTCGGGCCGCGGCTCAGCGCCCTCCGGCGCGGCCACGAGGAAGAACAGCGTGTCGAAGCGGGTCTTGACCTGCGGCGGGGTGATCCAGCGCGAGAAGAGATGCAGCGCCGCCGGATCCGGCAGCGTGATGCCCGCCTCCTCGGCCACCTCGCGCACGCCGGCCACGCGGTGGTCCTCGTCGGCGTCGACCGCGCCTCCCGGGAACACCCAGGCGCCGCCCATGAAGCGGGCGTCCGGATTGCGGCGCACGAGCAGGACCTCGAGCGTCTCGGCGCCGCCGCGCAGCACGATCACCGTCGCGGCCTGGCGCGGTTCCGTCGCCCGGCCGGTGTTCAGCTCCTCGCCGGGCGCAGGCTGGTCAACCGCCACGGCGTCGAGGGTACCCTCTGGGCCCATGACCACGACCACTGTCCAGAAATGGATCTGTCAATCCTGCGGGTTCATCTACGACCCCGCCGAGGGCGATCCCGACGGCGGGATCCCGCCCGGAACCGCGTTCGACGACATCCCGTCGGACTGGTTCTGCCCGGTCTGCGGCGCCCGCAAGGCCGACTTCGAGCCGTTCGAGGACTAGACCGTCTCCACTACCGAGCCAGCCACCGCAGCGCCCAGCGCCGCCTCGCCGGCGGCGGGCCGCAGGCTGCCTCCGCTCGAGCTGCTCGTCTTCACCGTCGGCATGGCGACGCTGGGGGCCGAGATCGCCGCCGCGCGCCTGATGGCGCCCTTCTTCGGCGCCTCAACGATCGTGTGGGCGAACACGATCGCGATCGTCCTCGTCGCGCTCTCGATCGGGTACTGGTTCGGCGGCCGGATGGCCGACCGCCATCCGACCCTGAAGGCGCTGTGCGCCACCGTCCTGGCCGCCTCGGCCCTGTTCGCCGCGATCCCGTTCGTGGCCGACCCGTTCCTGTCACTGAGCGTCGAGGCGTTCGACTCGTACTCGATCGGCGCCTTCGCCGGCTCGCTGTTCGGCGTGCTCGTGCTGGTCGCGGTACCGGTGCTGATGATGGGCGCCACCTCGCCGTGGGCGATCCGCCTGAAGATGCACGCGGTCGAGGACTCCGGCCAGATGGCCGGCCGCATGTATGCGATCTCGACCGTCGGCTCGCTGCTCGGCACCTTCGCGGCCTCGCTGCTGCTGATCCCGCTGGTCGGCACCCAGCGGACGTTCCTGATCTTCGCGCTGCTCACCTCCGGCGTCGCCGCGCTCGGCCTGCGCCCGCGCTACGCGATCGTCCCGGCCGCGATCGCCGCGCTGATCGTCATCCCCGTCGGCACCGTCAAGGACGCCGACGACGGGGTCGTGATCCACGAGGCCGACACCGAGTACCAGTACGCGCGCGTGGTCGAGCTGCCGGACGGCGAGCGCCATCTCGAGCTCAACGAGGGCCTGGCCGTGCACTCGGTGTACCGGCCGGACACCGTGCTCACGGGCAACGTGTGGGACGGATACCTGGTCGAGCCGTTCAGCGTGCGCGACGAGCCGCCCGGCCGGATCGCCATCCTCGGCAACGGCGCCGGCACGACGGCCCGCGCGTACGCGGAGTACTTCCCGGACACGCGCATCGACGGCGTCGAGATCGACGGCGAGCTGCACGAGATCGGCAAGCGGTACTTCGACCTGCGCGAGCGTGAGCAGCTGCACCTCTACACCGAGGACGCGCGCCCGTTCCTGCGCCGGATCGACGCGCGCTACGACGCGATCTTCGTCGACGCCTACCGCCAGCCCTACATCCCGTTCTACCTCACCACGACCGAGTTCTTCACGCTGGCGCGCGAGAAGCTCAACCCCGGTGGCGTGCTGGTGGTCAACGTCGGCCACCCCGAGGGGTCGGAGGATCTCGAGAAGGTGCTGTCTGCGACGGTCGGCGAGGTCTTCCCGCACGTGGCGCGCGACCCGCTGGAGGACGTCAACACCCTGCTCGTGGCGGCCGACACGGAGCCGACGGCCGACAACCTGCGCGAGGTGGCGAGCACGCTGCCGACCGACCTACGGCCGCTCGCCTTGAACACGGCGGCGCGACTCGCCCCGCCGCTGCGCGGCGGGGCGGTCTACACCGACGATCACGCGCCGGTCGAGTGGCTGATCGACGCCTCGATCGTCCAGGAGGCGGCCGGCGGCAAGGACTGAGGTTGAGCGCGGCGCTGATCCAGTCGCCGACGAAGCCGCGTCAAGCGGCGCGCGGCAACTCGTCCACGTGGGCGAGCGCGACCGGGCCGCCGGCGCCCGGCCGCACGCCGGCACGCAGGGCGGCGCGGGCAAGCACCCGCGATGCGCCGCGCAGCTCGGCGCGGGTGTGCGAGGCCATCACGGCCAGGCGCAGCCGGGCGGCGCCGTCGGGCACGCTCGGAGGCAGCATGGCCTCGGTGAAGACGCCCTGCTCGAGCGCGTGGTCCACGATCCGCACCGCAGGCTCGGTCCCGCCCACCAGCAGCGGCACGACGTGGGTGCTGGCGCCCGCCACCTCGAAGCCCTCGCGGGCCAGCTCGTCGCGCAGTGCGTCGCCGTTGGCGAGCAAGCGCTCGACCCGCCGCGGCTCCTCGACGAGCAGCTCGAGCGCGGCCATCGCAGCCGCCACGGCGACCGGCGGCGGGGCGGTCGAGTGCAGCAGCGTGCGAGCGCTGTTGACGAGATAGCGCGCGGTCACGTGGTCGCAGCACGCGAAGCCGCCGTATGAGCCGAGCGCCGTGCCGAGCGAGCCGGTGATGACGTCGATCTCGTCCTCGAGGCCGGCCTCGGCCACGGCGCCGCGGCCGCCGGGGCCGACGGCCCCGATCGCCTGCGCCTCGTCCACCAGCACGCGCACGTCGTGCCGGCGGGCGAGCTCGACGATGTCTTCGAGCGGAGCGACGTCGCCGTCGAGCCCGAACACGCCGTCGGTGGCGATCAGCGCCCCGCGGCCGTCGGACTGGGCGAGGCCCCAGGCCAGGTGCTCGGTATCGGCGTGCCGGTAGGCGAAGGCCTCGGCGCCGGCCAGGCGGCAGCCGTCGGCGATCGAGGGGTGCGCGAGCTCGTCGTGGAAGACCACCTCGCCCTTGCGGGCGAGCGCCGGGATGACGCCGAGGTTGGCCAGCGTGCCGGAGCCGAAGACCACGGTCGCGTCGGCCCCGAGGAAGCGCGCGAGGCGCTCCTCGAGGCGCCGGTGCAGCGTCATCGTCCCGGACGCGACCTGCGGCGCTCCGGCCCCGACGCCCCAGCGCATGGCCGCGTCGGCGGCCGCCTCGCGCACTCGCGGGTGATCGGCCAGCCCGAGGCTGTTGGCCGAGCACAGCACCAGTACCGGCCGCCCGTCGAGCACCACCCGCGGGCCCTGTGGCCCGCTCACCATGCGGGTGCGACGGTAGAGGCCGAGCTGCTTGAGCTCGTCCAGGCGGTCGTCGAGATCCAGCATCCGCGCTCCTTCGGAAAAGCCGAGGACGTACCGGGCGCACACGGTACGGCGCGGTCCGGACGGTTTGCCTTGATCAGCGGTCGCGCCTTCATCGGCACCGATTGTCAGCCGCTTTGCAAGTGGACGAATGTGGGTCAGCGCCCGGACCAGCGCGGCGGGCGCTTCTCGGCGAAGGCGCGGACGCCCTCGAAGAAGTCCTCGCTCTGGAAGCACGCTTCGCGCAGCGCGACCAGCTCGCGCTCGACCTCGGGATCGAGCTCGCCCTCGGCGGCCAGCAGCTCGCGCAGCGTGCGCTTGTTGCCGCGCAGCGACAGCGGCGCGTGGCCCGCGATGCGCGCGGCATAGGCCAGGCCGCGAGCCGAGACCTCACCGGCGGTGACGACCTCGTTGACCAGCCCCCACTGGAGCGCGGTGCGGGCCGTGACGTTGCGCGCCGTGAAGAACAGCTCGCGGGTGCGCGGGGCGCCGATCGCGTCGACGAACTTGCGCAGGCCGGTGTGCGAGTAGATCAGCCCGAGCCGCGCGGGCGGCATCCCCAGCTTGGCGTCCTCGGAGGCCACGCGCAGGTCGCAGGACAGCGCGAGCTCGAGCCCGCCGCCGATCGCGTGGCCGTTGAGCGCGGCGACCGACGGGTACGGGTAGGCGTCGAGCGCGGCGATCGCCTCGTGGAACGGGTGGGCGACGAGCGCCTCGGCGCGGTCGGCGAACTCCTCGCGCGGCAGGTTGCCGATGTCGTAGCCGGCCGAGAAGACCGGTCCGGTGGCCGTGACGAGCAGGCAGCGTGCGTCCAGCTCGGGCACGGTGGCCGCGAACGCGTCGAGGATCTCGTGGTCGAGCGCGTTGCGCTTGGCCGGGTTGTCGATCGTCAGCCGCGCGACGTGCTCGGCCGGGTGGTCCAGGCGCAGCTTGCCGCCGGCGAGCTCCACTACTCCAGCACGACGAGCGTGTCGCCCTCCGAGACCGCCTGGCCCTCCTCGACGAGGATCTCCTTGACCGTGCCCTCGTCCTCGGCCTCCACGGGCATCTCCATCTTCATCGACTCGAGGATCACGACGGTGTCGCCCTCCTCGACGGTGTCGCCGACCCCCACCTCGACCTTCCAGACGGTGCCCGTGATGTGCGCCTCGATGCCGGCCACTGCGCTCCTTCCTCGCCGTTTGCAGCGCCTACCGCACGACTATCGCCAGCGGCGGCGGCGGAACACGTCGGTGTCGAGCGACGCGACACGGTCGAGGATCAGCACGCCGTCGAGGTGGTCGATCTCGTGCTGAAGCGCCCGCGCCTCGAAGCCCTCGGCCTCGATCCGCAGCGGCGCGCCGTCGGGATCGGTCGCCTCGACCACCACGGCGGTCGCGCGCCGCACGTTGGCCGTGATCTCCGGGATGCTCAGGCAGCCCTCGCGCCCGATCTCGGACCCGCTCGCGTCGACCACCACCGGGTTGACGAGCCTCAGGAGGCCGTGGTGGCTCTTCGCCTTCGGGTGCGTGGAGCAGTCGACCACCACGATCCGCACGAGCTCGCCGATCTGCGGCGCGGCGACGCCGACGGTGCGCGGGCCCTCGCGCATCGTGTCCACCAGATCGTCGGCGACGCGCCGCGCGAGCTCGCCCGGCTCCACCCGGCCGGCGACCTGCTTGAGTCGCGGGTCGGGGTGGACCAGAACGTCACGCCGCACTAGAGCACGTCGGGCTCGAGCGGCTGCAGGGAGACGTCGACCTCCTGCGACGCGGCCGCAGCGCGCAGCAGCGCCCGGAGGTCGTCCTCGGCCAGGTCCTCCGGCGGCGCCACCTCCATGAACATCACGTAGAGGGGCTTCCCTCCGGCCTCGCCGACCACGCGCGTGTGCAGGTCGTGCACGTTGACGCCCGCGTCCGCGAGCGCGCGCGTGACGGCGGCCAGGATGCCCGGGTGGTCGGCGCCGTGGACGGAGACGACCCAGCTCGGGGTCGCGGCGGCGGTCTTCGCGTCGGCCACCTCGCGCAGGGTCATGGCCTCCATCCCGAGCGCCTCCCCGGCGTCGCGCAGCTCTCCGGCGAGCGCGTCGGCGTCAAGCTCGTCCGGGCCCGTGACCAGCAGCATCATCGTGAAGTGCCCGCGCAGGATCGCCATCTCGGAGTCGGTCACGTTGACCCCGTGGGCGACCAGGCGCTCGGCGACCGCCGCGATGATGCCGGGCCGGTCGAGCCCCACGCCGGAGACGGCAAAGGTCCGCACCCGCCGAGCATACGTTCCCTTGATGTGGGGATGAGGCCCGCTTCAGGAGACGCGGTCACCCTTGCCGGCGTGAACCGGATCGTGCTCATCCCCTCGACGACTCCCGACGGCCGCCACATCGTCCTCCAGGCCGTCGAGCTGACGCCTGCCGAGCGGCTCCGGCGCCTCGTGCGCAAGCTCCGCGCCCGGCACTGACATATCCTGGGGTGAATGCGCCCCCAGGTCCGCTTCCCCGGCGAGTCACCCGAGCACCGGCGTGCGCGCGCTCTGCGTGACCGGGTCGACGATCTGCGCAGCGCTCGCCAGCGCATCCTCGCGGCGGCCGACGAAGAGCGCCGCCGGATCGAGCGGGACCTGCACGACGGCGCGCAGCAGCGCATGGTCGCCGTGGCCGTCACGCTCGGCCTCGCCGAGTCGCGCTTCGCCAGCGACCCGGAGGGCGCCGCGCAGCTCGTGGCGCAGGCGCGCGTGGAGGCGCAGCTCGCCGTCAAGGAGCTGCGCGAGCTGGCGCGCGGCATCCACCCGGCGCTGCTGAGCGACCGCGGGCTCGGTCCCGCGCTGGAGGCGCTCGCCGCGCGCGCTCCTGTGCCCGTCGAGGTGAGCGGAGTGCCGTCGGACCCGCTGGGCTCCGAGATCGAGGCCTGCGCGTACTACGTGACGGCCGAGGCGCTCACCAACGTCGCCAAGTACGCGCACGCCAGCTCCGCCTGGGTCGAGCTCTCGCTCGAGGACGACCGCCTGCGCGTGCAGGTGCGCGACGACGGCGTCGGTGGGGCGGACCCGACCTCCGGCACCGGCCTGCGCGGGCTGCGCGACCGCGTCGACGCACTCGACGGCGACCTCGACGTGGACTCGCCGCGGGGCGGCGGCACGATCGTCACGGTCGAGGTGCCAGTGCGCTGATCGAGTGGACGGGCGGCAGGTCGACGGCCGCCTCGAACCACGTGGCGCCGGCGTCGGTCGAGCCGTAGACGGCGCCTGAGGTGGCCCCGAAGTACAGCTCGAGGTCCGCGCCTTGACCGGTCCAGTCGAACGCCTCGCGCAGGATCGTCAGGTAGGCGTGCTCGCTCGGGAGCCCCTCGCCGCGTGCCGTCCAGCTCGCGCCCCCGTCGCGGGTCTCGTAGACGCGGACCTGACCGTCGGGCGTGACGCGGTCGATGTCGGCCGCGAGCGGGATCACGTACGCGCTCTCGGCGTCGGCGGGGTCGATCGCCAGCGCGAAGCCGAAGTCGGACGGCAGGCCGTCCGCGATGTCGATCCAGGACTCACCGGCGTCGTCGGAGCGGTAGACGCCGCCGTGGAACTGCATGAACAGCCGCTCCGGCCGGGTGGGCGCGCGATGGATCCGGTGCACGCAGAGCGGGATCTGGTCGGGCGGCGTGTCATCGGGCACGTAGCGGGCGACGAGGCCGTCGTTGCCCCTGCGCCAGCTCGCGCCGCCGTCGTCGGTCAGCCACACTCCGGCGGCCGAGATGCCGATCGCCAGCCGGTCGGGCTCGCCCGGCCAGGGCACGATGGAGTGCAGGCAGAGGCCGCCGGCGCCCGGCTGCCAGTGACTCCGGCTCGGATGCTGGAGCAGCGGCTCGTTCAGCTCGAACGTCGCGCCGCCGTCGCGGCTCACGAACAGCACGCCCGGGTCGCCGCCTGCGTAGATGGTGCCGTCCTCCTCGCCGGGCGCGATCACCCACACGCGCTCGAGCGCCAGCTCGCCGCCGTCGGGGAGCTCGACGCCGTCGGCCTGCTCCCACTCGCCCGCGGGATCGTCGGTGGTGAAGACCTTCGGGCCGTAGAAGGGCGAGGTCACGGACGCGAGCACGCGACCGGAGCGCGGGTCTCGCACGGCGTACTCCACCGGCTCGCCCGCGAACGCGCGGGCCCCGACCTCGAGCGGCTCCCCCCGCTCGCCGTCGAGCACGAACAGCCCCTTCTTGGTACCGACCAGCAGCTCCGTCATCCCCCCGATCCTAGTGTCCCGGGAGAGCCGCCGACCGCGGCCTCGAGCTCGGCCAGGATCTGCGAGCTCTTCAACGAATAGCCTCTCCCCGGTGCTGCTCGCGATCGACCAGGGGACGACGGGCACGACCTGCCTGGTGTTCGACCTGCAGGGCGAGCTGATCGGCCGCGCCTACCGCGAGTTCACGCAGCACTTCCCGCGGCCCGGCTGGGTCGAGCACGACGCGGCGGAGATCTGGGACGTCTCGCACGCCGTGGCCGGCGAGGCGCTCGACGACGCGGGCGTGGGGCCCGGCGAGCTCGAGGCGGTCGGCATCACCAACCAGCGCGAGACCGTCGTCTGCTGGGACCCGACGACGGGCGAGCCGCTGCACCGCGCGCTCGTGTGGCAGGACCGGCGCACGGCCGGGCGCTGCGACGAGCTGCGCGGGGCGGGCGAGGAGGAGCGCATCCGCGAGCGGACGGGCCTGGTGCTCGACCCCTACTTCTCGGCGACGAAGATCGAGTGGCTGCTGCGCAACGTCGACGGGCTCGAGCAGCGCGCCCGCGAGGGCCGGGCGGTCTTCGGGACGATCGACTCCTGGCTGCTCTTCAAGCTGTGCGGCGAGCACGTCACCGATCCCTCGAACGCCTCGCGCACGCTGCTGTTCGACATCGGGGCGGGCGCGTGGGACGGCGAGCTGCTCGAGCTGTTCGGCGTGCCGGAGCGGTCGCTGCCGACGGTGCGCGCGAGCTGCGGCGAGCTGGGCCGCACGCGCGACTTCCATGGCCACGAGGTGCCCGTCTCCGGCGTGGCCGGCGACCAGCAGGCCGCTCTGTTCGGTCAGCGCTGCCTCGAGCCCGGTCTCGGCAAGAACACGTACGGCACCGGCTCGTTCGTGCTGATCAACCAGGGAACCAGCGTGCCGCCGGCGGCCGAGGGCCTGCTCTCGACCGTCGCCTGGCAGGTCGGCCGCCAGACCACCTACGCGCTCGAGGCGGCGATCTTCGTCACCGGCGCCGCCGTCCAGTGGCTGCGCGACGGGCTGGGGATCATCGAGGCGGCGGACGAGACCGAGGGTCTCGCCGCCTCACTGGACTCCAACGACGGCGTCTACTTCGTGCCCGCCCTCACCGGCCTCGGCTCGCCGCACTGGGACCCGTACGCGCGCGGCACGATCGTGGGGCTCACGCGCGGCAGCGACCGTGCGCACCTCGCGCGGGCCGCTCTGGAGGCGATGGCCTATCAGGCGGTCGACGCCGTGCGGGCGATGGAGCGCGCGGGCAGCGAGCCGCTGGCCGAGCTGCGCGCCGACGGCGCGGCGACCGTCAACCGCTGGCTGATGCAGTTCCAGGCCGACATCCTGGGCGTGCCGGTGGTGGTGCCCGAGGTGGCCGAGACGACGGCCATGGGAGCGGCGCTGCTGGCGGGCGTCGGCGCCGGCCTGCTCACGCTCGACCAGGTCAGCCGGATCGGCGACGAGCGCGCGCGCTATGAGCCCGCCATGGGCGACGACGAACGTGAGATGCTGCTCCACGGCTGGCGTCGGGCGCTGGAGCGCTCGCGCGGCTGGGCGTCAGAATGAGCGAGAAGATGACGGAGGAGAAGCTGGCCCCGATGCGGGACCAGGTCTACAAGGACCCGCGTCCCGCCGAGCACTTCGCGCCGTTCCACGAGCGCTCGCGCACGCGTGAGCCGAACTGGGTCTACGAGGTCGTGCGGATCGCGATGTCGCTGTACGGCTGGACCTTCTTCCGGGCGCGCGGGATCGCGTCCGAGAAGGTCCCCGCCGAGGGGCCGCTGATCCTCGCGCCCAACCACTTCTCGTTCCTGGATCACTTCTTCCTCGGCGTCTCCATCCGCCGCAAGGTGCGGTTCATGGCCAAGTCGCAGCTCTTCAAGAAGCCGATGGAGTGGATCTACAGCCCGGGCGGCGTGTTCCCGGTCCGGCGCGGGTTCGCCGACGAGGAGGCGTTCATCACCGCGCGCGGGATCCTGGCGAGCGGCGGCACGGTGGCGATGTACGCCGAGGGCGGCCGCTCGCGGACCGGCAAGCTGTCCGACTCCGTGCGGCCCGGGATCGGGCGCCTCGCGCTGCAGTCGGGCGCGACGGTGGTCCCGGTCGCCATCCACGGCTCGTCGAAGGTGCGCAACTGGAAGCGGCTCCAGTTCCCGAAGGTCACGATCCTCTACGGCGACCCGATCCGCTGGGAGCCGATCGAGGAGCCGACGCGCGAGCAGCAGCAGGAGGTCGCGAACGCGATCTTCACCGAGTTCCGGGCGCTGTACGACCAGCTCGACGCGGTGGGACGGCGGGGCGTGGTGGAGCAGCGGCGCGAGCTGCGCCGCGCGTGATCCTGCGGCCGGGGGTGCTGGATGGGGTGCGCGTGGTCGCCTCCGGGGAGGTGGCGGCTCGGATGGCCTCGCTGGGCGCGAGCGTTCACCCCGCGGGTGAGGGAGGTGGCGAGATCGACGTGCTCGTGTTCGGGACGGCCGCGATGTGTTCTCGTCGGGGGTCGAAGGGGTGCGCGCGGTCCTGGACGAGGGCTGGGACGCGATCCGCGGTGTGCTCCGTGACGGCCTGCTCATCGTGCTGATCGCGCCGCCGCCCGGTGACGCGCACGCCGAGGCGGCGCGGTCAGGCCTGGAGAACATGGCGCGAACGCTCTCGATCGAGTGGGCGCGGCGTGGGATCAGGCCCGTGACGATCGCGCCGGGCGAGGCGACGAGCGGGGCGGAGATCGCCGAGCTCGCCGCCTTCCTCGCCTCTCCGGCGGGCGCCTACTACTCCGGCTGCCGCTTCGATCTCGGCCGTTTGATGGGTTAGTTCCCTCAGCGGGAACAAACCCATCACGCGGCCGATCTCGCTCCCCTCAATGCCGGGGTTGACCTACGCCGGCACCGGCTCGGCGACGAGAACCTCGCGGCGGCGACGTCCGGGCACGAACAGCGCGGCCAGAGCGCCCACGGCCAGCACCGCCGCACCGACCCACACCGCGCTCGTCATGCCGGCCGTGTAGGCCTCCGGCGAGGCGTACGAGCCATTCGACGCGAACACGGTGGCCAGCACCGCCACGCCCAGCACCCCGCCCAGCTCGCGGATCGCGTTCGTGGCCCCGGACGCCTGCCCGGCCTCCTCCTGCCGCACCGCGCCGAGCACGGCGTTGGCGGCGGGGGCGAACACGAGCGCCATGCCGACGCCGGCCATGACGAACGGGATCACCAGCTCGCCGTAGGGCACCGACGGGGTCGACACCGAGGCCAGCCACCCGATCGCGATGGCTTGGAGCGCCAGGCCGGTCGCCATCAGCGGGCGCGAGCCGATCCGGTCCGAGAGCAGGCCGGCGATCGGCGCGACGAGCATCGGCATCGCGGTCCACGGCAGCGTCCGCAGCCCGGCCTCGAGCGGCGAGTAGCCCTGCGTGACCTGGAAGAACTGGGCCAGCAGGAAGATCGAGCCGAAGACGCCGAAGTACATCGCCAGCGAGACGACGCTGACCGAGCTGAACGCGCGCGAGCGGAAGAACCGCAGCGGGAGCATCGGCTCGGGCGCGCGCGCCTCCCAGGCCAGGAAGCCGGCCAGCAGCACCGCACCCGCGATCAGCGAGGAGAGCACGGTCGTGCTCGTCCAGCCCAGCTCGGCGCCGCGCACGATGCCGTAGACGATGCCGAGCATGCCGGCGCTGGCGAGGGCCACGCCGGGCAGGTCGAGCGAGCGCGCCGGCCCGTGGCTCTCGTTCAGCCGCGCGACTGCTATTGGGAGCAGCGCGATCCCGATCGGCACGTTGAGCCAGAAGATCCAGTGCCACGAGATGCCCTCGACCACGGCGCCGCCGACGAGCGGGCCGAGCGCGACGCCCAGCCCGGAGATGCCGGACCAGGCGCCGATCGCGAGCCCGCGCTTCTCGGCCGGGAAGGCGTCCGCGAGCAGCGTGAGGGTCAGCGGCGTCACGATCGCGGCGCCGACGCCCTGGAGTGCGCGCGCCCCGATCAGCGCGCCGGTCGTGGGCGCGAGCGCGGCGGCCGCTGAAGCCAGCGTGAACAGTCCGAGGCCGAGCACGAACATGCGGCGGCGGCCGAAGCGGTCGCCGAGCGCGGCTCCGAGCAGCAGCAGGACCGCGTACGTGAGCGTGTAGGCGTTGACCGTCCACTCGAGCGACTGGATCGTCGCTCCGAGGTCCTCGCGGATCGAAGGCAGCGCATTGGTGACGACGAGGTTGTCGAGAACGACCATGAAGAGGGCGATCGAGACGATCGCGAAGGTCCATGCGGGGCGTGTCCGAGACATAGAAGTGAGTATTCACTCACTTCTCGAGATGTCAAGGCTCGGGCGAGCGCCGGCGCGCCAAGTTAGTGGTGACTCACTTGGCGCGCGCTCGCGCTCAGCGCGCCCAGGGGACCTCGACCGAGTCCTCGGTCGGCGAGTCCCGGGCGACGACGTACTCCGCCGGCTCGGCGTCGGAGAGGTTCTGGAGCAGGTGGGTCTCGCGCGGGGGCACGTAGACCATGTCCCCGGGGCCGATCGTGACCGTCTGCTCGAGATGGTCACCCCACTTGACCTCCAGCCGGCCGGACAGCATGTAGACGGCGCTCTCGCAGGAGTCGTGGTAGTGCGGCCGCGACTGGGCGCCCGCCGGCACGCGGAAGACGCCCATGTAGATGTTCGTGGCCCCCGCGGTCGCCTGCGAGATCTCGTGGCCGCCGATGACGCCCCGCGGGGTGTCGCGGTCCTGGCCCGATGCTTGGACGACCTTCATGCCCGCCAGACTAGTGGCCGCCGAAGGCCAGGCCTCCTTCAGCCGCGCCAGGCCCTCGGCGATCTCGGCCGGCGAGTGGGTGGTGAAGGACAAGCGCAATGCGGCGCGGTCGGGCTCGCCCGCGAAGAAGGGATAGCCGGGCACGAAGGCGACGTCGTGCGCGAGCGCGCGAGCGAGCAGCGGCTCGGCGTCCCAGCCGTCGGGCAGTCGCGCCCACACGAACATGCCGCCGTCGGGGCGGTTGTGGGTCGAGCCCGGGGGCAGCGCGGCGGCCAGGCCGGCGAGCAGGGCGTCGCGCCGGCGGCCGTACTCGGCGCGCAGGAGGCCGAGGTGGGCGTCGAGGTCGACCGCCGCGAGCCAGCGCGCGGCGGCCGCCTGGTCGACGGTGGACGAGTGCAGGTCGGCCGCCTGCTTGGCCACCACGAGCGCCCGCCGCAGCGCACGCGGCGTCCGCACCCAGCCGATCCGCAGGCCGGGCGCGGCGACCTTGGAGAGCGTCGAGAGCGCGAGCGTGCGGTCCTCGGCGCCCGGCAGCGTCGCCACGCTCGGCAGCGCCTCGCCGCGATAGCGCAGCTCGCCGTAGGGGTCGTCCTCGATCAGCCACAGGCCGTGGCGCTCGGCGAGCGACGCCAGCGCGCGCCGGCGCTCGAGCGGCAGCGTGCGGCCGGTCGGGTTGTGGAAGGTCGGGACCGTGTAGAGCACGCGCGCCCCGTGCTCGGCGGCCGCGGCGGCCGCCGCGTCGGGGTCGAGCCCGTCGTCGTCGCACGCGACGGGGACGACGACCGCGCCGGCCAGCGCGAACGCCTGCAACGCCGCCAGGTAGGACGGCTCCTCGACGAGCACGCGGTCGCCCGGCTCGATCAGCGTCGCGGCCGCCAGCGTCAGCGCCTGCTGGGAGCCGCTCGTGATCAGCAGGTCGTCGGCCTCGGTCGGCAGGCCGCGCGCGGTCAGGCGCGCGGCGATCGCGGCGCGCAGCTCGGGGTCGCCCTCCGTTGTCGAGTACTGCAGCGAGCGGCCCGCGCGGTCGTCCGCCAGCACGGCGGCAAACGCCTCCCGCAGGCCCGCCGCGTCGAACAGCTCCGGCGCAGGAAGGCCGCCCGCGAACGAGATCACGCCCGGCCGCGCGGTCAGCGCGAGGATCTCGCGCACCGGCGAGCTCGCGACGTCGCGTAAGCGGGCGGCGATCGGCGGTAGGTCCAGGGCGGTCACTTGCTCTTTCAGGACGTCCTCCGATGCCACGTCATTCCGTCACGTCGTCATGCCGGTGAACTGCCCGCCGGTGATGTTGAGGACCTGGCCGTGAACGAAGTTCGACCACGGCGAGCAGAGGAAGAACACGCCGCCGGCCGCCTCCTCGGGCGTGCCGGTGCGACCGAGCGGGATCAGCATCGAGGCCATCCCGCGCATCTGGTCGGGGATGCCGAGCTGGACCGTCTCGCCGCCGATCTCCATCGTGTTGTCCTCGACCTTGGAGGCGGTCAGGCGCGTCTCGATCCAGCCGAAGGCGACGGCGTTGACGTTGATCTTGAACTGGCCCCACTCCTTCGCGAGCGTCTTCGTCAGGCCGACCACCGCGCTCTTGCCGGCCGAGTAGTTGGCCTGGCCGGCGTTGCCCATCGTGCCCGAGATCGAGGAGACGTTGACGATCTTGCGGAAGACCTCCTCGCCGCGCTCGCGCTCGGCCTTGGCCGGCTCGCGCAGGTGCGGCGCGGCGGCGCGGATGACGCGGAAGGGGACGACGGTGTGGATGTCGAGCATCTTCTGGAACGCGTCGTCGGACATCTTGTGGATCGGCGCGTCGATCGTGTAGCCGGCGTTGTTGACGATGATGTCGAGCCTGCCCCAGGCGTCGATCGCCGTCTGCACGAGCGCGTCCGGCGCGCCGTGCGCCGTGAGATCGCCGCCGAAGACGACGGTCTCGCCTTCGATCTCGGATGCCGTCTGCTCGGCGAGGTCGGCGTCGAGGTCATTGATCAGCACCTTCGCGCCGTGCTCGCTCAGCAGCTCCGCCGTCGCGCGGCCGATGCCGCGCGCCGAGCCGGTGACGATCGCCACCTTGCCGTCGAGTACGCCCATGTCCAGGCCTCCAGTTCGTGGTTCGGAGGCCGGGATTCTGAAGGCTAGTGTCCTGATTCAGAAATTTCGATGGCACTCGGCGGCGCCGGTGGTGCCACCGAACTTCCGCATCGGACACTAGGCAGCCAGCTGCGCGGCAGCAGGCACTACGCGCCCGCCCTCGAGCTCGACGATGTGGTCCGCCACGGCGGCCGCGTCGTCGATGTCGCGCGTGAAGAGCACGACGGTGATGCCGTCCTGGTGGGCGACCTCGCGCAGGAGCAGCAGCAGGTGGGCGCCCTCCTCGGGCTCGAGGTCGCCGGCGGGCTCGTCGGCGAGCAGGACGGCGGGGCCGCCGACCAGGGCGCGGGCCAGCGCGGCGCGCTGGCGCTCGGCGGCGGTCAGCTGGCCGGGGCGCTCGTCGCTGCGGTCGGCGAGGCCGACGCGCTCGAGCAGGGCGTCGATCGCCTCCGGCTCGGGAGCGCGGCGGGCGATCAGCAGCGGCAGGGCGATGTTCTCGCGCACCGTGATCGTGGGCAGCACGGAGGCGGCGGGGAGCAGGAGGCCGATGCGCTCGCGCCGCAGGCGCGTGAGCTCGAGATCGTCGAGCCCGCGCAGCGCGCGGCCGTCGAGGCTCACGGTCCCGCTGGCGGGTCGGTCGAGACCGGCGAGCAGGTGCAGCAGCGATGTCTTGCCGGAGCCCGCGGGCCCGACAACGGCGGTCAGCGCGCCCGCCGGCGCCTCGAGCGATACGTCGCGGAGCACGTCCACGCGCGTGCGGGCGTCGCCGACGCGGTGGAAGAGATTGTGCGCAATGACTCCAGGCATGGCGGGAACTGTCTCACCGCGAGCCGAACCGCAAAGGTCGGTTAGCCGCACCTTTGGGGTGGGCCGAGCACCCGAATCGGGGGTCTGACCCCCGTGGAGCCCCGAATGGGGTCTGACCCCCCTTACGTGGTGAGCGACCGCCCCAGGATCTCGCGCATGATCTCGTCGGTCCCGCCGCCGATCGGGCCCAGGCGGGCGTCGCGGACCGCCCGCTCGAGCTCCGGGTCGGGGCCGATCAGGCGCAGGCACTCGTCCTGGAGCTCGAAGTTGGCGCGCTGGGTGGCGAGCTTGGCCATCGTGACCTCGCGCACGGCGTCGCCGCCGTCCAGGTAGCGGCGCAGCGCGTGGTAGGTGAGGGCGGTGCCGGCCTGCGCTCGCGTGGCGAGGTCGGCGATCCGGTGGCGCGTCGCCTGGCCGCGGCCGGCCAGCTCGACGGCGGCGCGCTCGAGCGCGCGCCGCATGGCGCCGACCGCACCGAGCGCCATCACCAGCCGCTCCCACTGGAAGTTGGCCATGATCAGGTAGAAGCCGCGGTCGAGCTCGCCCAGCAGGTGCTCGTGCGGGACGAAGACCTCGTCGAAGGCGAGCTCCGCGGTGTCGGAGGCGCGCCAGCCGAGCTTGCTGAGGGCGCTCGCGGTGACGCCTTCGCCGCGCTCCAGCACCAGGAAGCTCAGCCCGCCGTGACCGGCCTCGCCGGTCCGCACCGCGGTCACGTAGAAGTCGGCCCGCACGCCGTTGGTGATGAAGGTCTTGGCGCCCGAGACCAGCCAGCCGCCGTCGACCGGCTCGGCGCGCGTACGGAGGGCGGCGACGTCCGAGCCCGCGTCGGGCTCGGTGATGGCCAGCGCGCCGATCAGCTCGCCGCGCACGGCCGGCTCGAGCCAGCGCGCGCGCTGCTCGTCGCGTCCGAAGCGGAAGATCGGCGGCGTGGCGATGTTGATGTGCGCGCCGATCCCGGCCGCTACGCCGCCCGACCCGCAGCGTGCCAGCTCCTCGGCCAGCACCGCGTCGGCCACCCAGTCGCCGCCGTACTTCAGGCCCAGCCAGCCGCGCTGCGCCAGCGCGCCGAACACGTCGTTCGGGAACCAGCCGGCCTCCTCCCACGCCTCGGCGTGGGGACGCAGCTCGCCCAGCACGAACTCCCGCGCGCGGGCGCGGAACGCCTCGTGCGCCTCCGTGAACGGAGGCTCGATCAAAGGCCGTAGGAGCGACCGATCACGTCGAGCATGATCTCGTCGGTCCCGGCCCCGATCCGGTTGAGCCGCAGGTCGCGCCACACGCGCTCGATCCCGTACTCCTTCATGTAGCCGGCGCCGCCGTGGATCTGGAGGCATTCGTCGGCGACCTCGCAGGCGATCCGCGAGGCGTTGAGCTTGGCCATCGAGATCTCGCGCACCGGGTACTCGCCGTTGGCGTGCCGCCAGGCGGTCGTGTAGACGAGCTGGCGCGCGGCCTCGATCTTGGTCGCCATCTCGGCGAACTTGTGCCGCGTCACCTGGAACTTGCCGATCGGGCGGCCGAAGGCGTGGCGCTCGCCCGCGTACCGGAGCGTCTTGTCGAACACCGCCTGCGCGCTGGCGACGGCCCCCGCGGCGCCGATCAGCCGCTCGCCCTGGAGCTCCCACATGATGTGGTAGAAGCCCTTGCCGACCTCGCCGAGCACGGCGCTGTCCGGGACGCGCACGTCCTGGAAGGCGAGCAGCGCGGTGTCGGAGGCATGCATGCCGAGCTTGCGCAGCTTCTCCTCGCGGATCACGCCCGGCGCGTCCATGTCGACGATGAACAGCGTGAAGCCGTCGTAGCCGGCGTCGGGATCGGTCTTGGTCACCAGCACGATGAAGTCGGCCCGGTGGCCGTTGGTGATGAACGTCTTCGAGCCGTTGATCACCCACTCGTCGCCGTCACGCACCGCGCGCGTCTTGATGCCCGAGACGTCCGACCCGGCGTCGGGCTCGGTGATGCCCAGGCAGGAGATCTTCTCGCCCTTGATCGAGGGCACGAGGTAGGCCTGCTTCTGCTCCTCGGTGCCGAAGACGTGGATCGGCGGCGTCGCCATGTCGGTATGGACGGCGATGCCCATCGCCAGGCCGCCGCAGTCGGCGTGCACGATCTCCTCGGCGAGCACGAGGTTGCAGTAGTAGTCGCCGCCCTGGCCGCCGTACTGCTCGGGGTAGCTCAGCCCGAGCAGCCCGAGCTCGCCCATGCGGGGGAAGACCCAGTCCTCGAACGTGTCCTCCTCCCACTTCTCCGCGTGCGGGCGGAGCTCCTTGAGCACGAAGGCGCGGATCGACTCGCGCAGCTGCTCGTGCTCGTCGGTGAAGATGAAGTGCCGCCGGGACGCGGCGTGATCGGGCTTGAGGACGTCGTCGGTGGCGGCCATGGGTCAAAGCTAGCCCATGGCGGCCATGCACTACGCCACTGGCGCAGGATGCCGAGGTAGCGCCCGGCTAGCGGCGCAGGCGGACCGCGCGGCTCGACGTCCGGCGGTTGCCCGCCCCGTCGGCCGCTGTGATGCTCAGCTTGGCGGCGACCGTGCGGCCTCTAGGCAGCCGGCGCGCCACGGCCTTGAAGCGCATGAAGACGTAGGTGCTGCCGGCGCCGCCCAGCGCGGCTGTGCCAGACGCCAGCGTCGTGGTCCGGCGCCCGATGCGCAGCCGTCGCGCGATCGGTCTGCTCACCGTGAGCTTCGCGCTGATGGCGCACGCCTCGCTGCAGCGGATGCGCACCGCCATCCTTCGGCCGAGCTCCTTCATCCGCTGGGTCCCACCGACGCTCACGGCGACGGCCGGGGGCGTGCGGTCTGTCCGTGCTCCGCCCCCGGAGCCGCGCTCGCCTCCGCGGCGTCGCAGGCCGAGCCGCGGCCGTCGCCGTCGAGATCGGTCTGCTCCCAGTTGTAGACGAGCGGGCAGTTGTCGACGGCGTCGAACTCGCCGTCCTCGTCGTCGTCGGGGTCGCAGACGTCCCCGGTGCGGTCGTAGTCGTAATCGGCCTGGTCGGGGTTGGTCAGCCCGGGGCAGTTGTCGCGGGCGTCGGTGACGCGATCGTTGTCGTCGTCGCGGTCGCAGGCGTCGCCGATGCCGTCGTTGGGCGTCCCCTCCGGCCCGTCGTCCTCCTGGTCGAGGTTCGGCACGAGCGGGCAGTTGTCGTCGCCGCGGTCGAGATAGGGGAGGCTGTTCGGGACGCCGTCGGCGTCAGCGTCGCCGTCGCAGCGGTCTCCCGCGCCGTCGCCGGTCCACGTCGCTCTGGTCCGCGTTGCGCGTCGTCACGCAGTTGTCCCGTTCGTTGAGCACCCCGTCGCCGTCGACGTCGTTCGGCTCCGGGTGCGCGGCGGCGATGCCGGCCCCGACCGCGAGCAGGCTCGCGGCGAGCAGCAGGATCGTGCCCAGGCGCCCCATTCGGGTCATGGTAGGACGCAGGCGGGCGGAGGCCGAAGCCTCCGCCCGCCGATAGGTCTTACTCCAGACGCCCGGCGCGCCGCACTGTCTCGCAGTCGCCCGCCACGCGGTCGTTGGCGTCGGCCTGCACGCGGTCGCGGCCGCCGCCGCACCGCAGCGTGTCGCGGTTGCCGTTGACGGCGTGCAGGCGATCGTTGCCGCCGCCGCCCGACAGCACGTTGCGCCGGCCGGTGCCCGCCTCCAGCCGGTCGACGCCGGCCCCGCCGAACAGGCGGTCACGGCCGGTCCCGCCGCGGAGGTGGTCGTTGCCCTCGCCGCCCCACAGGCGGTCGTTCTTCGCGCTGCCGTAGAGCAGGTCGCGCTCCGAGCCGCCGAACACGCGGTCGCGGCCGCCGTCGCCGTAGACACGGTCGCGGCCGTCCTGGCCGAGCAGGCAGTCGTCGCCACCCCGGCCCCGGATGCGGTCGCGCCCGCCGCCGCCGCGGATGCGATCGCCGTACCGGCTGCCCGACAGCCGGTCGCTCCGCGCCGTCCCGGCGAACGGGTTGAAGCAGCGCCCGCCCTTCGCCGGCACGACCACGATCTGCGCCGAGGCCGGCTCGGACTCGAGCGCGCCGTCGCTGGCCTTGAACGTGAACCGATCAGTGCCGAGCCGGTTCCCGGTATGCGTGTAGGTCGCGGTGCCGGAACTGAGGTTGCCGCTCACCGTCCCGGCGGACGGCGCCGCCACGACCGCCCGCGTGAGCGGATTGCCGTTGGCATCCGAGCACGGCAGCGAGATCGGCCCCGCGCCCTTGTAGGGCACTCGTCGCCATCGAATTCGTGCACACCGGCCGCTGGGCCGCTCCAGGGCCCCTGTAACGGAAGATGTACAGGCCGTAGTCGCGGTCGGAGCCCGCGAAGTACCGGACGCCGTTCTGGCTGAACTGCTCCACGCCCCAGAAGTTGGCGCCTCGCTCCGGGATGTAACTGCCGACCTCGGTCAGCCCGTCGGCTCCGAAGCGGAAGACCCGCATGCCGGCGGCGTAGTAGGAGCTGTAGGCGAGGTACTCCGTCGGATCCGTGGCGAACTCGTGGACCGTGAGGTCGCCGTAGCCGGTCGCGAAGTTCTCGTCGTGGGCCTCCGGGATCGCGAACGAGTCGACCCGCCGAAGCTTGCCCTCCCCGTTCTTGAACACGTGCGTGTAGCCCCAGCCGTCGAACTCGAACGCCAGCTTGACCGGCAGACCGGCCGGTGCCGACGGGCGGGTTGGGCGTGTTGGCGGCCGGGTTGGCCGGGTCGCACGCATACGTCGCCTCGTCATACACGCCGAGCATCCGGAAGCCGATCGTGCGCGGGATCAGCAGCATCTTGATCGTGACCGGGACCGGCAGGTTGTCGGTCGTCATGTTGAGGTTCGTCGCGTCGCAGCGCGGCGCCGCTCCGACCCCGTTCTGCATGATCAGCACGGCGTCGTAGCCGGCCTGCTCGGCGAACATCGCCTTGTCCTCGAAGTCGCACGTGCCGCGCGCGGCGATCGCGACCGTCTCACCGGGCTGAGGCGCGGGCACGGATGCGAGTGAGCAGGCCTCGCCGATGAATCGGGTGTCGCCCTCGATCGGGTCGCCCGGTGCGGGCACGAGGTCGCTGCGCAGCTGAGTCGGCGTGGTGCTCGTGACCGGGAGGCCGAAGCCGAAGGTGACCGGCTCGCCGGCGATCTCCGACACCAGCCGATGGGTGTCGAAGTCCTCGTCCGCGCCCAGGATGTACTCGCCGTCGTGCGAGAACTCGCCCTGGTGTGCGTTGCCCTCCGGCGGGTCCCACCTGGGCATCAGCGGATCCGGGCCGTCGAAGCTCGTGTCGCCGATGTACTGGGGGTCGGCCGGGTTGTCCACGTTGAGCGTGACGTAGCCGGCGTCCCAGTAGTCGAGCAGCAGCGTCCAGACGCCCTTGATCTTCCGCACGCTCATGTCGTGGTTGTAGATCCAGTCGCCATAGGCGCTGTTGTCGTACACCTGCGGGAAGCGGTCGAGGATGTCGAACTCGGCCACGGGGCGCGGGTTCGCCGGGTCGTTCGTGATCTCGAAGATGTCGAGGTCGTGGAACTCCAGGTTGTCGGTGGCCGACACGAACGTGCGCCCGCGGTCGTCGGTCCACATCGTCGTGCTGTGCGACTGGTGCACCGGCTCGGCGCCGACCAGCGAGCCGTCGTCGGGGCCGGTGTCGCCGACGTTGAGCTTGAGCGGCACGGGGTTGTTCGGGTTCGTGACGTTCCAGAGGTCGAAGCCGCCGGCGTTCTGGACCGTCTGCGGGCACGGGAACGGCATCGGCTCGTTGTTGACCGCGAGCACGTCCATCGGGCCGGCCGGCGTGTTCATCGTGAGGACGATGGCGCCCTCGCCGTGACGCGTGTTCGACGCGGCGGGCAGGAAGGAGACCTGCCGCGGCCTGCTCGGGTTGGAGATGTCGACGACGAAGATGCCACCGCGGCGGCAGCTCGCGTCCGACCACGAGTTCAGATACGCGATGTTCTTGTAGACCGCGAGATCCGCGATCTGGCCCGGCATCACGTCGGGCTGCGACGGATCGGGCAGTCCCGTACTCGGGTTGAACTTGAACGCGTCGGGCGTGTCCATCTGGAGCTCGCCGACGAGCTCGACGTTGCGGCTCTCGGGGGGCAGGCTCTCAACCGAGCCGCTCGACTCGGCCTTGCCGGCCGCCCATCGCGAGAACGCGCTGCGCCCGTCGACGTACTGCGGAACCCACGAGTCCTCGCCGGCGCTCGTGACCGGGGCGTCCCACGCCCCGACATCGGCCGGCGTCAGCCGCTCATTCGCGGCGCTGCTCGTCGTGAGCAGCAGAGTTGCGAGCAGAGCGATCATCCCGGCCCGCAGAAGCCTGGTTACAGGCACCCCGTCCCCCTAAGTACGCATGTGATCTGACTCCGCGCCCACCCCTGGGCGCGGCTTGGCGGCGAACTGTACATCCGTGATGCTGCGCACGAGGTCGGTTCGCGGACATCGGCCGCGTTCGGTCCGGTTTCCGACTCCGTCGGGCGCCAGGGTTCAGCCGCGGAGCCTGATGAGGATCGCCGGCGCCCGCGTCGAGTTGCCCGCGAGATCCGTGCCGACGGCCCACATCCGGATCGAGGCCGGCCGGCCGCGGCGGCGCGCGCGGCGGACTCGGCGAACCTGGCTCGACGTGAGCTTGACGATGAGGCTCACGCCGCCGCCCGCGACCGACACGCGCTTGCGCGTGCTCTGCAGCGGCAGGGAGATGCCGCCGACGCTGAGGGATCCCGAGGCGGCCAGGAAGCCGCGCTCGCTCGACGTCGCGAGCAGCTTCACGCTCCGGCGGCCGACCCGCTGGAGCGTCTTGCCGCCCGCATGGACGACCGGGCCGACACGATCGTCGGCCGACTCACCGGCGTCGGCGGGCGGCACGACCGGCCGACGGTCGATCTGCTCGCAGTCGCCTGTGATCTCGTCGACGGTGTCGGCGTCCGCGCTGTCGCGGCCGGGGCCACACGAGACGCGGTCCGCGAGCCCGTCCGCGCTCCGCATCTGGTCGTCGCCGTCCCCGCCCTCGAGGCTGTCGTAGCCGAGGCCGCCGTCGACGACGTCGCTGCCGCCGCCACCTGCCACCTGGTCGTTCCCGTGGTCGCCCTGGAGCCGATCCGCGCCGGCCCCCAGACGCAGCGTGTCCGACCCCGGCCCCCCGAGGACGGTGGCGGGCATCGCCACGGCGACGGTGGCGGTGTCCTCGCGATCGCCGAGGTCGATGTGCAGCCGTTCGACGCGGCGGCGGGAGCAGAAGACCTGCACGATCCACGCGTTGGCATCGTCGCTGATGGCCCCCGGGTCGCAGGTGCCCGGATCGATGCCGCCGTCGACGGTCCGGTCGCTGAGCTCGATCCGCCCGCCGGCATTCCGCACGATCAGCGTGTTGAGCGAGGTGGCGTCGGCGGACAGGTAGCTGACCGTCTGACCGCCGATGCGCACGAGCGAGTGCGCCGAAGCGGTCGCCGGCGCCAGCAGGGCGACCGCCACCGCGAGGGAGAGCGCGCGCCTCATGGCCGGAACGCCTCGCTCCACGTGCGGCCGCCGTCCTTCGTTTCGACGACCGTGCCGTCGCTGAGGGCCAGCAGCAGGTGCTCCGTGCCGAGCGCCTTGAACTTGTACGGCTCGCCCGGCACCGTGCCGATCTCCTCCCAGCCGAAGGCCGCCGTCGCGCGATCGATAGAACGTGCCGTCCTGGTCGGTCCGGAAGAAGGCGTCGGGGGCTGTCCACACGAGCCGGATCCAATCGCCGGTCTCCGATGGGCGCCAGGTCTTGCCACCGTCCTGCGATCGGTACAGCTGGGTCTCGGTGGCTCCGAACACGTGATCCGGATCGCCGGGGTCGACCTCGAGGTCGATGAACACCTCGTCGTTCGGCGTGAAGTGCTCGACGAACGTCCGGCCGCCGTCGTCCGAGACGAGGACGGCCGCGAGCACGGCGTCGATCGCGTACATGCGATCGTGCTTGAGCAGGATCTTGTGCAGGTCGGCCTCGCCGAGACGCGAGATCACCTCCCAGGTGGTCCCGCGGTCGTCGGAGGAGATCAGGCCCAGGTAGGGCGGCAGCTCCTTCTTGCTGTCGGGATGCCCCGAGCCGAGCAGCGTGCCGGGGCCGGTGACCAGCACCTCCAGGAACGTACCGACGGGCGACGAGCCGCCGTCGGCCGTGACCGTTCCCGTCAGGCGCTCGACGCCGTCGGTCTTCGGATCGATCCGCCAGAACCCGCGATTGGTCGTCATCAGGTAGTCGCCGGTGGCGGGGTCGACGTCGAGGGCATTCACGTACGGCGGCTCCTTGGAGAAGTCGACGAGTCGATCCGACAGCGGACGGGGGCTCGCGGATGCACCCTTACCGGTGTCGCCGCCGCAGCCTGCTGCCGCCACGAGCATGGCGAACCACGGCAAGGAGCCTGGCCACCCGCACCTTCAGCGCTTGATGGCGAAGTACGTGCGCTCGTTCTTCCAGCAGCGGAACTTCAACTGGGTCCGGGAGTCGCCTTTGCGGCAGGTGTAGCCGTCCGGGCGCCAGGCGTCGTTCAGATAGCGGCGCGACCACGTCTTGGCCGTCCTGCAGCGGATCCGGTCGGCCTTGACGAGGTAGCTCTTCGACTTGACGGTGATCTCACCGCACTTGCGCGGCGGCACGGGCGCCGGGCTGGGGGCGGCGAAGACCAGCAGCAGCAGCGCGGCGAGCAAGATGGCGGCCGGCGCCACGATCGTCCCCTCGACAACACGCGCCCAGGGTACTGCGCGGGCGGCGAAAGCGAATACCCTCCGGCGCCGATGCCCGACACGGTTCGCTACGACGTCGACGGCGCGGTCGCCACGATCGCGCTCGACCAGCCGGAGACGCGCAACGCGCTGTCGGACGAGGTGCTCGACGACCTGATCGAGGCGTTCGAGATCGCGCGCGACGACGAGGGCGTCCGCTGCGTGGTGCTGACCTCGACGCACGAGAAGGTGTTCTCCAGCGGCGGCAACCTGGCGGGCTTCGCGGCCGACGTGCCGCTCGTGCACAAGCACTTCGCCACCGACCGCTTCCCGCAGCTGTTCCGGATGATCGGCGAGCTGGGCAAGCCGACGATCTGCGCCGCCAACGGGCACGTGCTCGCGGGCGCGCTCGGCCTTGCGCTGGCGTGCGATCTGATCGTGGCGCGCGACGGCGTGCGCTTCGGGACGCCCGAGATCAACGTCGGGGTGTTCCCGTTCATCATCATGGCGCTGATCTACCGCAACGTGCCGCGCAAGAAGGCCACCGAGATGCTGCTGCTGGGCGAGCAGATCTCGGCGCAGGAGGCCGAGCGGCTCGGGTTCGTCAATCGCGTGGTGGGAGCCGAGGAGTTCGACGCGGCGGTGCGCGAGTGGGCCGAGAAGCTGGCCGCCAAGTCGCCGGTGCTGATGCGGCTCGGCAAGGACGCGCTGTTCCGCCAGCAGGACATGGCGCTCGCCGACGCGCTCGAGTTCCTGCACGCGCAGCTCACGATCGCGTTCTCGACCGAGGACATCCAGGAGGGCGTGAAGGCGTTCTTCGAGAAGCGGGACCCGGTGTGGACCGGCCGGTGAGGGTCACCTGCCTGCGCGCGCGCACGTCCGACCGCACGGACGGCGCCGGCGCGGGCGCCCAGGCGCTGGCCGAGCGGCTCGGCGGCCGGGTGATCGGCGAGCCGTCGCCGGGCCGCCCGCGCGACTGGTCGCTCGACCTGCCCGAGGCGCGGCCGGTGCTCGAGGCGGCCGCGGCAGAGATCTCCGCCGCGCTCGACCAGCGCGAGCTGCCGCTCCTGACGGCATCCGACTGCTCGATCTGCATCGCGAGCCTGCCGACCGTCGCGCGCCGCGTGCCGGACGTGCGGTTTCTGTGGATCGACGCGCACGGTGACTTCAACACGCCCGATACGACGCCGAGCGGCTTCCTCGGCGGTATGTGCCTGAGCGCGGCGTGCGGGCGCTGGGACGCCGGCTGGCCCGACACCATCGACCCGGAGTCGGTGTGGTTCCTCGGCGTGCGCGACCTCGATCCCGGCGAGAAGGTCGAGGTCGAGGCGGCCGGTGTGCGGACCGGCGTGCCGGAGGACGGGCCGGTGTACGTGCACCTCGACTGCGACGGGCTCGATCCGTCGGTCATGCCGGTGCAGTTCCCGGTGCCGGGCGGGCTGGCCGCCGACGAGGTGCGCGACGTGCTCGCCACGCTGCGCGATCAGGGTCGGCTGGTCGGGCTCGAGGTGACCGCGTTCGAGCACCCCGAGCACCTCGACGTGGTGGTCGGGATCCTCGAGCCGGTCGCCGGGTGAGCGGGGAATTGCCTGGCGGCAATTCCCTTGCGAGTTCGCTTCGCGAACATCGCGGAATCTGGATCACCGAGCTCGGGCCGGGCTCGCTCGCGGTCAAGGACCTGTTCGACACCGCGGGCGTCCGCACGACGTACGGCTCGCCGATCTTCGCCGACCACGTCCCCTCGGCCACGGCGGAGGCGGTCGCGCGGCTGGAGGCGGCCGGCTACACGATCGCCGGCAAGTCGAACCTGCACGAGTTCGCGTGGGGAATCACGTCCGAGAACGTCACCTTCGGCACGGTGCCGAACCCGGTCGCGCCCGGCCGCGTGGCGGGCGGGTCGAGCGGCGGTAGCGCAGCCGCCTTGGCCGCCGGGCTGGTGGAGTACGCGCTCGGCACCGACTCGGGGGGCTCGATCCGGATCCCGGCCGCGTGCTGCGGGGTGGTCGGCTTCAAGCCGACGTGGGGCCTCGTGCCCCTCGACGGCTGCTTCCCGCTGGCGCCGAGCTTCGATCACGCGGGCCCGATGGCGCGCGACGTGGCCGGCTGCGAGCGGATGATGGAGGCGTTGGCGCCCGGCTTCGCGCCGGTCGAGGTTGCGCTGGCGGACCTGCGGGTCGGTGTCGCGTGGACCGAGCGCGCCGACCCGCTCGTGCGGGCTCGTGTGGAGGAGGTGGCCGCGGGGTTCGAGCGGGTCGAGGTGCCGTGGCCGGACGGGGTCTATCCGGCATTCTCGCGCGAGATCGTCGAGGTTCACGCCGACCTGTACCCGGACGATCGCTACGACCCGGGCATCGCGCACAAGATGGAGATCGCGCGCGCCGTCAGCGACGAGCAGGTGGCGGCGGCGAAGGCGGAGCGCGAGCGCTACCGCGAGCGGATCGCCGCGCTCGACTTCGACCTGCTCATCACGCCCACGATCCCGATGGTCGCGCCGCCGGTCGGCATCGGCGACCTCGCGCTGCGCGAGCGGATGATCGAGCTGACCTTCCCGTGGAACGTCACCGGCTCGCCCGCGCTGGCGCTGCCGTGCGGCGCCGCCGAGGACGGGCTGCCGGCGTCGGTGCAGGTGATCGGCCGGCCCGGCGACGACGCGCTCGTGCTCGCGGCCGGCCGGGCGCTCAGCGCACGAGTCCGGGCAGCGGATCCAGCGTCTCGATGACCGCCAGCGGCTCGCCGCCGGCGGGCGGCGCGCCGACGCGGTTGTGCCAGATCACCGGGAGGCCGACGCCCTGCGCGCCGGGCACGTCGCCCGCCGAGCCCGCGACGAAGAGCGCGGCGCGGGGATCGTCGGCCGCGCCAAGCGCCTCTATCGCCGCGCGGTACGGCTCCGGCCGCGGCTTGTAGAAGCCGACCGCCTCGGCCGAGATCACCACGTCGATCGTCACGCCGAGCTTCGCGGCCGCGCGCCGGGCGAGGTCCTCGGACGTGTTGGTCACCAGCGCCAGCCGGTGATCGCTCGCGAGGTCGCGCAACACGGCCGGCGCCTCGGGCCAGGGCTCCAACTCGTCCCAGCGATCCACGAGCTCGTGTGCGAAGCGCTCGTCGCCCGCCGCCTCGGCCACGATGCCCTCGTAGGGCCGGTACGCGCCGGCGGCATAGATCAGCTCCAGGCTCGTCGCGCCGCCGGCGGGCGCCCATTTCCTCGTCGCCCGCCACGTCGCCCCACAGCGTCCAGGAGTCGACCAGAGCGGTGAGCAGGTCGAAGATGATGGCTCGGAAGCGCGGCATGGCCGGTATGTTGCCGCCCGATGCTGCGACCCCTCGTCGACGACCTGCACGAGCGCCGCGCCAAGGCCAAGCTGGGCGGCGGCGAGGAGAGGATCGCGCGCCAGCACGAGCAGGAGAAGCTCACGGCGCGCGAACGGCTCGACCTGCTCATCGACGACGGGACGTTCACCGAGATGGGCATCCACGCCGGCATCCACTACTCGGTCCGCGGGCTCGAGGACAAGGAGGCGCCGGCCGACGGCGTGATCACCGGCTACGGCAAGGTCGACGGCCGGCTGATCGCGGTCTGCGCCTACGACTTCACGGTGATGGCCGGCTCGATGGGCATGACCGGCGAGATGAAGGTCGCCCGCCTGCGCGACCTGGCGCTCACCAAGCGGATCCCGTTCGTCTGGCTGCTCGACAGCGCCGGCGCGCGGATCCAGGAGGCGGTCGGCTCGCTGTTCGCCGGCTCCGGGCACCTGTTCCGCGAGGAGGTCGTGGCGTCCGGCGTCGATCCCGCAGGTCGCGGCGCTCATGGGACCGTGCGCGGCCGGCACCGCCTACATCCCCGGGCTGGCCGACTTCGTCCCGATGGTCAAGGGCCGCGGCTCGATGGCGCTCGCCGGCCCGCACCTCGTGCGCGCCGCGGTCGGCGAGGACGTCACGCAGGAGGAGCTCGGCGGCTCCCGTGTGCACTGCCGCAAGAGTGGCGTCGGCGACCTCGAGGTGGCCGACGACGAGGAGTGCATCGCCCGGATCAAGCAGTACCTGAGCTTCTTCCCCTCGCACTGCGAGGAGCGTCCGCCGGTCCGCCCCACCGCCGACCCCGTCGACCGCATGGAAGACGAGCTGCTGGACGTCCTCCCCGAGTCCAACCGCAAGCCCTACGACATGTACGACGTCATCCGGCGGATCGTCGACGACGGCGAGTGGCTCGACCTCAAGCCCCAGTTCGCCAAGACGATCATCACCTGCCTGGCGCGGATGGGCGGCCGGCCGGTGGGGATCGTCGCCAACCAGCCGCGCCAGCTCGGCGGGATCCTCGACAACGACTCCGCCGACAAGGCGGCGCGCTTCGTGAACCTCTGCAACGCCTTCGGGATCCCGCTGGTGTTCCTGATGGACGTCCCCGGCTTCATGGTCGGCACCAAGGTCGAGGAGGCCGGGATCATCCGCCACGGGGCCAAGATGCTCTACGCGGTCGCCAACGCGACGGTGCCGAAGGTCACCGTGGTACTCCGCAAGGCCTACGGCGCCGGCTACTACGTCATGAACGGCCGCGCCTACGAGCCGGACCTGATCGTCGCCTGGCCGAGCGCCGAGATCTCGGTCATGGGCGCCGAGGGCGCCGTCGAGATCGTGTTCCGCAAGCAGGTCGAGGAGGCGGAGGACCCGGCCGCCAAGAAGGCCGAGCTGATCGAGGCCTACCGCAAGATCATCGACGTCTACATCGCCGCGCGGAACGACATGGTCGACGACGTGATCGACCCGCGCGAGACGCGCCCGACGATCATCCGCGCGCTGGAGATGGCGGAAGGGAAGCGGGTCGAGCGGCCGTGGAAGCGGCACGGGATCGTTCCCGTATGACCTCGCGGCGCCGATAATGCGGTGATTGTTGCGCGCCGTCCGGCGATGCGCCAGAGTGAGGAGTAGGAAGTCCTACTTGCCATGAACCCGGTCATCCTCACCTGCGCGATCTCCGGCGCGGTCGCCAACCGCGACCAGTGCCCGGCGATCCCCTACGCGCCCGAGGAGTATGCCGCCGAGGCGCGCCGGATCGTCGACGAGGGCGGCTCGATGATCCACATCCACGCGCGCCGGCCGGACGGGACGCCGAGCTACGAGATCGAGGACTTCCGCGCGATCACCGAGGCGATCCTGGCCGAGGTCGGCGACGTGGTGATCAACTACTCGACCGGCGCGATCGGCGTTCCGGTCGAGAAGCGGATCGCCTACCTGCGCGAGCTCAAGCCCGACGTCGGCGCCCTGAACATGGGCTCGATGAACTACGCGAAGTACTCGCGCCGGCGCAAGGACTTCGTGTTCAAGGCCGTGTTCGAGAACTCGTTCGACACGATCATCGCGCTGCTCGAGGCGATGAACGAATGCGGCATCCGGCCGGAGCACGAGTGCTTCGACTCCGGGCATCTCGCCAACCTCGACCCGCTGCTCGACATGGGCGTGCTGCGGCCGCCGCTGCAGATCAGCTGCGTCATGGGCGTGACGGGCGGCATCCGGCCGACCGCCCGCAACCTCGCCCACATGGCCGAGCAGGTGCCGCCGGTGCCGCACCAGTGGGGGGTGATCGGCATCAGCCGCGACCAATGGACGCTGGTCGCGGCCGCGCTCGCGCTCGGCGGCAACGTGCGCGTCGGCCTCGAGGACAACTTCTACCTGCCGGACGGGACGATGGCGCGCTCGAACGGGGACCTGGTGGCGAAGGCGCGCGCGATGGCCGAGGACGCGGGGCGGCGCGTGGCGACCGTGGCCGAGACGCGCGAGCTGCTCGGCGTATGACTGCGCTCGGCGGCCTGCGGGTGCTCGACCTCACGCGCCTGCTGCCGGGCGGCTTCTGCTCGCTGCTGCTGGCCGACTTCGGCGCCGACGTGATCAAGGTCGAGGACACCGGAATGGGCGACTACGTCCGCTGGGCCGAGCCGAAGTACGAGGGCGCCGACCCCAGCGCGGCGGCCGCGCCGTTCCTGGCGCTGAACCGCGGCAAGCGCTCCGTCCGGATCGACCTCAAGGCACCCGGCGGCCGCGACGTGCTGCTGCGGCTCGCGCGCGGCGCCGACGTGCTGCTCGAGTCGTTCCGGCCCGGCGTGCTGGACCGCCTCGGCGTCGGCTACGAGCGGCTGCGCGAGGAGAACCCGCGGCTCGTCTACTGCGCGATCACCGGCTACGGCCAGGACGGGCCGTATGCCGCGCGAGCCGGGCACGACACCAACTACCTGGCCCGGATCGGCCTGCTCGACCTCACCGGCGATCCCGACGGCCCGCCCGTTCAGTCCGGCGGCCAGATCGCCGACCTCGGCGGCGGCGCGCTGATGGCCGCGTTCGGGATCCTCGCCGCCCTGCGCGAGCGCGAGCGCTCCGGCGAGGGCCAGCTCGTCGACGTCTCGATGACCGACGGCGCGCTGTCGTGGCTGGCGATGGACGCCGCGCGCCACTTCGCCGGTGGCGCGCCCCCGCGCCGCGGGCGCGTCGAGCTCGCCGGCGGGCTGCTCTGCTACCGCCCCTACCGCTGCGCCGACGGCTGGGTCGCCTTCGGCGCGCTGGAGCCGAAGTTCTGGCGCGCATGGTGCGAGGGCGTCGGCCGGCCGGAGCTCGCCGAGCGCCAGTTCGACGCCGTCGGCTCCGACACCCACCGCAGCGTGGAGGCGATCTTCGCCGAGCGCACGCGCGCGCAGTGGGAGGCCTTCAACGACGAGCACGACTGCTGCCTGGAGCCGGTCCTCGGCCTCGACGAGGCGCTCGAGTCCGAGCTCGTGCGCGCGCGCGAGATGGTGGTCGAGGTCGACCAGCCGGGCGCCGGTCCCGTCCGGCTCCTCGGCACGCCGGTCAGGCTCTCGCGCACGCCCGCCGATCCGGCGCGCGCGGGCGGGCCCGCGCTCGGCGCCGACACCGACGCGGTGCTGGCCGAGGCGGGCTACGGCGAGGCGGAGATCGGCGCGCTGCGCGACGCGGGAGCCGTCAAGTGAACGCGAAGCCCGGCCTGAAGATGAGCGAGCTGGCCGATGCCTCCGGCGTCTCGGCGGGCACGATCAAGCACTACCTGCGCGAGGGCCTATTGCCGGAGCCCGTGCGGACGAGCCGCAACATGGCCTACTACCCGCCGGAGTTCGTCGACCGCATCCGCACCATCAAGCGCCTCCAGGAGGAGCGCTTCATGCCGCTGCGGCTGATCCGCGAGGTGCTCGAGCAGGCCGACCGCCCGCGCATCTCCCGGCGCGAGGTGCTGGAGCGCTACGACCTGCCGCGCAACGTGCTCGACCGGCTCGCCGAGATCGGGGTGCTGACGCCCGACCGCACCGGCTACGACCCGGACGATCTGCAGATCATCGAGGCGATCGTGCGCTTCCGCGCGGGCGGCTACGACGAGGCGCTCGGCTTCACCGTCTACGACACGCTGCGCTACCGCGAGGCGCTCGCGCCGCTGGTCGAGGAGGAGGCGCAGGTACTGCTGGAGCGGCTGACCGGCGAGGTCGAGGCCGAGCGCGCCGTCGAGATCATCCGCTCCGGCCGCGAGCCGCTGCGCGAGCTGATCGGCGCGATGCACTCGAAGATGCTGCACGAGGCGCTGGAGCGCGCGCGGTGAGCTTCTACGAGTCGCTCGACGATGGGCGCTTCGCCTCGACGCCGCACACGCGAGGCCCGTGGGACCCGGCGTTCCAGCACGCCGGCCCGCCCGCGGCGCTGCTCGGCCGCGCGCTCGAACGGTGCGAGCCGCGCGAGGACTTCGTGCTCGCGCGCGCGACGTTCGAGATCCTGCGCCCGGTCCCGGTGGCCGAGGTCGAGGTGGCGGCCCGGGTCGCGAGGCCGGGCCGGTCGGTCGAGCTGCTCGAGGGCGAGCTGGCCGCGGGCGGCGACGTCGTGATGACCGTGCGCGCCTGGCGCGTCAAGGCCTCGCCGGCGCCGGACGTCGATCGCGACGGCCCGCGGTCCCCGAGGCCCGACGAGCCGACGCCCCCGCCGCCCGGCCTCGACGGCTTCGGCTACAGCCGCGCGGTCGAGCTGCGCTTCGCGGCCGGCGGCTGGTGGCAGCAGCGCCCGGCGACCGTGTGGACCCGGATGCGCGTCCCCCTGGTGGCGGGCGAGGAGCCGACCGGCGTCCAGCGCGTGCTCGTCGTGGCCGACTCGGCCAACGGCGTCTCGGCGGTGCTCCCGTTCGACCAGTGGCTGTTCATCAACACCGAGCTGACCGTCCACTTCCGCCGCCCGCCTCGCGGCGAGTGGATCTGCCTCGACGCCGAGACCTCGATCTCCGCGGGCGGGGCCGGTCTCGCCCGCTCGGTGCTCAGCGACGACGAGGGCGTGGTGGCGCAGGGCGCTCAGGCGCTGCTGGTCGCACCGCGTGGCGCCTGACCCACTCGTGCATCGCCACCGCCGAGGCGGCGGCCGCGTTGATCGAGCGGGTCGAGCCGAACTGGCGGATGGCCAGCACGGCGCCCGCCAGCTCGCGCGCCTCGGGCGAGAGGCCGGGGCCCTCCTGGCCGAACAGCAGGACGCAGCGCTCGGGCAGCGGGTAACCGTCGAGCGGCTCGGCGCCCGGCAGGTTGTCGATCCCGAGCACGGGCAGCTCGCCGGCCCAGGCGGCGAAGGCCTCGAGCGTCGCGTGGTGGCGCACGTGCTGGTAGCGGTCGGTGACCATCGCGCCGCGGCGGTTCCAGCGGCGGCGGCCCACGATGTGGACCTCCGCCGCCAGGAACGCGTTGGCGTTGCGCACCACCGACCCGATGTTCATGTCGTGCTGCCAGTTCTCGACAGCGACGTGGAACGGGTGCCGCCGCGCGTCGAGGTCGGCGACGATCGCCTCGCGACGCCAATAGCGGTAGCCGTCGACCACGTTGCGCCGGTCGCCCTGTGCGAGCAGGGCGGGATCGAGCCGGGGGTCGTCCGGCCACGGCTCGGGATGGGGGCCGACCCCTACCTCATGCGGCTCGTCCACGCAGCGTGACGCTACCGCGCCGCCGTCTCGGGCGCGACCGGCCGGACACCGCGATCAGGGCGGCGAGGAACAGCAGCACGACGACGGCGATGGCGACCGTCTGGGGCCAGGGGAAGCCGTCGGCCGAAGCCGCGGACGCTCCGCCGGCGCTCGCGACCGTGAGCGGCGCGAGCCGGTGCGGGACGGCGTCGGTGAAGCCGTCGAAGATCCGGGTCTTCCACTCGCCGCCGGACGGGAACGTCACCTCGGCGACGTAGGTCCCGACCGTCGAGGTGGGGCGCGCACGGAAGGTCTTCACGACCCCGGCGCCGTTGTCGATCCGGACGCTGGGGGTGACGCCGGCGAGCGGGGTGATGCCGTGCTGCTTGACGATCAGCTCGACGTTCCACGGCTTGCCGGCCTCGAGTCCGCTGGGCGTCGATCCCAGCTCCACGGTGGCCCAGCCGCCCGCGTGGGCGGTTCCGGTGAGGGCGGCGAAGGCGACGGCCGCCAGGAGGGCGATGCGGCTCATAGGTCTCATACGAGCGCTACACCCGCCGAGGTCCCGCGGTTCCCCTACCAGAACACTTCGTGGCGCTCCATCACACCCCAGCCCTCGGCGAGCGGTCCCGCCCCGGGCAGCTCGCCCGTGAAGGTGCCGAACGGCTGCTCGTAGTCGGACCGGATGAGGAGGTAGTTCTCGCGGCGGGCCCGAGCCGCGACGCGCTCGAAGCGCAGGCCCGCGACGCCGCCGAGGCCGTCGAACCGGACGGGCGGCACCTCGCGCGGCTCTCCGGCGACCCACACGGTGCGCTCGGAGGCCTCCGGCGCATCGTGGATGCCCTCGACCAGGTTCCAGGCGACGGGCTCCCCGGTCGCGAGCGTCCCGACGCCGGCCGACCAGCGCCACGCCGTGTGGCGCGCGTGATAGCCCGCCGACTCGTCGACGATCGCGGCGAGGTCGAAGGCGCGCCCTTCGAACGACCCGCGCGCACGCGTGGCGCGCTTGCGCGTCCACGCGTACTGGCGCCCGTGCGGCGAGACGACCTCGATCTCCGCCCCGGCGCCGACCGACAGCTCGAGCCGGCCGCGGCCCTCGCGCAGGCGTTCGCCGTCCCACACCGCCCACCACGAGAACGGCACGACGCCGATCCGCCCGCTCGCCGCGCACAGCATCAGGTCCGGCCCGTACGCGCCGACGTAGCTCCAGCGCTTGAGCGGCCGCCCGCCGCGCATCAGCGGCATCCGGTCCGGCGGCAGCGGCACGGCCGGCCTGCCGGGTCCCGGTCCGCGCCACGATCGGGTCGCCATGGCGCGGTATCCTGGCGCACGCAGGTTGACTGACCAGTCAATCTCGAGAGGGTAAGGAGAACCGTCGTGCGCGTTGCCGCCGTCCAGCTCACGTCCACCGCCGACCGCGAGCGCAACCTCGCGAGCGCCGACCGCCTGACGCGGGCGGCGGCTGCCGCCGGGGCCGCGCTGGTCGTGCTGCCGGAGAAGTGGCCGGTGCTCGCGACGCCCGAGGAGACGGCCGCCGGCGCCGAGCCGTTCGACGGGCCCGCGTTGAGCTGGGCGCGGGCGACGGCGCGCGAGCTGGGCATCGATCTGGTGGCGGGCTCGATCGCCGAGCGCGTTCCGGGCCGCGAGAAGGGCTCCAACACGTCGGTGCACATCGGTCCCGACGGCGAGGATCGCGCCGTCTACCGCAAGATCCACATGTTCGACGTCGAGGTCGGCGGGCGCACCTACCACGAGTCCGAGCACGAGGAGGGCGGCGACGCGGTCGTGCTGTCGGAGACGGCCGACGGGGTCGAGCTCGGGCTGACCGTCTGCTACGACCTGCGCTTCCCGGAGCTGTACCGGATCCTCGCCGTGCGCGGCGCGCGCGTGATCACCGTGCCGGCCGCCTTCACGCTGGCCACCACGCGCGACCACTGGGAGGTGCTGCTGCGCGCCCGCGCGATCGAGGACCAGGCGTTCGTGATCGCCGCCAACCAGGTCGGCGAGCATGCGCGCGGCTACCGCTCCGGCGGGCGTTCGATGATCGTCGACCCGTGGGGCGTCGTGCTCGCGCAGGCGCCGGACGCCGAGACCTACATCACCGCCGAGCTCGACCTCGACCGCCAGGCCGAGATCCGCCGCACGCTGCCCTCGCTGGCCAACCGGCGGCCGGGGGCCTACGCCTGGCCGCAGGAGGTGCACGCGTAGTGGCGACGCCGGCCCGGGCTCCGGTCGACAAGCGGCGGATCATCCTCGACGCCGCCGTGCGGGTGTTCGCGCGCCAGGGCTTCCACACCTGTCGGGTATCCGACATCGCCGACGAGGCGGGCGTGGCCTACGGCCTCGTGTACCACTACTTCCAGTCCAAGGACGAGGTGCTGGACACGCTGTTCCTCGAGCGCTGGGACGTGCTGCTCGACGCGATCCGCGAGGTCGACGCCTCCGACGTACCGGCCCGCGCGAAGCTGCAGGCGATCGCGGGCTTCATCATCGAGTCCTACCGCCACGACCCGGACCTGATGAAGGTGATCATCGTCGAGGTCACGCGCGCGGCGAACTCGTTCGGCCAGGCGCATCTCGGCAAGATCACCGAGGCGTACGGCCAGATCAGCGGCATCGTCGCGCAGGCCCAGGCGCGCGGCGAGTTCCGCGACTCCGTGAGCCCGGAGTTCGCGGCGATGGCCTTCTACGGCGCGATCGAGCAGGTTCTCACCGGCTGGATCTTCGGGACGCTCGACGAGGGCGACGACGCCTACGAGCGCGCGAAGCACTACGTCGTCGAGACGATCTGCGACGGCCTCGAGGCCTGAAGGCTCGGGCGGGGCGCCGATTCCGTCGTCAGACTCTTAGACTCCGCGCCCATGGACAACGAAATGGTCAAGCGGCTGGTGTGGTCCGGCCTGCTCGCAGGGCTCGGCGCGCTCGCATCGATCGCGACGTCGCGGCTGGCGGCCGTGATTTGGCGCCGGGCCTTCGGGGAGGATCCGCCGGAATGAGCGACGATCCCGACAAGGCTGCGTCCGAGGCTCGCGGCGCGGAGCTACGCGAGAACATCGCGCTGACCGACGCGCGGCGCACCGAGGAGGAGCGCGCCAAGGCCGAGCAGAGGGCGAAGGAGGCCGCCGAAGAGGCCGAGAAGCTCGAGCGCAAGGAGCGCGAGCAGCTCGAGAAGGCCGAGCGCCTGCACGCCGAGGCCCAGAAGGAGCGCGCGGAGGCTCCCGCGCGCGGGCCGGCCGCTCCCGAGCCGACGTCGCCTGAGGCCGCCGTCGCCGGCATTCCCGGAGTGGACAAGCTGCCGCCGGCCGCTCGACGTCCCGAGGTGCTGGTCGGCGTGGCGTTCGCCGGCTCGTTCCTCGTCGCCCGCATCCTCAAGCGCATCTTCGACTGACATGGCGACCCCTACCGACAACTCAGAGCTCGGCCAAGCGATCCAGGACGTCACGGAGCGGCTCTCGCTCCTGTTCCGCGAGGAAGTCGAGCTCGCCAAGACCGAGATGACCGAGAAGGTCACCAAGCTGATCAAGGGCGCGGTGATCGGGATCGTCGCCGGGATCTTCGCCGTGTTCGGACTCATCTACCTGCTGGACGCCGCCTCGTGGGCGATCTGGCAGGCGATCGGCACCGACGACGACTTCTGGATCGGCTTCCTGATCGTCGCCGTCGTGCTCTTCATCCTCGGAGCGCTCGCCGGCTTCATCGCATCGCGGCTCGTCAAGCGCGGCGCGCCGCCGACACCGCAGATGGCGATCGAGGAGGCCCAGCTCATCAAGGAGACGGTCACGACCACCCACCCGGCGAGACCGCAGGGGCCGCGCTGATGGCCGAGACGCGCAGCGCCGCGGAGATCCGCCGGTCGATCGAGGCCAATCGCGCCGAGCTCGGGCTCGCTGTCGAGCGCCTGCGCGGCGAGGTGACGCGCGCCACCGACTGGCGCGGGCACTTCGAGCACCACAGCAAGGAGGTCCTGATCGGCGCGGCCGTCGCGGGCTTCGTCGTCGGGGGCGGGGTCGCCGCCCTCACCGGCCTGCTGACGGGCCGCAGGAAGTCGCGCGAGTACTACTAGCGGGCAGGCGTTCCGGCCCCGGCGGCGAAACCGGGGCCGAGCGCGATGAGTGCCCCTGCCGCCAGCCCGGCGTACTTCCCGACCGTCAAAGCGGTCCTGCGCGTCGTGCTCGTGGTCGTCGCGGTGGTGGTGACGCTGCTGCTGATGTACCTGCTGCGCCGGCCGCTGACGTGGATCTTCATCGCCGGCTTCCTGGCGATCGCTCTGTCCGGGCCGATCACGGTCCTCTCGCGCCACATGAGACGCGGCTTCGCGGTCGCGATCGTCTATCTGGTCCTGATCCTCACGCCGTTCGCGCTGATCGGGCTGCTCATCCCGCCGGTCGTCACGCAGGCCAACAACCTCGTGCAGAACCTGCCCGAGTACGCGGAGGAGGTGACGCAGTTCGTCAACGAGAACGACCGCTTACGCCAGCTCCAGGACGACTACGACATCACCGGCAAGCTGGAGGAGCAGGCGGGCAAGCTCCCCGCCCGGCTCGGCGACGCGGCCGGCGTGCTCGGCGACATCGGCGTCGGCCTCGTCAACTCGGTCTTCGCCGCCGTCACGATCATCGTCCTCTCGCTGTTCATCCTCAGCAGCGGCCGCAAGTTCCTCGACGGCTGGATCCGCGAGTACCAGCCCGAGCGGGAGGAGTGGTGGCACAACCTGTTCGGGCGGATCGGCAACGCGATCGGCAACTACGTCGCCGGCGCGCTGCTGCAGGCGACGGTGGCGGGCGTGACGAGCTGGATCATGCTGCTGATCCTCGGCGTCGACTACGCGCTGCCGCTCGCCGTCATCGTCTTCCTGCTCGACCTGATCCCGCTCGTCGGCGCCACGCTCGGCGCCATCATCGTCGGCATCGTGACGCTGTTCTCGGACTTCCCCGTTGACACCATCATCTGGACGGTGTTCGCGATCGTCTACCAGCAGGTCGAGAACAACGTGATCCAGCCGCGTATCCAGGCCCGCGCGGTGCAGCTCGATCCGCTGATCGTGCTCGTCTCCGTGCTGTTCGGGTCGGCGCTGTTCGGCGTCCTCGGCGCGCTGCTGGCGATCCCCGTGGCCGCGGCGCTCCAGATCGCCTACCGCGAGTACCGGGCCGAGCGGCGCGCGGCGCCGCCGCCGGTGGCTACACCGGGCCCAGGACCGAGCCCGGCAGCCCCGTGACGCCGAACAGCCCCGGCCCCACGTGGGCGCCGATCACGGGGCCGAGCTCGGACACGAACTCCGGTGGGCGCCCGTAGATCTCGGCGCCGCGCTCGGCCAGGCGGGCGGCGATGTCTTGTGCCTGGATGTGCTGGATGAAGAAGACGTCGGCGCCGTCGTCGTGCTGGCTGGCGAGATGCTCGACCAGGCGCTCGAACGCGCGGCCGGCGGTGCGGACGCGCTCGATCGGCAGGATCTCGCGGTTGATCGAGAGGATCGGCTTGATCTTCAGCGCCGAGCCGACCCAGGCCTGCGCGGCCCCGATCCGCCCGCCGCGCCGCAGGTACTCGAGCGTGTCGACGGCGAAGATGATCGTCATCCGCTCGCGCAGCCGGCGTGCGGCGTCGGCGGCCCCCGCGAGATCGGCGCCCTCGCCGACGGCGTTCTTGGCCGCGATCGCCATCAGGCCGTGCCCGGCGGCGCCGGTGTCGGAGTCCAGGACCTCGATCCGCTCGGGAGCGATGCCGCGCTCGATCAGCGCGTCGCGCGCCTGCTCGGCGGCCTGCACGGTGCCCGAGATGCCGCCCGAGAGGTGGATCGAGAGCACGTCGTCGCCGGCCGCCAGCAGCGGCTCGTAGACCTCCAGGAAGTCGCCGACCGACGGCTGCGAGGTGCTCGGCAGCGTGGACGCCGTGCGCATGTGGTCGTAGAAGGCGTCGTAGTCCGGCATGTCGATCTCGCGGTCGGTGCGGTCGTTCCAGTTCACGTACAGGGAGACCAGGTGCAGCTCGTGACGCTGCACGACCTCGGCCGGGAGGTAGTGCGTCGTGTCGGTGACCACCGCGACGCCGGACATGGCGGGCAGCCTATCCTCGCGCCGTGGCTCGGGTGCTCGTCACCGGCGCGACCGGATTCATCGGCTCGCACGTCGTCCGCGCGCTGCTCGCGCGCGGCGACGACGTGCGCGTGACCGTCCGCGCGTCGTCACCGCTCGATGCGCTGGACGGCCTCGACGTCGAGCGCGTGACCGCCGACATCACCGACCGCGCGGCGATGAAGCGCGCGGCGCGCGGCATCGAGCGCGCCTTCCACGTTGCCGGCACGACGAATCTGCGGCTGGCGCCCGAGCTGCTGCTGCGCGTCAACGCCGAGGGCACGCGTGTCGTGCTCGAGGCGTGCCTGGCCGCGGGGGTCGAGCGTGTGGTGCACACCTCCTCGGTGGCGGCGATCGGGCCCGCGCGGCGCGGCGGCGCGCTGGACGAGCGGCACGTGCGCACCGGGCCGCTGGGCATCCCCTACGCCGACGCCAAGCACGCCGCCGAGGTCGAGGCGCTGCGGGTGGCGGCGCGAGGGCTCGACGTCGTGCTCGCCTGCCCTTCGCACGTGCTCGGCGCCGGCGACGACCGCCGCTCCTCGACCGAGGTGGTGCGCCGCTTCCTGCTGCGGCGGATCCCGGCCTACGTGGACGGGGCGATCTGCGTCGTCGACGTCGAGGACGTCGCGGCCGGGCTGCTGCTGTGCGACGAGCGCGGCGCGGCCGGCGAGCGCTACATCCTCGGCACGCGCAACTACACCTGGCAGCGGCTCTTCGGCGAGCTGCAGCAGATCTCGGGCGTCGAGGGTCCGCCCGTGCGGCTGCCGGTGGCGGCTGCGCTCGCGCTCGCCGAGGCCTCCGCGCGCGCTCCCGGACCGACGGTCGTGACGCCGGCCGAGGTACGCGCCGCGGCGCACTGGTGGACGTACCGGTCCGCGAAGGCACGGCGCGAGCTGGGCTGGACGACGCGCCCGCACGAGGAGACGGTCGCGAACACCGTGCGCTATCTCGAGGAGCGGCTCGGCGACCGGCTCGAGCGCTCAGGCGGTCGCCAGCCGCTCGGCTGGCGGGTGCTCGGCCGGGCGATGCGCGAGGTGCTGCGGTGAGCGAGCGGCAACGCGCCAGATTTGTCGCTTGCGGACCGTCCCGTCGTCGGTAGGGTGAACGCGGCGCGGAGGGCGCTGCGACGATCGACGGAGGGCACCATGAAGTATCTGCTCACGATCTACGGCGACGAGTCCGGTTGGAACGACGTCACGCCCGAGCAGTCGGGCCAGATCATGGCGGCGTACGAGGCCTTCGGCCGTGCCGCGACCGAGGCCGGCGTGATGCTCGGCGGCGAAGGGCTCCAGCCCACCAGCACGGCCACCACCGTGAGGGTCCGCGACGGCGAGACGGTGACGAGCGACGGCCCGTTCGCCGAGACGCGCGAGCAGCTCGGCGGCTACTACCTGCTCGAGTGCCGCGACCTGGACGACGCGATCAACTGGGCGGCGCGCATCCCCGGCGCGCAGCAGGGCTCGGTCGAGGTCCGGCCGGTGATGGACTACGAGGCCGCGGGATCCTCCGACCACGAGGCCGCGAGCGAGGCTACGCGGTGAAGGCGCGCGGCTGAGCGCGCCCGGGGCCGCCATCGACCGCCTGTTCCGGCGCGAGTCCGGACAGGCGGTCGCCGTCCTGGCGCGCACGTTCGGCGACCTCGACCGCGCCGAGGAGGCGGTCCAGGACGCCTTCGTGGTCGCCCTCGAGCGCTGGCCGCGCGACGGCGTGCCGGCGAACCCGGCGGCGTGGATCACGACGACGGCCCGCAACCGCGCGATCGACCGGCTGCGCCGGGAGCGCCGGCTCGAAGCGCTCACGCCCGAGGTCGCGGACGCCGCGCTCGCCAGGATCGAGGCGTTCGAGCCCGCGGCGGGGATCCCTGACGAGCGGCTCGAGCTGATCTTCGCCTGCTGCCACCCGGCGCTCGCGCCGGAGGCCCGAGTGGCGCTCACGCTGCGCGCGCTCGGCGGCCTCTCCACGCGCGAGGTCGCGCGCGCGTTCCTGGTCTCCGAGGAGGCGATGGCCCAGCGGCTCCAGCGCGCCAAGCGCAAGCTGCGCGACGCCGGCATCCGCTTCGAGCTCCCGCGCGAGGAGGATCTCCCGGCGCGCCGCGCCTCGGTGCTGGCCACGCTCTACCTGATCTTCAACGAGGGCTATGCGGCGACGGCCGGCGAGGCGCTCGTGCGGCGCGAGCTGTGCGCCGAGGCGATCCGGCTCGCGCGCGTGCTGTGCGCGCTGATGCCCGACGAGCCGGAGGCGCTGGCGCTGCTGTCGCTGATGCGGCTGCACGACTCGCGCCGCGACGCGCGGGTGGACGATGCCGGCGAGCTGGTGCTGCTCGAGCACCAAGACCGCTCGCGCTGGGATCAGGGCGCGATCGCGGAGGGTTCGGGACTGGTCGAGCGCGCGCTCGCGCTCGGCGGGTCGGGGCCGTACACGTTGCAGGCCTTCATCGCGGCCGAGCACGCCCGCCCGGGCGGGCCGGACTGGGTCCGCGTGGCCGGCGCCTACGATCGCCTGCTGGGCGTGCTGGGCGGCCCGGTGGTCGCGCTCAACCGAGCCGTCGCGGTGGCGATGGCACGCGGCCCGGAGGCCGGCCTGGCGCTGACGGACGAGCTGGCCGAAGAGCTCGGCGGCTACCACCTCTTCCACTCGGCGCGCGCCGACCTGCTGCGGCGGCTCGGCCGCCGCGACGAGGCGCAGGCCGCGTACGAGCGCGCGCTGGAGCTGGCCGCCAACCCGGTCGAGCGGACGTTCCTCGAGCGGCGGCTGGCCGAGCTCGGGGGTCCATCGGACTGAGCACGTGCCCTACCTCGCCGCCGCGCCGGACGGAATCACGACCCACTTGCGAGCGGGCCCGTCGTTGCCGCCGGCCAGGGCGGCCGGCAGGTCGTCGAGGCCGATCGGGCCGGCCGCCAAGGCACGCCAGTCGAGCGCTCCCTCGGCGAGCAGGGCGAGCGCGCGGTCGACCTCCTCGGGGGCGTGGTGGAAGGCGCCACGGAGGTCGAGCTCGTCGTAGTGGAGCGGGCGGGTGGGAAGGCTGGCATCGCTGTCTGCCTTGCAGCCGCCGACGAACACCACGCAGCCGCCGGGCGCGCAGGCCTGGACGGCGGCGCGCCACGCGTCGGGCCGCCCGACCGCCTCGAAGACGACGTCGTGATCGCGCAGCGCCTCGGCGCTCATCGCGCCCGTCGCCTCGGCCTGGGCGCGGCGCTCGGCGTGGCGGTCGGCGAGCGTGACGGTGCGGCCCTCGGCCACGAGCAGCGCGGCGAGCATCTGGCCCATCGGGCCGCCGCCCAGCACGCCGGCGTCGGGCGCCACCCGCCGGTCCGGCGCGCGTCCGAGCGCGTGTACGGCGGCGGCCAGCGGCTCGGCCATCGCGGCGGCTGCGGGGTCGAGCCCCTCCGGCACGGCGTGGAGCGCCGCCTCGGGTGCCGCGATCCGCTCCGCGAAGCCGCCGAAGATCCAGCGCGGGTCGCGGCAGATCTGCGGGCGCCCGGCGAGGCACGACCGGCAGCTCCCGCAGGCGACGGAATCCCCCACCAGCACCCGCTCGCCGGTGTCCTCGCGCACCCCGCAGGTCTCGTGGCCGAACGTCGCCGGATACGGGCCGAGCAGCGGGTGGCCGCGGCGCCAGGTCTTCAGGTCGGTCCCGCACGTGGTCGCGGCCTCGACGCGCATGACCACCTCGCCCGGGCCGGGCACGGGGTCGGCGACCTCGAGCACGCGCAGGTCCTCGAGGCCGAACAGGAGGGCCGCCCTCACGACACCGCCTCCACTCTCGCGCCGTGCCGGCGCGCGGCCCTCACGGCATCACCACGGCCTTCAAGGCGCGCCCGCTCCGCTGGGCCGCGAGCGCCGCCCCCGTCTCGTCGAGCGGGAAGCGGGCGGTGATGATCTCGCCGACCGGCACCGCCCCGCGCCGCAGCAGCGCGAGCGCCGCGCGCATGTTCGCCGGGCCCGCCGACCAGCTCGCCGTCACGCGCAGCTCGCGCGAGAACACGGTCCAGCCCTCGATGCCGAGCGGCTCGCCCGGCGCCGGCGGCGCGTAGAGGCACAGCGTGCCGCCGGGCGCGAGCGCCTCGGCCGCTCCGGCGATCGCCGCCGGGCTCTCGGTGCACACGATCGCCACGTCGACCGGCTCGTTGCCGTGCGCGGTCGCGCCCCAGCGCTCCGCCCGCGCCAGCCGCTCGCCGTCGACCTCGCGCACCCAGACGGCCTCGACGCCGCGCGCGTGGGCGGCCGCCACGTGCAGCAGCCCGCTGCAGCCGGCGCCGACCACGAGCAGGCTGTCGCCGGGCCGGATGCCGGCCCGCTCCTGCGCGCGCAGGGCGCAGCCGAGCGGCTCGGTCAGGGTGGCGGCCACGGGGTCGAGCCCGTCGAGCGGGAGCAGCTCCTCGACCAGGTCGGCCTCGATTCGCACGTACTCGGCGAAGCCGCCGGGGTCGAGCGCGGTGCCGCGGAAGCGCTCGCACAGTGTCTCGTGGCCGTGCAGGCAGCGGCGGCACTCGCCGCACGGCGCGTGGTGGTGGATCGCCACGCGGTCGCCGACCGCCACGCCGGCCACGTCGCGCCCCACCTCCACCACCTCGCCCGCCGGCTCGTGGCCGAGCACCGCGGGCAGCTTGCGGGTCACGTACCAGCCGACGTCGGAGCCGCACGTCGCGCAGGCCAGCACGCGGCAGACGACGTCGCCCGGTCCGCAGACCGGGTCCGGGCGCTCTTCGATCCGCGTGACGTCCGGGGCGACGGTGAGCGCGACCCTCACGCCACCCTCGCCACGGTGTCGACCGTGACCGGCGACGCGGCGCCGCGCTCGGTGACGAGCGCCCACACCAGCTCGGCGGGCGTGACGTCGAACGCCGGGTTGCGGCAGGCCGTCCCCGCGACGGTCAGCAGCGCGCCGCCGGCCGCGCGGACCTCGTCGGCGCCGCGCTCCTCGATCTCGATCGCGTCGCCGGTCTCGAGCCGCAGGTCGACCGACGACGACGGCCCGGCGGCCATGAAGGGCACGCCGGCCGCGCCGGCGGCCAGCGCGAGGCCGTACGTGCCGACCTTGTTCGCCACGTCGCCGTTCGCCGCCACGCGGTCGAACCCGGTGACCACCGCGTGCGCGGCGCCCGTGCGGAGCAGGCCGGGAGCCGCGGCGTCGACCAGCAGCGCGTGCTCGATCCCCAGCCGCTGCAGCTCCCACACGGTGAGCCGCGCTCCCTGCAGCAGCGGCCGCGCCTCGCACGTCAGCACGCGCACGTCGCGGCGGTCGGCCAGCTCGGCGATCACGCCGAGGCCCGTGCCGCGCCCGGAGGCCGCGAGCGCGCCCGAGTTGCAGTGCGTCATCACGCTGACCGGCCCCGCGGGCAGCACGGCGTCGAGCGCGTCGGCGCCGTGGCGGGCGAGCGCGGCGCTCGCCGCCTCGTCCTCGCGCTGGATCGCCTCCGCGGCCTCGCGCGCGGCCGCCGCGAGGTCACTCGCCGCCGCGGCGGCCGCCACCACCCGCTCAACCGCCCAGCCGAGGTTGCGCGCCGTCGGCCGGGCGCCCGCGAGCACGGCGGCGCCGCGCTCGAGCGCCTCGGGGGTCGGCGTGCGCGCCACCTCCATCGCCAGCCCGTACGCGGCCGCAATCCCGATCAGCGGCGCCCCGCGCACGGCCAGCCGCCGGATCGCCTCCGCGGTGTCGGCGGCGCCGTGCAGCGTGACTACGACCTCGTCGGCGGGCAGCCGCGTCTGGTCGAGGACGTGCAGCGCCTCGCCGTCCCAGCGCAGCGGCGGCGGGCTGTGGAGTCGGGGCGAGGCGGCCATCGGGGACGATGCTAACCGTGCAGCGCCGCCGGGCCGGTACCCGGTTCCCGGCCGCGACCGCATGACATGCTTGGCGGTCGTGCCGGATCCCCTCGCCATCGACCTGCGCGGCGTCGTCAAGCGCTACGGGTCGATTCGTGCGCTCAACGGCGTGAGCCTGGAGGTCGGCGACGGCGAGCTCGTCGGCCTGCTGGGGCCGAACGGCGCCGGCAAGAGCACGCTCGTCAAGATCGCCTGCGGGCTGGTGAGGCCGACCGCCGGCGAGGCACGGATCGGGGGCGAGGCGGCGGGTTCGTCGGAGGCGAATCGCTCGCTCGGCTACCTGGCCGAGCTGTTCCGCTTCCCGGACTGGCTGACGGCCGACGAGCTTCTGGGCATGCACCAGCGGCTGGCCGGCTCCCACGGCGGCGCGCGGGAGCGCGGCTCGCTGCTGGAGGCGGTCGGCCTCGCGGAGGCGGCCGCCCGACGCGTCGGCGAGATGTCGAAGGGCATGCAGCAGCGGCTCGGGATCGCGCAGGCGATGGTCGGCAGTCCCCGCGTGCTGCTGCTCGACGAGCCGACCAGCGCGCTCGACCCGGCCGGCCGGCGCACCGTGCGCCGGCTGCTCGAGGATCTGCGCGAGCGCGGCGTGTCGGTGCTGCTGAACTCGCACCTGCTGTCCGAGGTCGAGCTGGTCTGCGATCGCGTGGCGATCATCGCCCGCGGGGAGCTGGTGGCCGCCGGCACGCCGGAGGAGCTCAGCCGCCCGAGCGGCGTCGAGGTCGAGACGGCGGGCGGCACGCGCGTCTTCGAGCGCGCCGGCCGCGACGACGTGCCGGGGATCGTCCGCGATCTGGTGGCGGCGGGCGAGGAGATCTACGGCGTGAGCGTGCTGCACTCGACGCTCGAGGACGCCTACCTGGAGGCGGTCGGCGAGGAATGAGCGGCGCCGTCGTCATCGCGACGTTCGCGCTGCGCGAGTCGCTGCGGCGGCGGGTGTTCACCGTCGTCGGGCTGCTCACGATCGCCTTCCTCGCGCTCTACGGCCTCGGCACGTGGCAACTGTTCGAGTCCGTCGGCGAGTTCGAGGAGCCGATCGAGGGCATCGACGCGCGCATCGTGGCCGGCGCGACGATCCTCGGCCTGGCCATGTTCGCGACGCTGTTCCTGGGCACGATCCTCGCCGTCTTCCTCACGCTCGGGACGGTGCGCGGCGACGCCGAGCGCGGGCTGCTCCAGCCGGTGCTGGTGCGGCCGCTGCCACGGCGTACGGTGCTGGCGGGTCGCTTCGCCGCCGCGGCCGGCGTCTGCGGGATCTACGTGATCGTCGTCTTCCTCGCCGCCACCGCGATCACGGCGGCGTTCAGCGGATGGTGGCCCGACCGCACGCTCGCCCCCGCGCTCGAGCTCGCCGCCGCCGTCGCCGTGCTGTCCGCGCTCTCGCTCGGCGGCTCGGTGCTGCTCTCGGCCAACGCCAACGGGATCGCCGTGTTCATGCTCTTCGGCGCCGGCCTCACCGCCGGGCTGCTGGGCCAGATCGGCGAGGCGCTCGGCTCGCGCACGCTCGACACCGTGGCCGACGTCGTGAGCTGGGTGCTCCCGTTCGAGGCGCTCTACCAGGCCGCGCTGAGCGCGATCACGGCCGACACCGTCGGCTTCACGCGGCTGGCCATCAACCTCGGCCCGTTCGGAGGCGCCGAGGAGGCAGGCCCGCTGCTGTGGCCGTGGACGCTGCTCTACCTCGCGCTCGTCGGCGCCGGCGCGGCCGCCGCATTCGCGCGCCGCGACCTCTGAGTACGATCGCCGGCGTGTCCGACGACGCTAGCTTCGGTCGATCAGGTCGTTCTGGATCTGGAGCGGCGGCGCGCCCGGCTCGGCGGCCTTCGGCGCGTGATCCGGCGCGTCGGCGGGCGGCTCGACGCCCAGCGCCTGGGCCAGCTCGCCGGTCTCGTACATCTCCGTCACGATGTCGCAGCCGCCGACCAGCTCGCCCTTGACGAACAGCTGGGGGATCGTCGGCCACTGCGAGAGCGCCGACAGCTCCTGGCGGATGCGCGGGTCGGGCAGGATGTCGACCGCGGCGAACTCCTTGCCGATCGCGTCGAGTGCCGCGACCGTGCGCGCGGAGAAGCCGCACGCGGGCCGCTCCGGCGTCCCCTTCATGAAGAGGATCACCTCGTGGTCGCGGATCGCGTCGGCGATCGCCTCGCGGATGGGGTTCTGGGTGGTCTCGCTCATGCTCACTCCGCTCGCGTTTCGAGGGACAGCGCGTGGATCGGCCCGCCGATGTCGGGCCCGAACACCGCGTACACGCGGCGATGCTGCTCGATCCGGCTCAGGCCGGCGAACTCGGGGGCGGCGACCGAGGCGCGAAAATGGTCGCCCCCGCCGGTGAGATCGGTGACCTCGGCGCGGGCGCCGGGGATCGCCGCCTCGATGCGCTCCTTGAGCTCATCGGTGCTCGGCACAACAGAGAGAGTAGCGGGCGCTATCCTTTCTGAAGCGATGATCACCATCACAGAAAAGGGCGCCGAGAAGGTGCAGGAGTTCCTGGCCGGCCAGGGCGCCGAGATCCAGACGTCCGGCCTGCGGGTCGGTGTGCGCGGGGGCGGCTGCTCGGGCTTCCAGTACGCGCTTGCCTTCGACACCCAGCGCGACGGTGACGAGGTGTTCGAGGACCACGGGCTGCGGATCCTGGTCGACGGGCCGAGCCTGCCGTACGTCCGCGGTGCCGTCGTCGACTATGTCGAGGGTCTCCAGGGCGCCGGCTTCAAGGTCGACAACCCCAACGTGATCGCGGCGTGCGGCTGCGGCTCCTCGTTCCGCGTGGCGGACGAGGAAGAAGTCTCGGCGGTCTAGCGGCCGCGGCTGCGGCCGTCGCACTCGTCCTCGTCGTCCTGACGGGTGACGACGAGCGTCGTCCGCCGCGACCGGTTCCGACGTCGACCCCGACCCCGACCCCGACGCCGACGCCCGAGCGGGCTCGGCTCGACGCGCCGGCCCGCGGGCCGTCACTGGCGGTCGGGATCACCGAGCCCAATCCGAACCTCTTCGCGCCGGATGAGGTCCTGGCGATGCCGGAGCCGTGGCGGACCTGGCGCGACGAGCTCGCGCGGATCGAGCCCGAGCTGTACCGGCTGATCATCGACTGGAACAAGCTCCAGCCGAGCCCGGACGCGCCGCCCGATCTGGGCGCGCCGAATGGCGGCTGCATGCGCGACAAGCCGCCCTGCGCGCCGTACGCGGGCGTCAGAGACCAGCTGCGGGCGCTGGCCGCGCGCCAGCGCGAGGGCGGCTGGCAGGCGCTGGTGGTCTTCACCGGAACGCCCGAGTGGGCAGCGGTCGCCCCGCACGGCTGCCGCTCGACCGAGGAGGGCGGCGCCCGCGCGCCGCGCGACATGAGGGCCTACCGCGAGCTCGTGTCCGGCGTGCTCGATCTCGCCGACGCCGAGGGTGCCGAGTTGCGCTATCTCACGCCGTGGAACGAGGCCAACCACCCCTACTTCATCTCGCCGCAGCGCCAGGCCTGCGACGCCGCCGCGCCCTCGCGGGCGATCGCGCCGTACGCCCGCCTGACGCGCGCGCTGCGGGCCGAGCTCGCCGAGCACGGCGGCGACCACACGCTCGTTCTGGGCGAGCTGGCCGGCCTCCTCGAGCCGAGCTCGCAGGCCACCTCCGTGCCGGAGATGATCCGCGGCCTGCCGCGCGAGCTCGTCTGCGCGGCGCCCGTGTGGTCGCAGCACGCGTACATCGGCGGCACCGACCCGGTCTCCACCGTGACCTCGGCGCTGGCGAGTCGCCGCTGCCCGCGCAGGCACGCGATCTGGATCACCGAGACCGGCGTCGGGCCGGCGCCGGGCGGCTTCTCGCTCGCACGCGGTATCACCGGCGAGCCGCAGGGGTGCCGGCTGCTGCACCGGCGCCTGCGCGACTGGCACGCCGACCCGCGCGTCACGCTCGCCGTCCAGTACACGATGCGCGAGGACGACCTCTTCCCGACCGGCCTCATCACCACCGACCTGGCGCGCGCCCGGCCGGCGCTGAAGGAGTGGCAGGCCTGGGGCGGTCGCGAGGATCCCGGCGCGCGGCCGCCGCGCTCGACCTGCCCGGCGGGTGGCTAGCGACCGGCCTGGTAGAGCAGCCAGAGCGCGAGCATCGTGAAGCCGACCATGATGCTCAGCATCCAGTACTGCGACCGCACGGCCTCGTTGGCCTGGCCGTAGGTCGTCAGCGCGCGGTCGTGAGCGAGCGCGAGCGCCGCCACGTGGCCGACGACCACCAGGCCGACCCGCAGATACCAGGTGGCGTGCTCGCCGATCAGCGAGAAGTCGATCGCCGCCGAGGCGGTGCCGAACAGGTCCCATCCCTGGCCGAACGGGTCCGCCGCGAGGTACTGGATCGCCTGGCCCTCGTACAGCAGGTAGGTCAGGTAGTGGGCGATGACGTAGACCGCGGCGATCGGCACCAGCGAGTGCGCGAAGGTCATCCGCAGCTGGGCAGCGCTGAGGCCGCTGCCGACCGAGCGCGCGCCCTCCATCCCGAGCGCGTAGAACCCGGCGATCAGGAGCACGGACCCCACCAGCCCGATCGTCCCGGCGAGCTCGAGCGCGCCCTCGACGGCCATGCCGAGCGAGGTGAAGAGGTCCTGCAGCTCCGGCTCGATCGAGCCCCACAGCGCTCCCTGGCTGAGGCCGTCATAGGTGACCGTGCCGATCATCACCATCACGAAGGCGACGGTGCCGGGCGCGGGGTCGAGGCGCGGCAGGCCGGCGAGCGGCGGGCGCAGGCCGACGACGCGGTCGCGCGTCTCGATCGGGCTGATGCGCGACAGCAGGTTGAAGTAGACCGAGAACGCCTCGCCGCGGCGCATCCAGGTGTCCACGCCCCACACCGACTGCGCGGCGAGCGTGACCACGGTGTAGCCGACGACCGCCGTGACCAGCGTGGACGGCGTGTCGGCCCACCCGCCGACCAGCTCGATCCAGGTGAACATCAGCAGCCCGAGCGCGGCGGGCCAGCGGCCGAGCCGCTCCGGGTAGGGACGGCGCGCGGGCGCGCGGCGGCCGACGAGCGCGCCCGTCGCTCGGCCGATCGCCCGCCACGGGTTGAAGGCGCGGAAGACGTCTCCGAACAGGATCGACGCGATGACGAGGCCGACCCAGAAGGTGATCATGATGAAGGTCGGCGCGAGGTTGTCGGAGGCCGAGTCGGGCCCGATGTAGCCGGCGACCACGACGACCGCGAGGAGCAGGACGCCGATCGCGCCGCAGAGGATCTCGACCCCGCGGCTGCCGAGCACGGCGCCGAGACCGAGCGGCAGCGGCCGCCACGGCGGATTCTCGAGCTTGGGCTCCGGCCACAGCAGCGCCAGGGCCGCGAACGAGACCACGAGCACCGCCGCGGCGCCCCACGCGAAGTAGATCTCGTCGATCGGAAGCGGGTTGCGCTGGATCGGCCCGCCGTGAGCGGCCGCCGCCGCCGGCATCGCCATGGCGCCGAGAGCGACCAGCAGGGCGGGGGCGACGCGCCGGCGCATCGGCTACAGCGCGGTCTTGATCGCGTCCTCGAAGCCGTTCAGCCCGAACGAGCCCTCGAGCCGCGCCGTGATCTTCCCGTCGGCGCCGACCACGAACAGCCACGGCTCGGTGCGCAGCCGGAAGGCCTGCAGCGGCTTGCGCAGGCCCATGTTCGGGTCGTTGTCGACGTAGACCTCCTGATGGATGAACTCCATCTCGTCGCCGTACTTCGACTTCATCTGGAGCGCGATGTCGGTCACCGGCCCGCAGACGCGCGACTGGCACAGCTGCGGGGTCGAGAACAGCAGCGCCACCGGCTTGGTGCCGAGGACCTCGTCGAAGCTGTGCTCGTGCATGTCGCTCGGCGGCGTGCGCGTGTCGAGCAGCTCCTCGTCGCCGCCGACGGAGGCCAGCGTGTCGGTCGCCACCTTCGGGGCGGCCTCGCCGGCGTCGGGGATCTGATCGGCCTTCTTGGTGTTGACCTCGACGCTCGTCGGCGCGGCGACGAATGTGTTGCCGGTCTGCGTGACCACCAGGACGGCCCACGGTCCCTTCTGGTCGAACTCGACCTGCGCCTGATAGACGGCGGCGAACGGATCGCTCTCCTCCGCGGCCTGGCGCGAGCGGTAGCGGCCCTGGGTGATGAGCACGTCGGCGGGCGCGAGGAACGGGCCCTCGGCGGGGTCGTCGGGCGTCGGCGCCATGTAGACGGCGGTCGGCCCGTACACGAACTGGCCCTGGTCGTCGATCATCCCGAAGGCCAGCCGGCTCTTGCCGACGGTGAACACCGAGGTGGCGAGGCCGACCTCGGTGGAGCCGCCGCCCTTGACCTCCTCGGCGACCTGGTTGAGGGTCTTGCCGTCCGACGCCGGGAAGGCCGCGGCGTCGGGTTGCGAGGCGGCGCGAACCTGCTCCTGCAGCCCGCCCTCGGCCGGGACGCGGCTGACCGGGTCCTCGGAGCTCCCGTCGTCACCGCCGCAGCCGACCATGGCGCCGGCCAGCAGCGCGGCAAGCACAAGCCTCCTCATCACGGTGGATGAGGGTAGCCAGGTCAGGCCGGCTCGTTGTCGAGGCTCCGCCAGAGGTACAGGCACGCGCGCGTGCGGTGCGGACGCCACGGCTCGGCCAGCGCCGTCAGCTCGGCGGGCGCCGGCGGGCGCTCGAGCCCGTACGCACGCATTGCCGCGTTGCGCACCCCGAGATCGCCCGTCGGGAGCACGTCCGGCCGCTTCAGCGTGAACATCAGGAACATGTGGGCGGTCCACTCGCCGATGCCCTTGACCGCGGTCAGCTCGCGGATCACCTCGCCGTCGGCCAGGTCGGGCAGCCGGTCGAGCTCGAGCTCGCCGGACAGGACGTGCTCGGCCAGCGAGCGCAGGTAGACGACCTTGGCGCGGCTGAACCCGCACGCGACGCGCAGCTCGTCGGGGTCGTCGACCAGGATCTGCTCCGGCGTGGGGACGTGGCCGCCGAAGCGGTCGAGCAGCCGCTGCCAGATCGAGGCCGCTGCCTTCACGGAGAGCTGCTGGCCGGCGATCGCACGCATCAGCACCCCATAGGGATCCTCGGGCCGGCCGCGCCGGTCCAGCTTCTCCGGCAGCGGCCCACCCTCGTCGATCAGCCGCGCCATGACGGGGTCGGCGCGGCTGAGATGGGCGTCCGGGGCCAGCACGGGCCCCGGAGCCTAGTGGCCGCGGCCGAAAGTTCCACGCATTCCGGCGGGCCCGGCCCGCGTCTGCCGGCACCCGGCATCCGGTCACGTGCCACCAGCATGCTCGCGGATCCCGTGCACCGGCAGACACGACCCGGACTCCGCCGGGTTATGCGCGGAACTTCCGGCCACGACCACTCGTAAGGGGGTCAGACCCCCTTAGTTCGTTGTGTCGTCAACCGTCGGCGTTGATGCGCGTCACGAGCCGGAAGCGCTCTGCCTGAAGCTGCGTCATGCGACCAACATCGGCAAGGTATGGGGCGTCATGACCCGGCGGCTGCTCATCCTCGCGCTCGCATTGCCCGTCCTGGCGGGCTGCGGCGGCGATGACGGCTCCTCGACGGACGACTTCGTGGACGACGCCAACCGGATCTGCCGCGAGGGCGAGCAGAGGATCCAGGAGGTCACGCGCGAGGAGCAGGACAGCGCCGGGAACCAGGAGTCCCTCGAGGAGCAGCGGGCGGCCGTGGCCACGGTGCTGGAGCGGACGGCGGAGACGTACGAGCCGTACATGGAGCGCCTGCGGGCGCTCGAGCCGCCGTCCGACCTCGCCGAGGACTGGACGAGCTTCCTCGACGGCGTGCAGCGCGCGTTCGACCTGATCCCGGAGCTGGCCGACGCCACCCGGGCGGGCGACCAGGAGAAGCTCACCGACCTGTCCGAGGAGTTCACGCAGATCGCGCGCGAGACGCGGCCCTTCGCCGAGGACAACCGTCTCGACGACTGCCTGCCCGACCCGGGGCGCTAGCCGTACCGCGCCCGGGTGATCATCCGCCACCTCGGTCGCCAGCAGGCCGTATCGCCGCTGCGGCCCGCGGGCGGGATAGTTGCCGCAATGAACCACTGGAGCCAACTCGAGGCCGAGCGCGCGTTCATCGCGGCTTCACGTGCGCGCCGCCGCGCCGCGTTCGTCGCCCGTGTGCGCCGTCTCGGGCGCACCGTGTGCGGGCTCCCGGTGTATGACGAGTTCACTCGCCGCCGCCCGGGCGAGCGCGGCGTCCACGAGATCCGGCTCGAGTCCATCGCGGGCACGACCGAGCCCAATCGCGCCGCGCAGTTCGACCAGCACTTCCGGCCCTCCAAGGAGACGCGCTGCCGCTGGCAGCGCGTCTGGATGGCGTTCCATCGCGGCGTCACGCTGCCGCCGATCTCGGTCGTCGCGGTCGGCGACGGCTACGCGATCCGCGACGGCCACCACCGCGTGTCGGTGGCGAAGGCGCTCGGCGCGGTGACCATCAGCGCGGTCGTCGCCGGCTAGCCGCTTCGTCCCTCCGCACGACGATCGCGGGCTCGTGCGCCGAGGAGCCGTCAGACGCTGAGCTCGACCGTCAGCGGCGTCCCGTCGAGCGCGTTGAGCGCCCGCTCGACAGAGCATGAGACGCAGGTGAAGGTCGGGGTGTCGCGCTTGGTGTAGGCCGAGGCCTCGGTGGTGCGCAGGCGCTGGACGAGGTCGAGGAAGGCGGCTGGGTCGTCGGTCTCGAAGGCGACCACGAACTCCTGGTCGTCGAGCCCGAACGAGTAGCTCGTGTTGAGGTCGATCTGCGGGTACTCGCGGCCGACCGCGATGTGCTCCTGCATGATCTTCCAGCGCTCGTCGGGCGGGACGCGGTACCACTCGCGCGTCTTCACGAACGGATAGACGAAGAGGTACTTGCCGTGCGCGGGACGGACCTCGAGGCGCGACTCGTCGGAGTACTCCGACGGCTTCGTCAGCGCGAGGTAGGAGTACGGCGTCTCGCACCACTTCATCAGCCCGCTCTGGCTGAGCACGACGTGGAACTCGTGGATCCGCTCCAGGTTCGTCGCCTGGCTGAGCAACATCATGTCGGCGTCGCCGCGCGTCCCGACGAGCGAGAAGGCGCGCAGCAGCCGCTCGGACGCGAAGTCCTCGCAGGCGGCCAGGAACTCGCGCTTGTGGATCGCCCGCTCGGCGTCCTCGAGCCGCCGCCAGGCGGGGTCGACCTTGAGAAACGTGTACTTGACGAAATGGCGCTCCGGCATGGCTGCGGCACAGGATACGTGCGCCACGGGGGCTAACCGAACCGAGGCGGTCCTGGCGCACCCGTAGCATTGCGTCGATGCGGGCCGCCCTCGTCTCCCCGTACTCGTGGACGTATCCGGGCGGCGTGACGCGCCATATCGAGGCGCTCGCGGGCGAGCTGGAGGCCGGCGGGCACGAGATTCGCGTGTTCGCCCCCTTCGACCACGACACGCGCGCGACCGCGCTGCTGCACCGCGGCGCGCGGCCGCAGGAGCGCACGCGCCCGGAGTGGCTCGTGCCGCTCGGCGGCACGCTCGGCTGGCCGTCGAACGGCGCCGTGTCCAACCTCGCGGGAACCCCGTCGACCGTCTCCACGCTGCGGCGCGAGCTGCGGGCCTTCGCGCCCGACGTCGTGCACCTGCACGAGCCGGTGACGCCCGTGATCGGCTGGGACGCCCTGACGAGCGTCGACGCGCCGCTCGTCGGGACCTTCCACTGCTACTCGGAGTCGCGCCCGGCGCACTACATCGCCGCCACGCTAGGCGCCCGCCGCAAGCTCAACCGCCTCCATCTGCGCATCGCGGTGTCCGAGGCCGCGGCGTGGACCGGCAGGCGCTTCTACGGCGGCCACTACCGGATCGTGCCGAACGGGGTCGTGCTGCCCGAGCACACGGCGCCCCGCCGCCGCGCGCCCGGCGACCCGCTGCGGATCGTCTTCGTCGGCCAGACGGTCGAGCGCAAGGGATTGCCGGTGCTGGTGCGCGCCTTCGAGGCGCTGCGCGGCCAGGTCCCCGCCGAGCTGACGATCATCGGCGCCACGCAGGACGAGATCGCGCCGCTGCTGGTCGACGCCGCGGGCGTCACCGCACTCGGCCGCGTCGACGACGCCGCCCGCCTGGCCGCGCTGCACGACGCCGACCTGCTGTGCGCGCCGTCGCTGGGCGGCGAGTCGTTCGGGATGGTGCTGACGGAGGCCTTCGCCGCCGGCCGCCCGGTCGTGGCGTCCGACATTGCGGGCTATCGCGACGTGGTCAGCGACGGTTCCGACGGGCTGCTCGTCCCGCGCGGCGATGCCACGCGCCTGGCCGAGACGCTGCGCGACCTCGCGCTCGATCCCGAGCGGACGGCGCGGCTCGGTGCCAACGCCGTCCGCAGCGCCGAGCGGTACGCCTGGCCACGTGTCGCCGAGCAGGTCGTGACCGCCTACCACGACGCCCGCGCCGTGCCGCAGCCGCAGACGGCGCCGCAGCGCGCCGCGATCCGGATCGGCGCACTGCCCGCCGACCTGCGCCCGCGCTCTCGCGCGCGCCGCCTTCCGTCGCTCGACCCGGTGCCCGCGGCCGGCGGCCACCGCGCACTGCGCGTCGCCCGCCGGCTCGTGCTCGGCGCGGCGATGGCCGGCGCCGCGGCCGGGACGGTGCTCGCGCTCGAGCGCATCGGGATGCGCCCGATCGCCCAGGCCCTGGTCGAGTCCCAGCCCGTCTGGGTGCTCGTCGGGCTGGCGCTCATGTGCGTCTCGATGCTCGCGCGCGCCGTCGCGTGGCACGCGATCCTGCGCGCGGCGCTGCCCGACGCGCTGCCGCGGCTGATCGACTCGATCCAGGGCACGACGATCGGCGTGCTGATGTCGGCCACGCTGCCGGCCAGGCTCGGAGAGCCGTCGCGCGCCCTGATCGTGGCGCGGCGGCTCGGCCGGCCGCGTGAGCGCCTGCCCGCCGTGCTCGGCACGCTCGTCTCGCAGACGCTGCTCAACGTGCTCGCGCTCGTGATCCTCGGCGCCGTCATGTTCACCACGATCGGGCTGTTCGCCGGCCGTCAGCAGGCGCTGCTGTGGTACGCGCTCGCGCCGTTCGCCGTCCTGTGCGCGGTGCTCGTGGCGCCGGCGCTGCTGCGCTCGGGCCTGCCGTCTCGCTCGGTGCGCGTGCACCGCTGGATGACCCAGGCGCGCGAGGCGCTCACGCGCGTGCGCTCCGGCCTGCGCGTGTTCCGCTCGCCGCGGCTGGGGTTCGAGGCCGTGACCATGCAGCTCGGCGCCTGGGCCCTGCAGTGGGTCTCGTGCTACGTGCTGCTCGTCGCGCTCGGGCTCGACCTCGACATGGGGGCGGCCGCCGCCGTGCTGTTCGCGGTCAACGTGACCGCCGTGCTGCCGCTCACGCCCTCCAACCTCGGCGTCTTCCAGGCCGCCTGCCTGGCGGTGCTGACCGGCGCCTACGGCGTCGATCCCGCGCAGGCGCTCGGCTACGGGATCATCCTCCAGGCCGTGGAGATCGCCACGGCCGTCGTGATGGGCGCTCCCGCGCTCGTCAAGGAGGGCCTCTCCTGGCGCGAGGTGCGCCTGCGCGCGCTGCACACCGCGCCGGTGTCGCTCGGCCCGGTGCCGCGCGAAGCCGAAGCCTGATCGGGCCGCTCGGCCTCGACTTCACGGCTCCGCACGGCCGGAGCTGAGCCGCTGGCAGAGCCGGGCGAGGTCGGCCTCGCGGGCTGCGATCAGCTGCTCGGCCTCGCGCTCCAGCGCCGCGAGGTTCTCGGGCGTCACGTCGTCGAGGTCGTCGCTCGCCTCGTCGAGCGGCGTCTGGAAGCGCATGTAGTCGTCGCCCATCAGGGCGGAGAGCTGGATGTCGACGGCATCCGCGGTGCCGTCGAAGACCACGTCGAGCGCGGGCCGGATCCACTCGATCCGGCCCCAGTCGCGCACCTTCTCGTAGGGCAGCACGCGCGTGTGCTCGCCGTTGCCGAGCGAGGCGAGCAGCTCCACGTCGCCGTCGGCCTGCGCGTACGCGCACATCGCCGGGTTGGTCGCGAACACGCCGCCGTCGACGAGCGTGAGGTCGCCCACCCGCGCCGGCTCGAAGTAGCTCGGCGCCGCCGCGCTGCCGTGAGCGGCGTCGACCATCGACATGTCGTCGCCGTTGCGCAGCAGCAGCGCGTTGCGGCGCTCGAGGTCATAGGCGGTGAGCAGGATGGCCGGCGTCGCGTCCGCGAGCCGCGCGTCGCCGAGATGCCGCCGCAGCGACGTCAGCAGGCCGTCGGAGTCGTAGCGCTCGTCGAGGTATCCCTCGACCGAGGTGATCCGCTTGAGCAGCGAGCGGCTGAAGATCTCCGGTCCCTCCTCGAGGTAGATGCGCGCGATCCGTTCGGCCGAGAGCGGATCGGGCTTCGTCAGCGCGCAGGCGATGATGGCGCCCGTCGAGGTCCCGGCCACGAGGTCGAACAGCTCGCCTGCGCGGCGGCCGCAGCGCCGCTCGATCTCGGCCAGGACGCGCGCGGCGATCAGCCCGCGGATCCCGCCGCCGTCGATCGAGAGCACCCTCACGCGCGCGTCGCCTCGAGCGCGGCCTCGGCCTGCTCGACCACGCGGCGCACGATCTCCCCGGCCGGCAGCACCTCGTCGATCAGCCCGGCCGACTGGCCGGTGAACGGCAGGTACTCGTCGCCGCGCCCCGCCAGGATCGATTCGCGGAGGCGCGGGCCCAGGCTTGCCGGATCGACCCACTCCGGGTGCTCGCGCAGCTGCTCGATCAGCGGCGTGCGCAGCGCGCGCGGCTCGACCGGGGCGGCGGGCCGCGAGTAGGGCGGCAGGACGCGCTCGCTGTTGAGCACCTTGACGGCGTCGAGCGCGTCGGCGTCGACGATCCTGCGCTTCCAGTCGCCGGCGATCGCCAGCTCCTCCGAGGCGAGGAACCGCGTCCCCATGTTGACGCCCTGCGCGCCGAGCGCGAGCGCAGCCGCCAGCCCGCGCCCGTCGGCGATCCCGCCTGCGGCGACCACGGGCACCTCGCCCGCCACGTCGACCACCTGCGGCACCAGCACCATCGTCGCCACGAAGCCGCTGTTTCCGCCCGCCTCGCCGCCCTGGGCGACGATCACGTCCGCCCCGGCGGCGACGGCCTCCTCTGCCTGACTGCGGTCGACCACCTGCTGGATCCAGAGGATGCCCGCCTCGTGGGCGCGGGCGATCAGGTCCGCCGGGACGCCGAGGTGGAACGAGATCGCCCGCGGCGCGGCCTTCAGCGTGGCCGCGAAGGCGGCCTCGTCGAACGGCCGGTTCGTGTGGTTGATGGCGAACGGCCGATCGGTCAGCTCGCGCAGGCGCGCCCACTGCGCCTCCAGCTCGGGCACCGTGCGGAGGGCGGTGCCGAGGCTCCCGAGCGCGCCGGCCTTGCAGATGGCGGCCGCCAGGTCGACCTGCTCCCACGGCCCGAACGGCGCGCCGATGATCGGCGCCTCGATGCCGAGCAGGCCGCAGAGGGGCGTGCGGAGCACGCCGACATCATCGCTCAGGAGGCGAGCGCCGCGCCACCGACGACGTGCCGCGGGTCCTTCTCGGTTCCCTTGATGACCTCGTCGGGCGCCTTCTGCTTCGGGATGAAGCCGGACTTCATGCCGAAGTAGACCGCCTGCGGGTGGTGCGCGACGATCGCCACCGTCGACTGCTCGGGCTCGACCGCGTGGCCGCCCGACAGCGTGAGGCCGATCGTCTCGGCGCCGAGCAGGCGGAAGACCTTCGTGTGCTCGGACTGGTCCGGGCACGCGGGGTAGCCCCACGACCACCGGCGGCCCTGGTCGGGCGGGATGCCGAGGTCGGAGCGCACGCGCGCGTGGAGCCACTCGGCCATGCCCTCCGCCGTCTGGACGCCGAGGCCGTGCGTGTAGAGCTGCTCGGCGAACTCGCCCTGCTGCTCCAGCGACGCCATCAGCTCGGTGACCTGGGGGCCGGCGGTGACGGCCTGGATCGCGACGACATCGCGCTCGCCGCTGTCCTTCGGGCGGTAGAAGTCGGTCAGGCAGATGCGGTCGTGGCCGGGCTGGCGCGGGAACACGAGCTTCTCGAGCACCTTCTCCGGATCCTCGGGGTCGTAGAGCTCGAGCGAGTTGCCGACCGCGTTGCAGGGGAAGTAGCCGAGCAGCGCGCGCGGATGCAGGTAGTCCTGCTCGCGCCACATGCGCTCGAGGCGCGGCTGGAACTCCTCCTCGACGAGCGCGCGCCACTCCTCGCCCTTCTTGCCGCGCCCGCCCCAGTGCAGCTTGAACAGCACGTGGGTGTCGAGGTGGGGGAAGACGTCGTCGAGGTCGACGGCGATCTCCTGGACGCCCCAGAACGGCGGCGTGGGGATCGGCACGTCGGTGCGGGCGGTGGAGCGGACGGACTCGTCGTCGGTCGGGCCGAGCTCGGGCTCGGGACCCTTCTCGCGCAGCTTGCGGGCCTCGTCGCGCGTCTTGTCGAGCAGCGCGGAGCGCTTGTCGGGCTCGACGAGCTGGTCCATCACGGCGAGGCCGGCGAAGGCGTCCTTGCAGTAGAAGACGCCGGGGTCGTAGGTCTCGTCGGACTCCTGCCCCTTGGGGTACAGGATGCGGCGCCCGAAGTCGCGGTTGATCGCGGCGCCGCCGACCAGCACCGGGTACTGGAGGCCGCGCTCGTGCAGCTCCTGCACGGCCAGCGGCATCTGCTTGGAGGTGGAGACGAGCAGCGCCGAGAGGCCGATCGCGGTCGCGTCGTGCTCCTGCGCGGCGTCGAGGATCGTGCCGATCGGAACCTGCTTGCCGAGGTCGACCACGCTGTAGCCGTTGTTGGTGAGGATCGTGTTGACGAGCGACTTGCCGATGTCGTGCACGTCGCCGAACACGGTCGCGAGCACGACGGTGCCCTTCGTGTAGCCCTCGAGCTTGTCGAGGTACTTCTCGAGCTGGGCGACGGCCTTCTTCATCACCTCGGCGCTCTGGAGCACGAAGGGCAGGATCAGCTCGCCGGCGCCGAACTTGTCGCCGACCTCCTTCATGGCCGGCAGCAGCACGTCGTTGAGCGTCGGGACGGCGCCGATCTTCTCCACCGACGCGTCGATCTGCGCCTCCACGCCCTCCTTCTTGCGGCGCAGGATGTGCCAGTGCAGGGCCTCCTCGGGCTCCATGCCGGCGGTCGGATCGGCCGCCTCGGCGGCCTCCTCGGACTTGCCCTCGAAGTGGGCGATGAAGCGCTCGAGCGCGTCGTCGCGGCGGTTGAACACGAGGTCGTCGGCGAGCTCGCGCTCCTCCTCGCCGATCTCCGCGTACGGCGTGATGTGGTTCGGGTTGACCATCGCGAGGTCGAGCCCCGCCTCCACGCAGTGGTGCAGGAAGACCGAGTTGAGGACGCTGCGCGCCGGAAGGCCGATGCCGAAGCTGACGTTGGAGACTCCGAGCGAGGTCTTGACGCCAGGGAGCTCGGACTTGATCAGCCGGATGCCCTCGATCGTCTCGATCGCGGACGGCTTCCACTCGTCGTCGCCGGTCGTGAGCGTGAAGGTCAGCGCGTCGAAGATGAGCAGCTCGGGGTCCATGCCGTGCTCGTCGCAGACGAGCTCGGTGATCCGCCTGGCGACCTCGAGCTTGCGCTCGCGCGTCTTGGCCATGCCGACCTCGTCGATCGTCAGCGCGATCAGCGCGGCGCCGTGCTGCATGGCGATCGGCACGACCGTGTCGAGCTTGTCGCGGCCGGCCTCGAGGTTGACCGAGTTGACGATCGCGCGGCCCGGGATCTGGTCGAGCGCGCGCTCGATCACGTCCGGCTCGGTCGAGTCGACCTGGATCGGCGCCGGCTGGGTCAGCGAGACCTTCTTGACCACCTGGCGCATCTGCTCGTCCTCGTCCTGGCGCTCGGTGAGCGCGACGCAGACGTCGAGCACGTGGGCGCCGCCCTCCACCTGGTCCTCGGCGACCTGCAGCAGGCCGTCGTAGTCGTCGGCCAGCAGCAGCTCCTTGGCCTTGCGCGAGCCCTGCGAGTTCACGCGCTCGCCGACGAGCGTCGGGCGCGGCTCCTGCACGAGCGGGGCGGCGGCGATCATCGAGCTCACGTGCGGGGGCCGCGGGGCCGGCCGGCTCGAGGACTCGCGGCCGTCGACGCGCTGCTTGAGCGCGTAGATGTGGTCGGGCGTGGTGCCGCAGCAGCCGCCGACGATGTTCACGCCGTAGCGCTCGACGAACTCGCCGAGCACGGTCACGAGCTGCTCGGGGGTCTCGGGGAAGATCGTCTCGCCGTTCGGGCCCTGGTGGGGGATGCCGGCGTTGGGGATGCAGTGGATCGGCACCGGCGAGTGCTCGCCGAGGAAGCGGACCGCGTCGCGCATGTCCTCGGGCCCGGTCGAGCAGTTGAGGCCGATGACGTCGACCTTCAGCGCCTCGAGCGTCGCCAGCGCGGCGCTGATGTCGGTGCCCAGCAGCATCTTGCCGCCGTTGGGGAGGAGGCTGATGCTCGTCTGGATCGGGACGCTGCGGTCCGTGAGCTTGAACGCCTCGCGCGTGCCGAAGACGGCGGCCTTGACCTCGAGGATGTCCTGCGCGGTCTCGATGATGATCAGGTCGGCGCCGCCCTCGAGCAGGCCCTGGGCCTGCTCGGTGAAGACCGTGACCAGCTCGCGGAAGGTGATCCTGCCGAGGGTCGGATCCTCGGAGGCCGGCAGGTGCCCGGTCGGGCCGATCGAGCCGGCCACGAAGCGGCCCTCGCCGACCGCCTTGCGGGCGATCTCCGCCGCTTTCCGGTTGATCTCGAGCGTGTGGTCGGCCAGGCCCCACTCCTCGAGCTTGATCCGGGAGGCCTGGAACGTGTCGGTCTCGACGACCTCGGCGCCCGCCTCGATCATCGACTCGTGCACGCCCTCGATGACGTCGGGGCGGTTGAGCACGAGCGCCTCGTGGCAGCGGCCCGGAAGCCCGTAGTCCTTCTCGAGCGAGAGGTCGAACTGCTCGAGCGTGGCGCCCATGCCGCCGTCGAAGACGACGACCCGGTCGCGGACGGCGGCGAGGAAGTCACGCATGACCGGGAAGCGTAGCGCAACCTTGACACAAGTTTGGCAAGGTTGCGCCAATTACGCGGAGGAGCTGCGCCCGATCGGGGCATGAAAAAGGCCCACTCGCCGGAAGCTTCCACCTGGGAGGGGGAGGAGGGCGAAAGCGAGGGAGGCGAGTGGGCCTACCCTCGTGATCGGCAGCCGGGTAGTCTGAGCCAGGTTTAGCCGAAGACGGCGGCGATTCCGGCGTCGGCGCACTCGCGGTCCTCCTCCGGCTTGGCGCCGCTCACCCCGACGGCCCCCAGCACGGTGCCGCGGTGGCGGATCACGACCGAGCCGTCGGCCGGGATCAGCGGCACCCGCACGAGCTGGCTGACCGCGCCGAAGAAGGCGCCGCGCTGGTCCTGGACCGAGGCGAGCTGATCGCCGTCGCGATGCCAGACGGCGGCGCCGACGGCCTTCGCCTCGGCGATCTGCGCGCTCAGCGGCGGCGCGCCGTCCATGCGCGCCAGACCCTTCAGGAGTCCGCCCTCGTCGACGACGGCGACGGTGACGGTGAGGCCGGCCTCGAGGGCGTGGTCCTGGGCCGCGGCGATGAGCGTCTGGGTCTGATCGAGCGTGAGTGGCATGGCCGGAAGCCTGTCACGCACGAGGGCCCCACCGATCGGCGGGGCCCTCGCTGACCCAGGACTCGACGGTGGAGTCCTGTTACTTGATGAAGAGGATCTCGGAGTACTTCGGCAGCGGCCAGAGGTCGTCGGGCACGATCCGCTCGAGCCGGTCGGCCACCTCGCGGGCGGCGGCCATCGCCGGCAGGACCTCGGTCTGCACGTACTTGGCCTCGTCGAGGAGCTCGCCCGCCTCCGGGTGCTCCCGGTTGGCGGTCTCCAGCGCGAAGATCGCGTCCACGAACTCGTCGATCAGGCCGCCGAGCTCGTCCCTGAGGCGCTGCACGCCCGCGCTGCTGTCGGCGGCCCCGAGCGTGGCGAACCACTGGACCGCGGCCGGCAGCAGCATCGTGCGGGCGATCGACGCCGCCGTCTCGCCCTCGATGTTGAGCGTGGTCACGTACTGCTCGACCAGCACCTCGAAGCGCGACTCGAGCTCGCGCTCGGAGAGCACGTCGTACTTGGAGAACACCTCGACGGTGCTCGGCTCGATCAGCCACGGCAGCGCGTCCGGCGTCTGGCGCAGGTTGGCCAGCCCGCGCTGCTCGGCCTCGGTGTGCCATTCGTCGGCGTAGTTGTCGCCGTCGAACACGATCCGCTTGTGGGCCGTCCAGGCGGCGCTGACCGCGCTCAGCACGGCCGCCTCGAACGACTCGCCATCGCCCTGGAGACGCTCGATCTCGCTCGTCAGGTCGTCGATCGCCTCGGCGACGATCGTGTTGAGCACGGTGTTCGGGAGCGCGAGCGACATCGACGAGCCGGCCGCGCGGAACTCGAACTTGTTGCCGGTGAAGGCGAACGGCGACGTGCGGTTGCGGTCGCCGCCGTGCATCGGCAGCGCCGGCAGCACCGAGGCGCCCAGCTCGAGGTAGCTCTGCGGCGTCGCCGCGTCGCCGGAGCCCGACTCGATCGCCCCGAACACCTTCTGCAGCTCGGCGCCGAGGAAGATCGAGATGATCGCCGGCGGCGCCTCGTTGGCGCCCAGCCGGTGGTCCTGGCCGGGTAGGGCGACGGACGCGCGCAGCAGCTCCTGGTGCGCGTCCACCGCCTGGATGACGGCCGCGCAGAAGAACAGGAACTGCAGGTTCTCGTGCGGGGTGTCGCCCGGCTCGAGCAGGTTGTGGCCGCTGTCGGTGCCCATCGACCAGTTGTTGTGCTTGCCCGAGCCGTTGACGCCGGCGAACGGCTTCTCGTGCAGCAGGCAGACGAGGCCGTAGCGGCGCGCCACGTTCTGCATCATCTGCATCGTGAGCTGCTGGTGGTCGCAGCCGACGTTCGAGTTCTCGAACACCGGGGCGACCTCGTACTGGGCCGGCGCGACCTCGTTGTGGCGCGTCTTGATCGGCACGCCGAGCTTGGCGAGCTGCTGCTCGGTCTCGAGCATGCAGGCGAGCACGCGCTCGGGAATCGACCCGAAGTAGTGGTCGTCGAGCTCGTGGCCCTTCGGCGGCTTGGCGCCGAACAGCGTGCGGCCGGTCGTGATCAGGTCGGGGCGCTCGAAGTAGAAGCGCTCGTCGATCAGGAAGTACTCCTGCTCGGGACCGACCGTGGTGAACACGCGCGACGACACGTCGTCACCGAACAGCCGCAGGGCGCGCAGCGCCGTGCTGGACAGCGCGTCCATCGAGCGCAGCAGCGGGATCTTGTGGTCGAGCGCCTCACCCGTCCACGACGCGAAGGCGGTCGGGATGCAGAGCACCGCGCCGTTCGGGTTCTCGAGGATGAAGGCCGGCGAGGTGGGGTCCCACGCCGTATAGCCGCGTGCCTCGAACGTCGCCCGGATGCCGCCGGTCGGGAACGACGAGGCGTCGGGCTCGCCCTGGATCAGCTCCTTGCCCGAGAACTCGGCCAGTGCGTCGCCGTCGCCGGTCGGGGCGTAGAAGGAGTCGTGCTTCTCGGCGGTCATGCCGGTCAGCGGCTGGAACCAGTGCGTGAAGTGGGTGGCGCCGCGCTCCATCGCCCATTCCTTCATGGCGGTGGCGACGGCGTCGGCGAGCGCGGGCTCCAGCAGCTCGCCCGCCTCGAGCGTCTCCAGGAGCTGCTTGAAGACGGCCTTGGGCAGGCGCTGGCGCTGGACGTCGGTCGAGAACACGTTCTCGCCGAAGACATTGGCGCCGGGCTGGGTCAGGTCGGCCTGCCCGAGCGAGCCTCCGTTGGGGCTCCACTGGGCTGCGTGGACGTTCTGCGTGCGTGTGCGTTGCGGCATGGTCGGCGAGGATCCTCCTCCGGGACAGGTCCTGGGTCGCCGGGCAGCCTAGACGCGCCGCGCGGCGCGATCCTTGTCCAGCTGTCCAAAGATCGCGCCGTCAGGTTCGCTCAGCCGTCGAAGTAGAGCGGGAACTCGTACGGGTGGGGACGGATCTTCACGCGGTCCGACTGCTCGCGCCGGAACTCGATGTAGGTCTGGATCAGGTCCTCGGTGAACACGTCGCCCTTGATCAGGAAGTCGTGGTCGGCCTCGAGCGAGTCGAGCGCCTCGTCGAGCGAGGTCGGGACGGTCGGGATGTCGGCGAGCTGCTCGGGCGGCAGCTCGTAGAGGTTGCGGTCGATCGGCTCGCCGGGGTCGAGCTCGCGCTCGATCCCGTCGAGGCCGGCCATCAGCATCGCCGAGAAGGCGAGGTACGGGTTGGCCAGCGGGTCGGGCGGCCGGAACTCGATCCGCTTCGCCTTCGGCGACGGCGAGTACATCGGGATCCGCACGGCGGCCGAGCGGTTGCGCTGCGAGTGCTTGAGCAGCACCGGTGCCTCGTAGCCGGGCACGAGCCGGCGGTAGGAGTTGGTGGTCGGCGCGCAGAAGGCCAGCAGGGCCTTGGCGTGTGCCAGCAGGCCCGCCGCGTATCGCAGCGCCAGCGGCGACAGCAGGGCGTAGCCGCCCTCGGCGTGCATCAGCGTCTCGCCGCCCTTCCACAGCGACTGGTGCACGTGCATGCCCGAGCCGTTCTCCTCGAAGATCGGCTTCGGCATGAAGGTCGCGGTCTTGCCCGCCTGCTTGGCCGTGTTCTTGACCACGTACTTGTGCAGCTGCAGCGCGTCGGCCATCTCGAGCAGCGGCAGGAAGCGCAGGTCGATCTCGCCCTGGCCGGGACCGCCGACCTCGTGGTGGTGGCTCTCGGTGAGGATCCCGAGCGACTCCAGGACCGTGACCATCTCGGCGCGCAGGTCGCTCAGGCTGTCGTTGGGCGGCGCCGGGAAGTAGCCCTCCTGCGAGCGGTTCTTGTAGCCGAGCGACGAGAGCCCCTCGCCGCGGCGCTGGAACCCCTGGCCCGAGGTCCAGTGGCCCTCCTCGGACTCCACCTCGTAGAACGCGGTGTGCGCCTGCTGGTCGAAGGCCACGTGGTCGAAGACGTAGAACTCCGCCTCCGGCCCGAAGTAGCAGGTGTCGGCGATGCCGCTCGCCTTCAGGTGCTTCTCGGCCTTCCCGGCCACATAGCGCGGGTCGCGCGAATACGGCTCGCGCGTGATCGGATCGAGCACCGTGCAGACGACCGAGATCGTCGGTGCCTCGTAGAACGGGTCGAGGATGGCGCTGGTCGGGTCCGGCATCAGCAGCATGTCGGACTCGTAGATCTCCTGGAAGCCGCGGATCGACGAGCCGTCGAAGCCGATCCCCTCGCTGAAGGCCTCCTCGTCGAGGCTCCTCAGCGCCATCCCCATGTGCTGCCAGGTGCCTGGCAGGTCGGTGAACTTGAGGTCCACCATCGTCGCCTCGTGACGCTCGGCAAGGTCGAGCACATCTCTTGGCTGCGCGTCGCCGTTCCCCACCAGCGCGCGCACGTGCAGCGGTTCGGTCCCCATGGCGGCATTGTTGCTTGTCTCGACCGGATGGAGAAACCCCGACGAGGAATCTTCGACATGGGGACAAAGAACCCTCGGCGGTCTCGGCGCACCATTCGCGGTGGATGGAATCCCACCGAGGAGGACTGATGCTGAGAAGGACCGGCACGGCGCTGCTGGGGGCGGCGCTTGCCTATGGCGTGCTGCCGGCGGTGGCGCACGCGGACACGCTCGAGGCCGCGAACAACGGCGCGCTGGCCGACAGCGTGGCGATCAACTCGATCTGGGTGATGGTCGCGGCCCTGCTCGTCATCTTCATGCAGGCGGGCTTCGCGTTCTTGGAGATCGGCTTCTCGCGTGCGAAGAACGCCGGCACGGTGGTGGCGAAGATCCTCACGAACTTCTCGATCGCCGGACTCATGTACTGGGCCTGCGGCTTCGCCTTCGCCTTCGGCATCGGCGAGATCATCGGCCACGACGGCTTCTTCCTGCGCGGCTACGGCGATCCGCAGACGGCCTTCCCGGTCATGGGCCTCTCCGACGCCACGATCGAGACGAAGTGGATGTTCCAGTTCTCGTTCTGCGCGGTCTCGCTGGCGATCGTCTGGGGGACGACGCTCGAGCGGATCAAGTTCGGCGTGTACATCATCTACGCCGCGATCTTCGCCGGGTTCATCTACCCGGTGGCGTCGCACTGGGTGTTCGGCGGCGGCTGGCTCCAGAGCAACCTGGGCATGCAGGACTTCGCGGGCTCGACGGCGGTCCACCTGATCGGCGCGACCGGTGCGCTGGCGGTGCTCCTGCAGCTCGGCGCCCGGCGCGGCAAGTACGGCAGCGACGGGCGCCCGCGGGCGATCCCGGGGCACTCGATGCCGCTGTTCGGCCTCGGCGTGCTGATCCTGTGGCTCGGCTGGTTCGGGTTCAACCCGGGCTCGACGCTGGGCGCGATGGACGGGCGCTTCCCCGAGGTCGCGCTGGTGACGATGCTGGCCGCCGGCGCCGGCGTGCTGACCTCGATCGCCACGGCGTACTGGAAGACGGGCACGATCGACATCGGCATGGCCGGCAACGGCGCGATCGGCGCGCTGGTGGCGATCACGGCGCCCTCGGGCTACGTGGAGCCGTGGACGGCGCCGCTCATCGGCGCGCTCGCCGGCGTGATCGTCCCGCTCGGTGTCTACGCGATCGACAAGAAGATCGACGACCCGGTCGGCGCGCTGACCGCCCACGGCCTGTGCGGCGTGTGGGGCACGCTCGCCTGCGGCATCTTCACGTCGCCGCGGCTGGCGGCGTACAACGGGTTCGGCGAGGGCGGCCTGATCTACACGGGCTCGTTCCACCAGCTCGGGACGCAGGCGCTCGGCATCGTGACCGTGTTCGCCTTCGTGTTCGCGCTCTCGTACGCCACGTTCTACGCGATCAAGAAGACCTACGGCCTCCGCGTCACGGCCGAGGAGGAGAACGCCGGACTGGACATCTCCGAGCACGGCATGTACGGGTATCCGGAGCAGTTCATCCCGGCGCCCGAGCTCATCGGCTACTCACCCGCGCCCGCCTCGCGGCCGCGTGAGGTGCCGGCGGGTGCCACCGCCAAGGAGGTTCCCGTCACATGAAGAAGATCGAGGCGTTCATCCGGCACGAGTCGTTCGAGCCGATCCGCATGGAGCTGCTCGGGCTCGGGTTCCCGTCGCTGTCGATCTCCGAGGTCAAGGGCTCGGGGCGGCAGAAGGGGATCACGGAGCGCTATCGCGGCGCGGAGCTGACCAACTGGCTGCGGCCGAAGGTCAAGCTCGAGTGCGTGGTGGCGAGCCAGGACGTGCAGACGGTCGTGGACGCGATCCTCAAGCACGCCCGCACCGGCCAGATCGGCGACGGCAAGGTGTTCGTCATGCCGGTCGAGGAGGCCTACCGGATCCGCACCGGCGAGTCCGGTGAGGAGACGCTGCAGGCCCATCCCGAGGTCGCCGCCCAGGCCACGGCCTAGGAACCAGGATGTCGACGGGGCGGCCGGACATATCGCCGCCGGCCGCCACGTCGCTCGTCGAGCGTCTGCGTGCCGTGCACCTGCAGATGCTCGACGCCGTGCTCACCGGCGACGGCCTGTCGGCGGTGGCCGATCTGGCCGCCGACGCGGCCGGCGGCCCCGTGGCCGTGGTCGTGCCGCGGCTCGGGGTGGCCGTCGCCTCGGCCGGCGGCGAGGCCGCGCTGCCGGCCGTCCGCCGCTACGTCGGAGAGCACGGCCGGGGCCGCGTGGCGCCCGTGCCGCCCGAGGTGGTGGCCGAGGTGCCGATCGCCTCGGGCGACGAGCGGATCGGCGGCGTCGTGCTGCTCGACCCGGGCCGGCCGGAGCCGGAGGCCGTCGAGTTCCTGCACCTGGCCGCGGTGGCGGCGCTGACCGAGGTCGCCGTCGAGGAGGCGCGCGAGGAGGTCGAGGAGAACGTCCGCGGCTCGTTCCTGGAGGAGCTGCGCGAGCGGCCCGACGGGCTCGAACCGGCCGAGGTCGTGCGGCGGGCCGGCCGGCTCGGATGCGACCTGTCGAACGGCGCCGTGGTGCTGTGCGCGGAGCTGAGCTCCGAGCGCCCGCGGCATGTCGTGGCGCTGATCGGCTCCGAGTACCCGGGCGCGCTCGCCCAGCACGTGGAGGGCGGGCCCGCCGGTCGCGTCTACGCGCTGCTGCCGGGAATCGACCAGGCCGCCACCGTGGATGCCGCGCGCGCGCTGGCCGGCCGGCTGCAGCGCCACGGCGTCGTCGCCCTGTCGTCCTTCTACGCCGACCCGGCCGAGCTCGGCCGCGCGATCCAGGAGGCCGAGCTCGTGCTCGAGGTGCTCCAGCGCGGCGACGGTCTCGGCGGCCCGATCCAGGAGGACATCGGGACGGGCACCTACCGGCTGCTGTTCCGCGTGCTCGCCTCGCACCCAGAGGAGGTGCGCTCGTTCTACGAGGACACCGTGGCGTCGATCGTGCGCTACGACGACCAGTACCGCACCGATCTCGTGCAGACGCTCGAGGCCTACCTCGAGCACAACTGCAACATGAACGCGACCGCGGCGGCGATCTACGCGCACCGACACACCGTCGCCTACCGGCTCGAGCGGGTGAAGGAGCTGAGCGGGCTCGACCCGATGCAGACCGAGGACCGCGAGCGGCTCGGGCTCGGGCTCAAGGCCTATCGCATCATCGCGCCGGGTCTGCCGCGGTAGAACTCCCGTGTGAGCGATCTGGATCCGGTCCGGCGGCCGGGCGAGTTCGTGTTCGTCGTGGCGGACGAGACCGTGGCGGCGGAGGCGACGGTGCGCGAGGACGAGGGCCTCACCGTGGTGGTCCCGCGCGGGCGCGCCGACGAGCTCGGCCTGGCCTACGACCACGTCGCCGCCTGGATCACGCTTCGCGTCGACTCGACGCTCGAGCAGGTCGGGCTGACGGCGCTGTTCAGCCGCGCGCTGGCCGATGCCGGGATCAGCTGCAACGTGCTCGCCGGCGTGCATCATGACCACCTGCTCGTGCCTGCCGATCGCGCGGGCGAGGCGCTCGAGGTGCTGCGCGGGCTCGCATGGTGATCCTCCGGCGCTGGTCCGTCGCGTTCCCCGCGCTCGCGATCGTGGCGATGGCGCTCACCTGGGGCAGCCACCCCGGGACGCTCGTGCTGGTCGTGGCCGGGCTGCTGCTCGGCGGGGCCGTGCTCGCCGCCGTGCATCACGCCGAGGTCGTCGCCCACCGCGTCGGCGAGCCGTTCGGCTCGCTCGTGCTGGCGGTCGCCGTCACGGTCATCGAGGTCGGGCTGATCGTCACGCTGATGGTCTCCGGCGGCGACGAGAACGCGACGCTGGCGCGCGACACCGTGTTCGCGGCCGTGATGATCACCTGCAACGGCGTGGTGGGCATATCGCTGCTCGTCGGCGCACTGAGGACGCGGCTGGCGACGTTCAATGCGGAGGGCAGCGCCACCGCGCTCGCGACGGTCGGCACGCTGGCCACGCTCACCCTCGTGGTCCCGACCTTCACCACCAGCGAGCCGGGGCCCGAGTTCACATCGGGGCAGCTGGCCTTCGCCGCGGTGGCCTCGCTCGCGCTCTACGGCCTCTTCGTGGTCGTCCAGACCGTCAGGCATCGCGACTACTTCCTGCCCGTGGGCGAGACCGCCGATCCGGAGGAGCACGCCGACCCGCCGTCCGACCGTGCGGCGCTGATCAGCCTCGGGCTCCTCGTCGTGGCCCTGGTCGCCGTCGTCGGGCTCGCCAAGGTCGAGTCGGATCCGATCGAGGACGTCGTGGAGTCGATCGGCGCGCCGCAGTCGGCGGTCGGCGTCCTGATCGCGCTGCTCGTGCTGTTGCCCGAGACGCTCGCCGCGGTCCGCAACGCGCAGCGTGATCGCGTGCAGACGAGCTTCAACCTCGCCTATGGCTCGGCCATCGCGAGCATCGGCCTCACGATCCCGGCGATCGCGGTCGCCACGATCTGGCTCGAAGGGCCGCTCGTGCTCGGCCTGGGGTCGATGCAGATCGTGCTGCTGGGGATCACCATGGTCGTCGGCGCGCTCACCGTGCTTCCGGGCCGCGCCACCGTGCAGGAGGGCGGCGTGCACCTCGTGCTGTTCCTCGCGTTCGTCTTCCTCGCCCTCAACCCGTGACGGTATGCGCGGAACTTCCGGCCACGACCCTCGTCGCCGCGCACGACCTCGCCGCGGCTGTTCACGCGCGCAGGGACCGGCTCGTCCGAGATCCGCACGCGGAACGACCCGGTCGTGTTCTGGCCGTTGGCGGCCACCGCCTTGCCGTGCAGCCCCGGCGCGACGCTGTAGTTGACCATGTAGTTGCCAGGCCGGACGGCGGTCAGGCGCCACTCGAGCTCGCGTGTCTCGCCGGGGAAGACGGGGCCGACCGCCCACGTGTTGGTGGCGGCCGTGTCGCCGCCCTCGGGGCCGCGGTCGACGATCCAGATCGGCCGGTCGGGATCGGCGAGCCGGGGATCGGTGGCCGACATCGCGAACGCGCCCGCCGGGTCGCCGCCGCCGGGCACCTCGGTGTCGATCGTCACCGCGAGGTTGGGGAGGTTGCGGTCGTCGTTGTTGCGGACCGCGAGCCGCATCGTCGACGGCTGGGCGATCGTCTGGCGCGCCGGGAACGACGCCTCGAGGACCTCGAGCGCGAACTCGCCCTCCGGCTCGTCCTCGTCCTGGCGCTCGCTGCCGCAGCCGGCCAGCGCCAGCCCCGCGAGCGCGAGAGCCACCCATACCCTCATGGCGCGGGCGAGCGTACCACCGGGTTTCGAGGCGGAGTGCAAGTCCTGCTCACGGTTCCCGTTTGTGCCGGATGCAGGCCGTCCCATAACCTTCGGCGCCGTCGCCCATGACGGGCGATCGCCGCTACCCGGGGAGAAGAGTGGTCCGAACCGTCGCCGATCGAGCCTTCCTGCCGGCCAAGAGCCTGCTGGAGGAAGTGGGCGACATGATGATCCTGACGGGCAAGACGATCATGTCGGCCGTCAGGCCGCCGTACCCCTACGGCGGCGAGTTCGTCTCCCAGTTCATGTTCGCGCTCAAGCTGTGCTGGTTCCCGCTCGTCATCTCCACGGTGGCCTTCGGCTACGGCGCCCCGGGCCTGCAGGCGGCCAACTTCCTCAACCTGTTCGGCTCGATCGACCGCCTGGGCGGCTTCTTCGTCCTGGCGAGCATCCGCGAGTTCGCGCCGTTCGTGACCGCGATCGTGCTGGCCGGCGTCGCGGGGACGGCGATCACCGCCGACCTCGGCGCGCGCAAGATCCGCGAGGAGCTCGACGCGCTGCAGGTGCTCGGCGTCGACCCGGTCAAGAACCTCGTCGTGCCCCGCTTCCTGGCGCTGATGCTGGTCACCGGCCTGTTCGACATCTACGCGCTGCTGTTCGGCATCTTCGGCGGCGTCGTCGCCACGCTCACCAACGGCGCCCCGCTCGGCCCGTTCTGGGCGACCTTCTTCACGAACTCGTCGGTCGTCGACCTCTGGGGATCGGTCCTGAAGTGCACGATGTTCGGGGCGATCATCGCCATCGTCTGCTGTTACAAGGGGATGACCGCCTCGGGCGGCGCCGCGGGCGTCGGCCGCGCGGTGAACCAGGCGGTGGTGATCGCCATCCTCGGCGTGTTCGCGTTCAACTACGTGTTCACGCAGACGCTGCTCGCCACCCATCCGGAGATCCTCAACATCAAGTAGCCATGGGACGCACGTGGCTCGCAATCCCGCGCGACTGGATCGCCTCGTTCGGCGACATCGTCCGCTTCTGCGGGACCGTCGTCGCCGAGGTCTTCTCGCTCAAGGTCATGCGCTTCTTCGGCGAGGCGCTGCGCCAGGCCGGGATCCTGATCCTCTCCTCGACGCTGGTCATCTGGGGCCTGATCTTCATCACCGGCCTCCAGTGCGGCATCGAGGGCGCCTACTTCAACCGCGCCGTCGGCTCGCCTGCCTACGCCGGTGTGTTCGCGGCCTGGTGCGACCTGCGCGAGCTGGTGCCGTACGCCTTCGGCTACATGATGGCCGCCAAGGTCGGGACCGGCATCGTGGCCGAGCTCGGCGCGATGCGGATCTCCGACGAGATCGACGCGCTCGAGGTCATGGGCATCTCCTCGATGACCTTCCTGTGCGCGACCCGCCTGCTGGCCGCCTGGCTCGTGCTGCCCTTCATGTACCTGGCCGGGATCGGCGCCGGCTTCTTCGCGTCCTACCTGGCGGTGGTCGAGCAGATAGGCGAGGTCTCCAGCGGCGGCTACTCGCTGATCTTCTGGATGTTCCAGAACCCGCCGGACCTCCTGTACAGCGTGATCAAGGCGATGGCGATGGCCACCGTGATCGTGCTCGTAGGCTGCTACTACGGCTACACGGCGAGCGGAGGGCCGGTCGGCGTCGGCACGGCCACCGCGAAGTCGATGGTGCTGAACATCGTCATGGTGCACCTGATCGGCATGCTTGGCACACAGATCTTCTGGGGCGCGAATCCGAACGCCCCCATCGGAGGATGAGAGTGAGCGCAGCGAACGTTACGCGAGGCTGGAGGCCGAGAGTCCTCATCGAACGCGGGCGGAGGCCGCGGAGGTAACCATGAACGCGGAGCACGACGAATATCGCTGGCACACCGGCAAGCAGCGGCCGACGGGGACCAAGGACGCCGTCGAGTTCATCGACGTGCACAAGTCCTTCGGCCGCAACCAGATCCTGCGCGGGCTCAACATGTCGATCCCCGAGGACAAGATCTCGATGATCCTCGGGCCGTCGGGCACCGGGAAGTCGGTCTGCATCAAGCACATGGTCGGCCTGCTCTATCCGGACGAGGGCGACGTGCTGGTCCACGGGGAGTCGGTGCCGGGCATGCGCGACGAGCGACCTGTTCGACATGCGCAAGCGCTTCGGCGTGCTGTTCCAGGACGGGGCGCTGTTCGGCTCGATGAACCTCTACGACAACGTCGCGTTCCCGCTCCGTCAGCACACGGACAAGGGCGAGGACGAGATCGACGACATCGTCATGCGCCGCCTGCGCGAGGTCGGGCTGGAGGGCTCGACCGACAAGATGCCGAACGAGCTGTCCGGCGGCATGCGCAAGCGCGCCGGCTTCGCCCGCGCGCTCGTCCTCGATCCCGACATCGTGCTCTTCGACGAGCCCGACTCCGGTCTGGACCCGGTTCGCACCGCGCTGCTGTGCGAGCTGATCAAGGAGGTCCACGAGGAGAACGGCGGCGCCTACGTGGTGATCACGCACGACATCATGTCCGCCAAGCGGGTCGCCGAGTACATCGCCGTGCTGTGGCGGGGGCGGATCGTGGAGTCCGGCCCGGCCGAGGATCTCTTCAACTCCGACAACCAGTTCGTGCGCCAGTTCCTGTCCGGCGCCTCGCAGGGCCCGCTGGGCATGGAGTAGCGGCGGGACGAACTTCGGCTGGGTAGGGCGGCGAGGCAGCCGGCCGCGCGTCCGGGTTCGAGCGGATGGCGACTTAACCGGCATATGTCCGGTCAAAGCGCCATCGACCGGCGCGTGGCGCTTTGACCGCGCGCATATCGCGGTCAACGCGGCAGGGACCACCGCGCGGCTGGCACCCTCGCTGCCCCACCCAGCCGCCGTTGACGTTCGTCGGCGCACCGATCGCACCATCGGCACCAGCGCCGCCAGAGCCACGATAGGGTTCGCCCTTGTTTCCGGGGGAGTCTTGAGCGGATGACGGAGCAGCATCGGTGACGGTGGCACGGACGGCCGCGGCCATAGCGCTCGCGCTGGCCGTAGGCCTGCTCGTCTGGCTGCTCCTGTTCCGCGGCCCCAGCGGCGCCGAGTACACGCTGCTGTTCCAGAACGCCGGCCAGCTGGTCGTCGACGACGACGTGCAGGTCGGCGGCCGCCGCGTCGGCTCGGTGCGCGAGATCGAGCTGACCGACGACAACCAGGCGGCGGTCAAGGTCGTCGTCGAGGAGCCCTACGCCCCGCTCAGGCAGGGCACGAAAGCCGTCATCCGGCTCACCTCGCTGTCGGGCATCGCCAACCGCTACATCGCGCTGACCCCCGCGCCCGGCGACGCCGAGGAGCTGCCCGAGGGCGCCACCCTCACCGCCGAGGACACCACCGACGTCGTCGACCTCGACCAGATCTTCAACACGCTCGACGAGCAGACGACCGGTGACCTGTCCGACGTGATCAAGGGCTTCGCCACCCAGTACGCCGGCAAGGGCGAGGAAGCCGGCCTGTCCGCGAAGTACTTCAACCCCGTCCTGTCGAGCTCGCGCCGGCTCGTCCAGGAGCTGACCGAGGACGAGCCGGCGCTGACCGAGTTCCTGGTCAACTCGAGTCGCGCGGCGACCACGATCGCCGAGCGCCGCAACGAGCTGTCCCAGCTCGTCGGCAACGCCAACGAGACGGCGGCCGCCATCGGCTCCGAGAACGCCGCGCTGGCACAAGCGCTCGGGTTGCTGCCGACCACGCTGCGGCGCGCCAACACGACCTTCGTGAACCTGCGCGCGACGCTCGACGACCTCGACGTGCTCGTCGCGGAGGCCAAGCCCGCCACCAAGGACCTGGCACCGTTCCTGCGCGAGCTGCGCCCGCTGGTGGCAGCGGCCCGCCCGACGATCCGCGACCTCAGCATCGCGGTCCGGCGGCCCGGTCCCGACAACGACCTCGTCGAGGCCACGCGCAAGATGCCGGCGCTTCAGCGCGCCGCCACGCCCGCGTTCCGCGACGGACGCCAGGCGCTCGTGCGCGCCCAGCCGGTGCTGGAGTTCGCACGGCCCTACACGCCGGACTTCATCGGCTGGGTCCGCGACTTCGGCCAGGGCTCCTCGAACTACGACGCCAACGGCCACTTCGCGCGCATCCAGCCGATGTTCAACGCGTTCCAGTTCACCGACAACCCGGCAGGCGGCCTGCTCACGCCCGTGCCCCCCGCCAACCGGATGGACGGCGTCGAGACGGGCGTCATCCGCCGCTGCCCGGGCGCCGCCATCCAGCGCCCGGCGGACGGTTCGGCGCCGTTCACCGATGGCGGCCGCCTCGACTGCGACCCGAGCCTCGTGCTCCCCGGCCCATGACACGCGTCGCCGCCGTCATCCTGCTGATCGTCGCGGCCGCCGCTGTCGTGATCCTCGTCATGGGAGGCGGCGACGAACGCGAGGACTACAAGGTCCGCGCGATCTTCGACAACGCCGGCTTCGTGATCCCCGGCGAGGACGTCAAGGTCGCCGGCGTCCGGGTCGGCTCGATCGACTCGATCGACCTGACGGAAGACCAGAAGGCCGCCGTGGTGCTCGACATCACCGACCCCGGCTACCAGGACTTCCGCGACGACGCGAGCTGCATCGTGCGCCCGCAGTCGCTGATCGGCGAGCGGTTCGTCGAGTGCACGCTGACCGAGGTGCGCTCGCCGGGCGAGGAGCCGCCGCCCGAGCTGGAGCAGATTGAGGAGGGCGACGGCGAGGGGCAGTACCTGCTGCCGGTGGAGAACAACGGCAAGGCCGTCGATCTCGACCTGATCGGCAACATCATGCGCGAGCCCGAGCGCGAGCGCCTGTCGATCATCCTCTCGGACCTGGGGATCGGCGTCGCCGGCCGCGGCCGCGACCTGTCGGCGGTCATCCGCCGCGCCGACCCGGCGCTGAAGGAGATCACCGAGGTCCTGAAGATCCTCGCCGACCAGAACGAGGTCATCGCCGACCTCGCCGCCGACTCCGACGCGGTGCTCGCCCCGCTGGCGCGCGAGCGCGCCCACGTGGGCGGCGCGATCGAGAACGCCGGTGCCGTCGCGGAGGCGACCGCCGAGCGGAGCGCCGCTCTTCAGGCCGATCTCGAGCTGCTGCCGCCCTTCCTGCGCGAGCTGCGGCCGACGATGGTGCGGCTCGGCGCGCTCAGCGACGAGATGACGCCGGTGCTGACCGACCTCGGCGCCGTGGCGCCGGACATCAACCGCATGATCCTCGAGCTGGGCCCGTTCTCGCGCGCGGCGACCACGTCCTTCGAGTCGCTCGGCGAGATGACGGAGACCGGCACGCCCGCCGTCCGCGCGGCCCTACCGGTGGTCCGCGACCTGCGCCAGCTGGCGAGCGCCGTGCGCCCGGTCGGCGCGAACGCGCGGAAGCTGCTCGAGTCCTTCCAGCGCACGGACGGAATCGAGCGCTTCATGGACTACGTCTTCTACACGGTGGCCGCCATCAACGGCTTCGACTCGTTCGGCCACTACCTCCGCGCGGGCCTGATCGTCAACCAGTGCGCGAACTACGCGGTCCAGCCGTCGTTCGGCTGCTCGTCGAACTTCGCGCAGGCGAGCTCGAGCTCCGCGCAGGCCGCGACCGGCGCGCCGCGCGATCCGGCGGTGGTCCGCACGGCGAGGGCGCTCGCGAAGGCGCTCGGCCTGCCGGTCCCCGAGGACGCGCGGCCGCTGAAGACGGTCCCCAGGCAGCGCGAGCGCCGCAGCGCGGACCAGGTCATGGAGGCGCCGGTCGCCAAGCCGGCCCCCGCGCCGACACCGGCCCCCGAGCCGCCGCCCGCAACCGACGAGCAGAAGACCGAGACCCTGCTCGACTACCTGTTCGGGGGCGACGAATGAGCGGCCGCGGCGGGATCGCCGGCAGCCCGGTCCTGATCGGCGCCGCCACGATCCTCGTGGTGCTGGTCGCGGTCTTCCTGGCCTACAACGCCAACCAGGGCCTGCCGTTCGTCCCGACCTACCAGCTCCGCGCCGAGGTGCCGAGCGCCGCCAACCTCGTCGTCGGCAACGACGTCAGCATCGGCGGCTCGCGCGTCGGCTTCGTCGACGGCATCGAGGCGCAGCGCCAGGACGACGGCTCCACCATCGCGGTGCTCGCCCTCACGCTCGAGCGCGACGTCGCGCCGCTGCCGCGGGACTCGACGCTGATCGTCCGGCCGCGCTCGGCGCTCGGCCTCAAGTTCGTCGAGATCACGCGCGGCACCGACAGCGAGGGCTTCGACGAGGGCGCCACGATCCCGCTCGAGGCCGCCACCCCGGCGCCGGTCGAGTTCGACGAGGTCCTCAGCATGTTCGACGAGGCGACGCGCGACGCCGCCGCGGCCAACACCAGGGGGTTCGGCGACGCCTTCGCCGGGCGCGGCGAGTCGATAAACACCGCAATCGGCGCGTTCCGCCCGCTGCTGCGCGACGTCGTCCCGGTGGCCCAGAACCTGTCGTCGCCGGAGACCAACCTGCGCCGCTTCTTCGGCGAGCTGGGCGAGGCGGCGGCGATCGTGGCGCCGGCCGCCGAGGCGCAGGCGGAGCTGTTCGTGAACCTGGACACGACGTTCGCCGCGCTGCGCGAGGTCGCCCGGCCCTACATCCAGGAATCCATCACCGAAGGCGTCCCCGCGCTCGAGACGGGGATCCGCACGCTCCCCGTCCAGCGGCCGTTCCTGCGCAACACGGAGGCCCTGTTCCGCGAGCTGCGGCCGGGCGCGGCCGCGCTGCGGACCTCGGCGCCGACGATCGCCGACGCACTCGAGGTGGGCACGCGCGTGCTCCCCCGCACGCCGCCGTTCAACCGCCGGCTTGCGTCGCTGCTCGACGAGCTCCAGACCTTCGCCGAGGACCCGCAGGTCCCGATCGGGCTGGACGCCACCACCGCCACGCTCCAGTCGCTGGAGCCGACGCTGGCGTTCATCACGCCCGCCCAGACCGTCTGCAACTACCTGACGCTGTTCTTCCGCAACGTCTCCTCGCTGCTCAGCGTCGGCGACCGCAACGGCACCTGGCAGCGCTTCATCATCGTCGCCACCCCGCAGGGGCCCAACAACGAGGGCGGCCCGTCCTCGGCGCCGGCCAACGGGCCGACCGAGGACAACCACCTCCACACCAACCCGTACCCGAACACGGCGGCCCCCGGCCAGCCGCGCGAGTGCGAGGCGGGCAACGAGCCGTTCCTGCGGGGCCGGACCGTCCTCACCAACCCGAGCGGCACCCAACAGGCGCGCACGGAGGGCAACCCCTGATGCGCCACAGGCCCCGCAACCCGGTCCTCATCGGCGTGATCGCCCTGGCCGTGATCATCGTGCTCGTCTTCCTCGGCTGGACCAAGGACATCCCGTTCACCAGTCCGTACGAGGTCAACGCCGTCTTCCAGTCGGCCAACTCGATCCGGCCCGGATCGCCGGTCCGGATCGCGGGCGTCGACGTCGGCAAGGTCAAGGAGGTCACGGCCGAGGAGGACACCGACGCCGCGGTCGTCGTGCTCCAGATCGACGAAGACGGCCTGCCGCTGCACGAGGACGCGACCGCCAAGATCCGCCCGCGGATCTTCCTCGAGGGCAACTTCTTCGTCGACCTCAAGCCGGGCTCGCCCTCGGCGCCGGAGCTCGAGGACGGCGGCACGATCAAGGTCACGCAGACCGCCACCCCGGTGCAGCTCGACCAGGTGCTGACCTCCCTGCAGTCCGACACGCGGCAGGACCTCAAGGACGTGCTCAACGTCCTCGCCGTGGCGCTCACCTCCGAGCCGACCGCGGCCGAGGACCGCGCGGCCGACCCGCTCACGCGCGGCGAGACGGCCGCCGAGTCGTTCAACGACGCCTACGACGACATTCCCGAGGCCGAGCGCACGACGGCGATCGTGCTCGACTCCTTGCTCGGCACCGAGCCGGGCCGCGATCTGTCGCGCCTGATCGACGGCACCGCGCGCACGACCGGCGCGCTGATCCGCAACGAGAACGCGCTGCGCGGCCTGATCACGAACTTCAACACGACCATGGCGGCCTTCGCCGCCGAGTCCGGCAACCTGCAGCGCTCGGTGAGCGAGCTTCCGCTCACGCTGGCGACCACCAACCGCGCGCTCGCGGCGCTCAACGAGGCGTTCCCGCCCACGCGCGCGTGGTCGCGCGAGATCCTCCCCGGCATCCGCGAGACGCCGGCCACGATCGCGGCGGCGCTGCCGTGGATCGCCCAGGCGCGGCCGCTGATGGGCCCGAACGAGCTGGGCGGCGTGGCGAAGGAGCTGGCGCCCGCCAGCCAGGACCTCGCCCGTCTGACCGACAGGGCACTCGACCTGCTGCCGCAGACCGACCTCGCGTCCAAGTGCGCGCGCGACGTCCTGCTGCCGACCGGCGACGTCGTGATCCGGGACGAGTTCACGACCGGCGTCGAGAACTACAAGGAGTTCTTCTACACGCTCGTCGGGCTGGCCGGCGAGGGGCAGAACTTCGACGGCAACGGCATGTACGTGCGCTTCCAGACCGGCGGCGGCGCCGAGTCGCTGTCGCTCGGCTCGGCGTCGGCCGACACGGGCGAGCTGTTCGGCAACGCGATCGCGGTCCCGCTCGGCAACCGGCCGTTCTATCCCGGAAGGCGCCCGCCGTACCGGCCGACCGTCAACTGCTACACCCAGACGCGGCCGAACCTCAACGGCCCGGCGGCCGCCAAGTCGCCGCCGACCGGCCAGGCCGCACTGGCCGCCGAGAAGGCGCTGCCGGAGCTGCGCGCGAGGCTGCGACCCTTCGGCGACAAGGACGGGGCGGCGCAGGTGAGCACCGCGATCCGCAAGCACTGGCGCGACTTCGCGGCGATCATCGTCCTGCTCGTCGTCGCGCTGATCGTCGGCGGGGTCATCCTCGCCAACCAGCGGTTCTCGCTGCCGGCCGGCGTCCCGATGCTGGGCAAGGACTACGTCGAGGTCGAAGCAGAGCTGGCGACCGCCCAGGCCGTCACCCCGGGTCAGGGGCAGACCGTCAACATCGCCGGCGTCGAGGTCGGCGAGATCTCGAGCGTCGAGCTCGAGGGCGGCCGGGCCGTCATCGGGATGAAGATCGAGCGCGAGCACGCGACGATCTACCGCGACGCCACGATCCTGCTGCGGCCGAAGACCGGGCTGAAGGACATGACGGCGGAGTTGACGCCGGGCACCCCGGAAGCCGGCGAGCTGGCCGAGGGCGAGCGGATCCCGGCTTCCCAGACGCTGCCGGACGTCAACCTCGACGAGGTCCTCGCCTCACTCGACGCCGACACGCGCGACTACCTGAAGCTGCTGCTGGCCGATGGCGCCCAGGGGTTGCGGGGCAACGGCCGCGCGCTGGCGCAGACGATCCGCCGCTTCGAGCCGACCGCCCACTACGCACGGGAGGCGAACGAGCAGCTCGCGCTGCGCCGGCGCAACCTGAAGCGCGTCGTCCACAACTTCTCGCTGCTGATGGAGGAGCTCGGGAACAAGGACGCTCAGCTCGCGGGGTTCGTCGAGAGCTCGAACGCGGTGTTCGCCGCGCTGGCGAACCAGGAGGCGAACATCCGGGCGACGCTGCAGGAGCTGCCCTCGACGCTCGACGCGTCGCAAGTGGCGCTGGCCAAGGTCGACGCGATGGCCAGCGTGCTGGGGCCGACGCTGGAGGCTCTGCGGCCGGGCGCGCGGGCGCTCGGCCCGGCGCTCCGCGAGACGCAGCCGTTCCTGACCACGACGACGCCCATCCTGCGCGACGAGATCCGCCCGTTCACGCGCGCGGCCCTGCCCACCGTGCGTGAGGCGCGGCCGGCGCTGCGCGACCTGGCGGCGGCCACCCCGGACCTCACGCGCAGCTTCCGGGTGGTCAATGCGCTGCTCAACACGCTCGCCTACAACCCGCCGGGCACCGAGGAGGGCTACCTGTTCTGGCTCTCGTGGGCCAACCACGCGGGCGCCACGGTGTTCGCGACGCAGGACGCGCACGGGCCGATCCGCCATGGCATCGTGGTCTTCGGCTGCGACACGGCGCAGCTGCTCAACACGGTGGCGAGCACGAACCCTGCGCTCGGGACGCTCGTGGACCTCCTCAACGGGCCGACCACCGCGGAGATCTGCCCGCAGCCGGGAGGGGCGCCGTGAACAAGGCCGCCCCCTCCTTCGGCCGCATCGCCGCGATGGTGATCTTCGCCTTGTCGTGCTTCGGGCTGCTGCTGTTCCTGTGGCTCGCCTTCGGCGGCCCGATCCCGCTCAAGCCCCAGGGCTACCGGTTCCAGGTCTCGTTCGCCGAGGCCACGCAGCTCGCCACCGAGGCCGACGTGCGGATCTCCGGCGTCCCGGTCGGGCGCGTGAAGACGATCGAGCCCGACAAGGAGACCGGGCGCTCGATCGTCGTGATCGAGCTCCAGTCGCGTTACGCGCCGATGCCCTCCGACGCGCAGGCGATCCTGCGTCAGAAGACGCTGCTGGGCGAGACCTACGTCGAGCTCACGCCCGGCAGCCGGGACGCCGAGCCCGTGCCCGACGGCGGCATGCTGGCGGAGTCGCAGGTGTCCCCGACGGTCCAGCTCGACGAGATCTACCGCACCTTCGACGCCGAGACGCGGGCGGCGTTCCAGACCTGGATGCAGGAGCAGGCGAAGGCGATCGGCGACAACGGCCGCGACGTCAACGAGGCGCTCGGCAACCTCGGTCCGTTCGCCGAGGACGCCGCCGAGCTGGTCGACATCCTCAACCGCCAGGAGGGCGCGCTCAGCAGCCTGGTCTCGAACACCGGTGTCGTGTTCGAGGCCTTGACCGAGCGCGACGTCCAGCTGCGCTCGCTGATCGAGAACTCCAACCGCGTCTTCCAAACCACCGCCTTGCGCGACGAGGAGCTCAAGGAGACGTTCATCGCGCTGCCGACGTTCGAGCGCGAGTCGGCGCAGACGCTCGAGCGGCTCGCGGAGTTCGCAGTCGACACCGACCCGCTGGTCACCCAGCTGCGGCCGGCGGCGCGCGAGCTGAGCCCGACGCTGCGCGACCTCGGCGCCCTGGCGCCCGATCTGGAGGCGCTGTTCCGCGGGCTGGACGAGCTGATCAGCGCCTCGCGCACCGGCTTCCCGGCCGCCGAGCGGGTGCTCCAGGACGCCCGGCCGCTGATCGCCCAGCTCGACCCGACGATGCGCCAGCTCAAGCCGATCCTCGACTTCATCGCGCTCTACAAGCCCGAGCTGACCGCGTTCCTCGCGAACACGCCCGCCGCCACCCAGGCGAGGGACGCGAGCGGCGCGCACTATCTCCGCACCACCAACCCGCTCAACCCCGAGAACCTGGCCGTCTATCCGCGCCGCATCGGCACCAACCGCCCCAACCCCTACACGCAGCCGGGGAACTTCAGGGACCTGGCCCGCGGGCTGGCGGTGTTCGAGAACCGCCAGTGCGGCGCAGGAGTGCCGAACATCACCAACGTGCCGCTGCCGCCGTTCCCTCCGTCGGTCGGCGACCTGGTCCCGCAGGACCTGCTCAACCGGATCGTGCAGTTCGCGTTCGCTGGGTCGCCGGGCAACGTCCCGGCCCCGCCGTGCCGGCTCCAGGGCCGCTTCAACTTCGGCGGCGAGATCACGCAGTACCCGCACGTCAACGGGGAACGCTGACCCGGGGGTCAGGTTCCCTTGCGGGTGTTCGCCCGGAGGGCGAAACCCGCGGGCTCCGCCACTACTCTCGCTGTGGGATGAACGGTGTTCGAGCGGATCGTTCGCGCCTCGGCCCGGCGGCCGGCGCGCGTGCTGGCGGTCGTCGCCGTACTGGCCGCGGCGGGCGGCGCACTGACGCTGCGGCTGGAGCCGAGCGCGGCCATGGACACGCTCGTCGGCCGCGGGGCGGACACGTTCCAGGCCACCGAGACCTACCGCGAGCGGTTCGGCGACCACTCGGTGATCGTGCTCGCCCGCGGTGACCTGCCGAAGCTCGTGCTGACCTCCAACCTCGGGCGGCTGATCGGGCTCGAGGGCTGCCTGTCGGGCAACAAGCCGGAGGGGGAGACGGCTCCCGGCGGCGCCGGGTCGCCGTGCGACCGGCTGGCCGAGACCAAGCCGGTCCAGGTCGTCTACGGCCCGGGCACCTTCATCAACGCCGCCGCGGGCGAGATCAACGACCAGATCCAGGCGCAGATGCAGACCAAGGCGGCCCAGGCCACGCGCGCGGCGCGCGCCGCGCGGAGGGTCGCGCGCGCCCAGGGCAAGCCGCCCGCCGAGCAGCAGCGGCTTGCGGAGTCGGCGCGCCAGCTCGTGTACGCGCAGTTCGTCCGCGACCTGCTCCAGGTCAATCTGCGCTACGGGCTCGGCCTCACCCGGCTGCCGAGCGTCGACGACCCCGAGTTCGTCTCCGCGCTGGTGTTCGACGCCTCGCGCGGGGCCGGCACGCCGAAGGCGCGCTTCGCGTACCTGTTCCCGTCGCCCGAGTCGGCGCTGATCCAGGTCCGCCTGAAGCCGAACCTGTCCGACGAGCAGCGGGAGGAGGCGGTCGCGCTCGTGCGCGAGGCGGTGCGGATGCCGGAGTGGCAGCTCGAGGACGCCGCCGGCTACACGGTGACCGGCGCCCCGGTCGTGGCCGACGACCTGACCGGCGTGCTCGCCGGCTCGACGCTCCGCCTGCTCATCGCCGGCCTCGTGCTGATGGCGGTCGTGCTCGCGCTCGTCTTCCGCAGCCGGCTGCGGCTCGTGCCGCTGGCCGTGGCGCTCGCGGCGGTCGCGATCACCTTCGGCGCGACCGCGCTGCTCGGCCTGTCGCTGACGATGGCGTCGGTGGCCGTGCTGCCGGTGCTGCTCGGCCTCGGAGTCGACTACGCGATCCAGTACCAGGCGCGCGTGCACGAAGAGGGCGACGCGGCCCGCGCGGCGCGCGTCGCGGTCCCCGTCATCGCCACCGCCGCGCTCGCCACCGGGGTCGGCTTCCTCGTCCTGCTCCTGTCGCCCGTGCCGATGGTGCGCGGCTTCGGCGCCCTGCTGGTGGTGGGCATCGCGATCGCCTTCGCGCTCGCGCTGACCGCCGGAACGGCTGCGCTCTCGCTGCGGCCGCGCGACAACGGCCTGGCGCGCTCGCTGCGCGGCGCCGGCGAGCTCGCCGACGGCGCCGCGCATGCGCTCGGACGGCCGTTCGCCGGCCCCGCTCGCCGCGCCGGCGACGCGGCCGTGGGCGGCGCCCTGCGGCGGCCGGGCCGGGTGCTGCTGGCGGGGCTGCTGGTCGCGGCGGTGGGCTGGGGCCTCGACAGCCGCACCGAGGTCGTCTCCGACATCGACCGGCTCGTCCCGCAGGACCTGGCGGCGGTGCAGGACCTCAAGACGCTCCAGCGCGCGACCGGTGTGGCGGGCGAGATCGACGTCGTCGTCGAAGGCCGCGACCTGACCGACGCGGCGGTCGTGAAGTGGATGCGCGACTACCAGGCGGGCGTGCTCGAGCGCTACGGCTACTCGGCCGAGCGAGGCTGCGGCCGCGCCGACCTGTGCCCGGCGCTCTCGCTGCCCGACCTCTTCCGCTCGTCGGCGTCGGCGGGCGACCGTGAGCGCATCCGCGCGCTGCTGGACGCCGTGCCGCCGTACTTCTCGCGCGCCGTGATCACCGCCGACCGGCGGACCGCCAACCTCGCCTTCGGCGTGCGTCTGACGTCGCTCGAGCGCCAGCAGGAAATCATCCGCGACCTGCGCGAGCGGCTCGACCCGCCGCCCGGCGTGACCGCCCGCCTGGCCGGCCTGCCGGTGCTCGCCGCCGAGGCCAACGCGACGCTGTCCGATCCGCTGCGGCGGGCGGCGACGCTCGCCGTCGGGTTGCTGGCGGTGCTGCTGGTGCTGCTGCTCGTGCGCCGCCGCGCCACCGGCTCGTGGCGCCGCGCCTGGGATCGTGCGTGGGTGCCGGTCGTGCCGATCGCGCTCGCCACCGGCTGGTCGGCGCTCGTGCTGTGGCTGCTCGGGGTGCCGCTGAACCCGCTGTCGGCGATGCTCGGCGCGCTCGTGCTGGCGATCTCGACCGAGTTCGCCGTGCTGCTGTCGGCGCGCTTCGAGGCCGAGCGCGCCACCGGCCACGCCCCGGCCGAGGCGATCCGCCGCACCTACCGCTCGACCGGCGCGGCGGTGCTCGCCTCCGGCGCGACGGCGATCGCCGGCTTCGCGGTCCTCGCCCTGTCCGACGTCCGGATGCTGCGCGACTTCGGGCTCGTCACCGTGGTCGACCTCACGATCTCGCTGCTCGGCGTGCTGATCGTGCTGCCCGCGGTGCTCGTGCTGGCCGAGCGCCGGACCGCCGTGCGCCGCGCCCCCGAGCCGGCCGCCGCCCCGGCGTGAGGCGGCCGGGGCTGATCGTCGGCGTACTGGGGCTGGCCGTCATCGCCTACATCACCTACAACTCGCTGACCACCGAGGGCCCCGGCTCGCGCGGGGTGGAGCCCGGCAGCGCGCTTCCCGCGTTCGCCGTCCCGCTCGCGCTCTCCGACCTCGAGGGCAACCCGAACCTCACCGAGCGGGCGTGCGAGGTGCGCGGCGAGGACGTCCTGAACGTCTGCGAGCTGGCCGAGGACGCTCCGGTGGTGCTCGCCTTCTTCGCCGAGCCGATCGGGCGCTGCGTCGACCAGATCGACGTGCTCGACCGCCTGCGCTCGCGCTACCCGGACGTGCGGTTCGCGGCCGTCGCCATCCGCGGCGGTCGCGACGACCTGCGGCGCCGGGTTCGCGAGCGCGGCTGGCGGCTGCCCGTCGGACACGACGAGAACGGCGCGGTGGCCAACGCCTACGCGGTCGCCGTCTGCCCGCAGATCACCTTCGCCGCGCGCGGCGGCGAAGTGCAGGACACGACCTTCGGCTCGCAGGACGAGCAGCAGCTCACGGCCCGGCTCGAGGCACTGTGAGCGACGAGCCGGACATCCGGCGCGGCCTGGTGTCGCCGGCCGTCGCCGCCGAGTACCCGAGCCTGTGGCTCGCGTGGACGCAGACACCGGTCACCCCGGGCCCGACGCCGCCGGAGCTGCGCGAGCGGCTGCGCAGGATGGCCGATCGCATGCACGGCGCCGAGGCGATCGCCATGCGGCAACGCGAGGTCCCGCACGCCTACCGCGTCTTCTTCCGCCACATCGGCCTCGATCCCGACGTGGCGCGCACGCCGGTCGAGGCGCGCGTCCTGCGTCGTATGAGCGAGGGCGGCCTGCGGCCGCAGGGCCTGATCGCCGACGCCCTCAACGTGGCCGTGCTCGAGACCGGCGTCGGCGTGTGGGCGTTCGACGGCGCGGCGCTCGTCGGCGCGCCGCAGATCGAGGAGCTGGAAGGGCGGCTCGTGCTCGCCGACGAGGAGGGCCCGCTGGCGGTGCTGTTCGGCGAGCCCGAGGCCCGCGCCGCGCCGACCAAGGCCACGCGCCGTCTCGCGCTGGTGGCGGTCGCCGTGCCCGGCGTCGCCGACATGTTCGTCCACGAGGCGCTGTGGACTGCGTCGGACATCCTCAGCTAGTGCGTACGCTGTCAGCACCATGCGCCGCGCCCTGCTCCTCGCCGCGCTTCTCGTGGCGCTCGCACCGGCGGCGGCGCACGCGGAGACGCTCACGTACCGCTTCGGGCCGATCCACGTCAGCCCCGGGCAGAACACGATCGAGCTCGCGGGCAACGACCTCAAGCCGCCGGTCGACGGCTGGATCACCGGCTTCAAGCCCAACCTCACGTACGAGAACGGCGTCGTCCCGCGCGTCGACGTCGTCCACCTGCACCACGGCGTCTGGCTCTCGAACTACGCGCCGCTGTTCGCGGCCGGCGAGGAGAAGACGGTCCTGCGCGCGCCGCCCGGCTACGGCTGGCGCTACCGGACGAGCGACCAGTGGGTCATGAACCACATGATCCACAACCTCACGCCGACGCCGGCCGACGTCTACATCGACTACGAGCTCGAATTCGTGCGCGACGGCACGCCCGAGGCGGCCGCGATGCGTGAGGTGCGCCCGTTGTGGCTCGATGTCCGCAACGGCGCGTTCTATCCGGTGTTCGACGTCCACCGCGGCGCCGGCGGCCGTGACGGCCGCTACACGTTCCCTGACGAGTCCCGCGAGCGCGACTCCAGCCGCCACCGGCTGACGATCCAGGAGGACGGCGTGCTGGTCGCCACCGGCGGCCACCTGCACCCCGGCGGCCTGTGGACCGACCTCTATCTCGAACGCGGTGGCCGCAAGGTGCGTCTGTTCCGCTCGCGCGCGAAGTACTTCGAGCCGGCCGGCGCGGTGTCGTGGGACGTGGCGATGGAGGTGACGCGGCCGGACTGGCGCGTCGGCGTCAAGGCCGGAGACGTGTTGTCGGTGAACGCCACCTACGACTCCAGGCGCGCCTCCTGGTACGAGGCGATGGGGATCATGCAGGTCGCCTTCAACCCCGGCGGCAGCGGTCCCGACCCCTTCTCCGTCGACGTCGACGTCCGGGGCCTCCTCACGCACGGCCACCTGAACGAGAACCGCAACCACGGCGGCGCGTTCAGCGGGCTGGCCGACCCGCGCGCGCTGCTGGCCGGGCCGGTGCCGCGCCGCCGCACGGTGGCGATCAACGACTTCGTCTACGGCGCCGGCGACCTGCTGCGGACCGGCGTGCGACGCCGTCCGCCGACGATCCGCAGCGGGAGCTCGCTGAGGTTCGTCAACCGCGACGGGAACATCCTGCACTCGGTCACGTCGTGCAAGGCACCCTGCAACCGCACCACGGGCGTCGCCTACCCGCTCGCTGACGGACCGGTGCGGTTCGACTCCGGCAACCTCGGCTTCGGCCCGCAGGGCATCACGGCGGCGGCTCAGCGCGCGACGTGGCGGACCCCGAAGCGCCTGGGGCCGGGGACGTACACGTTCTTCTGCCGCGTGCACCCCTTCATGCGCGGGGCCTTCCGCGTCCGCGGCCGCTGACGCGCGGTCAACCGAGGAGGGCGGCGACGAGCCGGTCGGTCGCCGCCGCGTCGCGCAGCGCGATCCGCACGTGCTGCTCGTCGCCCCACGCCGTCCCGGGCGTCACGTAGATCCGCTGCGCGGCGAGCCGGCGGGCGATCGACGCGCCGTCCTCCTCGCTCGAGGTGAGCCAGACGAGGTGCCCGTGGCCGTCGGGGAACGTGAACGGGCTGCCACGCAGGGCGGCGGTCAGCCGCTCGCGCTCGCGGGCGGCGGCGGCGCGCCGGCGCCTGACCACGGCGTCGCCATCGCGGACCGCCCACAGCATCGCCGCCTGGGCGGGGGCGGAGACGCCGCCGGCCGGGCTCACGCGCTCGAGCAGGACCGCGTCGTTGGCGAGCGCGTAGCCCGCGCGCAGCCCGGCCATCGCGTGCGCCTTCGAGAACGAGCGCACCACGAGCACGCGCTCGCGCGCGCCCAGCACGTCGCCGACGTCCTCGTCGGGCGCGAACTCGGCCAGCGCGGCGTCGACCACGAGCCAGACCGGCTCGGCGAGCCGCTCGGCCAGCGCGCTCAGCCCGGGCAGGGTGGCGCCGGTCGGGTCGTTCGGCGAGCAGACGACGACCGCGCGGGTGTCGGGCGCGACCGCCTCGAGGCTGTCGAGTACGGGCGCGCGGAGGTCGCGCACGCGGGCGCGCGCGCCGTCGGCGGTCAGCGGTACGGGCACCGGCGTTCCGCCCGCCTCGTGCACGAGGCCGGGCAGCGGGCTCCAGCCCGGCCACGCGATCGCCACCCGGCCGCCGGCGCCGATCGCGCCGAACGCGGCGTGCAGCAGCTCGCCGGCGCCATGGCCGGGGGCCACCTGGTCGGCACTCACGCCGTGACGCTCGGCGAGCGCCTCGCGCAGCACGGTGTCGTCGGGATAGGCGTTGACCGCGCGGCGCAGCGCATAGGTGGCGGCGTTGACCGCCTCGGCGTCGGGCGGCTCGTGCCAGGCGGGGGTCGTGAGGTCGAGCGGGTGCACCTCGGTCAGCGCGCTCGCCCGCTCGGCGTCACGGCGCTCGCGCAGCTCGAAGCTGATCTCCTCGGGCGAGAGCTCCTCGAACTGGCGGTAGTAGTCGCGCAGGCGCCTGATCACTGCGGCGCGACGGTCGGAGCGGGCCCCTCGAGCAGGACGAACCAGACGAGGAACGCGAGGCCCGCGACGATCGCGGTCACCGCGAAGATCCGCACCAGCACGCCCTCGCGCTGCTCGTGTCCGGCGGCGCGGCGCAGGATCCGCCACGCGCGGTCGAGCCGCGTCGCGAGCGCCAGCGTGAGCATCAGGGTGCCGATCATGCCGCCGAACGCGACGGCGATGCCGGCGGACACGGACCCTGTCTGGTAGTCGACCTGCGAGCCGACCCACAGCCACGCGACGGGCTGGGGACCCCACAGGGTGAGGCACAGCAGCACCTCGAGCACGAACAGCAGGGCGGCCATCGCGCTGTCGGCCCGGCGGCGGCTCGCGCCGCCCCGCTCGGGCGTGCCGCGGTACTTCAGCGGCCCGGTGCCGGGTCGGCGGCCGATGAACATGCCACCGGTGTCGGTCGGGTCGTTGCGCGGCATCGCTCTCAGGCGAGGATACGGTCCCCGGGCCGGTGGTACGCTGGCCGGCGTCGAGGCGATGGCTGCGATCGACCAGATCCGGGCGACGATCGAGCACTGCGACGAGCAGGCTGCACGGCGAACGCTGCGCGGCCAGATCGCCCGCCTCGAGCGCGAGCACGCGGCCCTCGTCAGCGCCCACCACCTGCGGCTGGACCCAGGTCCTCGGCAGCCCGAGGGGGTGCCCAACGGGACATCGGCGATGGCCTGTTGGGCGGGGCCCACGCCTGCTGTCGCTCGGCGAGCTGGAGCGCGTGCGCGACGCGCTCGCCGCCCGCGTCGCCGCCGCGGGCGCCGCGGCGGAGGAGCAGGAGGCGCGCCGGCTGGTCGCCGAGCGCGAGCTCGAGCAGATGCTCGCCGACCCGCCCGCGCACAAGTGGCGCCGCCTCTCGAACGCCGACCTCGGGCTCCCGGGCTGCACGACCTACCACGTCCGCCCGCGTGCCGGCCTGCTCGGCATGCTGATGGGCTGGTGGCAGGTCAAGATCTCCGGCGGCTGCCCGTTAGCCACCTCACATGCCCGACCCCGACGAGCGTCCGCGGGCGCCCTGGCACCCCTTCCCGCTGGTCGAGCTGGCCGTCCTGGCGGGCATCGTGCTGCTCATCCTCGGACTCATCAACTACGACACCGACCGCGGCAAGGCGATGCTGGTGAGCGGCATGCTGCTCGGCTCGCTCGGCGGGCTCGACACGGCGCTGCGCGAGCACTTCAGCGGCTACCGCTCGCACACGACGATCCTCGCCGGCCTGGCCGCGGTGGCCCTGGCCGCGTTCCTCTTCTTCGCCGGCGCGCCGTGGCCGGCCGTCGTGGCGGGCGCCGCCGTCGCGTTCGCGCTCAGCGCCTGGCTGCTCGCGCGCGCCTTCTGACGACCGTTTACGCTCCCCGTCCGTGTCCGAGCCCAAGCGCATGCAGCTCCGAGGGCTGCACCACGTCACGGCCATCTCGGCCGACCTCGAGCGCACGATCGCCTTCTACCGCGACCTGCTCGGCCTGGCGATCATCCACGACGGCCCGTCGGACGACGATCCCAACACGCGCCACGTGTGGTTCGGGGCGCTGCACGGCGGCGCCGGCATGCTGATCAGCTTCATGCAGTACCCGGAGCTGCCCAAGGGCACGGTCGGGACGGGCTCGACGCACCACTTCGCGCTGATCGTGGACAGCGCCGAGGAGCAGGAGGCGTGGCGCGACTACCTGCGCAACCACGGCGTCGAGTGCACCGAGATCTTCGACCGCGGATCGTTCCGGTCGATCTATGTCCGCGATCCGGACGGGCACATCGTCGAGATCGCGACGCGCGGGCCGGGCTTCCGCGACACCGCCGGCGCAGCCGCATGACGGCCGCGCCGCCGGTGCCTCAGTCGTCTGGCTAACTCCTCCAGGACAGCTCGGCGACCGCGTAGCCGGGGTCTCCGGCGAGCAGTCCGGCCAGCGCGCGGCGCTGGCGCTCGGTCATCGTGCCGATGGTCTTGGTCTCCGACATCGGAATCGACGAGAGGAACCGGCGGCAGCGCGTGCGGCCCCACCGGTGCTGACTCATCAAGAGATCGCTGATGGTCATGCTCTCCGCCTCCCAGGGGCAGTCGAGCACGACCTCGGCCACTGACGCTTCCCCCTCCGCCACCTGCTTCTTGAGCTCGGCCCGAGCCAACCGAACCCGATTCGCCTGCGCGAGCGCCCGCATGTGTTGAGCGGCAGGTGCCGTCGCAGTTGCGTCCATGAATCCTCCCCGCATGGCAACGCGCACCTCCGGTGGCGTGCCCTTCGACATTGACATCTCCATCAGTCGCGTCTCCGCGCACGGACGAACAACGAGCCCGGCGTCCGGCGGCTCACCGGATCGCCCCTCCAGGCCCGGTCAGATTGTTCGTTCCCTCTCCCGTCCGAAGGCGCGGAACCAACGGCCGAGGCCGGAGGCTAGACAGCGGCCGGGGTGATGGTCAACCGGGTGGCGGCCCGAAAATTCGCAAGAAGCGGGTGATTTCTTGGCCTCGGGAAATACGCGCGAGCGGGGAATCTGTGCTATATGCGCGAGCCGCTCGGGAGCGGACCGTGCTCGACCTCGAAGGCGTTCTTCACCATTGAAAACGTCTCCAGAGCGCGGTCCAGCACGGGCCGGTCGTGGGTGGCCATCACGCTCGTCCGCAGCAGCGCGCCCGCGGGTGGGACGGCCGGGTGGAGCGCCACGTTGACGTAGACGCCGGCGTCGTAGAGCGCACGCCAGAGCAGCACGGCCTTCCAGTCGTCGCCGACCACGACCGGCACGATCGGGGTCGTGATCGGCGGGCCGACGTCGTGCACCTCGAAGCCGAGCGAGCGCAGTCCCTCGCGCAGGTAGCGCGCGTTGTCGAGCACGTGCGCGAAGAGCTGCGGGCCCTCGTCGGAGCGGACGATCCGCAGCGCCGCCAGCGCCGCGCCGACCGCGGCCGGGACGGCCGCGGCGGTGAACAGGAACGCCCGCGAGCTGATCCGCAGGAAGTCGATCACCTCGTGCGAGCCGGCGATGAAGCCGCCGCAGCTCGCGAGCGACTTCGAGAACGTTCCCATGCGCAGGTCGACATCGGCCTCGAGCCCGAAATGCTCGCTCGCGCCGGCGCCGCGTGCCCCGAGCACGCCCGCCGCGTGCGCCTCATCGACCATCAGCCGCGCGCCGTGCGACCTGCACAGCTCGACGATCCGCGGCAGGTCGGCCACGTCGCCCTCCATCGAGAAGACGCCGTCGACGACCACGAGCACGCCGCCGCCGTCGTCGCCCGCCCGCTCGAGCATCTTCTCGAGCTTGTCGAGCCGCCCGTGCCGGAACGGGCGCAGCTTGGCGCGCGACAGCAGACATCCGTCGAGGATCGAGGCGTGGTCGGCCGAATCGGCGATCACCGTGTCGCCGGGCGCCAGCAGCGTGCCGAGCGTGCCGACATTCGCCTGGTGGCCCGTGGTGAAGACGATCGCCTCCTCGGTGCCCATCCACTCCGCCAGCTCGCGCTCGAGCTCGAGGTGCAGAGTCGATCGTGCCGTTGAGCAGCCGCGACCCGGTCAACCCCGTCCCGTAGCGCTCGAGCGCGTCGCGCGCGCCGGCGATCACCCGCTCGTCGCCGGTCAGGCCGAGGTAGTTGTTGGAGCCGAGCATCACCCGCTCGGCGCCCTCCATCGTCACCACCGGCGCGGCGGGCGATTCCAGGCGGCGGAAGTACGGCAGCAGGTCGGCCTCACGGGCGGCGCGCAGCTGCTCGGAGCGCTCGTGCCCGCGGACCTTGGCGAAGACGTCGATCGCGGTCGGCATATAGGGTCCGTCTCGTGTCGCTTGTCGTGCGTCCCGTGCGGGGGCTACGGGACCTGCGGAAGTTCATCGACCTCCCGTACCGGCTGCACTCTACTTCGCCCGTCTGGGTTCCCCCGCTGCGGATCGAGCGTTGGTTGTTCCTCAACCGCCGCTTCAACACGTTCTTCAAGCACGGCGACGCGCAGCTCTTCCTCGCACGCCGCGACGGCCGCGTGGTGGGTCGCATCAGCGCCCACTACGACGACACCTTCAACGCCTACCACGGCAACCGCTGGGGCATGTTCGGCTTCCCCGAGCTCGAGGACCGGCCCGACGTGCTGCCCGCTCTGCTCGACGCCGCCGAGGCCTGGCTGAAGGAGCGCGGCCGCGACCGCATGGTCGGCCCGATGGACTTCACGGTGAACGACGAGTTCGGCATCCAGATCGAGGGCTTCGAACGCGAGCCGATGATCCGACAGCCGTGGCACCCGCCCTACTACGCGGCCCGCTGCGATGAGGCCGGGCTGGAGAAGGCGATCGACCTCTTCATGTGGGAGCTGCACATCTCCGACCGCTCGAAGATCCTGCCGGTCATCTTCAAGCTGGCCGAGGATGTCGAGCCGCGGCACGGGATCCGCCTGCGGCACATGACGCGTCGCAGCCTGCGGCGCGACATGGACGGCTTCGCCGACGTCTACAACCAGGCGTGGAGCGAGAACTGGGGCTTCGTCCCCTACGGCAAGGCCGACCTCGACCAGTACGCCGGCGAGTTGCAGCTCGTCTTCGACCCGAACTGGTTCATGGTCGCCGAGACCGCCGAGGGCGAGACCGCGGCGGTGGCGATCACGGTGCCCGACATGAACCAGGTGCTCAAGCGCATGAACGGCCGCCTGCTGCCGCTCGGCTGGTGGCACTTCTTGCGGCGCCGGAAGATCATGGACCGCGTCCGGGTGGGCTTCCTCGGCGTCAAGCCCGAGTACCAGCACACCGGCGTGGCCGCCGCGATGTACGTCGAGCACTTCGACATGGCCACGGCCACGCCGCAGAAGTGGGGCGAGATGGGCTGGATCCTCGAGACCAACCGCAACATGAACCGCGCGATGGAGGCGATGGGCGGCCGGATCGTCCGCCGCTTCCGGGTCTACGAGCGGACATGGCCTTGATTTGGTCCCGCCCGCCGCCCTAGAGGTACCGTTTGCGCATGCAGCGCTCGGATCTCTTGAAGTCCTCCCCACCGATGTTCGAGTCGAGGTTCCTCGACCGTTTCACCCGTGTGCACCCCGCGGTGCCCGTCCTCATCTACGGCCCCGTGATCGCCGTCCTGCTCGTCCTCGCCGTCGGCAGCGACGGTTGGTGGGACACCGCCGGACTGGTGCTGATCGGCTACTGCGTCTGGACTCTGTTCGAGTACTGGCTGCACCGGCTGGTCTTCCACTTCGAGCCCGAGGAGGGCATCGGCGCCAAGCTCCACTGGATGATCCACGGCGTCCACCACGACCACCCGAACGACCCGCTGCGGCTCGTGATGCCGCCGGCCGCCAGCATCCCGCTGGCGATCATCGTGGTCGGCTCGATCTTCCTGATCGCCGGGACGCTGCACGGTGCGGCCGTGGCCGCGGGCTTCCTCATCGGCTACCTGATCTACGACGAGATCCACTACGCCCTCCACCACCACGTGCCGAAGTCGCGGTTCGGAAAGCGCCTGCGCGAGCTCCACATGCGCCACCACTTCCAGGACGACGAGAAGGGCTTCGGGATCAGCGCGCCCTACTGGGACGTCGTTTTCCGCACCTACGCTCGACGTTGACGCAAGCGTCCGGCAGATTGGTCATGCTGTCGGATCCGTGATCGGACCCGAGGAACTCGAGGACGAGGGAGAGATCGTCGACGGCCTGCCCGTGGTGGCCGAGCCGCGTGCCATCGAGGCCGCGCGGCCACTCGTGCCCGCACGTCAGGCCGCCGCGCTCGCGGCGACCGGCTTCGTCGCCGGGGCGGCGACCGCCGCCGTCGTCCACCGGCGCCGTGCGCGCGCCCCGCGCCGCCGCCGCAAGGCCCGCGGGCTGGGCGAGATCGTCGCCTCGAATTCGTTCCTGGTCGACGTCCACCTGATTCGCCGGGACTGACCGTGGTGGAGATCCGCGAGGAGGTTCGGCCGGTCTGGCCGTTCCGGCTCGGCGGCGCCTCGATGGACGGCCTGCTGCGCCGCCGCGGTTCGGCGCTCCAGCGGCTGCTGCGGATCGGCGGCGAGCCGGTGCTGGTCGGGATCGTCCAGCCGGCGGGCGACCACGTGCTGTTCGCCGCCCGCGCGCCGACGGAGGAGGCGGCGCGGGCCGGCATCGCCCGGATGCGGTTCGCGACCACGGTCGACGACGACCTGCGGCCGTTCTACGACCGCTTCTCGTGCGACCCGGTGATCGGCCGCGCGGTGCGCCTGAACCCCGGCCTGCGGGTGCGCCGCCAACCCGACCCGTGGCAGACCCTGCTCGGCGCGATCACCGAACAGCTGATCGAGCTCGAGCGCGCGATGGTGATCCAGCGCCGCCTGATCGCCGCGTTCGGCTACCGCTGCCCGGCGACCGGGATGCGCGACGGGCCGCCGGCCGACGTCATCGCCCGCCAGGCCCCGGCCCGCCTGGTCTCCTTCGACCTCGCGCCCAAGCGCGCGCTCGCCATGCGGCGCTGCGCCGAGGCGGTGGCGTCCGGGCGGCTCGACCTGCGCGACCACGACCAGCGGCGGCTGCGCTCGATGCGCGAGATCGGCCCGTGGACGTGCGAGATGGTCGCCCTGCACGGCCAGGGCCGCTACGACGTCGTGCCGGCCGGGGACCTGGGCTTCCTGAAGCTCGTCGGACGCCTGACGACCGGCAACCCGCGGGCGCGCGCCGACGAGCCCGAGGTGCGCGGGTTCTTCGAGCGCTACGGCGACTGGAAGGGCCTCGCCGGCGTGCACCTGATGCACGCGGCGATGCGCGGGCTCATTCGAGTCCCGATGTCCCCGGGTCCAGCCCCTCGCCCGGCAGGAACTCGTTGGTCAGCGGCGCGCGATCGCCCACTGGCTGCTTGAGCAGCCCGCGGTCGCGCATCCAGCGCTCGTACGCGGCCCACTCGGCCGGGTCCTGGTACCCGAACGGGCGCGCGTCGTCGTCGGGGAAGAAGACCGGCAGCGTGGCGTCCACGACGGCGCTCTGAAGGTCGCGGTCGAGGCCGCCGTCGGCCTCCAGCAGCGCGTTCACGCCCGCCTCCGGCCGCTGCTCGAGCACGCGGTGCCCGCGCGCGGTCGCCTGCAGGAAGCGGCGGAGCTTCGAGGCGCCCTGCTCGCCGAGGTCCGAGCGGCGGGCGACGAAGACGAGCTCGTTGTAGGTCGGCACGCCGAGGTCCTCCATGCGCAGGATCTCCGGGTCGCGCTTGCGCCGCTCGAGGTCGACGCCCTCGTAGTTCCAGAACGCGCCGAGCGTGGCATCGACCTGCTTGGAGAGCATCGCCTGCGTGAGCTTGAAGCCGACGTTGGTCTCGCTCACCGAGCCGGGGTCGACGCCCGCCTTGTCGAGGATCGTGCGCAGGTAGGCGGACTGGTAGGCGAGGCCCGAGGTCCCGACGCGCTTGCCCTGCAGCTGCTTCGGGTCGGTGATCGCCCGATCGCCGAGCGACATCAGGGAGGTCAGCGGCTTCTGCACCAGCGCCCCGACGGCCACGAGGTCGGCGCCCTGGTCGCGCGCCAGCAGCAGCTCGGGCTCGTAGGAGATCGCGAGGTCGACGCGGCCGGCCTGGAGCAGCTTCAGCGGCGCCGCGGCGTCCGGCGGCGGCTGGAGCTTGACGTCCAGCCCCGCGCGCTCGTACTCGCCGCCGGCCTGGGCCGCGTAGATGCCGGCGTGGTCGGCGTTCGGGAAGTAGTCGAGCATCAGCGTGAACGGCTCGCTGCGGCCGGAGCCGGCGCCGGACGGCTCCTCCTTCTCGCCGCAGGCGGCGAGCGTGACGAGCAGGAGGGCGAGGGGGACGAGCACAAGTACACGCGTCCGGAAGTACCACGCATTCCGGCGGGCCCGAGAGAGGTGCAATCGCCGGGTTATGCGCGGTACCTCCAGACGCGTGTACTGGCAGGCGGGTCATGGTCCTCCGGTTCGGGATCGGGGCGTCCAGCCTGCGACGCGGCGTTCGAGCAGCGCGAAGGCGCCGTAGAGGGCGATGGCGAGCAGGAAGAGCAGCAGCGTGGCGGCGAACGCGCGCGCAGTGGCGAGCTGGCCGTTGGCGGTCAGCAGCGCGTGGCCGAGGCCCTCGCTCGAGCCCGCCCACTCGGCGAACACGGCGCCGATCACCGCTACGGCGGCCGCGATCTTGATGCCGGTGAAGGTGGCGGGGAGCGCGCTCGGCAGCTCGAGCATGCGCAGTGTCTGCCAGCGCGTGGCGTCGAGTGAGCGCAACAGCTTGCGGGCGTCCGGGTCGGTGTCGCGCAGGCCGTCGTAGAGGTTGATGGCGACCGGGAAGAAGCACACGAGCGCGACCAGCAGCACCTTTGGGGCGAGCCCGAAGCCGAGCACGAGCACCACGAGCGGTGCGATGACCGGGACGGGGACGGCCTGAGAGCCGATCACGAGCGGTCTGAGTGCGCGCCGCGCGGCCGGGGACAGGTGCATGGCGATCGCGAGCGCGGCGCCGGCGGCGATCGCCGCGGCGAGCCCGAGCACGACCTCCCAGGTCGTGACCGCGAGGTCGGGCGCCAGCAGGTCGCGGTCCGTCCACAGCGCCTCGACGACCTGGGTGGGGGCGGGGAGGATGAGCTCGTCGACGACGCCGAGGCGCACGATCGCCTCCCACGCGCCGAGGCCGGCGAGCACGATCAGCGCGGCGATCACGACGCGCCTCCCGGCCCGGCGACGTCGTCGCCGGCGCCGAGTGCGGCGAGCGCGCGCTCGCGCAGCGCCACCACGTCGGCATCGGCCCGGTGGCGCGGGCGCGCCGGCGGCACCTCGAGCGTCGCCACCACGCGGCCCGGTCGCGGCGACAGCAGCACGATCCGGTCGGCGAGCAGGACGGCCTCCTCGACGTCGTGCGTGACGAACAGCACGGTGCGGGGCTCGCGCTGGAGAGCGTCGGCCAGCCAGCGCTGCATCTGCGTGCGGGTCAGCGCGTCGAGCGCGCCGAACGGCTCGTCGAGGCACAGCAGCGGCCGGCCGGCCAGCAGCGTCCGCAGGAACGCCACGCGTTGGCGCATGCCGCCCGACAGCTCGCTCGGTCGCGCGCGCTCGAAGCCCTCGAGCCCGAAGGCCGCGAAGTGCTCATGGGCAGCGGCGCGCGCCTCGGCCTTGGAGACGCCGGCGACACGGAGCGACAGCGCCGCGTTGTCGAGCGCGGTCAGCCACGGCAGCAGCCCGTCACGCTGCGGCATCAGCGCGGCCGGCGGAGCGTCGACGGTGCCTTTGTCCGGCTCGGCGAGACCGCAGACCAGCTCGAGCAGGGTCGACTTGCCGCAGCCGCTCGGGCCGGCGACGGCGACGACCTCGCGCGGGGCCGCGCGCAGCGACACGCCGTCCAGGGCCTTGACGGCCCCGAAGGCCTTCTCCAGTCCGGCGACCGTCACACCGCCGGAAACGTCACGAGGCTCCACACCGGGAGCCTCGACCTCGGTCCGCATCGCTCCCTCCGCGGGCATTACCCCACAGGTTCGAAGGGTCAGGTCCAGCGAGGACCTATCTCAGCCGGGCGTTCTCCCCAGCCCCCCTGATTTTCGATCGTCCAGAGCGTACTAGGCCGCGGTGTCACAGCGTGGCTGCTCTTGACCAGCTCGAGCGGGCGCCGTGCGCTCCGCGTTCTGGCTCGGGCTCATCTTTTGCGTTGGCGGGGCGGCGGCCCGGGCCAACGGCTGGTCGCTCGCATGTAGCGGCTGCTCGAGCAGCGCGACTCGCCGGGCTCGCTGATGCGTTTGACCGGGGTGTGCTCCCTAGAGCTGAGATATTCAGCATTCGGGAGCACACCCCGCCGAACCCGCTCCCTTAATGCGGCAGTTGACGTTCGCCTGGTGGAATCGCGATCCCGCTCGCCCAGATCGGCGTGCTGCACATCGGCGGCGCGCTCAACGAGCGTGAGTCAGACGACGGGGCGGTCGGCAACCGCGACGAAGGACCGCATCCGCGCCTCCTACGGCGCGAACTACGGCCGGCTCCTGGAGATCGAGCGCGCCTACGACCCGGACGAGGTGTTCCGCTCCACGCGCGTCTCGTAGGCGGCGCGCTGCTCCGCCGTCGTGCCCGCCGTCGCCCGCTCCGCCCCCGCGAGTCGCAGCAGCGCCTCGCGGGCGCGGCGCGGCAGGATCTGGCCGGCAGTCGCGATGGCGGCGTAGGCGCGCGGTACGTAGACGTCGAAGCGCGGGCGCTCGATCGTGGCCACGATCGCCTGCGCCACGTCCTCGGGGCTCAGGATCAGACCGCCGCGCAGCGTCCCTGTGGCGAGCTCGGTGCGCACGAGCCCGGGCATGACCACCGAGAGGTCGACGCCGGTGCCGCGCAGCTCGAGCCGCACGGACTGCGACAGCCCGAGCACCGCGTGCTTGCTGGCGGCGTACACGGCCTCGCGCGGGACGCCGATCTTGGCGGCCGCCGAGGCGACGTTGATCACGTGACCGGAGCCGCGCGCGACCATCGCCGGCAGCGTCAGCTTCATGCCGAGGATGACGCCGTGCAGGTTGACGTCGACCTGCCGGCGGCTCCAGTCGTCGCTCTCGTCCAGGAACGGCCCGACGTGCATGACGCCGGCGTTGTTGATCAGGACGTCGAGCGGGCCGGCCGCCTCCAGGAACGCCGCGAACGAGTCGCGCCGCGTGACGTCCAGCGGCGCGCCCGCGCCGCCGAGCGCGGCGGCCTCGCGCTCGGCGAGCTCGCCGTCGACGTCGCCGATCGCCACCCGGGCACCGCGTGCCGCGAGCGCGCGTGCGGTGGCGAGGCCGATGCCGCGGCCGCCTCCGGTCACCGCGACGACCAGGCCGGCTATCGGTCGGCGCTCGGGCACGGCGCGGACTGTACCTTCCGGGCCGACATGGACTGGGCGGCTGAAGGACTGCTCGCCGACTGCGTCGACGAGCCCGCACGCGAGGCTCGCCGCGCCCTGCTCGACAAGCTGCACGGCGAGGGCGTGACGCGCGACGAGCTGCGGCGCGCCGTCGCCGAGGGGCGGCTTGCGCTGCTGCCGGTCGAGCGGCAGCTGACCTCCGAGGCGCGCTACACGGCGCGCGAGATCGCCGAGGAGACCGGCCTCGACCTCGAGTTCTTCCAGTCGCAGCGGCGCGCGCTCGGCCTCGCGGTGCCGGAGCCCGACGAGCGCGTCTACGGTCAGCAGGACCTCGAGTCGGCCCGGATGGGCAACCGCTACCGCCAGGCCGGTCTGCCCGACGACGAGGCGCTCGAGGCCCAGCGCGTGCTCGGTCGCGGCATGGCCCGCTACGTCGAGGCGGTGACGGCGCTGGTCGGCCAGTCGGTGCTGGAGGGCGGCATCGACGAGCACGAGCTCGCGGCACGGCTCGAGGCGATCTCGAAGACGCTGCTGCCGCTCGCCGGCCCCTGGCTCGAGCACGTCTTCGCCCTCCACCTGCGCGAGGCGCTGCGGCAGGAGGTGGTGACCGCCGAGCAGCTCGCCAGCGGGCGCCTGCACGAGGGCCGCGACTGCGCCGTCGCGTTCGCGGACCTCGTCGGCTTCACCGAGCTGGGGGAGACGATCCCGGTCGAGGAGCTGGGCAGCGTCGCCGGCCGGCTCTCGAAGCTCACCGAGGCCGTGATCGAGCCGCCCGTGAAGATCGTCAAGGAGATCGGCGACGCCGTGATGCTGGTCGCGCCGGAGCCGACGCCGCTGGTGGATGCGGCGCTGGGGCTTGTGGAGGGCTCCGAGGGCCAGGACGGGCTGCCGGCGATCCGCGCCGGCATCGCCTACGGGCCGGCCGTCAACCGCTGGGGCGACTGGTACGGCTCGACCGTCAACGTGGCGAGCCGGCTGACCGGCCGCGCGCGCCCGTCCTCCGTGCTGGCGACCGAGGCCGTGCGGGATGCGGCCGGCGGCTACGAGTGGTCGTTCGCGGGCGAGAAGAAGCTCAAGGGGCTGTCATCGCCCGTCCGCGCCTACCGCGCACGCCGACACTGACGCTCAGTCCCAGGTGGGGCGGGTGAGCGCCTTGACGAAGTCCTCGAGCTGGCGCGTCGTCCAGCACTCGTGGGCCTCGCAGAAGCGCTCGTACGTGGCGATCACCGAGTCGCCGTAGTTCCAGTACAGCTTGGGCTCGGGGTTGAGCCAGAAGGTGCGGCCTGCGCGATCGGCGATCTTGGCGAAGACGTCGGCGCGCGGGTCGCGGCCGTTGGTGCGGGCGTCGCCGAGCACGATCACCGTCGCGCGTGGGTGCAGGTCGTCCTCGACCTGGATGAGGAACTCGCCCCAGACACGGCCGTAGTCGGTGTAGCCGGACACGTCGGCCACCCCGGCGTCCTTGGAGATCGCCTCGGACGCCGCGCGGAACGAGCGCTCGCGCTCGAAGACGTCGGTGACCTCCGAGATGCGCTCGACGAACACGAACGAGCGCATCTTGCGGAACGCGTCGTGGAGCGCGTGCAGGACGCTGAGAAAGAAGACGGAGGCGCTGGTGACGGAGGTGCTGACGTCGCACAGCACGTAGAGCTCGGGGCGGCGCGGGCGGCGGGGGCGGTACTTGAGCACCACCGGCACGCCGCCGGTCTGCAGCGAGGCGCGCATCGTGCGGCGCACGTCGACGTGCGCGTGGCGCTTGCGGCCGCGCGACTCGTGGCCCTGGGTGGCGAGGCGGCGCTTGAGCTGGGCGACGACGCGGTGGACGGCGGCGAGGTCCTGCAGCGGGCCGGTCGGGAGCGCGCGGTCGAGCTCGGTCAGCGGGCGGCTCGGCGGCAGCGCCTGGGTGCGCTCGATCTGCGCGCGCTCGAGCTCGCGCCGCAGGTGCGCCTCGAAGCGGCGGATCTGCTCGCGGGTCAGCGGCGCGTCGCCCGGCGCTTCGGTCGTCCTGCACCGGCCCGCCGGGCTCCGACCGCAGGCCGAGCGCACGGCGGATCCGCTGGACGTCGACGCCGAGCACGCCCGAGCCCTCGCCGCGGCGCCCGAAGGCGGCGATCGCCAGCCGTGCGAGGTCGCGCATCGCCGCCTCGTCGCCGTCGCGGATCGCCTGCAGGAGCTGCTCGCGCAGGTTGTCGAGCTCGATCCGCTCGCCGCCCGTGATGCCCGCCTCGGCGCCTTCGCGGACCTCGTGGCGCAGCGCCTGTGCCTCCGCCGCGCGGAAGAAGAAGCGGTCGAACACGAGGTCGAAGATCCGGCGGTCCTCGGGCGACTTCGCCAGCGTCGAGGCGAGCGCGGCGCGGAAGTCCTCCGGCACCGTCCACGGCACCTCGCCGAGCGCCGCGAAGGTGTCGTTGAGCTCGGAGGTGCCGATCGCCACCCCCTCCGCGCGCAGCGCCTCGCCGAACTGGAGGATCCGCGCGTCGAAGCTCACGCGGCGAGGCGGACCCCGACGCGCTCGGCGACCGTGTCGAGGTCGGTGCGGTGCTTGACGATGATCGACATCGTCTCCTTGAAGACCGCGGGCGAGATGTCGTCGGCGCCGAGCAGCAGCAGCGCGCGCGCCCAATCGATCGACTCCGCGATCGAGGGCGGCTTCTTGAGGTCGAGCTCGCGCACCTGGTGGATGAGGTCGACGAGCTTGCGCGCGACCGTCTCGGAGAGCTCGGGTGCGTGCAGGCGGACGATCTCCAGCTCGTGCTCGGTGTCCGGGTAGTCGAGCCACAGGTACAGGCAGCGGCGCTTGAGCGCCTCGGTCAGCTCGCGCGTGTTGTTGGAGGTCAGCAGCACCACCGGCATCGTGCGCGCCTCGATCCGGCCGAGCTCGGGGATCGTGATCTGGAAGTCCGACAGCAGCTCGAGCAGCATCGCCTCGAACTCCTGGTCGGTCTTGTCGATCTCGTCGATCAGCAGCACGACCGGCTCGTCGGCCGCGATCGCCTGCATCAGCGGGCGGCTGAGCAGGAACTCCTCGCCGAAGATGTCGTCCTGCACGGCGTCCCAGCCCGTGCCCTCGGCCTCGGTCTGGATCCGCAGGAGCTGCTTGCGGTAGTTCCACTCGTACAGCGCCTTGGCCTCGTCCAGGCCCTCGTAGCACTGGAGCCGCACCAGCCGGCGGTCCAGGTAGCGGCTGAGCGCCTTCGCGAGCTCGGTCTTGCCGACGCCGGCCGGCCCCTCGACCAGCACCGGCTTGCCGAGCCGGGCGGCAAGGTAGCTCACCAGCGCCGTCGACTCGCCGGGCAGGTAGCCGGCGGCCCGCAGGCCGGCCGAGACGTCGTCGACGGAGGCGGGGAGGGCGCTCATCGCGCCTGTGAGTCTAGGTGGGTTCGACCACCGGGTTGCCGCCGAAGCGCGCGCGGACCCGACCGCGCCCGCGTCGGCAGCCGCACGGCGTAGGTGCAATTGCGCTTGAGCGCCGCCGTGCGGCGGACGCGGCCGCGTCGCACGGTCACCTCGCCGCTTGCATCCGAGCGCCCGCTCGACCGCCGCCGGCAGCACCAGCCGCCCGGTCACCCGCCGCCCCCGCACGCGCCGCGTCAGGTCCGCCTCGAAGCGGGCCACGGTCACGCGCACGATGCCGAGCGTGGACCGGTTGTCGGAGTCGACGGCGCTGGCCAGCAGCGTCGCCCGCCCGACGTCGGCGCCCGTCGGCCGCCACATGCACGAGTACGGCGCCGCCCTGAGCGTGCAGATCGTCCCGTCGTCGTCGAACACGGTCACGACAGGCGCCCCGGCGTCGTCGACGGCGTCCAGCTCGATCGTCTGGGTCGCGCGCACCGCCGTCCCGCTGAGCGGTGTGCGGAAGCGGACGACCGGCGGGGTGTTGACGCGCGGCGCAGGCGGGGGCGGTGCCGCGCATCCGTCGGAGGTCGGCGCCGGCTGCGCAGGGCACGCGTCGGCGGCGTCGATGACCCGTCACCGTCATCGTCGCGTCGCACGCGTCGCCCTGACCGTCGCGGTCGAGGTCCTGCTGGTCGTTGGCGATGCCGACGCAGTTGTCCTGCGTCTCGTCGCCGACGTCGCCGTCGCGCGTCGGGCTCGATGTCGGCGTTGATGGCGTGGCGCGCTCGACCGTCGATCCGCAGCCGGGGATCGGCGCGCCGTCGCCGATCGGCGGCGACCACACGTCGACGTCGTCGCCGCGCGTCCATGGATGAAGAACTCGCCGCTCGTCGGTCGCGTCGCAGCATTCGAGCGCGATCTGGTCGCCCTGCGGCGATCGGGATCCGCGTGTCGTAGACAGTCGTGCGTGATGGCCGGCGGCGGCGTGACCTGGCTCGGAGCGCGCCGACCTGCCGGATTCGGCGCCGTGCCGCGGCGCCGGAGCACCCGCAGACGGACCGGCGTCGGGATGTCTCCGACGCGGACGCGCCAGCGCGTGATGACGCCGGCGACGTCGGGCGCCGTCGCGCCGGCCGGGACAGCGGTGTAGACACCGCGTGCTGTCCGACGCTCGACCGCGGCAGTCGGCGCTCGCGGCAAGCGTGCTGCCGATCGTCACGTCGGCGCTCGCGGCGGGCGCCGCCGCGAGCATGAGCAGCGCGCTGGCAACGACGACCGGCCCCCTCATCGGAGATCAGGGTACCCACGCTGTGGGATGCTCGCCAGCGTGTTCGACCCCGACCCGCTGCCGTTCATCGCCCTGATGGGGCTCGGGTTCGTGATCGGGGTGACCGGCCACATCTACAAGTCGCGCACGGTGGTCGCGACGGGGATCGGGATGATCCTCGTCGCCACGCTGCTGCTGCCGCTCGGGATCTATCTCAGTGACGGCTGACCGGCTGATCGTTCAGGCCGTGGATGGCCGCGACCTCGAGGTCATGCGGCACGGCCCGCCGGATGGCCGCGTGGTGGTACTCCACGTCGGCACTCCGAACGCGCCCGACGAGTTCCCGTTGCTGACCGACGCCCTCGACGAGCGCGGTTGGCAGCTCGTCGCGTATGCGCGGCCGGGCTACGCCGGCTCGTCGCGCCACGAGGGTCGCAGCGTGGGCGACGCCGCGGCCGACGTGGCCGCGATCCTGGATGACCTCCGACTCGATCGCTTCCTGACAATCGGGTGGTCAGGTGGCGGCCCGCATGCGCTCGCGTGCGCGGCGCTGCTGGGCGACCGCTGCGAGGCGGCGACGATCCTGGCCGGCGTCGCGCCGTTCGAGGCCGAGGGGCTCGAGTTCCTCGCGGGGATGGGGCCCGAGAACGTCGAGGAGTTCGGCGCCGCAGTGCGGTCCGGCGACGAGCTCCAGGCCTTCCTCGACGCAGACGCGGCCGAGCTCGCGCAGGTGACCGGGGACGAGATCGCGGCGTCGCTCGGTGGGCTCGTCGACGACGTCGACCGTGGTGCACTGACCGGGGAGTTCGGGGAGGCGGTGGCGCGGATGCTTCGGCGCGCACTGTCGGCGGGCACCGCCGGCTGGTACGACGACGACCTGGCCTTCGTGAAGCCGTGGGGCTTCGACCTGGCCGCGATCACGGTGCCGGTGTCGATCTGGCAGGGCGCGCACGACCGCATGGTCCCGTTCGCGCACGGCGAGTGGCTGGCGGCCCACGTGCCGAGCGCGCGGGCGCACCTGCACGACGACGAGGGTCACATCTCGCTCGTCCAGCAGATGCCGCGCATCCTCGACGACCTGGTCAGCCGAGCAGGCGCCTGACGAGGTCGGCCCAGCCGGCGGCCAGGCGGTCCTCGGGCAGCTCGCGCACGCTGCGCAGATAGGCCACGTGGTCGGCTCGCAGCGACGCCATCAGCGCGTCGGCGAAGTACTCCCAGTCGGCGTCGGGCGCCGCTTCGCGGACCAGCATCTGCACGTGCATGCGGTAGAAGGCGAACGGCGCCGAGCGGTAGCGGATGGCGCCCTTCTCGGCGGCGGCGATCAGGGGGCCGTGCTGGGTGAAGTGCTCGAACAGGCGCTCGCCGAAGGCGATCAGGCGCTCGACCGGCGGCGCGCCGGGGCCGAGCGGGGCGGGGCCGCGGATGATGTCCTCCTGCAGGCGGCGCTCCTGCTCGGTCAGCAGCGCGAGCACGAGGCCGGCGCGGTCGCCGAAGCCGCGGAACAGCGTGCCCTTGCCGACGCCGGCCTCCGCGGCCACGGCGTCCATCGACACGCAATCGGGCCCGTGCTCGGCGAACAGGCGCTCCGCGGCGGCCAGGACCTTGTCGCGGTTGCGGGCGGCGTCAGCACGGAGGGGGACCTCCTCCTGGATGACCGGAAGCTCGTGCATCGGCGTGCTGACCGTAACCGACATGACCTCGAGTATAGAACCGGACCGCAGTCCGGATCGTGTGCTACATTACCTCTCGTCACGTAAACGGACCGCAGTCCGGTCCGTACCTGATCAAAGGGGAACGCAACTCATGACCGCCATCGCCACGGCCCTGCCGGCCGGCACCTACACGTCCGATCCCGTCCACTCGACGACGGGCTTCGCCGTCAAGCACATGCTCGCGACCTTCCGCGGCAGCTTCGCGGCCTTCGACGCCACGCTGAGCGTCGACGAGGACGGTCGCGCCCGCCTCCTGGGCTCGGTGCCCGTCGACACCGTCGTCGTCAAGGACGAGAACCTCGCCGCGCACCTGCAGTCGCCGGAGTTCTTCGACGGCGAGCAGTACCCGCGCATCACCTTCGAGTCGGCCGACATCGCGATCGACGGCGACACCGTCACCGTCACCGGCGACCTGTCCCTCAAGGGCCACACCGAGCGCGTCACCGCACAGGGCACGATCGCCGGCCCGGTCGAGGACCCGTTCGGCAACACCAAGGTCAGCCTCCACCTGGAGACCATCGTCGACCGCACCAAGTTCGGTCTCAACTGGAACGCGCCGCTGCCCAAGGGCGGGTTCATGCTGGCCAACGACGTCACGCTGTCCGTCGACCTCGAGCTCGTCCAGGGCTAGTTCGATGCGAGTCCTCGGCATCTCCGGGTCGCTGCGCGCGGACTCGTACAACTCCGTGCTCCTCCGGGCGGCGGCCGACGTGCTGCCGCCCGGGGCCTCGCTCGAGATCTTCGACGGCCTGAAGGCGATCCCGCCGTACGACGCCGACGACGATCTCGACTTCGGGCCCGTGCCGGTGCGGGAGCTGCGCGAGGCGATCGAGACGGCCGACGCCGTCCTCATCGCCACCCCCGAGTACAACGCGTCGCTCCCGGGCGTGCTCAAGAACGCGCTCGACTGGGCCTCGCGCCCGCACGCCACCAACCCGCTGCGCGGCAAGCCCGCGGCGGTGATCGGCGCCTCGACCGGCATGTTCGGCGCCGTCTGGGCGCAGGCCGAAGGCCGCAAGGTGCTCAGCACGATCGGCGCGCGAGTGCTCGACATCGAGCTGCCGGTGCCCGAGGCCGACGAGCGCTTCTCCCACGGCCGGCTCGACGATCCCGAGGTCGAGGAGCGGCTCGCCGAGGTCGTCGCCGAGCTGGTGCAGGCCGCCGAGGCGCGGGCCGAGGGCCTCGCCGCTCGCGCTGCCTGAGGGCTCGAAACTGCGGCATTGAGGGGGCGGGATCGAGGCCCGCGCGGGTCGCGTGATGACTTTGTCCAGCTCAGGCTGACAAACCCATCATTCGGCGCCGATTGTCGGGTTTGTGCCCGTGGAGGGAACAAACCCATCAATCGGCAGGGCGCGGCGCCGATCCCCTCGCCTCCTTACCCAGCCGCAGTTCGTCAGAACAACCGGTCGCCCTCGTCGAGCCGGCGGGTCGGCGCCTCACGGTCGTCGGGAAGACGCCGAGTAGACGGCTCTTCGTCGTCTGCGATCCGGCGCGTCGGCGGCTCCTCCGGCTCGGCCGGCCGCGCCCGCCCCGGCGCCTCGGGCGGCTCGCCCGACCAGTCCGGCCGCTCGCCGATCACCTCGGTGACCGCGGCCGGGTCGGCGCGGCGGCGCGGTGGGCGCGGACCGCTCGGCGGCGGCGCGCCCTCCTCGGCCGCCGGATTCGGCGGCTCGGGCCGGTGGGCGGCGCGCACTCGCAGGCCCATGATCAGCAGGGCGACGGCGGCGGCCAGGGCGCCGACCATGCCCCATTGCAGGCCATAGTCGGTGCTCGGATCCGGAGAGTCCGGCTTGTCGAACAGCCGCCAGACGATCAGCAGCACCGCCCAACCCCCGGCCAGCGCGATCGCGGTGCCGTCGCCGCCCGGCAGGTGGAAGCCCTTCTGCTCGCTGCGCGCCCATACGAGAAACAGGACGCCGGCCGCGACCAGGAGCACCGCCGCCTCCACGAAGCTGAAGACGCCGAACGCGCTCACGTTGCGCTCGACGAACTCGCGCGAGCCCTCGGGCACGTAGGACTGCGTGTACCAGGGCAGGAACAGCGTCAGTACCAGGGCAGCCGCCGCGATGCCCGCGTTGCGCAGTTCGGGCGGCAGTTCGCGCAAGCGTGTGAGCGCGCTCACACCCCGTTGCCGGTCAGGATCCAGGTGCGCTCCGGCACTGGCTCCAAGTCTGTCATTCGACCGGGATGTCCTGCACGTCCGAGTCCGGCTGCGGCGGCGGCTCGAGCCGGGCGATGTACCAGTCGAGCACCGCGCGGACGGCGAGCAGCAGCTCGCGCAGGGCGTCGGCCAGCCGGCGCGCCAGATCGGGCGGGACGGCGCCGCGCAGCGACTCCACGAGCGCGGTCAGCTGCGCAAGGTCGAAGGCCGGCCCCGGGGGCGCATCCTCGCCCGGCACGCTCCAGCCCATCGGCGGGACCTCGCGCGCGGCGGCCGCCTCGGCGGCGCGCTGGGCCTCGCGCACGAGCCGCTCCGCCTCCTCGTACTGCTGCCGCAGGTGGTCGGGCTCAGCCACCCTCGAACCCCACGACCAGCGACCCCCCGGCGAGCTTGGCCGAGGTCGGCTTGAAGCCGGCCAGCGCCCCCGGCAGCACGATCGTGCGCCGGTACCCGTCGACCCGCACCACCAGCTCGAGGCCGATCTTCTTCAGCGCCACGTCGCCCTTGCTCACGAACGGCAGGTCGAGCCGCAGCTCGGCGCGCGAGCCGTCCAGGTCCAGCTCCTGCGCCAGCCGGTCGTGCAGCACGGCGGCGGCATCGCGCCCTTCGAACAGCGCGTCCCCGAGGCGGTCGAGCATCTCGGCGCCCAGCACCTCCTGCTCGAAGTACGGCGCCCGCAGCACCGGCACCGGGGCGAAGCCGGACTCCACCAGAGCGAGCTGCTCGGCCTGGACCGACCGCCACGCCCCGAAATACTCGCCGACGTCCGACGGGAACACGCGGTTGACGACCACCGCGTCGCACAGGTAGCCGTAGAGATTCAAATACGTGAAGGTGCGCATCGCCTCGGCGACGACCATGCGGTCGGGCGTGGTGACGAGCCGGATCGTCACGCGCGAGGCGTCGCGCAGCAGCTCGTGCATGGCGATCAGGTTGCGTACGAGCCGCTGGACGTCCTCCATCACGCGTTCGTCCGGCAGCGACAGGTCGAAGAACGCCCGCGCCAAAGGCCGGGCGGCGGAGAGCAGCGCGTTCTCGCGGCCGAGCACGCGGTCCAGCCACCAGCGCGCGGCATCCGGGAACGAGAGCAGACGCAGCGTCTCGCCGGTCGGCGCGCAGTCGACGACGATCGCGTCCCACTCGCCGGACTCCGCGTGGCGCTTGAGCTGCAACAACGAGAACAGCTCGTCGGCCCCGGGCGGCACGGTCAGCTCCTCGGCGGCGATCCGCTCGACGCCGCGCTCGGCCAGCACGCCGCCGAGCCAGGCCTGCACAGCGGACCAGTTCTGCTCGAGTTCATCCTGCGCCTGCACCTGCTGCGCCCACACGCCGCCGCCGACCTCGGTCGGCTCGCCGCGCACCGCGAGTTGGAGCGACTCGGCGAGCGAGTGCGCGGGATCGGTCGAGAGGACGAGCGTGCGCGCGCCGGCCGCGGCGCTGCGGCGGGCGGTGGCGGCGGCCACGGAGGTCTTCCCGACCCCGCCCTTGCCGGTGTAGAGGATGATCCGAGGAGGCAAGCCCCGGAATCCTACGGGCGCTGCTTGCGCTTGGCCTTCAGCACCGTCACCACGGCCTGGGCCGAGGCCGCATTGCCCGCGAGATCGCGGACGTCGAGCTGGACCGTGTAGTCGCCGCGCCGGCGCGGGACGTCCCAGCCGAAGGTCCGCCTGCCGTAGCCGACCACCCCGAACGGGCGCGTCTCCACCAGCTTCGTCCCGCGCGTGATGCGCAGCGACACGTTCGAGATCTTCGAGAGCTCGAAGGCCACGCGGCCCGGCTTGCCGCCGCGCAGGCGGCGCGGCTCGACGGCGACCGCCGGCGGCTGCGCCTTGTAGGCGACGAAGTTCTCGGCGGTGGTGCAGTAGACCTCGCCGCCGGTGCGGCGGCACAGGCCCTCGAGGAAGCCCTGCAGCAGATCGTGATAGCCGAGGTCGGACTCCCGCGTCGAGCTGCCGCGCGAGTACAGCGACCATGCGCCGGTGTCATGCAGCGGGACCTCGTGGCGCGCCTCGGGCTCGGCCGCCGCGAACAGCGCCGTCCCGTGCGGGTCGCCCGACAGCCGCGCGTAGTCGTGCAGGCCGATCAGCGACTGGATGAAGCCGTTGAGCACCCGCAGATCGGGCGCGAACGAGTAGATCGCGTAGTGGTTGCCGTGCTCGGCGGGCACGCGCACGCCCTGCGGCGTCGGCGCGTCGAAGATCGCGAGCGCCCGCTGGGCGACCGGCAGCACGTCCGCCTGGCGCTTCAGCCGCGTGGCGGCGCGCGCCAGCGCCTGCACCGCCGTGCCCTGCGCGAGGCCGGACACCCACGGCGGCCGGCCGCCGCCGAAGCTGAAGTAGTACTCCCACGCCAGCCCGCCGGCGCGTTCGGCGGCCAGCGGCAGCAGCTCGTCGAGCATGAAGGCCAGGCGATCGTTCTCGCGCCCGCCCCAGAGGCCGTTCAGCTTGCCGAAGTTGGCGAGCATCTGGAGCTGCAGGCCGGAGCCGGGGTAGTACTGCCAGACCAGCTCGGAGCCCGCGAACTCGACGCGCCGCCCCGAGGCCGGCAGCGAGCCCTCCCGCCACCACTCGAGGTTGCGCTCCAGCGTCAGCCACAGCGGATGCAGCCGGCTGGCGGTGAGCTCCCCCCGCGCGGCGATGTCGTCGACCGTCGCCACGACCGAGCGCATGATCGTCTCGCGCACGCCGGAGAGCCGGCGCGTGCCGCGCTTGACGTCCTCGTAGACGGCGCGCCGGAGCGCGTAGTCCTCGGGGGTGATGCTGCCGGCGTCGCGCAGCCGCTTGAGCTCGCCGATCACGGTGCGCTTCTTCTTGCGCGCGGCCACGCCGGCCACCACGCGGCCGCGTGACGATCGGGCGGCGAGCGCGCCGGCGCGCGGCGTGGCCAGGTCGGTCTCGCGCAGGAAACTGTCCTCGCGCCCGTGGACGCGCCCGTCCTTGCCCAGCACGAGCACGTCCTCGGCGGCCGCCGGGGCGGCGCAGACGAGCAGGGTGAGCAGGGCGAGCAGGACTGTACGACCGACTGGCACGAGTAGTAAGACCCCGATGCTAGGCTCGAAGTTGCGGCGAGGTAGGCGCTGCACCCACGATTGCCATGTCTGCGCGCACCCTCGTATCACTGCTCGTCGCCCTCCTCGCGCTCGGTCTCGTGGCCGGCTGCGGCAGCGACGAGGCGGCCGACTCGAGCACCGACGTCGACACGCTGCTGGACGAGACCTTCGCCGGCGGCAAGGCGATCGAGTCCGGCCGCATCAGCGTGGCGCTCGACGTCTCGTCCGAAGACCAGGCCCAGCCGCTGAAGGTCAGCGTCTCCGGCCCGTTCCAGAGCGAAGGTAAGGGGCGGCTGCCGCAGCTCGACCTCGACGCCTCCCTCGAGGGCGGCGCCCAGAGCCTGTCCGGCGGCGTGATCACCACTCCCGAGGCGGGGTTCGTGACGATCGGCGACACCACGTACGAGATCGCGGGCCTGGTCTACGAGCAGTTCAAGGCGGGCTACGAGCAGGCGGCCAAGGAGTCCTCCGGCGGCCAGGATCAGTCGCTCGCCACGCTCGGCATCGACCCGCGGCGCTGGCTGACCAACGCCCGCAACGAGGGCGAGTCGAAGGTCGGCGACACCGAGACGATCAAGATCACCGGCGACGTCGACGTGCCGAAGCTGCTCGACGACGTCAACGGCGCGCTCGAGAAGGTCCGGGCGCTCGGCGTCCAGGGCTCCGAGCAGATCCCCGACAAGCTCACGGAGGCGGAGAAGCGCCAGACCGCCGAGGCGATCGACGACCTCAGCGTGGAGATCCACACGGGCGCCGAGGACAAGATCCTGCGGCGCATCGTGGTCACGCTGAGCCTCACCGCGCCCGAGGCCGGTGGGACGGTCGACGTGCGGTTCGACCTCCAGCTGCAGGAGGTCAATGAGGCCCAGACGATCGAGGCGCCCGACGACGCCAAGCCGTTCGAGGAGCTGCTGACCCAGATCGAAGGGTTCGGGCTCGGTGACCTGGGCGCCCTCGGAGGCGCCGCCGGCGGCGGCGACCAGCCGAACGTCGACGAGTACGCCGATTGCGTGGCGCAGGCGGACGGCGACAACGAGAAGGTCCGCAAGTGCGCGGACCTTCTGACGACCCCGTAGCGGCCGACGCCGCATAATCCTTGCGGTGAGCCAGGCGCCGGCCTCCTTCAACCTACGGCGGTTCCTGCTCAGCGGCGAGGGCTGGCCGTACCTGCTCGTGCCGTTCATCGTGGTGGCGATCGTGCTCGAGGTCTCGCACGCGAGCGCGACGCTGATCTTCGTCACCTCGGCGCTCGGCGTGATTCCGACCGCCGCCCTCATGGGTCGCGCCACCGAGGAGCTGGCCGCGCGCTCGGGGCCCGGCATCGGCGGCTTCCTCAACGTCACCTTCGGCAACGCGCCCGAGCTCATCATCGCCTTCTTCGCCCTCAACGAAGGGCTCCAGGAGGTCGTCAAGGCCTCGCTGGTGGGCTCGATCCTGGGCAACATCCTGCTCGTCATGGGCGCCGCGATGCTGGTCGGCGGCCTCAAGCGCGAGCGCCAGACGTTCGATCGCACGGCGGCGAGCGCGCAGTCGCTGATGCTGCTGCTCGCCGTGGTGGCGCTGATCATGCCGGCCATCTACGAGCTCGTCATCGGCGGTGCGCTGCCACGTCCGACCGACACGGCGGAGCAGTTCCCGTCCGAGCTCGAGCAGATGTCGCTGGTCGTGGCGGTCGTGCTGCTGGCCTCCTACGCCGCCGGCCTGTTGTTCTCGCTGCGCACCCACAAGGACCTGTTCAACCCGGAGCACGGCGAGGAGGACCACGTCGGCGAGGCGTGGTCGGTCCGAAAGGCCGTCATCGCGCTGGCGCTCGCGGGTATCGCTGTAGGCGTGATGTCCGAGATCCTCGTCGGCTCGATCACCGAGGCGTCGGAGTCGATCGGCCTGTCGCCGTTCTTCGTCGGCGTGATCGTGGTGGCGATCGTCGGCAACGCCGCCGAGCACTGGGTCGCCATCTACTTCGCGTCGCGCGACAAGATGGATCTCGCGGTCAACATCGCGATCGGCTCGAGCGCCCAGATCGCCCTGTTCGCCGCGCCGGTGCTGGTCCTGCTGTCCTTCTTCGTCGGCCCGTTCCCGATGGCGCTCGTGTTCAACGGGCTCGAGCTCGGCGCCATCGTCATGGCCATCCTGATCGCCAACCAGGTCACGCAGGAGGGTGAATCGACCTGGTTCGAAGGCCTCCAGCTGCTAGCTGTGTATGTCGTGCTGGGCGTGGTCTTCTTCTTCGTCGAATGACGTTCGCATTCTTCAGCGGGCCCGGGCCGTGGCTCGTCCTCGCCGGCGTCACGGTCGTGTTGCTGACCGTCGACCTCAAGCTGTTCGCGCGCAACCGCGAGCCGACGTTCCGCGAGGGCGTGTACTGGTCGATCGGCTGGCTCGTCGTGGCGCTGCTCGTGGCCCCCGTCGTGTGGGTGCTGTCGAACGCCGACGACGCGATCACCTACACGACCGTCTACTTCATCGAGCGCTCGCTGTCGCTCGACAACCTGTTCGTCTTCCTGCTGCTCTTCAGCTACTTCGGCGTGCCCGAGGAGCACCGGGCGAACCTGCTGTTCTGGGGCATCGTGGCGGCGCTCGTGCTGCGCGGCCTGGCCATCCTCGGCGGCGTCGCGCTGATCGAGACGTTCCACCCCGTCATCTACCTCCTCGGCGTGCTGCTGCTCGTGCTCGCGTGGCGGATCCTGCGCGGCGTCGAGGAGAACGTCGACCCCGACAAGAACCTGATCGTGCGCGGCGTGCGCAAGCTCTTCCCGGTGTCGAGCGAGTTCCACGGGCACCACTGGTTCACGAGGATCGACGGCAAGCGCTACGCGACGCCGATCTTCGTCTGCCTGGCCGCGATCGTGGCCGCCGACATCGCGTTCGCGATCGACTCGATCCCGGCCGCCTTCGCGATCACGCGCGACGAGGTGCTGATCTGGATGGCGAACATCTTCGCCCTGCTCGGCCTGCGCGCGCTGTTCGTGCTCGTCGAGGGCCTGATCCGCCGCTTCCGCTACCTCGACGAGACGATCGCGCTGGTGCTGGCGCTGGTGGCGGTCAAGCTCCTGATCGAGGACATCTACAAGGTCGGCCCCGTGGCGTCGCTCGGAATCGTCGCGGCCGCCTTCGCGATCGGCATCACCGCCTCGCTGATCGCCGACGCGCGCGATCCCGAGGCCGACGCCAAGCGCGCCGAGCGCGGCGAGCGGACGTCGGTCGGGGGCAACGGCGAGGAGGCCGTCGACGAGCCCGAGCCGACGACCGCCGCGCGCGATGAGCCTAGGCGGGCACGGCCTCGCGCGGGCGCTGGCGGATGCCGAGCACGGCGAGCAGGGCCGCGAACGACAGCACGATCAGGCCGGAGATCAGCGCGCCCCATCCGACCGAGGAGAGGAAGCCGAGCTCGGCGCCGGCCTTGACGCCGACGTCGACGCCGCGCGAGGCGTCCTCGTTCATGACCACGATCGACCAGTCGCCGTCGTCGACGTCCCAGGTGACGGTCTGGCGGCCGGAGCCGTGGGCGGACGCCTCCCAGAAGCGCTGGTCGGCGGGCGGCGCGGGCTTGCCGTCGCCGCCGAGTCGGCGGTAGTCGGCGCTGAACGGCGAGTAGTCGACGTCGGTGACGAGCTCGTGGCCTGCCTTGGAGAGGTAGCGCGACACGTCGGCCGTCCGCGCCACGCCGACGAACACCGGCTTGGAGGCGTTGGGGTCGACGGTCAGGCGGACCTTGCCGAAGTTGTCGCGATCGACGATCCAGTCCGCTCCGTCGAGGTCGATGTCGAAGTTGTCGGTGGCGAGTGCGTAGGTGTTGGTCGCGAAGCGCTCGCTCCGCGTCGAGAGATATCCCTGGTCGTCCTTCTGAGAGTCGCCCCACAGCAGCAGACCCCCGGCGGCGAGCAGGCCGAGCGAGAGCAGACCGGCGAGACCGGCCGCGACCATGGCTGCGATTCGTGCGGGCATGTCACAAGCGTGCCAGCGCCCGGGCCCCGCGACCGCCGGGCCACCATGCGTCCGCGGGGTGAGGATTACCGCACGAAGGACCGGCGGATTCTCCCCTCCGGCTCAGGCGCGCGGGTCACCCGAGCTCGCGCAGGCGCCGGTCGACCTCGGCCTCGACGTCGAGTGGCTGCTCGCCGCGGGCCACCCGCCGGGCGTTGGTCGCCTCCACCAGCGTGCGGACCTCCTCGCGCAGCTCGGGGTCGTCGGGCGCCGTGAGCGCCCGCAGCTCGTCGTCCACATCGAGCGGCGCCTCGCCGCGGGCCTCGCGCAGCGTGTTGCGCGCCTGGAGCATCTGGCGGATCTCGGTCTCGCGCTCGGCGGGCGTCGCCTCGCGGCGGTCGAGCGCCATCCGGCCGCCCCCGATGTCGTCGTAGGAGCCGCCGCTCGTCACCAGCGCCCAGATCGCCGCCACGACGGCCACGCCGACGACGACGAAGAGGACGATCGCGAACGTCTCGCCCATGAGCAGACATTGTTGCGGGCCGTCCATTCGGCCAGGCAGGACGGTTCGCTGTTGTCCGGTCGGCCCGACGCGAGTACCCTTGAGAGAGCTGTTGACTGACTAGTCAATCTGGGAGCCAGAACCGTGGTGGATTTCACGCTTACAGACGAGCAGAGGGCGTTGCGGGAGATGGCGCACGACTTCGCCGAGAAGGAGATCCGGCCCGTCGCCTGGGAGTACGACCGCGACGGGACATGGCCCGAGGAGATCCTGCGCAAGGCCTGGGAGCTCGGCCTGATGAACGGCCACACCCCGGAGCAGTACGGCGGACCCGGCCTCAGCTACCTCGAGGGGGCGATCGTGGAGGAGGAGCTCTCCTGGGGCTGCTCCGGCATCGCGACCTCGATCGGCGCCAACGGCCTCGCCACCGCGCCGCTCGGGCTGGCCGGCTCCGAGGAGCTCAAGAAGCAGTACCTCGGGATGCTGACCGAGGAGTACAAGCTCGCCTCGTTCTGTCTCACCGAGCCCGACGCCGGCTCCGACGTGTCCGGCATGCGCACGACCGCGACGCGCAAGGGCGACAAGTACGTCATCAACGGCTCCAAGTGCTTCATCACCAACGGCGGCTACGCCGACTTCTTCACGGTCTACGCGAAGACCGACAAGGAGGCCGGCCACCGCGGGATCTCCTGCTTCATCGTCCCCCGCGACGAGACGGTCACGGTGGACAAGAAGGAGGACAAGATGGGTCAGCGGGCCTCCAACACCGCGACCATCACCTTCAACGAGACCGAGATCCCCGCCGACCACCTGATCGGCGAGGAGAACAAGGGCTTCAAGATCGCGATGATGACCCTCGACCGCACGCGCCCCGGCGTGGCGGCCATTGCCACCGGCATCGCCCGCGCCGCCTTCGAGTTCGCGACCAACTACTCGAAGGAGCGGATCCAGTTCGGCGTGCCGATCGCCATGCACCAGGCGATCCAGTTCATGATCGCCGACATGGCGACCAAGGTGCACCTCTCGCGCCTGGCCACCTGGAACTCCGCGGTTCTGCTCGACCAGGGCGGCCGCAACACGCTCGAGTCCTCGCACGCCAAGCGCTTCGCGGCCGACGCCGCGATGGAGGTCACGACCGACGCGGTGCAGGTCTACGGCGGCTACGGCTTCATCAAGGACTACCCGGTCGAGAAGCTGATGCGCGACGCCAAGATCATGCAGCTCTACGAGGGCACGTCGCAGATCCAGCGGCTCGTGATCGCCCGCGAGACGCTGCTGCCGCGGCGGATCGAGGAGCCCGCCACGGCCTGAGCGCCCGCCGGCGCGCTGACAACGCGAGCAGCATCGGAGTCGCCATCTAGCCTCTGCGGCCGTGTCGAGCATCGGGGTGATGCGTGAGGGCCCGCTGCACGCCGCGGTCAAGGCGGCGCTTGCGGAGCCGGGCGACCGCCTCGAGGTGCCGGTCGGACGGTTCGTGATCGACCTCGTCCGTGGCGACGGCGAGCTGGTGGAGGTGCAGACGGGCGGCTTCGGCGCGCTCGGCAAGAAGCTCGACGCGCTGCTCGACGAGCACCGCATCCGGATCGTCTACCCGGTCGCGGCCGAGCGCCGGATCGTCCGGGTCGATGAGCACGGCCAGGTGCTCGGCGTCCGCCGCTCGCCGAAGCGCGCGACGGCCGTGGCGGTGTTCGACAAGCTGGTCGCGTTCCCCTCGCTGCTGACCCACCCGAACCTCACGATCGAGGTGCTGTTGCTGCGTGAGGATCACATCCGCCGCTCGCAGCCGGCGACCGTTCGCGGTCGCACTCGCGATCCGGGCGAGCGGCGGATGGTCGATGTGCTCGACCAGGTTGTGCTGCGTACGCCGCAGGACATCCTGGCGGTGCTGCCGGCGTTGCCGGTCGAGCCGTTCACCACCAGCGAGCTCGCGGATCTTCTCCGCTGCAGCACGCTGCTCGCGCAGCGCACGCTGTACTGCCTGCGCACGATCGGCATCGTCGAGCCGGCGGGCAAGCGCGGTCACGCGCCGCTTCACGTGCGCACCGACTGACACTCCTGTCGGCGTCGAACTCCTGGGCTAGTCCTCGCGCACGATCAGCAGGCTCGTCGGCGTGTTGTGTGAGAGCTTCGCCGACACACTGCCGAGCGCGAACCGGCGCAGCGCGCCGTGGCCGCGGGCGCCGACGGCGATGAGGTCGGCGCCCTGCTCCTCCGCGACGTTGATCAGCGTGTGCGCGGCGTCGCCCTCGCGCACGTGCTTCTCGACCGTGAACCCGGCCTCCAGGAAGCGCCGCTCGTCGCGCGCGACCACGTCGGCGGCCACGCCGCGCATGTCCACCGGATCCTGCTTGGCCGTCAGCCCGATCCGCTCGAGCGTGGAGCGGCCGGGGTAGGTGCACACGACGTGCACGGTCGCGCCGCTGCCGCGGGCGATGTCGATGACCTTCCGCACGGCCGCCTCGGCGCCTGCCGAGCCGTCCGTTCCGACGACGATCGCGTTCATGACACGAGCCTACGCCTGACGCCGGGGCTCCGTGGAGAATCTCCGCGATGCTCGAGGCACTCGGATGGGGCGCGCTGGCCGCCTCCTCGCTGATCCTCGGCGCTGTCATCGGGCTCGTGCGGCCGTGGCCCGATCGTGTGGTCGGGCTCGTGCTCGCGTTCGGAGCCGGCGCGCTGATCAGCGCGGTCAGCTTCGACCTCGCCCTCGAGGGCGGCCGCGTCGGCGGCGGCGCGGCGCTCGCGGCCGGCCTCACGCTCGGCGCCCTCACCTACTACGTCGCCGACCGCGCGCTCGACCGCGGCGGCGGCGACGCGCTGGCCGTGGGGGCCTTCCTCGACGGCATCCCGGAGCAGATGGTGCTCGGGCTCGGCCTCGCGGCCGGTGAGGGCGTGAGCGTGGGGCTGCTGGCGGCGATCTTCGTCTCCAACCTGCCGGAGGCGATCGGCTCCGCCAGCGCCATGCGGGCCGCCGGCATCCATCGCGCGGGGATCCGGCGGCTGTGGACGCTGATCGCGGTCGGCTGCGCGCTCGCGAGCCCGATCGGCTTCGCCATCGCCGACGTCACCGGCGGCGAGCTCCAGGCCGCGATCGACGGCTTCGCCGCCGGCGCCCTGCTGGTGATGCTGATCGACTCGATGATCCCGGAGGCATCCATAAAGGCCGGCCGCGCGGGCGGTCTCGTGACGGTGCTGGGCTTCGCCGTCGCCGCAGGCCTGTCGAACGTCTGGTGAGGGGTACGGGTTACCCCCTCACGCTCAGGGGGGTGCCCGCGCGGAATCGAGGGGGTCGCCCCATGGTTGCGAGGGCCTCGAAGCCCGAAGCTACCGGCATGTCGCTCCCGCCCAACACCAGCCAGCGTGATCTCGTCCGCCTTGCCGTCCTGCTCTGCGGCGAGCGCACCGGCGCCAAGTACCGCCCGCCGGTCAAGGCCCTCGGCTAGCGCCTCCTGAAGCCCGTCGGCGCCGGGTCGGCCGGCAGCGGGCTCGGCGGGAGATCCGCCGCCGGCGTGTCGAGGTTGTAGCCGCCGGGTGCCACGTCGTTCGGCCCGTCCGGGTGGAACAGCGAGGCCAGCAGCTGGATCTGGCCGCGTCCGACGTCCAGCTCGCCCATGCCGCCGCCGTACGTGATCAGGCCGCGCTCCTCCACCGCGGCGTAGACGTCGAGCAGCGACCGCAGGTCCCCGACGCGACACGGCTTGATGTTGACCGCGCGCGGTGCGAGCGGGGTCGCGTCCAGGTCGTCCTTTGTCTGGATCGGCGCGTCGTATGAGATGCGGTGCGCCTGCGGCTCGAGCAGCGCCGTGACCTCGGGCAGGTCGTGCGCGTCTTCCAGCAGCGCGTCAGGGAACGCCGCGATGACGCGCTCGTACATGGCGAGGAGCTCCGGCAGCTCGCCGGTCTCGAGGCCGTACTGGCCCTTGAAGTCGACGATCTCGACCGCGCCCGTGGCGGCGACCTCGTCGACCAGCTCGGGCGTCCAGGCCGCCGTTGCGTCGACCTTGAAGCCCAGACCGGGATGGCGCTCGAGCCGGCGGCGGATCGGGTCGAAGGTCGGTGGATCTCCGAGGCCGAGCGAGTTGACGAAGCGCAGCGGGCGCGGCTCGCGGCCCAGGACCTCGTGCAGCGGGCGGCCGGCCTGGTTGAGCGCCAGGTCGAGCGCGGCGGACTCGAACGCCCAGTTGCGCCACCGCCGCGCCATGTCCCACCGCGGCTCGACCGGCCACATGTCCAGCTCCGCGAGCTGAGCGCAGAACGACCCGAGCGTCCAGTCGCCGGCCAGCGGCAGCGCCGGCCCGGTGGCATGCAGGGTGTCCGCCTCGTCCTCGAACGGCGAGACGTCCTCGCCGATCCCGTCCGCGCCGCCGCCGCGCAGGTGGACCTTGGTCGTCACCCGCTCCCAGCCGTGCGCGACGGTGGCTGAGAGCCGCTCGAACTCGTACGACTCGACGGTCAGTGGCAGCGTGCTGAGGTTGGCCCAGGTCATCTGGACACCTTAGGCCGCGTGAGCCGCGGCGGCACGGGTCGTCTCGGGGTAGGTGGCTCATCCTGGCGATGAACAAGAGGCTTCCGCAGGGCGCCAGGCGTGCCAATCCGGAATGACCCTAGGGTCACCCGCGTCGATCCCCGAGCGCGACCCTGATCGATCAGAATCCCGGCCTCACGAGCACAAGGAGACGAGATGCCGAGCAGTGCCGCGCAGACGGGTTACGCACCGATCGACGACCTCGACATGTACTACGAGATCCACGGGCAGGGGTCGCCGCTGGTACTCCTGCACGGCGCCTACATGACGGTCGACTCGATGGGCCCGATCCTCGCCGGACTGGCCGAATCGAGACGGGTGATCGCGGTCGAGCAGCAGGGACACGGGCGCACGGCCGACGTCGATCGCCCGATCACGTACGAGCGGATGGCGGACGACACGGCGGCGCTGATGCGGCACCTGGAGCTCGGCAACGCCGACATCGTGGGCTACAGCATGGGCGGTGGCATCGCACTGCAGTTGGCGATCCGTCACCCCGGGCTCGTGCGAAAGCTCGTTCTCGCGTCGGCCGGGTTCGCCAGCGACGCCATGCCCCCCGAGGCGCTCGAGATGTTCCCGTCGATCACGCCCGAGATGTTCGCCGGGTCGCCGATCGAGGAGGAGTATCTCCGGCTCGCGCCCAACCCGGGCGACTTCCCCGAGCTGGTCGAGAAGCTCAAGACGCTCGACACGACGGAGTTCGCGTGGCCGCGGGACGACATCCGGGCGATCGCCGCGCCGACCCTGATCATCCTGGGCGACTCCGACGGCGTCCGCCTCGAGCACGCGGTCGAGCTGTTCCGGCTGCGGGGAGGCGGCGTGATGGGTGACCTCCACGGCCTGCCGGACTCGCAACTCGCGGTGCTCCCCGGCACGAGCCACTTCGTCCCGCCCGGGTCCGGGCTCCTGGACCGCGCCGACTGGCTGCTGGCGATGATCCCGCCGTTCCTCGACGCGCCGATGCCGGAGCGCCCTTGATCGCTCGTCGGCCTCGTCCATCGGTCACGTTTCTCCGCCGTCGGGGGTCATGTAGGCAGACCCCTGACATCCCGCCGATGTGACAAGGAGAACCACGATGCGAGTGTTCCTGGCAGGCGCGAGCGGCGCCATCGGCTCCCGGCTCGTCCCCCAGCTGATCGACCGAGGCCACGAGGTGGTCGGCACCCACAGGTCGCCCGGCCACGCCGAACGCGTGCGGGCGCGCGGCGCACAGCCCATCAGACTCGACCTGCTCGACGCGAGCGCCGTTCGCGAGGCCGTCCTCGCTGCCGAGCCCGAGGCGATCGTCCACCAGGCGACCGCGCTGGGGGACGTGAAGTTCTCGAGGAACATGGACCGCGCCTTCATGCCGACGAACCGGCTCCGCACCGAGGGCACGGACGCGCTGCTGGCCGCCGCGCGCGAGGTGGGCGCGCGCCGGTTCGTCGCCCAGAGCTTCGCCAGCATGCGCCAGGCGCGCGAGGGCGGGATGGTCAAGACCGAGGACGATCCGCTCGATCCCAACCCGCTGCCGGCCGCCCGCGAGTCACACGCCGCGATGCGGTATCTCGACGAGACGGTCACCGATGCGGGCGGGATCATCCTGCGGTACGGCGCCTTCTACGGCGCCGCCAACGACGGCCTGATCGAGCCCGTGCGCAAGCGCCAGTTCCCGATCGTCGGCGACGGCGGCGGCTTCGCCTCGTGGATCCACCTCGACGACGCCGCCGCGGCCACCGTGCTCGCCCTCGAACGTGGCCTGCCCGGCATCTACAACATCGTCGACGACGAGCCCGCCCCCGTGCGCGAGTGGCTGCCGGTGCTCGCGCAGGCGCTCGGCGCCAAGCCGCCCCGCCACGTTCCGCGCTGGCTCGCGCGGCTTGTGGCGGGCGACGTCGCCGTCATGATGGGAACCGACTCGCGCGCTGCCTCGAATGCGAAGGCCCGGCGCGAGCTGGGCTGGGAGCCGCGCTACGCGAGCTGGCGGCAGGGCTTCGCGGCCGCCTACGCGTTACAGCCCGCAGAACCGCCGCGCGACCTCGAAATACCCTTCGGCCGCGGTCTCGGCCGAGGCCCACCTCGCGCGGCAGGTCACGTGTCGAGGCGGACGGCTCGAGGGCCCTACGGCGGTCAGGCGCGATAATCGCACCCGTGCCGAGGCAGGCGAGCGCGACCGCGGTCGTTCCGGGCCGGATCATCGAGGCCGAGGAGCTGTGGTACGACCCCCACCGCTGGGCGGCGTGGGTCGACGGCTTCGGCCACGTCTCCAAGCTCGAGGGAGACTGGCCGCAGGTCGGCGCCCGTCTGGTCTGGGACTCGCCGCCGCGCGGCCGAGGCCGCGTGGAGGAGGTGGTGACGGCATACGAGGCGCGCACCCGCCAGACGCGCGAGATCGAGGACGAGCGCCTGCGCGGCACCCAGACGGTGACGTTCGAGGTCGCCGGGGCCGACGAGATCCAGGTCACGCTGACGCTCGACTACGAGCTCAAGCAGCGCAACGCCTTCACGCCGCTGCTCGACCGCCTCTTCATCCGCCGCGAGCTGACCGACTCGCTGCGCCGCACGCTGATCCGCTTCGGTCACGAGCGGCGCGCCGACGTCTGAGTCACACGATGTTGACCAGCGCCGGGACCGGCTCTGGTCCGATCGCGTGGTGTTCGAGTTCGACGTCCGCGAGCGCCGGTTCACCGGCCGCACGGCCCCGACCAGCTAAGGTCGAGCCATGTTCGTATTCAAAGCAGGAGTCGTCGGCGCGGGGGTGATGGGCGGCGAGATCGCCCAGGTCATCGCCGCGTCGGCGATCCCGGTGGTGCTCAAGGACGTCGACCAGAAGTTCGTCGACGCAGGACTGCAGAAGGCGCGCGAGGTCACGGAGGGCCAGGCCGCCAAGCTCGTCAAGAAGGGCAAGATCTCGGAGGAGGAGGCGTCGGCCCAGGCCGAGCGGACGCTCTCGCTGATCACCGGGACGACCGACTACGGCGAGTTCGGCGACGTCGACTTCGTGATCGAGGCCGTGCCGGAGAAGATGGAGATCAAGCACGCGGTGTTCGCGGAGCTCGACGCGGCCACCCCCGGCCACGCGATCCTCGCCTCCAACACCTCCGGCCTGTCGATCACCGAGATCGGCGACGTCACCGACCGGCCCGACCAGGTCGTCGGCTTCCACTTCTTCTGGCCCGCCTCCTACATGCGGCTGATCGAGGTCGTCGAGGGCGACGACACCTCGCCGGAGACCGCCCAGGCCGCCGCCAACTTCGCCCAGGCGATCAAGAAGATGCCCGTCCGCTGCCACGAGTGCCCGGGCTTCATGGTCAACCGCATCCTCATGAGCACCGCCAGCGAGCTCTGGCGGTATCAGGACGAGAGCGGGGTCGACATCGAGCAGCTCGACGAGTTCATCACCGAGAAGGCGCAGATGCCGATGGGGCCGTTCCGGCTCGCCGACATGTCGGGCCTGGACACCGTGGTCAAGGTCGCGCGCGACATGCGCGAGGCCTACGGCGACCGCTTCTACGTGCACCGCGGGATGGAGAAGATGGTCGAGCGCGGCGAGCTCGGCGCCAAGTCCGGGAAGGGTTTCTATGAGCACTCCTGAGACCGCGCAGCAGATCGACGAGCGGGTCGCCGACCGCTTCCAGCTCAAGGCGCTGGTCGAGGCCTGCCTCGTGCTCGAGGAGGGCATCGCGGGCGTCCGCGACATCGACCTCGGGATGATGATGGGCACCGGCATGGTGCCCGGCCCGTTCGCCCGTGCGGACTTCCGCGGCCTCGACGACGTCCTGGCGGCGCTCGAGCAGGCCGAGCAGGCGTGGGGCGAGGGCTTCGAGCCGCCGCTCGTGCTGCGCCGGCTGGTGGCGCAGGGGCGCCTGGGGGCCAAGAGCGGCCAGGGCTTCTATCCCTACCCGCAGCCGGATGCCGGCTGGGAGACGTCGCCGGTCAAGCTCGACACGCGCGGCGACATGGCGATCCTGTGGCTCGACAACCCGCCCGCCAACTCGCTGGCCCCGAACGTCATCGAGGCGCTCGAGAAGGCGTGGAAGGCGATCGAGGGCGGTGGGGTGAAGGCGATGATCGTCGCCTCGCCGAACCCGGCGCTGTTCTGCGCGGGCGCCGACATCAAGGCCTTCACGCAGATGGACGAGGCGGGCGGCAAGGACCTGCTCGACCGCGCGCACGGCCTGTTCCGCGCCTGGGAGCGCTCGCGGGTCATGACGATCGCGGCGGTCAACGGGCTCGCGCTCGGCGGCGGCTGCGAGATCGCGATGGCGTGCGACGTGCGCCTGGCCGCCTACAGCGCCTCCTTCGGCCAGCCGGAGGTCAACCTCGGGATCATCCCCGGCTTCGGCGGCACGCAGCGGCTGCCGCGGCTCGTCGGCCCGGCGAAGGCGCTCGAGATGAACACGGTCGGCGACCCGATCTCGGCCGAGGAGGCCTACGAGTTCGGGCTCGTCAATCGCCTGGTCGCCGACCACGAGCTGTTCGACGCCGCGCTGGCGTGGGCGCGCAAGTTCGCCGGCCAAGCGCCCGTGGCGCTCGAGCGCATCAAGCAGGTCTCGCACGCCGGCGACCTCGACGAGGGCATCGAGGCGGAGAAGGCCGCCTTCACCGAGGTCTTCGTCTCCGAGGACGCGCGCGAGGGCATCGGCGCGTTCCTGCAGAAGCGCAAGCCGGAGTTCAAGGGCCGGTGAGCAGCGACCACGACCGCCTCGCCGGGCTGATCCGCTCGGCGGGGTCGGTCGTCGCCCTTACCGGGGCGGGGGTCTCGGTTCCGTCCGGGATCCCCGACTTCCGTTCACCGGGCAGCGGCCTGTGGGCCGGCGTGAACCCGATGGAGGTCGCCCACATCTCGGCCTGGCGGCGCGATCCGGAGGGGTTCTGGGCGTTCTACGGCCAGCGCTTCGCGACGCTCGAGGGCAAGCAGCCGAACGGGGCGCATCGCGCGCTGGCGCAGCTCGGCATCCCGGTCATCACCCAGAACATCGACGGCCTGCACGCCGCCGCCGGGTCTCAAGATGTGATCGAGGTCCACGGTTCGATCGCCACCGCTTCATGTCTGGCGTGTGGCTCCCGCTACCCGCTCGCCGAGACGCGCGCGCGGCTCGAGACCGCCGCCGACGGCGTGCCGCGCTGCGACTGCGGCCGACCGCTCAAGCCCGACGTGGTCCTGTTCGGCGAGCTGCTCGACGAGGCGGCGATGAGCCGCGCCTCGGCCCTGGCGGCGGGCGCCGACCTGATGCTCTGCATCGGATCCTCGCTCGAGGTCTGGCCGGTGGCCGAGCTGCCCGAGATCACGCTGACTTCTGGCGGCGCCGTGGCGATCGTGACGCGGAGCGCCACGCCCTACGACGGGCGGGCCGCTGTTCGGCTGGGCGGCGACGTCGTGGACGAGCTCGAGGCGGTGCTCGAAGGGATGGGCTTGTAGGGAGGGTGGTCGGCCTGCCGCGGGCGGGCGATTTCCGCGATGCGCAACACGCCGCCGGCACGATCGGCTCAGCGAGCGAGTGGGGTTGCTAATGCACGCATACCGCGAGTCAGCAACCCCACGACCCGCGACCGCGGCGCAACGACACACGAAAGGGTCCGCGACCTTCCACGATGCGAGACCACCCCGCCCGAACCACTCCCTCACTGCACGCAGTTCGAGCCCGCCACCCCGCCCGAACCCACCTCCCTCAATGCCGCAGTTCAAGAGCCCACGCCGCGGCCGAGCCCTAATCGGCCACCATCGCAGTCCGAGCCCGCAGCGCCGCCTCCAGCCGCCCCAGCGCGTCCCCCACAGCAGCGGTCTGCTCATCGTCCAGCCCGCCACCCAAAGCCGCCCGCGCAGCCCGCGCGACCGCCTCGCGCCACCCGTCGAGCTCCTCGAGCCGCCGAGCCATGTCCCCCTGCTCGCGCCACACCTCCAGCTCGGCGAGACCGGTGTCGAGCGCGACCGCCAGCTGCAGCGCCGCCTCGCGCGGCCGCCCGTGGTCGAGGTCGCCGCGGGCCCGCAGGGTCAGTTCCTCGCAGGCGAGCGCCGCATCGCGGCCGCCGAGCAGGGCGGCCAGTCGCTCCTGCGGTGACAAGACGAGAGACCGGCCGGCCGGCAAACCGGGCAGCGGCAGCTCGACGGCCGACTCCCAGTCGCCGTCGGCGACCTGCTCGCCGCTGCCGTAGCCGACGCGGCAGACGAGCGCGTGCGCCGGATCGGCGTCGGCCAGCCACGGATCCGCACTGGCCACGCGATGCCCGGCGACGGCGCGGTTGAGCAGCTCCAGCGCGCCGTCCACCACACGCGGGCGGTCGTCGCCGCACGCGCGGCCGAGCCAGACGTCCGCCGCCTCCAGCTCACCCAGCGGCGTCGCGTCGATCACGGTGGCGCGGGTGAGCTCCACGCTGGTCGGACCCGGGTCGGCGCGCCGCGCTCGGCGCCGCAGCCGGCGCGGGGCGTCGTAGCCGCCGATCACCAGCACCTGGCGCACGTCGTCGCCGGCGTAGCGGCGCATGACATAGCGGCCCGGCTCGGGTCCCAGCCGGCCGGGGAACTCCCATTGGACGAAGCCGAAGCGGGGCAGGGCGGCGAGGCTACTCGCCCTTGTGGGCCGGCGACGCCGGACCGCGCGTGGGCACCGCGTACTTGGACGGGCGGCGGCGCACCGTCGGGTTGTCGATCTCGCCCAGGCGGTCGATCAGCTTGATCCACTGCTTCGGCTTGAGGATCGCGTTGACCTGTTTGGCCATCTTCGAGTTGGCGCCGTAGAGCGGTCGCCAGCCGACGTGGATGTGGTCGTGATGGTCGCCCATCGCGTAGGTGTTGTCGGCGCCGTCGAACTTCATCAGCGAGATGATCTGGTCGGGCCGCATCGTGCCCTGCAGCGTGAGCAGCCGCTGGATCGTCAGCTCGGTGATCGAGCCCGCCCCCTGCGTCGACGGCGAGATCGTGATGCCGTTGATCTGCGCGATGTCGACCGCGTTGCCGGACGAGTGGTGCGACACGTTGCCCGAGCTCGTGTAGTAGCCGTGGCCGCAGCGCAGCGAGGTGACCGTCGGCCGCAGGCCGGAGGCGGCGAGGAACTCGAGCGTGGCCAGCACGCGGCGGTCGATCTGGCCGGTCTGGACGTCGTGCTTGCCGCAGTCGTAGACGCCGATCCGCGGGTTGGTCAGCACACGCCGGATCAGCGCGTCCTTGCTCATCAGAAGGATCTGCCCGATCGACGGGTTCGCGGCGTCGCGGCCGAAGAACGGGTTCTTGCCGGCGGCGCGGTAGATCGCCGTCGACTCGAGCAGCTTCCAGCCGTCGAGGATCGGCTTCGGGTCGATCCGCGGGGCGCCGCGGCCGGCCGGCCGGACCTCGAAGCGCAGGCGCGGCGCCCGACGGCCTTCCCGCTCGCCGAGGCGGCCGAGGATCGTGCCCGCCACGACGCGCGAGCCGACCCGGAGGCGCTTGAGCTGGATGTCCTTGCGGCCGATGCCGAAGACGCGCCGGAAGTAGCCCTCGAAGGTCTCCTCGCCGTCGATCTCGCCGGTGCGCTCGAACTCCTGCTGGGCGCCTCCGGCTGCTGAGGCGTTCGGGCGGGCCGGGTTGGCGAAGAGCCGCTGCTTGTCGGCCGGCGGCGCCTCCGTGGCCTCGTCGGCCTTCGGCACGGCCTTCTCGGCGAGCTTGCGCTTCGGCGCGCGGCGCGCCGGGCGCTCGGTGGCCGAGGCCGCGTCGGACGGGGCGGCGTCGCGCGTGGGCAGCTCGAGCTGCTCCTGGACCTCCTTCGGGTCGAACTCCTGCGGCTTCGGCGACGGATAGCGGCGGTTGACCTTGCCCAGGCGCCCGTAGGTGTACGTGTTGCCGTACACGTCCTGCAGCATCAGGTAGTTGCCGAGCCGCCGGTTGTGGCCGATGCGGACGACGCGCCCGTCATTCACCGCCACCACCGGCGCGCGCTCGCGCGAGAAGATGCGGATCCCGCGGCGGCCCGTCGACTCGACCACCAGCGCGGCGTTGCCGGCGCGCACACGCTTGCCGCGCGTGCGCAGCTCGCCCGCGTAGGTCGCCTTGGCCTGGATCGGGAAGCGGCCCTGCGTCAGGCCCGTGAGCGAGCCGACGAGGTTCGACGGCAGGCCGCCGATGACCTGGGCGCGCAGCAGCACGGAGTCGACGTACCAGTCGGCGTGGTTGTACGCGAAGACCGCGCGCCGGATGTCCTGGTCGGCGCCGGCGGCGCGCAGGTAGCGGGCGGCGGCGAAGATCGCGTCGACCGGGTTGTAGGGGTCCTTGACGCGATCGCCGTTGGCGTCGACGCCGTAGATGCGCCAGGTGGACGGCAGGAACTGCATCCAGCCGAGCGCGCCCGCCGAGCTCACGTTGAGGTTGCGCCCGTAGTCGGTCTCGATCTCGTTGATCGCGGCGAGGATCTCCCAGCGCACGCCGTACTGGATCCCGGCGGCCTGGTAGATCGGGAGCAGGAAGGGCGGGATGCGGAACTTGTCGATGAAGAAGTTCGGGACGCCGATGCGCGCGGCGCCCGGCGTCGAGACCGAGTAGGTCGGGTTGGCCGGGGCCGGCGATCCGTCCGGGTTCGTCACGTCCTTGGCGGCCTTGGTCACCTTGTCGCGCGCGCGGCCGACCGCGGAGCGGGTGTTGCCGTCGGAGCGGTTGACCGCGCTCTCCTCGCCCGAGTTGATGTTCGGCGCTGGGGCGGAGCCGTCGCCGCCCGCGTCCGAGTTGCCCCGCCGCCCGAGTTGCCGCCGCCGTCCGAGTTGCCGCCACCGTCCGAGTTGCCGCCACCGCCGCCGTTGCGGTTGCCGCCGCCCTGCTGGTTGCCGGGCGTCGGGTCGGGCGTGGGCGCGTCGACCTCGGGCACCTCCACCTCGGGCACCTCCGTCGGCACCGGGGTCGGCGTCTCGACCGGGCCGAGGTCGACGATCTCCTGGACCGGGGCGGGCAGTCCGGGGATCTGGACCTGCTGGATCGGCGTGCCGGCGGGCACGTCGACCGTCAGCGTGAGGGTCTGGCCCGTCACGAGCGTCACCTGCACGCGGTGCAGCGCGGCGGATGCGGACGCGACGAGGACCGCCGCGTACAAGGCGGCAGCGGTAGTCGCGACTGTCAACAGCTTGCGGCTCGTCATCCCCGGTACGGGTCCCCTCCCGCTGCGCCGGCACGGTCTCGACGTCCTGCGAGCGCCGGGCGCGGGCCCCTCTGAATCGACTCTGAGGCTATCGGTCCCATGGTGCGTGATGCAATCTCGAACGGTCTTCCGGGCCGTCTCTTGCGGTATTTCGCCGCAAGTCGATGAAGACGGGTTAAGTCTAAAGGTCCACTTCAGCGTTAGATCCGTTGTTCGGTCCCCATCGCGGCACACGGGACTGCGGTAGCGTCCCGCGGGCCTCGCGCCTTGAACCTCGATTCCCGCCAGGAGGACACCATGGCAGACGAAACCCAGAGTGGGCTGCGTGACCGTATCGCCCGCCAGGGTGAGGACGCGCTCGGCAAGCTCGCCCAGGAGCTGCTCGAGAACCCGCTCGTGAACTCCGCGATCGCGCGGGCGTTCGACGCGCGCGAGCGCGCTACGCAAGCCCAGGTGGCCGCCATGGGCGCGCTGAACATCCCGTCGGCCGCCGACGTCGAGCGCCTCACACGGCGCCTCCGCTCCGTGTCGCAGCGCATGGAGGGCATCGAGGACGCGGTCGACCGGCTCGACCAGCGCCTCGCCGGTATCAGCCAGGCTGCCGGTCTCGACGAGCGCCTGGCGGGCATCGAGGCTCAGCTCGGCAACCTGGCCGCCGAGATCTCGCACCTCGACGCCGCACCGCCGGCGCCGCCGCGCGAGCAGGAGCGGCTGAAGGTCGACGAGCCGGCCGCGGCGCCGAAGCGCAAGCCCGCCAAGCGCAAGCGCTAGGGGTGCCCGACGGGACATCGCGGAATGGCCCGTTGGGCGGGGCCCCGATTCTAGCCTCCAGGCTTAGAACGCCGCAGCCGCGACCCGGCCGAGCTCGGCCTCGGCGCGCTCGAGCGCGCTCGGGCTCGATCTGCGCGCCCGTCACCGCCAGCACGCACGCGGCGCGCGCACCATCGCGGGCCGCGACCGCGAACAGCGCGGCGGTGGAGAGGTCGAGGGCGACGCGCGCCCGAGCTCGCCCAGGGGTCGCCGTCGAGGAGATCGGCAGAGACCACGGGGCCGACCACCGCGCCGTTGCCGGCGGCGCGCAGGGCGGCCAGCAGCTCGGGGTCGGGGACGAGCGCGCCGTCGGCTCCCAGCGCTCGGCTCGCACCGTCGTGCGGGAGCACCGACTCGGCGATCACGAGCGACCCGAGCTCGGCATCCACCAACGCCGAGCAGGTGCCGGCGCGGACGAGCCGCCGCGCGCCGAGCGCGATCAGCTCCTCGACCACGATCGCCGTGCTCGGGCCGCCGAGCCCGGTGCTCTGGATCGTCAGCGGCTCGCCGTCGGGAGCGATGCCCGTGTAGCCCCAGAGGCCGCGGTGGTGGTTGAGCATCTTCGGCGCGTCGACGAGCTGCTGGGCGAGCCGCAGCGCGCGGCCCGGGTCGCCGGGCAGCAGCACGCGCTCGGCGACCTCGGCGTGGGCACGGAGGTACGTCACGGTGACTGAGAATAGACTCGCGCCATGGCGAAGAAGGACAAGAAGAAGAAGGGCAAGAAGGACGCCACGGGCTCCGACGCAGCCGACGCCGTCGAGGCGGTCCGCAGCGCCGTCGAGCGTACGTTCCAGGCCACGACCGAGGGCGCAGCCGGCACGTCGAAACGCACGCGCGCGCTCGTGGACGAGGTCGCGAATGCCGCGTCGCGGATCCGCGAGACGATCGAGGACCTCAAGATCCTCGAGGACGTCCGCGGCCTGCGCTCCGAGATCGAAGGGCTCGCGCGGCGTGTTGCGGCGCTCGAGGTCCTCCAGAGCAAGCACGCGCCGGCCGCCGCCACGCCGTCGCGCCCGGCGCCCGCCAAGCGCACGGCCCGCAAGCCGGCCGCCAAGCGCAAGCCGGCCGCCAAGCGCAAGCCGGCCGCCAAGCGCCGATCCGCGAAACGCGCGGCGAAGCCCGCTGCGGCCAAGACCCGCGCGAAGCCGTCGGCACGCGCGACGGCCGCCCGGGCGAAGGCGCGCGAAGTCGGCACCCGCCAAGCCCGCAAGCAGCGCGTCCTGACCATGGGCGCCGAGTTCCGCTCGAGCAAGGAGTTCCGGACCGTGATGGACCGGATCTTCTCGATGATGAGCGAGGACCCGGACATGGGCCCCCAGCTGCGTGACGCGGATGTTCCTCAACGCTTCGAGTTCACCGACTTCGATCTCGTGGTCAACATCCGCGCCGCGCGCGAGGGCGAGGAAGGCAACCTCCACTGGGAATGGTCGGACGACGTCGACTGGGAGCCGAAGGTCAAGATGGCGATGTCGTCCGAGACCGCCAATCGCTATTTCCAGGGGAAAGAGAACGTGGCGATGGCGCTCGCCCGCCGGCGCATCAAGTCAGGTGGCGACGTCAAGGCCGCGCTCAGCCTGATCCCGATCACGAAGCCGATCTACGACCGCTACCGGGCCGTGGTCGAGGACGAGTACCCGCATCTGGCGGTCTGAGGTGTCCGACCTGGGTCGGATCGGTTGACACACCGGGGCTGCCGCGCTAGACCTTGCGCCACCCGAACCAGGCAATAGGCCGGGAAGTGAGTGGCCGCCAGGTCACTCGCAAGGCGTCGCCGCAAGACGAACGCCGCCGGCCGAGGCAGCGGGCCGCATTGCCCGCAAGCGGCGGGACCACGACCGCGGTCCCGCCGCTCTTATCTTCGGGGTCATGTCGGATCTGACGCTCAGCGAGGTGGCGCAGCGAGTTGACGTTTCGCCCGCGACGCTGCGCCGCTGGGTGAGGGAGGGGATCGTCCCGCTCGGCAACGGCCGCTGGACCCCGGCCGCCGTCGCCCACGCGCGGATCGTCGCCCGCCTGCGCGCGCGCGGCTACTCGCTGAGCACCCTGCGCGAGGCGGCCCGCTCGGGCCGGCTCGCCTACGGCTACCTGGAGGACCTGTTCCCGGTTCCCGCACGGACGCGGACGCTCGCCGAGGCAGCGGATGAGTGCGGCCTGGAGGCCGAACTCATCCGGCGAATCTGGACGGCGGTGGGCTTCTCGTCGGACTCGCTCGAGCAGATCGGCGAGGAGGACGTCCAGCTCCTGCACTACATGAGCGCGGTGCTGGAGGCCGGCTTCCCGCTCGTCGCGTTCCTCCAGCTCGTCCGGGTCTACGGTCTCGCGCAGGCCCAGATCGCCGACGCCGAGGTCAAGCTCTTCCACCTCTACGTGCACGAGCCGCTGATGCGCGACGGCGTGCGGCGGGCTGGAGATCGCCGAGACGATGGAAGGCCTGGCCTCGGAGCTGCTGCCGCTCGCCTCGCCGATCATGGACCGCGTGCACCAGCGCATGCTGCAGCACTTCGTCGGTCAGGACGTCGTCGGCCACCTCGAGCTCGAAGACGGCGGCGACGAGATCGGGCGCCTGCGGGTGGCAATCGCCTTCGCCGACCTGGCCGGCTACACGCGCCTGACGGAGGAGGCGGGCGAGGAGGAGGCGCTCGACGTGGTCGAGCGCTTCGTCGAGTCGGTCGAGGAGACGCTGCCGGAGGAGGCGCGGGTGGTGAAGACGATCGGCGACGCGGTGATGGTTGTCGGCGCCGACCCGGGCACGCTGGTCGACTGGGCGGTCGGCTTCCAGGAGCTCAACGCCGGGCAGCGGCCGCTGCCGCGGATCGGCGTCCACTCGGGCGACACGCTCTACCGCGACGGCGACTACTACGGCCGCGCCGTCAACCTCGCCTCGCGCGTCGGCGCCCGCGCGGCGGGCGGCGAGGTCCTGGTGACCGGGCCGGTGGTGGAGGCGGCCGGCGGCCACCTCGCGTTCGAGCCGATCGGCGAGGTCAAGCTCAAGGGGTTCAGCGAGGCCACCGAGCTCTACCTGGCGCGGGCGCGGCCATGATCGTCGTCCTGCTGTCCGGAGGGCGCGACTCCGTCTGCCTGCTCGATCTGCTCGTGCGGCGGGGCGAACCGGTGACCGCGCTGCACGTCAACTACGGGCTGCGGCCGTCCGCGGACGAGGACGAGGCGTTCTGCCGCTCGCTGTGCGAGCGGCTCGGCGTGCCGCTCGTGGTCCACCGTCCCGGCCCCCCGGTGGGCAACGTCCAGGCCTGGGCGCGCGAGGTCCGGTACACGGAGGCGGCGAAGCTGGGCCCGGTCGCGGCCACCGGCCACACGGCCACCGACCAGGTCGAGACCGTGCTCTACCGCCTGGCGGCGTCGCCGGGGCGGCGCGCGCTGCTCGGGATCCGCGACCGCCCGGGCGTGATCCGCCCGCTGCTGGGCTGGACGCGCGAGCAGACCGCCGCCTACTGCATCGAGCGCGGGCTGGAATGGCGGGAGGACCCGAGCAACGACTCGGATGACTTCGCGCGGAACCGGATCCGCAACGGGCTGCTGCCCGCGCTGCGGTCGATCCACCCGGCCGCCGAGGCGAACATCCTGCGGACGCTGGCGATCCTGCGCGACGAGGCCGAGGTGCTCGACTCGCTGATCGACACCGACCCGAGCGTGGAGCGGATCGCGGCGCTCCCGCCGGCGTTGCGGCGGCTCACCGTCCAGGCGATCGCGGGCGAGCCGGCGGTGGCCTCGCGGGCCGACGAGATCCTGGCGCTGGGATCACGGGGCGGCACCGCGACGCTCGACCTCGGCGGCGGCCTGCGCGCGGTGGTCGAGTACGGCCGGCTGCGGTTCGACCACGGGCCGCCGCCGCCACCGGCGCCGGCGCGCCTGCCGGTGCCCGGGGCCGTCGCCTTCGGCGCCGGCCGCGTGACCTGCGAGGCGGCCGACGACGGCCCGCTGGACGCCGAGGCGCTCGCCCCGGAGCTCGAGGTGCGCGCCTGGCGCCCCGGGGACCGCGTGCGGAGCCGTACGCTGCAGGACCTCTTCACCGACCGCAAGGTCCCGCGCGAGCAGCGTCATCAGGTCCCGGTCGTGGTGTCGGCCGGCGAGATCGCCTGGGTCCCGGGGGTGACCACCGGCGAGCGTTTCCGCGCCGGGGAGGCGACGCGCCGGCGCGTGCGCCTGACCTGGTCGGCTTAGTGGCCGCGGCGACCACTTAGACTGCGCGCCGATGCTGCGCGACGAGCACATCGGCGAGATCATCGTCCAGGCCGACGAGCTGCAGCACCGCATCAAGGAGATTGCCGCCGAGGTCTCGCGCGACTACGCGGGCAAGGATCTGCTGCTGATCGGCGTCCTCAAGGGCGCCGTGTTCTTCCTCGCCGACCTCATGCGCCAGCTCGACATGCACTGCGAGGTCGACTTCATGGCCGTCGCCTCCTACGGCTCCTCGACCGAGTCCTCCGGCGTGGTGCGGATCCTCAAGGATCTCGACGCTCCGCTCGAGGACCGCCACGTGCTGATCGTCGAGGACATCGTCGATTCCGGGCTCACGCTGCAATACCTCATGCGCACGCTCGAGGCGCGCGGACCCGCGTCACTCGAGGTCTGCGCGCTCCTCACGAAGCCCGAGCGCCGCCAGGTCGAGACGCCTGCGCGCTACGTTGGCTTCGAGATTCCCGACAAGTTCGCGATCGGGTACGGGCTCGACTACGCCGAGCGCTACCGGAACCTGCCATATGTCGCGGCCTTGACCGGAATTGCCGATTAGGAGATCCATAGGAAGCCGTCCCACACTGCTTCCGGGTTTGTCCTCCGACCACTGGTAGCCTTGACCCACTTGTCCAGCAGTTTCTCCCTCGCTCCTTCACCGGTGCGCCCATGAGTCGATTCTTCAAGAGCGCGGCCTTCCCGATCATCATCGTGATCGTCCTGGCGTTCTTCGCGTCCAGGCTGATCTCGAGCTCGGACCGGGCGGATCCGAAGACGTTCGGTCAGTTCCTGACGCAGATCGAGCAGAAGGGCGAGATCAAGTCGGTCACGCTCAAGACGAAGGACAACTCGGTCGAAGTCATCCTGCCGGACGACAAGAAGTACGAGGTCGGCTTCCCGCAGGCCTACGGCGACGTGCTGGTCAACCAGCTCAGGGCCGCCGAGGAGGCGCAGAACATCCAGGCCTTCGACGTCAAGCCGGCGCGGTCCAACGTGATCCTGTCGCTGCTGACGTACGTGCTGCCGTTCCTGATCTTCATCGGGTTCTGGATCTTCCTCATGAACCAGGTGCAAGGCGGCGGCTCGAAGGTGATGTCGTTCGGCAAGTCGCGCGCCAAGCGGATGTCGGTCGACTCGCCGAAGATCACGTTCCGTGACGTGGCGGGCGCCGACGAGGCGGTCGAGGAGCTGCACGAGATCAAGGAGTTCCTCGAGAACCCGAAGAAGTTCCAGGCGCTCGGCGCGCGGATCCCCAAGGGCGTGCTGCTCTACGGGCCTCCGGGCACCGGCAAGACGCTGCTGGCCCGTGCGGTCGCCGGCGAGGCGGGCGTGCCGTTCTTCTCGATCTCCGGCTCGGACTTCGTCGAGATGTTCGTCGGGGTCGGCGCGTCACGCGTCCGCGACCTGTTCGAGCAGGCCAAGCAGAACTCGCCCTGCATCATCTTCATGGACGAGATCGACGCCGTCGGCCGCCATCGCGGCGCCGGCCTGGGCGGCGGTCACGACGAGCGCGAGCAGACGCTCAATCAGCTGCTCGTCGAGATGGACGGCTTCGAGGCCAAGGACAACATCATCATGATCGCGGCCACCAACCGGCCCGACATCCTCGATCCCGCCCTCCTGCGTCCCGGCCGCTTCGACCGCCAGATCACCGTCGACCGCCCGGACCGCGCCGGCCGCCGCAAGATCCTCGAGGTCCACACGCGCGGCAAGCCGCTGGCCAAGCTGATCGAGCTCGACGCGCTGGCCGGCCAGACGCCCGGCTTCACCGGCGCCGACCTGGCCAACCTCGTCAACGAGGCCGCGCTGCTCGCCGCCCGCACGGGCAAGAAGGAGATCACCCAGGTCGAGCTCGAAGAGGGCATCATGCGGGTGGTCGCCGGCCCGGAGAAGAAGACCCGGGTGATGGGCGAGAAGGAGCGGCTGGTCACGGCGTACCACGAGATGGGGCACGCGATCGTCGGCCACTACCTCGAGCACTCGGACCCGGTCCACAAGGTCTCGATCATCTCCCGCGGCCAGGCGCTCGGCTACACGATCTCGCTCCCGACGGAGGACAAGTTCCTCACCACGCGCGCGGAGCTGACCGACACGATGGCGATGACGCTGGGCGGCCGCGCCGCCGAGGAGATCGTCTTCGGCGAGATCACCACCGGCGCGTCCAACGACATCGAGAAGGTCACGGCGACGGCCAAGCAGATGGTCATGCGCTTCGGCATGAGCGAGAAGCTCGGCCCGCGCGTGTTCGGCCACGACCACGGCCAGCCGTTCCTGGGCCGCGAGTTCTCGTCCGAGCCGGACTACTCCGACGAGATCGCCCGCGAGATCGATGACGAGATCCGCCGCATCGTCGAGGGCGCGCACCAGCAGGCGAAGGACATCCTGGCCGAGCACCGCGAGCAGCTCACGACCATCTCCGTGCTGCTGCTCAAGCGCGAGACGATCGAGCGCGAGGAGTTCGAGGCGCTGCTCGAGGGCAAGGGCGAGGAGGAGGTCTTCGGCTCCGAGGCCCCGCCGCCGCCCGGTACGCCCGAGCGGCCGGAGCTGCCAGGAGCGGCCGCGCCGGCTCCGCCGCGCCCGCTCCCGCGTCCCGGCCTCGCCGGTGGCGCGGCCGAGACGCGCGGGCTGGACGCGCCCGAGAAGCCGGGCCTCGCGTAGGGCGCCGTCCAACTGCGGCATTGAGGGAGCGGTATCGGCCGCGATTGTGGCCACCGTCCTGGCCTAGGGTCACACAGCGACCCCTAGCCAGGACGCGCGGATTTCTCGCCACTGTCCTGAGTTGGTGGCCCATACGACCACCTACCCAGGACGCTGGCCGACGCGGCCGGCTCACCGCCGCCTTACCCAGCCGCAGTTGACGTTCGCTGTGACGCGACCCCGGGGTCGAGCCGGACCGCCACGGCCTGAAGCACACGGGCGGCGGCACGGCCGTGGCCGGCGTGGCGCCCGCTCCGGGCGCGGCTCGGTGTGCGCGCGGCGGGACGACTCGGCGGCCATGAGTGAGGCGATCGTATGGCTGTTCACGACGGTCTCCTTTCAGAGAGGGGAGCGGTCGAGGCTCGGACGACGAGCTCGATGGGGAGGAGGACGGACTGCGCTTCGGGGCCTTCGAGCAGGAGCCGGACGGCCTCGGAGCCCTTGCGCTGGTGTGGCTGGCGGATCGTGGTGAGCGGCGGCGTGGCGTCGGCGGCCTCGGGCACGTCGTCGAAGCCGGCGACCGACAGGTCGCCCGGGACCGAGATCCCGCGCTCGGCGGCGGCCTCGAGGATGCCGATGGCCAGGACGTCGGAGAGGGCGATGATGGCCGTCGGGCGGTCGGCGCGGTCGAGCAGCCGGCCGCCGGCGATGCGGCCGGCCTCACGCAGCTTGTCGGGGCCGGTGGCGACCGGCACGGCGCTCCAGTCGATGCCCGCGGCCTCGAGGCCGGCGCGCCAGCCGTCGAGCCGCGACTTCGTGACGTGGTGCCACGCGTGCGCGCGTGCCTCGGCGCCGGTCTCGCCCGGGGCGTCGTGCGGCAGCGCGATGCCGATCCGGCGGTGGCCCAGGGCGGTGAGGTGCTCGGCGATCATCCGCGCGCCGCCCTCGTCGTCGATGTTGACGTCGAGCATCGCCGGGTCGGCGTCGAAGTCGACCCGTACGTAGGGGAGCTTGCGGGCGAGCACCGCGTCCATCCGCGGGTCGCGCGGCTGGACGCAGTAGATGACGAAGCCGTCGACGAGCGCGTTCTGGATCAGCGCCGCGCCGCCGCCCTCGATGCGGGGGACGAGCGTGAGCCCCAGCCCTTGCTCCTCGCAGCCGGCGGCGACGCCGTGCAGGAACTGGATCGTGCCGGGGTCGGTGAACGCGATCGTGAGCGGGTAGTCGAGCACGAGCCCGAGCGAGCCTGTCGTGCCGCGCGAGAGGGTGCGGGCGACCGGGTTCGGACCGGCGTAGCCGAGCCGCTCGGCGGCCTCCAGCACGCGGTCGCGCAGCTCGGGGGAGAGCTGGTTCGGGCGGTTGTAGGCGTTCGAGACCGTCATGCGGGAGACGCCGACGGCTTCGGCGACGGTCGCGAGGGTCACGGCGCGGTCTTTTGTTCGAGGGCTCATCTGTACTGGTAAAGACTGTACCGGTAAATGTACCGGTAAAGTCGAGCCTGTCAAGGGCGCCGGCGCGATTTGTCGCCGTGCGGACCTCGGCCGCGCCTCAGCGTGCGGCCGCGAGCGGCAGCGGCGAGCTCGGCTTGAGCTCCTCGAGCCGCAGCAGCGTGACCAGGCGCGTCGCGCCGCGCGTCGACAGGCGCGTGAGCACGTGCTGGAGCCCGGCGACGTCGCGCGCGACCACCATCAGCACCGCGTCGACCTCGCCGGTCACCCAGTCGGCGGCGATGATCTGGTCGAGCGTGCCGACCGCCTCCTCGAAGCGTCGGTTCGCGACCTCCTCGTGCCGCGCCAGCGTCACCAGCACGTAGACCTGGAGCGGGAAGCCCGCCGCCGTGCTGTCCAGCCGCGCGCTGATGCGCCGCAGGACGCCCGACTCCTTGAGTCGGCGCACGCGGTTGAGGGTCGCCGCGGGGGAGAGCCCGACGATCCGCGCGAGCTCGACGTTGGGGCGATCCGCGTCCGTCTGGAGCTCGAGCAGCAGCCGCACGTCAATCGGATCAAGTGAAATCGCCATTTCACGAAATATTATTTCGTGAGACTGGCCAACCGTCAAATCGAGGTTGACTAGTGCGCGGCGACACCGATGATCATAGGTATGAGCAAGCAGCGCACCGCAATCGTGGCGCTGGCCACCGCCGGCGCCCTCTGGGGACTCACCGTCCCGCTCTCCAAGCTCGGGCTCGAGTGGCTCGGCGCAGGCTGGCTCGCCGTCGTCCGCTTCGGCGTCGCCGCGCCGCTGCTGGCGCTCGTGGCACGGCGCCATCTGCGCGCCGCGCTGACCCCCGGCATCGTCGCTGGCGGGCGCGGTCGGCTACGGCGGCGTGATCCTGCTGCAGAACGCCGGCCTCGAACGCACGAGCGTCAGCCACGCCGCGCTCATCGTCGGCGCCGTGCCCGTGCTCGTCGTCATCATCTCCGCGCTGCTGCGCCGCGGCGCGAGCGGCGCGCTCGCCTGGGCGGGCTCGCTCGTCGCGCTGGCCGGCGTCGGCCTCGTGGCGGGCGGCGGCGGGGCCGGCACCTCGCTCGCCGGCGACCTGCTCGTGCTGCTCTCGGTCACCGGCTCGGCGGCCTTCATCGTCGTCCAGCCGAGCTTGCTCGCCGGCCGCGACCCGGCGGCGGTCACCGCCGTCCAGCTCGCCGCGGGCGGCCTGGCCGCGCTGCCGGTCGCCGTCGTGCTCGAGGGCACGCCGCCCGCGCCGGCCGGCGCCGGCGCCGTCGCGGCCGTGCTCGCGCTGTCGCTCGCCGGCACGGCGCTGGCGTTCTCGCTCTTCGCGTGGGCGCAGGCGCGCGTGCCGGCCGCGGTCGCGGGCGCCTTCGTCAACCTCGAGCCGCTGCTCGGCGCGCTCACCGGCGCCGTGGCGTTCCACGACGCGCTCGGCCCCGCGCAGATCGCCGGCGGCGCGGCGATCCTCGTCGGCATCGCGCTCGGCCTACCGCGCGATCGGCCGGCCGTGGCGCAGGAACCCGCCGTCCGGCCGCGTCGGCGCCCACACGAACCCCTCCGCGGCCCGACGGACCACGCCCGTCGCCGGCGGGCGCGGACGCACCGCATCGACCGGCGCGCCGGGCGCGAGCGCGAGCGGCCGCGCGTTCAGGCGGGCTTCGAGATCGAGTAGCGCGGTCGAGCCCGCCGGCCGGCGCGTGGACGGATGGGCTACCGTCGCCGCAGTGGACGCTCCGTACACGATCATGGGCGTGGTCAACGTGACCCCCGACTCGTTCTCGGACGGGGGCGCGTTCGACGACGACGTCTCGGCGATCGCCCACGCCCGCCGGCTCGTCTCCGAGGGCGCCGCGATCGTCGACATCGGCGGCGAGTCGACCCGGCCCCGCGCCGCGCCGGTCCCCGCCGCCGAGGAGCTCGCGCGCGTGATGCCGGTCGTCGAGGGCGTGGCGGGCCTCGGCCTGCCGGCGCAGATCTCGATCGACACGATGAAGCTCGAGGTCGCGGAGGCGGCGCTCGACGCCGGCGCCAGCTACGTCAACGACGTCACCGCGTTCCGCCACGAGCCCGAGCTGGCCGGCCTGGTCGCCGACCGCGGCGTCGACTGCTGCCTGATGCACATGCTGGGCGAGCCGCGCACGATGCAGGACGACCCGCGGTACGACGACGTCGTCGACGACGTCAAGGCCTTCCTGGAGGAGCGGATGGCGGCGGCGGTCAAGGCGGGCGTGCGCGAGGAGCGGATCCAGCTCGACCCCGGGATCGGCTTCGGCAAGACGCTCGAGCACAACCTCGAGCTGCTGCGGCGGCTCGACGAGCTGGCCGCGCTCGGCCGCCCGCTCGTCATCGGCACCAGCCGCAAGAGCTTCCTCGGCCGCCTCACCGGGCGCGACGTGACCGAGCGCGTGCACGCGACCGTGGCCACCAGCGTGATCGCCTTCGAGCGCGGCGCGCGCGTGTTCCGCGTCCACGACGTCGCGGCGACGGCCGACGCGCTCGCGGTGACGGCTGCTACGTTCGCGCCATGGCCTCCGACCCCGACGAGGAGTACGACGACGACGAGCTGAACGACGATGACGACGACGAGGAGGGCCCCGAGGTCGGGGTCACCGTCGAGATCGTCGGGCTTTCGCTCTACACCCACCACGGCGTCACCGCCGCCGAGCGCGAGGTCGGTCAGCGGCTGGTGCTCGACGTGCGCTTCGACGTCGGCGAGCCCGACGCCCTGATCACCGACCGCGTCGAGGACACCGTCGACTACGGCGAGGTCTGCCAGGTCATCGCCCTGATCTCCCAGCAGCGCTCGTACAAGACGCTCGAGCGGCTGTGCGCGGTGATCGCCGACCGTCTCGCCTCGCAGTTCGGCGCCGAGAGCGTGACGGTCAAGGCGTCGAAGCCCGAGCCGCCGATCCCGCTGCCCGTCGAGGAGGTCTCGGTCGAGGTGTGGCGGGAAGAACGTTGACTGGCTTGTAAGTAGTCACTAACATGCCGGCCATGCGGAAGTCGGCAGAGGTGCGGCGCGAGGAGATCCTGGCCGTCGCGATCGAGCACTTCGCCGAGGGCGGCTACCACGGGACCTCGACCGAGGTGATCGCGAGCGAGGCCGGCATCTCGCAGCCGTACCTGTTCCGCCTCTTCCGCACCAAGCGCGAGCTGTTCCTCGCCTGCGGCGACCGCGCCTGCGAGAAGGTCATCGACGCGTTCCGCCGGGCCGCCGCCACGGCGCCGGAGGGCGAGCGGCTGCACGCGATGGGCCAGGCCTACGTCCGCGAGCTGCTGCCCGACCGCCACGCGATCCTCATGCTGATGCAGAGCTACGTGGCGGGCGCGGACCCCGAGATCCGCGAGCACGTGCGACGCAAGTACGGCGAGGTCGTGAGCGAGGTCGCGGAGCTGGCCGACGCGCCCCCCGACGAGGTGTGGCGCTTCTTCTCCACCGGGATGCTGCTCAACGTCGTCGCCGCGCTGGACCTCGAGCGCAGCGACCACCCGATCTTCAAAGCATGGACCGCCTTGCACGCCTGATCTTCCGCAGGCGCCGGCTCGTCCTGGCGTTCACGGTGGTGTTCGTGCTGTTCGCCGGCGCCTACGGCGGCCCGGTGGTCGGGCTGCTGGACTCCGACGACGACTTCGAGGACCACGGCTCGGAGTCGGTCCTCGCGCGCGACGCCGTCGAGCGCGCGACCGGCCGCTCGGCCTCGCCCGACATGGCCGTGCTGGTCCGGCTCGGCGCGCCGGTCGATTCGCCGCAGGCGCAGGAGAAGCTCGCGCGCGTCGCCGAGCAGCTGCGCCACCCCGACGTCGCCGAGGTCGTCGCCGTCCGCGACGGCGAGCCTCGCGAGCTGATCTCCCGCGACGGCCGCTCCACGTACGTGCTCGCCATCTTCGGCACCGGCGCCGACGACGACGCGCTCGCCGAGGAGCTGCAGGCGCGTGTGGAGCGCGAGCCGGGCGTGACCGCAGGCGGCGGCCAGCTCGCGTTCATGCAGGTCGGCGAGCAGGTCGAGCAGGACCTCGCGCGCGCCGAGATGCTCGCCTTCCCGCTGCTCTTCCTGCTCTCGCTCGTCGTCTTCCGCAGCGTCGTGGCCGCGTTGCTGCCCGTGCTCGTGGGCGCTACGACGATCATCACCACGTTCGTCTGGATGCGGCTGGTGAACGAGGTCGAGCCGATGTCGGTGTTCGCGATCAACCTGATCACCGGCGCCGGGCTCGGCCTGGCGATCGACTACTCGCTGTTCGTCGTCTCGCGCTTCCGCGAGGAGCTCGCGACCGGCGCCGCGACCGCCGAGGCGCTGCGCCGGACGATGCGCACGGCGGGCCGGACCGTGCTGTTCAGCTCCGTCACCGTCGCGGCCGCCATGGCCGCCCTGATCGTGTTCGACCTGCGCTTCCTGTTCTCGATGGGCTACGGCGGCGTGCTGGTGGCGCTCACCGCCGCGCTCGTCTCGCTGACGGTGCTGCCGGCGCTGCTGGCCGTGCTCGGCCCGCGCGTCAACGCGCTCGGCCTCAAGCGCTGGAAGGAGGCGCTCCAGCGCGACGCCGCCCACGTGCAGGAAGGGCCCTGGTACCGCTTCTCGCAGTGGGTGATGAAGCGGCCGGGGCCGATCGCCGCCGCCACCGCCGCCCTGCTGATCGTGATGGGCCTGCCGTTCCTGCGGATCGAGTTCACCGGGGTCGACGCGAGCGTGCTGCCGACGGAGCGCTCGGCGCGCGTGGTCCAGGACGCGCTCGACAGCGAGTTCCCGCCCGGTCGCACGGCGCCGATCTACGTCGCCGCGCAGACCGACGACGCGTCCGCGGTCCGCCAATGGGCCGGGACGCTCAGCGACCTGCCCGGCGCCGACGCGGTCTCCCCGCCGCAGCAGGCGGACGGGCTGTGGCGGATCGACGTCGTCACCGGCGCCGGCGCGCTGTCCGACGAGGCGCAGCAGCTCGTCCGGGACGTCCGAGCCCACGACGCGCCGTTCCCGTTCCGGGTCGGAGGCGGGACGGCGGCGTTCATGGACCAGCAGACCTCGCTGGCGGACTCGCTCCCGCTGGCGCTGGCGCTGCTGTGCGGCTCGACGCTGGTGATCCTGTTCGTCATGACCGGCTCGGTCGTGCTGCCGATCAAGGCGCTGCTGATGAACCTGCTCACCCTGAGCGCGGCCTTCGGCCTGCTCGTGCTGATCTTCCAGGACGGCAGGTTCGAGTCGCTGCTCGCGTACGACTCGCAGGGCGCGCTCGAAGCGACCCAGCCGATCCTGCTCTTCTGCGTGGCCTTCGGGCTCTCGACCGACTACGGCGTGTTCCTGCTCACCCGCATCAAGGAGGCCCGCGACGGCGGGCTGCCGGACCGCGAGGCGGTCGCGGTCGGGCTCGAGCGCACGGGCCGGATCGTCACCTACGCCGCGCTGCTCTTCTGCATCGCGATCGGCGCCTTCGCCACCTCGGAGGTCGTGTTCATCAAGGAGCTCGGCATCGGCACGGCGCTGGCCGTGCTGATCGACGCCTTCCTCGTCCGCGCTCTGCTCGTGCCGTCGCTGATGGTCCTGCTGGGGCGCTGGAACTGGTGGGCGCCGCGGCCGCTGGCACGGCTGCACGCGCGCCTCGGCCTGCGCGAGGAACCGGCGTGACGGACCACCCGCTCGACGCCGACACCGCGCTGGAGCCGGTCACGCCGACCCGCTGGCGCGGCACGATCTCCGAACGCTGGTGGGTCGTCCGCGGGCCGTTCGGCGGCTACGTCGCGACCTTCCTCACGCGGGCCCTCGTGGCCGCGGTCGACGACCCGGCGCGCCGTCCCCGCTCGCTGACCGTGCACTTCGTCGAGGCGCCGGTCGCCGGACCGGTGGAGGTCACGGCGCACCTCGAGCGCGCCGGGCGCTCGTCGACCAGCGTGAGCCTGCGGCTCGAGCAGGACGGCCGGCCGGTCGCGCTCGCGCTCGGCTCGTCCGCCACGTGGCGCGACGGCGAGCCGGAGTGGACCGAGACCATGCCGGCCGCGCCGCCGCCCGAGGACTGCGAGCGGCTCGAGCGGCGCGACCCGATGCCCGGCTTCCTCGAGCGGTTCGAGGTCCGCCCCGTCGGCCCGGTCGTCGGCGGTGAGCCGCGCAACCTCGCCTGGATCCGGCTCGACCCGCCGCGCGTGCTCGACCACCTCGCGCTGACCGCTCTGTCGGACGGCTGGATGCCGGCCGCGTTCTCCAAGCTCGGCCGCCCGGTCGGCGCCCCCACGGTCGACCTCACGATCCACTTCCGCGCGCCGCTCGCGTCGTCGTGCGACTGGGTGCTGGCCGACTACCGGTCGCGCTTCTCGGCCGGCGGCACCTGGGAGGAGGACGGCGAGCTCTGGGGCTCCGACGGCACGCTGCTCGTCCAGTCGCGCCAGCTCGCGCTGATCCGCTCATGAGGCTGGGCTACCTCGGCCTCGGCTCGAACGTCGGCGACCGCCGGGCCAGCCTGCAGGCGGCGGTCGAGGAGTTGTGGGTGCACGGCGTGCCGGTGCTCGAGTCGTCGTCGGTCTACGAGACGGAGCCGGTCGGCGAGGTGCCCGACCAGCGCGAGTTCCTCAACGCGTGCGTGCGGATCGAGACCGAGCTGGAGCCGGAGCCACTGCTGGACGAGTGCAAGGCGGTCGAGCGGGTGCTCGGGCGCGCGCCTGGCGGCGTGCGCCACGGGCCGCGGCCGATCGATGTCGACGTGCTGCTGCTGGAGGGCGTCGAGTACGAGTCCGAGCGCCTGCGGCTGCCGCACCGCGAGTGCACGACGCGGCGCTTCGTGCTCGTGCCGCTGCTCGAGCTCGATCCCGAGCTCGTCGTACCGGGCGCGGGCCGGGCGGCCGACGCGCTGGCCGCCCTCGGGGGCCAGGAGGTCAGGCTCGCCGGTCCGCCGCTCGACGTGCGTGGTTAGCCTTGGCGAACGGTGAGACGTCTTGCACTGCTGGCCGCTCTGGCGCTCGTGCCCGCCGCGGAGGCTCAGGCGGCGACGTTCTGCGTCGACACGACGCTGCCGGGCTGCATCGCGCAGCCGACCCTGGCCGCGGCGGTCGCCGCGGCAGCTGACGCGCCCGGGCTCGACACGATCCGCGTCGGGCGGCGGATCGAGGACACGAACGTGACGGACGCCGCCGGGGAGCCGGTGCAGCGTGGTCGGCAGCGGCCGCCGAGTCACCGAGCTCGAGGGCCGGGTCGATCTCGGTGAGGACGCGTCCTCGATCGCCGCGCTCACCGTCCGCGAGCCGACCGGGATCGCCCTCGCCCTGCGCGGCGAGGCGTCCGGGCTGCAGGTGGAGGGCCGGGTGCGGCTGCGCGACGGCTCGGCGCTGCGCTCGTCCTCGGTCGCCGGCCCGCTGGTGACGGCCGGCGCCGTGCGGATGCACAGCGTGGCGATCGCGGGCACGGGCGTCGACGTCGAGTCGGGTGCGCTCGCGGCGGCCCACGTGACGCTGTTCGGCTCCGGTGCGGCCGGGCTGCGCGTCGCCTCCGGCGCCCAGGCGAGCCTTGCCAACTCGATCGTGTGGGGCTTCCAGGCCGGCTGGTCGGGCGCGGCCGCGGCCACGCACTCGCACCTGCCCGAGAGCGGCACCGACCCGGGCTTCGTCGCCGCTCCGGGCGACCTGCGGCTGCGACCCGACTCGCCGCTCGTCGACGCCGGCGAGCCGCGGCCGCTCGACGCCGCCGAGCCGGAGGTCGACGCGCTCGGCGACGTCCGGGCGATGGACGGCGACGGCGACGGGACCGCGACGCGCGATCCCGGCGCGCACGAGCGCCGCCCGCCGCCGCCGCCGTCGACCGCGGGCAATCTGCTGGCCAACCCCGGCGCCGAACAGGGCTCGCCGGCCGCTGACGACCGCGCCTCGCCGGCGCCGCCGCACTGGCGCCGCAGCGGCGGCTTCACGAGCGTCCGCTACGGCACCGTCGTCGGGCTCGTGGCCTTCCCGTCGCTCGACGCGGCGTCCGCCCTGGGCGCCGGCGACGCGTTCTTCGCCGGCGGGCCTTCGGGCGCCGCGAGCGCGACCCAGGTGATCGACGTGTCCGGCTGGGCGCCGGAGATCGACGCCCGCGTCGGGGTGAGGATGCGGCTGTCCGCGCTGCTCGGCGGCTTTCGCGAGAGCAACGACCGCGCGGTGGTGACGGCGCGCTTCCGCGGGCCCTCGGGCGCGCGGCTCGGCGGGTTCTCGCTCGACACGGTCACGGCCGCCGAGCGAGCGCAACGCGACCATGCTCACGGCGCGGATCGGCAGCCGGCGGGTCCCGCGGCTGACGCGCGCGATCGCCGTGACGGTGCGCGCCGGCCCGCCCGGCGGCACCTACAACGACGCCTACGTCGACGACGTCGCGCTCGTCCCCACGGTTCCCGCGCTGCCGGGCGTGCCGCCGCGACGGATGCGCGCGCGGAGGCCGTTCGGCGGCGTGCCGGTGCTGTCGCGTCGCGTGCGCGTGGCGCGCGGGCGGGCGCGAGTGCGGATCGGCTGCCCCGACGCCGCCGTGCGCCGCTGTTCCGGCATCGTCACCCTCACCCGCCGCCGCCTCGTGGTCCTCGGCAGCCGCCGGGTCGCGCTCCGGCCGGGCGAGTCGCAGCGCGTGCGCATCCCGCTGTCGCGACGGGAACGTCGCCGTCTACGGCGACGCTCCCGCGGTCACGTCTACACCGCGGTCCGCGACGCGCAGGGCCTCACCCGGAGCGTCACCGCGCCGGTCCGGATCGTCCGCCGTTAGGCTCGGCCCCGTGCTCCTCGTCGTCGACGTCGGCAACACGCAGACCCACTTCGGGACGTTCCGCGACGGCAAGCTTCTGGAGCACTGGCGCTTCGCGACCGATCGCGACTCGACGGCCGACGAGCTGGGCGCGACGCTGCGCAACCTGCTCGGCCTGCGCGGGGTCGTGTTCGACATGATCGAGGCGTCGATCGTCTCCTCCACGGTGCCGCAGCTCGCGCCGGAGTGGTCGGCGATGGCCGAGCGCTACCTCGACCACCGGATGCCGGTCGTCGGCCCGGGGCTCAAGACGGGCATGGCGATCCGGATCGACAACCCGCGCGAGGTGGGCGCCGACCGCCTCGTCAACTCGGTGGCCGCGCACGACCGCTTCGGCGGGCCATGCGTGGTGGTCGACTTCGGGACCGGCATCAACATCGACATCGTCTCGCGCGAGGGCGAGTACATCGGCGGCATGATCGCTCCCGGGATCGAGATCTCGATGGACGCGCTGACCGCCCGCGGCGCCAAGCTCCTGCGCGTGGAGCTCGAGACGCCGCGGGCGCTGATCGGCAAGTCGACGGTCGAGGCGATCCGCTCCGGCGTCGTGTTCGGCTACGCGGGCATGGTCGACGGCATCCTGCGCCGGCTGCGCGCCGAGCTGGGCGAGGACACGTCCACGATCGCCACCGGCGGGCTCGCGGGCTACGTGGTGCCGCACTGCGAGCTGGTCGACGAGATCGACGACCTGCTGACCCTGCAGGGCCTGCGGCTGATCTGGGAGCGCAATCAGGCCACGTAAACCTATGCGGCTTACTCGCACTCGCAAGCTCGTGCGAGCGCCTTAGCATGCTTTGCGTGCGCTCCCTGCACGACTCATGGGAACTGGGCGGCGTCACGATCCCGAACCGGGTCGTGCTCGCGCCGCTGGCCGGCATCGGCAACTGGTTCGTGCGGCTGCAGGCCAAGCGCTACGGCGCCGGCCTGGCGGTATCCGAGATGGTGTCGTCGTTCGCGATCCACTACGGCAACCGCAGGACGCACGACGAGCTGCTCACCATCGACCCGCGCGAGCGCGAAGGCGGGCCCGTGGCGATCCAGCTCTTCGGGCAGGATCCGGAGATCATGCGCTCGGCCGCCGCGCACGTGGCCGGGATCGGGGCCGACCTGATCGACCTCAACATGGGCTGCCCGGTGCCCAAGGTGATGAAGACCGGGGCGGGGGCGGCGCTGCTGTCCGATCCATCGTTGGCCGTGGAGCTGGCGCTGGCAGCGCGCGAGGGATCAGGGCTGCCGGTGACCGTGAAACTGCGCGCTGAGGGGGTGGAGGTGGCTCAGCGGCTCGTGTCGGACGCCGGCGTGGCCGGGATCACCTTCCACCCGCGGACCATCAAGGTGCGGCACAAGGGCACGCCGGACTATGACCTGGCCGCCTCGCTGGTGGAGTCGCTGCCCGTGCCGGTGATCGTGACCGGTGGCATGGACGGGGCCGATCACGTCCGGTGGGTGTTCGAGTACACCGGCTGCGAGGCGGTCATGCTGGCGCGCGGGAGCCTCGGCAACCCGTGGCTGTTCGAGCAGGTGCTCGGGGCGCGCGACTCCGATCCTGCGGTGGACGAGGTTCTGGAGGAATGGGGCTGGGTGCTGGATCGAGCCGAGGAGCACCTGGGCGCCGATCGCGCCGCCCGCTATCTGCGCAAGTTCCATCCCTGGTACGCGGAGCGCCTGGACGCGCCGCATGCGGTGCAGAACGCCCTGCAGCGCGCTCCCACACTGGTTGAGCAGCGCACGATCATCGCGGAATTCGGTGCTACCATGCTCCGCCGCGCCGCCGTCTAGAGCGCATTCTCTCGTCCGCCACCGTGCGGGCGTTTTCTTTCTCCGGATCCCAGCCCCCAAGGACGACGACATGCAAAGAGACGTCATCCTCACCCCCGAAGGACTCGAGAACCTCAAGAAGGAGATCGAGTACCTCTCGACCGAGAAGCGCCGGGAGGTCGCCGAGCGGATCAAGGAGGCCCGCGAGTTCGGAGACATCTCCGAGAACTCGGAGTACGACGACGCCAAGAATGAGCAGGCGATGCTCGAGGCGCGGATCGCGTCACTCGAGGAGAAGCTGCGCTCGGCCTCCGTGATCGACGCGAAGGATCTGTCGAACGACGTCGTGCGCGTCGGCTCGGTGGTCAACGTCAAGGACGAGGGCTCCGGCAAGTCGCTGCAGTACACGATCGTCGGCTCGACCGAGGCGAACCCGGGCGAGAACAAGCTCTCGAACGAATCGCCGGTGGGCAAGGCGCTGCTCGGCAACAAGCGCAACGACATCGTCGACGTGTCGCTGCCGAACGGCAAGGCACGCAAGCTCAAGATCACCAAGATCGACGTCGCGAAGGTGTGAGCGACGAGCTCGTCGACCAGCGCAGGCGCAAGCTCGCCGCGCTGCGCGACGAGGGGGTCGAGCCGTTCCCGCATTCGTTCGCGGGCGTCGTTTCCATTGCTTCGGTCAAGGCCCCGTTTTCCGAACTGCCTGCAGGTGAGGAGACTGAGGTTCGGGCGCGGGTGGCCGGGCGGTTGGCCGCGCGCCGGGGTCAGGGGAAGGCCGCATTCCTCGACCTGGTGGATCGCTCTGGGCGGATCCAGCTTCACGCGCGGGCCGACGTTCTCGGCCAGGAGTCCCTGGACCGTCTCGTCTCCTTGGATCTCGGCGATCTTGTCGGCGCCGATGGGACGGTCTTCCGCACTCGCCGGGGCGAGCTGTCGCTGAAGCTCGACGGGTGGACGCTGCTGGCGAAGTCGCTGCGCCCGCCGCCCGAGAAGCATCACGGGCTCCACGACGTCGAGACCCGCTACCGGCAGCGCGAGCTCGACCTGATGGCCAACGAGGAGGCGCGCGCGGTGTTCATCTCGCGCGCGCGGATCATCAGCGAGATCCGCCGCTTCCTCGATGCCGAAGGATTCGTCGAGGTGGAGACGCCGATCCTGCAGCCGATCTACGGCGGCGGGATGGGCCGGCCCTTCGTGACGCACCACAACGAGCTCGACCGCACGCTCTACATGCGGATCGCGACCGAGCTCTATCTCAAGCGGCTGATCGTGGGCGGCCTCGAGCGCGTGTACGAGATCGGCAAGAACTTCCGCAACGAGGGCGTCTCGTTCAAGCACAACCCGGAGTTCACGGTGCTCGAGTGGTACGAGGCGTACGCGGACTACCAGGACATCGCCGATCGCTGCGAGCGGCTGGTCTCTTCCGTCGCCCGTGCGCTCGGCGCGGACGGGTTCGAACCCCCGTGGAAGCGCGAGACCCTGGGCTCGGCGATCCGGTCTCGGACGGGGATCGACGTGTACGCGCACCGCGACGCTTCGTCATTGAGGGCGGCGATGGTGGCGGCCGGGCTCGATCCCGCCGAGCACGAGGCGACGTGGCCGCGCTTGGTCGACCATCTTCTCTCGAAGTACGTCGAGTCCGAGCTGATCGAGCCGACGTTCCTCTTCGACTACCCGGTCGAGCTGTCGCCGCTGGCCAAGCTGCACCGGTCCGAGCCCGGGCTGGTCGAGCGTTTCGAGGTCTTCGCGAGCGGGATGGAGTTCGGGAACGCGTTCACGGAGCTCAACGACCCCGACGACCAGCGTGCGCGGTTCGAGGCCCAGCGCGCCGACGCCGCCGCCGGCGACGAGGAGGCGATGCCGTACGACGAGGCGTACGTGCGCGCCCTCGAGCACGGCATGCCGCCGACGGGCGGGATCGGGATCGGCATCGACCGGCTCGTGATGCTGCTCACGGGGAAGGACACGATCCGCGAGGTCGTCCTGTTTCCCGCGATGCGTGACGAGACTGCTCCTTCTTCGTGACGAATTGCCGTGGTTCTTCGAACTGCCGCATTGAGGAGGCACGATGGGTGTGTCACGTCACCCTCCTCGAGGCCAACGCCGGTGAACAACCTCCCCTGACTCACCCGCGCGCACCCTCAGGGACCTGGCGGCCACGTCCCCCAACGAGCTCGAGCGGGCGTACAACGAGGCGCTCGTCCGTCACGCACCGCGAGGTCCGCAAACTCCTCGACCGCCCTCATTGCGGTGTCTTCGCCCTCTGGCGAGCCTCTATCGAGGACGACCCGGCATGACCCGCTCACGGATGGAGCGGCGCCTCAGAGCGCTCATCGAGAAGGCCGGCCTACCGGCCCGCAGACCAACGTCAAAGTCGCCGGCACGACGTCGACATGTACTGGCCCGCCCACCGCCTCGTCGTCGAGTACGACGGCTGGAGCACACATTCTTCCCGCGTAGCGTTCGAGGACGGTCGGCTCAAGGACGCCGCCCTGGTGCTCGCCGGCGAGCGCGTGATGAGGGTCACGGGCCGCCAGCTCGAACGCCGTCCCGAGGAGCGCGTCGCCCGTCTCGCGGTCGCGACATCGACGATCCGGCCGCGTGACGGTCCGTTGGTAAACTGACCCATGGCCGCAAAGCGAACCCCGAATCGTTCATCCCCTTCGGCGCCATTGCCGAATATGTGGATGAAGGATCGGGGTATTTTCGTCTTCCGACCCCTAAGTCCGGACCGCCGAAACGACCGAGCGCTAGCCATCAAGTAGCAGGAAGGACTGCGCACCACCATGTTCGAGCGATTCACAGAGCGAGCACGCCAGGTGGTCGTCCTCGCGCAAGAGGAAGCCCGAACCCTCAAGCACAACTACATCGGCACCGAGCACATCCTTCTCGGTCTCCTCCGTGAGGAGGAGGGCCTCGCCGCACGCGTCCTCGAGAGTCTCGACATCACCGTGGAGCGCGTGCGCGCCCAGGTCGTCCGCATCGTGGGCTCGGGCGAGGAGGTCACGTCCGGCCAGATCCCGTTCACCCCGCGCGCGAAGAAGGTGCTGGAGCTGGCGCTGCGCGAGGCGCTCTCCCTGGGTCACAACTACATCGGCACGGAGCACATCCTGCTCGGCCTCGTGCGCGAGAACGAGGGCGTCGCCGCTCGGATCCTGCTCGACTTCGACGCCGACAGCGAGAAGATCCGCAACGAGGTCATCCGCATGCTCTCCGGCCCAGGCGGCCGCCGCCAGTCCGGCTCCGGCGCGTCCGGCGCCGCGGCGGGCGCCGGCGGCGCCCAGGGCGAGGGCAAGAAGTCGTCCAAGCTGCTCGACCAGTTCGGACGCAACCTGACCAAGCTCGCCGCCGAGGGCAAGCTGGATCCGGTCGTCGGTCGCGAGACCGAGATCGAGCGGATCATGCAGATCCTCAGCCGCCGCACCAAGAACAACCCCGTGCTCGTCGGCGAGCCCGGCGTCGGCAAGACCGCCGTCGTCGAGGGCCTCGCCCAGCGCATCACCAACGGCGACGTGCCGGAGCTGCTCAAGAACAAGCAGATCTACACGCTCGACCTGGCCGCGCTGGTCGCGGGCTCGAAGTACCGCGGCGAGTTCGAGGAGCGCCTGAAGAAGGTGATGAAGGAGATCACCCAGCGCGGCGACATCATCCTGTTCATCGACGAGCTGCACAACCTCGTCGGCGCAGGCGCCGCCGAGGGCGCGATCGACGCCGCGAGCATCCTCAAGCCGGCCCTGGCCCGCGGCGAGCTGCAGACCGTCGGCGCCACGACGCTCGACGAGTACCGCAAGTACCTCGAGCGCGACAGCGCGCTGGAGCGCCGCTTCCAGAAGATCACGGTCGACCAGCCGTCGATCGAGGAGACGGTCCAGATCCTCAAGGGGCTCAAGGACCGCTACGAGGCGCACCACAAGATCAACATCACCGACGAGGCGCTGGAGGCGGCGGCCGAGCTGGCCGACCGCTACATCTCCGACCGCTTCCTCCCCGACAAGGCGATCGACCTCATCGACGAGGCCGCCTCGCGCATGCGCATCAAGTCGATGTCCTCGCCGCCCGTGTACCGGGAGCTCGAGGAGGAGATCGAGACGACGCGGCGCGACAAGGAGGCCGCGATCGAGAACCAGGAGTTCGAGAAGGCCGCGCAGCTGCGCGACACCGAGCGGCGCCTCACGAACAAGAAGCGCGAGCTCGAGGACTCCTGGGAGTCCGGCGAGGGCGGCGAGCGCCCATCGATCGGCGAGGAGGAGATCGCGGACATCGTGTCGATGTGGACGGGCATCCCGGTCTTCAAGCTCACCGAGGCCGAGACCCAGAAGCTGATGCGGATGGAGGACGAGCTGCACAAGCGCGTCATCGGCCAGCACCAGGCGATCGAGGTCGTCTCCAAGGCGATCCGGCGCTCCCGTGCCGGGCTCAAGGACCCGAAGCGGCCGACCGGCTCCTTCGTCTTCCTCGGCCCGTCCGGAGTCGGCAAGACCGAGCTCGCCCGCACGCTCGCCGAGTTCCTGTTCGGCGACGAGGACGCGATGGTGCGCATCGACATGTCGGAGTACATGGAGAAGCACGCCGTGTCGCGGCTCGTCGGCTCGCCTCCGGGCTACGTCGGCTACGACGAGGGCGGCCAGCTCACCGAGGCCGTGCGCCGCAAGCCGTACAGCGTGCTCCTGCTCGACGAGATCGAGAAGGCGCACCCTGACGTCTTCAACATCCTCCTGCAGATCCTGGAGGACGGCAGGCTCACGGACTCCCAGGGCCGCACCGTGGACTTCCGCCACGCGATCGTGATCATGACCTCGAACATCGGGGCCAGCGAGATCGCACGGAACACGCCGCTCGGCTTCACGGTCGGCGACGATGACCACGGCATGACCTACGACGACATGAAGAACCGGGTCACGGGCGAGCTGAAGAAGGTCTTCCGTCCCGAGTTCCTCAACCGCATCGACGAGGTCATCGTCTTCCACAAGCTGACCAAGGAAGAGATCAAGTCGATCGTCGACCTGCTGCTCCGCCGCATCCGCAGCCAGCTCGCCGAGCGCGAGCTGCAGCTGGATCTCGCCGAGCCGGCGGAGGACTTCCTGGTCGAGAAGGGCTGGGACCCGGCCATGGGCGCGCGGCCGCTGCGCCGGGCGATCCAGCGCTACATCGAGGACCCGCTGGCCGACTTCGTGCTCCGCTCGGAGCTGGAGCCGCAGGCCACGGTGCTCGTCGACAAGGCGCCGGAGGACAGCGAGCAGGAGCTCACGCTCCGCATCATCAAGCCGGAGAAGCCGGTGCCCGCGGCGGTGGGCGGCGGCAAGCCCGACGAGCCGGAGGAGGGCGTCGACGACACCGGCGCGCTCGACCAGCCGGCCGTCGAGCAGCCCCCGGCCGACGCGTAGTCACAACTCTGCGAGAAACGACGCGACCGCGAGGGCGAAGCCCTCGGGGTCGTCGTCGTGGATGGAGTGACCGGCGCCCGGGAACTCGACGAGCCGCGTGTTCGGCCGGCGCTCGGCCATCTCGCGCGCCATGGAGGTCGGCAGCGTGTCGCTCTCCAGCCCGTGCAGGAGCAGCACCGGGTGGTCGCCGGCGAGCCAGTCGGCCCAGTGGTCGCCCGCGAGCAGCCGGCGTGACCGGTTCATCTCCGCCGGGTCGAAGCGGAAGCCCCAGCCCTCCGCATCCTCGACCGCGCTCTCCCATAGCGCAGGACGTGGGACGGCTTCGCGCAGCTCGCGCAACGTGGCGAACCGCCGCCCGTCCCAGAGCTCCAAGTCAGGCCGGACGGGCAGCGCGGCCGGGGCCTCCTCCACGATCACCGCCCGCACGAGCTCGGGCCGTCGCGCGGCCAGCTGATACGCGTTGACGCCGCCGAGCGAGTGGCCGACCACGACGGCGGGCGCGAGGCCGAGCGTTTCGATCATGTGGGCGGCATCGGCGACGTAGGCCTCCCGGCTGTAATCGCGGGCGGGCCCGGTGCGCCCGTGCCCGCGCTGGTCGGGCGCGATGACGCGCCACCCCGGCAGCGCTTCCGCCAGCGGCGCCCACACGCGGCCGCGGCCGAAGTGCCCGTGGAGTGCGAGCAGCGATTCTCCCTCACCCCATTCGTAGTACGCCAGGCGCACGGTGGGATCATTCCGCCTGGATCGCGCGCTCGCTCGGGCCCACGACGCCGACCGGCGCCAGGCCGGCCAGCAGGCGCCGCGACGATGCCCTCGAGCGTCGCCTTGCCGTACGCGTGCGACGGGTTGCCGACCGTCATCACCGCGATCGCTACGCGGTCGTCGCCGCGCCGCAGCAGGCCGACCTGGTGGTCGACTGCGCCGCTGCCCGAGCCCCACCCGCCCTTGAAGTGCAGCGTCCACCCCTCGGGGATCGCCCGGCCCATGCCCCAGCGCTGCGCCGGCACGATCGTGCGGAGCAGCCGCAATGCGTAGCTGCGGTGGCGGGCGGGCAGCAGCTCCTCGAGCCGCAGGAAGAGCAGCGTCTGGTCGCGCGCCGTGGTCAGCGACAGGCCCCAGATCGGGTTGACGGCGAAGCGCGTCATGCCGGCGTGCTGCGCCAGTCGCACCAGCGCTCCGTTGCCGACGATGTCGCGGATGCGCGTGGCGGTGACGTTGTCGGAGCGGCGGATCATCGGCCGCAGCAGCGCGCGATCGCCATGGTCGAGCGCGCGGTCGCCGGCCCGGCGCAGATACGCGGTCATCAGCATCGCCTTCAGCACGCTCGCCGTGGGGACGTGGTGGTCCAGGCCGCGGCCGTACAGCCGCTCGCGGGTGCGCACCGCGAAGGTCACCCTGCCCTGGCGCTGCTCCGCCCACGCGGCGGCGGCGGCCACGTCGGGCCGCCAGCGCTGCGCCCCCGCACTCGCCGGCGAGACCAGCACGGCGAGCAGGATCGCCACCGCGAGGCGTCGCATGGCCCGCAGACGTTACCGTCGCGCGATGAGCCACGGACCCAGCACCCGCACCGTGCACGCCGGGCTGCCCGCGCCGGTCCAGGGCGAGCCGCTGCTGCCCGGCCCGGTGCTCGCGGCTCCCTACCACCTGCGCGGCGACCCTCACTCCACGCCCTACGGCTACGGTCGCGACGCCAACCCGACCTGGACCGCGCTCGAGCGAGCGATCGGCGAGCTGGACGGCGGTGCCACGGTCGTCTTCGCCAGCGGGATGGCCGCCGTTGCCGCGGTCGTGCTCCCGCGCCTGCGCCCCGGCGACGTGTTCGTCACGTGCGGTGACGGCTACCCGGGCATCCGCAACATCGCGGCGAACGACCTCGAGCCGAAGGGGATCGAGGTCCGGAGCGTGCCGACCGACACCGCGGCGATCGTCGCCGCCGCGGACGGCGCGTCGCTCGTGTGGGTCGAGACGCCCTCGAACCCGCGGCTCGACGTCTGCGACCTGGACGTGGTCTCCGCGGCGGCGCGCTCCGCGGGCGCGCTGCTGGCGGTCGACAACACGGTGGCGACCCCGCTCGCGCTGCGCCCGCTCGACCACGGCGCCGACTTCGCGATGGTGTCTGGCACCAAGGCGCTCACCGGCCACTCGGACGTCCTGCTCGGCGCCGTCAGCGTCCGCGATCCGGCGCTCGTCGAGGAGCTCGTCGACTGGCGCATCCGGACCGGCGGCATCCTCGGCCCGTTCGAGGCCTGGCTCGCACATCGCTCGCTCGCCACGCTGGGCCTGCGGCTCGAGCGCGCGCAGGCGAACGCGCGCGCGCTGGCCGAGGCGCTGGCCGGACGTGACGGCGTCACGCACGTCCGCTGGCCGGGCGTCGGACCCGTCCTCTCGCTCGCGCTGCCGACTGCCGAGGACGCCCAGGCTTTCCTCGACGCCTGTGAGCTGGTCAGCGAGGCGACCAGCTTCGGCGGCGTCACGTCGACCGCCGAGCGCCGCGCCCGCTGGGGCACCGACGACGTGCCGGAGGGGTTCATCCGCTTCTCGGCCGGGATCGAGGACACCGAGGACCTCGTCGCCGACGTGCTGCAGGCGCTCCCAACACGATGAAGGGCCCGCCCGGAGGCGGGCCCTTCACGCGTTGGGGTGGGCGGATGGCCGCGGGTCAGACGGCGTCCGCCTCGCGGGGCCGCCCGAGGGGTGAGGGGTAGGGCGGCTCCCAGTTAGCCGGGGATCGCGGGTCAGACGATCCCTTCGGAGGGGGTTGCGAGAACCACAGGGGATCCCGCATATGTGTTTCGCAACGTCCGTGTCGCAAATCCGCGGCGACGGACTTCCATCCCGTCACCGCGAACTGCATCTTGCGGCAGGCCCGTTGGCGAAACCTTGGAGAAACCTTGGCGGCGCGGTAGCTTTGCTTTGCGAGTGGGCCAGGAAATGGCGTGGACGATACGGCTGTGCGGGCCGGTGGGCCTGGACCAGGATGGTCGATCCCGGGCGGCGGCTCTGCCTGGGAGACAGGGGCGGCTGCTGTTCGCCTACCTCGTCCTCAACCGCGACCGCGACTGCGGCCGCGCCGAGCTGATCGACCTGTTGTGGCCGGAGCGGCCGCCCGCGGCGGCCGACAGCGCGCTCAGCGCGCTGCTCTCGAAGCTGCGCCGCGCGCTCGGCGAGGGCGCGCTCGCCGGCCGCTCGGAGCTGCGGCTGGTCCCGCCCGGGCCGATCGACGTCGACGTCGAGGCCGCCGCCGCGGCCGCCGCGCAGGCCGAGGCGGCGATCGACCGCCTCGACTGGGCGGCCGCGGCCGCCGCCGCCCGCGAGGTGCTGGCCGTCGACCTGCAGACCTTCCTGCCCGACTGCGACGGCCCGTGGGTCGCCGAATGCCGGCGCGAGCTGGACACGGTTCGCGTGCGCGCGCTCGAGGTGCTGGGCGAGGCGGGCCTGCGGCAGGGCGGCCGCGAGCTCGGGACGGCCGAGCAGGCCGCGCGCGCCGCGGTCGCCGCGATGCCCTTCCGCGAGTCGGCGCACCGGCTGCTGATGGAGGTGCACGAGGCGGCCGGGAACCCGGCCGAGTCGCTGCGCGTGTTCGAGGAGCTGCGCATCCTGCTGCGCGACGAGCTCGGCACGACGCCCGGGGCTGCCGCGATGGCCGTCCACGAGCGACTCCTGCGCGGCGAGGCGCCCCGCGGCACGGGTCGTCGAGCCGGCCGCCGCCGTGGTCCCGGCGATCGCCTGGCCGGCGCCGCTGGCGGCGGCGCTTGGCCGCCACGCGCTGGTCGGCCGCACGAAGGAGCTCGCCGTGCTCGAGGGGTACTGGGACGAGGCGATCGGCGGCACGCGCCAGCTCGTGCTCCTGTCCGGCGACGCCGGCATCGGCAAGACGCGCCTGGCCGCCGAGCTCGGCCGGCGCGCGCGCGACGACGGGGCGCTCGTGCTCTACGGGCGCTTCGACGAGGAGGCGATCGCGCCGTACCAGCCGGTGGTGGAGATGGTGCGCGGCTGGTCGTCGGGCGCCTCGCTGGACCCGCTGCGCGAGCGCCTGGGCGTGCGCGCGGCCGAGCTGGCGATCCTGTTCGGCGAGCTCGGCCCGCCGCCCGCCGAGGACGCCGGCGATCCGGACGGGCGCCGCCTGCGCTTCTTCGACGCCGTGGCGGCGCTGCTCGGTGAGGCCGGCGCGCAGGCGCCGCTCGTCCTGGTCTTCGACGACCTGCACTGGGCCGACCGGCCGACGCTCCAGCTGCTGCGGCACCTCGTCCGCTCGCCGCGGCCGCGGCAGGCGCTCCTGCTGGGCACCTACCGCGAGGTGGAGCTCGAGCCTGGCCACCCGCTGCTCGAGCTGATCGCCGACGTCCGCCGCGAGGGGATGCTCAAGCGGCTGGAGCTGACCGGCCTGGCGGAGCGCGAGGTCGCCGAGCTCGTCACCGCGCTCGGCGTACCGGCCGCCGAGCCCGCCTTCGTCCATGCCCTGCACGGCGAGACGGAGGGCAACCCGTTCTTCATCGAGGAGGTCGTCCGTCACCTGCGCGACAGCGAGCGCGAGCTCGACGCCGAGGTCTCGCTGACCGACGCCGGCGTCCCCGACGGCGTGCGCGAGGTCACGGCGCGGCGCCTGCGGCGGCTGGACGCCGAGTCGCGCCAGGCGCTCCAGGTCGCCGCCGTGATCGGCCGCGAGTTCGACTACGACGTGCTGCAGGCGGTCGCGCCGCTCGAGGAGGACGCGCTGATCACCGCGCTGGAGGAGGGCGTCGAGGCGCGCGTGCTGCGCGAGGCGGGGCGCGTCGGCCGCTACGCCTTCACGCACGCGCTCGTGCGCGCGACGCTCTACGACGGGCTGTCGCAGCTCCGGCGCGCCCGCATGCACGGCCGCGTCGGCGAGGCGATCGCGCGCCTGCGCGGCGCGGACCTCGATCCGCACCTGCCCCAGCTCGCCTACCACTTCGCCCAGGCCGCGCCGGTCGAGCAGCCCGAGCGCGCCATCGACTTCGCGCTCGCCGCGGCGCGGCGCGCCGATCGCCAGCTCGCGTGGGAGGAGGCCGCCCAGCACTATCGCGCGGCGCTGCGCGCACGCGAGCTGACCGGCGCCTTCGACGATCCGGTGCGCGCCGAGCTGCTGCTCGCCCAGGGCGCCTCCGAGGAGCGCGCGGGGATGGAGGCCGAGGCGCGGGCCACCTCACAGAGCGCCGCCGCCACCGCTCGCGTGCTCGGCGACCCGGCGTTGCTCGGCCGGGCGGCCTTGGGCTTTGCCGGCCAGTGGTCGGTGCTCGGTCGCGTCGATGAGGACCGGCTGGCGCTGCTCGAGGAGGCGCTGGCCGGGCTCGGCGACGAGGGCACTCCGCTGCGCGCGCGCCTGCTGGCGCGGCTGGCGCTCGAGCTCTACTACGCGGGCGACCCGGAGCGCCGGATGGAGCTGTCCGAGCAGGCCGTCGATCTCGCGCGCGCACTCGGCGACCCGCGCACGCTGGCGGTCTGCCTCGACGCGCGCCACTACGCGCTGTGGCGGCCCGAGAACGTCAACGAGCGGCTCGAGGTGGCGGCCGAGCTTCGGCGCGTTGCCGAGCAGACCGGAGATCCGGAGCTCGAGCTCGAGGGCGCCGGCTGGACGGTGGTCGACCTGCTCGAGCTCGGCGACGTGCAGGGCTCCGACATCCAGATCGCCGCGGCGTCGAAGCTCGCCGAGGCGCTCCAGCGGCCGATCTGGCTGTGGTGGACGGCGCTGCTGCGCTGCACCCGCGCGCAGCTCTCCGGGCGCTTCGACGAGGCCGAGCGGCTCGCCGAGGAGGCTTTGGAGGTCGGCCGCCACGGTCAGGCCGAGAACGCCGTCAGCGCGTACTGGCAGGCGATGTACAACATCCGCCGCGAGCAGGGCCGGCTGGCGGAGGTCGAGCCGTCGGTGCGCAACTTCATCGAGCTCTACCCCGCCCTGAAGGCGTGGCGGGCGGCGCTCGCGCTGCTGCTGATCGAGCTCGGGCGGGTGGACGAGGCGCGGGCCGAGTTCGAGGCGCTGGCCGGCGAGGAGATGCCACGCGACGCGAACTGGCTGATCGGCGTGACCCTGCTCGCCGAGGTGTGCGGGGCGCTGGGCGACGGCGAGCGCGCCGCGCCGCTGTACTCGCTGCTGGAGCCGTACGCGGGCCGCAACGTCGTGGTCGGGCGCGCGGCGACCTGCAACGGCGCCGCGGCGCGGCTGCTCGGCACGCTGGCGGCGGCGATGCGGTCGTGGGAGCTGGCCGAGGGGCAGTTCATCAGCGCCCTGGCGATGCACGAGCGCATGGGGGCGCGCCCGTGGGTGGCGCGGACCCAGCTCGCCTACGCCGAGATGCTGCTCGCGCGCCGCCGCCGCGGCGACAAGGCGCGCGCGCGTGATCTGCTCGCGGACGCGGCGGGGACCGCTGAAGCGCTGGGGATGGGCGTGGTCGCGCAGCGCGCGCGGGGGCTCGTGCCCGCGGGTGGGGCGGTCGCCGGGCGGCGGTAGGGGCGTGCGGCGGTCCGGCGAACGTCAACTGCGGCTGGGTAAGGGAGCTGGTGAGCCGGCCGCGTGGCCAGCGTCCTGGGTAGGTGGTCGTATCGGCCACCAAGTCAGGACGGTGGCGGCGGTTTCGCGCTTTCCCGGGGTCACATAGCCACCCCCAGCCAGGACGGTTCGCCGGATTCCCCGGCGCGGCCGGTTCACCGCCTCCCCTACCCAGCCGCAGTTGACGTTCGCCGGGGGCGAATCGTCCGCCCGCGCACCTAGTGTCCACACACCCATGGCCCGGCCCTCCACCGTCTTCGTCTGCTCCGCCTGCGGCACCGAGTCCGCCAAGTGGCACGGCCAGTGCCCGGGCTGCGGCGCGTGGAACACGCTCGCTGAGGAGTCGAACGCGCCGGCGAAGACAGCTCGGGCGGCGGGTCGCGCGGTCAAGCCGGTCCGCCTCGCCGACGTGCAGGCACAACGCCACGCCCGTCTCACCACCGGCATCGGCGAGCTCGACCGCATCCTCGGCGGCGGCCTCGTCCCCGGCTCGCTCGTGCTGATCGGCGGCTCGCCCGGGATCGGCAAGTCGACGCTGACCTCGATGGCGCTCGGCAACCTCCAGGGCGCCGGCCGGCGGACGCTCTACGTGTCCGGCGAGGAGTCGGCCGCGCAGATCAGGCTCAGAGCCGAGCGGCTGCCCGGCGCCGCGCTCGAGGTGCCGGTGCTGGCCGAGACGGACCTCGACACCGTGCTCGCGACGCTCGACGCCGAGCGTCCCGAGGTCTGCGTGATCGATTCGGTGCAGACCCTGCACGCCGCCGACCTCACGGGCGCCGCCGGGTCGGTCGGCCAGGTGCGCGAGGTCGCCGACCGCATCACGCGGCTCGCCAAGGCGCGCGCGATCGCGGTGCTGCTCGTCGGCCACGTCACCAAGGAAGGCGCGCTGGCCGGCCCGCGGGTGCTCGAGCACCTGGTCGACTGCGTGCTGCAGTTCGAGGGCGAGCGCGAGCGGACCTACCGGACGCTGCGGGCGCTCAAGAACCGCTTCGGATCGACGAATGACGTCGGGGTCTTCGAGATGCGGTCCGGTGGTCTGGTCGAGGTCGCCGACGCGTCGGCGCGCTTCGTCGGCGAGGCCACGAAGGCGCCCGGGAGCGCGGTGCTGGCCGCGATGGAGGGCTCGCGGCCGCTGCTCGTTGAGGTGCAGGCGCTCGTCTCCCCGTCCGAGCTGGTCCCGCCGCGGCGGGTCGCCAACGGCATCGACCGCAACCGGCTGGCGCTCGTGCTCGCCGTGCTCGGCCGCCACGGTGGCGTGGGCGTCGGTGCGGCGGACGTGTTCGTCAACGTCGCCGGCGGGGTGCGGGTGGACGAGCCGGGGGCCGATCTCGCGGTCGCCCTGGCCGTCGCCGGCGCTCAGCGCGGCGTCGCGCTCGGCGACGGCGAGCGGCCTGTCGCGTGCTTCGGCGAGGTCGGGCTGACGGGTGAGCTGCGGTCGGTCGGTCACCCCGACCGGCGGCTGGCCGAGGCGGCCAAGTTCGGCCTGCGGCCGGTGATCGGCCCGCCCGAGAGCGGCGGCCTCGAGGTTGGCACGATCCGGGCCGCGCTGCGCGCCGCGGTGCCCGCACAACCGCGCGCCGCGCGGGCTGCATGAGCGGCCATCTGAACCGATCCAGTTGGCGTCACACTGGGGTTTAGACACCGTTAAACCAACTGCTAGAATCAAGAGGTGATGACGCCGCGATCCGGGGAGGAGCTCGTTGAGCTCGAAGCGCGGCAGGAGCCCCGGCTGGTCAAGGCTCTGGAGATGGTCGCGCCGGGCACCGCGGTACGCGAGGGCATCGACAACATCGTCCACGCCCGCACCGGCGGCCTGCTGGTTATCGGCGACCCCGACGAGCTGGCCTTTCTCTTCTCCGGCGGCATCAAGCTCGACATCGACTACTCGCCGGCGATGATCTACCAGCTCGCCAAGATGGACGGGGCGATCGCGCTCAACGGCACGGCGACCAAGATCGCCTGGTGCAACGTCCAGCTGATGCCCGACCCGACGATCCTCTCGATGGAGACCGGCACCCGCCACCGCACCGCCGAGCGTGTCTCCAAGCAGACCGACGCGCTCGTGATCGCCGTGTCCCAACGGCGCGACGTGGTCAGCCTCTACGTCGACGGCGCGAAGTACATCCTCGAGGAGATCCCCGCCGTGCTGGCCAAGGCCAACCAGGCGCTCGCGACCCTCGACAAGTACCGCAGCCGCCTCGACCAGGTCTCAACGCGCCTGACCGCGCTCGAGTTCGAGGGCGGCGTCACGCTGCACGACGTCCTCACCGTGCTCCAGCGCGCCGAGCTGGTGACTCGCATGGCCGTGGAGATCGAGCGCTACATCGTCGAGCTCGGCTCGGAGGGCCGGCTGATCGAGATGCAGCTCGAGGAGACGATGGTCGGTGTCGCCGGCGACAAGGCGGCGCTCCTTCACGACTACCTGGCAGAGCCGCGCGACGACGCTTTCGCCGTCGCGCTCGACGGCATCGCGCGGCTCGCCCATCAAGACTTGCTGGACTTCGGGCGGCTGGCGGAGCTGCTCGGGTATGACCGCAAGGTCAACACTCTCGACTATCCCGTCTCGCCCCGCGGCTATCGCATTCTCGGCCGCATCCCCCGGCTTCCGAAGCTGGTGGTGCAGAACATCGTTCGCGAGTTCCGTGGGCTCGACGAGATCCTTGCCGCGACCGACCCCGAGCTGGAGTCGGTCGACGGCGTCGGAGAGATCCGGGCGAAGGACATCCGCGAGGGCCTTCGCCGCCTACAGGAGATCAACCTCGTGGACCGTTACCTGCAGACATGAGCGCGCGTTGCGCGAGTCGTACGGCAGTCCGGCAGCCGGACGAGCCCTGATGAAGGAGGACACCATCCCCACTGAGACAGCTACCGAGCAGATCGAGGATCTCGAGATCACCCGCGAAGCGGAGTGCATCGATTTCGAGATCGGTGACAACGTCGTCTATCCCCATCACGGGGCCGGTCAGGTCATCAAGAAGGAAGAGAAGGAGATCCTCGGCGAATCGCGCCAGTACCTCACGATCAAGATCCTTCATAACGACATGACCGTGATGGTCCCGTGTGAGAACGCCGGCAAGGCCGGCCTGCGACGGGTCATCGACGAGGACACCGTCAAGAAGGTGCTCGCCGTGCTCTCCGACGACGTGTCGGAGATGCCCAAGAACTGGAACCGGCGCTTCAAGCACAACCGCGACAAGATCAAGACCGGCGACATATACGAGCTCGCCGAAGTGGTCCGTAATCTCGCCGTGCGCGAGCAGGACAAGGGTCTGTCGACGGGCGAGAAGCAGATGTACACGCGAGCCAAGAAGATCCTCGCCTCGGAGATGATGTACGCGCTGGAGAAGACCGAGGACGAGGCCGAGGCCTACCTCGACGACCTCCTGACGCGCTCGGACAAGCTGGCGGCCGCCTCCTAGGCGCCCCGCACTTCGGAGATGGCGGTCGCGCTCCTCGTGGCCGCCGGCAGCGGAGAACGCCTTGGCGCCGGACGGCCCAAGGCGTTCGTCGTTCTGGCCGGCCGTCCGATGCTCGAGTGGTCGCTCGAGGCGCTCGGGGCAGCCGGCATCGAGGACGTCGTCGTCGCCGCGCCGCCCGGCGACGACATCGTTGCCGGTCACGAATTCGGGCCGGGGGTGATCGTGGTGGCGGGTGGCGCGACCCGGTCTGAGTCGGTCCGCGCTGCGCTGGCGGCGGCGCCGCCGGGCGAGGTCGTGGTCCACGACGCCGCGCGCCCGCTCGTGACCCCCGACCACTTCCGCGCCGCGCTCGCCGCCCTCGCGGACGCCGACTGCGCGGTGACGGCCGCGCCGGTCACCGACACGGTCAAGGAGGCCGGCCCCGACCGCCTCGTCAGTGCCACGCTCGACCGCACGCGCCTGTGGGCGATCCAGACCCCGCAGGCGTTCCGGCGCGCGGTGCTCGAGCGCGCTCTGGCGGTCGACGACGCGGTGCTGGCGCAGGCGACCGACGACGCCTGGCTGGTCGAGCGCACGGGCGGGACCGTCCGAGTCGTAGAGTCCACGCCCGCCAACCTGAAGGTCACCACGCCCCACGACCTGGCCATCGCCGAGCACCTGCTTGCTGACCGACTACCACGTCCACCTTCGCGTTGACGAGAGCGAGGAGACGTTCGAGCGGGCATTCACGCCCGCCAACGTCGAGCGCTACCGCGAGACGGCGACCGACCGCGGGATCGCCGAGCTCGGCGTTGCCGAGCACATCTACCGCTTCAGCGCGGCGCTCGAGATCTGGGAGCACCCGCTCTGGCGCCGCTACGCGTTCGACGACCTCGACGCCTACGGCGGCTTCGTGCGCGAGGAGACCGACCTCAAGCTCGGGATCGAGATGGACTTCGTGCCCGGCCGCGAGGACCGTATCGCCACCGTGCTGGACCGCTGCGACTGGGACTACGTGGTCGGCTCGATCCACTTCCTGCGCGACCTCTCGCTCGACACCGAGGAGTACTCCGTCTGGGGCGCCGGCGAGTCGCCCGAGAAGGTCTGGCGGCGCTACTTCGACACCGTCGCCGAGTCGGCCCGCTCCGGGCTCTACGACATCATCGGCCACCCGGACCTCGTGAAGGTCTGGGGCCGCGCCGCGCCGATCCCCGACGGCGACCTGAGGCGCTACTACGAGCCCGCCGTCGAGGCGTTCGCCGACACCGGCGTGGCGGTCGAGCTGTCGACCGCCGGCTGGCGCAAGCCGGTCGGCGAGCAGTACCCGGCGGTGCCGTTCCTGGAGATGCTGGTCGACGCACGGCTGTCCGATCGCGCTGTCGAGCGACGCCCACACGGCCGAGCAGCTCGGCTTCGAGTACGAGCGAGCCCTCGAGCTGCTCGAGCAGGTCGGCGTCGGCGAGATCGCGGTCTTCGAGCGGCGGGAGCGGCGCCTGGAGCCCGTCGGGTGAGGACCGGCATCGGGATCGACTCGCATCGCTTCGCGGAGGGCCGGCGGCTGGTGCTCGGCGGCGTCGAGATCCCGTTCGAGCGCGGTCTGGCGGGCCACTCGGACGCCGACGTGCTCGCCCACGCGATCGCCGACGCCCTGCTGGGCGCGGCCGGGCTGGGCGACATCGGGCGGCTGTTCCCGGACACCGAGGAGGCGTGGAAGGACGCCGACTCGATGGAGCTCCTGCGCGACGTCGTGGGGCGGGTGCGCGCCGCCGGCCACGAGCTCGTGCACGTCGACGCCACCGTGATGCTCGAGCGGCCCAAGCTCGCGCCGCACCGCGAAGCCATCCATGCCTCGCTGCGCGCGGTGCTCGGCTCGGTCAACGTGAAGGCGACGACCGGCGAGGGGATGGGCTTCGTCGGGCGCGGCGAAGGCGCAGCCGCCCTCGCGGTGGCGACGATCTCGTGAGAGGTAAGGTCCGCCGTCCGTGCGGACCATCAGGCTGTATGACACGGGCACCCGGGAGCTCCGGACCTTCGAGCCGCGTGACCCCGGAGCGGTCGGGATCTACGCCTGCGGGCCCACCGTCTACTCGCGCGTGCACGTCGGCAACGCGCGTCCCTACGTCGTCTTCTCGCAGCTGAAGCGCTTCCTCGAGCACGAGGGCTACGGCGTCACCCTCGTCGCCAACATCACCGACGTCAACGACAAGATCTACGACGCCGCGCGCGCGGCGGGGCGCGAGTCGGCGGACCTCGCGCGCGAGATGACGGCCCACTATGTGTCCGACACCGAGCGGCTCGGCCTCGGCCGGCCCGACCACGAGCCGCTGGCCTCCGAGTACGTGGAGCCGATCCTCGACCTGATCGGCTCGCTGGTCGAGCGCGGGCACGCCTACGCGGCGGGCGGCGACGTCTACTTCCGCGTGCGCACGCTCGACGGCTATGGCGCGCTGTCGCGCCGCGACGTCGACCAGATGGACCAGGGCGAGGGTGTCGAGGGCGCCGACCTCAAGGAGGACCCGCTCGACTTCGCGCTCTGGAAGGCGCACAAGGAGGGCGAGGACACCTCGTGGGACTCGCCGTGGGGCCGCGGCCGGCCGGGCTGGCACGTCGAATGCTCGGCGATGGCCGAGGCGCTGCTGGGGCTCGAGTTCGACATCCACGGCGGCGGCATCGACCTCGTCTTCCCGCACCACGAGAACGAGGTCGCCCAGACGGTGGCCGGGCGCGGGAAGCCGCTGGCGCGGCTGTGGATGCACAACGGGATGCTCGAGGCCTCCGAGGGCGAGAAGATGGCCAAGTCGGTCGGCAACATCCGCGGGCTGGCCGAGGTGCTCGACGAGGTGGGCGGCGAGACGCTGGTGCTCTACTTCTGCACCGGCCATTACCGGCAGCCGCTGGCTTTCACGCCGGAGTCGCTGGAGGCGGCGGGCAACGCCGCGCGGCGAATCCGCGAGGCGGGCCGCCGGCTCGTCGCGGGCGAGTCGCCGGACGAGCTCGCGGTGCATCGGGACGCGTTCTTCGACGCGCTGGCCGACGACTTCAACACCGCCAAGGCGCTGCCCGCGCTGTACGAGTGGATCGGGGCGGCGAACAAGCTGCCCGAGGGGGCCGGCGACAGCCACCTGCGCGAGATGCTCGGCGTGCTGGGTCTCGAGTCGCTGCTCTCGGCGGAGGAGGGCCCGCCCCCCGAGGCCGTCGAGCTCGCCGAGCGGCGCGGGGCGGCACGCGCGGCGAAGGACTGGGGCGAGGCCGACCGCCTGCGCGACGAGCTGCGCGAGCTGGGCTGGGAGGTGCGAGACGGCCCGCAGGGACCGGAGCTCGTCCGGGCGTCCTGACCGCCGCCGGCGCGCGCCGAAGCCCGACGATCGCGCCGGCCCGAAGCGCGACGATCGCGGCCGCCCGCCGCGGCGCGACGACACGTCGTCCGGCCGCCACACGGTCATCTACGGCCGCAACGCGGTTCGTGAGGCGCTGCGCGGCCGCCGGAGGGTCCATCGCGCCTGGGTGACCGAAGGGGCGGCGCGCGACGGGTGGTCCGGGGCGCCGGTGGCCGTGGTGGAAGCCGACGAGATCGAGGCTCGCTGCGGCTCCGACGCCCATCAGGGCGTCTGCGCGGAGGTCGACCCGTATCCCTACGCCGACGCGGCCGAGCTGCTGGCGGCGCCCGAGCCGCTGATCGTCGCCCTCGACGAGGTCACCGATCCCCAGAACCTCGGCGCCGTGGCACGGACGGCCGAGGCGGTGGGCGCGACGGGGGTCGTGATCCCCGAGCGGCGGTCGGCCGAGGTCACGGCGGCGGTCTGCAAGGCGTCGGCCGGCGCGGTGGAGCACCTTCCCGTCGCCCGCGTGCGCAACCTGGCCGACTTCCTGGCCGACGCCAAGAAGACCGGCGCCTGGTGCTACGGCGCGGCGGCCGGCGCGCGCACGGCCTACCAGGCGCCCGACTACTCCGGGGGCGTCGTGCTCGTGCTCGGAGCCGAGGGGAAGGGACTGCGGCCGCGGGTCGCCGCCGCCTGCGACGACCTCGTCTCGCTGCCCCTGCGGGGCCGCATCGAGTCGCTCAACGTGAGCGCTACGGCGGCGGTCCTGCTGTACCAGATCTTGCAGACACGGCTTGACACGTCCACATAAGCCTGCAACTCTCCCGCTATAACGTTGAGCTTGAGGGTTATTGATGGGTCCTCAGCTCAGGGGATTAGGGCGCCGGGGGAGGAGTGCGCCACGACAAAAGGACCCAGTTTGCGGGTTCCGGAAGGGTGTGATCGTGGCCAGGCTGTCTCCAACTAGAGCTCAGGCTCAAGTACAACTTGAGGATGGGTATCTCATCGCGCTGGCCAAACAGGGAAGCGCGGACGCCTACGACCGCCTCGTGCGGCGCTACTACTCGTTCGTGCGCCTGAAGGCGTCGTCGTACTTCCTCGTCGGCGGCGATTCCGAGGACCTCATCCAGGAAGGGCTCGTCGGCCTCTACAAGGCGATCCGCGACTTCCGCAGCGACCGCGAGTCGAGCTTCCGCAACTTCGCCGAGCTGTGCATCACGCGCCAGATCATCACGGCGGTGAAGACGGCAACCCGCAACAAGCACACGCCGCTCAACGGCTACGTGTCGTTCTCCGCCGCCCCCGCCGGCGCGTCGGACTCCGAGCCGACGCTCGACGAGGTGCTGCCCGGCTCGACCGTCCACGATCCGGTCAACCAGGTCATCTCGTCCGAGGAGCTGCGCTCGCTGGTCGCCTGCCTGTCGACGGTGCTCTCCGAGCTCGAGTCGCGCGTGCTCTCGCTCTACCTCGACGGCTACTCCTACACCGCCATCGGCGAGAAGCTGGGCTGCGACTGCAAGACCGTCGACAACGCGCTCCAGCGCGTCAAGCGGAAGGTCGGGGCGCACCTGACCTCGCGCAACGTCGTGCTGTAATGGCGCCGTGCCGACCTGGCTGATCATCGTCATCGTCGTCCTGCTGCTGCTGGCCATCGGCGGGTACTTCGCGCGCAAGCGCCAGCTCGAGCGCTCGCGCCCCGCCTTCGAGCGCTCGCTCGAGCAGGTCAACCGCGACCTTGCGGCGGCCGCCGCGGCCGACCGCGGCTGGGACCGCGACACGCTCGAGGCCGCTGCGCGGCGCATCTACTCGGAGGAGCGCGGCGGCGCCGAGCCGCCCGACCTCACGCTCATCGAGGTGCTCGACCGCCCGGGCACCGACGAAGACCAGGCGGTGTTCCGTTGTGGAGACGAGCGCCTGACGCTCGGGCGCCGCGACGGCGAGTGGGTGCACGAATCGCTGACGTAGGCCTCCCGCCCGACCTCCCCCGCGCCGAGCGACTGCGGCGCATCCTGGAGCGCGACGGCGGCGAGTGCGTGTGGTGCCGCAGGCCGCTGGCCGACGGGGACCGCGATCTGTCGCTCGAGCACCTGATCCCGCGTCTGAAGGGCGGCCCGGCGTGGCCGGAGAACGAGCTCGCCGCCTGCCGGCCCTGCAACCGGGCCCGCGGGCATATGACGCCGGTGGCCTGGCTCGAGGACTGCGAGGCGCGTGGGCTCGAGCCGAACCGCGACGTGGTGGCGCGCACGCTGGTGGCGCTGCGGGACGCGATCGCCGAGCGGGGTGGGCAGCGGCGGGCGCGGCCATACCTCGATGGGCAACTGCGCCGTCTAGGGCTTGGGTGACGCGGGCGAACTGCTGCTGGGTGGGGAAGCGGCGAATCGACGCCGAGGCGAGGTCCATGGCGCCTTGACCGGACATATGCCGGTTACAGGCGCCATCGGCCTGGCGCGCGGCCTGGATCGGCCGCTCACGCCTCCCTACAAGCGCAGTTGAAGTTCAGCCCGCCAGCACGCGCACGCGGTTGCCCGACGGGTCCGCCAAGACCGACTCGTCAACCCCGGGCAGCAGCAGCTCGAAGTCCTCGAGTCCGCGCGAACCCGGCGGAGGCGCCGGAGCTCCCTCGCCCTGCCAGGTGTTGAGCCCGACGTGGTGGTGGTAGCCGCCGTGCGAGAGGAAGAGCGCGCCCGGATAGCTGCGGACGGTCACGTCGAGGCCGAGCGAGCCGGCGTAGAACGACTCGGCCCTCCCCAGCTCCGCGACGTGCAGGTGCACGTGGCCCACCCGGGTCCCGCTCGGCATCCCTGCGTCGTCGCCCTCCGGCAACTCGGCCATCACGCCCTCGACGTCCAGCGCCACCGTGCCCATCCGCAGCTCCCCGCTTGGCTCGTACTCCCATTCGGAACGCGGCCGGTCGCGGTAGAGCTCGATCCCGTTGCCCTCCGGGTCGCGCAGGTAGAGCGCCTCGCTGACGAAGTGGTCCGAGGCGCCCGTGAAGCGCTGTCCCGACTGCACGACGCGCTGGACGGCGCGCGCGAGCGCGGGGCGGTCGGGGACGAGGATCGCGAGGTGGAAGAGGCCGGTCGAGCCAGGGGGCGCCGGCGGCGCCTCGGCGTCGTCGATCAGCTCGATCAGCGGGGTGTCCGCGCCGAGGCCGCCATCGACGTCGCGCAGCCCGATCGTGGTCTCGTAGTACGAGCGCACGCGGTGGGCGTCGGCGACCCGCAGCCGAACCGTGCCGATCATGCCGCCCTCGGGCGCCGGTGGCGCACGTCCTCGAGGATGGCCAGCACCTCGCCGGGCTCGTCGCACACGTGCAGCGCCGACACGTCGGCCCCGGAGATGTTGCCCTCGGCCATCACGGTGTCGCGCAGCCAGTCGATCATCCCGGTCCAGAACCCGCTGTCGGCCAACACGATCGGGAAGTAGCGGATCTTCTCCGTCTGCCGCAGCGTCGCCGCCTCGAACGTCTCGTCGAGCGTCCCGAACCCGCCCGGGAAGACGACGAAGCCGCTCGCATAGCGGACGAACATCACCTTGCGGGCGAAGAAGTAGTGGAAGTCGAGCTCGACGTCGACGTACTGGTTGACGCCCTGCTCGTTCGGCAGGTCGATCCCGAGCCCGACCGACGGCACGCCGGCCTCGGTCGCCCCGCGGTTGGCGGCCTCCATGATCCCCGGCCCGCCGCCGGTGATGATCGGCGTAGCCGTGATGGCCGAGGGTCCGCGCCATCTCGCGAGCCGCCTGGTAGCGCGGGTGGTCACGCGGCGTGCGGGCCGAGCCGAAGATCGAGACCGCCTTGCCGATGTGGCTGAGCGTCTTGAAGCCCGCCCGCAGCTCGTCCTGGATCCGCAGCACGCGCTGGGCGTCGGTCAGCTCGGAGAGGATCGCCGTGGTCTCGGCCTCGAGCAGCTCCTCGTCGGCAGTCGTCGGGTGGCGCGGAGGGTGCGGCTCGTCGGCCATGACCAACAAGCCTAGACCCGGTCGACCAACCGGCCGCCCCGCGCCTTGAAACGCCCTGGGTCGTGGAATCAGTCATCTAGGGTGGCCGGGATGGGGCCCGCCTACACGCGCCTCGACGTCGACGAGCGGCGGCGGCAGCTGCTCGAGCTCGGCGCCGAGCTCTTCGCCCGCCACGCGTACGAGGAGCTGAGCATGTCCCGTATCGCGCGCGAGGCGGGCATCAGCAAGGCGCTGCTCTACCACTACTTCCCCTCGAAGCAGGCCTACTTCGCGGCCACGCTCGAGCAGGCCGCTGCCGAGCTGGCCGAGGTCACCGCACCGGACCTGGAGCTGCCGCCCGTCGAGCAGATCGCGCGCAGCCTCGATGCCTACCTGGCGTGGGTCGAGCGCCACATGGGCGCCTACGACAAGCTGATCCGCAGCGTCGGCGCCGTGCCAGAGGTGCGCGAGCTGGTGGAGCGGGTGCGCGAGGAGACGGCGGACCGGATCCTCGCCGGGATCTCCGACGGTGAGCCGGCGCCGCCGCTGCGAGCCGCGGTGCGCGGATGGCTGTGGTTCATGGACGGCGCGGTGCTCGACTGGATCGAGCACCGCGACATCGAGCGCGCCCGGCTGCACGGCCTGCTGCTCGGCACGCTGCTCGGCGCCGTGACCGCATCCGGCGAGCCGGTCAGCCGCTGACCCGCAGCGCCAGGATCGCGCGGTCGTCGCGCGTCAAGCCCGGCTCGAAGGCCGCCACCGCCTCGTCGACGGCCGCCGCCAGCGACTCGGCCGACCCGCCCGCGGCGGCGTCGACGGCCTCGCGCAGGCGCGCCTCGCCGAAGCGCTCGCCGGACGGGTCGCGCGCGTCGACGACGCCGTCGGTATAGAGCACGAGGGTGTCCCCGGGCGCCAGGTCGAGCTGGGTCTGTTCGAGTATCGGCTCGGCCTCCACGCCGAGCAGCGTCCCGCGCACCACGACCTCCTCGGCACGCCCGCCCGGACGCACGAGCAACGGGTAGGGGTGCCCGCCGGAGGCCAGGCAGGCGCTGAACCCGCCGCCGCTCGCCGGGTCGAGCCGCACGCAGCCGACGGTGCAGAACGCCGCCTCGGCCGCCTGCCGGCGCAGCGCCTCGTTGAGGAAGCGGAGCACGTCCTCCGGCGGTTCGTCGCGCAGCGCGATCGCGCGCACCGTGTGGCGGGCGAGGCCGGTCAGCACGGCCGCGGCCGTGCCCTTTCCCGCCACGTCGCCGACCACCACCAGCCAACGGTCGGGCCGGATGTCGAAGCAGTCGTAGAAGTCGCCGCCGACGGTGCCGCCGTCGGCGATCGAGTGGTAGCGGACCGCCACCTCGAGGCCGGGGATGTCCGCGAGCTGCTCCGGCAGCAGTCCCTGCTGGAGCGTGCGCGCGACGTAGGCGCGCTCCTCGTACAGCCGCGCGCGCTCGAGCGCCTGCGCGGCCTGGTCGGCGAACTGCGCCAGGAAGGCTCGATCGGCGGCCATGAAGCGCCGCGGCTCGGCGTTGCAGAGCACGAGCGCAGCGAACACGTTCTCGCCGAAGGCGATCGGTATCACCACCATGGCCTGGAACGCCCCAGTGATCATCGCGCGCAGCTGCGGGTACCGCTCCCAGTCGTCCAGCGTCTCGAGGTAGACCGGCTCGCCGGTGCGCAGCGCATCGCAGACCGGCGCGTCGAAGTGGAGCGGGAAGCGCCGCCAGGTCGCCATCGCGGTGTCCTCGAAGCCGCGGTCGTGGCTCATCTGGACCTCGTCGCCGAGGCGGAACGCGAGCGCCCCGGCGGCGGCATAGAAGTCGTCGACGGCCTGGCCGACCACGACCTCGCCGACCTCGTCGGCGCTGCTGGCGGCCGACAGCGCGGCGGTCACGCGTTGCAGTCGCGCGGCGCGGTCGGCCGCCAGCTCGGCCTCGCGGCGCGCCTCGCGCTCGCGTGACAGCAGCAGCTCGCGCTCGCGGTCGGCGGCTCGCCGCTCGGAGAGGTCGATCACGACGGCGACCACGCGCAGCGGATCGCGGTCGAGCGTGACGCCGCTCAGCAGGACCGGCGCGCGCGTGCCGTCGGGGCGGATGTACTCCTTCTCGTACGGCGCGACCCAGCCCTCGGAGCCGAGCTTGCGCGTGACCTGATCGTCCTGCGCAGCCCACTCGGGCGCCGTGATCGCCCGCCAGCTGATCTCGCCCGCCTCGAGCTCCTCGCGGGTGCGGCCGACGATGGCCAGCCAGGCGTCGTTGGACTCGAGCACGCGCTCGTCGTCCGAGATCGTGACGCCGACGACGTTGGCGTCGACGAGCCGCCGGAACCGCCGCTCGTCCTCAGCGGTCGGTCCCGAAGATCCGGTCTCCGGCATCACCCAGACCTGGGCGGATGTAGCCGTTGTCGTCGAGCTCGCGGTCGAGCGCGGCGGTCAGGATCGGCACCTCGGGGTGCGCGGTACGCAGCGCGTCCACTCCTTCCGGGGCGGCGACCAGGCAGACGAAGGTGATCCGCTGCGCGCCCGCTCGCTTGAGGCGCGCGATCGCCTGCGTCGAGCTGCCGCCGGTGGCGAGCATCGGGTCGACCACGAACACCTCGGCCGCGTTCACGCCGGACGGGATGTTCTCGTAGTAGCCGACCGGCCGCAGCGCCTCCTCGTCGCGATACATGCCGAGATGGCCGACGCGCGCGTCGGGCACGAGGCGCAGGAAGCCGTCGACCAGCCCGAGCCCGGCGCGCAGGATCGCCACGAGCACCACCTCGTCGGCCAGCCGCGTGCCCTGCGCGCCCTCGAGCGGCGTCTGCAGCTCGTACTCGTCGTGCCGCAGCCCGCGCATCGCCTCGTACGCGAGGATCATCGCCGCGTCGTCGAGCGTCTGGCGGAACACGCCGTGCGGCGTGCCCTTGTCGCGCAGGATCGAGACGAGCCTGCGCAGCAGAACATGGTCGACAACGGTGACGCCCTCCATCCCTGGCATGAACCTACTAGGACGCGCCGCCCGAGGTCTCATCCCGGCGCGAGAAGGTTCGACTAGGCTCGCGCCGGTGCCCGCCCCTCGTCGCACGACGAGGCCCGACTAGGCTCGCCCCTGGCTCGCCCCATGTCCACGCCTCGTCGCAACATCGAGCTGAAGGCGCTCGACCCGGATCCCGCGCGCTCGCTGGCGGTCTGCCGTGAGCTGGGCGCCGAGGATCGCGGCGTGCTGCACCAGCGCGACACGTACTTCCGCTCGCGCAGCGGCCGGCTCAAGCTGCGCGAGGAGGATGGCGCCGGGGCGGTGCTGATCCAGTACGACCGGCCCGACGAGGCGGCTGCGCGCGAGAGCCGGTATCGGCTCACGCGGGTCGAAGACCCGGACGAGCTGCGGGCCTCGCTCGACGCCGCGCTCGGCACGCTGGTCGTGGTCGAGAAGGAGCGACATCTGCTGCTGTGGGACGGCGTGCGGATCCATCTCGACGAGGTCGCAGGGCTCGGCTCGTTCGTCGAGCTCGAGGGCGTGGCGGCGCCGGACTCGGACCTGGCGGCCGAGCGCGAGAAGGTCGCGCACCTCCAGGCCGAGCTCGGCATCGAGGAGGTCCTCACCGACTCCTACTCGGACCGCCTGCTCGGCGCCGAGGCGCTGATCGCCGCGGCGCGCGAGGCGATGGGGCGCGCGCACGCGCCGTACTCGCGCTTCCACGTCGGCGCCGCGCTGCGCGCCGAGGACGGCTCGATCCACGCCGGCGCCAACGTCGAGAACTCGGCCTACCCGCAGGGGCAGTGCGCCGAGGCCTCGGCCATCGGCGTGCTCGTCGCGGCCGGCCGCACGCGCGTGCTGGAGGCCGCCGTGATCGCCGACTCGGACGCGATCTGCGTCCCCTGCGGCGGCTGCCGCCAGCGCCTGCGTGAGTTCATGCCGCTCGACGGCGTGGTGCACCTGTGCTCGTCGGGCGGCGAGCGGCGCGACGTGACGCTCGAGACGCTGCTCCCGCTGTCCTTCGGCCCGGAGTTCCTACCGTCATGAGCTCGGACCGCATCGCCGCCCGCTCCCCGCGGCTCGGCATCATCCTCGGCTCCGGGCTCGGCGCCGTCGCCGACGCGCTCGAGGACGCAGAGGTGATCCCGTACACCGAGCTGCCGGACTTCCCGGCGCCGAGCGTCCACGGCCATGCCGGCACCCTCGCGCTCGGCACGCTGTCCGGGCTGCCGGTCGCGTGCCTTCAGGGCCGCAGGCACGTCTACGAGGGCGGCGACCCGGGCGCCATGCGCGGCCCGGTGCGCGCGCTCAAGGCCGCAGGCGCCGAGGCGCTGTTCGTCACCAACGCGGCGGGCTCGCTCAACGCCGAGGTCGGCCCGGGCTCGCTGATGGCGATCGGCGACCACATCAACATGCTCGGCGTCAACCCGCTCACGGGCCCGAACGACGACGCAGATCGGCCCGCGCTTCCCGAGCCTGCGTGACGCATACGACCCTGGGCTGCGGGCGACGCTGCACGAGGTCGCCGGCGAGCTGGGCATCTCGCTCGCCGAAGGCGTCTACCTGGCCACGGCCGGCCCGAGCTTCGAGACGCCGGCAGAGATCCGCGCGTTCCGGACGCTGGGCGCCGACGCGGTGGGCATGTCGACCGTCCCGGAGGTCATCCTCGCCCGCCACGCCGGCCTGAAGGTCGTCGCCGTCTCGGCCATCACCAACCTCGCCGAGGGCATGGGCGGCGAGGCGCTCTCGCACGAGCAGACACTGCGCTACGCCAACCAGGCCGCCGTCGACCTGATCCGGCTGATCATCGGGTTCTGTGCTCGCCTCTGAGGTCATCCGCCGCAAGCGCGACGGGCACGCGCTGACCGCCGAGGAGATCGGCTTCCTGGTCGACGGCATCACCGACGGCTCGCTGTCCGACGCCCAGGTCGGCGCCCTCGCCATGGCGCTCTTCCTGCGCGGGATGGAGCAGGACGAGCGCGTCGCGCTGACCTCGGCGATGACCCACTCCGGCGAGGTGCTGCAGTGGGACCTCGACCGCCCCGTGCTGGACAAGCACTCGACGGGCGGCGTCGGCGACAAGGTCTCGCTGATGCTGGCGCCTATCGTCGCCGCCTGCGGGGGCGCCGTGCCGATGATCTCGGGCCGTGGCCTCGGCCACACCGGCGGCACGCTCGACAAGCTCGACACCGTCCCGGGTTACGACACCAAGCCGGAGGTCGGCCGGCTGCAGAAGGTCGTCGACGAGGTCGGCTGCGCGATCGTCGGCCAGACCGCCGAGGTGGCGCCCGCCGACCGCCGCCTGTACGCGATCCGCGACGCCACCGGCACGGTCGAGTCGCTGCCCCTGATCGTCGCCTCGATCCTGTCCAAGAAGCTGGCGGCCGGGCTCGACGCGCTGGTGATGGACGTCAAGTTCGGCTCCGGCGCCTTCATGGCCGCGCGCGAGGACGCCGACGAGCTGGCGCGCGCGCTGGTCGATGTGGCGGGCGGCGCCGGCCTGCCGACCGTCGCGCTGCTGACCGACATGGACGAGGTGCTGGGGACGACGGCCGGCAACGCCGTCGAGGTCCGCGAGGCGATCGACTACCTCACCGGCACGCGCGAGCCGCGACTGCACGAGGTGACGCTCGCGCTCGCCGCTTCGCTGATCGAGCAGGGCGGACTGGCGGAGGACGGCCGCGCGGCCGCACAGCGGGCGCTCGACAGCGGTGCGGCCGCGGAGCACTTTGCCGCGATGGTCGCCGCGCTCGGTGGGCCGGCTGACCTGATGGAGGCGCCCGAACGCCACCTGCCCGCCGCGCCCGTGGTCATGCCCGTCGAGGCGCCGGGACCCGGCGTGGTGACGCTGATGGACTGCCGCGCGGTCGGGCTCGTCGTCACCGGCCTCGGCGGCAACCGCCGGCGCGAGGACGACGTCATCGACCCCGCCGTCGGGATCACCGACATCGCGCCCGTCGGCGCCGAGGTCGGGCCGCACCGCCCGCTCGCAGTGGTCCACGCCCGCGACCACGCGGCCGCCGAGGAGGCGATCGCCGGGCTGCACGCGGCCGTCCGGGTCGGCGCCGTGCCCCCGCCCGAGCGGCCGGTGATCGCCGGGAGGATCCGATGAAGCTCGACGTCCCGGCCCCGGACACGACGCTGCCCAAGGCCGAGCTGCACGTCCACCTCGAGGGCACCGCGCCGCCCGCGCTCATCCGCCGCCTCGCCCAGCGCAACGGCCTGCCGGTCCCGGAGGGCGTGTTCCGAAGCGACGACGAGTTCGAGTGGAGCGACTTCCTGCACTTCCTGCGCACCTACGACCTCGCCGCCAGCGTCATCCGCACCCCGGAGGACTACCGCGACGTCACCTACGAGTACCTGGCGGGCTGCGCCGCCGAGAACACGCTCTATGTCGAGGTCATCGCCTCGCCCGACCATGCCGCGGCGGTCGGCCTCTCGGACGCCGACCACTACGCCGGCATCGCCCAGGGCATCGACGACGCGCGCGACGCGCACGGGATCGAGGCGCGGATCGTGATCGCCGCGGTGCGCAACTTCGGGGTCGAGGCGGCGGAGGCGATCGCGCGCCGGCACGCCGAGGACCGGCATCCGTACGTGGTCGGGTTCAACCTGGTCGGCGACGAGGCCGCGTGGCCGGCCAGCCTGTTCGCGCGCGCGTACGAGATCGCCGCCGGCTCGGGCCTGGGCTGCACGGTGCACGCCGGCGAGCACGACGGGCCGGACTCGGTGCGGGCCGCGCTCGAGCTGCCGATCGAGCGGATGTCGCACGGCGTGCGGGCGATCGAGGACCCCGCTCTGGTGGCCGAGCTGGGCGAGCGCGGCGTCGTCCTCGAGGTGTGTCCGAGCTCGAACGTGGCCACCGGCGTCTTCCCCAGCTACGAGGACCATCCGTTAGGTGCGCTCCGGGAGGCCGGGGTACGGGTCACCCTCGGCTCCGACGACCCGCCCTATTTCGGATGTAGTATCGGCGCAGAGTACGCCGTGGCGCGCGAGCATCACGGCTTCGAGGAGGAACAGCTGATCGACGTCACGCGGCTCGGCGTGGAGTCCGGTTTTGCGGAGGATGCGGTGAAGGAGGGGCTGCTCGCAAGACTCGGATTTCCCCGGCGGCCGTAGGACCGTCTAGGCTGCCGCCGCCTCAGGAACCCTTACTTTCTGGAGGACGTAGAAGTGCCAAAGCGCAGCCTCGCCGCGATCCTGTTCGCGGCTTTCGTGCTCATTCTGGGACTCGTGGCCGCAGGATGCGGCGAGGACGAGGAGGAGCCCACTCGGCGGGTCGGGTACAGCTCAGGAGGAGAAGCCGGCGATCAAGGTCGGTCTCGTCACCGACATCGGCGGCCTCAACGACCGCTCCTTCAACCAGCTCGCGAACGAGGGCCTCGAGCGGGCGAAGTCTGAACTCGGGGTCGAGGGCCGGGTGCTGACCTCCGAGTCCGACACCGACTATGTCCCGAACCTCTCGACGCTGGCCCAGCAGAAGTACGACCTCGTGATCGGCGTCGGCTTCCTGATGTCGGACTCGATCGCCACGGTCGCCAAGCAGTTCCCGGATACGAACTTCGCGATCATCGACTTCCCGCAGGCCGGGCTGAAGGGCAAGCCCGCCAACGTGCGCGGCCTGCTGTTCAAGGAGAACGAGGCCGGCTACCTGGTCGGCTACCTCGCCGCGCTGGTGACCAAGGAGAAGGGCGGCGACATGGTGCTCTCCTCGGTCGGCGGCCAGAAGCTCCCGCCGGTCGACGCGTACATCGCCGGCTACGAGGCAGCGGCCAAGAAGGTCGACCCCGGTTTCGAGACGCTGAGCGACTACTCGCAGGACTTCGTCGACCAGGCGAAGTGCAAGGAGATCGCGCTCAACCACATCGCCGAAGGCGCGCAGGTCGTCTTCCAGGTCGCCGGTCAGTGCGGCCTGGGCGCGCTCGACGCGGCCAAGGAGAAGGGCGTGCTCGGCATCGGCGTCGACGCCGACCAGGGCTACCTGGGCGACCACATGCTTACGTCGGCCCAGAAGAAGGTCGACGTGGCCGTGTTCGAGACCGCGAAGGCCGTCCAGGACGGCGCGTTCGCCGGCGGCGAGGACCAGCTCTTCGACCTCAAGAACGATGGCGTCGCCCTCGGCAAGCTCAACGCCGACGGCCAGCCGTTCGCCGATCAGATGGAGGAGATCAAGCAGCAGATCATCGACGGCGAGATCACCGACATCCCGGCGGAGGTCAAGTAGCCGAGACGCAGAACACCAAGCCGATGCCCGGCGACTCACCCGCCCTCGAGCTGCGCGGGATCACGAAGCGCTTCGGCTCGCTGGTCGCGAACGACGCGATCGACTTCGAGCTGAAACGCGGCGAGATCCACGCGCTGCTCGGGGAGAACGGCGCCGGCAAGTCGACCCTGATGAACGTCCTCTACGGGCTCCACCACCCGGACGAGGGCGAGATCCTCCTCGACGGCGAGCCGGTCAGGATCGACTCCGCGCGGCGGGCGATCGGGCTGGGCATCGGCATGGTCCACCAGCACTTCATGCTCGTCCCGGTGATGACCGTGGCCGAGAACCTGGTGCTGGGGACCGAGCCCTCGCGCGGGCCGCTGCTGGACTACAGGGAGGCGGTGCGCCGCGCGCGCTCGCTGAGCGAGCAGTACGGGCTGGCGATACGGCCGGAGGCCAAGGTCGAGGACCTCGGCGTCGGCGCCCAGCAGCGCGTGGAGATCCTGCGCGCGCTGTTCCGCGGCGCCAAGGTGCTCGTTCTCGACGAGCCGACGGCCGTGCTCACCGCGCAGGAGTCGCAGGACCTGTTCAAGGTCCTGCGCACGCTGACGGCGGACGGGACCTCGGTCGTCTTCATCTCGCACAAGCTCAACGAGGTGCTCGACATCGCCGATCGCGTGACCGTCCTGCGGCGCGGCAAGAAGATCGACACGGTGCCGACCGAAGGGGCGACCGAGCGCAGCCTGGCCACGCTGATGGTGGGCCGCGATGTCCTGCTCCGCGTCGACAAGCCCGAGCACACGCCGGGCGAGCCGGTGCTCGAGGTGCGCGACCTCCACGTCGTCGACGACCGCGGGCTCCCCGCCGTACGGGGCCTCGGACTGCAGGTCCGTGCCGGCGAGATCGTCGGCCTGGCCGGCGTCGACGCGAACGGGCAGAGCGAGCTGATCGAGGCCATCACGGGCTTGCGGCACATCGAATCCGGCCAGATCCTCATTGACGGCAAGGACGTCACCGGCGGTAGCCCGCGCGAGATGATCGACGCTGGGATCGGCCACATCGCCGAGGACCGCCACCGCCGCGGGCTCGTGCTCCAGTTCGACCTGGCGGAGAACATCTCCCTGCACGGCTATCGCCGGCCGGACATGACGCGCTGGGGCTGGCTGTCGCCGAAGAAGATGGACGACCGCGCCCGCGGGCTGCTCACGGAGTACGACGTGCGCGGCGGCAAGGCCGAGACGCTGGCCTCGTCGCTGTCGGGCGGCAACCAGCAGAAGGTCGTCATCGCACGCGAGATCTCGTCCGACCCGAAGGTGCTGATCGCCGCCCAGCCCACGCGCGGGCTCGACGTAGGCGCGATCGAGTTCGTGCACCGCCGGCTGGTGGAGGAGCGCGACAAGGGCCGCGCGATCCTGCTCATCTCGCTGGAGCTCGAGGAGATCCGCTCGCTCAGCGATCGCGCGCTCGTGATCTACGAGGGCGAGATCGCCGCCGAGCTCGACCCGTCGGCGTCCGAGGAGGACTTCGGCGTCTACATGACCGGCGGCGGGCGCAAGGAGGCTGCGGCGTGAGCGCCGAGCCCGACACCGACGTACCCGTCACGGTCGCGGGCCGCCTGTCGACCTACCTGCGCGGCGGCGGCATCATCACGCCGATCGTCACGGTGATCTTCGCCTTCATCATCGGCGGCCTCGTCGTGCTCGCGACCGGCGGCAACCCGATCGAGACCTACAAGGCGATCTTCGACGGCACCGGCCTCAACTGGTTCTTCCCGTGGATCAGTGAGGACGATCGGATCGTCGCCGAGCTGAACCTCCAGCAGACGCTGATCGTCACGACGCCGCTGATCCTCACCGGCCTGGCCGTCGCGTTCGCCTTCCGCTGCGGCCTCTTCAACATCGGCGGCCAGGGCCAGTACCTCGTCGGCACCTACTTCGCCGTCTGGGTCGGCTCCTCGTTCGCGACGATGCCGGCGCTGCTCCACGTCCTGCTCGCGATGGTCGCGGCCTGCCTGGGGGGCGCGGCGTGGGGGGCGATCGCCGGTCTGCTGAAGGCCGTCTCGGGCGCGCACGAGGTGATCTCGACGATCATGCTCAACTACATCGCGATCTGGACCGGCGTGTTCCTGTTCGGCCTCGGCGGTCCGCTGCAGAGCGATACCGACACCTCGGTCCCGATCTCCAACGACATCGCGGAGGGGGCGAAGCTGCCGGTGTTCTGGGGCGAGCCGCTGCTCCAGGGCCTCCACGTCGGCCTCTTCATCGCGCTCGCCGCGCTGCTCGTCTTCTGGGTGCTGCTCAACCGCACCCGCACCGGCTACGAGGTCAAGGCCGTCGGCTTCAACCCCGAGGCCGCGCGCACGGCCGGCATCTCGGTCGGCAGGAACTACATCCTCGTGATGGCCGTCTGCGGCCTGTTCGCCGGCCTGGCCGGCGCGCTCGACGTGCTCGGCTGGCAGTTCCGCGTGGCGACCAACACGATCCAGATCAGCACGGTCGGCTACCTCGGGATCGCCGTCGCCCTGCTCGGGCGCAACACGGCGACCGGCATACTCTTCTCGGCGCTGTTCTTCGGGGCGCTCACCACCGGCACCTCGGTGCGCAACCTCGACCCCGCCGTGTTCGAGCCCGCGCTGGCCTCGAACCTCACGCTGATCATCCAGGGCCTCGTGATCCTGATGGTCAGCGCCGACATCCTCGTCGTCTACCTGTGGCGACTGCGCGGCAAGCTGCGCCGCGGCGGCGCCCCGCCGGCGGAGGCGCCCGTATGACCCTGGTCGAGCCGCGGCCGGCCCCGCCCGCCGAGCAGGAGGAGCGCGGCGGCTGGCTCACGCCGCGCCGGGTCGGCTGGGCCGGCGTCGTGCTGGCGTGCCTCGCCTTCTTCGTGGCGCTTCCGCCGGTGTTGATCCGGTCGCCGATCCCGAGCGTGGTCCTCGGCCTGGCCGGCCATCGCCGCCGGCCACTGGGCGACGCGTCAGGGCGAGAAGCGGCTCGGCCGGGGCGCCGTGGCGGCCGCGATCGCGGGGATCGCCCTCGGCATCGTGGCCACCGAAGTCGGGCGAGACCAACCTCGAGCGCGTCTTCGTCTGGTCGGCGCTGCTCGCGGCCATGCTGCGCTACGCCACGCCGCTGCTGTTCGCCGCGCTCGGCGGCCTGTTCTCCGAGCGCAGCGGCGTCATCAACATCGGGCTCGAGGGCATGATGCTGATGGGCGCGTTCTGGGGCCTGTGGGGCGCCGAGGTGACCGGCTCGTGGGTCATCGGCCTGCTGGTCGGGACGGTCGCCGGCGGGCTGCTCGCCCTGATCCACGCGCTCTTCTCGGTCACCCTGCGCGCCGACCAGATCGTCTCCGGCTTCGCGCTGACCTTCCTCGCGGCCGGGATCACCGGGTTCTTCTACGTGAGCATCTACGGCACGGAGGGCACGCCGGACAACATCCCGCGCGCGCCCGACGTGACGATCCCGCTGCTCGACGACATCCCGTTCATCGGCGACGTGATCGGGAGCATGAGCATCCTGATCTGGCTCGGGCTGCTGACCTGCCTGCTGACGTGGCTGGTGGTCTTCCGGACGCCGATGGGGCTGCGGCTGCGCTCGGTCGGCGAGAACCCGCTCGCGGCGCAGACGGCCGGCGTGTCGCCCGTGCGCGTCCGCTACGTCGCGGTGGTGATCTCGGGCATGCTGGCGGCGATCGGCGGCGCGTACCTGTCGATCGGCTTCGTCGGGTCGTTCGTCGAGAGCATGACCGCGGGCCGCGGCTACATCGCGCTGGCGGTGCTCATCTGCGGCCGCTGGCTGCCGAGCGGCGTGCTCGCCTTCGCGTGCCTGTTCGGCTTCTGCAGTGCGCTTGCGCAGCGGCTGCCGGTGTTCTCCGAGTCGGCCGCCACGCTCTTCCAGGCGCTCCCGTACGTCGTCACGCTGATCGCGGTGGCCGGCGTCGTCGGCCGCTCGATCCCGCCGGCCGCGATCGGCCGTCCCTTGGACCGCTGACGCTCTGCGATCATTGGCGCCATGCGCCGCTCGTGGATCGCGCCGCTGGTCGCTGTCGGCCTGGCCGGCTGCGGCGAGATGAGCGACGCCGAGCGCTTCAGCCTGACGACGCCAGGCACAGACGACGTCGTCGTGCGCGAGATCGAGGGCAGCGCGAAGCCGCCGCCCAAACAGCCGACCGCCGGAGAGGTGCGCGTGATCCGCGGCTGGGCTGACGCGCTGCGGGCGGGCCAGCTCGCGAAGGCGTCGAGCTTCTTCGCGATCCCCGCGCACGTGCTCGACGGCACGAATCCGCTGCGCGCGCTGCCGGACCGCGAGGCCGTTCGCGAGTTCAACCGCGGGCTGCCGTGCGGCGCCCAGCTCGTGGAGGCCGTGCGCGGACAGGGTTGGTTCGTGCGGGCGACGTTCAAGCTCACCGAACGCACCGGCCCGGGCGCGCGCCCGTGCACGGGCGCCGGCAACATGGCGGAGACGATCTTCCTGATCGAGAACCGCCACATCGTGCAGTGGCTGCGCCAGCCGGATCCGCCGCAGGCCGGCGGCGATCCCTCCTGAAACCAACGCGCGGGCGCTTACCACCCGCGCCCGGCCCGGTGGAAGCGCTGTGTCTCGGCCGAAGAGCCGGAGAGGGGACTCGAACCCCTGGCCTACGACTTACAAGGTCGTTGCTCTACCAGCTGAGCTACTCCGGCGCGGGCAACGAGTCTAGGACTCGTTGCGGGTCACGGGAAGCCGGCCGCGGAGTCTGACCGCGCGGTGGGCGGCGGCCTGATCGCCGTCGCGCACCAGCCGCGCGTAGACGCCGGTGAGCGCGGCGAACGCGACCTCGTGCCCGCAGTGGCTGCGCACCGGACCCGAGGGCGGCGGGGCGGGTGGGGTCGGATTCGTCGCCGGGTCGATCAGCCACAGCCGCTCCGGCTCGCCGATCCCCGCGTGCAGGCGTTCAAACGCCCCCGGCTCGGTCGCGCCCAGCGTGTCCCACGATCGCGGCTCGGTCATGCCAATTCCGACCGAATGTATCAGGTTCTTAGGGTACCCTAACTGTGCGCCGCGTGGGTGGGCGAACTTCTTGCTTGTAGGGAGGCGGGGTTGGCTGGCTCGTTCCGCGTGGCGGGATGTGACGGGCGCGATTCGGGCGCGGAAATAGGTGCACGTGCAGGTTGGGGTTGTCAATGCGCGCATAGCGCGAGTTAGCAACCCCACGTCGTCCTGAACGCCCGCCGCCGGCGCACCGCCTTCCACGATGCGCAACCGGCCCCTTCCGTCCCTGCCCTCAATGCAAGCAGTTGACGTTCGCCGAGGGCGGCGCGGCCGGCGCTAGTCGCCTGCGTAGCTCGAGTACCGCCGGCTCGACTAGGCTCGCCACCACGCCAGCGTCTCGCTGAGCGTCCGCGCGAGCGGGATCTCCGGCTCCCAGCCGGTCGCCGCCCGCAGCGCCTCGAACGAGCCGCGCAATTCGATCACCTCGTGCGCCCGCATCAACCCCGGGTCGACCACGTGCTCGAACCCCACGCCGGCCGCCTCGGCGAGCCCGGCCACCAGCTCGGAGGCCGACGCCGTGCGGCCCGAGCAGACGTTGTAGATGCCCGGCTCGGCGCGCTCGGCGAGCAGCCGGTACGCGCGCACGACGTCGCGCACGTCGGTGTAGTCGCGGCGCGTGTCTGGATTGCCGGTGACGATGCGGACCGGGTCCTCGCCCGCGTCGACCGCCGCCGCGACCTGTCGCGCGAACGCGGCGATCGCGTAGATCGGCTCCTGACCGGGCCCGGCGTGGTTGAAGGCGCGGGCGCGCACGACGCGCAGGCCGTGGGCGTCGGCGTAGAAGCCGGCCAGCAGGTCGCTCGACGCCTTGGAGACGGCGTACGGGTTCTGCGGGCGCAGCGGCGCCGTCTCGACGACGGGCAGCCGCTCGGGCGGGCCGTAGACCTCGCCGGAGGCGACGGCCACGACCGTCGCCGCGGGTGCCTCGGCGCGCACCGCCTCGAGCACGTTGTGCGTCATGGCCACGTTGTCGAGGATCGTCCCGGCCGGGTCCTGCCACGACTCGCCGACGTGGGCGCGCGCCGCCAGGTGGTAGACGACCTGCGGCTGCGACCCCGCGACCGCGGCGCGCGCCTCGGCGGGGTCGAGCAAGTCGGCGGACCGCGCGGCGCCGGGCACGTCCTCGGGCGCCGCCGAGCGCGTGATCCCGATCACCTCGTCGCCCTCCGCCACACACGCGGCCGCGAGGTGCCGGCCGACGAAGCCCGACGCCCCGGTGATGAGGACGCGCCGGGTCAGCCTGGATCCGCTGAGCGTGGATCCCTCGCTCGCTCAGTTCGGACCGCTCGCCACCAGGTGCGCGGCGGATCCGTGGCCGTTCGACGCCACCGCCGCCTCGTCGACGGGCTCGAGGTCGGCGGCGGGCGGGTTCAGCCGCCGCTCCAGCTCGCCGACGACCACGCCGAACAGCAGGTGGCGGCAGGCGGACTGCGCGAAGGCGCGCCCGTTGCGCCACAGCGACGGCTCGACCAGCGCGATCGCCGGCCACGTCGCCAGATGCTCGAGCAGGGCGGCCAGCGGGCCGCGCAGCACCGGGTGGACCGGCAGGCTCGGCGCGAGCTGCGCGTACACGGCGCCGAACAGCGCGCCGTTCTGCACGTGCAGGACGGCGCCGACGGCCTGCGCCTCGGGGCGTCCGCGGGCAACCAGGCGCCCCAGCAGCTCTGCATCGTCGTAGTCGACGCCGAAGAGGTGCCGGTCGAGCGGCTGCACGGCGAGCCAGACCGCGGCGCCCACGCTACCCGCGAGCGCGCCTCGCACGGTGCGGGTCCGGTCGAACGCCATGGCGGCACTGTAACGAGCCTCGCCCAACCGGGTACCGCTGTCTGTGAGGGACACATGACCTCGGCTCGCGCCGACTCCAGCCGCCTGCACGCGCGCGCCCGCGAGCGCGGCGTTAATCCGATCGTGTACTGGCTCACCCGCGCGGTGTTCCAGCCCTTCGCCCACCTCTACTGGCGGATGTCGCGGATCGGCCGCGAGCACATCCCGACGTCGGGCCCGGTGATCTTCGCCTCCAACCACCGGTCGTTCCTCGATCCCTTCGTGATCGGGACGATCGCTCGCCGGCCGCTCTACTACGTGGCCAAGGAGGAGCTCTTCCGCAACCGGCTCTTCGGCTGGTATCTCAACGCGCTCGGCGCCTTCCCCGTCCGCCGCGGCGCCGCCGACGCCGACATGCTGGAGACCGCGCGGGCGATCCTCAATCGCGGCGACTGCGTGCTGATCTTCCCCGAGGGCACCCGGATCCGCCCGGGTGCGCTCGGACGCCCGAAGCGTGGGCTCGGGCGCCTGGCGCTCGAGACCGGGGCACCGATCGTGCCGCTCGCCGTGATCGGGACCGAGGCGGTCCGCAAGGGCTGGCGCATCCGCCCGCACAAGGTGCGCATCCGGATCGGCCGCCCGCTCACCTTCCCGAAGGTCGAGTCGCCGTCGCCGCAGCTCGCCGCCGCCGTCACCGACCGCGTGTGGCCGAACGTGATGCTCCAGTGGGAGTGGCTCGGTGGCCTGCCGCCGTTGCGCCGCGCCGCGGTCATCGGCGCCGGCGCCTGGGGTACCAGCGTCGCCGTCATGCTCGCCCGCGCCGGGCTCGAGGTCGATCTCGGCACGCGCACGCATGAGCAGGCCGAGGAGTTGGCCGTCGCGCGCGTCAACGAGCGCTACCTGCCCGGCGTCGAGATCCCGAAGGCGGTACATCCCGTGCGCGCCGCCGACCTCGAGCTCTCGCGCCACGACCTCGTCGCCTTCGCCGTGCCCGCCGCCGCACTGCCCGCCACCGTGGCGGCTCACGCCGGCGCCATAGCCCCGCGCGCGGGCGTCCTGGTCATGTCCAAGGGCCTCGTGCCGCCGCTCGGCACGCTGCCCGCCGCGTTCGTGAGCGAGCGCGTGTCCGCCTGGGCGGTCGGCGCCCTCGGCGGCCCCGCCCATGCCAAGGCCGCGCTCGAGGACGGCGCCTCGCTCGTGCTCGCCACCAAGGACCCCGCCTTCGCGCGGCAGGTCGGCGACGCGCTCGCCGCCGCGGGCTTCGATGTCGCCGCCACGACCGACCTCGTCGGGGTCGAGCTGGCCGGCTGCGCCAAGAACGCCGCCGCCCTCGCCGCGGCGGCCGCGGCGGGGGCCGGGCCCAACGCCGCGGGCGCCGCCGCCGGCAAGGTGTTCGCCGAGGTCGACGCCTACGCCCGCCAGGCGGGCTCGCAGCCCGAGACCTTCGCCGGCCTCGCCGGCACGGGCGACCTCGTCGCCACCGTCCTGGCCAGCGGCTCGCGCAACCGCCGCGCGGGCGAGCTGCTCGCGCAGGGCGTCTCCGGCGACGAGATCTGCGACGCGCTCGGCCAGACCGCCGAGGCGGTCGACTCCGTGCCGCTCCTCGCTGCGCGCATCCGCGACGCCGGCGTCGACGCGCCGGTGCTGGGATCGCTGGCCGGACTGATCGAGGGCCGCGTCGAGCCTGCCCGCTTCACCTCGTCGGTCACCGCGCCCAAGAAGAAGGCCAGGGCGGGCGCGGCCCGGGCGGCATAGGAGTGATGACCGGATCCGATCATCTAGCCTCCGTGACCGATGGAGGGCTCACCCCCCGACAAGGCCCGGCTCGACGCGGCCTTCACGGAGCTCTACCGGGCGCACCTGCGCGACGTCTACTCGTACTCGTACTACCGGGTGGGCAACCACCACGACGCCGAGGACCTCACCGAGCAGACGTTCCTGCAGGCGTACCGGCACTTCGAGCGGGCGCAGCGCGAGTCGCAGGGCCGCCCGCTGCGGCCGTGGCTGATCCGCATCGCGCACAACCTGGCGGCCAACTACTACCGCGACCGCTCGCGCCGGCCGCAGACGAACATCGACGATGCAGGCGCGCTGCCGGAGCTCCACACGACCGAGGACCTGGTGGAGGACCGCGAGGACCTCAACCGGATCCTGCAATGCGTGCAGCGGCTTCCGGACGATCGCCGCGAGGCGCTGATCATGCGCTTCGCGCTGGGTATGGACAATCGAGAGATCGCGCGTGCGCTGGGCCGCACCGACGGGGCGACCAAGGTGCTGATCCACCGCGCGATCCGGCAGTTGGAGGAACTGGTGAAGGCCGAGGCGGGAACTGAGACCGTATGAGCGATAGCTGGGATTTCGAGGTGCGGCTGCGCCAGGCGCTCGCGCCGGTCGAGCCGCCTGCGGACCTCGATGAGCGTCTGCAGACGACGCTCGGCTCGCTCGTCGAACTGGCGGCCGACGAGCTCGAGGCGTGGGAGCTGCGCGCGATGAAGGATCCGCGCAACTGGCCGCGCGCCGCGCTCGGCCCCGCGGCCGCCGTGGTCATCGGCACCGGCGCCGCCGCCGGGCTCGTGGTGCTGCGCACGCGCGGCCGGCGCCACAAGCGCCGCGCCCAGTCGCGCGGCACGTTCGACCTGGCCGAGCGCACGCTGCGCGACGCCGCGCGGGAGGCGCTGCGCGTCTTCAACGACACGGCGCGCCGACGGTGATCCGCATCGGTCGCTGATGCGAAGTTAACGGTCTATGGGGCATGACCTGCGCTCCCTGGCCGACGAGGACGTCATGCAGTACGTGCGTGGCGGGGACGCACGCGCGTTCGAGGTCATCTACGAGCGTCACTCCGCCGCCGCCTTCTCGCTCGCCTACCGGATGATGGGCACGCGCGCGGGCGCCGAGGACGTCACGCAGGATGCCTTCCTGTCGCTCTGGCGCTCGGGGGCGCGGTATGACCGCTCGCGCGGCTCGGTCCGCACCTGGGTCCTCGGGATCGTCCACCACCGGGCGATCGACGCCCTGCGGCGCGCCACGGTGCACGACCGCCGGCGGGCGAGCGACGAGGGCATCGAGGAGCGCTTCGAGGCACGTGAGCGCACCGACCTCGAGGCGGCCCGCCGCGAGGAGGCCGGCACGGTGCGCGGCGCGCTGTCCTCGCTGCCCGCCGACCAGTCGCAGGTCATCGAGCTCGCGTACTTCGGCGGCTTCACGCACACGGAGATCGCCGACATGCTCGACACCCCGGTCGGCACGGTGAAGGGACGGATGCGTCTCGGACTGAAGAAGATGCGGGCGCAGCTCGGAGAGGGTCAGGTGGCGGTATGAACGATCACGCGCGCTGGAACGACACGGCGGCCGCCTACGTGCTGGGCGCCATGGCCGTCGCCGAGCGGGAGGAGTTCGAGGTCCACCTGAGTACGTGCGCGGCCTGCCGCGAGGAGGTCGACGAGCTGCGGCCGGCGGCCGAGGCGCTGCCGATGGCGTCGCCGCTGATGGAGCCGCCGCGGGAGCTCAAGGACCGCATCATGGCCGAGGTCGAGCGCGAGGCCACGCTGCTCGGCGCGGCGGGCGCCGGCGCCGACCGGCCGCAGCGCACCGAGCGTCGCCGGCGCGGCTCGTGGCTCAGCGGCTGGCGGCTCGCCCCGGTCGCCGCCGCGTTGCTGATCGCCGGCGTGCTGGTCGGGACCTCGTTGAGCGCACCGGACACGCGCACCATCCCCGCGACAGTCGAGGCGGCCGGCGCGAGCGCCGAGGTGCGGGTCGAGGGCGACCAGGCCACGCTCGTGGCGCAGAACTGGCCCGCCCCGCCGGATCGTCGCGCCTACGAGGTCTGGGTGATGCCGAAGGGGTCCACCACGCCGCAGCCGACCGACGTGCTGTTCACGCCGCGCGGCGACGGCTCGGCCGTGGCCGCGATCCCGGGATCGGTCGACGACATCCAGCAGGTACTGGTCACCGACGAGCCGTCCGACGGGGGGTCGGACGAGCCGACGGGCGAGCTGCTGATGTCCGCTGAGCTCTCCTGAAGACACCGCTGCTAGCTTGCGGTCCCAGATGGCCGTCTGCTACCGCCACCCCGGCCGCGAGACGGGCGTCTCGTGCTCCAACTGCGGAAGGCCGATCTGCCCCGACTGCATGACCGCGACGCCGGTCGGCATGCGCTGCCCTGAGTGCTCGCGGCAGAAGACGCCGGTCCGCACGCTGCGCAACGTCTACGCCCCGCCGACGGTCACGTACATCCTGATCGGCGTCAACGTGGTGCTGTTCCTCGGCACCTTCGTGTCGGGCGGTGACACGAGCTCGGTCTACTTCGATCTCGGCACGATCGGGATCAACCTGCTCAACGGCGAGCCGATCGGCGTCGCCGAGGGCGAGTACTGGCGGCTGGTCACGGGCGCCTTCCTGCACGACCCGGACAACATCCTGCACATCGCCTTCAACATGTACATCCTGTACTGGCTGGGGACGATGCTCGAGCCGGTGCTGGGGCACGTGCGCTTCATCGCGCTCTACTTCGCGTCGCTGCTGGCCGGCTCGTTCGGCGCGCTGGCGGCGGAGCCGACGGCGCTGACGGTCGGCGCCTCGGGCGCCGTGTTCGGGCTGATGGCCGCCGCGTTCGTGTTCCAGCGCGCGCGCGGCATCGATCCGTGGCGGTCGGGCCTGGGCCCCGTGATCCTGCTCAACCTCGCGCTGCCCTTCGTGTTCCCGGGCCTGAACATCTCGATCGGTGGGCACGTGGGCGGCCTGGTCGGCGGCGCGATCGCCGCGATCGCGATCGAGCGCCTGGGCGCGACTCGCCGCGGCGACCTCTACCCGGTGCTGGCCTGCGTGGCCGTCGGCCTCGTCTCGATCGTCGGCGCGATCGTCGTCAGCGACGCGAAGGCCACGAGCCTCGGGTTCTAGGGCACTAGAGCACGACTTCGAGCACCGGCCCGGGCGCGTCGGGCAGCCGGTCCGGGTGCAGGATGTGGCCGAGCAGCTCGAGGCCCTCGATCAGCCGCGGGCCGGGGCGCGAGAACAGGCCGGCGGCGTCGACGGCCACCACGCGGCGGGCGCCGAGCGAGGCGAGCTCGTCGGCGTAGGTCTCGGCCTCCTCGAGCGCGCGGTCGGCGTCGTAGCCGCACGGCATGACCACGACGACCTCGGGCTGCGCGGCCCGGACCTCGTCCCAGCTTCGCTGCTCGGAGTGCTCGCCCGGCATCCCGAGCACGTCGTAGCCGCCGGCGTACTCGATCAGCTGCGGGGTCCAATGGCCGGCCACGAACACCGGGTCGAGCCACTCGAGCGCGGCGACGCTGACCGGCTCGGCCGCGCGCACGGCGAGCCGCACACGGTCGATCCGCGAGGCGGCGTCCTGGACGAGCGCGACGCCGGCGTCCTTGGCGTCGGTGGCCTGGGCCAGCGTGCGGACGTCGCCCAGCATCTCGCCGAGCGTGTGCGGGTCGAGCGCGAGCACCTGTGGCTGCGAGTCCAGGCGCTCGGCTACGGCGCGCACGTCGTCGTAGGAGACCGCGCAGACCGCGCATAGCGCCTGCGTCACGATCAGGTCGGGCTGCAGGCGCCGCAGGGCGTCCTCGTCCAGCTCGTAGATCGCCTTGCCCTGCTCGGTCAGCGCCCTCACGGCGCGGTCGATCTCGTCGGGCGGCAGGCCGGGACCGATGACGTCGCGGGTGACCTTCGGCAGCTCGACCGCCTCCGCCGGGTGGTCGCACTCGTGGGTGACGGCGGTGACCTCGTCGCCGACCCCGAGGGCGAACAGCATCTCGGTGGCCGAGGGCACGAGCGACACGATCCGCATCCCGGGAAGGATATGAGCGGGTGGAGCCAGGAGAACGACCACGAGATGGGCCGCCGCATCTCCGCGCTGTGACGTGGGTACCATGTCCCCCGTCGCCTGATGAACGACGACGACAGCTCCCGAAGTAGCGGCGCGCTACGCGCGCGCCCCGCGGCTCGCCGATGACCGTCCTGCTGCTGCTGGCCGTCGTCGTGTTGGTCCTGCTCAACGGCTTCTTCGTGGCCGCGGAGTTCGCGCTCGTGCGCATTCGCCGCTCGCGCGTGGAGGAGGCGGCCGAGGAGGGCAAGCGCAACGCCCGGCTCGTGCTGCGCCAGCTCGACGACCTCTCCCGCTACCTGGCCGCGTGCCAGCTCGGCATCACCTTCACCTCGCTGGGCATCGGCTTCCTCGGCGAGCCGGCGGTCGCGGACATCTTCGAGAGCCTGCTCGGCGAGGAGCTGCCGCACGGGGTCACGCTCACGATCTCGATCTTCCTCGCGTACCTGATCACCACCTCGCTGCACATCACGATCGGCGAGCAGGTGCCGAAGATCTACGCGATCAACCGGGCCGAGCGCGTCGCGTTCCGGATCGCCCGGCCGCTGCACGTCTTCACGCGGGTCTTCAACCCGTTCATCCACGTTCTCAACACGGCGTCGAACTGGATGCTGAGGCTGGTCGGGATCCGCTCCACGAACGAGTTCGAGGAGGGCGGCTCGCCCGAGGAGCTCAAGGTGCTGATCGCCCAGTCCCTCACCGGCGGCAAGCTCGACGTCGGCGAGGCGCAGATGCTCACCGGCGTGTTCCACCTGCACGAGCAGCAGGCCCGCCAGGTGATGACGCCGGCGCCCGCGGTGGTGACCGTCGACCTGTCCGAGAACGTCGAGACCGCGCTCCGGCGCTGCGTCTCCTCCGGCCACACGCGCCTCGTGGTGACCGAGGACGAGAACCACGATCGCGTGAAGGGCATCGTCCACGCGAACTCGCTCGCCCAGCTCTTGCTCACCGAGGGGCCGGATAGCCGGATCGACGACCTCGTGCGCGAGGCGCCGATCGTGCCCGAGACCAAGCCGCTCGACGACCTGCTGGCCGATCTCCAGCGCCAGCGCAGCTCGCTCGCCGTCGTCATCGACGAGTACGGGCGCACCGCCGGGATCGTCACGGTCGAGGACATCATCGAGGAGGTCGTGGGCGAGATCGACGACGAGACCGACCCGCTCGGCGGGGCGGTCCGGCGGCTCGCCAACGGCGACTGGTTCGTCCGCGGCCACGTCGCCATCACCGACCTCGCCGACTACGGGCTCGAGCTGCCGGTCGACTCCGACGCCTACAACTCGGTCGGCGGCTTCGTGTTCGGCGAGCTGGGCCGGCTGCCCAAGCGTGGGGACACGATCACCCACAACGGCTACTCGATCCGCGTCGAGTCGGTGCGCGAGAACCGGATCGAGGCGGTCCGGATCCGCGAGCGGCGCGCCGCAGCCTGACGCCCTTGACGCGCGGTTGCGAATCGAAACTTCGCGCGGAATTGCACAAACCCGCCGGACGCGCTACCTTGCCCGGCAACCGACTGGCCGCTTCGGCGGTTGAGGAGGAGAGAGGGAGATCCTGGGGAGGATCGACCGAGAGAACACAAGAGCCCGGCTCAGGGGAGCGAGCCGGGCTCAAGTGTTTCTGGAGGAGGGGTGCGATGAGGGTACGTTCGTCGCACTGGCAATATCCCAACCTTCTCTCAATGTGAACTAAACATTCGCCGCGGCGGCGTTTGACACGTGTCAAAGGCTCGCGCTACTCTCGTTTGACACGTGTCAAAGGAGGTTTGAGCATGCCGTACGCGAGCAGCTACGAGCCGGTCCAGGCCGGCGGCACCACGTTCCACGAGCTGGTCGGCGGCCGTTCAGAGCGGATCGCGCTGGTCGATGGGCCGGCGGAGCTGAGCTATGCGACGCTGGCGTCGCGGGTCGAGCGGGTCACGGCGCTGCTCGCCTCGCGCGGCTTCGGGCCGGGCGACGTGCTCGCCATCAAGGCGCCGAACATGGCGCCGTGGGTCGGCGTGGCGCTGGGGGCGATGACCGCGGGCGGCGCGGTCACGGGCATCAACCCGGCGGCCACGCCGCCGGAGGTCGAGCGCCAGCTCGCCGACTCCGGCGCCTCGATCCTCGTGACCGCGCCGGTCGCGGGCGCCTCGAACGCCGCGACGACCGAGCCGGTCGCGGGCGCCTCGAACGCCGCGACGATGCCGCCGGGCGAGGGCGTCGAGGTCATCGAGATGGGGCCGGCGCTGCTCGCCGAGACCGGGCCGGCGCGAGCCGCGCGCGTGTCGCCGGACGCCCCGGCGCTGCTGCCCTATTCGAGCGGCACCAGCGGCGTGCCCAAGGGCGTCGTCCTCACCCATGCCAACCTCGTCACGGCCGTCCGTCAGGCGCAGCGCGGGCTGCGGCTGACCGCCGACGACGTGGTGGCGCTGCTGCCGCCGCTCCACCACGTGATGGGCTTCGTCATCACGCTCGGCTGCGGCCTGGCCGCCGGCGCGCGCCTGGTGATGCTGCCGCGCTTCGACCCGCGCACGTTCGCGGCTGACGTCCAGGGGGTCACCGTGCTGATCGTGCCGCCGCCGGTGCTCGGCTTCCTGGCCGCCCAGCCTGTCGAGCTGCCGTCGCTGCAGCTCATCGTCTCCGGCGGCGCGCCGCTGGGCGCGCCGCTCCAGCGAGCGGTGGCCGAGCGGTTCCCACACGCCGTCGTCGGCCAGGGCTACGGGCTGACGGAGACCACCGCGTGCGCGGCGATCCCCGACCGCCGCCTCGGCACCGTCCCCGGCTCGGCCGGGCGGATCGCGCCGAACACCGAGCTGCGGGTCGCCGACGACGGCGAGCTGTTGATCCGCGGCCCGCAGACGATGGCCGGCTACCTCGGCCGGCCGGAGGCGACGGCCGAGCTGATCGACCCCGACGGCTGGGTCCACAGCGGCGATCTCGGGCACGTGGACGCGGACGGCAACGTGTTCGTGGTCGACCGCCTGAAGGACCTGATCAAGGTCAACGCGCACCAGGTCGCGCCCGCTGAGCTGGAAGCCGTGCTCGCCGCGCACCCGGCGGTCGCGGAGTCAGCCGTCGTCGGGCGGCCGGACGAGCGCCGCGGCGAGGTCCCGGTCGCCTTCGTGGTCGCGCGCGGAGAGCTGGACGGCGAGGGGCTGATGGCCTGGGTGGCCGAGCGCGTCGCGCCCCACAAGCGGCTGCACGAGGTCCGGTTCGTCGACTCGCTGCCGCGAACGCCCGCCGGGAAGCTGCTTCGCCGCGCGTTGAGGGACGAGCCGGCGCTGGTGGCGCGCCGCGCGGCCGGCGGTCAGCCGTCGTACGTGTAGAAGCCGCGCCCGGCCTTCCGCCCGAGCGCGCCCGCGGCGATCATCCGCTCGACGCGCTCGGGCACCTCGGCGCCGATCGTGCGCCCGATCGCGGCCGAGACGTCGAGGCCGACGAGGTCGAGCAGCGCCAGCGGCCCGAGCGGGTGGCCGGCGCCGAGCTTGATGCAGGTGTCGATCGCCTCCGGCTCGAGCCCGGTGCGCTCCATCAGGCGGACGGCCTCGAACAGGTACGGGAACAGGAGGCGGTTGACCACGAAGCCGGGTGTGTCCGGCACCTCGACCGCCGTCTTGCCGAGCGCCGCGCACAGCGCCCACGCCCGCGCGCGCGTGCGCTCGCTGGCCGCCTCCGGAAAGGCGAGCTCGACCAGGTCCATCTTGGGCACGGGGTTGAAGACGTGCAGCCCGACGAAGCGGTCGGGGCGGCCCGAGGCCGCGGCCAGCTCGGAGATCGAGAGCGAGGAGGTGGTCGTGGCGAGGATCGCGTCGTCGGGGAGCTGGGCGTCGAGCTCGCTCATCAGCGAGCCCTTGGCGCTCGGGTCCTCGACGATCGCCTCGACGACGAAGCTCACATGCGCCAGATCGGCGCTGTCACAGGTCACGTGGACGTTGCCGTTGACGCTCACGCCGGCCTTCTCGCACAGCGCCCTGACCCGGCGGTCCGCCTTCTCCGCCGAGCCGTCGGAGCGCGCCAGTACCACCACGTCGCCGCGCTGGGCGGCCACGGCCGCGAGGCCGCACGCGATGGCTCCGCTTCCGGCGATTCCGACTCGTTCAGACACTGCTGGCTCCCGGTTGGCTGACTGGTCAGTCAATGGCCGTACACTACGCCTAGGCGCGACCCTGTGCGCCGGTCAAACGTGGAGGCTCCGAAGACATGAACGGTCGCGAAGTGGTCATCGTCGAGGCGGTCCGCACCCCGATCGGGCGCGGGCACCCGGAGAAGGGCTACTACAAGGACACGCACCCGAACGAGCTGCTCGGCAGGACCTACACCGAGGTGATCGAGCGCGCGGGTATTGATGCCGAGGCCGTCGAGGACGTGATCTGCGGCTGCGTGCAGCAGTACGGCGAGCAGATGTTCAACGTCGGCCGCAACGCCTGGCTGCAGGCCGGGCTGCCGATCGAGACGCCGGCCACCACGGTCGACCGTCAGTGCGGCTCGGCTCAGCAGGCCGTCAACTTCGGCGCCGCGCTGATCGCCGCCGGCGTGCACGACGTGGTGATCGGCGGCGGCGTCGAGCACATGGGGCACGTCCCGATGGGCGTCGGCTTCAAGTGGGTCGACGACGTCGGCTCGCCGTGGCCGCCGGAGCTGCTGGAGCGCTACAACCTCGTCCCGCAGGGCATCTCGGCCGAGATGATCGCCGACCAGTGGGAGATCCCGCGGTCGGAGATGGACGAGCTGGCCGTGCGCTCGCACCAGCTCGCCGCGCGGGCGACCGAGGAGGGCCGCTTCGAGCGCGAGACGATCCCGTTCGCCGTGAACGGCTCCACGTACGTGTCCGACCAGGGCATCCGGCCCGACACCAGCCTCGAGGCGCTGGCCGGCCTCAAGCCGGCCTTCCGGCCCGACGGCAGGATCACGGCCGGCAACTCGTCGCAGATCTCCGACGGCGCGGCCGCGGTGCTGCTCATGAGCGCCGACAAGGCGGCCGAGCTGGGCGTCGAGCCGCGGGCGCGGATCATCGACCAGACGACGGTCGGCGTCGACCCCGTGATGATGCTCACCGGCCCGATCCCGGCCACGCGCAAGCTGCTGGAGCGCAACGGCATGACGATGGACGACATCGATCTCGTCGAGATCAACGAGGCGTTCGCCCCCGTCGTGCTGGCCTGGAAGCGCGAGCTGGACCCGGACATGGACCGCGTCAACGTCAACGGCGGCGCGATGGCGCTCGGCCACCCCCTCGGCTCGACCGGCGCGCGGCTGCTCACGACGCTGCTGCACGAGCTCGAGCGCGCCGACAAGGAGATCGGCCTCGTGACCATGTGCTGCGGTGGCGGCCTCGGGACCGGGACACTCGTCCAAAGGGTGTGATGGACGGCCCCTCTCAGGGGTACATTTTCCGCCATGAGCGAGACGAGCACCGCCTACCTCCGCGAGGGCGCAGCCCCGCGCGCCATCTCCACCACCCAGCTGATGGGCCAGGTCCTGTTCCTGGTCGCGATCGCGCTGGCGTTCTGCGCTCTCGGCACGCTGATCGGGCGGGATCTCGCGCTGGGCACCGCGCGGATCTGCTCGTTCGCCGGCTTCGGCATGCTGCTCGTCTCGTCGTTCGCCGGGGAGCGCTTCCGCGTCGGCGCGTTCGCGATGGGCTGGCTGTTCGCGACGGCGCTGCTGATCGGCCTCGGGCTCGGCCCGGTGATCGCCTACTTCGCCACCGTCGAGAGTGCGGCGCTCACCCAGGCCTTCGCCGGCACGGCGGCCACCGTGCTCGGCGCCGGCGCGCTCGGCTTCGCGCTCTCGAAGGATCTCGCGCCGTGGATGCGGCCGGTCTCGCTGCTCGTCTTCGCGGCGTGCTGCGGGACGATCGTGTGGTCGCTGTTCGGCGGCACGATCAGCCCGCTGATCAGCCTAGGGATCTATGCGCTGTCGACGCTGCTCATCGTCATCGACTTCAACTACCTGCGCAAGCACGGGACCGAGCGCGACACGATCTGGCTCGCGACCGGCATCTTCGTCTCGATCGTCAACATCTTCATCTCGCTGCTGAACATCTTCTCGTCCCGCTGAGCGTCCTGTAGGCTCGGCCGGTGGAGTCGCCGCTCACGCTGGGCCAGCCGACACAGGAAGAACTCGAGGCGCGGCGGGCCGCCGAACGCATCGGCGACCCGTTCCTCGTCTACCGCGACGACGAGGGGCGCCAGCACATCTTCTCGCTGGCCCAGCGGTCGCAGAGCATCACGCTCGGCCGGCGCGAGGAGGCGGACATCTCGGTCCCATGGGACCCTGAGATGTCGCGCGTGCACGCCGAGCTCGCGCTGCGCGCCGGTGAGTGGACGGTCTCCGACGACGGCCTCTCCCAGAACGGCACGTGGGTCAACGGCCTGCGCCTGTCCGGTCGCCGGCGCCTCGCCGACGGCGACCTGCTGCGCGTGGGGAGGACGATCTTCGCGTTCTGCGCGCCGAGCACGGAAGGCGGTGTCGGCCCGACGCTCGTACCCGGCGAGCTGAGCGCCACGCCGCGCTTCTCCGAGCAGCAGCAGCGCGTGCTGCGGGCGCTGTGCAGGCCGCTCTTCTCCGACGGCGAGGGCATCAACCCGGCGACCGACGAGGAGGTCGCCGAGGTGACGGGCGTCCCGCTCGAGGCGGTCGTCTCCGAGCTCGATCACCTCGCCCGGGCGATGGGGCTCGAGGACATGCCGCACCCCGACCAGCGCGCCGAGGTCGCGCTGCTGGCGGTGCGCAGCGGCCTCGTGAGCGCCGACGAAGGAGGGTGACCGCCTACACCCGGCTCGTGCGGCCGCTGCTGTTCCGGGCCGACCCGGAACGGGCGCACGATCGGGCCGTCCGCGCGGCGGAGCTGGCGAGCCGGTGGCCGCTCGTCTGGCGCGCGGCGGCCTCTCGTTCGGTCGCCGACGAGCGGCTCGCGGTCGAGGTCGCGGGACTGCGGTTCCCGAGCCCACTGGGGCTCGCTGCGGGGTTCGACAAGAGCGCCCGCGGCGTGCCGCTGCTCGCCTCGCTCGGGTTCGGCCACGTCGAGATCGGCTCGGTGTCGGCCGATCCCTCGGCCGGCAACCCGCGCCCGCGGCTGTTCCGGCTGCCGTCCGAGCAGGCGATCGTCGTCCACTACGGCGTGCCGAACGACGGCGCCGCGCGCGTGGCCGAGCGGCTGGCGCGGCCACGACCGCCGGTGCCGGTCGGCGTCAACGTGGTGAGCACGAACCGCGACGACGCCGAGGCCGAGACCGACGACGCCGTGATCGCCGACTACGTGAGCTCGGTGCGGTCGCTGCAGCGGCTCGGCGACTACGTGTGCCTGAACCTGAGCTGTCCCAACACGCGCGACGGGCGCGGCTTCTTCGCCGACCGTGCGCGGCTGCGGGCGCTGCTCGACGAGCTCGGCGCGGTCGGGGTCGAGCGGCCGCTGTTCGTCAAGGTCGCGCCGTTCGGCGGGGCCGGCGAGCTCGACAGCTTCCTCGACGCGGTCGCGCCGTTCCCGTTCGTCACCGGCTTCTCGGTCAACCTGCCGCCGGGCGATCGCCCCGGGATGCCCGGCGCCGTCTCGGGCCCGCCCGCGCGCCGGCCGCCGAGCGCACGGTGGCCGAGCTGTACCACGCCGGCGGGCGGCCCGTGATCGGGTCGGGCGGCGTGTCGTCGGCCGACGACGCCTACCGCATGATCCGGCTCGGCGCCTCGCTGGTGCAGGTCTATACGGCGCTGGTGTACCAGGGCCCGGGGGTGGTGCGGCGGATCACGCGGGGGTTGGCCGAGCTGGTGGGGCGCGACGGGTTGGCGCGGGTGGGCGACGCGGTCGGCGTCGAGGCCCGGCCGTAGGGGCGGCGCGGGCGAACTGCGGCTGGGTAAGGGAGCTGGTGAGCCGGCCGCGCCGGTCTGCCGTGGGGTTGTTCATGCACGGTATTCGTGCACAGATCGCCCCAACCGCCGCGGCGGGGTTGCTGACTCGCGGTATGCGCGAGTGAACAACCCCAGCCGCCGAAATCGACCACTTCGCCGGCTCACCAGCTCCCTTACCCAGCCGCAGTTGGCCGGGGCGATGAGGCCTCGGCGGAGAGCCGCGCCACCAGCTCGTCGAGCCGCAGCTCCTCGAGCCCGCGTCCGACCGCGTCCAGCTCCGCGGCGCAGAACTCGACCAGCCGGCGGCCCTCCTGGCACAGCTCGAGCGTCTCGCGCAGGCCGGCCTCGCCCGAGTCCAGCCGGGCGACGATCGCCTCGATCCGCTCGCAGGCGGCCTCGTAGGTGAGGGTGTCGGCCTCGGCCATCGGACGGGTCACCCTACGGGCCGCTCCGGACGCACCGGTACGCGGCCGTCGTGCAGCCTGACGACGAGCGCGGGCTCCTCGCGCGCCGCGGCGGCGGAGGTGATCGGCTCGCCGCCGCCGTCCTCGACGAGCGCGTAGCCGCGCTCGAGCGTGCGCTGCGGATCGTGGGCCGCGAGCGCGACCAGGAACCGATCCAGATCGCGCCGGCGGCGCGCGAGCGCCGCGGTCGAGGCGCGCTCCAGCGCCTCGCCGTCCGAGCGAGTGCGCAGCTCGCCGCGCCCGCGGGCGACGTCCGCCGCGCGTGCCTTGCGCGCGAGCGCCGAGGATCGCGCGTGCAGGGCCCGCTCGCCGCCCGCCACCCCGCGGCGGGCGCTCGCGCGCAGCTCGCGCAGATGCTGGTGCAGCCGCGCCCGGTGCCTCGCCACGTGCGCGGCCGGTGCGCGCGACAGCCGCGCCAGGGTGCGCGCGCGCTCGACGATCGCGCGCCGGCTCTGGCGCTCCAGCCTTCCGGCGGCCTCGGCCAGCGCCCGGCGGGCGGCGACGCAGTCGAGCGGCACGGCCGCCTCGGCGGCGTGCGTCGGCGTCGAGCATGCCACGGCGGCCACGTCGTCGAGCAGCGTGCGGTCGGTGTGGTGGCCGACCGACGAGATCACCGGCACGCGCAGCAGCGCGACCGTGCGACACAGGGTCTCGTCGCAGAACGCGAACAGGTCCGCCAGCGAGCCGCCGCCGCGTGCGACGACGATCGCCTCGACCGCGGCGCACGCCGCCAGGTCCTGCAACGCGCGCGTGATCGCCGGGGCCGCGTGCCGGTCCTGCACGGGCGCGAACGCCCACACCACGCGGCCGCGCCAGCCGCGCCGCTCGAGCGCGGCCAGCAGGTCGTCGCGCGCCTTGCCGTGCTCGCCGCAGACGACTCCGATCGTGCGCGGGAGCGCCGGGCGGAGCAGCCGCTTCTGGTGCTCGAACAGTCCCTCCGCGTGCAGGACGCGGCGCAACTGGACGAGCTGCGCCAGCAGATCGCCCTCGCCGGCGATCCGCAGCTGCGACACCGCGAACGAGAAGGCGGGGGAGGCGGTGCGCGAGCCGGCGTAGTAGTCGCAGCCGCCGGCCGCCACGACCTGGACGCCGTCGGCGAGTGGCTCCAGCCCGAGGGCCTCGAAGTCGCTCCGCCACATCGAGCACGGCAGCGCACCGGAGCCGTCGCGCAGCTCGAACCACACCTTCGCGCGGCCCGCCTTGAACGAGAACACCTCGCCGAAGACCTGCACGCGCGTGAAGCCGCGCAGCTGCTCGCGCAGCGCGGCCGCATACCGGCCGACGGGCCACGGGCCGGTGAGGGTGGAGCCGGGAATGCCGGCGGGGCGGGCGGGCTCTGACATGGGCGTGCGAACCCTATGGGTCGTCGCGGCCGGATCTCGCCCCCATAGACCGTTTGGCCGGGGGCGTGCGAGGGGTACGCGCCAGCAGACCGGTCTTCCCCCATGTGGCCTGAACCTGAGCGCACCGGGACGCCCCGCCCGCACGCATACGACCTGTTCGAGGACGGTCGCCCGGCCGGACGGCTCGAGTGGCGATGTCGTCCGCGGAAGGACGTCGGCTGGTACGTGACGCGACCGCCGCGGCCCGCGCACCGGCTCGCCGTCGACCCGTCGATCGACGGCATGGCGCGCGACGCCGCCTCGTCGGACCACGACTGGGATCTCAACGCGGAGCTGTCGGCGATCCTCAGCACGGCGCTGGCGGTCGACGCCGCGGAGCGCTACATGCACCCGGAGGCGGCCAACGCGCGGAATCGCTTCAACCGGCTGCAGTCCGGTCCGTACGAGATCCACGTGACCGACATCGACCCCGACGTGCTCGCCCACGCGGTGCCCGAGCTGCCGCTGACGGCGGTCTCCGAGGTGCGGATCCTGGAGGGCGAGCTGCACCAGGACGCGCTGAAGAGCGCACTACGGCGCATCGCCCTGCTCGGCGGGCGCGTCGTCGCCGTCTTCCGCGCCGAGCCCGAAGACGATTAGCTTCAGGCTCTGACCCTGATCCTGAGATACGCCGGCGGCACCGATCCCGGACCGATCCGGCCGAACAACGAGGACGCCTTCTACACCGGGCCCCGGCTCCTCGCGGTGGCGGACGGGGTGGGCGGACACGCGGCGGGCGAGGTGGCCAGCGCGACGATCATCGACGCGCTGTCGCCGCTCGGCGACACCGAGCCCGGCTACGACCTCGTCGGCCGCCTGCACGAGGCCGTGGTCGCCGGCAACGCGGCGATCGCCGAGCGCGTGGCCACCGATCGCCGGCTGCAAGGCATGAGCACCACGCTGACGGCGATCCTGTTCGGCGACCCGCGGTACTGCCTGCTCAACATCGGTGACTCGCGGACCTACCTGCTCCGCGACGGCTCGCTCGAGCAACTCACGCGCGACGACAGCTACGTCCAGCTGCTGGTCGACGAGGGCCACATCACCCCGGAGGCCGCCGGCACCCATCCGCAGCGCAACCTCGTCCTGCAGGCGCTGACCGGCGAGGAGGTGATGGAGCCCGCCATGACCGTCCACGAGGCGCGCGCCGGCGACCGCTTCATGCTCTGCTCGGACGGGCTGTCGGACGTCGTCGACCACGGCACGCTCGCTGCGACGCTGAGCGAGGGGGAGCCGCAGGAGAGCGTCGCGCGGCTGATCGAGCTGGCGCTCGAGAACCGCACGCGCGACAACGTGACCGTGATCGTGGCCGACGTCGTCGGCGGCCAGCGTCCCGATTCGTACGTTCGATCGCAGACTGCGACCGAGCTTACGAATCGCGACACTAGGCGCTCGGCGGAGCCTCGTCCTCCTGCGCCTCGACCTCCGCGAGCCGGTCGTGCAGCTTCGCGCGCAGCTCGTCGGGGTCGTAGTCCGTGTGCGCGCGCCGGTTGCGCGCGACGATCGCGCCGGTGGCGGCCACGCCGGCGAGGCCGGCAAGGCCGACGAGCTTCCAGGGCACGCGCATCGAGCGCGTAGGTTACGCGCTGTGAGCGAGGAGGGAATCCCGCTGGACGACGCCGTCGGGATGGCGGCGACCGGCGACATCTGGCTCTTCCGCGGCCGCTCGCTCGCCGATCGCGCGATCCAGGCGGTGACCAACAGCCCGGTCAACCACGTCGGGATGGTGGTCGCGCTCGACGACCTTCCGCCGCTGATGTGGCATGCCGAGCTGGGCCGATCGCTGCCGGACGTGTGGACCGGCGAGCGCCAGCGCGGCGTCCAGCTGCACAAGCTGCGCGACGCGGTGACGACCTGGGACGAGCGCTACGGCCAGCGCGCCTTCATGCGCCAGCTCGAAGGGCCGCTCGCGCGCGAGCACGAGGACCGCCTGATGGAGAGCATCGAGCGCTACGACGGTCGCGCCTTCCCGACCACCCCGGGCCTTGCCCGCCAGTGGGTGACCGGCCGCGTGCGCCGGCGCGACTCGTCGCTGGAGACGATCTACTGCGCGGAGCTCGTCGCCACCACCTACCAGCACATGGGCCTGCTGCCGAAGCGGCGGCCGGCGAGCTGGTACGACCCGGGCAAGTTCTGGAGCGGCGACCGCATCGATCTGGTGCCGCCGTTCGCGCTGAGCCGGGAGATCGCGGTGCGCTGACGGAATAAAGGCGGGCGCCGGACGGTCCTCTGCCTTCATGCGTACTTCGACCCCGACGCCTTCGCTGCCGGTGCGGATGCTGCTGCACACCGACGGCAGCGTCACCGCGCTGCTCGAGGCCTGCTTCGACGCGCCGGTGGTCGTCGAGGCGCTCGCCAACGAGGTCGACGACCGGCTGCCGACGCCGATCGAGCTCGAGCTCGCGCCCCACCGCCCGGTGCTATGGCGGCAGGTCGTCCTGCACGTCGACGACCGGCCCGTGCTCCGCGCTCGGTCCGTGCTCGCGCTGGACCGCCTGCCGCCGCGGGCTCGCGCCGCGCTGCAGGCCGGCACCGAGCCGATCGGCAGCGTCCTGCGCGGCCTCGACACCCGCCGCGAGCTGCTGGCGAGCACGGCCGGCGACGCCACGTCCGGCCGATCAGGCCGAGCTCGACCTCGACGCCGGCGAGCGCGTGTACATGCGCACCTACCGGATCCTCAGCGGCGCGCGCCCATTGGCCATCGTCACCGAGCGCATTCCCGCCTCGATCTTCGACCCGCTCGAGCCGTGAGCCAGGTCGCCTGGCGGGCGCTGGTGGCGGGCACCGGCCTGATGATCACCGGCGTCCTGCCGGCGTTCCTGATCGCCAGCCTGGCGTCGCGCATCCCGGACGACTTCGCCTTCGGTGACTCGCGGGTCGGCCTCGCGATCGCGCTCTTCCACGTGATGTGCGCGCTCAGCTCGACCCCAGCCGGCCGGCTCGTGGAGCGGATCGGCGCCGTCGCCGGCATGCGGCTGGCGGCGACCGCGACCGCCGTCTCGTGCGTGGCCATCGCGACGCTCGCGCAGTCGGCGCTGACCCTGACCGCGCTGCTGTTCGCCGGCGGCGTGGCGAACGCGTTCGGCGGCCCGTCCGTCAGCGCCCTGCTCAAGCAGGAGGTGGCGGTGCACCGCCAGGGCCTCGCGTTCGGCGCTCAGCACTCGGGCGCCCCGCTCGGTGCCCTGCTCGCCGGGCTCGCGCTCCCGGCGGTGGCGATCCCCTTCGGGTGGCGCTGGCCATTCGTGCTCGTCGCCGCCGTCGCGCTGGCGGTCGCCGCGCTGGCGCCGGCGAGCGAGGCGAGCGTGGCACCGCGCGGCGTCCGCCCGCGCGAGCTGACCACCGTCCATGCCCTCGCACTGGCCGCCGCCCTGGCCAGCGCGGCCGGTGTGGGCTTGGTCTCCTTCCTCGTGCTCTATGCCGTCGAGTGCGGCATGAGCCAGGCGGCTGCGGGCCTCCTGCTCGTCGCCGTCAGCGTCGCGGCGACGGTCAGCCGGATCGGCGTCGGCGTGCTCGCCGACCGCCGCGGGCAGGAGCCGCTGCGCCCGGTGGCGACGATGCTGGCGATGAGCGTTGGCGGCTACTTGCTGCTGATCGCCGGCGAGCCCGCGCTGATCGTGGTCGCCGCGCTGGTGGCCGGCGGCTTCGGCTGGGCGTGGCCGGGTGGGCTCACGCTCGCTGTCGTACAGCGCAGCCCGGATGCGCCGGCGTGGGCGGTCGGCGTGCTGATGTCGGGACTGTTCAGCGGCGCGATCGCCGGGCCGCTGTTGGTCGGCGCGCTCGCCGAGCAGGAGCAGTTTGCGCTCGCGTGGAGCGCGTGCGCCGGATTCGCGCTGCTCGCCTCCTGCACCGTGTTGGCGGTTCGGGTGCTGGCCGCACCGCATCGCCGGCTTCGCGCCGGTACGGTTCGCGACGTGCTCACCACGCTCCTTCACCACGCCACGGACGCCCGCTGAGCCGGGCCGGGTCGCCGTTGGGCGGCCGAGGCCCATCCAGCGTCCGTATCCACTGGTGTAAGGAGTCCCTCCGTTGTCCCAACATCCCCTCGCGCGCCTCGGCTGGCGCGCGGAGCTTCAGACCCGTCTCGATGCGCTCGGCGACCCGTCGCTGGTCGCCGCGCGCGTGATCGCCGTCGACCGCGGGAGCGTGCTCGCCGACGCGGGCCACGGCTCGTGGCGCGCCCCGCTGGCCGGCCGCCTGCGGCGCGCCGCCGCCATGCCCGCCACCGGCGACTTCGTGGCCGCGCTGCCGGACGGCCCCGTCCGCGCCGTGCTGCCGCGGCGCGGCGTGATCGCGCGGCGCGGCGACGGCGGCCGGCCCGAGGTGCTGGCCGCCAACGTCGACCTCGCGCTGCTCGCCACGTCCGCGAACCGCGACCTCAACCCGCGCCGGCTGGCGCGCTTCCTGGCCATCACGGCGCGCGGGGAGGTCGAGGCCGTGGTGCTGCTCACCAAGGCCGACCTCGCCGACGATGCCGCCGGCGTCGCGGCCGAGGTGCAGGCCGGGCTCGACGGCACGCCGGTGCTGGCGGTCAGCGCCGTGGACGGCCGCGGGCTGGCCGGCCTGCGAGAGCTGCTCGAGCCACGCCGTACCGCCGTCCTGCTCGGCACCTCGGGCGTCGGCAAGTCGACGCTGCTCAACGTCCTGCTGGGCGAGGAGCGCCAGTCGACGCGACCGATCCGCGCGGGCGACGACCGCGGTCGCCACACCACCGTGCGGCGCGAGCTGGTGCCGCTCCCGGGCGGTGCGCTGCTGGTCGACACGCCGGGGCTGCGGCTCGTGGCCCCGCTCGAGGACACCGACGAGGAGGTCCCGCTGCTCGACAAGGCGCAGCTCAAGCGCGAGCGCCGGGCGCGCGAGCGGGAGTTCCACCGCGGCATCTACCGCGAGATGCGCGCGCGCAAGCGCGACCGCGAGCGAAGGGAGGGCCGCTAGCGTAAGCGGTCGCGACGATCACGAGCCGGGTGTCGGTCCCGAACGGCCCGCCGTCGAGGTCGCCGAAGCAGCGCGCGCCGCCGAAGCCCGCACGTTCGAGCTTGGCCAGCAGGTCCGTCGCGGTGTAGACCCGCAGCGACCAGGTCCGCGACTCACGTTCGCCGCTGCCGTCGATGAGGGTCTGCGTCGTCTGCACCACTCCGGAGGCGGGCTCGAACGCGCGCTGCTCGAGCAGCAGCCGGCCCTCGCCCACGCGCTGCCAGTCCTGCTCCGTGAAGTGCCGCGCGAGCCAGTCGCGGTGCAGCGTCTCGATCACGAGCCGGCCCTCCGGGCGCAGGACGCGCCGGATCCCGGCGAGCACTCGCGCGTCCTCCTCGTCGCCGAGGTAGCCGAGCGACGTGAACAGGTTCAGCGCGGCGTCGAAGCTCGCGTCGGGGAAGGGCAGCTGGCGGTAGTCGGCGCGCACGAGCTCCGGTCCGCGTTCGCCGGCCGCGCGCCGCGCGGCCTCGTCGAGCAGCACCTGCGAGCGGTCGACGCCCGTCACGCGGTAGCCGGCGCGCGCCAGCGGGCGCGCGTGGCGGCCGAAGCCGCACGGAACGTCGAGCACGTCGCCCCCGTCCGGGCAGCCCGCGAGCCGCGCCGCCGCCAGCGCCTGCCCGCCCGCCTGCTCGTCGCGCTCCTCGGTCGCGTACGCGCGCAGGTAGAACTCGTTGAAGACGGAGTCCCACTCTTCGGCGGAGCTGGTTCCGGCGTCCGTCACCGCGCGCAGTCTGGCAGCCTGCGCCCATGGATCTCACGCTGATCAGCTTCGACGAGCCGACCGAGGTGCGGACGTTCGAGAAGGGCCGCTTCGAGACCTACGCGGTCGGGCCGATGACGCTCGGGCGGGCGACCTACGAGCCGGGCTGGCGGTGGTCCGAGCACGTGGGCGCCGCCTCCGGCGAGTCGATGTGCGAGGTCGAGCACGTCGGGCTGGTGCTCAGCGGCCAGGCGGCGGTCAGGATGGACGACGGGACCGAGAGGGTCATGCGCGCGGGCGAGTTCTTCTACGTGCCGCCGGGCCACGACAGCTGGGTGGTGGGCGACGAGCCGTATGTCTCGCTCCACATCATGGGCAGCGAGGTCTACGCGAAGACCGAAGACTGACGCGACGATCGACCAAGACGCTCGTGACGGCGGCGCGCGCGGCCGAGCTGGAGCGCCGACGCAGCTAGCTCGGCACCGAGGGCTTCACGATCGCCGCTTCGAGCTGCACGCTGGGAAGGGCGCGCTGGCCCTCCTGGAAGCCCTCGCCGCGGACCTCGCCGTCGAAGGCGAGGCGCTCGAGGCGGGCGATCTCCTGCTCGCCGAGCTGCCGCGCCGGGTCGTCGGCCTGCAGGCCCTCGATCAGTCGCTTGATCCGCGTGCGGAGCTGGAGGGCGAAGTGCGGCGTCGAGCTGCCCATCAGCTGGCGCACGTCGTCGACCGTCACGGGGCGGTCCGGGCGCAGGCGTTCGGGCTGCTCGGCTTGGGCCATGTCAGTCGCCTTCTGTGTCGACGGGCTGGATCTCGAGAAGGGCGTCGATGCGCGACTGCACGTCCGCCGAGATGGCGGCCTCGTCACCCATCAGCCAGCCGTGATTGTAGACCCCGCGCACGGGGTCCTCGTCGTAGCCGGGCTGGATGTCGAGCAGGTAGTCCTGCAGCTCCACGGGCAGCGTCGCGGCCTCGCTGACGAGCAGCAGCGGCCCGTACTGGCCGGAGCCGGAGAACGGCGCGCCGGCCACCGCGTCGAGCGTCCGCGAGGCGTTCGCGAACACCAGCCCGTGCCCGGGGTCGACGACGTTCCAGCCGAACCGGGCGCCGTCGGAGTAGCGCGCGAAGGCGATCGCGTTGGCCACCGGGTCCGGGCCCGAGACGCGCTTGGTCGGCCCCAGCCGGCCCAGCTCGCGCACGACCGACGCGCCGATCGCCTCCTCGGGCCCGAGCACGTAGATCCGCGGCTTCTTGTGGGCCTCGATGGCCTTCCGCGTCTCCGGCGGCAGCGAATCCTTGAGCGTCCACAGGACGGGCTGGCCGGACTTGGCGGCCCAGCCCGCGGCCGGCATCGCGAACTCCGGGCTGTCGGCGGGCGCGACCACCACGGCGGCAGTGGGGTCGCCGGCCGCGGCGATCTGGAAGCGGTCGATCGCCTGGGCGAGCGAGGTCGAGCTCCCGCCCTCGATGTCGGTGACACGCTCGTTCTCGGGCTCCGCCGCGTCGCCGATCCGGATCACCTGCGCGTCGCCCGCCTCCTCGGCGCCCGACGGGGCGAGCTCCTCGAGCGCCTCCTCGCTTGCCGCCGGCAGCTCGCCACCGTCCGAGAACAGGACGGGCGCCTGCAGCGGGCGGGCCATCAGCTGCGCGGCGGAGATCGCGGCTCGCCAGTCGTCCTGCTCGACGATCACCACGGCGCGCGGGCTGCTTTCGTCGGTGCGGGCCGGGTAGACGGCGCGCGCCGCGCCGGCGGCGTTGGCGATCGAGTCGCCGCCGCCCACGCGCGTCGTGTTCTTGGTCGCGAAGACGGGAAAACCCAGCGACGGTGCGTCCTCGGCCTGCTCCTCGTCGCCGCCGGTGCCCAGGATCGGCTGCGAATCCCGTTGATCACCGCCGGGATCATCCCCTCCGCCGCCACCGCAGCCGGCGAGCAATACGAGCAGGAACAAGGGCAACAGCCGTCGAACCACCGCGATAAAGCTAGCGATCCAGCCTTTTCGCGCTACAGTGGCGCGCCGTTCGCTCAAAACGGGTACTCAAGGTTCCGCAAAGAGCGACCGACTAACCACTAGACATAAATCCGCGGCATGCACTATGGTGCCGCGCCAAGCCGAACCTCAGGGCAAGAGGCTCTGGGGGCGGGGGAACCAATAAGCAGTTTGGGGCGAGTCACGACCTTGAGCGTCGTGAGGCGCAGGCTCTTTCAGCGCCAGCCCGTCAGCTAACCCCGTAGGCCGACGAGAGAGGTTGTTGAGCTTGTCTGCGTTACGGGCGTTCGCCCTATTGGTATTCGCATTCCTTTTTGTGCCCGCCGCCGCTCAGGCGCAGTCCACCGGTGGAGCGGAGTACGTGCCGCCGCCGCCGGAGAACATGGTCGCGGCCGGCTCCGTGGCGACGCTGCTGCCGGACGGGAGCGCAGCCGCTCCGGCCGACGCTCCCGAGGCCGTCAAGCAGGCCATCTGGGCCGCCAACCGGCTCCTCGACAAGCCGTACAAGTACGGCGGCGGCCACGCGAAGATCGAGGACAACGGCTACGACTGCTCGGGCACCGTCTCCTACGCGCTGATCCACGCCGGCCTGCTCGAGTCGCCGCTCCCCTCCGGCCCGTTCATGCGCTGGGGCGAGAGGGGCCGCGGCGCGTGGATCACCGTCTACTCGCATTCCGGCCACGCCTACGCGGTGATCGCCGGCCTGCGGCTCGACACCAGCGCCTACGCCTCCCGCACGGCCAGTTATCGCAACGTGGCCCGCTCGGCCTTCGAGCGCGGTCCCCGCTGGCGGCCCACCTCGCGCCCGTCGCGAGGCTTCCGCGCCCGCCATCCGCTCGGCCTCTAGCGCCGATCCAGACCGGCGAAGGCGCGGCCGTGAGCAACGGCCGCGCCGCCGCCGGACGGTACGCTTGCTCCACGCACCCATCACCAGGAGGAAGCCGTGCCCGGCATGGGCGGACGCATGTCCACCGTCATCAAGGCGAAGATCAACAAGCTCCTCGACCGGGCGGAGGACCCCTCGGAGACGCTGGAGTACAGCTACCAGAAGCAGATGGAGCTGCTCCAGAACGTCAAGAAGGGCATCGCCGACGTCGTCACCTCGAAGAAACGTCTCCAGCTGCAGCAGCAGAAGCTCGAGCAGCAGGTCGTCAAGCTCGACACCCAGGCGCGCCAGGCGCTGTCGCAGGGGCGTGAGGATCTCGCTCGCACCGCACTCGAGCGCAAGCAGTTCGCGCAGGGCGAGCTCCAGTCGCTCGACCAGCAGGTCGCCGAGCTCGAGTCCCAGCAGGCGTCGCTGATCGAGAAGGAGCAGAAGCTCCGCTCGAAGATCGATCAGTTCCGCACCAAGAAGGAGGTCATCAAGGCGCAGTACTCGGCCGCCGAGGCCTCCGTGAAGATCTCCGAGGCGGCAAGCGGGGTCGGCGAGGAGATGGCCGACGTCGGGATGGCCATGCAGCGGGCGCTCGACAAGACCGAGGACATGCGCGCCCGCGCGGGCGCGATGGAGGAGCTCGAGGCCGCCGGCGCGTTCGACGACAACCTCGCGCTCGGCTCGGGCAGCACCGACGAGATCGATCGCGAGCTGCACGAGCTCACGTCGCAGAGCGCCGTCGACGAGGACCTGGAGCGCCTCAAGGCCGAGCTCGGCGCGGGCTCGCCGCCGGAGCAGCAGTCGCTCGAGTCCGGCGAGCAGGAGCGCCCGGCGTGATCGTCCGCGTCGCCACCGAGAGCCAGTACCGGCTGCCGGAGGACGATGCCGAGCGGCTCGGCGAGCTCGACAACGAGGCCGTGGCGGCGGTCGAGGCGGGCGACGAGGATCGCTTCCACGAGATCTTCGAGCAGATGCTCGACCTCGTGCGACGCGCCGGCAGCCCGCTCGGAGAGGACGAGATCGAGGAGTCCGAAGTGATCCTCCCGCCGCCCGACATCTCGTTCGTCGAGGCGTCGGCCGAGTTCACCGGCGACGGGTTGATCCCAGATTAGTTGCCTCCGTCGCCGTCCAGGCGACGCCCGGATGGAGTACTCGGCATCCAGCCTCCGTTGAAGGTCTCCGTCACCCGCTCGCGCCTGGTGGCGGACCTGCGCCGCCTGGGGGTTCGCGCGGGCGGGGTGACGATGGTCCACACGCGCATGAGCGCGCTGGGCTGGGTCATCGGCGGCAGCGAGACGGTGGTCCGGGCGCTGCTGGAGGTGCTCGGGCCGCAGGGCACGCTGATGGCCTACGCGTCGTGGGCGGACCACGTCTACGCGCTCGACGACTGGCCGGAGGAGCACCGCGAGGCCTACCGCGCCGAGCCGCCGGTCTTCGACCTGGCCACCGCCGAGGTCGACCGCGACTACGGCCGCATCCCCGAGCGGGTCCGGACCTGGCCGGGCGCGCTGCGCAGCGCCCACCCCGAGGCGAGCGTGGTCGCGGTCGGGCCGCGGGCCGGCTGGCTCACCTCCTCGCACCCCGCCGACGACGGCTACGGGGCGGGCAGTCCCCTCGGGCGGCTCGTCGAGGCCGGCGGTGAGGTGCTGATGCTGGGCGCGCCGCTGTCAACGGTCACGCTGCTGCACCACGCCGAGGCGATCGCCTCGGCCCCGGGCAAGCGCACGGTGACCTACCGGATCGCGATGGCCGACGGCACGGTGCAGTCGTACACCGACATCGAGACGTCGCGCGGCGCCTATCCGTACGAGCTGCTCGGGCTCGACGACGACGAGTTCGCCGTCATCGCCCGTGCCGCCCTGGCTGCGGGGATCGGCGTGCGGGGACGCGTGGGCGCCGCGGACTGCCACCTGTTCCCGGCTCGAGAGCTGACCGCGTTCGCGGTGGCGTGGATCGAGGAGCGCTTCGGCTGACGAACTTCAACTGCGCTGGGTGGGGTAGGTGGGGGTGCAGAACGTCACACTCGGTCCCTCGGCCGCGATGGCGTGTGACTTTGTGCGCGCATGCGGTGCAGAACGTCACGCTCGATCCGGCGGACGCGACGAGCGTGACGAAGTGCACGTCCGTGCCTCTCTCAATGCGCAGTTGACGTTCTACGCCGGCACCGCAGCGCGATCGAGCACGGCCATGAACGCGCGCGACCACTCGGGCATGTCCGGCCAGCCGCGGCAGGAGACCATGTTGCCGTCGACGACGTCGGGCGCGTCGACGAACGTGGCGCCGGCGTTCTCCATGTCGCCCTGGAGCGGCGGGAAGGCGGCGGTGCGGCGGCCCTGGAGGAGCCCGTAGACGGCCGGCACCTGCGGCCCGTGGCAGACCGTGCCGACGGGCAGGTCGTTGGCGAAGAAGTGCTCGGTGATGCGGCGCACGCCGGGATCGGTGCGGATGTACTCGGGCGCGCGACCGCCGGGGATGACGAGCGCGCCGTAGCGCTCGATCTCGACCTCGGCGAACGTGACGTCGACCGGCAGGCGGCGGCCGGGCTTCTCCGAGTAGGCGTCATAGCCCTCGTCGAAGTCGTGCACGACGAGCTGGACGGGGCGGCGCGTGAGCGCGGCCACGTCGACCTCCCAGCCGGCCTCGCGCAGCCGGTACAGCGGGTACATGGCGTCGAGGTCCTCGGCGGCGTCGCCGGTCATCATGAGCGCGCGAGGCACGGTCTCCTCCATTCGTCGGACGGCCCCACCAATGCTAGTCGCGGCGAAGGGCAGCCGGTAGCGTCGCACGAGCGACGATGAGCACGACCCGCAGCGCCATGGTCGTTGCGACCGATCGGTACGACGACCCGAAGCTCGCCCGCCTCCAGGCGCCCCGGCGCGACGCGGAGGCCCTGGCCGACGTGCTGAGCGACCCGGCGATCGGCGGCTTCGAGGTCGAGCACGCGCTGAACTGCCCGGAGGGCGAGGTCCGGCGGCGTCTGTCGCGCTTCTTCGCGGATCGCCGGCGCGACGACCTGCTGCTCGTGCACTTCTCCTGCCACGGGCTCAAGAACGACAGTGGAGGCCTGTACTTTGCTGCACCGGACACCGAGGTCGCCCACCTGGACGTGACGGCGATCCCCGCCGACCTCGTGGACCGGCTGATGACCCAGAGCCGGTCACGCCGGATCGTGCTGCTGCTCGACTGCTGCTACGGCGGCGCGTTCAGCCGCGGGCTGGGACGGCGTGCCGGCGAGAGCGCGGACGTGCAGGAGCCGCTCAGCGGATCCGGTCGCGTGGTCCTGACCGCGTCGAACGCGATGGAGTACGCGTACGAGGGCGACGAGCTGCACGGCCAGGGCAGCCCGTCGGTGTTCACCGCGGCGCTCGTGCGCGGGCTGCGGACCGGCGAGGCGGACTTGGACGGCGACCAGCAGGTGTCCGTCGACGAGCTCTACGACTACGTCTTTCAGGCGGTGCGGCGTGACACCCCGCACATGACGCCGAGCCGGTTCGGCCTGGTGGAGGGCCGGCTGATCATCGCCCGCAACCCGCGCGCGCCGGAGCCCGCGCCGCCGCCCGAGGAGCTCGCGGCGCCCGGCGACGAGCCGCGCGCGGATGCTGCGCGGCGGCCGCCGGCCGCGCCGCGGCCCGCGCCGTCGCAGCCGCGCCCCACCGCGCCGATCGTCGTCGTGGCGCTGGCCGGAGCCCTGGTCGCCGTCTCGAGCGCGCTCGGCTTCTACGGCGACAAGAGCCTGTTCGAGCTCTTCGAGGTGATCACCGGCGGCACGGTCGTGTTCGCGCTGGCCGGCACGCTCGGCTGCGGGCTGGCGGCCGCGGCGCTCGCCGTCGTCTCGCGCGACGCGCGCGCCGCGCTCGCCGTCCCGCTGCTGGGCGCCGCGGCGCTCGGCGCCACGATCGGCGGGCTCGACTTCAGCTACGTCGACTACTTCGACGCCACGCTGAACGACCTCGAGGGCAAGGACATGCCGACCGGCCTCGAGCTCGCGATCGTCGCGGCCCCGGTGCTGTGGGGGGCCGGCCTGTGGCTCCTGCTCGGCCGCACGACGGAGGTCGCCGGCCGTGTTCGGCGCTGGGACGTCATCGCCGCCGGCGCCGGCGCGGCGCTCGGCGTGCAGCTCGTGGTGCTGGGCGCCGGCGACGAGCTCGTCCTCGGCTGGCTGCTGCTGCCGGTCGTGGCTGCGGCGCCCGTGATCGCGCTCGCGCCGCGCCCGCCCCGCGCGTGGCATTCCGCGCTCGTCATGTCGCTCGGCGCGGCCGGCGCGTCGTACGGGCTCGTGGCCTTGGCGCCCTACGGCATCGTCAACCTGATCGCGATCGCGCTGGCGGTCGTGATCGCCGTCTACGGCGTCCTCTCGTTTCGAGGAGCGGATCGCGCTAGACCGGAATGCCCCAGAGCGGGAACCAGCGCTCGAGCTCGGGCTCGACCGGCAGGTCCTGGCCGATCTGCGCCTTCAGCCGCAGCTCGCGCTCGTTGTCTCGCTGCTGCTCGCCGCCGGCCGGCACGAACGGGTAGAAGGCGCCGCGCTTGTAGTTGTAGATCCAGTACAGCGGCTTGGGCGGGCGGGCATTGCTATCGCGGAAGGCGAAGACGGCGGCCAGGATGCGGTCGCCGTACCCGCCGCCCTGGATCTCGTTCGAGACGGCGTTGACCCCGACCACGAGGTCCTCGAATTCGGGGTCGGTGATGATCATCCAGCGGTAGCCGTGCTCGTCGTCGCTGCTCTCGACGCTGCCCGCGTTCTCGGAGCCGGTGCTTCGCACGATCTCCTCCATGTCGCGCACCAGCTGCTCGAAGTCGGCCGTGGCGAGCGGCTGGAAGACGATCGCGGCCTTGCCCGTGGTGGTGATGCCGAGCTCCATCTCCAGCTTCACGTAGGCCGTCGACATCGCGAACAGCCGGTCGGGCGCCGGCTGCTTGAGCTCGCGCTTGCCCCGCAGGACGTCGAGGAAGCCCACGGTCTACGCGGCGATCTGGCCCTGGAGCTGCGCCTCGAGGCGCGCGAGCGCGGCGATCCGCTTCTCCATCGGCGGGTGCGTCGCGAACAGGCCGGAGATCGAGCCCTTGGCGGCCGGGAAGATGAAGAACGCCTGCAGCTCGCCGGCGGCGCGCAGGTCCTTCTTCGGGATCTGGTGCATGCCGCTCGAGATCTTCTGCAGCGCAGAGGCGAGCGCGCTCGGCCGGCCGGTGATGATCGCCGCCCCGCGATCGGCGGCGAACTCGCGGTAGCGCGAGAGCGCCTGCATGAGCAGGAACGAGACCACGTAGACCACCACCGAGACGAGCAGCAGGACCATGAAGCTGGGGTTGTCGTCGTCGTCGCCCATGCCGCCGCCGCCGAAGAAGAAGCCGAACTGGACGATGTAGGCAGCGATCGTGGCGAAGAAGCCGGCCAGCGTCATCACCAGCACGTCGCGGTTCGCGACGTGGGTCAGCTCGTGCGCCATCACGCCCTCGAGCTCGGCCGGGCTGAGCAGCTCCATGATCCCCGTCGTCGCGCACACGGTCGCCGACTTGGGCGAGCGGCCGAGCGCGAACGCGTTCGGCATGCGCGTGTTGGCGACCGCCACCTTGGGCTTCGGCAGGTCGGCCTGCACGCACAGGCGCTCGACCATGGCGTGCAGCTGCGGGGCCTCCTGCGGGGAGACCACGCGCGCGCCCATGGCGGCGAGGGCGAGCTTGTCGGAGGCGAACAGGTTCAGCGCGGCGAGCCCGCCCGCGATGATCGCCACCGTGATCCCGCTCGCGCCGACGGCGAGCAGTGCGACGACGAGCGCGACGTAGACGAGTCCGAGCAGGAACATCGTCACCGTCATCCGGACCTGCAGTCCGGTGTCCTTGCCGAATGAAGTGGGTCTGGGCATCTGTGCAACAGATGGTATGAGACTGGCGACCTCCTTGAGCAACTTATTAGGACTGGTAGGTTGCGGAGCGCCGAGTCCACGCGGTGACCAGCCCGTGGAGCGGGGGAACCGTTGCAGTTCCGGGGCGAATCGCGACCTGATGGTCGCGTAGCGCACGCTCGCGAGCCCGTCAGCTAACCCCGTAGGCATGACATCGGCGCCCGGACGGCGCCGTTCGATGCCGACCGGATGTCGGCGAAGGCAACTCGTATATGACCGGCTCGTCGTACAGTCGCGCAAAAGCCCTGCATCCTGCAGGATTCCTTGCATGCTCCATAACGAGGGGCGATGCGCTGGTACGCGTGCGGGAGGGCGCCTAGCATGGCCCGCCGCATGGGTCGTCGACTCAGCCTCCTGCTCCTGGTGGCGGCGCTGCCGTTCGCGCTGTGGGTCGTGCTCCCGCTCGGCTCCAGCGGCCAGAGCTCCGATTCGCTGCAGCGGCAGATCGAACGCAAGCGCGCGCAGATCGACCAGAAGAAGGGGCGCGAGCGTGTCCTGACCACCGAGGTCAGCGCCTTCACGCGCAGGATCGGCACCTTGCAGGCCGACATCACCGTGCTCCAGACCGAGCAGGTCCGGCTCGAGGCCGACCTGGAGGCCAAGCGCGCCGAGCTCGCCCAGATCCAGGAGGATCTGCGGCGCGAGCGCCTGCGCCTCGCCCGGCTGCGTGAGCGGCTGGCCGAGGCGCGTGTCGAGCTCGCCAACCGGCTGGTCGAGATCTACAAGGAGGACACCCCGGACGTGGTCACGGTCGTGCTCGAGGCCGACGGCTTCGCCGACCTGCTCGAGCGGACCGAGTTCCTCGAGCGCACGTCGGCCCAGGACGCCCGCATCATCGGCCGCGTTCGCGAGGCCAAGGCGGAGTCGACGGCCACCGCCGCGCGGCTCGACCGGCTCGAGAAGCGCGCCGAGAAGCTCGCCGAGGCGATCGAGGCCGAGGTCGCCCAGGTGGCCGAGGTGAAGGGCCAGCTCGTGTACCGGCGCGACAGCTACGCGACGGCGCGCGCCGGCAAGGCGCAGCTGCTCGCCAACACCCGCGCCAGCCGCCAGGAGCTCGAGGACCACGTGGACGCGCTGCAGCGCGAGCAGGCCGCGGTGCTCGCCCGGCTGCGTGGCGGCAGCGGCGTCGCGGGCCCGATCCGGCAGGGCTCCGGCAGCCTGATCTGGCCCGCCAACGGCTCGATCTCGTCGCCCTTCGGCATGCGCTGGGGGCGCCTGCACGCGGGCATCGACATGCCGATGCCGGAGGGCACCGCGTTGCGCGCGGCGGACAGCGGGTCGGTCGCGATCGCCGGCTCGGTCGGCGGCTACGGCAACTACACCTGCATCCAGCACGGCGGCTCGCTCTCCACCTGCTACGGGCATCAGTCGAGCATCGCCGTCTCGGTCGGCCAGTCGGTCAGCCAGGGCCAGGTGATCGGGTACTCGGGCAACACGGGCAACAGCACCGGGCCGCACCTGCACTTCGAGGTGCGGGTGAACGGTTCGCCCGTGGACCCGCTCGGCTACCTCTAGGTAATCAAGGCGTCGCCGAGCGCGATGCGATACCTCATCTCTGTCGCATGCAGCCCGAGATCGAGCTTGGCCCGCTGACCCTGCAGACCTTCGGCCTGATGATGGGCCTGGGCTTCGTCGTGGCCGGCCTCGCCGCCGCGAAGTTCCTGAAGGAGATCGGGAAGCCGGCCGACTGGGCCTACGAGATGGTGTTCGCCGCGCTCGTCGGCGGGATCGTCGGTGCGCGCCTGTGGTGGGTCGCCGAGAACTGGTCCGAGGCGCAGGACGACGTGCTCGGCAGCCTCTTCTCCGGCTCCGGCCTCGTCTGGTACGGCGGCGCGCTCGGCGGTGCCGCGGCCGTGCTCATCTGGGCCTGGCGGCGGAACTTCCTGACGCTGCAGATGTTCGACGTCGCGGCCGTGCCGCTCGCGATCGGCTACGCCATCGGGCGGATCGGCTGCCAGCTCGCCGGCGACGGCGACTACGGCATCCCGTGGGACGGCCCGTGGGCGATGGCGTACCCGGACGGGACCGTGCCGACGACCGAGGAGGTGCACCCGACGCCGGTCTACGAGACGCTGGCGATGGGCCTCGTCGCGCTGCTGCTGTGGCGCTGGCGCCACCGCTGGCGCCCGGGCACGCTGTTCGGGCTCTACCTGATCCTCGCCGGCGCCGAGCGCTTCCTCGTCGAGTTCGTGCGCCGCAACGACGACGTCCTGCTCGGCCTCACCTCGCCGCAGCTGCTCTCGGTCGCGATGATGGCCGGCGGCGGGACGTGGATCTGGCTGGTGAACCGCAGGGCGGAGTCCGCGGCGCCCGCCGTCGCGCGCCAGCGCGCGTAGATAGCCTGCGCGGCCGTGTACCCCCGGGACTCCTCGGTCGCGGACGGCGTGCTCAGCATCGGCGGCTGCGACGCCCGCGAGCTGGCGCGCGAGTTCGGCACGCCCGCCTACGTCGTCGCGCAGGACGATCTCCGTGCTCGCGCGCGGACGTTCACCGAGACGCTCGCGCGCGTCCACCCCGGCCCCGGCGAGGTGGTCTTCGCGTCCAAGGCCTTCCCCTGTACGGCGGTGCTGCGGATCTTCGCCGAGGAGGGCCTCGGCTGCGACGTCGCGTCGGGCGGCGAGCTGCATCTCGCGCTGCGCGCCGGCTTCGCCCCCGGGCGGCTGTACCTGCACGGCAACGCGAAGTCGGAGGCCGAGCTGGAGATGGCCCTGGACGCCGGCGTCGGCACCGTCGTCATCGACAACGAGCACGACGCCGACCGGTTGCAGGCGCTCGGCGGCGGCCCGCGCCTGCTCATCAGAGTGGTGCCGGGCGTCGACGCCGACACGCACGAGCACATCCTCACGGGCCAGGCCGGGTCGAAGTTCGGCGTGCCGCCGGATGCCGCGCGCGCCCTCGCCGAGCGGATCGACGTGGCGGGGCTGCACATGCACATCGGCTCGCAGCTGCGCTCGCTCGACCCTTACCGCCGCGCCGTGGCGGCGCTTGCCCGGGTCGGCGACTTCGAGGTCTACGACCTCGGCGGCGGCCTCGGGGTCCCGTACCTGCCCGGCGATGACGTGCCCTCCGCGGAGGACTGGGTGACGGAGGTGGTGGCCGCGGCGCACGCCGAGCTGGGCGCGGGCAGGTCGCTCGTGCTGGAGCCCGGGCGGTCGCTCGTCGCGAACGCGGGCGTCACGCTCTATCGCGTCGAGTCGGTCAAGCCGGGGGCGGCCGGGGAGCGGATCGTCGCGGTCGACGGCGGCATGTCCGACAATCTGCGGCCGATGCTCTATGGCGCCGCCTACGACGCCGCGCTGGCGGACCGGATCGGCGCCGGCGGCGATGCCTGCACCGTCGTCGGCAAGCACTGCGAGTCCGGCGACGTGCTGGTGCGCGACGTCCGGCTCCCCGACCCGCGGCCCGGCGACCTGCTCGTCACCCCCGCCACGGGCGCCTACGGGCACGCGATGGCCAACAACTACAACGGCGTGCCGCGCCCGCCGGTGATCTTCTGCTCGGGCGGCGACGCCCGCGTGGTCGTGCGACGCGAGACCTACGAGGACCTCAGTGACCGGGACCTATAGGGTCGGCCTGCTCGGCCACGGCACGGTCGGGGCGGCGTTCGCCGAGCTGCTCGCCGACCGCGCGGACGCGATCGTTCCGATCACCGGGCTGCGGCCGGAGATCAGCGGGGTCCTGACCCGCTCGCGCGGCAGCTTCGAGGAGATCCTCGACGGCTCGGACCTGATCGTCGAGCTGATCGGCGGCATCGAGCCGGCGCGCGACTACGTGCTGCGCGCGATGCGCGCCGGCAAGCACGTCGTCTCGGCCAACAAGCAGTTGCTCTCCCAGCACGGCGAGGAGCTGTGGGCGTGTGCGCGCGAGCACGCGGTGCAGCTGCGCTTCGAGGGCGCCGTGGCGGGCGTGGTGCCGGTCATCCGGGTGCTCCAGGAGTCGCTCGCCGCAGCCCGCGTGGAGCGCATCCACGGCATCGTCAACGGCACCACCAACTACATCCTCACCGAGATGGCGCGCTCCGGCCTGACGTACGAGCAGGCGCTCGGGCAGGCGCAGGAGCTGGGCTACGCGGAGGCCGACCCGACCGACGACGTGACCGGCCGCGACGCCGCGGCCAAGATGGCGATCCTCGCCCGCCTCGCCTTCTCGACCCCGGTGCACCTGGACCAGGTCGTCTACGAGGGCATCGAGCACCTCACCGCGGAGGACATGGAGTACGCGAAGGAGCTCGGCCTCGGCCTGAAGCTGGTGGGGACGGCCGAGCGGGTCAACGGCGGCATCAGCGTGCGCGTGCATCCGGCCTTCCTCTACGCCGCGCACCCGCTGGCCTCGGTCCACGGGCCGTTCAACGCCGTGACGGTCGAGTCGGACGAGATCACCGAGGTGACGCTGAGCGGTCCCGGCGCGGGCGGGCCGCAGACCGCGACCGCGGTGCTGGCCGACGTGGTGTCGGCCATGATCCCGCCCGCGTCGACGCCGGAGACCACCGAGGCGCTGCCGGTCGTCAACGACGTCGAGTCGGCCTTCTACCTGCACCTCGAGGTCGCCGACCGGCCCGGCGTGCTCGCCCAGGTGGCCGAGCTGCTGGGGATGCAGGGCGCCTCGATCCGCTCGGTCGTGCAGAAGGGGCTGGGCGAGAACGCCCGCCTGGTGCTGATCATGCACCCGCTGCTGGAGTCGCGCTTCTACGCCGCCGTGCGGCTGATCGGCCAGCTCGACTTCATCCGCTCCCCTCCGCGCGCGATCCGGGTGATCGACGAGGAGTTCCTCTAGTGCCCGGGCTGATCGAGCGCTGGCGCGAGCGGCTGCCGTTCGAGCCGGGCGATCCGGTCGTCTCGCTGTCGGAGGGCTCGACGCCGCTGGTGCTGGCCGAGCGCGTGTCCGAGCGGGCGGGCTGCGAGGTCTGGCTCAAGCTCGAGGGCGCCAACCCGACCGGCTCGTTCAAGGACCGCGGCATGACGTGCGCCGTGTCGGCGGCGCTGCGCGAGGGGGCGGAGGCGGTGATCTGCGCCTCGACCGGCAATACCGCGGCCAGCGCGGCTGCGTACGCCGCGCGCGCCGGGCTGACGGGGGCGGTGATCGTCCCCGAGGGCAAGATCGCCACCGGCAAGCTGGCCCAGGCGCTGATGCACGGCGCGCGGGTGGTGGCGCTGCGCGGCAACTTCGACGAGGCATTGAAGCTGGTGCGCGAGCTGGTCCAGCGGCACCCGATCGCCCTGGTGAACTCGGTCAACCCCTACCGGCTGGAGGGCCAGAAGACGGCCGCGCTGGAGGTCGCCGAGGAGCTCGGCTCGATCGACGCGCTGGCCATTCCCGTCGGCAACGCGGGCAACATCACCGCGTACTGGAAGGGCTTCCAGGAGGTCGAGGAGCGGCCGATGATGCTCGGCTTCCAGGCCGAGGGCGCGGCGCCGCTCGTGCGCGGCGAGCCGGTGGCGGCGCCGGAGACGGTCGCGAGCGCGATCCGGATCGGCAACCCGGCGCGCTGGGAGGAGGCGATGCAGGCGATGACCGCCTCGCACGGCTCGGTCCGCGCGGTGTCCGACGCCCAGATCCTCGAGGCCTACCGCTTCCTGGCCGCCAGCGAGGGCGTGTTCTGCGAGCCCGCGTCGGCGACCAGCGTGGCCGGCGTGCTCACCCACGGCGCCCAGGGCGCCGAGCGCGTCGTGTGCGTCCTGACCGGCCACGGCCTGAAGGACCCGCAGACCGCGCTCGCGCACGCCGGCTCGGTCGTCCCATGCGAGCCGGACATCGACGCCGTCGAGAGCGCCGTCCTCGGCTGATGGCCGCGACGATCGCGATCGCCGGAGAGCGCCGCCGCCCGTGACCGGCGTGCGCGTGCGCGTGCCGGCCTCGTCGGCCAACCTCGGGCCGGGGTTCGACGTGCTCGCGGCCGCGCTCGGCGTCCACATGGAGCTCGAGGTCGCCGAGACCGGCCGGTTCGAGGTCCGCACCGATCTGTCGATCGCCCGCGACCGCAGGAACCTGGCCGTGCGCGGCTTCGCGGCGCTGCGCCCGCCCGACGGCGTGCGCTTCACGATCCGCTCGGACATCCCGCTCTCGGGCGGGCTGGGGACGAGCGCGGCCGCCTACGTGGCCGGTCTGGCCGCGGCCGACGCCTTCAGCGGCGGCGGCGCCGACCTGCTCGCCCACGCCGCCCGGCTCGAGGGTCACCCGGACAACGTCGCCGCCGCACTGCTCGGCGGCTTCGTCATCTGCACCGGGGCGCGCGCCGAGCGGCTGGAGCCGCCACCGGGCCTGTCGGCCGTGCTCGTGGTGCCGGACCGCGCCGTCAGGACCGCCAAGGCGCGGGCGGCGCTGCCGCCCGAGGTGCCGATGGCGGATGCGGTCCACAACGTCGGTCGCGCGAGCCTGCTCGTGCTCGGCCTCGCGCGCGGCGACCTCGACCTCGTGGCCCGCGGGCTGGGCGACCGCCTGCATCAGCCGCGCCGCGCGCCGCTGTATCCGCGGTCGATGGGGCTGGTCGAGCGCGCCCGGGAGTTCGGCGCGCTCGGCGCGACGATCTCGGGGGCGGGGCCGTCGGTGCTGGTGTGGGTCCGCGCTTCGGACGCCTCGATGGTGGTCGAGCGGCTCGAGCGCGAGGCGGCGGGGTGGGCTCGGGTGATGGCGCTGCCGTTTGCGGCGCGCGGCGTCGAGGTGTCATAGCCCGGGCGCAAACTGCGGCTGGGTAGGGGAGGCGAGGGGCCGGCGGCTGGGTCTTCTTCGCAGCGTCCTGACTAGGTGGTCGTATGGACCACCGGGGCAGGACGGTGGCCACACTCCCGGCCGATCCCTCTCCCTTAATGCCGCAGTTGACGTTCGCTCAGTCCGCCGGGCCGGGCGTCAGCCGACCAGCAGCGGTTTCAGCGCCCGGCGGGCGTCGCGCAGCCCGATGCGGGCGAGGACCTCGTCGGCCAGCACGAGGTAGTCCGCGCCGAGGTCCGGCCGGTGGTCGAGGATCGACAGCCCGCGCTCGGCCGACTCCGCGTAGGCGATCGACGAGCGGATCACGGTCTCGAAGACCTTGTCACCGTAGTGCTCCCGCAGCTGAGCGTACGCCTCGCGCGAGTGCACCGTGCGCATGTCGGCGATGTTCATCACCACGCCGAGCCACTCGAGATCGGGGTTGTAGAACTCCTTCGCCTGCTCGATCACGTCGAGCGCGCCCTGCACGCCCTGCAGAGCGAAGTACTGCGCCTCGGAGGAGATCAGCGCCCAGTCGGCGGCCACCAACCCGTTGATCGTCAGCAGGCCGAGCGCCGGCGGGCAGTCGATGAGCACGACGTCGTGCTGCTTGCGCGCGTCCCTCAACGCCTTGCGCAGCACCAGCTCGCGCCCGATCTTGCCCGACAGCGACCGCTCGACCTCGGCCAGGATCGGGCTGGCGGGCACGATCCCGTCGTGCACCGCCGCCTTCGCCTTGGCGTCGCCGGTCAGGACGTCGGCGATCGTCGGGCTGGCGTCAGGAGGAACGTCGAAGTAGTCGGAGAGGTTGCCCTGCGGATCCAGGTCGACGGCAAGGACGTCGAGCCCGACGCGACGCAGCACATCGGAGAGGGTCCGCACTGCGGTGGTCTTGCCCGTGCCGCCCTTGAGCGACAGGACCGCGATCGTCTCGGCCATAGAGGCCGAGCACCATATCGACCGCTACTCGGCGGTGACCGCGGACTCGTGGGGCGGCGACCCGACCGCCTCGGTGTCCAGGAAGTACAGCGTGTGGCGGCCGATGGCCACCTCGTCGCCGTCGCTCAGCGGGCTCCATTCCACCCGCCGCCCGTTGACGTAGACACCGTTGAGCGAGCGGTCGTCGAGCACGCGCACGCCCTCGGCCTGGTTGACCACCAGCGCATGACGGCGCGACACCGTGGCGTCGTCGAACCGCAGGTCGGCGGCCATCGAGCGGCCGATCCGCGTCCACTCGCGCGACAGCGTGACGACCACGTGGCGGCCGCTCTCCTCATAGGCGAGGTACTTCCCCGGAGTCTCCAGCCCGGCGCGTGCGTCTTCGACCCAGGAGGGGCGTTCGCGACGAGCCGGCTCATCGCTCCCGGCGGACGGCAGCGCTCCGGTGTTCTGGACGTCGGTCATGCGCTCCTCCATGGCTCCGCCTCCGATCTTAGGGACCGGGTCAATGGAGGTCTCTCGGTGCACAGCACGAATCACGTTCAAACCATGCTCGCGCTGACGCGCCACCGGAACCCCCTGGTGGAGATCTCGCTCCTCCGCCACAGCGTGGTCGCCCTCAGCGCCCGCCGCCACGGTTGCGTGCACTGCCATCGTACCCCGCTTGTGGGCGAGGTCGTCCACATGTACGGCGAGAAGCTCGTCTGCGAGCTCTGCCGCCCGCTGCACCGCGAGCCGCCGGCACGCAGCATGGCGGTCCGCTCGCCGGAGCAGGACCGCGCGGTACGAGCGCGGCCGCGCGTCGCCTGACGTATCCTTGCGGCCGCCGTGGACCCCGTGAGCGTCAGCGTCAAGATCGGCCGGCCGCGCGAGGAGGTCTTCGCCTACCTGGCGGACATCGCGAACCACCCGGAGTTCAGCGACCACTACCTCGAGCAGTTCCGGCTCACGAGGATCGATTCGGTCGGGCAGGGCGCCGGCGCGCGCTTCAAGCTGCGCACGCCGTTCCAGCGCTTCTCGTGGTCGGACATGACGTTCTCCGTCGTCGAGCCGCCGCACCGCATCGTCGCCGTCGGCCGCGGCGGCAAGTTCAACCGGATCCAGACCACCGGGATCTGGACGCTCGATCTCGCGCCCGGCGGCGGCACGGAGGTCGAGTACATGATCGAGTCCGAGCCCGTGTTCCCGACCGACCGCCTCGTCGAGACCCTGAGCGGCCAGCGCGGCTGGTTCAAGCGCAAGGTCCGGAAGGCGATGAGCCGGCTCCAGGCGATCCTCGAGGAGGACGAGGATCGCGGGGCGCGTGCGACGGTGGGCGGCGTCTAGACTCCGGCCGCGATGGCGCGCCTGCTCCGCATCGCCCTGTCCACCCTGCTCGTGACGGTCGTGGCCGCCGGCTGTGGGGGCGACGAGGTGGTCACGGTGGCAGAGACGGAGGGCATCTACCTCGACATCAACGGCCTGAAGTACCAGATCGAGATGTCGCGCTACATGAACCCGGAAGACGTCGAGGACAGCGAGTATTTCGTCGGCCTGCCGGAGAACAGCCCTCCGCCGACGGAGGATGAGATCTACTTCGGTGTCTGGGTGTGGATCCAGAACGTCTCCAAGACCGAGACGCGGCCTGCCGCCTCGATCTGGGAGATCCACGACACCCAGGACAACATCTACCGGCCGATCCCGCTCGATACGGACATCAACCCGTGGGCGTTCGAGGCCGTCGACGTCCCGCCCGGGACGGTGCTCCCGCTGCCCAGCTCGGGCGCCGGGCAGGGGCCGGTCCAGGGCATGCTGCTGCTCTTCAAGATCCGCAACGAGTCCTTCCAGAACCGTCCGCTGGAGCTGAGGTTCTCCAACGGCGGCGACAGCCAGGAAGGCGTCTACGACCTCGACGTCTAACCGACGGCGGCGTCGATGACCTGGGCGGCGACCGGCGCCGCGACCTCGCCGCCCGCGCCCTGGGCGATCAGCAGGACCGAGACCGCGATTCGCGGGTTGCCGGCGGGGGCGTAGGCGGCGAACCAGGCGTCGGTGTCGGTCGGATCCTCCGCGGGCGCCGGCTGGCCGGGCTCGACCGGCTCGGGGTCCTCGCTGACCGTCGAGCGCAGCTCTGCGGTGCCGGTCTTGCCCGCCACGACCACGCCGGGCACCTTCGCGCCCACGCCGGTGCCGCCCGCCACCACCGCACGCATCGCGCGGCCGACGTAGCGGGCGATGCCGGGCCGCGTCACCTGCGACGCCTCGGTTTCCTCGCCGCGGCGCAGCGTCGGCCTCACGAGCCGGCCGTCCTCGCCGATCGCGCCGGCGATCAGCGCCATCTGCAGGGGCGTGGTCAGGACCTTCCCCTGGCCGATCGCCGTCGAGCCGACCGCGAGGTCGTCGCCGATCTCGTCCGCCGGTGGGATCGTCGAGCGCGCCGCGCCCCGCAGCCCCGGATCCTTGTTGAAGCCGAAGCGCTCGGCCGTCGCGACGAGCTTCTCGGCCCCGAGCTCGGCGCCCATCGGGGCGAAGACGGAATTGCAGGAGTGGGCGAACGACTCGATCAGCGACCCCCCGCACGACTCCCCGTTGGCGTTCTCGAGCTCGACGCCCTCGAGCGCTGCCGACGTCTGGACGGGGAAGCTCTCGTTGCGGCGGACCGAGTGCGCCTCGAGCGCACCCGTCAACGTGACGATCTTGAACACCGACCCCGGCGGCTGCGGCGCCGAGAACGCGAGGCCGGCGAGCGCGAGCACCTCGCCGGTGCGCGGCCGCACCGCAGCGATCCCGCCGTAGCGCCCGGCGAGCGCCTGCACGGCGGCACGCTGGATCTTGGGATCGATCGTGGTGCGCACGCTGCGCCCGGGCTTCGGCTCGGCGGTGGCCAGCACCCGCCGGCCGGCCAGCAGGACGCCGCCCGGCGTGCCGGCGAGCTCGACGTCGAATTCGCGCTCGAGGCCGGTGAGCCCGACGGGCGCCCCCTCCGGCACTCCGCGCGCCGCCAGCTCGTCCACCCGCTCGGGCGGCGCGGGCCCGACCCGGCCGGCGATCTCGGAGGCCAGCGGGTCGAGGTCGGACAGGCGATCCTCGCCGTAGGCGATCTTGGTGCCGTCGCGCGCCCGGATCGCCGCGCGCGCGGGCATGCGCATCTCGCGGTTGAGCTCCTCGCCCACCCGCAGGCCGGGGAAGACCAGGTGCGGCGCCCACTCGATCGCGGGCTCCCCACCCACGTCCTCGGCCAGCGGCAGCGAGACCGGGGCTTCGACGTCGCTGAAGATCCGAGTGGTGGCCCTCATCGGCACGACGACCACGTCGTCGACCGGGTCGTGCGGCCGGTCCGCGGTCAGCCGCGTCGTGGTCGCGGTCACGTTCGCGCGGCGGTAGGCGCGCGCGAAGGCCCTCAACGACGTCTCGGCTCGCGCCCGGGTCGTCAGCATCGCGTACATCTCCGCGTACTCCTCGCGCTCCCAGGCATCCGCGAACCGTGCGGCGAGGCGGCGCTCGGTCGGCTCGTGGCGCGCGCCCGTGATCACTCCGCCCGCGAAGGCGCCGCCCGCGAGCACGAGCAGCGGTAGGAGCCGGCGCAAGCGCCGTGCCCGTGAGGGCGAGGACGTGGGGAGGGACACGACCATGCGCGCTCGTCCAAGGGTACGAGGGCGGGAGGACCCGGCGGGTACGCTCGAACGACCGATGGTCGCTTCCAGGACCACCGCCGGGTCGTGACCGGCATCGACTGGGTCATCCTCGGCGCGGTCGTGCTGCTCGCGCTGTTCGGCTGGGCGCAGGGGTTCCTGGCAGGGGTGCTCGCGCTCGTCGGCTTCGCCGCCGGCGCCTGGCTGGGCACGCGGCTGGCGCCGCTGGTGCTGGAGGGCGGCAGCGAGTCGCAGTGGGCGCCGGCGTTCGCGCTGGTCGGGGCGCTCGTGGCCGGCGGTGTCCTGGCCGCGAGCTTCGAGGGGGTGGGGGCGCGGCTGCGCGCGAGGTTCTCCTCGCCCGCCTTCGCGGCGGTCGACGGGGCGCTGGGAGCGGCGCTGACCGCCTGCGTCGGGCTGCTGATCGCCTGGGTGCTCGGCGCCGTCGCGCTGCAGGCGGGGCCGGACATCCGGCGCGACGTGCAGCGCTCGGCGATCCTGCGGCAGCTCAACGCGGTGCTGCCGCCGACCGGGCCGCTGCTCAACACGCTGCGCGCGCTCGACCCGTTCCCGCGCATCGACGGGCCCGAGGCGCGCGTGCCGGCCCCGCGCGCGGCGATCGCGCGCGACCGGCAGGTCGCCGCAGCGCGCGACAGCGTGGTCAAGATCCTCGGCACGGCCTGCGGCGTCGGCGTCGAGGGCTCCGGCTGGGTGGCCGCGCCGGGCGTGGTGGTCACCAACGCCCACGTGGTCGCCGGCCAGGACGACACGCGCGTGCTGGCGCGCGGCAACGAGCCCGGCCTCGACGCCCAGGCGATCGCCTTCGACCCGCGCAACGACCTGGCCATCCTGAGCGTGGAGGGCCTCGAGGCGCCGTCACTGGATCTGGCGCGCGATCCCGAGCGCGGCGCGTCGGCGGCGATCCTCGGCTTCCCGCTCAACGGGCCCTACGACGTGCGCGCCGGCCGCCTCGGCGAGACGCGCGAGGTGGTCAGCCAGGACGCCTACGGGCGCGGGCCGGTCCGGCGGTCGATCGTCTCGCTGCGCGGCGCTGTCCGTTCCGGCAACTCCGGCGGCCCGATGGTCGACGGGGCAGGACGCGTGGTGACCACGATCTTCGCCGCCACCACCAGCGGCCCGCGCGGCGGCTACGGGGTGCCGAACGCGATCGTGCGCGACGCGCTCGCAGGCGCGTCCGGCCCGGTCGACACCGGGCCTTGTGGCGGCTAGTACCGCCGTCCGGAAGTACGTGTGCGTACTTGCGGATGGCGGTACTCAGCTACCCTCGGCGACTGTGGGCAAGACACTGGTCATCGCCGAGAAGCCGTCCGTCGGCCGCGATCTGACGCGGTCGCTGCCGGGCGCGTTCCAGAAGCACGAGGGTTTCCTCGAGTCCGACGAGCACATCGTCACCTGGGCGGTCGGGCACCTCGTCCAGCTCGCGGAGCCGGACGAGTACGACTCCAAGTTCAAGAAGTGGCGGATGGCCGACCTGCCGATCGTGCCCGACGAGTTCAAGCTCGTCGTGCGCGACGAGCGCTCGCGCAAGCAGTTCACGGTGATCTCCAAGCAGCTGCGGCGCGACGATGTCGACGTCGTCATCAACGCCTGCGACGCCGGCCGCGAGGGTGAGCTGATCTTCGCCTGGACGTACGAGAAGGCGAACGCGAGGAAGCCGGTCGAGCGGCTGTGGCTGTCCTCGATGACGGGCGCCGCGATCAAGGAGGCGTTCCACGCCCTGCACCCGGCGCAGGACTACGCCCGGCTCGAGCAGGCCGCCCGCTCGCGCTCTGAAGCGGACTGGATCGTCGGCATGAACGCCACCCGGGCGGCCACCATCCGGTTGCGCTCGTCGTTCGACGGCGCGGTGACTCTGGGCCGCGTACAGACACCGACCCTCGCGATCCTCGCCCGCCGGGAGGAGGAGATCCGGGTCTTCGTGCCCGAGCCGTACTGGCTGGTCGACGCCACGTTCGAGCCGAGCGACGGCGACAGCGGCCGGCGCTACCACGGCCGCCACCACGCGGGCTCCGAGCCGCGGCTGAAGACCGCTGCCGAGGCCGAGGCGATCGTCGCCGCCGTCCAGGGCCAGCCCGGCGAGATCACCAAGCACGAGACCTCGACCAAGAAGGAGCGCGCGCCGCTCCTGTACGACCTGACCTCACTCCAGCGCGAGGCCAACACGCGCTTCGGCTTCTCCGCGCGCCGCACGCTGGCGGCCGCGCAGCGCCTCTACGAGGACCACAAGGCCCTGACGTACCCGCGCACCAACTCGCGCTTCCTGCCGGGCGACATGATCGGCGAGCTCAAGCCGACCGCCGCGCTGGTCGGCCGCCGGCGCGAGTACTCGAGCGCGGCGGAGTACGTGACCGGGCTCGACCTGCTGCCGCTCGGGCGCGTGGTCAACGACGCCAAGGTCACCGACCACCACGCGATCATCCCGACCAAGGCCGAGCACCGGGTCGACAAGATGAGCGATGACGACCGCCGCGTCTACGACATGGTCGTCCGCCGCTTCCTGGCCGTCTTCCATCCCGACGCCGTGTTCGAGAACACGCGCCTGGAGACGACGGTGGCCGAGCACGTCTTCCGCACTCGCGGGCGCGTGCTCGTGGTGCCCGGCTGGCGCGGCGTCTACGGCGAGGGCCTCTCCGACGGCGCGCCGGCGGACGAGGACGACGGCGGGGATCAGCAGCTGCCGAAGCTCTCCCAGGGCGAGGCCGTGCGGACGCTCGAGGTCGAGGCGCTCGAGAAGGTCACCAAGCCGCCGCGGCGCTACTCGGACGCGTCGCTGCTCGGAGCGATGGAGACCGCGGGCAAGCTCGTCGAGGACGACGAGCTGCGCGAGGCGATGAAGGACTCCGGCATCGGCACGCCTGCCACACGCGCCGCGATCATCGAGCGGCTGATCGACGTCGGCTACGTCGAGCGCGAGGGCCGCTCCCTGGTGGCGACCGAGAAGGGCACCAACGTCATCCGGTTCCTCGGCGAGCACGCGCTGACCTCGCCGTCGATGACCGGCGACTGGGAGCACCGGCTGGGCCGGATCGAGGAGGGCGAGGAGTCGCGCGAGCGCTTCATGCACGACATCGCGGAGTTCGCCCGCGAGACGGTCGGGGAGCTCGACGCCAAGCTCAAGGAGGTGCGCATCCCGCGCGCCAACCTTGGGCCGTGCCCGGTCTGCGGGCGCGACATCGTCGAGAACCGCAAGGGCTTCTCCTGCTGGTCGCGCGAGGACCCCGGCTGCGGGTTCGTGATCTGGAAGTCCAAGGCCGGCAAGAACCTGCCGGCGACCGCGGCGCGCGAGCTGATCTCGCGCGGGCGCACCGAGAAGCCTGTGACGGGGTTCAAGGGGCGCTCGGGCCGCTCGTTCCGCGCGAAGCTGGCGCTGATGCAGACCGAGGACGGCAAGTGGCGCGTCGAGTTCGACGAGCCGTGGGCGCGCGAGGGCGCCAAGCCGCCCGAGGGCGAGGAGCAGCCCGGTGGCGAGGACGACGCCGCCCAGGCGGCGTGATCAGCGCGCCGGCGAACGTCAACGGCGCTGGGTAAGGCGGCTGGCTAGCCGGCGGCCGGCGAGAATTCGGCCGTCGTCCTGGATAGGGGCCGCTATGTGACCCCTGGCCAGGACAGTGTCCTGCCTAGGTGGGCATGCCTACCCAGCCAGGACGATGGCCGGAGTCCCGGACGATCCCGCTCCCCTCAATGCCGCAGTTGACGGTGCTACGAGTCAGCGTACGGACGCTCGGCCGGACGGCGCGCCGGATCGGTCGCGCCGTCGGGCTCGGCCGCGTCGTCCGCCGGCCTGCCGATGAGAGCCCGCCAGAAGGCGCCGATCCCTGCGGCGACGGCGCCGAAGAACCCGCCGCGCGCGTGCGGCTCCCGCAGCTCGGCCTCGACCTCCGGGATCGCGCCGGGCCCGCTGTCGTAGGTCCAGGCCACGTACAGATCGTCGCTGCCGACGATCTCGGCCAGGTTGGCGGCGAGGACGAGGTCGGCGTCCGTGTGATCGGTGGGCAGGTGCAGGTGCGGCATCTCTCGGTGCTCCCGTGCGTGATTCCTCATCCTGAGTAACGGCGTCCAGGCTCGTAACTTGAGCCACTAATCTAACGTCGCGCGAAGGTCCGCGGGTGGGCTTTCCGGCGAAACCGAATCATCGCCGGTCGCGGAGGGCGAAACCGAATCATCCGCTGCCCGCGGTGTGGTGGATGTGAGACGTCTGGCGCGCGCGCGACCCTGTGGGGCCGCGATGCCGCTCACGCTGATCACCGGACCCGCCAACGCCGCCAAGGCCGGCGCGGTGCTCGACCGCTTCCGCGCCGCGCTGCCGCGCGATCCGGTGCTCGTCGTCCCGACGCTCGCCGACGTGCAGCACTACCAGCGCGAGCTGGCCGCCGAGGGCATCGTGCTGGGCGCCGAGGTGGTGACCTTCAACTGGCTCGTGCGCGGGATCGCGGAGGCGACCGGTGTGCCGGGCCGCGCGCTCGGCCGGGTCGCGCGCGAGCGGGTGGTCCGGGCCGCCGTGGCCGGCACGCGGCTCGAGGTGCTCGCCCGGTCGGCGGCCGCGCCCGGGTTCGCGGGCGCCGCCGGGGAGCTGTTCGCGGAGCTCGGCCGCTCGCTCGTCGGCCCGGCCCGCTTCACGCAGGCCGTGCGCGCCTGGGACGACGCCCCGGCCCACGCCGGCGAGCTCGCCGCGCTCTTCTCCGCCTACCACCGGCGACTGGAGCAGCTCGGCGTGGTCGACGCCGAGGGCCTGGCACGCTCGGCGCTCGACGCGCTGCGCGAGCGCCCGGCCGCGTGGGGCGGCCGTCCGGTCTTCCTGTACGGGTTCGACGACCTGACGCCGCTCCAGCGCGACGCAGTGGAGACGCTCGCCCGCCACGCCGACGTCTGTGTGGCGCTCGCGTACGAGCCCGGCCGCGCGGCGTTCGCCGACCGCGCCGGGACGGTCGAGCTGCTCAAGCCGCTCGCCGAGCGGCACGAGCTGCTGGCCGACCTGTCCGAGCACTACGCGCCGGACGCCCGCGAGGCCCTGCACCACCTCGAGCGTGGCCTGTTCGAGCCCGGCGCCGGCCGGCGGGCGCCGAACGGCGCGGTGCGGCTGCTCGAGGCGGGCGGCGAACGCGCCGAGGCCGAGCTGGTCGCCGCCGAGATCCTCGAGCTGACCGGCTCCGGCGTGTTGGCGGAGGACATCGCGGTGCTCGTGCGCGGCGGGGCGGCGGAGGCGACCGTGCTCGGCCAGGTGCTCGACAGTTACGGCATCCCGGTCAGCCTCGAGCGCCGCATCCCGCTCGGCCGCACGCGGCTCGGGGCCGGCGTCCTCGCGGGCGCCCGCGCTGTCCTGCCCGGCGGCACGGCCGGCGACGTGCTGACCTGGCTGCGGACGCCGGGCCGGCTCCCGGACCCGGACGCCGCCGACGCACTCGACGCGCACGTGCGCCGCGCCGAGCTGACGACCGCGGCGGAGGCGCGTCTGGCGATGAGGCGGGCCGGCGCGCTCGCGGGCGCGAACGGGCGCGCTGCGCCGGCCGGCGACGACGGGCTGGCTGGCGACGACGGGCGCGGCGGGCCGGCGGGCGAGGACGGGCGCGGCGAGTTGGCGCGCGCCGATGACGCGCTCGTCGCGCTGGCCACGGCCGCCGGCGGGGGCGCGGAGGCGTTCCTCGACGCGCTCGTGGCCGAGGCCGACGCGATCTGGACCGCTCCTCATCGCCGTGCCGCGGCGGTGCTCGACCCTGAGGCGGCCGCCGATGCCCGGGCCGCGGTTGAGCTTCGCAAGGCGGCGGACGAGCTTCGCGGCCTGGCCGCTGCCGATCCGGCGCTGGCCGGCACGCCGGACGAGCTGCTCGCGGCGCTCGCCGACGTGCAGGTGCGCGAGCCGGCGGCGGACGGCGCGGTGCTGGTCGCCGACCCGCTCGCGATCCGGGCCCGCCGCTTCCGCGCCGTCTTCGTGTGCGGTCTCCAGGAGGGCTCGTTCCCGCGCCACCCCATGCCAGAGCCGTTCCTCGACGACGCCGCGCGGATCTCGCTCGCCAAGGCCAGCGGCCTCGTACTCGCGCGCCACGAGGACGTGCTCGCGCGCGAGCGCTATCTGCTCTACGCGGCCGCGTCGCGGCCCGAGGAGGTTCTGTTCCTCTCCTTCCGCTCGTCGGACGAGGAGGGCGATCCCGCGCTGCCGTCGGCGTTCGTCGACGACGTCCGCGCCCTGTTCACCGACGAGCTGTGGACCCGTCGCGGGCGCCGGCTGCTGGGCGAGGTCACGTGGCCGCCGGCGGCGGCCCCGACGCCGCACGAGCTGAGGCGCGCGCGAGCGGTGGCCGAGGAGCTGCCGGATCCGCCGCCGCTCGGCCCGCCCGAGGCCGAGCCGGTGCTCGGGCTGCTCGCGGCCCGCGAGACCGAGGCGGCGCGCGGGCTCGAGCTGTTCGCCGGCTGCGGCGTGCGCTGGCTGATCGAGAGCGTCCTGCGGCCGGCGCGGACCGAGCCGGATCCCGAGCCGATGCGGCGCGGGTCGATCGCCCACGCGGTGCTCGAGCAGACGCTGCGGAGGCTGCGCGAGCGCGAGGGGTCGGCCCGCCTCACGCCCGCCTCGCTGCCTGCGGCGCTCGAGGAACTGGAAGCCGCGATGGCCGACCGCCGCGCGAGCGCCACCGGCACCCGCGCCCGCGCGGCGCTGCGCGAGCTCGAGGTCGACCTCCGGCGGCTGCTGCGCCACGAGGCTGAGACCGGGCCCGCGCTCGAGCCGCGCCGGCTCGAGTGGAGCTTCGGGCGCGAGGGCGACGAGCACGGGCCTCTGCCCCTGGCCGACTCCGGGATCGGCGTCACCGGCCGCGTCGACCGGATCGATGTCGACGCCTCCGGGCGCGCGCTCGTGCGCGACTACAAGGGCCGGACGGTGAGCCCCGGGGCGCGCTGGGTCCGTGACCGCCGGCTGCAGGTCGCGCTCTACGCGCTGGCCGTTCGCGATCTCCTGGGGCTCGATGTGGCCGGGGCTCTGTATCAGCCCGTCGGCCATCGCGACGTCCGCGCGCGCGGCCTGGTGCGCGACGACGTGCGCGGCTCGTACGTGAACGGCGACGTGGTGGACGCCGAGACCTTCGACGCCGCGCTCGACGAGGCCCGCCAGCTCGCGGTCCGCGCTGCGACGGAGATCCGCGCGGGCCGGGTGCGGGCGTGCCCGGACTCGTGCCTGCCGTCCGGCGGCTGCGCGTATCCGGCGATCTGCCGCGCCGGCGAAGGCGAGGAGCGGCCGGCGTGACGGCGCTCATGGACGGCCCGGCGGAGACCGCCGGCGTGCGTTTCACGCCCGAGCAGCGGGCGGCGGTCGACGATCGCTCGGGCTCGGCGCTGCTCGCCGCCGCCGCGGGGTCCGGCAAGACGGCGGTGATGGTCGAGCGGTTCGTCGAGGCGGTCCTGCGCGACGGCGTGGCGGTCGGCTCGGTCCTCGCGCTCACCTTCACCGAGAAGGCCGCCGGCGAGCTGCGCGAGCGGCTGCGCCGGCGCCTGACCGCGCTGGGCGAGACCGAGCGGGCGCGCGAGGCCGAGGCGGCCTGGATCGGCACCATCCACGGCTTCTGCGCCCGCGTGCTGCGCGCGCGGCCGCTCGCGGCGGGCCTGGATCCTCGCTTCATCGTCCTCGACGAGCCGGCCGCGCGGCGACTCGCCGAGCGGGCGTTTGAGACCGCGCTCGAGGCGTGGGCGGCCGCCGGCGGAGCCGCGGCGCTCGACCTCGCCGCCGCCTACGGGCCAGGGCTACGCGACCTCGTGCTGCGCGCCCACGAGACGCTACGCAGCCGCGGCCAGAGCCACCCGCGGCTGCCGATTCCGCCGCCCGCGCCCGCGCCGGACCCGGCGCCGCTGGCGACAGCCCGCGCAGCCGCCGCCGCCGCGCTCGCGACGGCCGCCGACGGCAAGAAGGTGGCCGCCGCCCGCGAGGCGCTCGAGGCCTGCGAGCGGTTCGCGGGGCCGGCGCGCGCGGGCGCGGGGCCCGACGATCATTTCGTGGGGCCGGCGATCGCGCGGGCGAGGGGCCCGACGATCGGGTGGTCGTGCCGTGGCCGGGCGAGCTCGACGTTGCGAAGCTCGGAAGCGGCGCCAGGGCGCTCGAGGACGACGCCTGCGTCGCCTATCGCGAGGCGTGGGAGACCTACCGGAACGCGTGCGCCGACCACCATGCGCGCGCGGCGCTCGAGCGGCTCGACGATCTGCTCGACCGCTTCGGCACGGCGTTCGAGGCCGCCAAGGACGCCCGCGCGGCCGTCGACTTCGCCGACCTCGAGCTGCGGGTCCGCGACCTGCTCGCCGATCCCGCCGCCCGCCAGGCGTGGGCCGAGCGCTTCGAGCTGATCATGGTCGACGAGTTCCAGGACACGAACCGCCTCCAGCTCGACGTGCTCGAGGCGCTCGAGCGCGACAACCTGTTCGCGGTCGGCGACGAGCTGCAGTCGATCTACCGCTTCCGCCACGCCGACGTGACGATCTTCCGCGAGCGCCGCTCGCGGCTCGGCGCCGACCGCGTACGAAGACTGGCGCGCAACTTCCGCTCGCGCGAGGAGCTGCTCGACGTGCTCAACGGCGCCTTCACCGCCGAGCTCGGCACGACGTTCGCGCCGCTCGTGGCGGGCGCGCCCGCCGTCGCCGCCGACGGGCCGCTGCGGCTCTTCGATCCCGACCCCGTCGCCGCCGACCCCGCGGTCGAGCTGCTGATCACCGACACGCGCGGCTGGGACGAGCAGGACCTCGGCCTGACCGGATTCGCCACCCAGCCGTGGCGGCGCGCCGAGGCGCGGTTGGTCGCGCACCGGCTGCGCGCCGAGGTCGACGACGGCCGCCGGCCCGGCGACATCGTCGTGCTCGTGCGCGCGACCGCCTCGCTGCGGCTGCTCGAGCAGGCGCTCGAGGAGCAGGGCCTGCCGACCTACGTGGTCGGCGGCCGCGGCTACTGGTCGCAGGAGCAGGTCCGCGACGGCATCGCCTACCTGTCGGCGCTCGCCAACCCGCGCGACGAGCAGGCGCTGCTCGCCGTGCTCGCCTCGCCGTTCTGCGGCGCCGGCACCGACGCGCTCGTGCTCCTGACGCAGGCCGGCCGCGAGACCGCCCCCGGCACGAGGGACGAGGGACGCCAGGGGGGAGAGGGGGTATGGCCGGCGCTGCGCGAGGTCGAGACGGCGGCGTGGGCCGCGGTGCTCCCGGCCGCCGAGCGCGCGCGGCTCGAGGCGTTCGCGCGCTTCTTCGCCGCCGAGCGCCCGCGCGCCGAGCGCCTGCCGGCCGAGGAGCTGCTCGAACGGGCGATCGTGGCGACCGGCTACGACCTCGCGGTGCTGGCCCGCGCCGGCGGCGAGCGGCGGCTCGCGAACCTGCGCAAGCTGATGCGGCTCGCTCGCGAGTACGAGCAGTCGGAGGGCCCCGACCTGCGCGGGTTCATCGCCTTCGCCGCCACGCAGGACCTGATCGAGGCGCGCGAGGGCGAGGCGGCGCTCGAGTCGGAAGGGCTCGACGCCGTGCGCCTGATGACCATCCACCGCGCCAAGGGGCTCGAGTTCCCGGTCGTCTGCGTCGCCGATCTCGGCCGCGCCGGAGCCACCGCCCGCGAGCGGCTGCTCCTGGGCCGCGACGGCAGTGTCGGCCTGCGGCTGGCGCCGATCGGCGGCGGCGAACTGGTGTCCGCGCTCGACTGGGAGCGACTCGCCGAGATCGAGCAGCATGAGGAGGCCGAGGAGGAGCGGCGGCTCTTCTACGTCGCCATGACGCGCGCGCGCGAGCGGCTGATCCTGTCCGGCGGGCTCGACTGCGAGCGCCTCCCTGAGCCCCGCCCCGGCGGGCCCCCGATCGACTGGATCTCGCGCGCGCTGACAGGCGGCGATCCCCTCGCCGCCGTGACCGCGCCCGAGACCGTCATCGAGCGCGGCTGGGACGGCCGGCGCGCGACCCTGCTGTGCCGCCTCAACGCGCCCCAGACCATCGGCACGGTGCTCCCGCCGGCGGCGATGAGCCCGGCCGGCCGCGCCCGCGCCGGAGCCCCGAGCACCGCACTGCCGGACCCGCCGGCCGTCGACAGCGAGCCCGCGGCGCGCGCCAGGCCGGCGCCGCAGCGGCTCTCGTACAGCTCGCTCGGTGCCTACGCCCGGTGCGGCTACCGCTTCTACCTCGAGCGCGTGCTGCGGCTGCCGCGCGCGAAGCCGCCGCCGCCCACCGCCGAGGCCGCCGAGCCGCCCGCGCTCGACGCCCGCGTCCGCGGCTCGCTGGTCCACCGCCTGCTCGAGGACCTCGACTTCGCCCGGCCGGCCGTTCCGGACGCGGAACCCGTAGCCGAGCTCGGCATCGCGTGGGGGATCGAGCTGGGCGCCGACGAGATCGCGGACATTCGCGCCCTGGTCGCCGCCTTCGCCGGCTCGCCGCTCTGCGCGCGGCTCGCCGCCGCGCGCCGCCTGCGCCGCGAGGCGTCCTTCGCCTTCGGGCTCGAGCGCGGCGGCGGCGGCCCGCTGGTCAACGGCTTCCTCGACGCCGTCGTGCTCGAGGACGACGGCGGCGCCCTGATCGTCGACTACAAGTCGGACCGGCTGGAGGGCGCCGAGCCCGCCGACGTCGTCGAGCGCGACTACGCCACCCAGCGCATCGTCTACGCGCTCGCCGCCCTGCGCGACGGCGCGCCGCGAGTCGAGGTCGCCTACTGCTTCCTCGAGCGCCCCGCCGAGCCCGTCGCGCGCACCTTCACGGCCGCCGACGAACCGGCCCTGGCCGAGCAGCTCGCCGGCCTCGCGCGCGGCGTCCTCGAGGGCCGCTACGAGGTCACCGCGACGCCCCACCGCGACCTGTGCGGCGACTGCCCGGGCCGCAGCGCGCTCTGCTCCTGGCCGGAGGAGGTCACGCTCCGCGAGTAGGTCAGCATCCCGATAGCGGGTCTATTCCGGCTCCTCGAACAGCGCGATCGCCGCGTCCCGGTCCGGGACGCGCAGCTTGCGCAGGACCGCCGCGACGTGGCTCCGCACCGTCGCGGGCGAGACGAACAGCCGGCGCGCGATCTCGTTCGTGGCAAGCCCCTGGCGCAGGAAGTCGAGCACCTGCCACTCACGGCTCGTGAGCTGCGTGCCGGCGCCCTGGCCGAGCAGCGTGCGCCGCCGCGGGGCGCTGTCGCGGAACTCCTCGACCAGGCGTGCGACGAGCTCGGGCGGCAGCGCCACCCGGCCCTCGAGCACGCCCGCGAGCTCGTCCGCGATCGCCGAGAACGGCATGTCCTTGAGCAGGTAGCCCGCGGCGCCCGCGCGCAGCGCCGCGAAGAGGTCCTCGTCGCTGCGCGAGACGGTCAGCATCACGGCGCGCGTGCCCGGCAGGCGCGCCGTGATCTCCCACGCCGCGGCCGCGCCGCTGCCCGGCATCCGCATGTCGAGCAGCGCGACGTCGGGCCGCTCGCGCAAGGCGGCCTGGATCGCGTCCGCGGCGTCGGCGGCGAGCGCCACGACGGTGAAGCGCGGGTCCGCCTCGACGGCCGCTCGCACGTCCTCGCGGGTCGGCGCGTGGTCGTCCGCCACGAGCACCCGCGACGGCGCGTTCATCGCACGGTGAGCACGCCGATGGTGGACCGGATCGCGTGAGCCTGCGGGGAAGTGTTCATCGCAGCTCCACAGCCACCTCGGTGCCGGCCCCCGGACCCGACGTCACGCTGAGCTCGGCGCCGACGAGCGCTGCCCGCTCGCGCATCGCTCCGAGGCCGAAGCCCGACCCGTCGGCCGACGGGTCGAACCCGCTTCCGTCATCGATGACGCGCAGACGCAGCGGATGGGTCGACAGCTCGACGTGGACGAGCGTCGCGTCGCCGTGGCGCGCATTGGCGACCGCCTCGCCGAGGATCCGGACCAGCGCCTCGCTGACCTCCGGTCCCACGTGCCCGGTCGAGCCGGTCGTCGTGAACGTCACCGCCACACCGGTGCGCGCCGCGGTCGCGGCGGCGTGGCGGGCGAGCACGCCGGCGAGCGGCTCGTCCGGGGCGCGCGCGAGGTGCTCGATCGCCCAGCGCGAGTCCTGCAGCGCCCGCTCGGCGGCGACCATGATCTCGGCGGCGTCGGGCTGGCCCGCGAGCCGCTCGGCGCGCCGGCGGATGAAGGCCAGCTCCTGCGCGATGCCGTCATGCAGGTCGCGAGCGATCCGCCGGCGCTCCTGTTCGGCGGCGCGTGCGGCGACTGCTCCGACCAGCTCGACCGCGGCCGCCCACAGCAGCACCGTGCAGAACAGCAGCCGCAGCACGTCGCCCAGGTGCATCCACTCGTGGGTGACCGGCGGCAGCAGCGCGGAGGCGAGCAACGAGAACGCCAGGAACAGGCCGGCGAGCCCGAGCCGGCGGGCGAAGGGCTCCTCGGCGCGGATGCCGCGCCCGGTCAGGCCGGCGGACGCGACCGCGAGGCTGAGCGCCATCGCGAGCTGGAGCTGCTCGGGGACGAGATCGACGGGCACGACCGCGGCACCGACGGCCGCCGGCACGACCACGACCATCGCGGCGGCCGCTCTCCCCGGCCGGGCGAGCCGCCGGGCCGGCGCGAAGGCTCCGGCGCAGACGAGCAGCGATCCTACGAGCATTCCGGTCAGCGGGACGACGCCGCGCGGCCCGCCGTCCGGGGAGACCGCGACCATGGCCGCCACCGCCGCGCCCGTGAGGGCGATCACGGCGAGCCCGGCCGCGAGGATGAGCCGGTCCAGCCGCGGGGCGTCGCGCAGGCCGCGGACGACGATCGCGGTGGCGAGCAGGCCGATCAGCGCCGTGCCGGTCTCGAGCGCCACGTGCAGCGACGGCGTCGGATAGGCGAGGCGGAGCGGCGCGGCCAGCGGCACGAGCACGGTCAAGCCCAGGGCGGCGACCCCGAACGCCAGCCAGCGGCGCCCGAACCGCAGCCGCCGCGGAGCCGGTCCGGCGAGGCCGGACCAAAGGCCGGGACGTGCGGCCGCGCTCAACGCGGGAGACCCGGTCGCTCGGTCCCGGTACTGGTCGCCTTAGTCACCCCTGTGCTCCCCTCGGACGTGGCTTTTGGCCATCCGAAGAATGCGCGGTCTTGTGGTCCACGCACTGACGCCCCGGAGTTCTACCGAGGAATGGCGGAAGTGACAAGATCCGCCGTCAGAACTCACGCCCTAGCGGCAGCACCAGGTCGTGCGGCGCGCCGAAATGAGCAGGATTACGACAGCGGCGAACTCCCGGCTCAGGGCCGCTTCGGCAGCAGGGCGTGGCCGTCGAGCACGGCCTGGGCGACCTCGACGACGCGGCGGCCGCTGGTGCGCGAGTGGTCGCGCAGCAGCTCGAACGCCTGCCGCTCGCCGACACTGTGGCGCTCCATCAGGATCCCCTTCGCGCGCTCGATCACGCCGCGCCGCGCGAGCGCGCCCTCGAGCTGGTCGACCTTCTCATGCAGGCTGCTGGCCTCGCGGTAGCGGCGGACCGCGACCTCGATCGCTCCCTGGATCGACTCGGGGTCCATCGACTCGACGTAGGCCGAGATGCCGCGCTCGGCGGCCCGCGACAGGAAGTCCACGTCCGCGTCCGGGAGCTGGGCGATCACCGGTCCGGAGGCGTACTCGACGGCCTCGCCGATCAAGGCGAGCGCATGCTCGTCGTCCTTGTGGACGACCACGATCGCCACTTGCGGGTCGTCCTTGGCGATCAGCTCCACCGCGTCGCTGACCGACACGGCGTACGGAGTGACCTCGTGGCCGAGGCCGGCGAGCACCGCGTGCAGCTCGCGCAGCGCGGACTCGTCCTCGTCCGCGATCAATACCCGCAGGTTGGTCTCTTTGAGATTCCCCACGACCGAAGGTGTCATCGCGCAGGACTCTCTCGTACTACACTGACCTGACTGCGGCCTAGCCACCTGCCGCACTGACTCCGCGCCCCGAACCCCGGCGCACACAGCACCGCGAACGGGGAAGGCGTGGAGACGATCGATCATCTGCGGGGTACCGGTGAGACGCGGGCAGGATACTCGCGGAACGGCGATGACCGCGAGAGCCGTGCGCGCGAGGACCGGCGCCTGCTCGAGCGCTATCACGAGAACGGCGACCGGGCGGCGCGCGAGGCGCTGGTCGAGCGTTTCCTGCCGTTGGCGCGCCAGCTCGCGCGGCGCTACCAGCGCGGGAGCGAACCGCTCGACGACCTGATCCAGGTCGCCTCGCTCGGTCTGCTGAAGGCGATCGACCGCTTCGACCCGGCTCGTACCAGCGCCTTCTCCTCGTTCGCCGTGCCGACAATCCTCGGTGAGCTCAAGCGCCACTTCCGCGACCGCGGCTGGTCGGTGCGGGTGCCGCGCGACCTGCAGGAGATGGCGGTGCGCGTCGAGCGGGTCTCGGACGAGCTCTCGCGCGGCCTCGGCCGCGCCCCGACGCCGGCTGAGATCGCCGAGAACATCGGCGCCACCAGCGAGCAGGTGATGGAGGCGCGCGAGGCGGCCGGCGCCTACCGCGCGGTCTCGCTCGATCGCCCGCGCGACGACGACGAGGACGAGGGCATGGCCGACACGATGGGCGTCGAGGACCCGGGCTTCCGCCTCGCGGAGGACGCCGCGACCGTGGCAGCGGCTCATGGGCGTGCTCAGCGACCGCGAGCGCGAGGTCTTGCGGCTGCGCTTCGAGGAAGACCTCACGCAGTCGGAGATCGGAGCGCGCGTGGGCGTCTCGCAGATGCACATCTCGCGCCTCATCCGGCAGGCCGTGACGCGGCTGCGCGAGGCGGCCGAGGAGCCGCAGGACGACGCCGCATGAGCTGATCGGTACGATCGCGCCCATGGAGCACTGGGATCTGCGATCTCTCGCGGTGGAGCCGCGGCGTCCGCAGATCCTGCACTCCGCCCGTGGGGAGGCTCGCTCGATCGCGATCAACCTGCCGGCCGGGGAGTCGCTCCAGGAGCACCAGGTGCACGAGCGCGCCTATCTCGTCGTCATCGACGGCGAGATCGAGGTGCGCGACGGAGGCGACTCCGTTCGGGGCGGTGCCGGGTTCGCCGCAGTGTTCGATCCGCAGGAACGTCACGAGGTGCGCGCGACGAGGGACGCGCGCCTTCTGCTCGTACTGGCGCCATGGCCGGGAGACGGCCATCCTGGGGCCCGCGACTAAGGGGAGGAAGCGAAGGCGATGGCAGAGATCCAGTTCAAGTCGATCACGAAGCGGTATCCGGATGGGTTCGAGGCGGTGAAGTCGATCGATCTGGAGATCGGTGATGGGGAGTTCATGATCCTGGTGGGCCCGTCGGGCTGCGGCAAGTCGACGGCGTTGCGGATGATCGCGGGGCTCGAGGACATCACCGAGGGCGATCTGATCATCGGCGGCGAGCGCGTGAACGATCTGGCGCCGCGTGATCGCGATATCGCGATGGTGTTCCAGAACTACGCGCTGTATCCGCACATGACGGTGCGCGACAACATGGGCTTCGCGCTCAAGCTCGCCAAGGCCGACAAGAGCGAGATCGATCAGAAGGTGACCGAGGCGGCGCGGATCCTCGATCTCGAGCAGCATCTGGAGCGCAAGCCCGCCAACCTGTCCGGCGGTCAGCGTCAGCGGGTGGCGATGGGGCGCGCGATCGTGCGCGATCCGAAGGCGTTCCTGATGGATGAGCCGCTGTCGAACCTGGACGCCAAGCTGCGCGTGCAGATGCGGACCGAGGTCGCTCGGATCCAGAAGCAGCTCGGCACGACGATGGTCTACGTCACCCACGATCAGACCGAGGCGATGACGCTCGGCGACCGCGTGGCGGTCATGCGGGCGGGGATCATTCAGCAGGTCGACACGCCGGCCAACCTGTATGAGAGGCCGCAGAACCTGTTCGTCGCCGGCTTCATCGGGTCGCCGTCGATGAACTTCCTGCCCGGCCGGCTGGAGGGCGAGTCGGTCAAGACCCCGATCGGCGACATCGCGTTGAAGCGCGGCGTCCAGGTGGACGGTGGTAGCCGTGAGGTGATCGTGGGGATGCGCCCGGAGCACTTCGAGGACGCGGCGGTCGAGCAGGAAGAGCACGCGGACCGGATCAAGTTCCGGACCAAGGTCGATGTGGTGGAGTCGATGGGCTCGGAGAAGTACGTGTACTTCGACGTCAAGGCCGAGGAGATCCACACGGCCGATCTGGACGAGCTGGCCGCCGACGCCGGGTTGGAGGATCTGCCGTCGCACGGCGAGGGGCAGCAGGTCGTGGCGCGGCTGAGCGCGGAGAGCAAGGCCGCGCCCGGCGAGGAAGTCGAGCTGTCGCTGGACACCAGCCAGATCAAGCTGTTCGCCACCGACGACGGCCGCAGCCTGACGGCTGCGTGAGAACGCCGAGACGGGCGCCGGTCATGATGGCGGCCGGCGCCGCGTCTGACGCGGCGGGGTGCGCCGCCGCCGGCGCTGGCGACGCTCCTCGCGGCGCAGCCGCTCGAGCACCTCGTCGCTCCACTCGTGCGTCCGCAGCACCCGGTAGCGGTCGGCAGCGACCCGCATGTAGGCCTCGGTCTCGGTCTCGCCGTCCTCGATCAGGTCGCCGGCCCGCAGCAGCTCGACCACCGGCTCGTACTCCTCGCTGAACCAGTGGTGCGCCACCTCGGCGCGATCCATGTACGTGCCGCGGTGCTGCATGACGCGGAAGCCCCACGCCTCGACCGCCTCCGACAGCATCCCGAAGTCCCACGGGTCGGTGAGCGCGATCCGCCGCCGCGCGTCGGCGGGCAGCGGCACGCGCTCGCGGAACAGGCGCTCGTGGTCCTTGAGCGGCAGGTCGGAGACGCGCGTCTCCTCGCCGAGGCGCAGCCGCGTCGTCACCTCCACGACGTAGGCGTCGATGTCGTCGCGGCCGAGCGACTTGGCGACCGACACCCGGTGGTGGCCGTCGCGCACGAAGTAGAGGTCGCCGATCTTGTAGAGCGACACCGGCGGCAGCGCCTCGCCGCGCCGCTGGGCGGCGGCGATCCGCTCCCAGCGGCTGCGCAGCCGGCCGGAGGTCGGGCGCAGGCCGCGGTCGAAGTCGACCCCGCGGTCGACGGTGCCCACGATCGCGTCGAGCGGCACGATCTGGAGCCCGAGATCGTGCTGGCCGGTGCGGCCGAGGGCCTCGACGACCTCCTCGAACGGCAGCATCAGGGCGACGTCGTCGGGCTCCCGCCGGAGGCGCCGGCCGATGTCCGCGAGCAGTCGCGACCGGCGGGCGCGGGAGAAGTCGGACTGTGCGTCTGACTCGGGGAAGCCGCTGCTCACCCGAGGCGGGCCCTACCCGCCGGCGCTCACGGCGTCACCGTCGAGCGCATCGTCCAGCGACCGCACGAGCGTGAAGACACCATCGAGGCCGGTGATCCGGAACGTCTTCACGATCGCCTCATTGTCGCAGACGACCACCAGCGAACCACCGCGCAGCTTGAGGCGGCGGTGGGCCCCGATCAGCACGCCGAGGCTCGAGGAGTCGATGAACGTGGTCTCCGAGAGGTCGACGATCACGCTCGAGCGCCCGGCGTCGATCGGCGCCGACACGCGCTGCTTGAACTCAGGCGCGGTGAACAGGTCGATCTCACCCGTCACCGCGACGAGATGGGTGTCGCCGTCGAGTTGGCGGTCCGTGATCGCGAAGTCAATCGCCATGGGGCCTGTACCTCATGCCCGGCCGGAGCCGGTTCGAATCATCGCCCGTTCGAGTAGGCGAGCCGGACGTGGAGGAACTCTGTCTCTCCCTCCGGACGTACCGAAAGCTCGTCCGCCAGCTGCTCGATCACGTTACCGACGCCCGGCACCGCGGCGTCGACGATCAGCGCCTGGCCGCCGCCCTGGCGCAGCGGGCCGACGCGCAGGAGCAGCGAGCGGTCGCCGGGGTTCAGTGCGACGTTGATCTTGTCGTCGATGCTGTGCGCGGGTGCGCGAGCCGCGATCAGGTCGGCGACCAGCACTGCGTCGTCGAGCCGGTCGAGCGGAAGGTCGGCGCGGGCGGCGAGCATGCCGACCACGCGGCGCAGGATCGGGCCCACGAGCGGGCCGGAGGCGATGGAGACCGTCGTCGCGGCCTCCGAGCCGGTCACGCGAGCCCCAGTCGGGCTCGGGACGCGAACGACATCCTGATGCGGCTCCCGCGCTCCGGTGCCGCCTGGAGCTCGACCCGATCGGCGAGGGCGGCGATCAGCTGCAGCCCGAGGCCCGGGCCGTCCATGTCGGGGCTGACGCCCATGCCGCGCCCGTGATCTTCGACGATCACGTCAACGTGGTCGCCCATGGCGCGGATCACCACGTCGATCTGCCCCGGATCCTCACCGGCGTAGGCATGCCGCACGACGTTGGCACAGGCCTCGGTGACGGCGAGCCGTATGTCCTCGACCAGGTCGGCGGGCAGGCGAAGCGCCTCGGCGACGGCGCCGAGCACGTGCCGGATCACGGGGATGTTCTCGGGCCGGGCCGGAAGCGTCAGCCGCACGTCTGAGGTGGGCGGCGCCACGCGCGTGCGCGCGCCACGCCGGAAGCGGTGAGTGGCGGAGCCATCTCGTGCGCTCCCACGCCGACCGTGTGTAGTGATCTCGCTGCCCATAGAACTTGATCTGCTGTACCCCGGCTCACGAGCGCGGTAACAGCGCCGCGGGTGGTGGTTCCCGAGTGAACCTCGCACCTGGCGGGCGGTCGGGAGCATGACACCTCGGCGCTGCGTATGATCGCCGGCCAGGAGCGCCACGTTGCAGGAGGAGCGAGACGAGCGCCGCGAGCCGGCCACCAGCGACGAGCCGGGCGTGCGGGCAGCAGCCCCGTACCGGATCGCCGAGGGCGACTCGTCCGATCGCGTTCGCGTGCTCGTGCTGCGCGGTGAGCTCGACCTGGCGGCCGCGCCGCGGCTGCGCGCGCGGATCGACGAGACGGCCTCGCGGCGGGCGCTCGTGCTCGACCTGTCGCAGGTCACGTTCATCGACTCGGCGGTGCTCAAGGAGCTGCTCCGGGCCCGCGCCGAGCTCGGCGAGCGGGACATCCGGCTGGTGCTCGCCGGCGTGGCGCCGCCCGTGCGCCGGCTGCTCGACCTCACGCGCACGTCCGAGCTGTTCGAGGACGCGGCCGACGTCGAAGAGGCCGTGAGGCGGCTCACGTGAGCGGCTCGTCGGCCGAGCGCCGACGCTGGGGAGGCCGTCAAGCGGCTGAGCTGAGCGCGCGGTCCGAAGTCTCGTGGCGCCGGGTATTGGCGCCGGCGCACAGCCACGAGAAGCCGGCGTGCAACATGTCGCTGCCGGCGGAGGCGGCCAGCACGGTGGCGACCGCGCGCCCGGTGGCCGGCGCGTGCAGCCGCAGCGCCACCAGTCCGAGCGCGCTCCAGGCGCCCGTGCAGCGCGTGCACGTCAGCAGCTCGCCCATGGCGTAGCGCAGGCGGCGGCCCTTCGGCCGCGAGGAGCCGCTGCGCTCGTCCACGAACGGCTGGCGGATCCACGACTCGACCTTCTCGTGGACGATCAGCTTCGACAGCGCGAACGTGGCGGCGGCCAGCACGGGCACTTCCGCTTCCGTCACCGGCTCGCGAGAGCGGGCGCTGACGGCGGCGGCGCCGAGCAGGGCGCCGTAGACGCTCGTCAGCGCGGCGTAGTCGCTCGCCTCGGTCGGCGTCTGGGCGACCGGCCTCACGTCAGATCGGCCGCGGGTTGGGATCCGGCGGCAGCGGCCCCGGCTCGGGTGTCGGGCTCGGAGGCGCGGGTGGCGGCTCGGGCCTGGGAATGGTGATCACAGGATTCGCGTACCCGCGCTCAGCGGGGGTTAACGACCGAGACGCTCCCGTCGGAGCGCCTCGGTTGATGAGGAGGAGGTTCACCGCGCCGGCCGGAGAGTTGGAGGGCAGTCCCGCGGGCGCGACACCGACGGGGATTCCCTTTGGACAGGAAAAACAAACCGGTCGGTGCGTCCAGGCGGAGATGGCGCGTTGCCGCTCGCGGCTCAGCGCGGTCGATCGGCCAGGCGCTCGGACTCCGGCGTCGCCGGCCGGCCACCCTCGGCCTCGCCGCCGACACCGCCCTCGCCGGCCGGCGGAACCGAGCCGCGAGCGGTCTCGGTGACGCCGCCGTGACCCTCGGGCGCCTCGTCGGAATGCTGGTCGGTATCGCCGAGGGGCGTCTGCTCGTCGGGCGCGACGATCGCGGCCTCGCTGCCGGGCGCCCCCTCGCCGTGGCTCGAGTCCGCGGCCGCGGAATCGCGTTCCCGCCGGGCGGCGCCGAGGACGAAGAACGTGACGCCGGCGGCGACGATCAGCAGGACGAGAAGCGCGGCGATCACGTAGCCCATGTGGGTGGCCTACCCCGCAGCACGTGTTTGCACGCGCGGGAGCGACGGTAGGCGAATGGGGAACCCGAGACGGAAGGAGCTGCCATGCCGGACAAGCTTCAGGGCAAGAAGGTCGCCTTCGTCGTCGCCCCGGAGGGCGCCGAGCAGATCGAGCTGACCGAGCCGTGGAAGGCGGTCGAGAACGAAGGTGGAACGCCCGAGCTGGTGTCCACCGAGGAGGGCGAGATCCAGGCCTTCAACCACCTCGACAAGGGCGACACGTTCAAGGTCGACCGCACCGTGGCGGACGCGACGCCGTCCGACTACGACGGCCTCGTCCTGCCGGGCGGCGTCGCCAACCCCGACCTGCTGCGCATGGACGAGCACGCCGTCACGTTCATCCGCGGCTTCTTCGAGCAGGGCAAGCCGGTCGCCGCGATCTGCCACGCCCCGTGGACGCTCGTCGAGGCCGACGTCCTGCGCGGCCGAACGATCACGTCGTTCCCGTCGCTGCGGACGGACATCCGCAACGCCGGCGGCAACTGGGTCGACGAGGAGGTCGTGGTCGATGAGGGCCTGGTCTCCTCGCGTCGCCCCGACGACCTGCCCGCGTTCTGCGCCAAGCTCGTCGAGGAGCTCTGCGAGGGCACGCACGAAGGCCAGCGCCAGAGCGTCGGCACCGCCTCGTGAGCCGGCCGGCGGCGATCCTCGACATCGACGGCACGCTCGTCGACACGAACTATCACCACGCGATCGCGTGGTACCGGGCGTTCCTCCAGAGCGACGTCGTGCTGCCGCTGTGGCAGGTCCACCGCCACATCGGCATGGGCGGCGACCAGCTGGTCGCCGCCCTCGCGGGCGAGGAGTTCGACGCCGCGTACGGCGACGACGTGCGCACGGCGGAGAAGGCGCTCTACATGGCGCTGATCCACGAGGTGCGCCCGCTCGAGGGCGCGCGCGAGCTGGTCGAGGAGCTGCGGCGCGACGGCCACGCCGTCGTGCTCGCCTCGTCGGCCAAGCCGGATGAGGTCGAGCACTACCTCGATCTGCTCGACGTGCGCGAGCTGGCCGACGACTGGACCGACTCGGGTGACGTGGAGCGCACCAAGCCGGAGCCGGACCTCGTCCATGCGGCGATCGAGAAGGCCGGCGGCGGGCCCGCCGTGATGGTCGGCGACTCGACGTGGGACTGCCTGGCCGCCGGCCGTGCGGGCATCCCGTCCGTCGCCGTGCTGACCGGCGGCTTCAGCGAGGCCGAGCTCCGGGAAGCGGGCGCGGACCGCGTGTTCGCCTCCGTCGGCGAGCTACGCGCAGGAATCCGGAGCACTTCCCTGGCCTGACCCCTCCCGGGATCGGTAGCCTCCATGTCGCCGCGTGCGCACCTCGAGGCGAGGGCCGCGCGGACGCCCAGACCTCTATGACGCCGAGCATTCCCGAGCGGCAGGCCGCCGCCACCGAGGCGGAGACTCTCGGCCCGACGCGCGCCGAGGAGGATCGGCGACTTCTTATCCGCTACCACCGCCAGGGCGACCAGGCGGCTCGCGAGCAGCTGGTCGAGCGGCTGCTTCCGCTCGCGCGCCGGATGGCACGCCGCTACCGCCGCTCGGACGAGCCGCTCGACGACCTGGTGCAGGTGGCGACGCTCGGACTGATAAAGGCGATCGATCGCTTCGACCCGGCGCGCGAGACCGCCTTCTCGTCGTACGCGGTGCCGACCATGCTCGGCGAGCTCAAGCGCTACTTCCGTGACAACGGCTGGGCCGTCCACGTCCCGCGCGGGATGCAGGAGCGCGTGATGCGGGTCGACAACGCCGTCAAGGACCTGTCACGGCGCTTCGGGCGCTCGCCCTCGGTGGCCGAGATCGGCGAGACGCTCGAGCTCACGCAGGAGCAGGTGCTGGAGGCGATGGAGGCCGCGTCGGCGTACGACGCCGTCTCGCTCGAGTCCTACCGGTTCGGCGACGAGGGAGACGGCGAGACCTACGCCGAGTCGATCGGCGTCGACGACGAGCGCTTCGAGCTCGTCGAGTACTCCGCCACCATCGCCCCGACGCTCCAGGCACTGCCGCCGCGCGACCGGATCGTGCTCCACCTGCGGTTCGTCGAGGACCTCACGCAGGCCGAGATCGCCGAGCGCGTCGGCGTCTCGCAGATGCACGTCTCGCGGCTGATCCGGCGCGCGCTCGAACGCCTGCGTACGGTTGCGGACCACGCCGGTTGATGCCTGACCGCCCCGGGTAGGGCCGTCGCATGAGCATCACCGACAAGATCACCGGACGCATCAAGAAGGCCGCCGGCGACCTCACCGACGACGCGTCGCTGCGTCGCGAGGGCCGCCAGGAGGAGCGCAAGGGCGAGGCGAAGGAAGAGCGCGACCGCGCCCGCGAGAAGGCCGACCTGAAGGCCGAGGAAGTCGCGAACCTCGAGCGCAAGACACGCTGACATCTCCGCGGGCCTCGCCTGGCGTCAGGCGAGGCCTTCGGCCTCGTACTCGCGCAGGTAGCCCTCGAACAGGCGCCGGTGACCCTCCTCGTCGCGGAGGATCGCGATCACCATGTCCTGCGTCACGAAGTCGACCCCGTCGGTCGCTTCGATGATCGCGTTGTAGTGCTCGATGGCTCCGGTCTCGGCCTCGATCACGCCCTTGATGACGTGCACGATGTCGGTCTGGTGCTCCGGCGGCTGCAGGTAGGTCTGCTCGGCGCTGAAGTCGAGCGAGCCCGGCACGACGCCGTAGAGCTCCTTGATCCGCGACGCGAACTGCAGCGCGTGCCCGAGCTCCTCCTGGATGTCCGCCTCGAGCGACTCGATGATCTCCTGCGCGCGGACGCCGTCGGGGTTGACCGAGTTGGCGATGTAGCTCATCACCGTCTCGACCTCCATCCAGTAGGCCTTCGTGAGCATCTCGATGATCTGCTCGCGCTGCTCGGTCTTGTCGTCCGAGAGGATGCCGGTGGTGCTGTTCCGGGTGCCTGCGGCCATGTCGGTGTCTCCCTTTCCTGATCTACGGATGACTGCCGCTCACGCGCCGGCGCCGCGCCGCCGCTTGAGCAGCTCGCGGGTCTCGCCCGGCTCCAGCGCCTCGCGCAGCCGGTCCATGGCCGCGACCAGAGAGTCGGGATCCGGCTCGTCGCCCTCGCGCGCGAAGCGGCGCGACGGGCGCAGCATGTCCTGACCGCGGAGCTCGGCCGCGGTCGGCCGGCGCGCGAGCGTCTGGGCGTCCGGCGGATCGCCCCGCAGCAGCCACGAGCCGTCCGGCCGGCGCACGAGCTCCTCGCGCTCGGCGAGCTCGCTGAGCGCGGTCGAGACGGTGGGGCGGCGTGCGCCGACGAGCTGGCCGAGGATCCGGTGGGTGAGCGCGAGCGGCACCACCACGCCGTCGCCGGAGACGCGCCCCCAGCGCTCGGCGAGGTGCCAGAAGAGCGCCTTCAGGCGCCGGTCGACGCGGGTCAGCTGCGAGATCGCCTGCGTCGTCGCCAGCCGCAGCGAGCGCTCGCCGAGGCGGTCGAAGAGCGCGGCCGTGATCTCCGGGTAGCGCGCGGCCTCGGCGGCGAAGCGCCGGTCGAGCACTGCGAGCGTGACGCTCGAGAGCACCGACCACACCGCCTGCACCGGCAGGAGGCCGGCGCCGGTGGAGGCCTGCCAGGGGCGGACGAGATCGCCTGGCCCGAGCAGCTCGGCGCTGACGTGGTCGGCGACCACGAGCTCGCGCGACAGCACGCCGTCGAGCACCAGCAGCCCGACGTGGTCGGCGCTCGCGCCGGACAGCCGGGACACGTCCCAGGGGCCCACCGACAATCGGTGTGTGCGGACGACCAGCTCGCGCTCGGCTTCGGCCCTGCGCCCGCCGGTCAGCAGCGAGCCGAGCTCGGGATCCGCCTCCAGCAGGCGGACCGTGTCGGTGCCTCTCGAGATGCGAGCAGCGCTCACGTTCACGTTAGTTCGCCTACCCTGCGCGGTCGGATTCCAGACGCCTGTCTGCGATTCGCCACTACTCAGTCGGCGAACCCGGCTCGATCGACCTTGCGGTGATAGCGCTCGCCCGATTTCCCGCCGGACACCGCGGCGATCAGCGTGCCGACCACGACGATCGCCAGCGCCAGCAGGCCACCGGCCGCAAGCTCGGAGTCACCGACCGGCACGGCCGGCAGCTCGAGCCGCTCGAGCACGTTGTACTCGGAGCCGAGCACGGCGCCGACGACCGCCAGCACGACCGTCACGACCAGGCCGAGCAGCCACGTGCCCAGGCCCTGGCGCGCGCCGTCGAAGCGCGACATGCGGCCGGCCACGTAGCCGCCCGCGAAGTACGCGAGGGCCAGCGCCGCGAGCAGCGCGACGGCTCCGCCGAGGCCGATCTCGGTCGCGTCGCCGGCGACGTCGGCGTCCGACAGCTCGGTCAGGCCGACCGCCGCGCCGGCCGCGGCGAGCAGGCCGACCAGCAGCGCGCCGAGGCCGACTGCAACGAGCCAGCCGAAGAACGCCGCTCCCCAGTTGATGCCCCCGAACTCCTCGCGCTGGCGCGCACGGACGGCGTGCATGTGTTCGCGATCGAGTGGCGCGGCGGCCCGTGTGGTGGTCCCGTTTCCGTGCGACACAGGGCGCTCGGCGACGGCCGTGGTGCCGTCCCCCTCGCGCTTGAAGCGCTCGAACATAGAATCTTCCTCCCTGAAATGAGTTCCACCTACCGGTCTTCCCGGCCGTGGTATGCGACCAAACGCCTCGGTTGAGGTTCGGGCGCGTTTATGCCGATGACTATCCGGTGACGAAGAATTCGACAATGAGCTCGGGCCACGACGCGTTGAGCGGCGCTCTGGCCGCGTTGATCGACCGCGGCGAGGACCGGGGCTGCCTGGAGCTCAGCGAGGTCGACGAGCTCGCCCAGGCGCTCGAGCTGGAAGAAGGGGACCTCGGCGGGCTGTACGAGCAGCTCGACGCGCGCGGCATCACGCTGCGCGACGACTGCGGGCGCGAGTCCGCTCCGGTCGCGCCGGTCGACGACGCCGCGCTGGCCCACGTGACCACCGACACGCTCCAGCTGTTCCTCAACGAGATCGGCCGCCACCGGCTGCTGACCCCGGACGAGGAGATCGACCTGGCGCACAAGATCGAGCGCGGCGACCTGGCGGCCAAGGAGCGCATGATCAACGCGAATCTGCGCCTGGTCGTCTCGATCGCCAAGAAGTACCAGGGGTCGGAGCTGACGCTGCTCGACCTCATCCAGGAGGGCATCCTCGGCCTGATCCGCGCGGTCGAGAAGTTCGACTGGCGGCGCGGCTACCGCTTCTCCACCTACGCGACCTGGTGGATCCGCCAGGCCGTCGAGCGCGGGATGGACGCCAAGGCGCGCACGATCAAGCTGCCGATCAACCTCGTCCGCGCCCAGCGCAAGGTGGCGCGCGCCGAGAACACGCTGACCTTGAAGCTCGACCGCGCGCCGACGGACGCCGAGGTCGCGGCCGAGGCGCAGATCTCGCTCGACGACCTGCACGCCCTGCGCGACGCGGCCCGCACCGTCACGTCGCTCGACCGCCCGCTCGGCGAGGAGGAGGACGCCTCGTTCGGCGACCTGCTGCCGACCGACGCGCCCGGCCCCGAGGACGAGGTCCACATCTCGCTGCGCGAGCAGGCGCTGCGCCACGCCCTGGGCGAGCTGCCCGAGCGCGAGCGCACCGTGGTGGCGCTGCGCTACGGCATCGACGGCGGCGAGCCGACCCCGCTGCGCGAGATCGGCCGCCGGCTCGGGATCACGCCCGAGCGCGTGCGCCAGATCGAGTCCAAGGCGCTCGGCCGGCTGGGCCGCATGCGCGAGCTGGACGCGCTGCGCCAAGCGGCCTGAAAGCGATTCGATAGCGGACCGCAAGCCGTCGCGGCGACGGTTCGCGGCATGGCTTCATATCCCGCCACCCTCCGCCTCCCACACGACCAGACCAGCCTCTGGCGTCGCCTGTTCCCCGCCCCGCCGCCACAGGCGCGGCGCGGCGAGTCCCCCCTCGAGGCCCTCAACACCGCGGTCGAGAGCTGGGAGCGCAAGGCGCGGTGGAACAAGCGCGCCGCGCGCCGCGGCACGCGGGCGATCGTGGTCAGCAGCGCCGCGATCCCGGTCGTCCTGCTCGTCTCGGTCGAGGTGCAGGGCATGCAGGTCGGACAGGTTCTCGCGGGCCTGCTCGCTGCGGTCTCTGGCGCAGCGGCCGCCTTCCTCCAGTTCAACCGGCCCTACGCAGATTGGCGGCTGTACCGCGAGTACCAGCGGTATGGCGAGCGTGAGCGCTTCGCGTTTGAGAACCGCCTGGCACCGTACAACCGCGGCGATCGCGCCCGGAACGACAAGCTGCTGGCCAAGCGCCTCGTCGACCTCCAGGAGCGGCTGGAGCGCAGGTGGGCGGCGCTGGTGCCCGACGACAACGAGGTCGGCCGCTCGGCCCGGCCCCCGCGCTGACGCCGCGTCAGCCGCCGGCCGGGGCGCCCTGCGACGGCGCCTCGGGGTCCCAGCGCCCATCCATCCCGACCGTGCCCGTGACGGGGTTGCTGTCGGCCGGATCGCTGTCGCGGTTGTAGGCGAAGGTCATCCGCACCTCGGTGCCGCTGCCGGTGCTGCCGCGCAGCTCGAAGGCGTCGGACAGCGCGGCGATCAGGGGCAGGCCGAGGCCGAGGGCCGGCGGCTCCGAGCGGGCCGGGCGCGGTTGGATGCCGGAGCCGTGGTCGCGCACCACGATCGTCAGCCCTTCGTCGCTCGCCCGCATCTCGACCTCGAGCATGCCCGTGTCAGCCTCATAGGCGTGGACGACGACGTTGGTGCACGCCTCGGTCACCGCCATCTTCATGTCGGCGAGGACCGACGCCTCGAAATCGAGCGCATCGGCCATCCCTGCCAGCGCCTGGCGGACGACGCCGACCCCCTCTGGCCGCGCCGGCATGGTGAGCACCACCTCGGGTTGGCCGCTCATCGGCTCGCGCCGTTCGACCGCGCCGCCTCGATCGCCTCGTCGCGCCTGCGCAGCACCGGCAGCACCGGGACCAGCCCCGTGATGTCCAGGATCCGCTGCACGCCCGGCTCCACGCTCTCGCCGACGCAGACCACGAAGCCCTGCTTCGCCTCGAGCGCGCGGCGGCGGGCGTCGAGCAGCGCGCCGAGCACGGACGAGTCGACGAACGTTGCGGCCGTCAGGTCCACGACGATCCCGCCGCCGCGGTCAAGGGCCTCCTCCAGCCGCTCGCGCAGCGTGGGGGCGGTGTAGATGTCGTGCTCTCCTTCGACGACGACCACCACGACATCCCCCGCGGAGTCGTCGAGCACGATGGGATTGGCATCCATACGGGCATGCAAGATACCCGCAACCCCGGCCGCCTAACTCCGAAGGGGCTTTACCCGCAAACTCATGTCAGGCAACCTCGATTCGTACCGGCGCAAGCGGGACTTCTCCGCGACCCCTGAGCCCGCCGGAGGCGCCGAGGCCTCCGCCGACACCCACCGCGCGGTTCGTCGTGCAGGAGCACCACGCCCGCGCGCTGCACTGGGACCTGCGGCTCGAGCACGACGGCACGCTGGCCTCCTGGGCGGTCCCCAAGGGCATCCCGCCGGACCCGCGCCGAAACAACCTCGCGGTCCGGACCGAGGACCACCCGCTCGAGTACCTCGACTTCCACGGCGACATCCCCGCGGGCGAGTACGGCGCGGGAACGATGAAGATCTGGGACCGCGGGACCTACGAGACCCACAAGTGGCGCGAGGACGAGGTGATGATCACCTTCCACGGCGAGCGCATCCGCGGCCGCTACGTCCTGTTCCGTACCGACGGGTCGAACTGGATGATCCACCGGATGGATCCGCCCGAGGATCCCGACCGCGAGCCGATGCCCAAGCGGATCGAGCCGATGCTGGCACGCATCGGCGAGCTGCCGAAGGACGACGAGAACTGGGCGTACGAGATCAAGTGGGACGGCGTGCGGGCGATCGGCTACGTCGACGGCGGCAGGCTGCGGCTGGAGGCGCGCAGCGGGCGCGACATCACGCCCCGCTACCCCGAGCTGCGCGAGCCTCGGGCGCGCGCTGGCGAGCCACGCGGCCATCGTCGACGGCGAGGTCGTCGCCTTCGAGGACGGGCGGCCGAGCTTCCAGAAGCTGCAGGGCCGCATGCATCTGACCTCCGAGCACGCCGTCCGCAGGCTCGCCCAGAGCGACCCCGTCAACTACGTGCTGTTCGACCTGCTGTGGCTCGACGGGCACTCGCTGATCGAGCTCACCTACCTCGAGCGGCGCGAGCGCCTGCTCGAGCTCGGCCTCCAGGGCGACCGCTGGCAGACCCCGGCGCACCACGTCGGCGACGGCGCGGCGATGCTCGAGGCTTCGCGGGCGAACGGGCTCGAGGGCGATCATCGCCAAGCGGCTCGACTGCCCCTACTACCCCGGGAAGCGCTCGCACGGGTGGGTCAAGGTCAAGAACGTCCTGGAGACCGATGTCGTGATCGGCGGCTGGCTGCCCGGCGAGGGCCGGCGCGCCTCGCAGTTCGGCGCGCTCGTGGTCGGCGTGCACAAGGACGGCGAGCTCAAGTACGCCGGCCGCGTCGGCACCGGCTTCGACGAGCGCGAGCTCAACCGCCTCGGCGTCATGCTCGCCGAGCTCGAGCGCGACACGAGCCCGTTCGAGGGCCGCCAGCCGCCGCGCGAGACGCGGTTCGTCGAGCCGGTGCTCGTCGCCCGTGTCGGGTATGGGGAGTGGACACAGGCCGGCACGCTGCGCCACCCGCGTTACCTGGGCCTGCGCGACGACATCGATCCGGAGACCGTGGAGCTCGAGACGTGAGACAGATCGCAGGGACCGACATCTTCCCGATCGGACTCGGCGGGATGCCGATGTCGCTGTCCGGCCGGCCGCCGGAGGAGCGCTCGATCCGCACGATCCACGCCGCGCTCGACGCCGGCGTGAACCTGATCGACACGGCCGACGCCTACGCGTTCGACCACACCGACGTCGGCCACAACGAGCGGCTGATCGCCAAGGCGCTGCGCGGCCGGCGCGACGGCGTGATCGTCGCCACCAAGGGCGGCATGACCCGCAACGGCCGGGCCTGGGGCGTGGACGGGCGGCCCGAGCATCTCAGGGCCGCCTGCGAGGCGTCGCTGCGCGCGCTCGAGACCGACCGGATCGACCTCTACCAGTACCACCGGCCCGATCCCGACGTGCCCTACGCCGAGGCGATCGGAGTCTTCAAGGAGCTGCAGGACGAGGGCAAGGTGCGCTGGGTCGGCATCTCCAACGCGGACGTCGAGCAGATCGAGGAGGCGTGCTCGATCGCCGACGTGGTCGCCGTTCAGAACCAGCTCTCGCTGGAGTACACGGTCGCCGATCGACAAGGGCGAGGTGGCGCTCTGTGAGCAGCGCGGGATCGCGTTCCTCCCGTGGTCGCCGCTCGGCGGCATCGGCGCGCGCGGGCGACGCCGCCGGCAGCCACGGCGCCGTGCGCGAGGCGGCCGAGGCGCACGGGGTCTCGCCGCAGCAGGTGGCGCTCGCCTGGCTGCTCTCGCTCAGCCCGGTGGTGATCCCGATCCCCGGCGCGAGCCGCCCGGAGTCGATCGCAGGACTCGGTGCGGGCCGTCGAGCTCGAGCTGTCGGACGACGAGCTGGAGCGGATCGGATGAAGGACGTCGTCATCACGCCGTACCGCGACGGGCCGCTGCTCGTGCGCGGGCCCGTCCGCATGGCCGACCAGGACGGCAACGAGATCACGCTCGACCGCGAGACGATCGCGCTCTGCCGCTGCGGCAAGTCGCGCATGCGGCCGTTCTGCGACGGCACGCACAAGCTCGTCCGCTTCCGCGCACCGAGCGGCGCCGAGGAGCGCCGTTCCGCGGCGTTAGCCGACGGAGCGGGCCGGCTGCTCGACGGACCGTCGCAGCGAGCTCCCGCCCGCATCCCAGGAGCCGAGCAGGTGGCGCGCGAAGCGGCCCTCGAGCTCGACCAGCGCCGCGGCGCCCCACAGGATGTCCGGGGCGACCGCCGGGTCCTGCGGGCGAGGCCGCCGGCGAGGTCGACCGCCGCGATGTTCTCGTGCACGGCGTCGGCGACCACGTGCTCGTCGAAGAACGCGGTGGCGTCGGCGAGGCCGAGCCGCCGCAGGCCGTTGGCGTAGCGGCGGTTCGGGATCGACGAGGTCATCTCGAACAGCGCGAGGTGGCCGACGATCGCTCCGCGCAGGCGGCGATGAAGTCCGAACATCGACATGAGGTTGACGGTTGCCAGCGTGACGGCGGGGATGTCGGTCGATGTACGCGCCGTAGCGGCTGTCGAGACCGAGGGCGTCCATCGCGTCGGCGAAGAGCTGGGCGTGGATGCGCCGCGGGTCGCCGCCGCCGTACTCGTCCGCCTGGATCTCCACCAGCGCCGCCTTCGGGCCGCCGCTCAGCCGCGGCAGCGCCCACGAGTGCGGGTCGGCCTCCTTGAGCTGGTAGGCCGAGCGGTGGACCACGAACTCGAGGAACTGCTCGAGCGTGCCGTCGCGCTCGAGGTGCTTCGAGAGCGAGGGCGCGTCGTCGGCGGCCTCGATCGCGCGCAGCGTCGAGATCCATCGCCCCGCTCGCCGGCCGGCACCGGCACGTCGCGCCGCAGCGCCGCCTCGAAGCGCGCGCTCCAGCCCGGCGCGCAGCGCCGAGCAGGGACGGCTCCCACTCCCAGCGCTCGTCCACCCCGGGCAGGCCGCGGTAGTGCAGCTCGTAGCAGAGGTAGAGCGCGAGCTGGAGGTCCTCGTCGTCGCTCGGCGCCGGTGCCGCCGGGAGCGGGCGGACGGGTCCGGCGAGCGCGTCGAGCAGGAGCGCGGTGACGGCCCCACGGGGCTCGGGTAGGGCGATCACACGGTCGCCCTACCCCCGCTCGTCAGGCCTCGAAACGCCGGTCGTGAAGCCGTCGGACAGCCACGCCACGAGACCCGCGCAGGCCCCGCTCGGCCGCGATCTCGCGCTGGCGCGGCGCGCCGTCGCCGGCCGGCAGCGGCACGCCGAGCTCGCCGGCGAGCGCGGCGAGGCGGTCGCGCGTGCGGGCGGCGCGTCGCCGGAGACGAGGTCGGTCATCTCGCCCTCGAGCCCGTGCCGGCATGCCGACCAGCGGTTCTGGTCGATCCGCCACGACTCGGCGACCGGCAGCGCCTCGCCCGCGTCGTGGCGGGCCGCGAGGTCGCTCGCGAGCGCGTGGACGACGGTGGCGATCGCCGCGCTGTCCGCGACCGTCCGCTGCGTGTCGGGCACGCGCACCTCGACGGTCCCGAACACCGGATGCAGGCGCAGCTCCCACCACCACTGGCGCGGATCGTCGAAGCCGCACCAGCGCAGCGCCTCGGCGTATGCCTCGAAGCTGTCGAGGGCGGGCGGCACGCCCTGGCGCGGGAGCAGGCCGGAGATGCGCGAGCGGACCGAGGCCAGGCCGCTGTCACGGCCCTCGTAGAACGGCGCGTTGGCGGCCAGCGCGGCCAGCTCGGGCAGGTACGAGCGCAGCGCGTTGTAGACGGCGAGCGCGCGGTCGGCGCCGCGGACGGCGACGTGGACGTGCAGGCCGAACACGAGCTGGCGGCGGGCCACGGCGGCGTACTCGGCGCCGATCGCCTCGTAGCGCGGCCCGGGGTTGAGCGGGCCCGAGCCGGCGGCGAACGGATGCGCGCCGGCGCCGGCGAGCCGGAAGCGACCGGCCACGGCCGCGGCCAGGTCGGCGCGCGCCTGCGCCAGCTCCCGCGCGGCGCCGGCCACGCTGTCGTGCGGGCGCGGTGACGATCTCCAGCTGCGCCGCCGGCATCTCGAGCTTGAAGCGCGGGTCGCCGCCGAGCTCCTCGACGACCTCGGCGGCTCGCGGCGCGAGGTCGAGCGTCTCGGCGTCGAGCAGCATCAGCTCCTCTTCCAGGCCGACCGTGGCCGGACCGGGCCGCTCGAACGCCGCCCGCAGCTCGGCGGCCGTGGGCAGCGAATCGCGCACGGGCCCGGAGGGTAGGGCGCGGGTGTGCGGCTCGTGATCCCGCCCGGCGTCTTCCGTCCGATCAGCGACACGTGGCTGCTGGCCGATGCGCTCGACGCCGAGCCCCTGCCGGCGGGCGCACGCGTGCTCGACCTCTGCTCGGGCAGCGGGGCGCTCGCCGTCCGCGCGGCCCGTCGCGCGGAGGTCACCGCCGTCGACATCTCGCGCCGCGCCGTGGCGACGATCCGCCTCAACGCGGCGCTCAACGGCGTGCGCGTGCGGGCCGTGCGCGGCGACCTGCTGGCGGCGGTCGGCGACGAGCGGTTCGACGCGATCGTCTCCAACCCGCCCTATGTCCCGGCGCCGACGGAAGCGCTACCCGCGCGCGGGCGCGCGCGCGCGTGGGACGCCGGCCGCGACGGCCGCGCGCTGCTCGACCGCATCTGCGCGCAGGCGCCGGAGCACCTGGCGCCCGGGGGCGTGCTGCTCGTCGTCCACTCGTCGCTGCTCGGCTACGAGCGGACCGCCGAGCTGCTCTCCGCCGGCGGCCTGGAGGTCGATCTGGCGGCGCAGGAGCGCGGCCCGCTCGGCCCGCTGATGAACGGCCGCCGGGCCCATCTCGAGGCCCAGGGGCTGCTCGATCCGCGGCCAGGACGAGGAGGACGTCCTGGTCGTGCGCGGCCGCAAGCGCGGCGTGCGGATGTTGATGCCGCGGCGGCGTAGGTCAGAATAAGAGCATGGCCCGATCGATCTGGAGCGGCGCGATCTCCTTCGGACTGGTGAACGTGCCCATCAAGCTCTACTCCGCGGTGTCTCGCAAGACGGTGCGGTTCAACCAGCTCAACGAGAAGACCGGCAACCGCATTCAGATGAAGCGGACCGATCCCGAGACCGGCGACGAGGTGCCCTTCGAGCAGATCGTCAAGGGCTTCGAGCTGACCAAGGACCGCTACGTCGTCATCACCCCCGACGAGCTCGACGCGCTCGACCCCGAGCGCACGCGAACGATCCAGATCGAGGACTTCGTCGATCAGGTCGACATCGACCCGATCTACTACGACCACCCGTACTACCTCGTCCCCGACAAGGGCGCCGCGAAGGCCTACGGCCTGCTGCTGAACGCCATGGAGGCGTCGGGCAAGGTCGCGATCGCCCGCGTGGTGATCCGCTCGAAGGAGCAGCTCGTCGCGATCCGGCCGGCCAGCGAGCTGCTGATGATGGAGACGATGATCTTCCACGACGAGGTCGTCCCGCACGACGAGCTCGACGACCTGCCGGACTCGAAGGACCTCAAGGTCTCCGACCGCGAGGTCAAGATGGCCCAGCAGCTGATCGACTCCCTCTCGGGCGAGTTCGACCCGTCGCAGTACCGCGACGAGTACCGCGACAAGGTGCTCGAGCTGATCGAGGCGCAAGGCGCAGGGACAGGAGATCGCGGTCCAGCCCGAGGCGCCCAAGCCGGACAAGGTCCCCGACCTCATGGCCGCGCTCGAGGCCAGCCTCGCGGCGGTCAAGGACGACAGCGGCGGCAAGAAGGACGGCGCGAAGAAGCAGTCCACCAAGAAGGCGCGCGAGAAGGCCGGCGCGAAGTCCTGACGCCGTTGACAGCCGCCGCGGCCCGCGAGTAATTTGTCCGGCGGCTAGCCGAAAGCTGGCTCGCCGGGGTGCCGGGGGAGGCACCTTTCGCTGGCAAATAAAGGGATGGGGGAGTGCTTCATGCGTCGGATGACGTCCGCGGTGGCGGTGGTTGTTGCCACTGTTCACGTGTCTGTTCACCGCGAGCGTCGCCGGGGCCCAGGCTCCAGACGCCACGATCAGCGTCACGGGGAGCGAGACCACGTGGTCACCCGACCGCACGTGACGGTCACGACCGGTCGAGACGGTTCGATGGTCGTTCACCGGAGCGACGCTGCCGCACAACGTCCACGGCACCAGCGCCAACTGGAACCCGCCGCTGCAGTCGCCTATCGGCACCGGCCAGGCCGCGGTCGACTACACGTTCACGGCACCCGGCGTCTACACGTTCCTCTGCGACGTCCACGGCTCGGCCATGTCCGGCACCGTCACGGTCCAGGACCCCGGCGCCGACCCGCTCGAGAACGTGCTCGTGTTCTCGGAGACGGCCGGGTTCCGCCACGACTCCATCCCCCAGGGCATCGCGGCGATCCAGGAGCTCGGCGCGGCGAACGACTTCGAGGTCGACGCGACCGAGGACTCCGCCGCAGTTCACCGCCGCCAACCTCGCGCAGTACGACGCCGTCGTCTTCCTCTCCACGACCGGCGACGTGCTCAACGACGCGCAGCAGGACGCGTTCGAGACGCTACATCCAGGCCGGCGGCGGATACGTCGGCATCCATGCGGCTGCCGACACTGAGTACACGTGGGCGTGGTACGGCCAGATGCTGGGCGGCTACTTCAAGCAACCACCCGCCCGGGACGCCCACCGCGTCGGTCGACATCACCGACCCGGACGAGCCCTCCACCGAGACCGTTCCGGCCCGCTGGACGCGTGTCGACGAGTGGTACAACTACCAATCGCCGGACAACCCGGGCGTGCAACGGCGGCGGCGCCGACTACAACGTGCGCAACAGCGGCGTCAAGGTGCTCGCCACGGTCGACGAGACCACGTACGACGAGCAGGACGACACCGCCGCGGCCGACGAGCACCCGATCGCGTGGTGCAGCGAGTTCGACGGCGGCAAGGTCTGGTACACGGGCATGGGCCACACGCAGGCCTCGTTCGCGGAGCCGGACTTCCGCGAGCACCTGCTCGGCGGCCTCCAGACCGTCACCGGCGCCGAGCCGGCCGACTGCGGCGCTCCGCGCGAGGCCACGCCCGAGCCCGAGGACTTCGAGAAGGTCACGCTCGACGACGACACCCAGAACCCGTTCGAGCTCGACGTCGCGCCGGACGGCCGCGTCTTCTACATCGAGCGCGACGGTCGCGTGATGATCATCAACCAGGACACCGGCACCACGGTCCAGGCGCTGTCGATCCCGGTCGACCAGTCGCAGGAGAACGGCATGATCGGCTTCCAGCTGGCGCCGGACTTCGCGACCAGCAACTGGGCCTACGTCGCCTACTCGGAGCCGAGTAACGCGACGCGCCAGAACACGAACGTGGTGGCGCGCTACAAGGTCGTCGGCAACACGCTCGATCCCGCCTCGCGCCAGGAGATCTTCACCTGGACGCACCAGCGCGCCGAGTGCTGCCACACGTCCGGCTCGCTCTACTTCGGGCCCGACGGCACGCTCTACATCACCACCGGCGACAACACCAACCCGTTCGCCTCCGACGGCTTCGCTCCGATCGACGAGCGGCCCGGCCGCGAGGCGTGGGACGCCCAGCGCACGTCGGCCAACACGAACGATCTCAACGGCAAGATCCTGCGGATCCAGCCGAACACCGACACGCCGGGCTACACGATCCCGGCCGGCAACCTCTTCCAGGTCGGCCTGGCCCAGACGCGGCCCGAGATCTTCGCGATGGGCTTCCGCAACCCGTTCCGCTTCACGGTCGACCCCGAGACCGGCTGGGTGCTGATGGGCGACTACGGCCCTGACGCCGGCGCCACCGTCGCGGGCCGCGGCCCCCAGGGCAGCGTCGAGTTCAACACGGTGACCACGCCGGGCAACTATGGCTGGCCATACTGCATCCGCGACAACACGCCGTACAACGACTTCACCTTCCCGAGCGGCCCGTCCGGCCCGCTCTTCAACTGCGCCGCGCCGGTCAACAACTCGCCCAACAACACGGGCCTGACCAACCTGCCGCCCGCGATCGGCGCCGACGCCTGGATGGGCTACACCGAGCAGGACCCGCGGCACGTGCCCGACCTCGGCGGCGGCGGCGCGCCGACCGGCGGCCCGCGCTACCACTACGACCCCGCCGGCCCGCCGACCAAGTTCCCCGCGTTCTACGACGACCTGTGGTTCAACGGCGAGTGGAACAACGGCTGGATCAAGACCTTCGCGCTCAACGGCACCGGTGCCGTGACCGACGTCGAGCCGTTCCCGTACCTCGGTCCGGCCGGCTGCCAGCAGAACTCGGGCGCCAACGGGTGCTACAAGCGCCCGATGGACATGGACTTCGGTCCTGACGGCTCCCTGTACCTGATCGAGTGGGGCTCCGGCTTCGGCGGCAACAACACCGACTCCGGCATCTACCGGATCGACTACGTGGCCGAGGGTCGGCGCCCGATCGCGCACGCCACCGCCACGCCGGACAACGGCGCGACGCCGCTGACCGTGCAGTTCTCGAGCGCCGGCTCGATCGACCCCGACGGCACCGCGCTGACCTACGCGTGGGACTTCGACGGCAACGGGACGACCGACTCGACGGCGCCCAACCCGCAGCACACCTACACCACGGCGGGCGCCTTCAACGCGACGCTGCGCGTCACCGACCAGTCCGGCCAGACCGGCGTCGACCAGGTCCGCGTGGTCGCCGGCAACACGGCGCCGACCGTGACGATCGAGATCCCCGAGGAGGGCCAGTTCGCCGCCTTCGGCGAGACCGTGCCCTACCGGATCGTGGTCACCGACCCCGAGGACGGGACGATCAACTGCGCCAACGTCACGCTCAACATCTCGCTCGGCCACGACCTGCACGCGCACGAGCTGTCCGAGCAGACCGGCTGCGAGGGCACCTTCGAGACGGCCACCGACTCCGGTCACGGCGCCGACGCCAACACGTTCCCGGTGATCGAGGCGGTCTACACGGACAACGGCGCGGCGGGCGCGCCGGCGTTGACCGGCCGCGACCTCCACGTGCTCCAGCCCAAGCGCAAGCAGGCGGAGTTCTTCACCAGCACCGGCCGCGCGCCGGGCGTGACCGGCGGCGGCGACCCCGGCGTGCAGACCGAGACGACGGGTGACACGCAGGGCGGCGGCCTGAACATCGGGTTCATCGAGAACGGCGACTACGTGTCGTACACGCCGATGAACCTCGAGGGCATCCTCGGCCTGCGCTTCCGCGTGGCCTCGGGCGGCGCCGGCGGGACCATCCAGGTCCGGCTCGACGCCGCGGACGGCCCGCTGGTGGCGGAGACCGCGATGATCACGCCGACCAGCGGCTGGCAGGACTACAAGAACGTCGAGCTCGCCCTGCCCAACCCGCCGGAGGGGACGCACCAGCTCTTCTTCGTGTTCCGCCATCCGACGGACCAGGGCGGGCTGATGAACCTCAACTGGATCGACTTCCGCGGCAAGGGGGCCGCGGTGACCGCCGCGCCGGAGGTCTCGGCGACCGCGACCCCGAGCACGGGCACCGCCCCGCTCGCGGTCAACTTCGACAGCACGGTGGTCGACCCCGACGCCGAGCCGGGCGATCAGCTCGAGTACCTGTGGAACTTCGGCGTGCCCGGCACCGACGCCGACACGTCGACCGAGCCCGACCCGACGTACACGTACGCGAACCCGGGCACCTACAACGCGACGCTCACGGTCACCGACCCCGACGACGGCACGGGGACCACGACGCTCCAGATCCGCGCCACGGCGAGCGGAGAGTGCCCGCAGAACAACCTGCGATCGGACGAGTTCGAGGGCTCGTCGCTGGACACCAACCGCTGGACGACGCTCCGGCCCGACGCCACGCGTCCGCCGACCGTCTCCGGTGGCTCCCTGCGCTTCCCGATCGACAACGGCTCGCTCTACGGGCCGGGCACGTCGGCGCGCAACATCATCGTCCAACCGCTGCCCGGCGGCGACGTCCAGGTCACCGCGAAGATCACCACCGAGCCGCTGGTGGAGAACTACCAGCAGGCCGGCCTGCGGGTCTACAGCGACGACAACAACTGGGCGTCGGTGCACATGATCCACGCGGGCGGCCAGCGTGACTTCGAGTTCATCTACGAGGACAACGGCACCCCGCGCAACGAGGGCGCGGACAAGCTCGGCGGCATCCCCGCCGACTCACCGCTGACCTACTGGGTCAGGCTCATCTCCAACGGCTCGCAGCTGACCGCGCAGTACTCGTTCAACGGGACGCAGTTCTCGCCGGTCGGCCGGCCCGCGGACATCGCCGACTGGCAGAACCGGCGGATCGGCCCGGTGGCGCTGTCCGACCAGGCGCCGACCTACCCGGTCGCCTCGTTCGACTGGATCCGGTTCGATCCGGATACGCCGATCGGCGGCGGCGGCGGCGGTGGTGGCGGCGGCTCGGAGACCGAGCTGTTCGCCGACCAGTTCGACGGGACCGCGCTCGACCCGAGCTGGCAGGTCGTGCGCGGCAACCAGGCGCTGACCGTCGTCGAGCGGCGCGCTGCGCATCCCGGCGGCGACGGGCGACCTCTACCAGCGGCGGCAACACCGCCGCGAACCTCGTCCTGCGCAACCCGCCGGCGGCTGCCCGTGGACGGCGACCGCGAAGATCAACTTCGAGGGCGCTCGCCCAGTACCAGCAGGCCGGGATCATCGTCTACGGCGCCGACGACGACTACGTCGAAGCTCGGCCGGATCGCCCACACGGCGACGGCGGACGAGAAGTTCGAGTTCATCCACGAGACGGCGCCGTGACGCCGGACAACGCCGCCGCCGACTCGACCGCGAACATCGCGGCGGACGTACTCGGACGACTACTACGTGCAGTTGCGCTACGACGGGACGAACCTGACCGGCTGGTACTCGGAGAACGGGACCGACTACCTGCAGGCCGGGCGCGCCTGGCCGCTGCCGGCGAGCGCGCGGATCGGTCTCTTCGCCTTCGGCAACCAGGCCACCTCGGCACCGCCCGAGGCCGCGTTCGACTCGTTCCGCGTCACGCGCCCCGGCGCGCCGGCCGGGCCGAGCCGTGACGACGAGTTCGACGGCACGACCCTCGACAAGACGCGCTGGAACGCGATCGTGCGCGACACGCCCGCGGCCTACACGGTGTCGGGGAGCAACCTGACCATCACGACCGAGCCCGGCGACATCTACTCGGGCGACACCAACCCGCCGCCGAACAACTTCATCCTCCAGTCGGCCGACCACGCCGGCGAGGACTGGGTGATCGAGACGAAGATCGACTCGAGGGTCGACGGTGGCTACGGCCAGGGCGGCCTGATCGCCTACGTGAACGGCGACAACTACGTCAAGCTCGACCCGATCGCCGACGCCGGCCAGACGCGGATCAACCGCATCGAGCTGCGCACGGAGATCGCGGGCACGCCGACGGGCCCGGCCACCGACCCGCAGATCGCGGCAGGCACAGGCACGATCTACTACCTGCGCCTGACCAAGAGCGGGACGACCTACACGGGCGAGTTCTCGCGCGACGGCACGACGTGGATGCCGGCCGGCACGGTGGAGAACCCGATGGCGAACCCGCAGTTCGGCGTCTTCGCCTTCGGCCCGCAGGCCGCGGGCCAGGGCGACACCGTGGCGTTCGACTACTTCCTGCTCGACGGCCGTGACGCGGGTGAGCCGTGCGACTGCGTGCCCGGCCGCGGCGACGAGTTCGACGACGCCGCGCTCGACAAGACCAAGTGGAACCACATCGTCCGCGAGCAGGCGGACCTGTACGCGCTCGAGGACGGCTGGCTCGAGATGACGACGGTCAACGGCGACATCTACACCGGCGGCGACCCGGCGCCGACGAGGAACTTCATCCTCCAGAACCCGGAGCGCCGGCCAGGACTGGGTGATCGAGACCCACATCGACGTGGCGACGATCAGCGAGCGGCTACGAGCAGGCCGGCCTGCTGGTCTACGAGGACGACGACAACTACATCAAGTACGACATCCTCTCCGACGCGGGTGAGACGGTCCGCAACCGGATCGAGCTGCGCTCCGAGATCGACGGCGCGATCCAGCAACCGCAACCGGCCGATCCGGCTGCCAACAAGCGCCGCGGAGGTCTGGCTGCGCCTGACCAAGACGGGCACCAGCTACGCGGGCGAGTACTCGTTCAACGGCACGACGTGGTCGTCGATCAACATCCCGGTGACCAACCCGATGGTCGACCCGGCGTTCGGCATCTTCACGCTCGGCGTGCAGAGCGGCGGCGGCCGGCCGAGGTTCGAGTACTTCTCGGTCGACGGCAGCCGCGGCGGGTGCGAGGAGCCGCCGCCCGAGAACCAGGCGCCGGTGATCGACGCGGCGGCGGCGAGCCCGACCACGGGCTTCGCTCCGCTCGCAGTCCAGTTCACGAGCGCGGCGAGCGACCCCGACGCGGGTGACGAGGTCACCTACGCCTGGGACTTCGACAACGACGGCACGACGGACGCGACGACCGCCGAACGCGTCGCACACGTACACCACGCCGGGTGAGAAGCAGGCCAAGCTGACCGTCTCCGACGGTGAGCTCGACGGCCTCGCGGACGCTCACCGTCAACGTGCTCGAGGCGGACGATCCGGATGCGCGGTTCCGCGTGCTCGTGTTCTCCAAGACGGCGGGCTTCCGGCACAGCTCGATCGACGAGGGCCACGCGGCGATCGAGCAGCTCGGTGCGGCCAACAACTTCCAGGTTGACCACACCGAGGACGCCACGGCGTTCCGCGACGCGATCCTCAGCCACTACGACGCGGTGGTGTGGCTGTCGACGACCGGCGACGTGCTCAACGACGCCCAGCAGGCGGCGTTCGAGCGCTACATCAGGGCCGGCGGCGGCTACGCGGGCATCCACGCCGCGGCCGACACCGAGTACGAGTGGAAGTGGTACGGCCGGCTCGTCGGCGGCTACTTCCTGAGTCACCCGAGCGGCACGACGCCGCAGGGCGGGCGCCCGGGCACGGTCGTCGTCGAGGACACGACCGATCGGTCCACGCAGGGCCTCCCGGCCCCGCGCTGGGACCGGATCGACGAGTGGTACAACTACAAGCCGGTCAACTTCGAGCAGACCGGCAACGTCGACTACAGCCCGCGGGCCAACGTCCACGTCCTCGCGTCGCTCGACGAGTCGACGTACGACGAGGCCGACGGCAGCGACGGGGTGGATGACGACCACCCGATCGCGTGGTGCCACAAGTACGACGGTGGCCGCTCGTGGTACACGGGCATGGGTCACACGGAGGACTCATTCACCGCGGAGCCGAACTACCTGAAGCACATCCTCGGCGGTATCGAGGACGCCGCGGGCGCCGCGGGGCAGGACATCTGCAACCTGTCGCCGACGGTGGAGGCCACGGCCGATCCGAAGACCGGCAACGCGCCGCTCCTGGTCGCGTTCTCGGCCAACGGCGCGGATCCGGAGGGCCAGGCGCTCACGTACTCGTGGGACTTCGGGGACGGCAGCACCTCGCTGCGGCAGAACCCGGACCACACCTACATGGCGCCGGGCACGTACAACGCCAAGGTCACCGTGAAGGACTCGAAGGGCGCCACGGGGACGGCCACGGTGCAGATCGTCGTCAACAACCCGCCCGGGAACGTCGCGCCGACCGTCGACGGCGGCGGGTGACCCGACGGCGGGCAAGCCGCCGCTCGCGGTGCAGTTCTCCGCAACCGGGTCGGATCCCGACCGCGATCCGCTCAGCTACTCGTGGAACTTCGGCGACGGCGGGACCTCGCTCCTGCAGAACCCGAGCCACACGTACACCACGGCCGGCACGTACACGGCCACGGTGACGGTGAGCGACGGCAGGGGCGGGACGGATACCGACACGGTCGTGGTGACCGTCGGCAACCGCGCACCGACGGTGCAGCTCACGGCCACGCCGACGTCCGGCAAGTCGCCGTTGACGGTCGCGTTCACCGCCACCGGCTCCGACCCGGACGGGGACGCGCTGACCTACACGTACGACTTCGGGGACGGGGGCAAGGCCGCGACGGGCCGGACCGCCAGCCACAAGTACACGAAGGCCGGCACGTACACCGCGAAGGTCACGGTCACCGACACGGGCGGGGCGACCGGCACCGCCCAGGTGCAGATCACGGTCACGAAGAAGTAGCGCGGCCGAGCAGAGCAGGCAGGGGGCGTCGCCGCGGCGGCGCCCCCTTCGCCGTTCCCGATTGAAAGGATGCGCATGGCGCATGGACAAACCTGACCCCGCGCCCGGAGCACCGCTTCACGTTCGGTCTGTGGACCGTCGGCAACCCCGGGCCGCGACCCGTTCGGCGGGCCGACGCGCGAGCCGATCGACCCCGTCGACTCGGTCAAGAAGCTCGGCGAGCTCGGCGCGTGGGGCATCAGCCTGCACGACGACGACCTGATCCCGTGGGGCACGCCGCGCGGCCGAGCGCGACCGGATCGTCGCGCGCATGAAGGCCGCGCTCGACGAGGCCGGCATGGGCGTCGGCATGGCGACGACGAACCTGTTCGGCCATCCGGCGTTCAAGGACGGCGCGTTCACCTCCAACGACCGCCGCGTGCGGCGGGCGGCGATCGGCAAGGCGATGCGCTCGATCGACCTCGGCGCCGAGCTGGGCGGCGAGGTCTACGTGTTCTGGGGCGGGCGCGAGGGCACCGAGGTCGGCGCCGCCAAGGACCCGCGCGACGCGCTCGAGCGCTACCGCGAGGCCGTCAACGTGCTCGTCGACTACTCGGAGAGCCAGGGCTACGGCTTCCGCTTCGCGCTCGAGCCGAAGCCGAACGAGCCGCGCGGCGACATCTTCCTGCCCACCGTCGGGCATGCGCTGCACTTCATCTCCACGCTCGACCGGCCCGAGCTCGTGGGCCTGAACCCCGAGGTCGCGCACGAGACGATGGCGGGGCTGTCGTTCCACCATGCCGTCGGGCACGCGCTGTGGGCGGGCAAGCTGTTCCACATCGACCTCAACGGGCAGGACGTCGGGCGCTACGACCAGGACTTCCGCTTCGGCTCGGAGGACCTCAAGGAGGCATTCCTGCTCGTCCGCCTGCTCGAGCGCGCCGGCTACAGCGGGCCGCGGCATTTCGACGCGCACGCCTACCGCAACGAGAACTTCGAGGGCGTGTGGGACTTCGCCACGGGGTGCATGCGCACCTACCTGGCGCTGGCCGATCGCGCGCGCCATTTCGACTCGCTGCCGGAGGTGCAGGAGGCGCTCGAGGCGGCCTCGGCGCCAGAGCTGGCGCGGGCCTCGGTGGAGGGCGACGACCCCGAGACGCTCAAGTCCGAGTCCGAGGCGCTCGACGCGCTGGCGGAGCGCGGCTACTACAACGAGCGGCTCGACCAGATCCTCGTCGAGGTGCTGCTCGGAGTGCGCTGAGCGCGGCGCCGGCCGGGCCGGGACCCTGAGGCCCCGGCCCGTCCGCCCTCCTCAGCGCAGCAGGTACGCGATGGCGCGGCCCATCACGTCCCTGCGGGTCGCGGCGTCGGTGATGCCCTCCAGGCCGAACCCCAGGTAGAGCGTGTCGCCGGTCGCGACGGCGGCTCCCTCCTTGATCCCGAGACCGCCGCGGCGGCCCCAGTCGTTGAGGTTCGGGCCCTCGATCCCCTCCGGGTCCTGCGGCGCGCCGGGGACGGTCCAGCCGTCCGTCGGGTCGGCGTCGTCCTCGAACGAGGTGCTCCCCTCGCCCGTCGAGACCTCGATGTCGTCGATGAACACGCCGGGGAACTGCTGCAGCCCCCAGTCGCTCAGCGCAGTGATCGAGACCTCCACCTGCTGGCCCGCGAACCCGCCGAGGTCGAACGACAACTGCTGCCAGCCGCCCGACGCGCCGTTCGCCGCGTTCCACTCACCGCTCGAGCCGGTCGACGAGCAGGTGCCGGTCGCCGGGTCGAACGTCTGGTAGTGGGTGAGGAACGGGTGCAGGAAGTTGGCCTCGTCGGCCGGGTTGCTCCAGCCGCCCGTGCACGACTCATCGGTGCTCAGGTCGCTGGTCGTGTGGCCGTTCTGGTCCGGCAGCGTCGTCCAGTCGTCCTGGCCGACGGTGTGGGCCTCGACGATCATGTAGTCGAAGTCCAGCTCGAGGTTGTAGCTCGACCAGAAGTTGAGCGTGGCGCCGCCCGCCGGGACGGTGATCGTCCGCGACAGGCGCTTGTAGGCCTCGTCGGCCCGGTTGGACCACATGAACGACTGGCCCGTGTGCGGGTCGAACGGGCCCGACAGCCCGCTCCGGTACTCGGCCGCCGGCCAGCTCTCGAACTGCGGGAAGCTGCCCGCCGGATCGGTCACCTGCAGGAAGTCGCCGGTTGCGATGAACGACGAGTTCGTGGTCTGGTTCTGGGCGCTGTCGGGACCGTTGAAGCTCCACGACAGGCCGGTGAACGGGTTGTCGATGCCGTCGACGGGGAACGGCTCGCCCGTGTCCGGGTCCAGCCCGCCGTCGACCGTGGTGATGTTCGCCCCGAACCAGTACTCGATCGGGTCGCCCTGGCTGTCGCCCGAGCCGGACAGCGCGAGGCAGCGCGCCTGGATCGCCGGGTCGGCGCGGCACTGCCGGTTCTCGAACGGGTCGTAGAGCTGCGCGCCGAGGCCCGGCGTGTACTGCTGGCCGGCCGCCTTGCCGGCGTAGAGCACGCGACCGCCCTCGTTGACGAAGTCGCGCACCTCCAGCAGCTCCTGCATCGCGAGCCGCGACGCGTTGCCCCCGCCCCAGCCCGGCTCGCGCGTCACGACGTCGTTGCCCGTGTACCAGACGACGGCGTCGTAGTGGCTCAGCACGCCGAGGTTGTCCGGCGCCGTGCGGCCGTTCGCGTCCACGTCGTAGACGTCGAACGCGACGCCGTTGGCGGCCAGCGCGTTCGCGTAGTACGAGAGGAAGTGCGGCCCCGGCGGCTGGACCGGCGACGCGCCGCTGTAGTCCTCCGCGGCGACGATCAGTACGCGGCGCCCGGTGTCGGAGACGACGCGGTACGTGAACGAGTCGCTCTGCTCCTTGCCGGCCGTGAACCAGACCTTCACGCTGTCGCCGGGCTTCGTGCCGGTGACCTGGTCGCCGACCACGTGGTAGTAGACGTCGTTGCCGACCCCGTAGCGCTCACCGCCGCTCCACTCGCTGGTCGAGCCGCTCTGGACGCGGCCGCCGTTGACCTGGTAGCGGAGCGTGACCTTGCCGAGGCTGCGCTTGGCCAGCACGCGCACCGGCTGCGGATCGCCGTAGGAGAGCGGCGAACTTGAAGTCGAACAGCGACTGCTGCCCGTTCTGGGGGTCGATGTCGTCCTGATCGAGGTAGAACGGCTCGACGTCGATGCCGACCGGTGAGACGGGGTTCGCGGGATCTGCCGCGGACCTGGCGAGGCCCATGTGGAACGCGAGCGTCCTCTGGAACTCCGCCTGGATCAGCGCCTCGTCGTCCGGGAACACGAAGCCGGCGCCCGGCGTCCCCTCCCCGAGCTCGGGCGTGTACGCGATCGCGCCCGCGCTGCTCTCGGAGTAGTCGGTCGTCTCGCCGTTGGTGACGTACAGGGTGTCGGCCGACTGGCCGGGGTTGAAGCCCGGGATCGCCGGGCTCGGCGTCGGTGCCGCCGAGCGCCACGTACAGCGGGTTGTCCGCGTCGAGCGTGCCGACCTGCCAGCCCTGCGGGTACAGCAGCCACTCGCCGAAGGAGTGCACGTTCGAGTGCAGCCTCGGCTTGACGCGGTCGATCAGGCCCGCCAGCGCCCGCGTCTCCGGCTCGGAGGCCGGGCTCGGACCGCGATAGGTCTCGTCGGCCGGATCCGGCGAGGAGCCCTCGTTGTCGTAGCCCCAGTTCGCGTCGAAGTTGCGGTTCGGGTCGACGCCGTCGCCGACGGTGATCTCCCCGTTGCCGTCGTTGTCGCGGAGGTTCTTCCGCCACAGCCGGTCGTGGTCGAACGTGTACTGGTAGCCGTCGGGATTCGCGACGATGACGAACCACAGCTCGCTGTCTTCGAGGATCCCCCGGATCTCCTTGTCCTTCGCGTTCCAGCCGTCGACGAAGTGGTGCAGGAGCCGGCGGTTGACCTCCGTGCTGATCCACTCGCGCGCGTGCTGCGTCGACGAGTACAGGACGGCAGGGCGCGAGCCGTCGCGCCTGTCACGAGCGCCCTCCGTGACCTTCAGGGCGATGATCTCGCGGCCCTGATGCGACCGCCCCAGGACCTCGAGCTTCACGACCTGGCGGTTGTCCTGCGCGATCGCGTGGAGCTCGTCGCGGATGCCGCCGGGCTCGTCCCAGGAGCGGAAGACGCTGAAGCCGCCGGCCGCCTGCAGTGCGGCCTGCTGCGTGACCGTCTCGCCCTGCTTGTTCCGCGTCAGCCTGATCCTCACGCCGCTCGCGGCGACCTTGGCACGCTGCGCGCGCGTCAGCACCGCGTGTGCCCGGATGCCCGCGGCCGTCTGGCGGACGCCGGCGAGCTCGGTGCCGCCGGCGGCCTCGTTCACCCTGTCGGCGCTGCCCTCCAGGGTGTACATCTCGAGCTGCTCCCCGCCCTGGCCGGAAGCGGCCGGAGCGAGCGAGAGGGCGGCCGCCAGCACGGCCAGCCCAAGCACGGCACAGCGTCTGCACCTCATGGCGAAGCTCCCCTCCGCGCTGCCGATCGGCACGCGCGCCCGCCGAAGGCCTCGCGCGGCGCGCGAAGCCCGCATCAAGCCGAACGATCGATTCCTGGTAGCTCGAGGCTCCCCTGCCCCGAACCCTGTGCGTAGAGCGTAGCCCAATCGGCCGGCTAGGCGGCGGCCGCCTCGCGGTCCAGCTCGAACCAGACCAGTGTGCGGTCGTCGGAGTCGACGCCCCAGCGGTCGGCCAGCTCGGCGACGAGGTAGAGGCCCCAGCCCGAGGGGCGTGCGGGATCCGGTGACGGGGCGGACGGCACGAAGCCGCCGCCGGGGTCGTGGACCTCGACGCGCAGGGCGTCGTCGGCGAGCTCGACCACGAGGCCGATCACATCGCCGTCATCGAGGTTGGCATGGCGGACCGCGTTGGTCACGAGCTCGGAGACGAGCAGGCGCACGTCCCGCATCCGGCCGCCCGCGAGCTCGCCGTCGAAGCCGTCGAGCGCGTGCCGCGCCGCGGAGGCGGCCTCGGGACTGACGGGCAGCTCGCGCTCGAGCCTCACCCGGCGTCCTCGGCGGCCTCGACGAAGTCGAGCCGGTCGCTCATGCGGGTGATCTCGAACACGCGGTGCACCGTCTCGTCGCCGCGGATCAGCGAGAAGCGGCGGCCGGCCTCGCGCGCCCGCATGTCGCTGACCACGACCAGCCGCAGGCCGCTGGAGTCCATGAACGCGAGCCCACGCATGTCGAGCACCACGGCGCCGAGCTCGGGGTCGTCGGCCAGCCGGTCGAGCTCGGCCTCGAGCACGGCGGCGCCGGAGAGGTCCAGCTCGCCGCTCGGGCGCACCGTGGCGACGCTGCCGTTCCGCGTGGTCTCGAACTCGAGGTTGGGCATCGCCGGTACGCAAGCCTAAAGGTCGGGCACGCGGGAAGAGTGTGTGTGCGACATGACGCGGTTGCTGCGATCCGACTGCTCAGGTCCCGGGATCTCCCGCCGCGGGCGCGGCCGCGGGTTCGAGTACCGCGACGACGAAGGCGACCTCATCACCGACCCGGAGGATCTCGCGCGCATCCGCGAGCTCGGCATCCCGCCCGCTTGGCGGGACGTCTGGATCTGCCCGCACGCTCGCGGACACCTCCAGGCGACCGGAATTGACGCCGCCGGCCGCAAGCAGTACCTCTACCACGACGACTGGCGCACCCGGCGCGACGCCGAGAAGTTCGACGACATGGTGCAGTTCGCGCACGCGCTCCCGGCGCTGCGCGATCACGTCGCGGACGATCTCGACGGCGACGAGCTGAGCCGCGAGCGCGTGCTGGCATGCGCCGTGCGGCTGCTCGATCGCGGCTTCTTCCGGATCGGCTCTGAGCAGTACGCGGCGCAGAACGAGTCCTACGGGCTCGCGACCATGTGCAGGGAGCACGTGACGGTCGCGCGCGACGGCGAGATGGTGTTCGACTACCCGGCCAAGAGCGGCATCCGGCGCGTGCAGGCGGTCGTGGACGCGAAGGGGGCCGAGATCGTGGCCGCCCTCAAGCGCCGGCGCGGCGGTGGCGGCCAGCTGCTCGCGTACAAGGAGCGGCGCCGGTGGCGCGACCTGCGCTCCGACGACATCAACGCGTACCTGAAGGAGGCGACGGGGGCCGACTTCTCGGCCAAGGACTTCCGGACCTGGAACGCGACGCTGCTGGCCGCCGTGGCACTGTCCGTGAGCGGCGAGGTGGCGAGCACGACGACCGGACGCAAGCGAGCGATCACGCGCGCGATCAAGGAGGTCGCGCACTACCTCGGGAACACACCGGCGGTGTGCCGCGCGTCCTACATCGACCCGCGCGTGTTCGACGCCTACCGGGGCGGCCTGATCATCGGCAAGCCGGTGCACGAGGCGGGCGGCGGCGAGCCGGGCGAGCTGCCGATCCACCACCGGGCTCTCGAGGAGGCGGTGCTCGACCTGATCGACGAGCGCGAGCGCTCACGCGCGCTCGAGCGGGTCGCAGCCTAGCCGGGTACCTCGGGTCCGTCCGGCAGCGGCGGCGGCGGGTCGTCCGGCGGCGGCGCGTCGGGCGGCTCGGCCGGCGTGGCGGGCGCCTCGCGGTCCGGTGTCGGGTCGGCCGGCGTGGCGGGCTCGTCGGGGACGACGGGCTGCGGCGGATCGGCCGGCGTCGACGGGATCTCCATCTACGTGGCCTGACCGTAGGCGTAGAGGCGCTCGAGCGAGCTGCGAATGATCCGCGACACGTGCATCTGCGAGCAGCCGACGCGCTCGGCGATCTCGGACTGCAGCAGGTCCTCCTGGAAGCGCAGGCGCAGGATCTCGCGCGCGCGGTCGTCGAGGATCCCGGTCATCTTCTCGATCGTGACGCCGGCTTCGACGCGCCCGAACTCGGGGTCGGTGGTTCCGAGCAGGTCGCCGGCGCTGGCCGACGCGCCCTCCTCCTCGTGCACCGGAGCGTCGAGCGAGCGGACCGAGCGGCCCTCGGTCGCCTGCAGGGCCTCGACGATCTCCTCGGGCGTGCGCGCGAGCCGGCCGGCGATGTCGGCGACGGTCGGCGAGCGGCCGAGCTCTCCCCACAGCGTCTCGCGCGCCTCCTCGACCGACAGGCACAGCTCCTGCAGGTCGCGCGCGGGCCGGACGTCCCAGGTCGCGTCGCGGAAGTAGCGCCGCAGCTCGCCGAGGATGGTGGGGACGGCGTAGCTGGAGAAGGCGAGACCGCGCTCGGCGTCCCAGCGATCGACCGCCTTGACGAGGCCTACGGAGGCGACCTGGACGAGGTCGTCGAGCGGCTCGGAGGCACGGCGATAGCGCAGCGCGAGGCTCCGGGCGAGCGGCATGTAGCGCTCGATCAGTTCGTTTCGCGCCGCCGCGTCGCCACGCTCGTGGCGACGCATGAGACGCCTGTCGTCGCGCTGGCGTCGCCCGCGCTCGGAAGGTGGCCGGCTGCCCGCTGCGGGCCGTTCGGCGAGGACGCTCTTGGCCATCGTGGATACTCGCTACCCGGGCGGCGAGCGCATCCCGGCATGCAGGTGTCCGTTTCCGAACGTCGGCTTGCGGGTCAGCGCTTGCGCCGGCGGGGGGCGAGCGTGTGCACACCCCCCGCCTGACGGGAGAGACCGAGCGCGCGACCCGCAGAGTCGGCACCGCGGGCTTTGCCGCGGCTCTCGGTGTGGGCAGCGGCCCCACGAGCCGCGCTCTCGGCGTAGTCCGACTTCTAGGGCACCGGTGGGCGTCGCGCCAGCGGCCCTATCGCCGTTCTGACCGTAGTGCGCAGGTAGACTCGCCGCTGCGTGGGCGAGACGGACTCGAGCACCCCTCCGACCGAGCTGCGCTGCGAGGTCGCCCGCAACGGGACGGTGGCCTCGGTCCAGCCGCTCGGCGAGCTGGACCTCGACAGCGTGCACCGCGTCGAGGCCGCCCTCGAGGCGCTGCAGGAGGAGGGCTGCGCCGAGATCGTGCTGGACTTGCGCGGCCTCACGTTCATGGACTCGACGGGCCTGAGGCTGGTGATCCGCTGGGACGCCGCCGCCCGCGACGGCGGCTTCCGCTTCGCCATCGTGCCGGGAGACGACGTCGTCCAGCGCGTTTTCCGGCTGACCGGGATGGACGGCGAGCTGAAGCTCGCCGACCCGCCGCCGGAATCCGAGCGGTGAGCACCGGACAGGCGTAGTCTCACGGTGTGGATCGAAATGTCGCCGAACGGCGCGGGCTCGCTCGTGCCGTTGGCGTCGGAGCCTCAGCGGGCGGCGTGGACGCCCTGATCCGGATCGTCCGGGCGCTTCCGGACGACCTCCAGGCGGCGATCTGCATCGTCCTCCACGTGCCCGCCGCGGGCCGGAGCCTGCTGGCTCCGATCCTCGACCGCCAGACCGCCCTGGACGTCGACGTGCCGTCCGACGGCGAGCCGCTGCGGCCGGGACGCGTCTACGTGGCGCCGCCCGACCGGCACCTCACGGTCGCGGCGGGGCGGCTGGAGCTCGGACGGGGGCCGAAGGAAAACGGCGTGCGCCCCGCGGTGGACCCGATGCTGCGGTCGCTCGCGGCGGCATACGGCGAGCGCGCCGTCGCGGTCGTCCTGTCGGGCGCGCTCGGCGACGGCAGCATCGGAGCGCTGGCGGTCAAGCGGGCGGGCGGTGCTGTGATCGTCCAGGATCCGGAGGACGCGCTGGTCGCGAGCATGCCGGAGAGCGCGATCCACGCGGTCGGTGACGTCGACGCCATCCTGACCGCGGCGGAGATCGGCCCGGAGCTCGTGCGCCTCGCCGGGCGCGGTCCCGGGCTGGTCATGACCGCGGGCGAGGTGGTTGTATGACGGTCACCGAGCGCGATCCGGCCTTCGAGGCTCTGCTGGAGTTCCTCAAGCGCTCGCGCGGCTTCGACTTCACGGGCTACAAGCGCACGAGCCTGGAGCGGCGCTTCCGGAGGCGGATGGACTCGGTCGGCTGCACGAGCTTCAGCGACTACCTCGACCACCTCGAGGTCAATCCGGAGGAGTACGAGCAGCTCTTCGACATGCTGCTGATCAACGTCACGGAGTTCTTCCGCGACCCGCCGGCCTGGGAGCATCTACGGCGCGAGGTGCTCCCGCCGCTCCTGGCGCTCAAGGAGCCGGACGAGACCCTGCGCGTCTGGTGCGCGGGCTGCGCGACCGGCCAGGAGGCCTACACGGCCGCCATGGTGCTGGCCGAGGCGCTCGACGACGAGGCCTTCCGCGAGCGCGTGAAGATCTATGCCACCGACGTCGACGAGGACGCGCTCCAGGTGGCGCGCCTCGGGGTCTACGGCCAGAAGCAGATCGACTCGATCCCGGACGCCCTGCGCGAGAAGTACTTCGAGCGCGCCGACCAGCGGCTCGCGTTCCGCAAGGACCTCCGCCGCACGGTGATCTTCGGGCGCAACAACCTCGTCTCCGATGCGCCGATCTCGCGCCTGGACCTCCTGATCTGCCGCAACACGTTGATGTACTTCACCGCCGAGACGCAGGGTCGCGTCCTGCGTCAGTTCGACTTCGCGCTGCGCGAGCACGGGGTGCTCATGCTCGGCAAGTCCGAGATGATGCTGACGCGACGCGACGTCTTCGCGCCGGTCGACCTCAAGATGCGGATCTTCCGCAAGGTCGGCCGCGGCTCCTCGCTCCAGGCTCGTGTCGCCGGCATGGGCGACGGCGGCGGCGCGGGCGTGCCGCTCGCCCAGGTCGACCGCGTGAGCCGCGACGCAGCGCTCGAGATGGGGCCGCAGCCGCAGATCATCGTGTCGCTGTCCGGCACGCTGGCGTTCGCGAACCTGCCGGCGCGTGCGCTGTTCGGCATCGGGCCGGACAGCGTCGGCAAGCCGATGCAGGAGCTCGAGCTGACCCAGCAGCCGATGGAGCTGCGCGCCGCCGTCGACGAGGCCATCCGCGAGCGCCGCCGGGTGGCGCTCGGTGAGCAGCGGTTCATGCCGCGCACGGGCGACGAGCGGCTCCTCGAGGTCACGGCGGCCCCGCTGCTGCCCGATGGCGGCGCGGTGCAGGCCGTCAGCATCGTGTTCGAGGACGTGAGCCGCTACGCAGGCCTGCGGCGCGAGCTCGAGGGCAACCGGCGCGACCTCGAGCTCGCCTACGAGGAGCTCCAGGCCACGATCGACGAGCTGGAGACCACGAACGAGGAGCTGCAGTCGGCCAACGAGGAGCTCCAGACCACCAACGAGGAGCTCCAGTCGACCAACGAGGAGCTCGAGACGATGAACGAGGAGCTCCAGTCGACGAACGAGGAGCTCGAGACGATCAACGACGAGCTCCGCGACCGGACCGGCGACCTCAACCGCGTCAACGATTTCCTCGAGGCGATCCTCACCTCGCTCGGGATCGGCGTCGCGGTCGTCGACCGCCAGCAGCGCGTGCAGATCTGGAACCACCGCGCCGAGGACCTCTGGGGCCTGCGCCAGGACGAGGCGCTCGAGCACCACCTGCTCTCGCTCGACATCGGGCTTCCGGTCGAGCAGCTCGCCGGGCCCCTGCGCACCGTGCTCATCGGGGGCAGTCGGCGTGAGCAGTCGCTGCTGGAGGCGGTCAACCGCCGCGGGCGCACGATCGAGTGCGACACGACGATCCTGCCCCTGCTCTCGGCCGGCGACGGCGACGGCGCGTCCGTCCGCGGGGCGATCGTCCTGATGGAGACGCCGGCGACGGCGGAGCACGACTGAGGACCGAGGTGCCGGGCGGCCAGCGCGACATGGAGCCGGACTTCGAGGCCTTCGAGCGCGGTGCCCACGAGCGTGCGCAGCGGGCTGCGGAACGCGAGCAGGCGGCCCGGGCACGCGCGGAGCGCGCCCGTGCGCACGCCGAGAAGGCCACGACCGACGCCGTACGACGCGAGCGCGAGCGCGAGGCCCAGGCGCACGAGCGGGCAGCCGCCGCCCAGCGCCTGGCCTTCGACCTCCAGCACGAGCACGCGGCGCATTCGCGCCGGCTCGCCGAGCAGCGGACCACGGAGCCGACGGCCGGCGGCTGACGGCGTTCAGGCGCTGCTCGCGCGCTCCACCCGCCGAGGCGCCGCCGAGACCGCCCCCCGGGTCGCGCGGCAGCGCTCGCGCAGCTCGCCGGTGTGCTCGGCGAGCTGGGCGCTCGTCACGAACACCTCGCGCAGCTCCTCGAGCTGGAGCTCGCACTGCTCGCGCACGCGCTGGAGCGCGGCGGCCATCTCGGCGCCCCGCAGCGGCGCGGGCACGGCGCGGTCACCGGGCAGCGGGATCACCTTCGCGGGTGGCCGCTCGCGAACGGCGCGCCGGCGCGGTTCGGGCGGCAGGAGGCGCCGCCGCATGGGGATCACGCGCTCGATCTCGGGGGCGGGGACGCCGACCGGCGTGCCCGTCAGCAGCCAGGTGCCGTCCTCGCGACGTTCCAGCTCACCCTCCCGGACGAGCTCGCCGAGCGCGGTCGAGACGGTCGGCCGGCGGGCGCCGACGAGCTGGCCGAGCATGCGATGCGAGAGCGTCATCGGCAGGGCCACGCCACCGGCGGTCATCCGGCCCCAGCGCTCCGCGAGGTGCCAGAAGAGCGCGAGCAGCCGCCGGTCGACCCGGTTGAGCTGGGAGATCGCCTGCGTGACCGCGAGTCGCAGCGCGCGCTCGTTGACGCGGTCGATGATCGCTGCGGCGACCTCCGGATAGCGGCCGAGCTCCGCGTTGAACCTGCGATCGAGCAGCGCGACGCGGCTGCGCGAGAGCACGTTCCAGCGGATCGTGTGGCGGAGCAGCGTGGCGTCGTCGTGCAGGCGCCACGGGCGTACGACGTCGCCGGGTCCGAGCAGCTCGGTGCTGATCGTGTCCGAGACGAGCACCTCGTGCGCGATGACGCCCTCCAGCACCAACAGCCCGACGTGCTCGGGACTGGTGCCGGCCAGCCGCTCGGCGTCCCAGGGACCGGTCTCCAGCGTGCGGAGCGCCACGCGGAGCTCGCGCTTGGCCGTGGCCAGGCGCTCCTCCTGTAGGAGCTGGCCCAGGTCGGGGTCCAGCTCGAGCAGCGGTGTCACCTGTCGGTCCGTCAATGCACCACTCCGGTATCCCGGACATTATTCCCGCGCGCAGGTCGTCGTCGCGCGCGTCAGTAACCAGACCCTAGCGCGGCTTTCCGGCTTCGGTCAGACGGCTGACGGGGAGGAGCCCGATATGGAGACGTTCGCCGTCGAGGCTGACGTTCCAGGGGGACCCAATGCTGCATCCCGCGCCCGGCGCCTGGTTCACGACGAGCTGAGCGGCCGCGTCCCCGATGCGGTGCTTCCTGACGTTGCCCTGCTCGTCACCGAGCTCGTCGCCAATGGCGTGCGCCATGGCGGCGCACACGCAGGAGCCGAGCTGCATGTTCGCTTCGAGGGCCGCCCGGCGGCCCTTTTCGTCGAGGTCCTCAACCCCGGCGTCGTGCCGGGGCTGGTGGGGCAGCGCGCGCCCGACCTGACGGGCGGCGGTGGGCTCGGCCTCCACATCGTCGAACGGGTGGCCACGCGCTGGGGCATCCGCAAGGGGCGCCGCACCGCGGTCTGGTTCGAGGTCGACTGCGCGCGCGGCGACCTGCTCTAGTCTGCCGCGGGTGGCCCCCAAGCGCGTCGAGGTCGAGATCGAGGGCCGCACGCTGTCGCTGTCGAACCTCGACAAGCCGATGTACCCGCAGGCGGGCTTCGCCAAGGGGCACGTCATCGACTACTACACGCGCGTGTCGCCCGCCCTGCTCCCGCACCTGCGCGGGCGGCCGCTGACGCTCAAGCGCTATCCGGACGGGGTCGAGGGGCCGCACTTCTACGAGAAGCAGTGCCCCTCGCACCGTCCCCCCTGGGTGCGCACCGTGGCGGCGGACAGCAGCCGCGCGCGCGGCGGCAGGATCGACTTCTGCCTCGCCGACGACCTGCCCACGCTCGTGTGGCTGGCCAACCTGGCGGACCTCGAGCTGCACGCCTCGCTGGCGACGGGCGCCGACTACTCGCGGCCGACGGTGGTCGCGTTCGATCTCGATCCCGGCGCGCCGGCCACGGTCGTCGAGTGCGCCGAGGTCGCGCTCGAGCTGCGGACGGTCTTCGAGCATCTCGGGATGGAGGCGTTCCCGAAGACGTCGGGCTCGAAGGGGATGCAGGTCTACGTGCCGCTGAACACGCCGGTGACCTACCGGGAGACGAGCCCCTTCGCGAAGGCCATCGCCGAGCTGCTCGAGCGGCGGAGTCCCAAGCTGGTGGTCTCGGAGATGAGCAAAACGCTGCGCAAGGGCCGCGTGTTCGTCGACTGGAGCCAGAACTCGCGGCACAAGACCACGGTCTGCGTGTACTCGCTGCGGGCACTGGCCCAGCCGACCGTCTCGACGCCGCTGGCCTGGGAGGAGGTGGAGGCGGTCACCGAGTCGCGCGATCCCGACGATCTCGTGTTCACCGCCTCCGAGGTGATCGAGCGTGTGGTCGAGCACGGCGACCTGTTCGCGCCCGTGGCCGAGCTCGAGCAGGCGCTGCCGAAGGGTCTGTAGGCGGCCGAGGAGCGGATGCGCTTTCATGCTCTCATGGACCTCGAAGAGCGCACCCTCGAAGACACGCTCGAGCATACGTGTGCGGTCTGCGGAGCCCGGCTGACGGGGCTGGAGATCGAGGCCGCGCGTGAGGCGGGCGGCCCGTTTCTGTGCAGCGTCCATGCCGCCGAGGAGCTCCCGGCCGAAGACATCGCCGACGAGACGCCGGGCGAGCCCGACTAGCTCGCCCGCGCGCCCACGAGCGACCTGGCGGCGGCGGCGATCGCCTCGGCGTCGATCCCGGCCTCGTGCAGCAGCTCCTCCGGCGTGCCGGACACCGGCATCCCGCGCACGGCCAGCTTGGTGACGCGCGGGCGGTCGTCGGCGTCGGCCAGCGCCTCGAGCACGGCGTCGCCGAGCCCGCCCTCGGGCCAGTGGTCCTCGACCGTCACGATCGCTCCGCAGTCGCGCGCGGCGGCGCGCAGCGCGTCGGCGTCGATCGGCTTGATCGAGTAGCAGTCGAGCACGCGGGCGCCGATGCCTTCGCGCTCGAGCGCCTCCGCGGCACGGTCGGCCTCGTCGACGGTGATGCCGCAGGCGACGATCGCCACGTCGTCGGCGTCGCTGCCGCGGACGATCCGGCTGCCGCCGATCCGCACGTTCTCGGATGCGGGCGTGCGCACCGGCGTCTTGCCGCGCAGCGTGCGCAGGAAGGAGATGCCCTCGGTGTCGGCCATGGCGGCCACGAGCTGCGCAGTCTGGTTCGCGTCGCTCGGGTGCAGGACCGTCGAGCCGTGCACGGCGCGCAACGCCGCGATGTCCTCGAGCGCCATCTGCGACGGCCCGTCCTCGCCGATCGAGACGCCGGCGTGCGAGCCGCTCAGCCGGATGTCGGCGCGCGAGATCGCCGCCATGCGGATGAAGTCGTAGGCGCGCGTGAGGAAGGCGCTGAAGGTCGACGCGAACGGCACCCACCCGCGCACCTGGAAGCCGACGGCCGCGGCGATCAGCTGCTGCTCGGCGATGAACATCTCGAAGTAGCGGTCCTCGTGGGCCGCGCGGAAGTCCTCGGAGTGGGTGGAGTTGGAGACCTCGCCGTCGAGCGCGACGACGTCGCCGCGCAGGTTGCCGAGCGCGGTCAGCGCCTCCCCGTAGGCCTTGCGGGTGGCGACCTCCTCGCCGATCTCCCACGCGGGCAGCTCGCCTTCTGTCGTCTCGAACCGGTGCGGCGTGCCGCCGGCCGGCTCCGCGAGCCGCACGCTGAGGTCGCGCTCGCCGCCGAGCTCCTCGATCGCCTGCTCGGGGTCGTCGAGCGGCTTGCCGTGCTTGCCCGGCTGGTCCTCGACCGCCTTCACGCCGCGGCCCTTCATCGTGCGCGCCACGATCGCGGTCGGCCGGCCCTCGGTCGCCTTCGCCTCGGCGTAGGCGGCCTCGATCGCGTCGACGTCGTGGCCGTCGATGGCGATCGCGTGCCAGCCGAAGGCTGTGATGCGGTTGACGTAGCCGTCGGTGTCCCAGCCGAGCATCGTCTCGCGCGTCTGGCCGAGCCGGTTGACGTCGACGATCGCCACGAGGTTGTCGAGGCCCTCCCAGCCGGCGTGCTGGATCGACTCCCACATCGAGCCCTCGGCCATCTCCGAGTCACCGCACAGGCACCAGACGCGATAGGGCAGGCGGTCGAGCTTCGCCCCCGCCAGCGCGACGCCCGCGGCGATCGGCAGGCCCTGGCCGAGCGAGCCGGTGGCGACGTCGGTGGGCGGGATGCGGGGCGTGGGGTGGCCCTCGAGCCGGGAGCCGAGCTTGCGGAACGTCAGCAGCTCGGCGTCGTCGATCCTCCCGGTCGCCTTGAGCATCGCGTAGTAGAGCGGCGACGCGTGGCCCTTGGAGAAGATCAGATGGTCGTCGAGCCGCAGGTGGCCGTCGATGAGGACGGCGATGAGGTCGGCCGCCGACATCGAGGAGGTGGGGTGGCCGGAGGCGGCGGCGGCGCTGGCGCGGACCGAGTCCACGCGCAGCTGCTGCCCCAGCTCCCGGCGGAACTCGGTCCGCTCGCCCATGGCTACGCCGCGACGAGCTGGTCGCGCTTGGCCTCGAGGTCCGCGAACAGCTCGCGGAACGACTTGGCGAACTTCTCGACGCCTTCGCGCTCGAGCGTCTGGACGACGTCCTCGTAGTCGATCCCGGCCTCGCCGAACGCCTCCAGCGTGCGCCGCGCGCCGTCGACGTCGCGGTCGAGCGTGTGCTCGACCTTGCCGTGGTCCTGGAACGCCTCGACGGTCTCGCGCGGCATCGTGTTGACCGTGTCGGGGCCGATCAGCTCCTCGACGTAGATCACGTCGCGGTAGGCGGGGTTCTTGGTCGAGGTCGAGGCCCACAGGCAGCGCTGCGGGGTGGCGCCGGCCTGCGCGAGCCGGTCCCACTCGGCGCCGGAGAACACCTCGTGGTACGTCGCGTAGGCGAGCTTGGCGTTGGCGATCGCCAGCGTGCCCTTGAGCTCGTCGTGGCCTCCGATCTCGTCGAGCCGCCGGTCGGCCTCGGTGTCGACGCGGCTGACGAAGAAGGAGGCGACCGAGGCGATCCTCGAGGGGTCGCCGCCGTCGTCGACGAGCCGTTGGAGGCCGCGGACATACGCCTCGGCGACCTCGCGGTGCCGCTCGAGCGAGAAGATCAGGGTGACGTTGACGGGGATCCCGCTCGCGATCGTCTCCTCGATCGCGGGCAGGCCCTCGCGCGTGGCGGGGATCTTGATCAGCAGGTTGGGGCGTTCGACCAGCGCGTGCAGGCGCTTGGCCTCGGCGATCGTGCCCTCGGTGTCATGGGCCAGGTTCGGGTCGACCTCGAGCGAGACCCAGCCGTCCCTGCCGTTGCCCTCGTCCCAGACGGTCCCTAGGACGTCGCACGCCGCGCGGATGTCATCGCGCGCGAGCGCCAGGAAGATCTCCTTCGGGTCGTCCTCGCTCGCCGACAGCGCGCGGATCTGGTCGTCGTAGGCGTCGCCCTCGGCGATCGCGCCCTGGAAGATCGTCGGGTTGGAGGTCACGCCGACCACGCCGTCCTCGACGAGCCCGGCGAGGTCGCCCTCGTGGACGAACTTGCGCGACAGGTAGTCGATCCAGACGCTCTGGCCGTGCTCTGCGAGCTGCTTCAGCGGGGTCATGGTCTCTCCTGGGGTCGGGGGTGCCCCTCTTATGAAACCGTGCCCGGCCCCGGGCGGCGTGAAACGCCGGTGGCAGCGGTGGCGCCCCACCTCCGCGGGGGCGCGACCACCGGCGCGTACGAGTGCTGTACCGGGCGCTAGCGCGGGCGCCCGGCCAGCTCGCGCAGCCAGGCCGCTACAGCCTGCTCGTCGCGGCGCGCCTCGCGCTGGCGTGCCGCTCGTGCCTGGCTGGCAGTGATGGTGTTCGCGGCCGGGCGACCACCCGGGCGCGAGAAGCGGCTCGGGGCCGCAGCTGTCTTCCCCGACAGCGGCTGGCGACCCGGCCGCTCGGCGTCATAAGCCAGCGACATCGAGCGGGACATTACCCGAGGGCCGTCCAGCCGTCCACTCCAAAGTGTCCACCGAACAAACCCGATGTTCGACTCATGGTCCATATTTCCACGCGGAAAACGTTCACCATCCGGCAGTGTCGCTCACCGGCGAGTCTGTCGACTCGCGGACGGTCTGGTGGCGCCGGCGAACGTCAACTGCGGCTGGGTAAGGGGGCGGCGAGGTCGGCCGCACCGGCGGTCCGTGGCGCCTCTGCTCGACGACGTCAAAGCGCCATGCGCCGGTGCCGATGGCGCCTTGACCGGACATATGCCGGTCAAAGCGCCATCCGCTTGGAGATAAGCCGCGCGGCCGGCTCCCCAGCCTCCCTACCCAGCGCAGTTGACGTTCGCTCAGGCGGCCAGCACGGCCGCGGGCACGAGCACGTACTCCAGGAAGAACAGCGCCCACACGCGAAGGTAGAAGCCCGTGAAGGCCGCCGGGTCGGCCGGATCGGCTCGACGCGCCCAGACCAGCAGCAGCGCCAGTGCGAGCCCGTGTCCGAGCGCGAGCACCGCTCCGTCGGCGTCGTCGACCAGCAGCGGTCCCAGCACCGCCATCCCGGCGTAGGCCGCGACCAGGGCGGCGAGGCCGAGCCGGAAGGCGCGCCGCGGGCCGAGCCGCACGGTGAACGTCGCGATCCGGAACCGCCGGTCGCCCTCGCGGTCGGGCACGTCCTTGAGCACCGCGATCGCGAACGAGAACGGCAGCACGAACAGCGTCAGCGCCCAGACGGCGTCCGGGATGACGAGCGACCCGCCGAAGGCGAGGCTGAAGTGGCCGTACATGCCGAGGTTGACGGCCACCGCCCGCACGCCCGAGATGCAGACCGCGGCGACCACAGGGAAGCGCTTCAACCGCACCGGCGGCAGCGAGTACGCCGCGCCGACCGCCAGTGCGGTGAGCACCGCAAGCGTCTCGAGCACCCCCTGGGTCAGAGCGAGCACCACCGGCACGGCGGCGGCCAGGGCCACGATCCGCCAGGCACCCTCGCGCGACAGCTCGCCCGACGCCAGCGGCAGGTGCGGCTTGTTGACGCGGTCGATCTCGACGTCGGTGAGCTGGTTCACGCCGACGATCGCGACGTTGACCCCGGCGCCCGCGACCATCACCCAGAACAGGTGGTCGAGTCCGCTCCCCGGCAGCGAGGCGACGGCGATCAGGTACAGCCCGGTGGCGCTGATGAACGTGCCGAGCAGCGTGTGCGGGCGCGAGAACCGCCACAGCACGCCGAGCGCGCCGAGCACCCCGGTGCGCCGCACGGCCGCGGCGTGGCTGGTCACCGGCGCTCCCGGCGGGCTCGCAGCGTCATCACGAGGGCGATCGGCACGAACGCCAGGCCGGCCAGCGAGCCGGCGGCGAAGCGCGCGGCGGCGCGCGCCCGCGCCGCGAGGGTCAGCGGGGCGGCGAGCTGCTCACGGGGCGGCTCGAGCGGCAGCGGCGACGGCCCGGGAACCGGCTTGGTGCCCGACACCGCCACGGCGTAGGGCACGCGCGTGTCCCGGTACCAGTCGGGCGCGACCGGCGTGAGCTTCACGTCCGTGAAGCCGGCCCGCTCGAACCACTCCCGGTACTGCTCCTGCGAAGGGAACAGCATCCACAGGTCGGCCAGCGCGCGGACGATCCGGCCCGCGGGCCGCACCGGGCCGACCACCACGCCGACGCCGCCGGCGCGCAGGACGCGGTAGGCCTCCGCGATCCCGCGCTGCGGGTCCGGCCAGTACTCGATGCTGCCGGCCGACACGTAGCGGTCGAAGGCGTCGTCCGCGAAGGGCAGCGACTCGGCGTCGCCGAGCAGCCGCCGGACGCCCGCGAGCGCGGGCCGGCGGCCGGCGCGCGCGAGCTGGTGGGGACTCTGGTCCAGCATCGTGATCCGCGCGGGGTCGACCTGCGCCACTATGCCCTCGGTCGTGAAGCCGGTGCCGGCGCCCGCGTCGAGCGTGTCGAGGCCGGGCCGGTCGAGCCGCGCGGCGGCCAGCGCCTGCGAGCGCATGCGCGGCGTCCAGAACAGCGGGTTGATCCAGTCGTCGTAGCCGAGCGACAGGAATCGGTAGAACCAGTACGCCTCCCGCTTGTGCTGGATCAACCGCATGCGAGCCGCCGACGATACCCGCCTCGACACCTGGCTCCCCGAGCCGACCGTACGCACGCACCACCGGCGCGCCGTGGCCTCGGATCCGGACGAGCTCTGGCGCGCGGCCAACGCCGTCCGCCTCTCGGACACCCGGACGCTCGGACGGCTCGTGCGCTGGCGGATCCCCGGTCTCGACGGACGGCTCACCTACGGCGAGCTCTTCCGCGCGTACCCGTTCACCGTGCTCGACGAGGGCGAGCGTCACCTGGTCGCGGGGCTCTGCGGGCGGATCTGGACGCTCGCGCGGGACTACCCGCGGCTCGGCGGCCCCGACGACTTCGCGCGCTGGGACGAGCCCGGCACCGTCCGTGTCCTGTTCGGCCACTGGGTCGAGGAGGGCCGCGACGGCAGCGCGCTCGTGAGCGAGGCGCGCGTCGCGCCTGTCGATCGCGCGGCGAGCGTGCGGCTGCGCACGCTGTGGACGGTGATCGGGCCGTTCGAGCGGCTCGTCGGCGCCGAGGCGATCGCCCGGGCTATCGAGAGATCTCAGCGTGGGTGACCGGGACGCCGAAGCGCTCCTCGACGTCGTCGAGCCCGGCCTCCTCGCGGTAGTCCTTCTCGCCCGCGTGGCTGAAGATCACGATCCGGTCGGCGTCGAAGGTGGCGAGCGCGTCCTGGATCGCCAGCGCCGGCTCGCTCTCGCCGGTGTCGCCGGCGGCGTCGATGCCCTCCTCCTCGAGGCGCTCGACGGTCTCCTCCTGCGCGACCTCGGCCTCGTAGATCGCCTCGTCGGGATCGGAGACCCAGAACGCGAGCGGCGACTGGTTCGTGGCGGGCGAGACGACCAGCACCTCGGCGCCCTCGACCTCGTCGCCGAGCGTGGCGCGCAGCAGGTTCCCGTCGACCGGCTCGGGCGTGACGACCAGCAGCTTCACGACGCTGCCGCTACCCCCGCGGCGGCGGCGGCAAACGGTCCGCCTCGGCTGCCACCGGCGCGCGCCACCAGGACGGCGACGTCGTCGCGCGCCGCCCCGTTCTGCGATTCCAGCGCGTCGCGCTCGACGGCCTCCGCGATCGCCGCGGCCCCGGCTCCGGCGTAGCCGGACAACAAGGCGGTCAGCCGGCCCGGGCCGGACTCGCGATCCTCAGGTGTCGCCTCGGTGACGCCGTCGGTGACGAGCACCAGTGCGTCGCCGGGACCGAGGTCGACCTCGTCGTGCGTGATGTCGGGCTCCTCGAGGATCCCCAGCAGCGAGCCCGGCGACCCGGCCGTCTCGACCGCGCCGCCGGCGCGCAGCACGAGCGGCAGCGGGTGGCCGCCGGTGGCCACGCTGACCGTCACGTGGCCGTCGCGCGGCGTCAGCGTCGCGTACAGCACGGTGCAGAAGCGATAGCCGAGCTGCTGCCGCAGCAAGGCCTCGTTGAGCTCGAGCAGGACCGCCTGCGGGCGCCGCGTGTGCTGCGCGGCGGCGCGCAGCGTGTAGCGGGCGAGCGCGGTCAGCGTGGCCGCCTCTGCGCCCTTGCCGCAGACGTCGCCGATCACGAGCGCCCAGTCGCCGCCGCCGGTCTCGAAGCAGTCGTAGAAGTCGCCGCCGACCTCGAGGCCCTCGCCGGCCGCCATGTAGCGGCCGGCCAGCTCGACGCCGGGGACGTGCGGCAGCTCGCCGGGCAGCAGCGAGCGCTGGAGCGTCCGCGCGACCTGGTCGCGCTCCTCGTAGAGCCGCGCGTTGTCGAGCGCGAGCGCGGCGCGCCGCGCCGAGATCCTGGAACAGCGCGAGCGCCTCGTCGTCGCTGCTGCCGGCGAGGTCGTCGAAGCCGGCGGCGAGGACGCCGTGGACGCGCCCGCGCGCCCGCAGCGGGACGATCACCGAGCGCGCCGTGCCGAGCCCGGCCGGCGTGGCGGTCACGAGCCCCGCGGCCCCGCGCATCACGTCGTCGATCGGCTCGCCGGCCCGGCCTTCGAGCGGGTTGCGCTCGAGCGCGGCGAGCAGCTCGCGCTCGCGCGTCTCGTCGCGGGCGGCGGCCGCGACGCGCCGGACGCGCTCCGGCCCGTCGCCGAGCACGATCACGCAGGTCTCCGCGATCTCGCGCACGCACAGCTGCGCCACGCGGCGGATCGTGAGCTCCTGATCGAGTGACCGGTCGAACAGCTCGCTGGCCTCGGCGAGCAGCGCGGCCCGGGCCAGCAGACGCTCGCGCTCGGCCTCGGCGCGGCGGCGGGCGGTGACGTCGCGCACCACCACCACGAGCTGCCGGCGATCCTCGATGTCGAGCGGCGTCCCGCCGATCTCGAGGTCGACCCGGCCGCCGTCGCGGCGGCGCAGGGTGAGCGGCTGACCGGGCTCGACGACGCCGTCCTCGATCCGCAGCAGGACGCGCCGGCGGACGTCGTCCTGCTCGTACTCGGCGACGAGATCGAGCATCGAGTCCATCGCCGCCAGCTCCGGGAACGTGTAGCCGCTGAACTGCTCGAAGGCCGCGTTGGCGTAGACGCAGCGTCCGTCGCGCTCGAGCACGACCAGACCCTCGCCGGCGTCGGACAGCGAGTGCAGGAGCGCCTCGTAGCGGTCGGTCTGCTCGCGCAGGGCCCGCTCGGCGGCTCGCCGCTCGGTGACCTCGATCAGCACCACGCCGACCCCGATCGCCGGCCCGCCGCGCTCGCGCCGCACCGGCCAGTAGGAGGCCATCCAGCGGCGCTCGGCGCCGAGGACCTCGACCTCGCTGAGCGGAGTCCCGGTGCTCGCGACACGCGCCGCGTCCGCCTGCACCTCGGGCGGCAGGTCGGGCAGCAGCGCGCCGATCGTCCGGCCGTGGTGGCGGTCGGCCGGGACGCCGCTGATCTCGGCGAGCCGGTCGTTGACGCGCAGGAAGCGCAGGTCGCGATCGAGCAGCGCGATCGCCACCGGGGCGTGGGCGAACACGACGTCGAGCAGCCCGAGCGCCTCGCCGAGCTCCGCATTGGCGCGCTGGAGGCGCGTGCGCAGGGCGGCGATCCAGACGGCGAGCGCCGAGCCCGCGGCGACCGTCACGAGGCGGATGACGTCCTGGTCCTCGAAGCCGCCGTCCTGGAGCAGGCCGACGGCGCCGAGCACCGTCGCCAGCGACGCCGACGGCCGCGGTCGTACGCGCGCCGGCGACGAGCGCGACGAGCAGCGGCCCGAGGACGTAGCCGGGCACGAAGACCATGTCGTCGCCGGTCACGGCGTCGAGCGCGAACAGCGCCGCCATGACGACTGCGGCGGCGATGGCGAGGGCAGGCGGGCGCAGAGCCCGCTTCTATCACGCCGAAGGCGCGGCGACCACGGGGCTGGGCTTCGCGCTGACCGCGAGCGCGCGGTGCCAGCCGGCCGCGAGCTGCGCGAGGCTCGCCTCCCACGTCCGCTCGGCGACCGCGGCGAGCCCGCCGCGGGCGAGCCGCGCGCGGGCGGCGCGCGAGCCGGCCAGCTTCGTCACGGCCGCGGCGAGGTCATCGACGCGCGCCGGGCACAGCACGCCGCTGCGGCCGTCGGCCACGAGCTCCAGCGGGCCGCCGGCAGCCACCGCGACCACGGGCAGCCCCGAGGCCTGGGCCTCGAGGATCACCTGGCCGAAGGTGTCCGTCGCCGAGCAGAAGAGGAAGAGGTCGGCCGACGCGTAGGCGGCGGCCAGCTCGTCGCCCTCCAGCCAGCCGAGGAAGGTCGCCGCGCTGCCGAGCCGCGAGCGCAGCGCCTCCTCCTCAGGGCCCCCGCCGGCCAGCAGCAGGTGCAGCCGCGGGTCGCGCGCGCGGGCGGCGAGGAAGCTGTCCGCGAGCAGGTCGGCGCCCTTCTCGCGGGTGAGCCGGCCCGCGTACAGCACGTCGATGCGGGAATCGCCCGGGGGGCGATTGCCGCCTGCGCGGCGGTTGGCGGGCGAGAAGCGCTCGAGGTCGACGCCGCGGTCCCAGCGCCCGACGCGCCCGCCGGCGATCCCGAGCTCGTGCAGGCCGCCGTCGGCGGCGGTCGAGGGCGAGAGGACGGCGTCGCACTGGCCGTAGAAGGCCGCCAGCGCCATGGTCATCCCCGCCTCGAGCAGCGCGTCGCCGCTGCGCAGTGCCGTGTACGCGGCCAGCTCGGTGTGGTAGGAGCCGGCGACCGGCAGCCCGAGCGCCCGCGCCGTGAGCAGCGCCGCGACCCCGGCGGGGCCGGGCGAGCAGACGTGCAGCAGGCCGTAGCGCGCCGTCCGCGAGCGCGTCGACGACCGCGAGCAGGCTCGGGACCCCGACGGTCAGGCCGGGGTAGAACGGGACGTCGGCCTCGGCCACCGCGCTCAGCCGCCGGTCGACGCTCGCGTCGGTCCCGATCACCTCGACCTCGAAGCCGGGCACCCCGCGCTCGCGGATCTGGGCCACCGTGCTGCTGACGCCGTGGACGGCGCCGAGGCCGTCGGCCACGAGCGCGACGCGGACGGGCTCGCGCTCGCGGCCGGACACGCGCTCGCGCTCGCGCGCCAGGAACGCGGCGGCGGGGGCGTACGGCACGGCGGCCACGCAGGCCTCGAACACGCCGGCGGCGACCGCGTTCCAGTCCGCGCTCTCGTTCACCTGGGCGACGGCGGCCGCCAGCTTGCGCTCGTGGCAGCGGCGCGCCCGGCGCTCGAGCGCGCCGTGCGAGAACCCGTCGGCCTGGAGATGGGCGAGCAGCACGTGCTCGTCGGTGTCGAGCTCGACGGCCTCGAGCCACGCGCGCAGCACCGCCCGCGCGTCGCGCGGCCCGAGGTCGCCGCCCTCCAGCTCGTCCTTGACGACGATCCGCTCGATCATCCGCATCACGGCGGCGGGGTCGGGCGGCGTGTCCGCCTCGTCGTCGCGTCCGAGCGACCGCACGGCGAGCGCCATCGCTGCGTGCGCCCACTTGGCCGCCGAGCCCTGATCGCCGAAGGCGCCGACGCGGCCGGCGCGGACATGGGCGAGGAACTCCTGCGGCGTGGCGGCCGCCGGCGTCTCGGACCAGGTGCGCCCGATGTCGACCCCCGCGTGGTCGTCCGAGCCGCCGATGCCGATCCCGCCGTGGGTGTCGATGTAGATCGCCGCCGGCAGGTTGAGCTCGCGGGCGCGGGAGCCGTTGCGGACCTCCCAGATCGGGAACAGCTCGGCCAGCCGGCGCCGGTGGCGGGCGGTCAGCGGGGCCTCGACGGCGTAGAAGGGATGGGCGAGCGCGCACGTGATCTCGTGCTCGTGCAGGTAGGCGGCGACGGTCTCGACGTCGCCGGCGTGGGCCTGCAGCCACTCGTGGTCGCCGGGCGTGATGCCGAGGCACAGCACGTGCACGGCCTGCGGCTCGCCGCGGAAGCGTGCGGTCAGCTCCTCCGAGATGAACACGTCGGGGCGATCGGCGATGTCGAGCACGCCCGCGATCGTGTCGTGGTCGGTGATCGTCACGAAGTCCATGCCGCGGCGCTTGGCCAGGGCGTGGACCTCATCGGGCGGCGTCGCGCACTCGGGCAGCCCGACCTCGCGCTGGACCCCGAGCTTCGAGACCTCGGAGGCGGCTGAGTGGCAGTGCAGGTCTGCGCGGCTCATGGGGCCGAGAATGGCCCGCAAACGCGGGGAATTCGTTACCGGGTCGATGCTACGGCGTGATCGTCGTGTGAAAATTAGAAATCGTCCGGCACGAACGCGCTCGCGATCGCGCCGCGGGCATAGCCCGCGCCGAGGCACGCCATCAGCTTGATCCGGGCCGCGGCCGGCGTGAGCGCGGCGGCGCAGATCAGCGGGCCGGACCGGAGGTCGCGCTCGGCACCCTCGAAGGCGTAGGTGCCGCGCAGGATCGAGCCGCGCTCGGGCCGCACGGTGACCACGACCGGGACGCCGGCGGCGGCGCGCTTGAGCGCGGCCAGGAACGGCGGCGGCGTGTGGCCCGCGCCCAGGACGACGCCGACGATGCCGTCGGCGCCCGCCTCCAGCGCCGCGTCGACGAGCGTGCCGTCTGCGCCGAGGGCTGCCGGCACGATGTGCACCGTGGCGTCGAGCGAGGCGACCGGCACGGGTGGGAAGCGCTCGACCCGTCGCGCCATCCAGGCGCGCCCCTCCTGGACGCGCCCGATCGGGCCCAGCCGCGGCGAGGCGAAGGCGTCCGGGGCAGTCGAGTCGGCCTTGCGGACGGCGCGCGCCGCGTGGACGGCGCCGGCGAAGGAGATCAGGACGCCCATGCCCTCGGCGCCCGCCGCGCCCGCCACCACGACGGCGTCGAACAGGTTCGCGGGCCCGTCGGCCCCAAGCGCCGAGGCGTGACGCATCGCGCCGGTGAAGACGATCGGCGGCTCGCCGGCGTAGAGGAGGTCGCACAGCAGCGCGACCTCCTCGAGCGTGTCGGTGCCATGGGTGACCACGACTCCGCGCCCGCCGTCGGCCGCGGCGGCGGCGCTGCGCGCGATGTCGAGCGCGTCGGCCGCGGTCAGCTGCACGCTCGGGCGCGTGTTGACCGTGCGCGCCAGGAGGCCGACCACCTGCGCCAGATCGGGCACGGCCTTGACGAGCGCGTCGGCGTCGAGGCTCGGCACGGCGCCGCCGTCCGCCGCCGGCGACATGGCGATCGTCCCGCCGGCGGCGAGCACGGTGACCTCGCGGACGGGCGCCTCGAGCACGCGGCGAGCTTACGGGACCGCTTCACAGAACGATTTTCCCCTGGTAACAGGCCGTTTACGGGGTTGCCTCGCGGACCGCCGAAGCTGGACGCATGGCAGCCCCGAACCTCCCCGTGGCCGCGCTCGCGCCGGCCGACGGGCGCAGCCGCCGCGGCCGCCTCCTGCTCGCCGGGGGTGCCAGGACCACGGTCTACGTCGCCGTCTACGACGCCGAGCTGACCGAGCTCCAGGTCGTCGTGCTGCCGGGCCAGGACCGGCTCGAGCCGTGGTGCCGGCGCCACGGCGTCCGCGAGGCGCTGGTCGGCGGCTTCTTCGCCAAGCCCGGCGGCGCGCCGCTGGGCGAGGTGCGCACGCACGGCGTCGAGCGCGAGCACGTCCCGTTCGACGCGCCATGGCACGCCGTCCGAGCCTGTGTTCACGTGGAGGGCGGCCGGTCGCGGATCGCGCGCCGCGACGCGATCGAGCCCGACCCGCGCGGCGACCTCTTGCAGGCAGGGCCGCTGCTCGTGGCCGACGGCGAGGTCGCCTACGACCCCGACGCCGACGACGAGGGCTTCAAGGCGGCGGCGCACCAGTTCGATCCCGACCCCACGGTCGGCCGCCATCCGCGTGCCGCGCTGGGCCTGGCCGGCGATCGCATCTTCGCCGTCGTGTGCGACGGCCGCTCGCGCCTTGACGCCGGGATGACGCTCGTCGAGCTCGCCCGCCTGATGATCGCCCTCGGCTGCCGGGACGCGCTCAACCTCGACGGCGGCGGCTCGGCGGCGCTGGTCTCCGGCGGGCGGTTGCAGAATCTCCCGCGGGCCGACTTCGAGATTCCGGAGCCCGGCGGGCGCTCCATCTCGACGGCTCTCGTGCTGAGGGCAGTCGAGGGCCGCTAGGCACCTGACAGACCTCCCCGGCCAGCCGCCTATCCGGCGGCTCGTCGGGGTATGGTCACCGCCTGGTCACATCTCGTTCACAGCGGCGGCGAGCGGTGATGGGGCTCGCCTTCTTCCCGCGCGGCGGCTCCGCGCACGTGGCGCGCAACCTGGCCGCCGCGCTCGGCGCCGCCGGCTGGGACGTGAGCGTGCTGTCCGGCTCGTTGACGCGCCCCGGGGAACCCGGCGACGCGCGCGACTTCTACGCGGGGCTCGACGTGCGGCCGCTGGACATGACGGCCGCGCTGGAGGCGGCCGATCCGATGCAGGCCGACCCGCCGATGCACCCGTCATACGAGGACCGGCCGGACGCACCGGACCGCGTCTTCGCCTCGCTCGACGACGACGAGTACGAGCGCCAGGTGGCCGCCTGGTGCAAGGCGCTGCATTCGGTCGGCGCCGCGCGCGCCGACGTGCTGCACCTGCACCACCTGACCCCGATCCACGAGGCCGCGATGCGGGTCGCCCCAGGTGTGCCGATCGTCGGCCACCTGCACGGGACCGAGCTCCTCATGCTGGAGGCGATCGCCGCGGCGCAGTCCCGCTGGGCGCACGCCGCGGCGTGGGTCGACCGCATGCGCGCCTGGGCGGCCGCCTGCGAGCGCGTCATCGTGCTGTCCGAGACGCAGGTCGCGCGCGCCGAGGAGCTGCTGGGGCTGGATCCCGAGCGCTGCGTGCTCGTGCCGAACGGCTACGACCCGGTGGCGTTCCGGCCGCGCCACCTCGATCATGCCGCGCACTGGCGGCGCCACCTCGTCGACGAGCCGCGCGGCTGGGGCCCCGGCGGCGTGCGCGTCGCGCTACGAGGAGGCGGACCTCGCCGCCTTCGAGGACGAGCAGGGCGAGACGCCGGTGCTGCTGTACGTCGGGCGCTTCACGGAGGTCAAGCGGCTGCCGCTGCTGATCGAGGCCCACACGCGAGCCCGGCCCGGCTTCGCGCGCCGCGCCCCGCTGGTGATCGTGGGCGGCTTCCCCGGCGAGTGGGAGGGTGAGCACCCGCTCGAGGCGATCGAGCGGACCGGCGCGCAGGACGTCTTCCTGGCCGGCTGGCACGGCCACGACGAGCTGCCCGCCTTCCTCGCCGCCTCCGACGTGGTCGTGCTCCCGTCGGTGCGGGAGCAGTTCGGGCAGGTGCTCGTCGAGGGCATGGCGTGCGGGCTGCCGGCGATCGCGGTCGACGCGTGGGGGCCGGCGGACATCGTCAGCCACGGTGAGACCGGCTGGCTGGTCGAGCCCGACGACGTGGTCTCGCTGGCCAACGCGCTGGTGCACGCCGTCAACTGCCCGGCCGAGCGGGTGCGCCGCGGCGCGCGCGGCGCCGAGATCGCCCGCGAGCGGTATTCGTGGCCGGCGCTGGCCGAGGAGGTAGCCGCGGTCTACGACGCGGCCTGCGGTTCGGCGCGGGCCGGGTTGCTGGGCGCCGGGGCCTGACGGCGGCCCTTGACGCGTCGTTGTGTCGGCGAACGTCAACTGCGGCTGGGTAAGGGGGCGGCTGAGCGGGCGGCGCGGTTGGATTTCGGCGGCTGGGGTTGTCTACTCGCGCATACCGCGAGTCAGCAACCCCAAGGCGCGCTGGGGTTGCCAATACACGCATAGCGTGCACAGATCGCCCCACGGCAGATCGCCGCCGCTGACCTCACCGCCCCCTTACCCAGCCGCAGTTGACGTTCGGGCCGCCGCCTGCTCACCGAGCTCGCCGTCGACCGGCCTACGCTGGGCGAGCGGCGGCGGCCGCTGCATACCGGCGGATCGGCCCTGGCCTGAGTCCAGGGGCGGCTCGAGCACGCAACGTTTCCGCGCCCCGACGCAACAACGTTGCGTCCAGCGCGGCGGTCGACACGGCGAACGCTGCGAGCGACGCATAAGATTGCCGTGAGGACGAGGACAGCCGCCTAAGCCGCTGCTACCTTTCCGCCTCCTGCGTAGTCCGCCCGCCGCCGCCCTCGGGAGCAACGCAATGTCTCGCATGCCACGGCCGACCGGTCCGGTCGGCCTCTACGACCCGACATACGAGCACGACGCCTGCGGCGTCGCCTTCGTGGCGCGTCTGAGCGGCGAGCCCACGCACGAGACGGTCCAGCGGGCGATCATCGCGCTGGAGAACCTCGAGCACCGCGGCGCCGCCGGGGCGGATCCGAACACCGGCGACGGCGCCGGGATCCTGCTCCAGATGCCCGACGAGCTGATGCGGGGCCTGGTCGGCCAGGACCTGCCGCCGCCGGGCGCCTACGGCGTCTGCGTCTGCTTCCTGCCGAAGGACGACGAGACGCGCCGCGCCGAGCTGGAGGCGCTCCTCGAGGAGACCGTCCGGGGCGAGGGCCAGCGCGTGGTCGGCTGGCGCGACATCCCGGTCGACAAGGACTACGTCGGCATCACGGCCAACTTCTACGCGCCGTACATCAAGCACCTCGTGGTGGCGGCCGAGGGCGAGCTCGCGACCGACCCGGACGCCTTCGAGCGCAAGCTCTACGTGATCCGGCGCGTGGCCGAGCTGGCCGCCGGCCCGGATCTCGTGATCCCGAGCTTCTCGAGCCGGACCGTCGTCTACAAGGGCATGCTCACGGCGCCGCAGCTGCTGGGCTACTACCCCGACCTGCAGGACCGGCGCACGAAGTCCGCGCTCGCGCTCGTCCACTCGCGTTTCAGCACCAACACCTTCCCGAGCTGGGAGCTGGCGCACCCGTACCGGATGATCGCCCACAACGGCGAGATCAACACGCTGCGCGGCAACGTCAACTGGATGCGCGCGCGCGAGTCCCAGCTCGCCTCCGAGCTGTTCGGCGACGACCTGCCGAAGATCCTCCCGATCGTCCGCCCCGGCGGCTCGGACTCCGCGACCTTCGACAACGTGCTCGAGCTGCTCACGCTGGCCGGCCGCAGCGTCCCGCACGCGGTGATGATGATGATCCCGGAGTCCTACGAGGGCCGGGACGACATGCCCGAGGACCTCAAGGGCTTCTACGCGTTCCACTCGTGCCTGATGGAGCCGTGGGACGGCCCGGCGGCGGTCGCCTTCACCGACGGGCAGGTGATCGGCGCGACGCTCGACCGCAACGGCCTGCGCCCCGGCCGCTGGCTGGAGACCAAGGACGGCTGGGTCGTGCTCGGGTCGGAGACCGGCGTGATCGACGAGGCGCCGGAGAACGTCCTGCGCAAGGGCCGCCTGCAGCCCGGCAACATCTTCCTCGTCGACCTCGAGCGCGGGCGGATCGTCGAGGACGGCGAGGTCAAGAAGGAGATCGCCTCGCGCGCGCCCTACCGCGAGTGGTTCGAGCGCGGCATCAACCACCTCGCCGACCTGCCCGAGCGCGAGCCCGCCCACGGGCAGGACGAGCCGCTGCGACAGCTCCAGATCGCCTTCGGCTACACGCAGGAGGACCTCAAGGTGCTGCTGGCGCCGACCGCGTCGCGCGGCGAGGAGCCGATCGGCTCGATGGGCAACGACCTCTCGCTGGCCGTGCTGAGCGACAGCCATCCGCCGCTCTTCTCCTACTTCAAGCAGCTCTTCGCGCAGGTCACGAACCCGCCGATCGACCCGATCCGCGAGGCGATCGTGATGAGCGTGTCGACCGGCGTCGGCTCCGAGCGCAACCTGCTCGACGAGACGCCGCAGCACGCGTGCCAGCTCTCGATGCAGACGCCGATCCTGCGCAACCACGAGCTCGAGAAGCTGCGCCAGGTCGACTCCGAGGTGTTCAAGGCGCGCACGCTCGACATCACGTGGCCGATCGCCGAGGGCGCCGCGGGCATGGAGGCGGCGCTCGACCGCCTGTGCGCCGAGGCCGACCGGGCACTCGTGGACGGCGCCAACATCCTCATCCTGTCCGACCGCGCGGTCGGCCCCGAGCGCGCCGGCATGCCGTCGCTGCTGGCCGTCGGCGGCGTCCACCACCACCTCGTGCGCGAGGGCACGCGCCTGCAGGCCGGCCTCGTGCTCGAGTCCGGCGAGCCGCGCGAGGTCCACCACTTCGCCACGCTGATCGGCTACGGCGCCAGCGCCATCAACCCGTACGTGATGTTCGACTCGCTCGGGGAGCTCGTCAACGACGGCAAGGTGCACGGCGTCGACGACGTGGACGCGGCCGCCAAGAACGTCGTCAAGGGCGTCGCCAAGGGCCTGCTCAAGACGATCTCCAAGATGGGGATCTCGACGATCCAGTCCTACAACGGGGCGCAGATCTTCGAAGCGGTGGGGCTCTCGAGCGAGCTGATCGACCGCTGCTTCGCCGGCACCGCGTCGCGGATCGAGGGCGTGGGGCTCGACGTGCTGGCACGCGAGACGCTCGACAAGCACGCCAAGGCCTACCCGCGCGCGCACGAGGACATCCTGCCCGTCGGCGGCATCTACGCCTGGCGGCGCGACGGCGAGCACCACATGTGGAACCCGGAGACGATCGCGCTGCTCCAGCACGCGGTCCGGCACGGCGGCCACGAGACCTACGAGGAGTACTCGAACGCTCGTCAACGACGACGCGGCGCGGCGCGCCACGCTGCGCGGCCTGCTCCAGTTCAAGGAGCTGCCCGAGGAGGAGTGGCTGCCGCTCGAGGAGATCGAGCCGGCCAAGGACATCGTCAGGCGGTTCTCGACCGGCGCCATGTCGCTCGGATCCCTGTCGCGCGAGGCGCACGAGACGCTGGCGATCGCCATGAACCGGCTCGGCGGGCGGTCCAACACCGGCGAGGGCGGGGAGGACCCGATCCGCTACACGCCCGACAAGAACGGCGACTCGCGGCGCTCGGCGATCAAGCAGGTCGCCTCCGGCCGCTTCGGCGTGAACATCCACTACCTCGTCAACTCCGACGAGCTGCAGATCAAGATGGCCCAGGGCGCCAAGCCCGGCGAGGGCGGCCAGCTGCCGGGCCACAAGGTCGACCGCTACATCGGCTCGATCCGCTTCACGACGCCGGGCGTGGGCCTGATCTCGCCGCCGCCGCACCACGACATCTACTCGATCGAGGACCTCAAGCAGCTGATCTACGACCTGCGCTGCTCGAACCCGGCCGCGCGCGTGAGCGTCAAGCTCGTGTCCGAGGTCGGAGTCGGCACGGTGGCGGCCGGCGTGGCCAAGGCGAACGCCGACCACGTGCTCATCTCCGGCTTCGACGGCGGCACCGGAGCGTCACCGCTCTCCTCGATCCAGTCGGCCGGCGTGCCGTGGGAGATCGGCCTGGCCGAGACGCAGCAGACGCTCGTGCTCAACGACCTGCGCTCCCGCATCTGGGTGCAGACCGACGGCCAGATCAAGACCGGCCGCGACGTCGTCGTGGCGGCGCTGCTGGGCGCCGACGAGATGGGCTTCTCGACTGCGCCGCTGATCGCCACCGGCTGCGTGATGATGCGCGCCTGCCACCTCAACACCTGCCCGGTGGGGGTCGCCACCCAGGATCCGGAGCTGCGCCGGCGCTTCACGGGCACGCCGGAGCACGTCGTCAACTTCTTCTTCTTCGTCGCCGAGGAGGCGCGCGAGATCATGCGGCGGGTCGGCGTCCGGCGGTTCGACGACCTGATCGGCCGCGTCGACCTCCTGAAGGCCGACGACGCCATCGACCACTGGAAGGCGCGTGGGATCGACCTCACGCATGTGCTGACCATGCCCGAGCTGCCGGGAGGCGCCACTCTGCGCCGCGTGCGGTCCGCAGGACTCGCCGCTCCCGGGCGCGCTCGACTGGAAGCTGATCGAGGCGGCGCGCGAGGCGATCGACCACCGCAAGCCGGTGACCGGCGAGTTCGCGATCCGCAACGTCAACCGGACGGTCGGCGGCCTGCTCTCGAGCGCGGTGACCAAGGTCCACGGCTTCGAGGGCCTGCCGCCGGAGACGATCCGCTACACGCTGCGCGGCTCGGCGGGCCAGTCCTTCGGCGCGTGGCTGGCGCCGGGCGTCGAGCTCACCCTGATCGGCGACGCCAACGACTACACGGGCAAGGGCCTGTCCGGCGGTGTGCTCGCCGTGCGGCCGCCCGACGGCGTGACCTTCCGCGCCGAGGAGAACGTGATCATCGGCAACACCGTGCTCTACGGCGCCACGGCCGGCCGCGCGTTCTTCCGCGGCCTGGCGGGCGAGCGCTTCGCGGTGCGCAACTCGGGCGCCAGCGCCGTCGTCGAGGGCGTCGGCGACCATGGCTGCGAGTACATGACCGGCGGCCGCGCCGTGATCCTCGGGCGCACCGGCCGCAACTTCGCGGCCGGCATGAGCGGCGGCGTCGCCTACGTGCTCGACGAGGACGGCTCCTTCGAGTCGCGCTGCAACATGGGCCTGGTCGGCTTCGACGAGATCGAGGAGGCCGACGCGATCGAGCTGCACGAGCTGATCGAGGAGCACCACCTGCGCACGCAGTCGCCGGTCGCCGCCCGCATCCTGCGCGCCTGGGACCAGTACCTGCTCCGGTTCGTGAAGGTCATGCCGCACGACTACAAGCGCGCGCTGGCCGAGCTCGCCGAGCAGGAAGGCCACGCGTTCGAGCCCGCCGAGTCGACCGGCGGCGAAGGGTTCATGGCGACGGAGCAGGCCGCGTAGTGGGCAAGCTCGGCGGCTTCCTCGAGGTCGAGCGGATCGGCCAGCCCGAGCGCGACCCGGCCCAGCGGATCGGCGACTACAAGGAGTTCGTCAACACGCTCCCGGTCGAGGGGCTGCGCGACCAGGGCGGGCGCTGCATGGAGTGCGGCGTGCCCTTCTGCCACAGCGGCTGCCCGCTCGGGAACCTGATCCCCGACTGGAACGACCTCGTGTACCGCGACCGCTGGCGCGAGGCGATCGACCAGCTGCACGCCACCAACAACTTCCCGGAGTTCACCGGCAAGCTGTGCCCCGCCCCGTGCGAGGCGGCGTGCGTGCTCGAGATCCGCGAGGGCGACGCGGTCTCGATCAAGCAGATCGAGGTCTCGATCATCAACCGCGCGTGGGACGAGGGCTGGGTCGTGCCGAAGCCGCCGGCGGTGGAGACGGGCCGCACCGTGGCGGTGATCGGCGCGGGCCCGGCCGGCCTGGCCGCGGCGCAGCAGCTCCGCCGCGCCGGGCACACCGTGACCGTCTACGAGCGCGACGAGGCCGGCGGCGGTCTGGTCCGCTTCGGCGTGCCGGACTTCAAGATCGAGAAGTGGGTGATCGAGCGGCGGCTCGAGCAGTTGATCGCCGAGGGCGTGCGCTTCGAGTACGGCGTCGACGTCGGCGATGACGTCGATCCCGCCGAGCTGCGCGCGCGGCACGACGCGGTGGTCATCGCCACCGGCTCGCGAGTGCCGCGCAACCTGCCGGTGCCGGGCCGTGAGCTCGACGGCGTGCACTTCGCGATGGACTACCTGTACGTCCGCAACCGCGCGGTCGCCGCCAACGGCGGCGCGCCCGGGGCCATCAGCGCGGCCGGCAAGCACGTGATCGTGATCGGCGGCGGCGACACCGGCGCGGACTGCGTCGGCAACTCGCACCGCGAGGGCGCGGCGTCCGTCACCCAGATCGAGCTGCTCGGCGAGCCGCCGCTGTCCCGTCCCGACGACCTGACGCCGTGGCCGCGCTGGCCGATGAAGTACCGCCGCAGCTACGCGATCAAGGAGGGCGGGGACCAGGACTTCTCGATCTCCACCACCCAGTTCACGGGCAACGGGCGCGTGGAGCAGATCCACTGGGTCCAGAACAGCGGCACGCCGCCGTTCGACCCGATCCCCGGCACCGAGGAGTCGCATCCGGCCGGGCTCGTGCTGCTCGCGATGGGCTTCCTGCATCCCGAGGGCGGGCTGCTGGAGGCGCTCGGCGTCGAGAAGGACCCGCGCGGCAACGCCAAGGCCGGCGCCTACGCGACCTCGGCCGATGGCGTCTTCGCGGCCGGCGACGCGCGCCGCGGCCAATCGTTGATCGTGTGGGCGATCAACGAGGGCCGTCAGTGCGCCCGCATGGTCGACCGCTACCTGCGCGCCTGATGGGCTGGCTGCTCTACCTGATCACGCTCGCCATAGTCGGGCTGATCATCGGCGCCTTCGCCCGTCTCGCGCTGCCCGGCAGGGATCCGCTGAGCCTGTTCCAGACCATGCTCGTCGGCCTCGGCGGATCATTCCTCGGCGGCGTGCTCGTCTACGTCGTGACCGGCGGCCGCTACTACGGCGCCGGCTGGCTCGTCTCGCTCGCCTGCGCGACGGGGATCATGTACCTCATCCGCCGGTCGCGCGGCGGCGGCCTGACCGATCCCGGGCGCGTTGACCGCCGCCGAGGCGGGTAGCGGGAGCTGAGCCGCGGCGGGCCGCCCCGTTCCTTCGCGAGGTCGAGCGTCTTCCGACGGCGACTACACCAAGCCGGACGCCGGCAGGCCGTTCAGGCGAGGTCACTGACGGCAGCGAGCAGCCGTTCCGCGTCGGCCTCGTCGTTGTAGTGGACGAAGCCGGCGCGGACGGCGCCGTGCGGCTCGAGGCCGAGGTGGCGCTCGAGCTCCCAGGCGTAGTAGTTGCCCTGCCAGACCGCGATCTCGCTCTCGGCGAGGGCGGCGGCGACCTCGTCGGAGGTGCGGCCGCGCACGTTGAACATCAGCGTCGGCGCGCGGTCGCGCGCGGCGCCGTAGAGCGTCACGTGGTCCATGCCGCCGAGCGCGCTCAGCGCGGCGGAGAGCAGCGCCTGCTCGTGCGCGCGCACGGCCTCCCAGTCGGCCGACAGCACGTAGTCCACGGCCGCGCGCACGCCGGCCAGCGACTCGAACGGCAGCGTGCCGAGCTCCCAGCGGTCGGGCACCTCGTCCGACGAGGGACGGAGCTTGTCCGGCTGCAGCTCGGCCAGCAGCTCGGGCCGCGCCCACAGGATCCCCACGTGCGGGCCGAACCACTTGTAGGCCGAGCAGACGAGCGCGTCGCAGCCGAGCGCCTCGACGTCGAGCCGGCGGTGCGGCGCGGCGTGGACGGCGTCGACGTAGACGCGCGCGCCGGCGGCGTGCGCGGCGGCGATGATGCCCGGGAGGTCGGGCACGGTCCCGACCGCGTTGGAGGCGGCGGTGACGGCGACCCAGCGCGTGCGGTCGGTCAGCACCGCCTCGACCGCGGAGGCCGGCAGCTCGAGCGTCTCGGGCTCGGGCTCGGCGAAGCGCACCGTGGCGCCCGCGCGCTCGGCCGCGATCAGCCACGGCGCGACGTTCGCGTCGTGGTCGAGCCGCGTGCACACGATCTCGTCGCCGGCCGCGAGCGAGCGCCCGGCGGCGGCCGAGAGGCGCATCGTCATGGCGGTCATGCTCGGCCCGAAGGCGACGCCGCTGCGGGTCCCCGCCGAGCAGGGTGGCGACGCTCGCCCGCGCGCTCTCGACGAGCTCGTCGGTCCGCTCGGCGGCCGCGAACAGGCCGCCGTGATTGGCGTTGTGGCCGGAGCGCATGTACTCGGCCATCGCCTCGATCGCGCTGTCGACCATCTGCGTGCCGGCCGGGCCGTCGAGCCGCGCCCAGCCGTCGCGCAGGCCGGGGAAGCGGTCGCGGTTCACCCCCGCCGACCTCGCGCAGCAACTCGCGGTCGTGCTCGTAGCTCAGCAGCCGGTCGGCGGCCGCCGTCGGCAGCCAGCGCACCTCGTCGACCTCGTCGGAGGGCGCGAACTCGCCGTCGAGCGGCTCCATCATCCAGTAGCGGACGACCTTGGCGCGGCCCTTGTTGTCGCGGTAGGAGGTCGGTGGCAGCTCGTGGCCGAGCCGGCAGCGCAGCCCGATCTCCTCCTCGACCTCACGCAGCGCGCCGTCCTCCCAGCTCTCGCCCCTGTCGAGCTTGCCCTTGGGGAAGGACCAGTCGTCGTAGCGCGGCCGGTGGACGAGCGCGACCTCGATGCCGCGTTCGCCGCGGCGCCAGACGATGCCACCCGACGCCTTGACCTCCGCCGCTTCGGGATCGATGGCCATGAAAGCGGCATCCTCGCACGCTCGCCGCGCTGCGCGGCACTGCGAACTTGACGCCTGTGTCATCTTTGAGAGGAGATGACCCGGCTCCCGAACGTGTGCGTGATCGGCGCCGGCTCGTCCGGCATCGCGGCCGCCAAGGCGCTGCACCAGCGCGGATTCGAGTTCGACTGCTTCGAGAAGTCCGACCGCGTCGGCGGGAACTGGGTCTACAAGAACCGCAACGGCATGTCGGCGGCGTATCGCTCGCTGCACATCAACACCTCGCGCGAGCGGATGGAGTTCGCGGACTTCCCGATGCCGAAGTCGTATCCGGACTTCCCGCACCACACCCACATCGCCGCGTACTTCGATGCCTACGTCGATCATTTCGGCTTCCGCTCCAGGATCACGTTCGACACCGGCGTGGAGCGCGCGGCGCCCGGCGCCGACGGCACCTGGGAGGTCACGCTCGACGGCGGCCAGGTGCGCCGCTACGACGCGCTGATGGTGGCCAACGGCCATCACTGGGATCCGCGCTGGCCCGAACCGGGCTTCCCGGGCATGGATGACTTCGCCGGCGTCCAGCTCCACGCCCACGACTACACGGGCGAGGATCCCAACTTCTTCCGCGACAAGCGGGTCGTGATCCTTGGAATGGGCAACTCGGCGATGGACATCGCGGTCGAGGCGAGCTTCTCGGCCGCCGCCACCTACCTGGCGGCGCGGCGCGGCGCCTGGGTGATCCCGAAGTACGTCTTCGGGCGGCCGCTCGACCAGATCGCGACCAAGGCGGGCGTGCCGCTGCGGATCCGCCAGCGGTTCATGGAGGCGCTGCTGCGGATCGCGGTCGGCGACATGGAGCGCTACGGCCTCCCGAGCCCCGATCACCGGCCGCTCGGGGCGCATCCGACCGTCTCCGACGACATCCTCTCCCGTGTGGCGCACGGCGAGGTGACGCCCAAGCCGAACATCGCGCGGCTCACCGAGCGCACGGTCGTGTTCGCCGACGGCAGCGAGGTCGAGGCGGACATCGTCATCTACTGCACGGGCTACAAGGTCACGTTCCCGTTCTTCGATCCGGCGCTGATCTCTGCGCCCGGCAACGACCTGCCGCTCTTCCGGCGCGTCTTCCACCCCGACCGGCGCGGCGTCTACTTCATCGGGCTGCTCCAGCCGCTGGGGGCGATCATGCCGCTCGCCGCCGCCCAGTCCGAATGGGTCTGCGACCACCTCGCCGGGCGCTATGCGCTGCCGGACGACGTCGCCCTGCGGGCCGACATCGAGGCCGAGCGCGGGCGGATGTTCAAGCGCTACGTGGCCTCGACGCGCCACACGATGCAGGTCGACTTCGACGACTACCTGGCGGATCTGGCCAAGGAGCGCAGGCGCGGCGCCGAGCGCGCACGCGTGCGTGGCTTCGCGCTGCCGGTGGCGCCCCGCGCGCGAGCCGAGGCGGCGCCGGCATGAGCGCCGCGGCCGGGCGGCGCGAGCGGACGAAGGCGGCCAACCGCGCCTCGATCCTCGACGCCGCGCGCGAGGTGTTCGCCGAGCACGGCTACGAGGCGGCCAGCGTGCGGGACATCATCCGCGGCACGGACCTCGCCTCGGGCACGTTCTACAACTACTTCCCCGACAAGGACGCGATCTTCGAGGCGCTGATCGCCGAGACCGGCGCGCAGGCGCGCAGGCGCGTGCGCGCGGCTCGGCGCAGGGCGAGCACGGCGTCGGAGTTCGTCGAGGGCAGCTATCGCGCGTTCTTCGAGTTCATCGTCGAGGAGCCCCAGCGGTTCGCGTTCATGCGCCGCAACCTGGAGACCATCGGCAACCGCTTCGGCGCGACCGTGCTCCCGGCGGGAACGGAGGAGCTTGCCGAGGACCTGCGGACGGCGATCGAGGCCGGGCATCTGCCGCCCGTCGACGTCGACTACTGCGCGCACGCGATGATCGCGGTCGGGCTCGAGCTCGGTGCGCGACTGGCCGAGCGCTCGCCGCCCGACGTGGAGGGCGCGACCAGCTTCGCCTCGACGCTCTTCCTCGGCGCGCTCGAGCAGCACGCCGTGTCTGTACGCTGAGCCGCCTGCTGACGATCGCCGAGGCCCGCCGGCTGTTCTCGCCGGAGACCGTCTACCTGAACTCCGCTTCCTACGGGCTGCCGCCGCGGCCGGCGATCGAGGCGCTCGACGCCGCCGTCGACGAGTGGCGCCACGGTCGCACGCACTGGGACGTCTGGGACCGGGCGGTGGGCGCCTCGCGCGAGGCGTGGGCGCGCCTGCACGGCGTGCCGCCGGCCGACGTGTCGGTCAGCGGCCAGGTGTCCTCGTTCACGGGCCTGGTGGCGCTGTCGCTGGAGCGCGGCGCGCGGGTGCTGTGCGCGGAGGGCGACTTCACGTCGGTGATCTGGCCGTTCCTGGTCGCCGACCGAAGCGTGGACATCGTGCCGCTGGAGGCGCTGGCGGAGGCGATCGACGGCGCCACCGCGCTGGTCGCCGTCAGCGCCGTGCAGTCGGTCGACGGCCGGGTCGCGGACCTCGACGCGATCGCTTCGGCGGCCGCGCACCACGGCGCCCTGACCTGCGTCGACGCGACGCAGGCGAGCGGGTGGCTGCCGCTGGAGGCGGAGCGCTTCGACTTCCTGATGGCGAGCGCCTACAAGTGGCTGCTGTCGCCGCGCGGGACCTCGTTCATGGCGGTGCGCCCCGCGGCCGCCGAGCGGTTGCGGCCGCACATGGCCGGCTGGTACGCGGGCTTTGACCCGTTCGAGACCAACTACGGCGCGCCGTTGCGGCTCGCCGACGACGCGAGCCGCTTCGACCTCTCGCCGGCGTGGCTGAGCTGGGTGGGCGCGGCGCCGGCGATCGAGCTGCTGGGCGAGGTCGGGATCGAGGCGATCCAGGCGCACGACGTCGCGCTGGCGAACCGCTTCCGGGCCGGGCTGGGGATGGAGCCGGGCGACTCGGCCATCGTCGCGCTCGCGCAGGACGACGAGCTCGTCGCGCGGCTGCGGTCGGCGGGCGTCGCGGTCACCGTGCGGGAGGGCTTCATCCGTTTCTCGTTCCACCTCTACACGACGGAGCTCGACGTCGACCGGGCGCTCGACGCGCTCGCAGGATGAACATCCGGCTTACGTTGTAAACTCGCCCAGGGTCCGGGATGTCCGCCCAGCCACATGCCAAGAAGTCCCGCGCTCCGCTGACACGCGAGCGCGTCCTGCACGCCGCCGTCGAGCTCGCCGACGAGACCGGCCTCGATGCGCTGACCATGCGCAACCTCGGCCAGCGGCTCGGGGTCGAGGCGATGTCGCTCTACAACCACGTCGCCAACAAGGAGGCCGTGCTGGACGGCGTCGTCGAGGTGGTGGTAGGCGAGGTGCTCGACGCCGTGGACGGCCTGGAGCCGCCCTCGAGCCCGGCGGAGTGGAAGGCGGCCGCGCGCCGGCGGATCCTCGCGGCCCGCGAGATCATGCTGCGCCACCGCTGGGCGCCCAAGGTCCTCGAGTCGCGCACCGAGACTCCGGCGGTGCTGATGCGGTACTACGACGGGCTGCTCGGCCTGATGCTCAGGGGCGGCGTCTCGGCCGACCTCGCCCATCACGCGATGCACGCCCTCGGCAGCCGGGCGATCGGGTTCTCGCAGGAGCTGTTCGAGGAGGACACCGACGTCCCGGCGGAGACGGTCGCGGCGATGGCCGAGCAGATGGCGGCCGAGTACCCCAACGTCGGCGAGATGCTGAAGGTGGTGACGCATGACGCCGACACGACGCTGGGCTGGTGCGACGACCAGTTCGAGTTCGAGTTCGGGCTCGACCTGATCCTCGACGGACTCGAGCGGCATCGGGAGCGGGAATCGCAGCTCGCCGCTTGACAGACTTACGCTGTATGCCGTAACTTACGCCGTCAGCTTACTGTGTACGCTTACTGCGTACGTCCCTAGTGAGGTGAGGCGCGAATGACCCTGCTCGGCAGGCGGCGGACCGCTGCCCGGAAGGACCCGCTGGCGACGTTGACCCGATGGGTCCTCGCCCACAAACGGCTCGTGGCCGGGGCTCTGGGTGCTCCTCACCATCGCCGGCTTCGGCGCGACCGGGCCGGCCGAGCGACGCGCTGTCCCAGGAGTTCCCGCTGCCTGGCCGCGAGGGCTACGAGACGAACCGCGAGATCGCGGCCACCTACGGGAACGGCGGCGACATCGCCCCGATCGTCCCGGTCGTGCGGCTGCCCGAGGGGACGACGGTCGACGCGCCCGGCGTCACCCGCGAGCTCGACGCGGCGCTCGCGAAGGTGCAGTCCGCGCTGCCGCAGGCGCGCATCGCCTCGTACGCGTCGACGGGCGATCGGGCGTTCGTGTCGGAGGACGGCCGCACCACGTTCGCGCACGTCCACATCCCGCTGGTGCCCGGGCTGGAGCCGGGCCAGCAGGAGGCGGGCCAGGCCCAGCGGGCGCTCGACGGCGTCACGGTCGGCGGCTCGCCGGTCGAGGTCACGGGCCTCGACGCCCTGCGCGCCGCCTCGGCGTCCGGCGAGGGCGGCGACACGAGCGTGAGCGTGCTCCTGGAGGTCCTGCTCGCGGGCGCGGGCGCGCTGATCGTGCTGGCCGTCGTCTTCGGCTCGTGGATGGCGATCGTGCCGCTGCTGATGGCGGCGGTCGCGGTGCCGACGACCTTCCTGCTCGTCTGGCCGCTCACCGCCATCACCGACGTGTCGATCGTCGTCCAGTTCGTGGTCGCGCTCGTCGGTCTCGGAATCGCGATCGATTACGCGCTGCTCGTGGTGATGCGCTGGCGCGAGGAGCGGGCGCAGGGCGCCTCGGACGAGGAGGCCGTCGAGAACGCGATGGTGCACGCGGGGCGGGCGGTCGTCTTCAGCGGCACGACGGTGGCGATCGCGCTGCTCGCGCTCGTCGTGCTGCCGGTGCCCTTCCTGCGCAGCATGGGCTTCGCCGGCATGTTCATCCCGCTCGTCAGCGTCGCGGTCGCGCTCACGCTGCTGCCGGTGGTGCTGAGCACGGCCGGACCCAGGCTGGACCGGCGCCGCGCCCGCGGCGGCGACCGCGCGGGGCGCTTCTGGACGGCGTGGGCGCTCCTCGTCGTCCGCCACCGCTGGGCGGCCGCGGCGGCGTCGGGCGCCGCGCTGGTCGCGCTCTGCGTCGCCGCCTTCTCGATCGAGCTCGGGAGCCCGCGCGCGGACTCGCTCGCCCAGTCAGGCGCGGCGCGCGCCGGCCTCGAGAAGCTCGAGGCAGCGGGCATCGGCCACGGGCCGCTGTCGCCGTTCGACGCGCTCGTGCGCGCGGGCGACGCGGAGGCCGTCACCGCGAGACCTCGCCGAAGTGGCCGGCGTCCGCGCGGCGGTCGCTCCGCCGGACTGGCGGCGCGGCGACACGGCGCTCGTCACGGTGATCCCGGCGCAGGACGGCAACTCGGCCGAGGGCCGGGCGACGCTCGACCGCATCCGCGCCGTGGGGCCGGCCGGCGTCGCGATCGGCGGCGAGGCCGCTCAGAGCGCGGACTTCGTCGACGCCGTCTACGGCAACTTCCCACTCCTGATCGGCCTGATCGCCGCGCTCACCTTCGTCCTGCTCGCGCGTGCCTTCCGCTCGCTCGTGCTGGCGCTCAAGGCCGTCGTCCTGAACGTCGTGTCGGTCGGCGCCGCCTGGGGCGCGATGGTGCTCGTGTGGCAGAACGGGATCGGCTCGGAGGCGATCTGGGGCATCGAGGCGACGCGGGCGATCAACGTCGAGATCCCGGTCGTCGTGTTCGCGTTCCTGTTCGGGATCTCGATGGACTACCAGGTGTTCATCATCAGCCGCATGCGCGAGGCCTACGACCGGACGGGGTCGACCCGGACGGCCGTCGTCGAGGGCATCGGCCGTACCGGCCGGCTGGTCACGAGCGCCTCGCTGATCCTCGGCCTCGCGTTCATCGCGCTCAGCGCCGGGCCGGGCACCGAGGTCAAGATCTTCGCCACCGCGCTCGCGGCGGGGATCCTGATCGACGCCACGATCGTCCGCGCGATCCTCGTGCCTGCGGTGGTGGCCATCCTCGGCCGCTGGAACTGGTGGCTGCCGCACTGGCCGGCGCGCGTGCTGCGCGTCAAGCCGTCGCTCGTCCGGCACGAGCCCGCCGTTGAGGAGGCCTAGGCTAGACGGCAACGTCAACTGCGGCTGGGTAGGGAGGCGACGAGATCGGCTCACCGCTGGTCCGTGGCGCCTTAACCGGAATATGTCCGGTCAAAGCGCCATCGACCGACGCATGGCGCGTTGACCGCGCCGATATCGCGGTCAACGCGCCACGGACCGCCGGCGCGGGCGGCACCCTCGCTCTTCCACCCAGCTGCAGTTGACGTCGCTAGGGATCCGGGAAGGGCTGGACCTCGACGCCGTGGTCCGTCTCGCGCATGCCGAGCTCGTAGGCGCCGCCGAACGCCGACACGAGCTCGAGCGCGGGACGGCCCGGCCGCTCGACCCGCAGGCGCACCTGCGCGATCGAGCAGTTGAGCGCGTGATGCTCGCCTCCGCCCGGATCCGAGTACACGAAGGCGACGGTCTGCTCGAGCGAGGCGGACACGGACACGCGGATCGTCGCGCCCGCGCCGCCGATCACCGCCTCGAGCGCGCCCGGCCGCGCGTCGACCCGCGTCGACCGCGTGCGGCGGATCCCGCCGAGCTGCATCCGCGCCCCGTCCAGCGACAGCGCGCCGTTCGCGATCCACGGCGTGACCGCGCGGCCGACCTTGACGCGTCCGAGCGCGACGTCGAGCCAGGCTCCGGGCGCCTCGGCGAAGCCGACCGCGTGCAGCCAGACCCACCGCTCGGCGTGCTCGGAGCCCCAGTTGTGGCCCACCATCCCACGCCACCCGGCGACCTCGGTGCGGCGCCCGCCGGCTTCGATCCAGCCCGTGAAGACGGCGTCCGGCAGCGGGCTCTCGAGCTTGGTGCGCGGGAGCGGAGCGCGGTACATCCAGCCGCGCGGGAGGTGGCGCAGACCGGCCTCCGCTCCGGCGGCCCCGAGCTCCCACGCTGCGGAGCGTCCCGCGGCCTCGGCGCGCGCCGCGAAGCGCCCGCCCGCCGGTGGTGCCGGGGCGGGCAGCGACTGCTTGACCGCGTACGGCGGGCCGGCCTCGGCATCCCAGACCGTGCACCACAGTGCTCCCGTCGCCGACTCGCCCGGGCGCTCGTGCGACGTGTGGCGGATCCACGCCCCGCGCGGGCGCGCCGGATCGACCGCCCGCAGGTAGTGGGACTCGTACACGCGCGGCAATTCAACCTGAATCCTCCGATTCCCACGGCGCCGAGGCATCCACGGAGATCGGGATCCAGGTTGACCCGCGATTCCGTCCGGGGCCCGGCGTACCTTGCCGGGCGTCATGCCACTGTGCTTCATCGAGTCGAAGGACGCCATCCGCGTCATCGCCGAATCGGTCGGGCGCGAGGCCCGCCGCCAGCTGCTGTGCGAGCTGGTGCGCGCGTGGGTCGACGAGATTCCCGACGAGGAGCTCGCCTCGCACTACGCGAAGGCGGTCGCCGACCTCGACGAGCACGACCTCTCGATGCTCGCCGCCTGGCACGCGTCGATGGACGTGGGGATGCCCGTCGCGAACAAGGACTTCCTGGTCGCGGCGTTCGGCTCGCTTGGCGAGAACCGCCGCGAGGCGCTGAAGATCGCCGCGGGCCTGCGCGGGGAGGACGCGTTCAACGCCGGCTTCGCGGAGGACCAGGCGCTCGACATGGTGCTGCCGTGGCTGTCCTCGACGCGCGCGGATGAGCTGGCCGCCGAGTGCATCGAGCTGTACTGCTGGGACCGCCTCGGCTGCGAGAACTAGAGCAGTGACGCCAGCTCGGCCAGTGCCCGCGCGTTGTCGCGGTACACGATGCCGTGCATGCCCAGCTCGCGCGCGGCTTCGACGTTGACCTCGAGGTCGTCGAGGAAGACGCAGGCCTCGGCGGGGAGGCCCAGGCGCTCGAGCGTGATCGCGTAGATCTCGGGCTCCGGCTTGCGGGTGCCGACGAAGGCCGAGTCGACGACGACGTCGAAGACGTCGTCGATCGGCAGCTTGGGCCGCCACAGCGGCTCCCACTCGCGCACGTTGTTGGTGCACAGCGCGAAGCGCAGGCCGCGGTCGCGGCGCAGCGCGCGGAAGTGGTCGAACAGCTCGCTGGTTGGGATGCAGCTCGTCCATCAGCATCGCCGGGAAGCCGTGCAGGGAGACCGGGCGGCCGAGCGCGGCCGCGAGCCCGCGCTCGAGTCGCGCCATGAACTCCGCCTCGCTGATCTCGCCGCGCTCGAGCGCGAACAACGGGTGCACGCCGTCATGGGCCAGCGAGTGGGCGAACGCCTCGGGGTAGGCCTCCCCCGGCACCTTGATCCCATCCTGCAGCCGCTCGAAGGCGGGGAGCAGCGGCGACGTCAGCACGCCGCCGAAGTCGGAGATCACGCCCCGGATCATCCGGTCAGCGCGAGCTCCCGGGCGGGGCGAGGCGGTCGTCCTCGACGTCGACCGCGGTGCCGTCGACGATGTCGTCCGGCCGCGTGCGCGGAGCCGTCATGGAGACCACCATGCGCTGCGTCAGGCGCTTGGCGAACACGGCGCGCACGAGCACGCGCGTGGGCGGGATGAGCAGCAGCAGCCCGAGGAAGTCGGTGATGAAGCCGGGCGTCAGCAGCAGCAGCCCGCCGAACATCACCAGCCCGCCGTCGAGCACCTCGCGCGCGGGCACGCGGCCGGCCTGCAGCGCCTCGTTGAAGCGCCGCCACGCCGCGCGCCCCTGTGCGCGCATCAGCATCGCGCCCAGGATCGAGTCCGCGATCAGGATCGCCACCGTCCACGCCACCCCGATCTCCTGGCCGACCTGGATCACGACCGCGAGCTCGGCGATCGGCACGACGATGAAGATCAGGACGAGCGGAAGGAGCATGAGGCCCCTAAGACGTTACGAGGTCCGCTACGAGCTGAAGGCGGGCAGCGGCCCGTCGAGCCGGACGGCGGGCAGCCGGTGCAGCCCGACGGTCTCGATCAGCGTCCGGATGTTCGGCTGCGCGCCGTTGAGCCAGAGGGTGCGGCCCTGCGCGCGCAGGCGCTGCGCCAGGCACGCGAGGTCGATCATCAACGAGGGGTCGGCGAAGCGCAGCTCCGACAGGTCGACGATCACGTCTCGCGTGGCCTTCAGGGCCGCGGAAATCGGTCGTCGCCGGCGGCCGCTGGTGGTCCGATCTTCGTCCCCCACGATCCTCAGGATCGCCAGCTGCTCGTCGAAGTGAACGATGCCCGGCAACCTAATACATACCGGCGGGTTCGTACAGGCTTCAGACGTAACTCCCTACACTCGGGGGGATGATTGACGAAGACGACGTCGTCGAGGCGCTCAGCAACGTGATCGATCCCGAGCTCGGGCTCGACTTCGTCGAGCTCGGACTCGTCTACGGGGTCGAGATCGACGGCGGCACCGTGAACATCACCTTCACGCTGACCACCCCCGCCTGTCCGATCGGGCCCCAGGTGTCCGAGCAGATGAAGGAGTTCGTCGGCGAGGTCCCCGGGGTCGAGGAAGTCGTCCCGAACATGGTCTTCACGCCTCCTTGGACGCCGGAGAAGATGTCCGAGGACGCGAAGTTCGCCCTGGGGTACTAGCCCCCCGGCCGTTGGAGCTCAGAGCGCGGGCCGCCGCGAGCAGCTCGTTGCGCGCGTCCTCGAACATCGTCCCGAGCGCGTCGAGGTCGGGCATCGCGTCGTAGTCGCCGAGCAGGCCGAAGTCCATCCCGCCGTTGTAGGACATGATCGCCACCGCGAGCCCATGGTCGCGCGGCAGGAAGGCGACGGGGAACAGGTCGTCGAGCTTGCGGCCGAGCGCGTAGAGCGGGAACTGCGGCCCCGGCACGTTGGTGACGAGCAGGTTGAACAGGCGCGTGGAGAAGTTGATCCGCGAGGCCTGGGCGAGCACGGTCGGCGGCGCGAGGTTCTGCACGCTCGTGAGAACCTCGGCGCCGACCGCCTGCTTGGACTCCTTGAGGCCGTCCATCGCCTGGCGCACCACCTGCAGCCGGGCGACCGGGTCCTCGACGTAGACCGGCAGCGGCCCGCGCATGACCGCGAGCCGGTTGCCCATCTCGCCGCGATCGCCGGCGCCGCGGATCGACACGGGCACCAGCGCGCGAAGCTCGAGCCCCTCGGTGCGGACGCCGCGCGACCGCAGCCAGCTCCGCAGCCCGCCGGCGACGACCGACAGGACCACGTCGTTGACCGTCCCGCCGAAGGCGTTCTTGATCTCCTTGAACTCGGACAGCTCGCTGCGGATCAGCACGAGCCGCCGGTGCGGGCCGATCGGCACGTTCAGCGGCGTGTCGGGCGCCGGGTTCAGGCCCGCCCACGCCACCTCGGCGACGCCCTCGACCGCCTCGCGCGCCACGTGCAGCGACGTCCCGGGCGTCGCGGCCGCCCGCAGCGTCCGGCCGGCGAGCGAGAACGGCAGCTCCACCAGCCCGCGGACCCCGCGCGCGGCGAGCGAAGCCGCGCTCGGCTCCCGCTGCGGCGCCCACGGCTCGCCCTCGTGCGGCAGCGGGTCCGGCACGGGATCGAGGTCGAACAGCACGGTGGCGAGGTCGACGCCCGCGACGCCGTCCACGAGCGCGTGGTGGGTCTTCGAGATCAGCGCGAAGCGGCCGTCGTCGAGCCCCTGCACGAGCCACAGCTCCCACAGCGGCTTCGTGCGGTCGAGCCGCTGGGAGTGGATGCGGGCCGCGAGCGCGCGCAGCTGGTCCTCCGAGCCGGGCTCGGGCAACGCGGTATGACGCAGGTGGTACTCGAGGTTGAAGCTCGGGTCGTCGACCCACAGCGGCCGCCCGGTCTCGAGCGGCGGGAACGCGAGCTTCTGGCGATAGCGCGGAACCAGGTGCAGCCGCCCGCGCACGTGATCCGCGAAGTCGTCGAACGCCGGCGGCGGGCCCTCGAAGACCATGACGGCGCCGATGTGCATGTGGGCGTTCTGGCTCTCCTGCGCCAGGAACGACGCGTCCACCGCCGTCAGCCGATCGCCGTGCGCTTGCGCCATGTCCCTCTCCCTCATCTGGTCGCCCGCAAGCCTAGATGATCGTTCACGCCCCCGGCGGATCGATCATCGAGCAGTGCGGCCGCGAGACCCGTCGCCACCGAGACGATCAGGACGGTGGTGAGCACGGCCTCGAAGTGGCCGCCGCGGACCAGTGCGGCGAACAGCGGGCGGCCGGCGAGGTGGCCCGCCACCACGACCGGCACGAGCACCGCCACGAGCCCTGCGTCCGGAACCGCGCCGCTCGTGCCGGTCACGACCAGCGCGACCACGCCGACGCCGCCGAGGCCGAGGAAGCAGACCGGCATCGTGTCGCGGATCTGCACCGGCTCGAGCCGGCGGCCGAGCAGGTAGACGATCAACGGCGGGCCGGCGGTGGTGGTGGAGGTGGTGAGCGCGCCCGCGGCGAGGCCGGCGAAGGGCGCCGCCCACGAGGGCGTCGGCCGGCCCCGGGCGAACTTGCGCGCGAGCAGCGTCGCCACCACGCCCACGCTGACCGCGACCTGGAGCGCGACCGGGTCGAGCGCCCGCAGCACCGCGACGCCGGCGACCGCGCCGGGCAGCGCGAAGGCGAGCAGGACCGCGCACTCGCGGACCACCGGCCGCGGGCGACGGCGCTCGCTCACCAGCGTCAGCACGTTGACGAGCGAGCCGAGGACGATGAGCAGCCCGACCGCCTCCTCGGGATCGACGACCGCGAAGATCAGCGGCGCCGCCACGATCGAGAACCCGAACCCGGTCGCCGACTGGAGCGCCGCCCCGGCCGCGACCGCAGCGGCGGCAACGAGTGGCATCCGCCTAGTATGGGATTCGTGGGGTGGGATTTCTCGACCGAGCCCGAGTTCCAGGCGCAACTCGACTGGATGCGCGACTTCGTGCGCGAGGAGCTCTGGCCGATCGAGACGGTGTTCGAGGAGCTCGGCCAGGACGGCTTCATGCGGGCGATCGCTCCGCTGCAGGAGCAGGTCCGCGAGCGCGGCCTGTGGGCGGCCCACCTGCCGCCCGAGCTGGGCGGCCAGGGCTTCGGCCAGGTCAAGCTCGGCCTCATGCACGAGATCCTCGGCTCGAGCCCGTTCGCGCCAGTCGCCTTCGGCAACCAGGCGCCGGACTCGGGCAACTCCGAGGTCCTGGCGCTGGCCGGCACCGAGGACCAGAAGGAGCAGTGGCTGTACCCGCTGCTGGCGGGCGACCTGCGCTCGGCCTTCTCGATGACCGAGCCCGACACCGCGGGCAGCGACCCGACGCTGCTTCAGACGCGCGCCGTGGAGGACGGCGACGAGTGGGTGATCAACGGCCACAAGTGGTTCTCCACCAACGCCTCGGTGGCCGACTTCCTGATCGTGATGGCGGTCACCGACCCCGAGGCGCACCGCTACCAGCGGGCCTCGATGTTCATCGTGCCGGTCGACACGCCGGGCGTGAGGATCCTCCGCGACGTCCCGACCATGGAGCATCCGCACGAGCGGTTCGGCGCCTACGGCGGCCACGCCGAGATCCTCTATGAGGACGTCCGCGTGCCCAAGGACGCGCTGCTCGGCGCGCGCGGCGCCGGCTTCCTGATCGCGCAGCAGCGGCTCGGGCCGGGCCGCATCCACCACTGCATGCGCTGGCTCGGCGTGTCGCGGCGCGCATTCGACATGCTGTGCGAGCGCGCATTGAGCCGCTACTCGCACGGGTCGCTGCTGGCCGACAAGCAGACCGTGCAGAACTGGATCGCCGACTCGGCGGCGGAGATGCACGCGGCGCGGCTGATGACCCTGCACGCGGCGTGGAAGATGGACGCCGAAGGCGCTTCCGCTGCACGGCAGGAGATCGCGCTGATCAAGTTCTACGGCGCGAAGGTGCTGCACGACGTGGTCGACCGCGCGCTGCAGGCGCACGGGTCGCTCGGCTACTCGACCGATCTGCCGCTCGAGCAGATGTACCGCTTCGCCCGTGCCGCGCGGCTCTACGACGGGCCTGACGAGGTGCACCGCCAGAGCGTCGCGCGGCAGATCCTGCGCGGCTACGAGGCGCCCGAGGGCGGCGTCCCGAGCGAGCACGTGCCGACCCGCCGCGAGGCCGCCCGAGCCAGGTTCGCGGATCTGCTCGAGGCGGTGACCTCCAACGACTAAGACACTCGCGATCGTCGCCGCGGCGCTCGTGCTCGTGGGCGGGGGCCTCATCGTGGCCGCCGTCGTCGGGGCCTTCGACGGCGACGACGCGACGACCGCCGCGCTGAAGGCCGATCGCTTCGACCGCAACCGCGCGTTCGCCGACCTGCGCCACCAGGTCGAGCTCGGGCCGCGCCCCGCCGGGTCGGAGACGTCGAAGCAGCTCGCGGAGTGGCTGCGCGAGCGGCTACCGAAGGGCCGGCTCGAGCCGCTGCCCGGCGGGCTCCAGAACGTCGTCGGCTCGATCCCGGGGCGCGGCAAGGCGATCCTCGTCGCCGCGCACTACGACACCAAGGACATCCCCGGCTTCGTGGGCGCCAACGACGGCGCGGGCGGCACCGCCGCGGTGCTGGAGATCGCCCGCGCGATGCAGAAGGCCAAGCGACCGGCGGACGCGCCGCCGATCCGCTTCGTGCTGTTCGACGGTGAGGAGAGCCCGGACGACTCGAAGCCCTTCTACGCGAGCGGGCTGCGCGGCTCCAAGCCGTACGCGCGCAGGCACGCCAAGAAGCTGCGGGCGATGATCCTGCTCGACTTCGTGGCCGAGAAGGGCGGCATGCGGATCCCGCGCGAGGACTCGTCGCACATCGAGCTGTGGGACAGGCTGCGCGCCGCCGCGCGCAAGGTCGGCGCCCAGTCGGCGTTCCCCGACGAGACCGAGCGGCGCGGTGCTCGACGACCACACGCCGTTCCTGCGCCGCGGCGTGCCCGCGATCGACCTGATCGACTTCACGTTCCGGTGCTAGCACAAGAAATGCGACGACATGAGCGCCGTCTCGGCCCGCGCGCTCGACCTCACGGGCGAGACCGTGGTCCGGATGCTCCTAGACTTCCCACGGTGACCGTCGAGAAGCTCCTCCTCGCCGCGCCGCGCGGCTACTGCGCCGGCGTGGACCGCGCCGTGCAGACCGTCGAGCGCGCGCTCGAGCTGCACGGGCCGCCGGTCTACGTGCGCAAGGAGATCGTCCACAACAAGCACGTGGTCGCCTCGCTGCGCGAGCGCGGCGCGATCTTCGTCGACGAGCTCGAGGACTCGATCCCCGAGGGGGCCATCACCGTCTTCTCCGCCCACGGCGTGTCGCCGGCCGTGCACGCCGACGCCGAGCGGCGCGGCCTGCAGACCATCGACGCGACGTGCCCGCTGGTCACCAAGGTCCACCGCGAGGCGGTCAAGTTCGCCGCCGAGGGCTACACGATCGTGCTCATCGGCCACGCCGGCCACGAGGAGGTCGAGGGCACGACGGGCGAGGCGCCCGACCACATCGTGCTCGTGCAGACCGAGGAGGACGTGGACTCGCTCGAGGTCCCCGACCCCGACAAGCGTCGCCTACATCTCGCAGACCACGCTGTCGGTCGACGAGACGCGCTCGATCATCAACCGGTTGCGCGAGAAGTTCCCGAACATCACGGGTCCCCGCACCGACGACATCTGCTACGCGACCACCAACCGCCAGGCGGCGATCAAGCAGATGGCCGCCCAGTGCGACCTCGTGCTGGTCATCGGCTCCGCCAACTCCTCGAACTCGCAGCGAATGGTCGACGTCGCGCGCGACTGCGGCGCGCAGGCCCACCTGATCGACAACGAGTCGATGGTTCAGGAGGCCTGGCTCGAGGACGCCCGCGTCGTCGGCATCTCGTCGGGCGCCAGCGCGCCCGAGGAGCTGGTCGACCGGCTGGTCCAGTTCTTCCGCGACCGCGGCACGCAGACCGTCGAGACGTTCGAGGTCCTGCGCGAGGACGTGCGCTTCATGCTGCCGAAGGTGATCAGGCAGCAGCTGGCCGCCGCGCGGGACTAGCAGCCGCGGCCGCTTCAGCATCGCCATGCACGGCTACACCGGATCAGCCGATCGGTTGAGCCAGGCCCTGATCTCGTCCCCGTGCTCGTCGAGGTGGGGAGGGGGCCGGCGGACCGGCGGGCGCTCGCCGTCGAGCCGCAGCGGCGGCGCGATCAGCGGCAGGCCGTGGGTCTCGTCGATCGGCTGCAATCCGAGCTCGGCGGCCAGCGCGAACGCCTCGTCGACGCGGTTGATCGGCCCGACGGGGACGTTCGCCGCACGCAGGGTCGGCGACCCAATGCTCGGCCGGCTGCGTGCGGAAGACGCCCTCGAGCGCGGCGGCGAGCGCGTCGACGTTCTCCACGCGCGCCTCGTTGCTGGCGAACCGCTCGTCGGCCGGAAGGTCGGGCAGGCCGACCGCCTCGCACAGGCGCGCGAACAGCCGGTCGTTGCCGACCGCCACCGCGAACGGGCGGTCGGCGGCCTCGTAGGTCTCGTACGGCACGATGCTCGGGTGGCGGTTGCCGCGCCGGCTCGGCACGGCGCCGCCCGACACCCAGGCCGAGCCCTGGTTGAGCAGCGACGCGAGCGCCGAGTCCATCAGCGACACCTCGACGTGGCGGCCGCGGCCGGTGCGCTCGCGCTCGGCCAGCGCGGCCTGGATCCCGGTGACGGCCAGCAGCCCGCAGACGAGGTCGATCAGGGCGGCGCCGACCTTCAGCGGCCGGCCGTCCGGCTCGCCGGTCACGCTCATCAACCCGCCCATCGCCTGCAGCAGGAAGTCGTAGCCCGGCAGGCCCGCGGCGCGCTCGCCGGTCCCGAAGGCGGTGATCGAGCACGAGACCAGTCGCGGGTTGGTCGCGCGCAGGCCGGCGCCGTCGAGCCCCCACGAGGCCATCAGGCCGGGCCTGAAGGACTCCAGCAGCACGTCGGCGCGCTCGCCGAGCCGCCGCGCCAGCTCGCGGTCGGCGGGGTCGGCCAGGTCGAGCGCCACCGAGCGCTTGTTGCGGTTCAGCCCGAGGAAGTAGGTGCTCTCGCCGTCGCGCCACGGCGGGCCCCACGCGCGCGTGTCATCGCCGCCGCCCGGGCGCTCGACCTTGATCACGTCGGCGCCGAGGTCGCCCAGCAGCATCGACGCGTACGGGCCGGCGAGTACGCGCGAGAAGTCGGCGACGATCAGCCCTTGCAGTGGTCCGCTCATGGCGATCGGCACACTAGTTCGCCGTGCGGACCCTGGTGATCTCCGACCTGCACATCGGCGCGAGCTCGGAGGCGGACCTGCTGCGCCGCGCCGACATCCGCGAGGCGCTGGCCGAGGCCGTGCGGGACGTCGATCGCCTGGTCGTGCTGGGCGACGGGCTCGAGCTGCGCGACGGGCCGCACCGCGACGCGCTCGCCGTCGCCGGGCCGTTCTTCGAGGACATGGGGCGGGCGCTGGGTCCGGACGGCGAGCTGCTGGTCACCGCCGGCAACCACGACCACGGGCTGGTGGCGGGCTGGATCGACGGCCGGCTGATGATCGAGCCGTCCGGCTTCCTCGGGCTCGAGCAGCGGATCGAGCCGCGCGAGGCCGGCGTGCTCGCCGCGGCGCTCGCCGAGCGTGCCGCGCCCGCGCGCGTGCAGGTCGTGTATCCGGGCGTCTGGCTTCGCGACGACGTCTACGCGATCCACGGCCACTACTCCGACCTGCACGCGACGATCCCGACGTTCGAGCGGCTGGCCGCCGGCGCCATGGCTCGGTGGGCGGTGTCGCAGCCCGGCGAGGGGGCGACACCGGACGACTACGAGGCCGTGCTGTCGCCGCTGTACGCGTGGATGCACGCGCTCACCCAGCGGTCCGAGCTCGCGATGGTCAGCGCGGGCGCCGGCGCGTCGTCGCGGGCCTGGGTGGCGCTCGGCGGCGGCGGTCGCCGGCTCCGGCCGGGCACGCTCGCGCTGCGGGCGGGGTTCGCCGTAGCGGTGGCGGCGATCAACCGGCTCGGCATCGGGCCGGTCGAGCGCGACCTCTCGGGCGCCGGCCTGCGGCGCGGCTACCTGCGCGGGTTCGTCGAGATGCTCGGGCGGCTCGACGTGCGGGCGCCGCACGTGATCTGCGGGCACTCGCACCGCTCCGGCCCGTGGCCGGGCGACGACCTCGCGGAGTGGACGACGCGCGCGGGCGGCCGCCTCCACAACACCGGCTCGTGGGTCTACCAGCCGCACTTCCTGACCGGCGTGCCCGGCCGGTCGCCCTACTGGCCCGGCACGGCCGTCATCATCGAGGACGGCGAGCCGCCCCGGTTGGTGCGGCTGCTGGAATCGCTGGGGTGAAGCACGTCGCGTGGCAGGTCACGCCCGCTCCGACCCGGAGGTCGAGCACGGCCTGCGTGTGATGCGGGTGGGTGACGAGCTCGTAGCAGCCGGGCTCGGACACCGCGATCGCCCGACCGTCGACGACCACCTCGCCCTCACCCTCGAGCACCGCGTAGACGCCCCCCGCCTCGTACGGACCGCTGTAGGCGCCCGGCTGGTCCTCGGTCTGGGCGGGCAGGATCACGCCCGGCTCGTCCTCGGGACGGACCGGCGGGACGAGCTCGCGCTCGACGCCGAGCAGCTCCTGGATCTCGCGCTCGGTCTCGTCGTAGGCGCCCTCGCCGTAGTGCATCGAGAACAGCCGGCCGTTCCGGTCCCACAGGTAGCGGGCCGGCCAGCCCTGGTTGCCGTACATGTCCCACAGCTCGAGCCGGCCGTCGATCGCCACCGGGTACGGGATCTCCAGGCGCTCGACCGCGCGGCGCACGTTGGCCTCGTCGCGCGCCGGCAGGAAGCCGCCGGTGTGGACGCCGATCACGCGCAGGCCGTCACCCGCGTAGCGCTCATGCCAGGCCTTCAGGTACGGCATCGTGCGCAGCGAGTTCACACGGCAGAAGTCCCAGAACTCGACCAGCACCGGGCGCCCGAGCTGCTTGTCCATCCGCAGCGACGCGACGTTCACCCACGCGATCTCGCGCGGGAACGGCGGCGCCGGGATCGTGTCGGGCTGGGCGCGCACCGGCGGCCACGGTAGTACATCCGGTCGCGGTGCCCGCGGCCGGGTGTACTAGCATCGCGCCCGGCTCGGAACCGACCCTCGAAGGAGGCACGCGTGGACCTGTGGTCACGCCTGGCTGACGTGCACGCCCGCTGGAACGTCCTCGACCATCCCTTCTACCAGCGGTGGAGCCGCGGAGAGCTGTCCGCCGACGACCTCGCGATCTCGCGCGTGAAGGCCGACGGTCTACGCGACCACTACGGCTTCGCCAGCGGTCCGGGCACCGCCTACTTCGACCTGCACACCGAGCGCGACATCGAGCACGCCGCGGACGGCCGCGCCCTGATCGCCGAGCGCCTCGACGGCGCCGACGAGGACGCCCTCGTCGCCGAGGCGGAGCGCGTGCTGCGCGCCAACTGGACGCTGCTCGACGGCGTCGAACGCCTCTGCGCCGGCTGAAATCCGGTGGACGGAAATCCAGTTGCGAACCCCGCGAAACTTCCGCGAAGGTGCGGGGTTGATTGGGTAGTCAATCCTGAATTTCGGGGGTCCCCTTGCGTAAGTACCTGATCATCGCCATTGCGGCGGTGACCGCTATTGCCTTTTCTGCCGTCGCCTTCGCCCAAGGCACTGATACCGCCACGCTGAAGGTCAACGTCACGCCGAAGAACGCCGGCACCAAGACGAAGCCGGCGAACTCCTTGTTCGATCTCAACGTCGTCAACGGAAACACGTCGCGCACGATGGCGTCGCTCGACATCTGGATGCCGAAGAACGTCAAGCTGAACCTGAAGGGCATTCCTTCCTGCGCGCCGGACGTCATCGCGCTCAAGAGCTGCGCGAGGTCGACCGTGCTCGGCAGGGGCGCGGCCAAGGCCATCGCCGGCGTCAACGGCACCCAGCCGCTCCCGCTCAATTTCGTCGTGACGGCCTACAAGACCAAGAGCGCCGTCAACGGCAAGGACATGCTCGGCTTCTTCATCGACGGCCCCGGCTCGCTCGACTTCCTCACCGAGACGCAGCTCAAGAAGGCCTCGGGCAAGTACGGCCAGCGCCTCCACATCGAGGTGCCGGAGGCCGCGCAGCGCACCGGCTCGACGTCGTTCAACGGCCTCGTCTCGCTGAAGGTCGACAACCTGGGCAAGAAGAAGGGCAACAACATGCTCGTCTCTAGCGTCGGCTGCAGCGCGCGGGAAGCACCCGTACAAGGTGGACCTGCACTTCATCGCCAACGGCGTCACGGACGCCAGGACGATCTCGGACGCGCGACCTCGAAGTGCACGAAGTAGTCGCCTGACTACCTGACGCGTTTCTCATGAAGGCCCCGCTCCGGCGGGGCCTTCGTCGTTCATAGACTCCGGTGACCGTGTGGGTGATCGCTCACGGCATCGTCGGCCGCGCCGACCTGCCGATCCCGCTCCTGTGGTTCATCGTCGCCGCGGCGGCCGTGCTCGTCATCTCCTTCCTGGTGATGGCGGCGGGCTGGACCCGGCCGGTGCTCGAGCGTGCGCCGGAGCGGCCGCTGTTCCGCGTGCCGCTCGTGCTCGAGGTGCTGCTGGGCGCGCTCGGCGTGTTCGCGTTCGCCGTCACGGTGTACGCCGGCCTGGCGGGGACGGACAGCCAGCAGGAAAACCTGGCCCCGACCGCCGTCTACGTCGGCTTCTGGGTCGGTGTCCCGTTCGTGACGCTGCTGTTCGGCGACGTCTTCCGCGTCCTCAGCCCGTGGCGGGCGATCGGGCGCGCGGTCGGCGGCCTCGCCACGCGGGTGGCGGGCGACGCGCTGCCGGAGCCGCTGGAGTATCCGAAGCGGCTGGGCCACTGGCCTGCTGTCGCCGGACTGGTCGCGTTCGCCATCTGCGAGCTGTGCTGGGCCGCCGCCCGCGACCCGCAGCCGCTCGCGGTGCTGATGCTGATCTACCTCGCGATCCAGCTCTTCGGCATGAGCCTCTACGGCGTCGAGTCATGGACGCGCCACGGCGACACCTTCGGCGTCTGGTTCAGCCTGCTCTCCCGCCTCGCCCCGCTCGGGCGCCGCGCCGACGGCCGGCTCGTGCTGCGCCCGCCGGTCGTCGGGGCGACCGGCCTCGTGGCGATCGCCGGGACCACGGCGCTCCTGCTGACCGGGATCGGCTCCACCGCCTACGACGGCGCCAAGGAGGGGCCGCTGTTCACCGACCTGGTCGGCGAGTTCCAACGCATCTTCATGGACGCGGGCTTCTCGATCGGGTTCTCGCTCGAGCTCGGCTTCGTCCTCGGGCTCGCGATCGCGCTGGCGGTCGTCGCGGCGATCTGGATCGCCGCCGTGAGCGGCATGCCGCTCGAGGGCCTGCGCCTGTCGCGCCGCGAGCTGTCGCGCCGCTTCGCCCACACGCTGATCCCGATCGCCGCCGCCTACCTGGTTGCGCACTACTTCTCGCTGCTCGCCTACAACGGCCAGTCGCTGTGGGCCCTCGCCAACGACCCGCTCGGCGACGGCTCGGACCTGTTCGGCGGCGCCGGCGCCGGCATCGACTACTCGATCGTGTCGGCCACCGCCATCATGTATGTCCAGATCGGCGCCCTGGTCCTCGGACACCTGGCCGCGCTCGTGCTCGCACACGACCGAGCGCTCGTCGTCTACGGCAGCCCGCGCGCTGCGACGCGGTCGCAGATCGTCATGCTGGTGGTGATGGTGATCTTCACGATCCTGGGGCTGTGGCTGCTCTCGGAGGCGCTCGACCTGTGATCGTCCTCGCCCACGCCGGGCACGTGCTGGTGGACCTGCTCTACGCGCTCCCGCTGTTCATCATGGTCGGTCTCCTGATCGTGGGGAAGGTACGCGAGAAGCGCGCGCGCGGCAGAGGGACGGACTGAGTCCTCGATCCGGTGGTTAGGCCGGGCGCGGCTCGGGTACCTCGCGGCGTGCGATGACCACGGGACAGCGCCACGACGAGCTCTTCACGATCTGGTGCGCGGCCCGCGCCGAGGCGAATGTGGCCTACCAGGCCTGGTGCGACGTGCCGGGCGCGACGGCATATGCGGTCTATCGCGCCGCCGAGGACCGTGCCGACGCCGCGGAGCAGACGCTGGCCGCCGTCGACGCCCCGGTGCTGGTCGCCTGACCTCCCTTCCGAACGCGCGGGTGCGCAGGTAGGTCATAGAGGCAACCGTTCGCGGCGCGGATGCGTAGAAGGTGGTGTCGCACGGGAACGCCGTGCGGCAGAGGTGCGAATCCGTGAGCATCCGAGAGCTCAAGACGCTGCTGGACCAGGTCGCCGATACGCGCGAGATCGTGCTGCGGCGATCCCGGACGTGGAGCGCCGAGTACGACGCCTGGAGCGATGCGCGCGACGACGCGCTGCAGGCCTACGCACGCTGGCGCGCGGCGCCGACCGCCGAGAGCTACGCCGTCTACCGGGCGGCGCAGGACCGCGAGGACGCGGCGCAGGACACCCTGTCTCAGACCCAGATGTCGCGCACGAGGGTCTCGTAGCCGCCGTCGTCGGCGGCAGCCTCGGCGCGGGCGCGGCGGCCCTCCTCTGACCGCTGCGTGAAGATCAGCTGCGCTGGGCCGAGGTGCCGGCGCCAGGCGCGCGCGAACGCCTCGGCGCGCTCCTTCCGCCGTGCCAGGTCGGCCGGCACGGGGTGATGGCGGACGGGGAACGGCGGGCGGCGCGTGAGCACGCGCGCGAGCAGCGCCGCCGTCCCGGCGCCGGGGTCGGGCAGCGGCCGCGTGACGAGGTAGCGCGGGGCGTCGGATACGCCGGCGAGCTCGTCGAGCGCGTCGGCGAAGCGCGCACTCTCCTCGGGTGAGGCCTCGGTCAGCGCGCAGCGCAGGTAGCCGGAGGTCCGCGGCTCGATCACCAGCGACGCGGCCGCCGCCGGGTCCAGCTCACCCAGCTCGCGGTAGGCGTCCACGACCGCCCGCGCCGCGCGGTCGAGCGGCAGCACGAGCGGCAGCCGCCGGCTCGCCCGCCGCAGCCGCAGCGAGGCCCAGCCAAGGCCGCCCGCCGCGACCACGAGGCCGGCCAGTCCAGCGGCGCCGGCGACGAGCGCGGCCACGATCGCCACGACGACGCCCACGGCGGCGACGGCCAGCGGAGTCCGCTGCGAGATCGTAAGGGGGTCAGACCCCCTTACGGCCTCCGCAGGGGTAAGGGGGTCAGACCCCCTTAGGCCGGCGGGAGGGTGCAAACCCGCCTGCAGAGCCAAAGCGGCAGAGCTGTCCGCCTCCGCCCCGGCAGTAAGGGGGTCAGACCCCCTTAGGTGCGGCCGGGCGACGAGGGTTCGGAGGTCGGCGCCTCGGTAGGGCTGGCCGAGCCGCCAGCGCTCGCGGGCCTCGTCGCGGTCGGCGGCGCGGGTGAGCATCGCCGCGTTGATCGCGCCGAAGTGGCTCGCCGCCGGCGGGCTGAAGGGGCCGAGCTCCGGGTGCACGTGCGACGGGCCGGCCTCGATCTCGCCGTCGTCGGCGGGCGCGTAGAGGTGCAGGTGCTTGCGCACGAAGCGCTCGTAGTCGGCGCTGCCGCGGGTCAGGTCGGGCGCCACGCAGACCACGTCCCAGTTCGAGGCGAGCTTCGCCGGGTCGCCCGGATCCAGGCGCAGCGAGCGCCCGCGCATCTGCTGGACCGAGACGCCGGTGGCGGCCACCGTGAGGTCGACCAGGCAGTTGACGGCCGGGCAGTCCCAGCCCTCGCCGAGCAGCGCCCGCGTGCCGATCAGCGCGCCGCAGACGCCGCTCTCGAGCACCCGCGTCGCCAGCCCCACCCACGCCCGCGGCACCCACTCGGCACCGGACGAGCGGAGCGACACGAGCACGCCGTCGGGCGCCGCCTCCCACTCCGGTAGCGCGAGATGCTCGGACGCCTGCTCGACCAGCGCCGCAAGCAGCACGTCGGCGTCGGCCGGCAGGCAGCGCAGGCCGCGGCCCGAGACCACCAGGGGCCGCAGCGGCGCCGTGCGCCCATCGGCGCCGAGCGCCACCAGCGCGTGCCGGGCGGAGCCCGCCGCCGGGTCGAGCACGCCCTCCAGCAGCGCAGCGGGCTTGGCCTCGGCCAGCTCGTTGTCGCACAGCACGAGCGCGCGCAGCGTGTCGCCGCGCGACTCCATCTCCGCCGCCAGCACCTCCACGAGCCCGAGCGCCTTGGCCTGCGAGCCGGTCAGCAGCCGGTCGACCTCCGAGGTCCCGCGGCGGATCCCCCGCCGCGTGAGCCGGAAGCCGAGCTCGGCCAGAGCAGCCGCGACCGCCTCGTAGCGCGCCGCCGCCTCGCCCTCCGCCGAGGCGTGCAGGCAGCGCAGCGCATAGTCCTCGAGCAACACCAGCCAGTCGTCGAGGTCGGGCGGCCGCCGGTAGGCCTCGCCGCGTGGCGCGCCGTCCGGCAGCGCGAGCCCGGCGGACCCCAGGAAGCGCACGCCGGCACGTGCCAGCGCCGGGCGGGCGCGCTGGAACTCCTCCCACGGGACCTGCGTCTCGTCGTCCGCCGAGCGCCGCCGCTCGCGCACGCGCGTGATCACCCAGGCGGGGAAGGAGCGCGGGCTCTCGACGTCCTCGTGCAGGGCGGTGATGAGCTCCTTGAAGCGCGTGTCGTGCTCGGCCAGCCACGCGCGCTCGGACGCCAGCGGCTCGGTCAGCCACGCCAGCTCCTGGTAGGGCGCGAGGTGCCCGTCGCGCACGACGGCGGGAGTCGGGACCGTGAAGTCGACCGGCCCCAGCAGCTCGGCGTACAGGTCGGTCTCCTCGCCGCTGAGGTCCGCCGGCGGCGTCGCGGTGAGCCCGATCACGTGCACGTCCTCGCCGCCCAGCGCGTCGAGCACGGCGCGCACCACGTAGCCCCACATCGACGCCAGGTGATGGCACTCGTCGAGCACCACGACGCCGACGCGCGCCGCCTGGAGCGAGGCGACCCGCGCCTTCGCGGTGGCGGAAAGCAGGTCGGCCAGCTCCACGCCGGCGTGCTCGCCGCGCGCGATCTCGCGCTTGACGGCGGCGGTGATGCGAGCGATCTCGCGCGCCCGCCGCTCGGCCGCCGCGCCGTCGTAACGCTCGCTGCGCACCTCCTCGATGCCCATGCCGGTCGCCGCCGCCCGCTCGGCCTCCCAGCGGCCGGCCGCCACGCGGCCGAGCGCCACCTCGGGATCCTCGAGCTGGCACAGCGACTGGTACGTCATACAGGCGATCGGGAACGCCGGCTCCGGCCCGGCGACGCGCACCAGGTCGGCCGGCGACCCGAATTGCCGAAGCGATCGCGGCCACTGCATCTGCACCGCACTGTTGGGCGCCAGCACGAGCGCACGGCGGCCGATCCGCCGCACCAGCTCGACCCCGACCAGCGTCTTGCCCGACCCCGGCGGCGCCACGATGTGCGTGCGCCGCCGGCCGGCGGCACGGTCGCGCTCGAACGCCGCGATCGCCGCGGCCTGATAGCGCCGCCACGTCCCGCCGAACGCGAGCTCGTCGAACAGCCCCGGCAGCGCGGTGGCGGTCACAGGCGGGCGAGGTCGTGCGCGAGTCGCCGCGGCGTCAGCTCCGACGCAGGGAAGCCGATCCGCTGGCGGCCCTCGCCGTCCACCAGCACGGTGTAGGCGGAATGGTCGCGGCCCTCGCGCTGCGGCGCGATGCCGAACGCCTTCCAGAGTGGGCGCAGCTCCTCGCGGCTGCCGAGCAGGAAGTCCATCCGGCCGGTCATCGACTGCTCGAGCAGGAACGCGCGCGCGCTCTCCGGCGTGTCGTTGGCCGGGTCGACCGAGACGCCGATGACCGGCACGTCGCGCCCGAGGTCGTCGAGCGCGCCGCGGATGCTCTGCACCTGCCCGGGGCAGGTGTCCTCGCAGGTGGAGTAGATGAAGGTCACGACCACCGGCTCGCCGCGCAGCGCGGCGGCGGTCACCGGCTCGCCGTCCTGGTCGGCCAACGAGAAGTCCGGCAGCCGGGTCCCGGGCGGGCGCAGCGAGCCCTCCCAGCCGGTCGCCGCGGGCGCGTCGCCGCCCCGCGTGGCCAGCCACACGCCGAAGACGCCCGCTGCGGCGATTACGCAGAGGGTCGTGAGGGCGAGCACCAGCCGGGTCGGCACCCCACGAGGGTACGGCGGCCGGATGCCGCCGGCGATCTCAAAGCGCCGGCATGGATGCCTGGCGCAAGCATCATGCTTCTGTCAGACCGCGCCGGATCGCGTAGCGGACGAGCTCGACGCGGTCGCGCATGCCGAGCTTGCGCAGCAGGTTCGCGCGGTGCGACTCGACGGTCTTCTCGGCCAGGTGCAGGATCTCGGCGATCTGCTTGTTGGTGTGCGCCTCGGCGATCAGCTTCAGCACTTCCTGCTCGCGCGGCGACAGCGGCTCGTCCGGCCCCGTCGACGTGTCCGACATCCACTCGCGGATCAGCGAGCGCTCGACGGCGTTGGTCAGGAAGGCGTCGCCGCGGTGCACGGAGCGGATCGCGTTCAGCAGCGCCTGGTCGACCTCGCGCTTGAGCACGTAGCCGGAGGCGCCGGCCTTCAGCGCGTCGAACACGTAGCGCTCGTCGTCGTGCATCGACAGCGCGAGCACCTGCGTGTCGGGCAGGTGCGAGCGGATCTGGCGCGCCGCCTGCAGGCCGGTCATGCGCGGCATCGAGACGTCGAGCACGCACAGGTCGGGGCGCGTGGCGAGCGCCTGCTCGAAGGCGACGACGCCGTCCTCGGCCTCGGCCACCACCTGCATGTCCGGTTGGCGCTCGATCAGCAGCTTCAGGCCGCCGCGGACGATGCCGTGGTCATCGGCGATGAGGATCCTCATGTGGCTCCCATGGTCAGTTCGATGGTGGTCCCGTCACCGGGCTCGGAGAAGATCGAGAGGTGGCCGCCGACGAGCAGTGCGCGCTCGCGCATGCCGGAGACGCCCAGCCGCGTGCGGCCGCTGCCGTTCACGCGGAAGCCCTCGCCGTCGTCGCGCACGCGCAGGACGGTGCGGCCGACGAACGACAGCTCGACGTCGACATGCCTGGCGCCCGCGTGCTGGGCCACGTTGGACAGGCTCTCCTGTGTGACGCGGTAGATGACGAGCTGCTCCTCGTCGCTCAGCTTCGGCACGGCGCCGTGGCGGCGGAAGTTCGCGCGGATACCCGTGCGGTCTCCGAAGTCGGCGACCTGCGAGGCGAGCGCCGGCACGAGGCCGTGGTCGTCGAGCGCGGTCGGCCGGAGCTGGCGGGCAAGGCGCAGCAGCTCCTCCATCGCCTGCGTGACGAGCGCCTGGCTCTCGCGCAGCTCCCCTTGGAGGCCGGGCGGGGCGGTCTGGATCGTCGCCGAGAGGCGCAGCAGGATCGCGGTCAGCGCCTGGTTGACCTCGTCGTGCAGGTCCTGGGCGATCCGCGAGCGCTCGAGCTCCTGCGCGCGCAGCACCGCACGACCGGACTCGCGGCGCTCGTGCTCGAGCCGCTCGAGCATGCGGTTGAAGTCGGCCGACAGGCGGCGGACCTCGTCAGCGGCGCCGGACGTGACCTCGGCGCGCTTGCCGGGTGACGCGAGGTCGACGCTGCTCATCGTCTCGACGAGGCGCTCCATCGGCTCGAGCCGGCGGCGCAGGAGGATCGAGTTGAGCAGGACGACCCCGAAGACCGCGAGCGCGATCAGAAGCAGGCCCTCGGCGCTCATCGCGTCCTTGAGCCGGTCGCGGGCGACGAGCGCGGCGACGAACGCGGTGAGCGCGACGAGCACCGTGTTCACGGCAAGGACCTGCGTCAGCAGCGTGCGAGGGCGCATCTCCCGCTTCATCGGCAGGAGAGGGTGTGATCCTTGATGGTGGGAGGCCCTGATGCGGCTCACTCGCACTCGCAAGCTCGTGCAAGCGCCCTTAGATAGCGCGCTATCCTTTGTGAAGTCTTGAAACCCGACCGACTTTCGAGGACTTCTCCATGAGCCCGAGCGGGGCGGAGTACATCCGCCAGATCAAGAGCCAGGTCGAGGAGGTCGACCCGGCCCAGGTGAGCGAACACCTGGGCAACGGGATCGTCCTCATCGACGTGCGCGAGAGCACGGAGTGGGACGCCGGCCACATCCCCGGCGCCAAGCACGTCCCGCGCTCGTATCTGGAGTCGCGGGTCGAAGGCGCCGCCGGCGCCGACCGCTCGCGGGAGATCGTCCTCTACTGCGCGTCGGGCCAGCGTTCCGCGCTCGCCGCGCACACGCTCACGGAGCAGCTCGGCTACGAGAACGTGAAGTCGATGACCGGCGGCATCACGCTGTGGAAGGACCGTGGCTACAAGGTCGAGGTCCCGAAGGCGCTGACCAGCGAGCAGCGCGAGCGCTACTCGCGCCACCTGCTGATCCCCGAGATCGGGCTCGAGGGCCAGACGAAGCTGCTCGAGTCCAAGGTGCTGCTGCTGGGCGCCGGCGGCCTCGGCTCGCCGACCGCGCTCTACCTGGCGGCGGCGGGCGTCGGCACGCTGGGCGTGGTCGACGACGACGAAGTCGACCTCTCCAACCTCCAGCGCCAGGTGATCCACACCACCGACCGGATCGGCGTCCCGAAGGTGGACTCCGCCGAGCAGTCGATCACCGCCATCAACCCGGACGTCGAGGTCATCAAGTACAAGACGCGCCTCGACGCCTCCAACATCATCGAGATCATCGACGGCTACGACGTGATCGTCGACGGCGTCGACAACTTCCCGACGCGCTACCTCCTGAACGACGCGACGGTGCGGCTGGGCATCCCGGTCGTGTCGGCCTCGATCCTCGGCTTCGACGGCCAGCTCTCGGTCTTCAAACCGCACGACGGGCCGTGCTACCGCTGCCTGTACCCGGTGCCGCCGCCGGCCGAGCTGGCGCCCTCCTGCGGCGCCAACGGCGTGCTTGGCGTGCTCCCGGGCACGATGGGCCTGCTCCAGGCGACCGAGGTCGTCAAGCTGGTCACGGGCGCGGGCGAGCCGCTGGTCGGGCGCCTGCTGCTCTACGAGGCGCTGGGCGCGACGTTCACCGAGCTCAAGGTCCGCCGCGACCCCGAGTGCCCGATCTGCTCCAAGGACCCGTCCGAGATCGCCGACGAGGAGATGGGCGTGTTCCCGGACTACGAGGCGTTCTGCGCCGCCGCCGGATAGCCTGAGCGCGCCCATGGCCACGATCAAGGTCCCCCCGGTGCTCCGTCCGTCCGTGGGCGGGGAGAAGGAGGTCTCGGCGACCGGCGACACGGTCGGCGCCGTCCTGCACGACCTCGCCGAGCAGCACCCGGCCACCGAGCAGCAGCTGTTCGGCCCCGACGGCTCGCTCAACCGCTACGTCAACGTGTACCTCAACGACGAGGACGTCCGCGTCCTCGAAGGCCTCGAGACCGGCGTCGGGGCCTCTGACACGCTGGTGATCCTGCCGGCGATGGCCGGCGGCTGATCAACCTTCGGCGCTGCCGTAGTCTGCGCCGGATGATCCGTCCGGCACGGCACGACGAGGCGCCCGCCCTGGCCGCCGCCTACGAGTGGCTGTTCGCGCCGCCCGGCATCCGGCCGCCGGGGTGGGAGGCCGCGCGCGCGTGTACCCGGCTCGAGCGGCTCGTCGCCGCCGATGACGCGACGATGCTCGTGGCCGACGTCGACGGCGAGGTGGTCGGCATCTGCTCGATCTATCTCGACGTCCCCTCCGTGCGCTTCGGGCAGCGCGCCTGGGTCGAGGACCTGGCCGTTCACCCGGACCATCGCTCGGCGGGCCACGGCAAGGCGCTGCTCGACGCCGCGAAAACCTGGGCGCGCGAGCGCGGCGCGACCCACCTCGAGCTCGACTCGGGCGAGGCGCGCGCCGACGCGCATCGCTTCTACGAGCGCGAGCGCCCTACCTGGCGGTCGATCTGCTTCGGATGGGAGCTGTGAACGCGCGCAGGAAGCGCCGGGCGGCGCGGCGGTCGCCGGTCACCGCGAGCTGCCTGGCGTCGGCGCCGTGCCAGAGCACCGTGGCGAGGGTGCCCGGGGAGGTCTCGATCACGGCATCCGGCGCCTCGGCCGGCCCGCGGGCCGCGTCGAGCCGGCCGTCCACGGCTTCGACACGGAAGGCATGCCCGTCGAGCCGCAGCTCGAAGCGGCCCTCGAGCCCGCCGCGGAACATCGTCATCAGTGCGATGACGGTGGCATCGGGACCGAGCGGGCCGTCGTTGGCCGGCTCGCGGCTGCCCCAGCGGCCGAGCGCGAGGATCACCGGCTCGAGCTCCCGGCCGCGCTCCGTGAGCTCGTAGACCTGCGACGCGGCGGGCGGCGGGAGGTGGGCGCGTCGCAGCACCCCGTGCTCCTCGAGCTCGCGCAGCCGCTGCGCGAGCACGTCCGGGCTCACCTTCGGCAGCCCGCCGCGCAGGTCCGTGAAGCGCTTGGGGCCGAGCAGCAGCTCGCGCACCACGAGCAGCGCCCAGCGGTCGCCCACCGCGTCGAGTGCGCGGGCGATGCCGCAGCGGTCGCCGTAGGTCCTCATGGTAATCAAGGCGCTCGCGCGAGCTAGCGAGTGCGAGTAAGCCGCATGCTGATAATAGTACGGCTAACCACCTAGCTAGTAGGAATTTCCTACTAGATCCTATGCACCATGAGCGAGCGCAACGGATTTCAACACGGCGTCCCCTGCTGGGTCGACACCTGGCAGGACGACATCGACGGCATCGTGGGCTTCTACACCGGCCTGTTCGGCTGGGAGGCGCAGGTCGGCGAGCGCTACACGATGTTCACGCATCGCGGGCTCGACGCCGCTGGCGCGGGCGCACCGCGACCCGAGGGGGTGCCGCCCGCGTGGACGTCGTACGTGTGGGTCGACGATGCGGACGCGGTGGCCGCCACGGCCGCGTCGGCCGGCGCGACGCTGGTCCGCGAGCCGTTCGACAGCCTCGACGGCGGGCGCATGGCGATCGTGGCCGACCCGGCCGGTGCGGTGCTCGGTCTCTGGCAGCCCGGGCGAGCATCGCGGCGCGCAGGTGGTCAACGAGCCGGGCGCATGGTCGATGAGCATGCTGAGCACGCCGGACCCCGAGGGCGCGACGGCGTTCTACGCGGCGGTCTTCGGCTGGGAGACCCAGGCGTTCGGCGACGTGGCGACGATGTGGCGGATGCCCGGCTTCGTCGGCGGCGAGCCCCAGCAGCCGGTCCCGCGCGACGTCGTGGCCGTGATGGTGGGCGGCGAGCAGGCGGCGTGGGGCGTCAACTTCTGGGTCGACGACGTCGACGCCGTGGCCGAGCGGGCGAAGGCCCTCGGCGGGTCGGTGCTCTCGCCGCCCACCGACGACGCGGTCGGCCGCAACGCCGTCCTCGCCGATCCGGCGGGCGCGGTGCTCAGCGTGAGCCGCGTCGTCCCGCCATCCTGAGGGGATGAACGTCACGATCTGGAACGAGAACGTGCACGAGCGCACGGAGGAGCACGTGCGCGCGATCTACCCCGACGGCATCCACGGCGCCCTCGCCGCCGCGCTGGCGCACGTCGCGAGCGTGCGGACCGCCACGCTCGACCAGCCCGAGCACGGCCTGAGCGCCGAGGTGCTCGGGGGCACGGACGTGCTCACCTGGTGGGGCCACGCCGCGCACGACGACGTCGCCGACGACGTCGTCGAGCGCGTGCACGCCGCCGTGCTGGGCGGGATGGGGCTCGTCGTCCTGCACTCCGGCCATTACTCGAAGATCTTCAAGCGCCTGCTCGGCACGTCCTGCAGCCTCGAGTGGCGCAACGAGGGCGAGCGCGAGCTGGTGTGGACGGTCGACCCCGCTCACCCGATCGCCACCGGCGTCCCGCAGCCGATCGTCATCGAGGCGCAGGAGATGTACGGCGAGCCCTTCGCGATCCCGGCGCCCGACGAGCTGGTGTTCATCAGCTCGTTCGCGGGCGGCGAGGTGTTCCGCGGCGGCTGCTGCTTCCGCCGCGGGCGCGGCCGGATCTTCTACTTCAGTCCCGGCGACCAGGAGTACCCCGTCTACCACCATCCCGACGTGCAGCGTGTGATCGCGAACGCCGCGCGGTGGGCGGCGCCGGCGTGAAGGCGCTGCGCGCGGTCGTCGCCGGCGCCGGCGCGCTCGGGCCGTTCTGGGCCCGGGAGGTGGTCGAGAGCCCCGACACCGAGCTCGCCGGCTGGGTCGACCTCGACGCGCGCCGCGTGCGCGCCGCGGCCGGCGCGCTCGGGCTCGACGGCGTCCCGACCGGCGCCTCGCTCGAGCGGATGCTCGCCGAGCAGCGGCCGGACTTCGTGGTCAACGTGACCGCCCCGGCCGCCCACCGCGCGGTCACGCTGGCCGCGCTCGAGGCCGGCGCCGCGGTGCTGACCGAGAAGCCGCTGGCCACCTCGCTCGAGGAGGCCCAGGAGATGATCGCGGCCGCCGACCGCGCCGGGCGGCTGCTGATGGTGAGCCAGAACCGGCGCTACATGCCGGAGCTGGCGGCGTTCCGCGACGAGGTCGCCGGCCTCGGTCCGCTGTCCAGCCTGTCGTGCGAGTTCTTCCGCAACCACCGCAACGCCGCCGCCGAGTTCCTGTTCGCCTTCCCGCAGCCGCTGTTGCTCGACATGGCGATCCACCTGTTCGACGGCGCGCGCGCGATCACCGGCGCCGACCCGCTCAGCGTCTACTGCGAGTCCTCCAACCCGCCATGGAGCTGGTACGCGGGCCCGGCGGCCGCCGCCGCCGTGTTCCGCATGAGCGGCGAGCTGCGCTTCTCCTTCGTCGGCAACTGGGCGGCGCCCACGAACGAGACCTCGTGGACGGGCGCCTGGCGCGCCGTCGGCGAGCACGGCATCGCGAGCTGGGACGGCGAGGAGACCACCGACCGCGATCCGGAGCGCTTCCAGGGGCTCGAAGGCGCGCTGGCCGACTTCGTCGCCGCCCTGCGCACCGGCAGCGTCCCGCAGGGCGAGTGCCACGACAACGTGCGCAGCCTCGCCATGTGCCACGCGGCCGTCGAGTCGGCCGCGCTCGGCGCGCCGGTCAGTGTCGCCGCATGAGGACGCGGACGGCGACGCGCGCCGGCCGCGACGGCGCGGCCAGCGACAGGAAGTCCCGCACCGCGCCGGCGTGATCGCAGTAGGGGCAGCCGATCAGGTCGGCAGGGCTCGCGAAGCCGAGTGCGAGCGCGACCGGCGCGTCGCAGAGCGGGCATGCCAGCGTGCCGGTGGCGAGACGGCCGGAGTGACCGCGACGCTCCTCGTGCAGCGGCGGGAGGTCGCGCTCGAAGGCCATGGGATCAGTCTAGGCTGAGTCGCGGTGGGCCCGCGGGAGACGACAGCCGGCGTCGAGGGACCGGAGTGGAGCGCGCGGGCGCGCGGCTGGGCAGAGCAGTGGGGCGCCTTCGCAGACCCGGCGCGCGAGGCGATCGCCGACGCCACGGCGATCGGGCCGGACGTGCGCGTGCTCGACATCGGCTGCGGCAGCGGCGAGCTGTGCGCGCTCGCCGCGGCGCGCGGGGCGGAGGTGGCGGGCATCGACGCGGCCGCGGGCATGATCGAGATCGCCCGCCGGCGGGTGCCGGGCGCCGACCTGCGGATCGGCCCGATGGAGGAGCTTCCGTGGGAGGACGACCGCTTCGACGTCGCGACCGCGGTCAACGCGCTGCAGTTCGCCGCCGACTTCGTCGCCGCGCTCGCCGAGGCCGCCCGCGTCGTGCGCCCCGGCGGATCGGTCGCCGTCTGCAACTGGGGCCGGATGGAGCACCGCGAGCTGTTCGTGGTGATGCGGGCGCTGCGCGACGGGCCGTCGGCCGCCGGCTCCGAGATCGGTGAGCCCGGCGGGCTCGAGGAGCTCGCGCGACGGGCCGGCCTCGAGCCCGGGCAGGCCGGTGAGGTGGAGGTGCCCTACGAGGCGCCGGACCAGGACACGCTCGAGCAGGCGTTCCTCAACGACGCCGCCTTCGGCGCCCTGCAGCGGCTCGGCGAAGCGGAGACCCGCCGCTTGATCGCCGAAGCCGCCGCGCCCTTCCGCCGGCGCGACGGCTCCTATCGCTTCGAGAACCGCTTCCGCTACCTGATCGCCCGTGTCTAGCCGCTCGTCGAGTCGAGGTGCTGGAGCAGCTCGTGGGCGGCCAGCTCGATCGCCTTGTGCCGCCACTCCGCGGCGCGGTAGTGGCAGGCGATGATCGCCGAGCGGTGGACGCGCCGGAAGTCGCCGTACACGAAGCCGTACCTGGCCTTGGTGCCGTCCGTGGCGCCGTCGGTCAGCCCGAGGTGCCAGGCGGCGTACTCCTCCCAGGAGTGCGACTCGAGGAAGGCGTTCTCCGCGGCGGCGCGCGGCTGCACGTCGCCCCAGTCGCTGTCGAGCACGTACTGGCGCGCGTCGATCAGCTCGCGGGCGCGCGCCACCGCGCGCTCGTTGAGCGAGTAGGTGTTGGCCATTCAGCTCCGGCTGCGATAGAGCCTCGTCGTCAGCGGCATGAAGATCGCGGTCAGCACCGCCGCGGTGCCGAGCGAGATCAGGATGTCGCCCGCCGCGGCGTTGCCGTCCATCAGCCCGCGCGAGGCGTCGGCGAGGATCGAGATCGGGTTGACGTTGACGAACGCCTCCAGCGCGCTCGGCAGCGTCTCGGGATCGACGAACACGTTGCTCAGGAAGGTCAGCGGGAAGATCCCCATGAAGCCGGCGTTCATCACCGCGTTGGGGGAGCGCAGCAGCAGGCCGAGCGTCGTGAACACCCATGAGAGGCCGAAGGCGAACACGATCGTCAGCGCGAGCGCGGCGACGACGCCGCCGACGCCGGCGTCGGGCCGGAAGCCGAGGATCACGCCGAGCACCACGATCACCGTGCCCGCCACGAGGTAGCGCACGCTGTCGCCCAGCAGCGCGCCGACCAGCGGCGCCGGCCGCCAGATCGGCAGCGAGCGGAAGCGATCGACCACGCCCTTGGTGAGGTCGGTGTTGAGCGCCACGCCCGAGTAGACGGTCGTGAACAGCACCGACATGACGAGGATGCCGGGGAGGATGTAGTCGAGGTACGCGCCGGTGGAGCCGGCGATGGCGCCGCCGAACAGGTACGTGAACATCACGACGAACATCACCGGCGTGATGGTCACGTCGAGCAGCTGCTCCGGCACGTGCTTGACCTTCAGCATGCCCCGCCAGCCGAAGGTCAGCGCCGCGGAGGTGGCACTGGCGCGCGGCGGGCGCGGGGTGGAGGCGAGCGCCTTGCGGAGGGCGACGTCGTTCGTCGTCATGCTGCCTTCTCCTGGATCTCGTCCTCCTCGGAGCTCTGGTCCTCGGCCGTGTGGCCGGTCAGCGCGAGGAAGACCTCGTCGAGGCTCGGCTGGCCGAGCGAGAAGTCGGCGATCCGCACGCCCGCGCGGGAGAGCTCGGCGATCGCCTCGGCGCCGCGGTCGGCCTCGGCGCAGGGCGCCGACAGCGCAGCCGGGTCGGGCTCGCGGTGGACGCTGCCGAGCTCGTCGGCGAGCAGGCGCTCGGCCTCGGACCGCTGCTCGGGATCGAGCAGCCGCACGTGCAGCGCGCCGCCGCCGACCGACGCCTTGAGCTGGGCGGGTGTGCCCTCGGCGATCACGTGCCCGTGGTCGATCACGGCGATGCCGTCGGCGAGCTGGTCGGCCTCGTCGAGGTACTGGGTGCAGAGCAGGATCGTCGTGCCCTCGCCCGCAAGCGAGCGGATGATGTCCCAGACCTGGTTGCGCGAGCGCGGGTCGAGCCCCGTCGTCGGCTCGTCGAGGAACATCAGCTCCGGGGTCACGACCAGGCTGGCCGCGATGTCGAGCCGCCGGCGCATGCCGCCGGAGTAGTTCTTCACGAGCCGCGTGGCCGCCTCCTCGAGGTCGAAGGCTTCGAGCAGCTCGCCCGCGCGCGTCTTGGCGTCGGCGCGCCGCAGGCCGAGCAGCCGACCGAGCAGGATCAGGTTCTCGCGGCCGGTGAGGTCCTCGTCGACCGAGGCCATCTGGCCGGTGAGGCTGACCAGCCCGCGCACGGCATCGGCCTCGCGCACGATGTCGTGGCCGAGCACCTGCGCGGTGCCGCCGTCGGGCCGCAGGAGGGTGGCGAGTATCCGGATCGTGGTCGTCTTGCCGGCCCCGTTGGGGCCGAGGACGCCGTACACGGATCCGCTGCGCACGGCGAGGTCCACGCCGTCGACGGCGCGGACCGCGCCGAATGACTTGACGAGGCCGGAGGCCTCGATCGCAAGAGGGGAGGAGACAGACATCACCCGTAAGACTGGCAACGGCCCGGGAAGTCATCGATGGGGCTAGCACCACGGCGCAGGGACCGATCGACCTAGGTCCCCGCAGGCCGGCTCATGAGTTTATTCGGCCGGGAGACAAACGAAGCCAACAAAAACGCAAAAATGGGGCAGGAACCCCAAAGTTCGTTCGAAGCCTTGACAAACGAACCGGGATCCGGTCGGATACCCGCGCCATGGCCTCGGGTCGAGCCGGTTCTCTCGAATCGCTGCGCCGCCTCAATCGCCTGCGCGTGATCCACGCGCTCCGCGATCAGGGGCTGATCTCGCGTGCCGAGATCGCGCGCCGGACCGGCCTGTCGCGCTCGACCGTGTCCAGCCTCGTGTCCGATCTCCAGGCCGACGGCCTCGTGGTCGAGCGCGCCGAGCTGGGCGCGGCGTACGGCACCCAGGGCGGGCGGCCGCCGATCCTGCTCTCGTTCGACTCGTCGGCCGGCGCCGCCGTCGGCATCGACTTCGGGCACAGCCACCTGCGCGTCGCGGTCTCGGATCTCTCCTCGCGGATCCTGGCCGAGCGCGCGGTGCCGCTCGACACCGACCACGCCGCGGAGGAGGGACTCGACGCGGCGGCGGGCCTGGTGGTCGAGCTGCTGGCCGAGGCCGGGATCGACGACGGCCAGGTCATCGGCGCGGGCATGGGCCTGCCGGGTCCGATCCGCCAGGAAGACGGCGTGGTCGGCTCCGGCGCGATCCTGCCGGGCTGGGTGGGCGTGCCGGCGGTGGCCGCCATGCGCAGCCGGCTGCAGATCCCGATCCTCGTCGACAACGACGCGAACCTCGGAGCTCTCGCCGAGGCCGCGTTCGGCGCCGCTCGCGACGCGAGCGACATGGTGTACCTCAAGGTGGCCTCGGGGATCGGCGCGGGCCTGATCCTCAACGGCCGCCTGTACCGCGGCAGCTCGGGGCTCGCGGGCGAGCTGGGCCATCTGCTCGTCGATCCCGAAGGGCTGGTGTGCCGGTGCGGCAACCGCGGGTGTCTGGAGACGCTCGCGGCGACCGGCGCCCTGGTCGAGCTGCTGCGCCGCAGCCACGGCGAGGATGTGACCGTGGCGCGCATGCTGGAACTCGCCCGCGCCGGCGACCTCGGTTGCCGGCGCGTGATCGCCGACGCCGGTCGCGCGATCGGCCAGGCCGTCTCGATGCTGCTCAACGTGCTCAATCCCGAGCTTCTCGTCGTGGGCGGCGATCTGGCGGCGGCCGGCGACCTGCTGCTGGACGGCGTGCGCGAGTCGATCGCGCGTGCCGCCCTGCCGTCGGCCGCGGACGCGGCCGGCGTGGTGGCGGGCGTGCTCGGGGAGCGAGCACAGGTGCTGGGCGCGATCGCCCTCGTCGTCTCAGAGGCCGATCGCGCGTTCCCTACCCGCCTCGCGGCAGAGGCGACATGACGTACCCCAATCCCAAACCAGGAGGAGGAACCACCCATGCGGCATAAGGCATGGCAGATCGCGGCGGTGATGGCCGCGGCTGGAGCACTCGTGTTCGCCGGCTGCGGCGACGACGAGGAGAGCAGCGGCGGCGGTGGCGGCGGCGGCGAAGAGGCCGCCAAGGGCAAGGTCGGCGTGATCCTTCCCGACGCCGCGTCGTCCGCCCGCTGGGAGACGGCAGACCGCCGCTTCCTCGGCGAGGCGTTCGAGGCGGCCGGCGTCGAATACGACATCCAGAACGCGAACGGCGACAAGGCCAAGTTCGCCACCATCGCCGACCAGATGATCAACGGCGGCGTGACCGTGCTGATGCTGGTCAACCTGGACTCGCCGTCGGCCGCGACGGTGATCAGCAAGGCCCGCGATCAGGGCATCCCGTCGATCGACTACGATCGCCTGACGCTCGGCGGCGGGGCGGACTACTACGTCTCGTTCGACAACGTCGCCGTCGGGACCACGATCGGCGAAGGGCTCGTGAGCTGTATGCAGGAGGGCGGAAACGACTCGGGTCCGGTGGCGCTGCTCAACGGCTCGCCGACCGACAACAACGCGACGCTGTTCAAGCAGGGTTACGAGAAGGCCATCACGGACGCCGGGTACGAAGTCACCGAAGACCAGGCCGTGCCCGACTGGGACAACACGAAGGCCGGCACGATCTTCGAGCAGATGTACACGAAGGCCAACGGCAACTTCGTGGGCGTCGCGGCGGCCAATGACGGCCTCGGCGGCGCGGTGGCGGCGGTGCTGAAGCGCAACGGCGACACCGACAAGATCCCGACCACGGGCCAGGATGCCACGGCCGAGGGCCTGCAGCGCGTGCTGCTCGGCTCCCAGTGCATGACCGTCTACAAGGCGATCAAGAAGCAGGCCGACGCCGCCTCCAGCCTCGCGATCTCCCTGATCAACGGCGACCAGGCCGCCGCCGACGAGCTGGCGAGCGGCACCGTCGAGGACACGGAGACCGGCGAGCAGGTCAAGTCGGTCCTGCTCGAGCCGCAGGGCATCACGCCCGAGAACGTCAAGGACGTCGTGGCCGACGGCTTCGTCGCCGCCGAGGACATCTGCACGACCGCCGCCCTCAAGGAGGCGTGCACGGAGAACGGCGTCGAGTAGTGATGCGATGACTGCGACGGAAAGCGCGCAGGCGCAGGGACAGCCTTTGCTGTCCCTGCGCGGCGTCAACAAGAGCTTCGGCGCCGTGCACGTGCTGCGCGGCGTCGATCTCGACGTCCAGGCCGGTCAGGTCACGGCGCTCGTCGGCGACAACGGCGCCGGCAAGAGCACGCTGATCAAGTCGGTGGCGGGCATCCACCCCTTCGAGGACGGCGACATGTACTGGGAGGGCGAGAAGGTCGAGGTCCACGGTCCCAAGCAGGCGAACGCGCTGGGGATCGAGGTCGTCTACCAGGACCTCGCCCTGTGCGACAACCTCGACGTCGTCCACAACATGTTCCTCGGCCGCGAGGTCAAGTCGCGCGTCACCCTCAAAGAGACGGAGATGGAGAAGCGCGCCGGCGACACGCTGCGCGGACTGTCGGTCCGGACGCTGCGCTCGCTGCGCCAGCAGGTGTCGAGCCTCTCCGGCGGCCAGCGCCAGACGGTCGCGATCGCGCGCGCGGTGCTGTGGAACTCCAAGCTCGTCATCCTCGACGAGCCGACGGCGGCGCTCGGCGTGGCCCAGACCGAGCAGGTGCTGAACCTGGTCCGGCGGCTCGCCGACCACGGGCTGGCGGTCATCCTGATCACCCACAACATGAACGACGTCTTCCAGGTCGCCGACCGGATCGCATGCCTGTACCTGGGTCAGATGGCGGCACAGGTCGGCGCCAAGGAGGTCACCCACGGCCAGGTCGTCGAGCTGATCACGGCCGGCAGGTCGGGCGACATGGGCCTCCGCCCGGAGGTCGCGGCCGCCAACGTGGGAGGTGAGGCATGAGCGCCACCGCCGAGCCCACCTCGCAGTTCGACGTCCCGGCCGAGGAAAGCAGCATCGGCCAGGCCGCGCGCGACTACTGGACGCGGGTGCGGGGAGGCGACCTGGGCTCGCTGCCCGCCATCCTGGGCATCGTCGTCCTCGTCGTGATCTTCGGCGTCATGGAGGGCGACGTCTTCCTGTCGAAGCAGAACTTCGCCAACCTCATCAACCAGGGCGCCGCGATCATGGTCCTGGCCATGGGGCTGGTCTTCGTCCTGCTGCTCGGCGAGATCGACCTCTCGGCCGGATTCGCGGCCGGCATGGGGGCCGCGATCCTCGCCACGACGCTGACCGAGCGCGGCTGGGCATGGCCGCTCTCGCTGTTCGCGGCGCTGGCCACCGGCGTCCTGATCGGCTTCGCGATCGCGCTGCTCGTGGCGCGGCTCGGGATCCCCAGCTTCGTCGTCACGCTGGCGTTCTTCCTGGCCCTCCAGGGAGGGATGCTGCTGATCATCGGCGTGGGCGGGACGATCCCGATCCGCAACGAGGCGGTCCTGTCGGTGATGAACGACAACATGCCGGTCGTTCTCGGCTGGCTGCTGGGCCTGATCATCATCGGCGGGTTCGCGGCGCGCGACGCTGATGCGGATCCGGTCGCGAAAGAAGGAGGGGCTGCCCGCGGAGGCGATGTCGGTCTGGGGCCTCAAGGTCGGCGCCCTCGCGGCGGTCGTCCTCATCGGGGTCTATCTCCTCAACCAGGAGCGCCAGCGCGAGACGGCGATCATCACGATCCAGGGCGTCCCGTGGGTGGTGCCGCTCGTCGTGGCGCTCGTCGTCGGGCTGTCGTTCGTCCTGGCGCGGACCGCGTTCGGCCGGCACATCTACGCGGTCGGCGGCAACGCCGAGGCGGCGCGGCGCGCCGGCATCAACGTCCCGAACGTCAAGACGGCGTGCTTCATCATCTGCTCGACGCTGGCGGTCGTGGCCGGCATCCTGCTCGCGTCGCGCGACAACTCGGTGTCGCCGACCACGGGTGGCGCGCAGACGCTGCTCTACGCGGTCGGCGCTGCGGTCATCGGCGGCACGAGCCTGTTCGGCGGCCGCGGCCGCGTCTATGACGCGGTGACGGGCGGCCTCGTCGTGGCGGTGATCGCCAACGGCCTGCCGCTCGTGACCCAGGAGTCCGGCACGCAGTTCATCATCAACGGCGTCGTGCTGCTGATTGCCGCGAGCGTCGACGCGATCTCGAGGAGGCGGGCGGCTGCCACAGGCAGATGAGGCGGTGCGGTGGGGGATCCTCTCCACCGCCCGCATCAACCGCAAGTTCTTGGCGGGCGCGCGGCTGGCCTCCACCGTCGACGTGGTGGCGGTCGGCTCGCGCGACCGCACCCGCGGCGAGTCGTTCGCCGCCGAGCACGGCATCGCGCGGGTGCACGGCTCGTACGAGGAGCTGCTCGCCGACCCCGAGGTCGAGGCCGTCTACCTCCCGCTCCCGAACTCGCTGCACGTGCCGTGGTCGGTGCGCGCGCTGGAGGCCGGCAAGCACGTCCTGTGCGAGAAGCCGCTGACGCGGCGGGCGGCCGACGCCGAGGCCGTCTTCGACGCCGCCGAGCGCGCCGGCCGGCTGCTGATGGAGGCGTTCATGTGGCGGTACCACCCGCAGACCGAGGCGCTGGCGCGGCTCGCGCGCGAGGTCGCCCCGCTGCGCGTGGTGCGGGCCGCGTTCGGCTTCTCGCTGCCGGCCGACCCGGAGAACGTGCGGTGGCAGGGCGGCCTCGACGGCGGCGCGCTGATGGACGTCGGCTGCTACTGCGTGAACGCGCTGCGGCTGCTGGGCGGCGAGCCGGAGCGCGCCGGCGTCGAGGCGGTGCCCGGCGGTGACGGGGTCGATGCCCGGGTCGCCGCCGTGCTGCGCCTCCCGGACGGCGTGCTCGGCATGTTCGACTGCGGCTTCGACGTGCCGGCGCGCGGCGCGATCGAGGTCGTGGGCGAGGGCGGCACGCTCGTGGCGGAGGATCCCTGGCACGGCCAGGCGCCGCGGCTGACGCGCGACGGCGAGGAGGTCCCGGTCGAGACCGCCAACCCGTATGCGCTCGAGCTCGAGGACTTCTCGGCGGCGATCCGCGAGGGCCGGTCGCCGCGGCTCGGCCGCGAGGACGCCGTCGGCCAGGCGCGCGCGCTCGAGCTGCTGTACGCGGCGGTCGGCTGACACGTGGGCCTTGCGTCCCGCGGGCATGCAGGGTTACGGTCGCTCATGCCATGACAGAGATCCGCCTGCAGGTCGCGGGTTATCCGGACAGCGACGCGGAGGAGCGCGCCGACCTCACCTCGCGCCTGCGGGAGGAGATCGAGGAGCACGGGATCGACGACGTCGTCCACCCGGCGGTGGAGTCGCCGGCAGGCTCGAAGGGCGCCGCCCTGGATCTGGCCCAGCTCGTCGTGAGCTTCGCCGGCACGCTGCCGCCGCTCATCATGGCGATCCAGGGATGGCTCGGGCGGCACCCGCGCGCTGCGGTCACGCTCGAGATCGACGGCGACAAGCTGATACTCGACGAAGCCTCGCCGGAGGACCGGCAGCGCCTGCTGGAGGTATTCCTTGCCCGCCACGGCGGAACCTGAGGCGCCTGCCCGGCGCCGCCGCGCGCTGCTGGTCGCCACCGGCGCCTACTCCGACCCGGGGCTGGCCGGCCTGCGTGCCCCGACCGGGGACGTCGATGCGCTCGCCGAGGTCCTGGAGGACGGCTCGATCGGCGAGTTCGAGGTCGGCCGGCTGGTCGACCGGTCGACCGAGGACCTCAAGAAGGAGATCGAAGGCTTCTTCGCCGACGCGCGGCGCGACGACCTGCTGCTCCTCTACTTCTCCTGCCACGGCGTGCTGTCGCAGAGCCGCCGCTTCTACTTCGCCACCACCACGACGGCCCTGAACCTGCTGCGGGCCACGGCGATCGAGGACAGCTTCGTCAACGACGTGATGCAGCACAGCCGTGCCCGCTCGATCGTCCTCATCCTCGACTGCTGCCACAGCGGCGCGTTCGGCAAGGGCCTCGCGCCGAAGAGCGCGCTGACCGTGGACGTCGAGCACCGGTTCGAGGGTCGCGGGCGTGTCACGCTGTCGGCGTCGACCGAGCTCGAGTATGCGTTCGAGGCAGCCGACCCGGCGACCGGCATCAACGAGCTCGACGCAGCGGTGCCCGGATCGCTGTTCACACGGTGCGTGGTCGAAGGGCTCGCGACCGGCGAGGCCGACATCGACCGCGACGGGAGCATCACGGTCGACGACCTCTACGACTACGTCTGCCAGCGCATGCGCGATCGCGCCGCGCACCAGACGCCGGGAATGGCCGGCGACATCCGCGGCGAGATCGTGATCGCTCGCAGCCGGCGCCCCTCAGGGCTGCCCGCGGCACTCCAGGAGGCGCTTGCGAGCCCGCTCGCCGGCGTGCGGGAGGGCGCGGTCAGCGAGCTCGCCTCGCTGCTGGGGACGCGCGACGACGAGGCCGCGCGGGCGGCGCTCGAGCGGCTCGCGCGGGACGACAGCCAGCGCGTGCGCTCGGCGGCCGCCCGCGCCCTTCACCCGCCGCCGGAGCCGGCGATCGAGCCGCCGCCCGAGCCGCCCACCGTAGTGCTGCCGCACGAGGTCGAGGATGAGGGCGACGGCGGACCCCCGCGGCGCCGGCGCCGGCTGGCCTACGCCGGGCTCGCGGTTGCGGCCGTCGCGGTCGCCGCCGGCATCGTGGTCCTCACCGGCGGCGGCGATCCCGAGGCGGCGCTCGCGTACGACTTCGACGGCGACGGCGCGCAGGAGGTCGTGATGGGCCCCGTGCAGGCCGACGGGAGCGAGGTGATCGTCCATCCCGGGACGGCCGACGGGCGGCCGTTCGCGATCTCCTCGGGCGAGGCCGGGATCCCCGACGCGACCCCGGCCGACGACTTCGGATCCGGCCTGTCGAGCGCGGACTTCGACGGCGACGGTCATGCCGACCTCGCGATCGGGACCTCGAGGCTCGACGTCGTCGCCGTGCTCTACGGGAACGACGACGGGATCACGGGCCCGCGACAGCTCAAGATCGATCGCGACGAGAACGACGTGGAGTACGGCCGCTACGGGGCCAACCTCCTGGCGCGCGACCTCAACGGCGACGGTTTCGGCGACCTCGTCGTCGCCGCCCCGGGCAGCGGGACGGAGGAAGGCTCGGTCGAGATCCTCTACGGCAGCGAGTCCGGGCTGAGCACCGACGGCTCGCGCATGCTGTCTCCGCCGGCGGACGAGGAGATCGTCGGCTTCGGCAGCCGGTTGCGCAGCGGCGACGTCGACGGCGACGGACACGTCGACCTCGTCGTGGGGTCGCCGGATCCCGACCCGTCGTCCACCGCCGGCCATCTGGCCTACTGCCGCGGATCGGGCGACGGCCCCACGTCCTGCGACCTGCTGGCCGATCCCGAGGGCGACGGCGGCACGTCGGCGCTCGGCGTCGGCGACATCAACGGCGACGGGCGCGCGGACATCGTGCAGGGCGACTCGTCGCTGCCCTCCGGGCTCGGCGGCCTGCGGCTCTGGCTGGGCGAGGAGGACGGACCGTCGGCCACGCCGATCGTGGTGACGGCGGAGACCGCGCGCCTCGACGAGATCGCCGGGCCGGACACGGGCTTCGGATCGTCCGTCGACGTCGGCCCGGCGGATGCCGACGAATACGACGACATCGTCACCGGCGCGCCCGGCTTCGAGCGCGGGCAGGGAGCGGTCGCGGTCATCCGCGGCGGGCCCGAGGGCTACGGGACGAACGCGAACTCCGTCGTCGGCAGCCCGGGCGACGACGGCGGCCACTTCGGATCCAATCTGGCGCTGCTGCGCCTGCCCGGCGGCGACGGCAAGGTGCTCGACCTCGTGGTCGCGGGCAACGGGCTCGACTTCTCCATCGCGGTGTCCGAGGCCGACGTCGGCGCGGGGACCGCCAAGGCGCTCCCCGGCCTCTCCGACCTGGTGGCCGGGTCGGCGGGCGGGCTGCGGCTCGGGCGCACCGCCGGCTCCCCGACGCGTGATGGCGACGGCTGACGCGGTCCGCCGCCGCCGGGCGCTCCTGATCGCGTCCGGGACCTACCTCGACCCCGGCCTCGCGCGGCTGCGGGCACCGACGGCGGATGTCCGGGCACTCGCCGAGGTGTTGGGGGACGACGCGATCGGCGGCTTCGACGTGCGGCAGGCGGTCGACGAGTCGACGGAGAACGTCAAGCGAGAGATCGAGGGCTTCTTCGTCGACAGCCGGCTCGACGATCTGCTCCTGCTCTACTTCTCCGGCCACGGCGTCCTGACGGGTTCCGGGCCGAGGGCAACGAGACTCTGCGCCGGGACGGCGCCACCGCGGGCGACCGGCTCGGCTCGATGCTCTCGCTCCTGCATCTCGCGGGCCGTGACGAGCCCGAGCTGGTGATCGCGGCCGAGGGGGCGAGCGCGGAGGACTCGGTCCTGGTTCTTCGCGACGGCTTCGAGACCCTGCCGGGTCTGGGCCCGGCGATGAGGGCGGCGTCGCCGACGAGCTGCGGCTCGGCCGGGCTAGTCGACCTCGAGCGCCGCTCATGCCGGCTGCTGCTCGCGGACCCACTGGCCCACGAGCCCGCGGAAGTGCGCGAGGAACTGCTCCTGCTCGTGGCGCGGGTAGGTGCTGCGGACGGTCTCGATCAGCAGGTTGTCGAAGTCGGGCGAGTCGATCCAGTCGCGGACCAGCTCGTCGACGTGCGGCAGCCGGCTGTCGCAGAAGTCCTGGTAGCGCTCGACCTCGAGGTACTCGTCGGCCAGCCTGCGGTAGCCCGCGAGCTTCTCCTCGTAGGAGAGGTCCTCGCGGTCGCCGATCTCGAAGTAGTGCCGGGTGTCGAGGTCCAGCTGCGCCCGCCGCCCGGTCACCACGCAGAAGACGCACCAGCGCAGCAGTGCCTTCATCGCCCACGGGAAGTAGTAGTGCAGGCTCGTGACCGCCACGTCCGGCGACGCGTTCGCGTAGTCGATCGGGTGCGCCTCGGTCCCACGCACGAGCGTCTCGCAGGAGTTGAACTCCCAGCGGAAGAACGCGTTGATCAGGCGGCTGATGGTGAGCACCTCGTCGCCGGTCTCGGGCGACAGGAAGTCGTGCGCGACCGCGTAGCGGTCGTGCATCGGAAGCTCGGGCCGGAACTTCATGACCATCGTCTCGGCGCCGATCGACAGCGAGCGCGCGAAGACGTCGAAGCCGTCGACCGCCGCCTGCAGGTGCATCAGGCGCTGGCCGGAGGTGTCGTAGGCGCGCTTGAGCTCGGCGGGGTCCTTGATGTGGCTGACACCGACCCACTGGCCGCCGTCGTAGGGCTTCATGAACAGCGGGTAGCCGATCCCGGCGGCGATCTGCTCGAGGTCGAACGGCTGGTTGTACTTGGCCGCCGTGTACGCGAAGCGCGCGTTGTCGGGCGGGACCTTGTGCGGGACGAGCACGGTCTGCGGGACCTTGAGGCCGAGCCGCAGCATCGCGCAGTAGGCCGCGTGCTTCTCCATCGACTGGAACGTGAACGGGCTGTTGAGCAGGTACACGTCGTCCATCAGCGAGACCTTCTTCAGCCACTCGCGCGGGACGTAGTACCAGTAGGCGAGGCGGTCGACGACGAGGTCGTAACGCGGCTTGTCGCGCAGGTCGAACGGCTCGATGGTGATGCGCTCGACGTCGACGTGGTGCGTGTTGCCCGAGGCGTCCCTGACCGGCCCGAGCCGCGACAGGAGTGTCTCGAACGCGCGCGGCCAATCCTCCTCCGTGCCGAGCAGCAGCCCGATCAGGTGTCGCGTGTCTCCCATCAGCAGAACCTGGGGAGATGATGCGCGATCTGCGCTCGCCATGACGGCCAGTCGTGCGGGACGTCGTGCCCCCACAGGTCGAGCTCGTGCGGGATGCCCTTCTCGCCGAGCAGCCAGGCCAGGTGCTTCGTGCTCTCGAGCGCCCCGGTGGTGTCCTCCCACATGCCCTGCCCGCAGACCAGCAGGAAGCTCGCGCGCGAGCGGATCCAGTCGAGGTGGTCGCCGTGGAAGCCGGCCACCTCGCCGGTGACGCCGAGCTCGTAGTTGCCCGACATGCAGATGGCGGCGGTGAACAGGTCCGCCCGCCGCAGCACGAAGTTGGCGGCGTGGAAGGCGCCCATGCTGCAGCCGGTGGTGAGGATGTCCTGCGGGCCGCCGAGATCGCCGTGGATGAACGGCGCCACCTGGTCGATCACCCACGACTCGTAGTGCGAGCGCTCGCCGGAGTCGAACGCGTCGACGCAGTAGAGCTTGCAGCGGCCGGCCTCGAGCAGGCCGCCGAGGGAATGCACCATGCCCTGGTGGTCCCAGTCGCGGGCGCTGCCGCCCTCGGCGGGGAAGACGAGGACCGGGCGGCCGTAGTGGCCGTACACCAGGACGTTGCCGGCCGCGCCGATCGCGGGCGAGTACAGCTCGGCGTGCCTCATCGCCACATTCTTTCGAGCAGGCGCGTCAGGTGCGGGTCGAAGGCGTCGCGCCAGCCGGTGTAGTTGTGCATGTCGGGGAACTCGTCGAGCCGCGCGTCGTAGCCCTGCTCGGCGAGCGCGCGCGCCATCACGCGGTTGTTGAGCACGTTCTCCTCCGCGGTGCCGCAGGTCAGGGCGACCGGCACGGGTCGCGGATGCTCGGTCGCGCGCAGGATCCGGCGCACCACGCGCACGATCCGCGCGTAGCGGACGAAGCCCGACTCCTGACTGTCGAAACGCGGCATGAAGAAGCTGCCGGACTGCAGGAACAGCGCGGCGAAGGTACCCGGAGCGCGGCGCTGGGTCACCAGCATCGCGAGCGCGCCGAGGCTGGCGCCCATGCCCACGGGGTCGCCGGCGACGGCCACGGCCTGCCGCAGGCCCGGGATCACGTCGACGTAGAGCGCGCGCGAGTAGAGCGCCGAGGCGGAGTACCACTCGTCGCGCGGGCCGGGCGCGAGCAGCGCGACGCGGTGGGGCGGCAGCGTGCCGGCGGCGATCTGCGCCGCGGAGTAGCGGGTGAGGAAGGCGAGCTTGTCGTACTCGGGCCCGTCGTGCGCGACGAGCAGCGGCAGCGGCTCGTCGGTGAGCGGGCTCCAGATGCGCCCGATCACGTTCGCCCCGAGGCCGCGGCCGCGGACGGCGAAGTCCTGGTAGGCGCCCTCGACGGTCTCGGCGTCGAGCCATGCGGGCGGCTCGTAGCCGGGCAGCAGCAGGACGGACTTCTCGCCGAACGCGCCGGGCGCGCGCAGCGGGTTGCCGGGGTCGGGGCCGGTCTGCGCGGCGCCGTCGGCATCGGTGACCTCGAGGTGGTACTCGAGCCGCGCGATCGGCGGCGGTTCGATCTCCAGGACCCACGCGTCGCCGTCGCGGGCGAAGCTGCGATCGCGTTCCGAGAGCGGCAGGTCCGAGCACAGTCGCACGGCGGAGTACCGGCCCTCAGGGTCCGCGAGGCGGAACGTCAAGGGGTCGGACGATACACCGGCGAACGTCGACTGCTTGCTGGGTGGTCGGGTGGCGGTGGGGTCGCCCGTTGCGCGGACGAACGTCAACTGCGGCTGGGTGGGGAGGCGGCGAGGTCGGCCGCTGCGCGGGGAAGAATGTGCAACTCGGCGCGGTCGCGGCCTTCGAGATTCACGTTTGATCCCAGGCGGATCATTTCGTGCAACTCGGCGCGGTGCGAGGCGCCCAAATGCACGTTTGTGCTCGCACGAGCAGTAACGTGCGATCCGCCGCCGTTGACGTTCGCCCGCGCTCAGGGCGTCGGCCGATAGACCGGCCCCCGCGCGACGACAGACTCCAGGAACTCCTCGTGATCCGCCGGTCCGAGCGGAATCGCGCGCTGCCCGGCGTACCCGATCCGCTCGCAGACCTCGGGGTTGAAGTAGTAGGCGGCGACGATCGCGGAGGTGAGCGCCGTCCAGCCCGCGGGGTCGCGCTCGGGGAGCGTCGCGATCGACTCCTCGGGATCGAGATTCTCGAGCGGCGCCCGCAGGTCGGGGCGGGCCTCGAGCACCGCATCGAGCCAGCGGCCGGTCGCGCCGGCCTCGCTCGCCGACGGCATGCCGTCCTCGCCGGGGATGAGCTGATCGGCGAGCGCGTCGAGGTGCCTCATGCCGCGGCCGCCCGCATCGTGTTGCGCGACTCGATCAGGTGCTCGGCGCTGCGCAGCGCCATCGCGGCGATCGTCGCGGTCGGGTTCATGCCCGAGGAGGTCGGCCACGTGCTGCCGTCGAGGATGAACAGGTTGGGTACGTCGTGGCAGCGGCCGTAGCCGTCGACCACCGAGGTCGCCGGATCGTCGCCCATCCGGCAGGTGCCGAGCAGGTGCCATCCGGTGGCGCGGATGAAGGGCGCGATGACCGTCTCGTAGGCGCCGGCCGCCTCCAGCGACTCCTTCGCGCGCGCCTCGTGGAAGTGCATGAGGTCGTAGGAGTTCTGGTTCATGCGGTAGACGATCTTGGCCGCCGGCACGCCCTGGCGGTCGGTGTCGACCGGGTCGAGCTCGACGCGGTTGTGCTCCTCCGGCAGGTCCTCGGCGATGATCCCCCACATCGCCGAGTGGCCGAGGCGCTTGGCCACGCTGGCGTGGAAGCCGGCGCCCCAGATCGCGTTCTCGGCGCCCCACGGGTAGGCGGTCGTCATCTTGAGCGGGCCGCCGGTCGGCTGCAGGCCCCACTTGGCCCCGCGCACGAAGCCGCGGTCGGCGCCGGTCTCATAGAACTCGAGGCTGTGCAGGTGCTGGCCCCACGGGCCCTGCGTCGAGCCCAGGTCGTCCTCGAACAGCCCGACGACGGTGCCGAAGGGGTGCATCATCAGCCGCTTGCCGACCATCCCGGAGGAGTTGGCGAGGCCCGAGATCAGCAGCAGGCGGGGCGTGCCGATGCCATTGGCGGCGAGCACGGTCACCGGCGCCGTCACCTCGTGCTCGGCGCCGTCGGCGTCGAGGTAGATCGCGCCCTTGACGAGCCCGTCGGGGCGGGTGGTGAGCGTGCGCACGCGGGCGTTGGTGATCAGCTCGACGCCGAGCTCGAGCGCCCGCGGCCAGTGCGTGCGATCGACGCTCGCCTTGGCGCCGTCGGCGCACGCGTTCAGGCAGGTGGCGCGCTGCACGCACGGATTCAGCGCGCCGTAGCGGCGGGTGGCGATCGCCAGGGGCGCCGGCCACCAGTGCCAGCCCAGCTCGTTGTGGGCCCGGGCGACCTTGCGACCCATCGCCCCGAGCGGCACCGGCGGCAGCGGCGGACCCTCCCCTGGCGGAAACGCGGTGTCGCCGGCCAGGCCGGAGACGCCGAAGTCGCGTTCCACGCGGACGTAGTAGGGCTCGAGGTCCTCGTAGGTGAACGGCCAGTCGTCGGCCACGCCGTCGAGCGACTTGACGCGGAAGTCCGACGGCATGCTGCGCTGCCACTGCGCGGCGAAGACGACGGTGCCGCCGCCGACGCCGTTCCACATCAGCGCCGTGATGTCGGACTCCGACTCGTCGATCGGGTAGTCGCCGGGCGCGGCGCGCATGTTCGGATCCCAGCCCCAGTCACGGTCGGCGGTGACCGCGAACTCCGGCTCGGCGACCTTGGCCTTGGAGTAGTCGGGCCAGTCGCCCTGCTCCAGCACCGTGACCTTGAAGCCGTCCTGGGCGAGCCGCAGGGCGGTCACCGCGCCCGACGGTCCGGCGCCGACGATGAGGACGTCAGGGTCCATGGGAAACGTTTGCCAAGCTAGCCCCGGAAGCCGCGCTCTGTCAAGGTGCGCGGGCCGTGGCGTCGCTCGCCGACATCAGCCGCCGCGCGGGCGTGTCGATCGCCACCGCCTCGCGCGTGCTGAACGGCTCCTCGCATCCGGTGTCGGAGGCGACCCGCAGCCGCGTGCTGGCGGCGGCCGATGAGCTCGGCTACCGGCCGAGCGAGCTTGCGCGCGCGCTGGTCAAGCGCACGAGCCGCATCGTCGGCGTGATCGTGGGCGACATCGTCGACCCGTACTTCGCCGAGATCGCGCGCGGTGTGGAGGACGTGGCGGCGGGCGTCGGCCATCTCACGATGGTCTGCAACGCCGACCGGCGGCCGGCCGCCGAGCTCGCCCACCTCGACGTGCTGCGCGACTACCACGCCGCCGGCGTGATCTTCGCGGGCAGCGGCTACGAGCAGGTCCCCGAGGCCGCCGCCCTGCGCGCGGCGGTGGAGGAGCTGCGGGCGGGTGGCTCGGTCGTCGTCGCGCTCGCCGTGCGCGATCTCCACTGTCCGAGCGTGCTCGTCGACAACCGCGCCGCCGCGCGCGATGCGACCGAGCACCTGCTCTCGCTGGGCCACCGCCGGATCGCCTTCGTCGAGGGGCCGGCGGGGCTGCACACCAGCACGCACCGCCGTGAGGGCTTCGAGGCCGCGATCGCGGCCGCCGGCGCGGAGCCGGTCGTGCTGCCCGGGGGGTTCGAGTTCGAAGCCGGCGCGGCCGCCGCGGCGACGCTGCTCGACGGCGAGCTCCCGGACGCGGTGCTCGGCGTCAACGACGAGGTCGCCATCGGGCTGCTGACGGCCTTGCGGCGCGGCGGCGTCGAGGTGCCGGGGCAGGTCTCGGTGGCCGGGATCGACGACACCCGCCCGGCGCGGCTCGTCGACCTCACCTCGGTCTCGCTGCCGCTTCACGAGCTCGGCGAGCTCGCCGCGCGCGTGGTGTTGGAGGGTGCGGAGGGGGACGTCGTGCTGCCGCACCGGCTCGTGAAGCGGGCCACGACCGGGCCCCGGCGAACGTCAACTGCGGCAGGGTAGAGCGGCTGGAGCGCCGGCCGCGCGGCTGTCTCCAAGCGAATGGCGCCTTGACCGGTATATGTCCGGTCAAGGCGCCACGGACGACCGGCGACGCCGACCTCACCGCCCCCTTACCCAGCCGAAGTTCGCCGGCGCTCTCAGCAGCGCTCGAAGCGCGAGCGGATGTCGGCAAGCAACGTCTCGCCCGGCACCGACGCCAGCGAAGGGTTGATGACCTCGACCTCGATCGGCCCGTCGTAGCCCGTGCCCTCGACCAGCCCGCGAACCCGGGGCAGATCGATGATCCCGTCGCCCATCAGGCCCCGGCCGGCCAAGACATCGGTCGTTGGGACGAGCCAGTCACTCACGTGATAGCCGGCCACGAGGCCGGCCGCCGCCGCGAGCTCGGCCTCCAGCCGCGGATCCCAGAACACGTGGTAGGCGTCGACCACGACGCCGACCCCCTGCCCCAGCGACCGGGCCAGCTCGAGCGCCTCCCCGAGCGTCACGATCGCCGAGCGCTCGCCGACCATCATCGGATGCAGCGGCTCGACCCCGAGCCGGACGCCGTGGTCGGCGGCGAACGGCAGCAGGCGCTCGATCCCGGCGGCGATCGTGGCGCGCGCGGCCGGCAGGTCGCCGCCGACGGGCGGTCCGCAGACCAGCACGAGCACCGGCGCGCCGAGGGAGGCCGCCTGCTCGACCGCGCGCCGGTTGTCGTCGTCGGCGCCCGGCGCCGTGAAGAACCCGCCGCGGCACAGCGACGAGACGCGCAGCCCTGCGTCTCGCAGCACGCGAGGCGCGTCCGGCGTGAGCTGGTGCCGCCACGGCGCGACCCACTCGATGCCGGCCGCCGCGCAGCGCTCGGCCGCCTCGCGCAGGCTCCAGTGGTCGACCGTGATCAGGTTGAGGCTGAGTCGCGCCGGGTCGATCACGCGAGCACCTGGCTCGCGCGGGCGACGGCCAGCTCGGGGTCGCGCAGCAGGCCGGCGCGGTCGGCGAGCACGAACACGTCCGCCAGGTGCTCGATCGAGCGGGCGCTCTCGAGGCCGCCGAGCAGACGGAAGTGCTCCTGGTGACCGTTGAGCCAGGCGAGGAAGACGATCCCGGCCTTGTAGTTGAAGGTCGGCGCCTCGAACAGGCGGCGGGCGAGCGGGACGGTCGGGGCGAGGATGCGGTCGTACTCGGCGCGCTCACCGCGGTCGAGCGCATGCAGCGCCGCCGCCGCTGCCGGGGCGATGGCGTCGAAGATCCCGAGCAGCGCGTCGCTGCCCGTCGCGATCAGCTCGGGGTAGCTGAAGTCGTCGCCGGTGTAGAGGCGGACGCCCTCGGGAAGCCGGCCGCGGATGGCGACCTCGCGCTCCGCGTCGAGCAGCGAGACCTTGATGCCGTCGACCTTGGCGGCGTGTTCGGCCACGATGCCGAGCACGATCTCGGTCGCCTGGTCGAGATCCGACGAGCCCCAGTATCCGGCCAGGGCGGGATCGAACATGTCGCCGAGCCAGTGCAGGATCGCCGGGCGGTCGAGCTGGCGCAGCACCGCGCCGTAGACCTCGCGGTAGTCGTCGGGCGATGTGGCGATCGAGGCCAGGGCGCGGCTGGCCATGACGATGACCTGCACGCCCTCGGCCTCGACCAGCTCGCACTGGTGCTCGTAAGCCGCGCGCACCTCGTCGAGCGTTGCCGGCTGCGCGTGGTCGGTCGCCGCCCCCGCGGCCAGCCGGCCACCGGCCTCGGCGGCCGTGCGGCGGATCAGCTCGCGCGCGTCCGGCCAGTCGAGCCCCATGCCACGCTGCGCGGTGTCCATCGCCTCGGCGACTCCCAGCCCGTGCGCCCACAGGTGCCGGCGGAAGGCGAGCGTGGCCTCCCAGTCGACGCCGCCGGCCGGGTCGGCGACGACGTGCGCGGCCGCGAAGGCGACGCGGGTGGAGGACGGCGGCAGCGGCTCGAACACCCCCGGCTCGCCCGGCTCGTACGTCCGCCCGCCCGGCAGCACGAGCGCGGTCACAGCGGCGGCACCTCGAGGAACCGGCGCTCGCGCCACGACTGCATGCCGAGCTCGGCGAGCTGGACCCCGCGCGCCGCCGCCCGGAAGTCCCACGGGAACGGATCGCCGTGCGCGACGTGGCGCAGGAAGTGCTCCCACTGCACCTTGAAGGCGTTGCCGGACTCGTGCGCGGGCACCGGCAGCCAGGCGGCGCGGTGATCGACCGGGTCCGGCAGGTCGGGGTTCCAGATCGCGCGCGGGGTGGCGGCGGCCGGCTGGATGCGGCATTCGCGCAGGCCGGCGACGGCGGTGCCCTCGGTGCCGTCGACCTGCAGCTCGAACAGCTCGCCGCGGTCGACGCGCACGCACCACGACGAGTTGAGTTGCGCGATCACGCCGTCCTCGAGCTCGAAGATCGCGTACGCCGCGTCCTCGGCGTCCGCCTCGTAGGCGTGACCGCCTTCGTCGTAGCGGAGCGGCACGTGTGTGGCGCCGACGGCGAAGACGCCGCGCACCGAGCCGAACAGCTCGTCCAGGACGTACCGCCAGTGCGAGAACATGTCGCCCACGATGCCGCCGCCGTCCGCCGCGCGGTAGTTCCACGACGGGCGCTGGGCCGGCGGATCGGGCCCGGGGAACACCCAGTAGCCGAACTCACCGCGCACCGACAGCACGCGCCCGAGCGCGCCGCTTTCGAGCACCCGCTTCAGGGTGCGGATCCCGGGCAGGAACAGCTTGTCCTGGACGACGCCGTGGCGGATCCCGGCCTCCTCGGCGAGCTGGGCGAGCGCGACCGCCGAGTCGAGCTCCTCGGTGATCGGCTTCTCGCAGTAGACGTGGCGGCCGGCCTCGATCGCGGCGCGTACCGCGGCCTCGCGGCGGCTGGTGACCTGCGCGTCGAAGTAGATCTCGTAGGCCGGGTCCGAGAGCGCCGCGCCGAGGTCGGTCGTGTACTCGAGCCCGTGCGGCTCGGCCAGCGCCCGCAGCTTGCGCTCGTCGCGCCCGACCAGCAGCGGCTCGGGCCACAGGCCGTCGACGCCGCCCTGCTCGCGGATGGCGAGGATCGACCGCACGAGGTGCTGGTTGGTCCCCATCCGGCCGGTGACGCCGTTCATGACGACGCCGATGCGGCGACCGTCCCGGTAAACGTTTGCCACGCGGGCAGACTAGCGCGCGGCGGGCGCGTGCGCGAGCTTGCCCGCGGCCTCGTCGATCACGCTGTCGCGCTTGCAGAACGCGAACCGCACGAGCTCCCGCCCGACCTCGGGATGGTCGTAGAACACCGACGTCGGGATCGCCACCACGCCCGCTCGCTCCGGCAGCTCACGGCAGAACTGCGCGCCGTCGCCGTCGACCCGCGCGTTGACGAAGTAGGTGCCCGCCGGGCGCAGCGGCTCGAGCCCGGCGGCCTCCAACCCGGCGCACAGGCGATCGCGCTTGGCCACGAAGCTCGCGGTCAGCGCCGCGTAGAACTCGTCGCCCAGCCCCAGCGCCGCGGCGCCGGCGTGCTGCAGCGGCGTCGCGCCGGCGAACGAGAGGAACTGCTTCGCCGCCCGCACGGCGCCCACCAGCTCGCGCGGCCCCGTCGCCCAGCCCGTCTTCCAGCCGGTGACCGAGAACGTCTTGCCGAGCGACGAGATGGTCAGCGTCCGCTCCGCCATGCCCTCCAGCGTCGCGAGCGGCACGTGCACGCCCTCGTAGACCAGGTGCTCGTAGACCTCGTCGGACAGCGCCACCAGGTCGTGCTCCCGGCACAGCGCGGCCACCGACTCCAGCTCGTCGCCGGAGAACACCTTGCCGGTCGGGTTGTGCGGGGAGTTGAGCAGCACCAGCCGCGTGCGCGCCGTCACGGCGGCGGCCAGCTCGTCCGGGTCGAAGGCCCAGTCGGGCGGGTGCAGCGTCACGACGCTCCGGCGCCCGCCGGCCATCGCGATGCTCGCGGCGTAGGAGTCGTACAGCGGCTCGAAGACGATCACCTCGTCGCCGGGCTCGAGCAGCCCGAGCATCGCCGCCGCGATCGCCTCCGTGGCGCCGAAGGTCACCTGGACGTCGTCCACCTCGAGGCCGTAGAAGCGCGCCTGGTGCTCGGCGATCGCGTCGCGCAGCGCCGGCACGCCCGCCAGCGGCGCGTACTGGTTGTGGCCTGCCCGCATCGCGGCGGCGGCCGCCTCGAGCACCTCGCCGGGACCGTCGAAGTCGGGGAACCCCTGGCCGAGGTTGATCGCGCCCGTGCGTTCGGCGAGCGCGGACATCTCGGTGAAGATCGTCGTGCCGAAGCCGGCCAGGCGGGAGGCGACCACCCGCGCAGCCTACGCCGCCTCGGGCATCATCCCCGGCATGACGTACACCGGCCTGCGCGAGCGGCTGCGGCGGCGCGAGCCGCTGGCGGTCGCGTTCCTCGACCTCGGCTCGCCCGTCAGCGCCGAGCTGACCGCCCGCAGCGGCTTCGACGTCGTGGTCGTCGACCTCGAGCACGGAGCCGGCGACGAGGGCGCGGCGCGCGCGCAGATCCAGGCCGCCGACCCGCACGCGGCCGTCGTCGTGCGCGTGCCCGAGGGTCCTGCGCAGGTCGGCCGCATGCTCGACTCCGGCGCGTCCGGCGTGATCGTGCCGCAGGTCGCGTCCGTCGAGGAGGCCGAGCGCGCGGCCCGCGCGGTCCGCTACGCCGGCTCGCGCGGGATCTCGCCGTTCTCGCGCGGCAACCGCTTCGGCCAGGCCGGCCCGGACTTCCGCGCGCAGGCCGACGCGGCGCTCGCGTGCATCGTCCAGATCGAGCGCGCGAGCGCGCTCGAGGCCGTCGACGCGATCGCCGCGCTGCCCGACGTCGACGGCCTGCTGATGGGCCCGGCGGATCTCTCCGCCGACCTCGGCTGCGAGCTCGACCTCGCCGGTCCTGAGCTCCAGGACGCCGCCCGCCGGGTGGCCGAGGCGGCCGGCCGGCACGGCAAGACCGCTGCGCTGCACATGGGTCGGGCGGACCAGGCGCCGGCGTTTCGCGAGCTCGGCTTCACGATGCTCTCGTGCACGTTCGAGAGCGCGGTGCTGGCGGGGGCGTCGGCGGCCGCGGCCGCGGCGCTTCGAACTTCGGCTGGGTAGGGCGGCCGGGGAGTCGATCGCGCGGCCTGCCGATTGTCGAGTTTGTCCGCCTGAGCCTGACAAACACGACAATCGAGCCCGATTGTCGGGTTTGTTCCCTCCACGGGAACAAACCCATCAATCGACCGTCGCGGCTCGAACCCGCCTTCCTCAAAGCCGGTGTTGACGTTCGCCCGCGCTGCCATCCAGCAACACGCGAGCCACCTGCTCCGGGTCGTCCCACGTCGGCAGGTGCCCACAGCCCCGCAACACGACGGTCCGCACTCCCTCAGGCACCGACCGCGGCCGCGCGACCAGCTGCCGTGCGAACCTCGATCCCGAGCGGCTCGCCGCGCTCGGCTACGACGAGCGCTTCCACCGCCTCTCGCGGCTGCACCTCTGCTACTGCGAGGCGGGGTTCGCCGAGCGGCGGATCGGCGTCGCGCAGGCGCTGCTGGCGAAGCCGCGCTGGGGCGCTCAGCGGCAGCGCGTGTCGTGCCAGGTGAGCGAGCCGCCGTACAGCTCCGCCGCCTCCTCGACGTCGGCCGGCGCGGGAACGCAGGCGAGCTGATCGGCCGTCGGCGGCGAGGCCTCGAGCGACGGCGCGCAGCTCGATTCGAAGGCGTGCGCGCTCATCACGCGAGCAGCCGCGGTCATCACGGTGATGCAGCCCGAGCACGTGGCCGAGCTCGTGCGCGGCGACCCACACGCTCAGCGGCCGCGGCTCGCCGGCCAGCTCGGCGGCCAGCAGCACGCGCACCGGCCCGTCCGGCGGCCGCCCGATCGACGACGTGTAGCCGAGGCAGTCCGGCCCGCACGCCCGGCGCAGCTTCGCCTCATCGACCTGGAAGAGCACGTCGGCCTCTTCGGCCGAGTAGACCTGGATGAGGCGCACGCGCGCCCCCGAGTCGTTCCAGCGCGCGGCGGCCGTGGTGACGGTCCGTCCGAGGCCGGCCGGGTCGTAGTAGCGCACGACGCCGTCCTCCCAGGGTTGTGGCCGCGACCCGGCGGCGACCGGGATCGCGTAGCAGGCGACGGCCGCCAGCAGCACCACGGCGGCGATGAGGATGGGCAGCTCGCGGGCACGCGCGAGCTGCCGAGGTTGTCGGCAGTCTTTCGGCACGGGGAGAGAACGCGGCCGCCTGTCCAGGCCGCGAGTGACGTGTCTGGAAATGGAAACGGCGCTTGCGCGCCGTCAACCCGTCACCAAATGCATGCCCAGCGGCAGAGGGCCCCAAACGCGAACGTTCAGGGCCCGTGCGCGCGCCCCGTCAGCGGTAGCTGACGGCCTCGCGCCCGCCCTGCTCGGCCGAGCGCAGCATCGCGTCGCAGATCTCGGCCGCCCGGTAGCCGTCCTCGAGCGTGGCGCCGTGCGGGGCGACCTCGCCGTCGTCGCGGATCGCGGTCAGCAGGTGGTGCAGCTCGTGGACGAAGCTGTGCTCCCAGCCGATCATGTGGCCCTGCGGCCACCAGTGCTCCCAGAACGGGTGGTCGGCCTCGGACACCAGGACGGTGCGGAACCCGGCGTTGCCCTCGGAGTACTGCAGCTCGTTCAGGCGCTCGAGGTCGAACACCAGCGAGCCCTTGGAGCCGTTGATCTCCCACGTGAAGTGGTTCTTGCGCCCCTGGCAGAAGCGCGACGCCTCGATCGTGCCGACGGCGCCGTTCTCGAACCGCACGACCGACTCGACCGCGTCGTCGACATCGCGGCCGGGGATGAACGTCTGCGTCATCGCCGCCACCTCGTCGATCTCTCCGACGAGGTAGCGCGCGAGGTCGATCACGTGCGCACCCAGGTCGCCGAGCGAGCCCGAGCCCGCGGTCGCCTTGTCGAAGCGCCAGATGTCGCCCTCGGTGGTGCCCCACTCCTGCAGGTACGCGCCGCGGAAGTGCTGCAGGTCGCCCAGCTCGCCGGACTCGATGATCTGCCTCGCCAGCCGCACGGCCGGCACGAACCGGTAGTTGAAGGCGCACATGTGCTTGACGCCCGCCGCCTGCACGCGCTGCCACGTCTCGTACGACTCGGCGGCGTCGCGGCCGAGCGGCTTCTCGCAGATCACGTGCTTGCCCGCCTCGGCGGCGGCGATCGTCGGCTCCGCGTGCAGGTTGTTGGGGCCCGCGTTGTCGAACAGCTGCACACGGTCGTCGCTGAGCAGCGCCTTCCAGTCGGTGACGTACTCCGAGAAGCCGTAGCGGCGCGCAGCCTCCGCGACCGCCTCCTCGTTGCGGCCGGCGATCGCCACGAGCTGCGGCATCAGCGGCGGCGGCCAGGTCATGTAGGCGAGCGTCTTGTAGGCGTTCGAGTGCGCCTTGCCCATGAAGGCGTAGCCGAGCATGCCGATCCCGATGGGCTTGACCTCCTCCGCACCGGCGGCCTTCCCCATCGTCACGAATCCGACTTCGGACATTCAGGACTCCTTCGCGAAGGCTGCGTCGAACGCGACCGCCGAGGGAGCGAAGTCCGTCCGGCGCACGAAGGCGAGCGCGTCCGGCGCCCCCCAGTCGCGGTCCATCCCGGAATCCTCCCACTCGATCGACAGGGGACCGTTGTACCCGATCCTGTTGAGCGCACGGATCATCGACTCGAAGTCGACGTCGCCGTGCCCCGGCGACACGAAGTCCCACCCGCGGCCCGGCTCGCCGAAGTTCAGGTGACCGCCGAGGATCGACGAGCGGCCGTCGAGCCGCCTGACCGAGTCCTTGATGTGGGCGTGGTGGATCTTCGGCCCGAACTCGGTGATGAACGCCGCCGAGTCCAGGAACTGGTGCTCGAAGTGGCTCGGGTCGAAGTTGATCCCGAAGCCGGGCCGGTCGCCGATCGCCTCGAGCGTCTTGCGCGTCGTGACGAAGTCGTAGGCGATCTCGGTCGGGTGGACCTCGAGCGCGAACCTGACCCCCTCGCTCTCGAACACGTCGATGATCGGCCCCCAGCGCTCGGCGAACTCCTGGTAGCCGCGCTCGATCTCGTCGAAGTCGTTGGGCGGGAACGAGTAGAGCATGTGCCACGTCGGCGAGCCGGTGAAGCCGGTGACGACCTCGACGCCGAGCTGGGCCGCCGCGCGCGCGGTGTCCTTCATCGCCTCGGCGGCCCGCTGCCGCACCCCCTCGGGATCGCCGTCCCCCCAGATCTCTTCAGAGACGACGCCCTTGTGGCGCTCGTCGATCGGATCGCAGACGGCCTGGCCGACGAGGTGGTTGCCGATCGCCCAGCACCCGAGCCCGTGGCGCTCGAGCAGCTCGCGGCGCCCGGCCGCGTAGCCCGAGTCGTTCATCGCCTCGGCGACGTCGAAGTGATCGCCCCAGCACGCGAGCTCGAGCCCGTCGAAGCCCCACTCGGCGCACTTGCCGGCGAGCTCGTCGATCGGCAGGTCGGCCCATTGCCCGGTGAACAGCGTTACGGGTCGTGCCATCTCTCCTCATTCCTCCCTACGTAGTGACGATCTCCAGCCGCACTCCCGCGGCCGTGTACTCCTCCGCGACGGCCTCCTCCAGGCCGTCGTCCGTGACGATCAAGTCCAGGTCCTGCGCGGGAGCGATCGATACCAGCGATGCCCGCCCGAATTTCGTGGCGTCGATCAGTCCCACTGTGCGGCCCGCCGCCGTGCGGGCCGCGTTGACCACGTCGGCCAGCGGCCGCCGCGACGTGGTCAGTCCTGCGTCCAGCGTCAATCCCGCCGCCGAGACGAAGGCCAGGTCGAAGTTGAGCTCGTGCAGGAACTCTACGGTCCAGCGGCCGGCCAGCATCCTCATGTGCTGGTCGAGCTCGCCCGGGCAGCAGACGACGTGCATCGGCTCGGCGATCACCTCGTAGGCGATCGCGGGCGAGTTGGTGACGAGCGTGAGCTCGTTCGGCGGGTCCTCCATCAGCCGCCGGGCGAGCGCCAGCACGCTCGACGACGCGTCCAGGAACACGGTCGAGCCGCTCGAGATCATGCCCGCCGCATGCGCGGCGATCGCCGCCTTGGCGATGCTCGCCTGCTCGACCCGCTGGGTCCAGGCGGTGGCGATCAGCGGCAGCGTGCCGATCCCGCGGATGGCGCGTGCGCCGCCGTGCACGCGCTCCACCAGACCTTCGCGCGCGAGCTGCTCGAGATCGCGGTGCACGGTGATCGGCGACACCGAGTGGTCGCGCGCCAGCTCGGCGACGGACACGCCGCCGTCGCGCTGGATGCGCTCCAGGATCTGGGCTCGGCGCAGGGCTGGGGGCACGGTGCTAATGCGCCCTCCGCATCAGACGCGGTCCTCGAACGCCCTTGCGGGCTCCTGGATCAGGGTCAGGTAGCGCTCGGCGACGACGTCGGCGAAGGCCGCGTCGTCGACGTGCGCGTCCACGGTCTCGTAGGCGATGTCGGGGCGCAGCGAGGACTGCAGCGCGTCGAGGAAGGCCTGGTCCGCCTCGGGGTCCCACAGATCGCCGCCCTCGGCGTCGGCGAGCGAGAAGCCGCGCGTCGGGGCGACGACGTGCACCGGCCCGAGCGCCTCGTTGAGTCGCTCCGCCACCATCTGCCCGAGCTGCGCCTCCTCGTCGGCCTCGATCCGCACGAGCGTGGCGACGGGGTTGTGGAAATAGCTCTTGCGCGAGCGGTAGCGCTCGGGCAGCGACTCGCGCGGTCCCTGGTTGAAGAAGTCGACGCAGCCGGGCACCACGACCTGCGGCAGGCCGGCGCGGCCCGTCACCCGCAGGCGGTCGGGGCCGGTCGCGTGGATGCCGTCCAGCAGCGAGTTGGCCAGCTCGGACAGCGTGTAGTCGATCACGCCGCCGAGCGCGCCCGCCTCGACGAGGTGCTCCATCGCCGGCCCGCCGACGCCGTTGGCGTGGAAGATCACCGGCTCGTGGCCGGCCTCGACCAGCCGGTCGCGCACGTGCATCACGCCGGGCGTGGTCTGGCCGAGCATGGTGATGCCGACGCAGCGCTCACCGAGCTGCTCGACCGCCCGCCCGCCGCCCGTGACCATGCCGGCGACGGCCGCCGCCGCGTTGTCGAAGATCGCGCGCGAGATCTCGTTGAGGCCGAGGATGTCGATCACCGAGTGCATGACCGTGACGTCGCCCTCACCCACGAACGGTCCGAAGGGGCGCCGGCCCGAGGCGCTGGGGGAGACGATCAGCTTCGGCACGCCGACCGGGAGCGCGTGCATGGCGGCCGCGCCCAGCAGCGCTCCCTCGGCGCCTCCCAGGCACAGCACGCCGTGCACGCGCCCGGCGCCGTACTCCCGCAGGACGACGGCTCGGACCCCCTTGAGCATCAGCTGCACGGCCGCGCCGCGCGACCCGGCGGCCTGCACCGCCTCCAGCTCGTGGCCGCCGGCGCGGGCCACCTCGGCGCGCGTGACGTCCGGCTCGCACCCGAGCGGCTCGCCGAGGATGCCGGAGTCGACCACCAGCGGCTGCACGCCGAGCTCGCGCAGGCGGTCGCGGACGTAGGCGATCTCGGCGCCCTTCGTGTCGAGCGTGCCGATCAGCGCGATGCCGGGCCGGGCAGCCACCGTCTCCTCAGACCGCCGCGCGCAGGCGGTCGATCGACCCCTGCGCGTACTGGTCGTAGTCGTCCGCGTCGCCCACGGCGAACTCGACCGTGAGGTAGTCGTCGTAGCCGATGCCCGCCAGCTCGCCGAGCAGCGCGTCCCAGTCGATCGCCCCCTGGCCGGGAGGCATGCGGTTGTTGTCGGCGACGTGGAAGTCGACCAGGTGATCGCCGGTGTCGCGGATCGCCTGCGCCCAGTCGGCCTCCTCGATGTTCATGTGGAAGATGTCGAGCGTCACGCCGCAGTCGCCCCCGACCTCCTCGGCGAGGGCGACGGCCTGGTCGGCGCGGTTCAGGAAGTACGTCTCGTAGCGGTTCAGCGGCTCGAGGCCCATCCGCACGCGCACGCGCTCGGCATGCTCCTGGCACTCGCGCAGGCCCTGGACCGCCCATTCCCACTCCTGCTCGGGCGACGCCATCGGGGCGCTCTTGCCGATCCTCGAGGGGACGACCGTGACGATCCTGCCGCCCAGGCTCGCGGCGAACGACAGGCAGTCCTTGACGTACTGCACGCTCGCCAGGCGGACGTAGTGGTCCTCGTGCACGAGGTCGCGGCCGCCGGTCATCACGGTCACCGAGCCCCAGCACTCGACGCCGTGCTCGTCGAGCAGCTCCCTCACCCGGTCGGCGTCGTAGAGGGCCGGCTCGCCCGCGATCTCGATCCCGTCGTAGCCGCAGCGCGCGAGCCGCGCGATCGTCGTCTCGATCGGCTCGGGCCGCATCCAGTTGTGCATGGCCACCTTCATCAGAGGCCGAGCTTCCCGGGGTGCGATGACGTGCATCCGCAGCTCCAGCCCGACCTCGCGGACCGCGGTGTGCAAGGCCTCGTAGACCGCCTCGATCCGCGCGTACGTCGCCACGACTTCGATCACACGGTCGAGCGAGCGCAAGTCGATTACGATCCCCCCGTGCACCGCGAGCGCGCCGCCCTGCGTGCCCGAGCCGCCGCCCCACGGGACGACCGGCACGTCGTGCTCGTGCGCCACGGCGAGCACGGCCGCGACTTCCTCCTCGGTACGTGGCCGTACGACCGCGTCCGGGCGCGCCAACGGCGTCCCAGCGGCCTTTGCGGCCAGTGCCGGCCAGTGCGTGTCGGCCGAGTACGCCGAAAGTTCGCCCGGTGCCGTTATAACCGCGCCCGCTCCCGAGAGCGGAGGAGAGGGTTGCCTGAGCGGGGCCGAGTCCCTCTCGCGGCGTAGTCGTCATCGACCCCTTCCAGGACGTTTCATAACTTGACAAACAACTCTGCATCAGCTTTCAATTCCTGTCAAGGATATGTCAGATAGCGTCGATTCCAGCTCCGGCGGACAGGTCGAGGACGCTTCTGGCGCGACCGCTCGCGTGACCACGGGCGGCGTCGTCGAGGCTTCCGAGCTCACCGGTGGGGGCGGCCGCTGGTCGCCGAAGCGCATCGTCCTCACGGTGGTCGTGGCGGCCGTGGTGATCTTCCTCGCCGTCAAGGCGCTCGACGACCTGCGCCAGTTCGTGATCGTGACGCTCAACGGCGTCACGCTCGCCGGGCTCTACTTCGTGGTCGCCAGCGGCTTCACGCTGATCTTCGGCCTCATGCGCGTGGTCAACATGGCGCACGGCTCGCTGTATCTGCTGGGCGGCTACCTGGCGCTGGAGATGCAGGAGCGCTGGTTCGCGGAGGACACGGGGCTCGGCATCTCGCTGAGCGGCGCCTCCGACGCCGAGTACGGCTTCGCCGGCTGGTTCGTTCCGCTCATCCTCGCGACGGTGATCATCGGCGTCATCGGCGTGATCATCCAGCAGGTGTTCCTGCGCTGGAACCAGGGCCAGGACCTGCGCCAGGCGCTGATCACGATCGCGCTGTCGGTGATCCTCGCCGACCAGATGCTGGCCGCGTTCGGCGGCATCTCCAAGGACATCCAGGCGCCGAGCGCCTGGCCGACCAGCATCCTGCTGCCGGGCGACGTGCGCTTCGGCTTCTTCCGCGGCGTGATCGTGCTCGGCTCCGCGCTGCTGGTCGGGGTGCTGCTGTGGCTGGTGATCAAGAAGACGCGGTACGGCAAGATCGTGCGCGCCGGCGTCGACGACCGCGACATGGTTTCGGCGCTCGGCATCAACGTGCAGCTCGTCTTCGCCGGCGCGTTCTTCATCGGCGCCGCCCTGGCCGGCTTCGGCGGCGTGCTCGGCGGCACGATGATCTCGCTGGCGCCCGGCCAGGACACGGCGTTCCTGCTCAACTCGCTGATCGTGGTGATCATCGGCGGCATGGGCTCGCTCGGCGGCGCCGCGATCGGCGCGTTGATGCTCGGCCTCGTCGACGCCTACGCCGACGTCTACCTGACGATCGGCGGGACCGACCTGACGAACTACTCGATCATCGTCACCTTCGCGCTGCTGGTCGGCGTGCTCGCCGTGCGGCCGCTCGGCCTGTTCGGGAGGCCCGCGTGAACCCCAACGTCAGCACCGGGCGGCTCAGCTGGGTGGCGCTCGCCGTCATCGTGGCTCGTCGCCGCGCTGGCTCCGCTGTTCACGACGGACTTCTTCCTCAACGTCATCCTCACGAAGACGCTCTGGCTCGGCGTCGCCGCGGCGAGCCTGATCTTCCTCGCCGCCTACGGCGGCATGGTGTCGCTCGCCCAGGTCGGGCATCTACGGCGTCGCCGGCATGACCTACGCCAACCTCGTGCTCGCCGACGGCGGCAGCGCGGCCGCCTGGAACCCGTGGCTGGCGGTCGATCGCGGCGCTCGTCGTCGCGACGCTCGTCGGGCTCGGCTTCGGCTGGATCGCCGCCCGCAGCGAGGGCATCTACTTCCTGATGATCACGCTCGCCTTCAGCGTGCTCGTCTTCTACTTCTTCTCGCAGGTCACGCAGCTGTCGGGCTTCGGCGGCGTCAACAGCGTCGACCTGCCGGGCATCGTCGGCAACCCGGAGCAGGACCCGACGCCGCGCTACTTCGTGACGCTGGTGGTCGCCGTGCTCGTGTTCATCTGGCTGCGCGCGACTAGCGACGCGCACGGCGTTCGGGCTCGCGCTCCAGGGCATCCGCGACGAGCCGGCGCGCATGCGCGCGCTCGGCTTCGACGTGACGCTGCACCGCCTGCTCGCATTCGGCATCGCGGGCCTTCGTCGCGGCCGTCGCCGGGATCCTGTCGCGTCTGGTACAACAGCCGCATCACGCCGGGGTCGATCAACCTCGAGCAGACGATCAACATCCTGATCATCGCCGTGATCGGCGGCCTCTACCGGCTCGAGGGCGCATGGATCGGCGCGCTCGCCTACGCGCTGATCGACAACTACTCGCGCGAGTGGGTGCCGGAGGTGGGGAACGTCCTCGGGTCCGCGCGCTTCAACACGATCATCGGCCTGGTCTTCCTGATCATCGTCCTCCTGTCTCCCGGCGGCCTCGTCGGCATCTGGGAGGACGTCCGCGACCGCCTTGGAGGGCGAAGACGAGGAGGTGGGACGCCGACGACGAGTACAACCGCCGGGCCCGGGACGGGGCCGGCACCAGGGACTGTCAACTGATGGGTACGAGAGGAGAGGTGTTTTGAGGGGACGCAAGCTGCTGGCTTTGCTGGCCGCACTGGCGGCGCTGGCACTGGTCGTCGTGGGGTGCGGCGACGATGACGATGGCGGGGACGAGGCAGGGCGGAGGAGACACCGCGGCGCAGGAGGAGGGCGGGACGATCAAGGTCGGATTCCTGTCCGACTGTGAAGGTGCGTTCGGCTCGTTCTTCGAGCCGACCATCTCGGGCGCGCACCTGGCGCTGATCCGCTACGCGGGCGCGAAGGCCGCGGGCGAGAAGCCGAGCGACGGCATCGAGGGCGCCCAGATCGCCGGCAAGGACATCGAGATCGTCGGTTATGGCTGCGCCGACGACACGGCGGACAAGGCGATCGAGGAGACCCGGCGCCTGATGGAGCAGGAGGACGCCGACGTCATGATCGGCCCGCTGTCCGGCGACGAGGGCATCGCGGTCGCGAACTACGCGAAGGAGCACCCGGACAAGACGTTCGTCAACGGCATCGCCGGCGCGCAGGATGCGACGCTGAAGGTGCAGGCGCCGAACTTCTTCCGGTTCCACCCGGACGGCGCGCAGTGGTCGGCCGGACTCGGCGACTACGCATACAACGACCTCGGCTGGAAGACCGCCGCGATCGTCGGTGACGACTACTCGTTCCCGTACACGTCGCTGCCGGCTTCGTGGCCGAGTTCTGCGCCATCGGCGGCAAGGTCACGAAGCGCGATGTGGGCGCCGCTGGGCGAGGAGGACTACTCGTCCTACATCTCGCAGATCCCGGACGACGTCGACGGCCTGTACGTCGGCATCGGCGGCTCGGGCCTGATCTCCTTCATCAAGCAGTACCAGGAGCAGAAGGGCCGCGTCGACACCGAGCGCATGCTGGGCAACGTGTTCTGGGACGACCCGCTGGTGCTGAAGGAGGTCGGCAAGTCGCTGGTCGGCGGCGCGACCGCCGCCATGACGGCGGCCGACGCGAACACGCCGGAGGTCCACGAAGTACCAGGAGGACCTCGACGACCGCCTACGGCGAGGAGATCGCCGGCCTCGGTCCGTCGGTCTTCACGTACGGCTACTACCTCGACATGGTCGGCGCTGATCAAGGGCCTCGAGGCCGCTGGACGGCAACGTCGAGGACCAGGCCGCGCTGCAGGAGGCGCTGGCCGGCATGTCGCTGAGCGGCGACGAGGCCCCGTGGGGCGACGTCGAGCTCGACGACAACCGCCAGGCGATCAGTGACGTCTACGTCAAGAAGATCGTCAAGGACGCGAACGGCGACGGCGTGCCGGACGTGCAGACGTTCCGCAAGGTCCCGAAGGTCGACCAGACCTTCAACGGGGTCTTCACCGCGGACACGCCGCCGCCCGACCGGACCAACCCGAAGTGCGAGGCCGGCGAGGCCCCGCCGTGGGTCGGCAACGCCGAGGAAGTCGACTTCTCGTCGGAGTAAGGAAGCAGTGGCAGCACCTGAGACATCCGCTGAACGCGCCGAGCCGGTCCTCCGCCTGCGGGGGGTCGGCCGGCGCTTCGGCGGCGTCCACGCCGTCTCTGACGTGGATCTCGAGGTCCGGCCCGGCGAACGCCGGGCCATCCTCGGCCCCAACGGGGCCGGCAAGACGACGCTCTTCAACCTGATCTCGGGCGAGTTCCCGCCGACGTCAGGGACCGTCGAGCTGTTCGGCGCCGACATCACGGGCGCCCCGGCGCGCAAGCGCGCGCGGATGGGCCTCTCGCGCACGTTCCAGACCTCCCGCCTGTTCCTCGGGCTGACGGTCGAGGACAACCTCTACCTCGCGACGCTCGGGGTGCACGACGGGCACCTGCGGATGGTGCCGGCGAAGGCCGACGGCGAGCTGCGCGAGAAGGCGCGAGCCATGGCCGAGGCCGTCGGGCTCACCGAGCCGCCTCGACTCGCTCGTGATGGACCTCTCGCACGGCGAGCAGCGCCAGCTCGAGGTCGGCATGGCGCGCGTGAGCGAGCCCGAAGCTGATGATGCTCGACGAGCCGGCCGCCGGCCTCTCGCGTGCCGAGCGCATTTCGCTCACCGAGCTGCTGCTCAAGCTCGATCCGTCGATCACGCTGATCCTGATCGAGCACGACATGGACGTCGCGCTGCGCGTGGCCCAGTGGGTCACGATGATGCACGACGGCCGCGTGATCGTGGAGGGGACGCCGGACGAGATCCGCGGCAACCAGACCGTGCACGACCTCTACCTGGGCAGCGGGCTGATCCACCATGACTGAGCTGCTGAAGATCGAGAACCTGAACGGCTACTACGGGGCCGCGCACGTCCTGCAGGGCGTGAGCTTCTCGATGGGCGCCGAGCCGGTCGCACTGATCGGACGCAACGGCATGGGCAAGACGACGCTCTGCAAGGCGATCGTCGGCCTGCTGGGGGCGACCGGCCACTCCGACGGCTCGGTGGAGCTGGAGGGCGAGGACCTGCACGGCCGGCCGGCGTACAAGATCGCAAAGGCCGGCGTCGGCTACGTGCCCCAGGGCCGGCGGCTGTTCACCTCGCTGACCGTCGACGAGCACCTGGAGATCGTCGGCGCGTCGAGCAAGGCCGACTGGACGCCCGATCGCGTCTACGAGCTGTTCCCGCGCCTCGCCGAGCGCAAGAACATCTCCGGCACCTCGCTGTCGGGCGGCGAGCAGGAGATGCTCTCGATCAGCCGGGCGCTGCTCACCAACCCGAAGCTGCTGATCATGGACGAGCCGTCCGAAGGGCTGGCGCCGACCGTGGTCGAGACCCTGATCCAGACGATCAAGGACCTGGCCGCCGCCGGCATGGGCCTGCTGGTGGTCGAGCAGAACCTCGGCGTGGCGACCACGCTGGCCGAGCGCCAGCTCGTGATGGTGGCGGGCTCGATCGCGGCCGAGACGACGGCCGAGGCGCTGCTCGGCGACCCCGACGCGCAGAGGCGCTACCTCGGCGTCGAGCCGCTGCCAGACGCTGCTTGAGCTTTCTCTCCGGGGTAGGGTGAGCCGATGGAGGCCACGGGGCTCGCCAACCAGCGTGCGGTTCGCCGGCACAACCTGGGCGTGGTGCTCCGCCACGTCTCCGAGCACGGCCCGCGCTCGCGGGCGACGATCGCGCTCGAGACCGGGCTGAACAAGACGACGGTCTCCAGCCTCGTCACCGAGCTGATCGGGCTGGACCTGCTGGTCGAGCGCGGGCTCGAGCAGCGCGGCACGGTCGGCCGCCCGGGCCAGGTGGTCGAGCTCTCGGGCAGCGGCGTCGTCGCGCTCGGGCTGGAGATCAACGTCGACTATCTGGCGGTGCGGGCGCTCGACCTCACCGGCGCCGAGCGCTACCGCAGCCTCGACGTGCGCGACAACCGCCGCGTGCAGGTCCGCACCGTGCTCGACCGCCTCGGCGCGCTGGCGACCGCGGCGCTCGACGCCGTCCACGGCGAGGGCCTGCGACCGGTCGGCGCGACGGTGGCGCTGCCCGGGCTCGTCGACGCGTCCGGCGGCTTGCTGCTGGTGGCGCCCAACCTGGGCTGGAACGACGTCGCGGTCGTCGACGAGCTGCACGAGCGGCTGTCCGGTCCGCCGTTCCCTCTGGCGGCCGACAACGAGGCCAACCTGGCGGCGCTCGCCGAGCTGTGGGAGGGGACGGCGCGCGGCCTCAGCGACGTGCTGTACCTGTCGGGCGAGATCGGCGTCGGCGCGGGGATCATCGTGCGCGGCGAGCTGTTCCGCGGCTCGCAGGGCTTCGGCGGAGAGTTCGGGCATATGACGATCGACCCGAACGGCAAGCCGTGCGCATGCGGGAGCCGTGGCTGCCTGGAGACGCTTGTCGGGTTGGAGGCGCTGCTCGAGATGGCGGGCCTCGATCCCAGCGACGCCGCCACCACGGCGGGCTCGGGCGCGCCGGTGGCGGACCTCGCGACGCGGGCGCGGATGGGCGACCAGCAGGCGCTCGGCGCGCTGCGCGACGCCGGCCGCTGGCTCGGGATCGGGATCGCCTCGGCGGCGAACCTGCTCAACTTCCAGGCCGTCGTGCTCGGCGGCTTCTTCGCCCAGCTCGCGACGTGGCTGGCCGAGCCGATCGCGCGCGAGCTGGAGGTCCACGTCCTGGCCTCCGAGTGGGCGGTCCCGCGCCTGCTGCCGTCGACGCTCGGGCCCGAGGCGGCCGTCCGCGGAGCGGCCGCGCTGTCGCTGCGGCGGGTGCTGACGGACCCGGCATCGGCCGCGACCGGCGACGCCGCGTGATGCTCAGGCTCGCGGTCGCGGCGGCCCTCGCCGTCGCCCTGCTGCTCCCGCGCGCGGCGCTCGCCGAGACGTCGCCGGGCGTGAGCGTCGTCGCCTCGATACCCGAGCCCGGGGTCATCTCGGCGCGCGCGGTCGGACGGCACCTCTATGTCTCGGCGCTGAGCGGCGTCAGCATCTACGACATCGGCGACCCGCGCGCGCCGGTGCGCGTCGGGCGGCTGGAGCTGCCGAACGCGCAGAACGAGGACGTCGATGTCGGCTCCGGGATCATGCTCGTCTCCGACGATCCCTTCGGCGGCCGCGGCGTGCTGCACGTGATCGACGTGCGCGACCCGGCCGCTCCCCGGCTGCTTTCGAGCTTCCGGACGTGGACGCCGGGCATCTACGACTTCAACTCGCCGCCGCCGCGCCGGCGCGGCATCGGCCACACCGCGAGCTGCATCCAGGACTGCCGCTACGCGTGGCTGGCGGGCTCGTCCGCCGGGATCGACGTCGTCGACCTGCGCGACCCGGCGCGACCGCGGCTGGCGGGCAGGTTCGCGGCGAGCGAGGCGGCCGGCGCCGAGGGCACGCACGACGTGCAGGTCGACGGCTCCGGGCTCGCCTGGGTCGCGGGCGGCAACGGCACCGCGGCCTACGACGTCTCCGACCCGGTGCATCCGCGGCTCGTCAAGCGGACCGACCGGCGCGGCTCGCGGCCGCCGTTGAACGACCTCATCCACCACAACTCGCAGCGGCTGGGAGCGGGCGTGCTGGCCGTCACCGAGGAGGACTTCCGCCTCGGCTGCCGCGGGGCCGGGACGCTTCAGACGTGGCGGATCTCCGGTCGTCGCCGGATGACGCCGCTCGACACGTTCGGGGTCGAGCGCGACCGCTCTGCGCGGGTCGTCTGCTCGGCGCACTACTTCGACGCCCGCGACGGCCTGATCGCCCAGGGCTTCTACGAGCAGGGGGTCCGGCTCATCGACGCCCGCGAGCCGGGGCGGCTGCGCCAGGTCGGCTACTACGTCTCGCGGCCCGGGCTGTTCTGGGGCGCGCTGTTCGCGCCGACCGACCCCACCGGCTCGACCGTCTATGCGCTCGACCACTCGCGCGGGATCGACGTGCTGGCGCTCGACCGCGCGGCGCTGCGGCCGGTGCGGCGGAGCGGCTCGCGCCCGCGCGGGCGGGTCAAGGCCGGCTATGCGCTCTTCGTCAACGACCGGTTCGACGCCGTCCGGCCCGGCCAGCGGCTGCGGCTGCAGGTCACGGTCCTCGGGCGTGGCGGGCCGGCGCAGGTGCAGCTGACGCTGCCGCGCGAGCTGGTCGCCGTCCGCCCGCCGCGCGGCGGCCGCTTCGACCCCGCCACGCGGACCGTGAGCTTCACGCTCCGCCGGATGCCCGGCGGCGCCGACCGGTTCGTTCGCGCCCGCGTGGCGCGCACGGCCGCGATCGGGACGCAACTCGAGGCGATCGGCTACGTCAGCGGACCGGACGATCCGATGCCGCTCGACGACCGCGACGTCGACCGCGGGGTGGTCGCGCGCAGGGTGAGGGCGATCTCGGCGGTGGCATCCGCGGCGGGACCCCGGCGGCGCGGATTCTGCGTGCTCCGGTAGGACTACACTTTGTGAAGTCATGGCGCAGCAACTGGGGAACCGGCCATGCGGTGGGCGCTACGGCGACATCGTGCAGGCCATCGGGAACACGCCGCTGGTGGAGCTCAAGCGCCTCTCGCCCAAGCCGGGCGTGCGGATCTGGGCCAAGCTCGAGTCCCACAACCCGACCGGTTCGGTCAAGGACCGTGTCGCGCGCTCGCTGATCGAGACCGCCGAGGAGCAGGGCGCGATCCTGCCCGGGCAGACGATCCTCGAGCCGACCTCCGGCAACACCGGCATCTCGCTGGCGATGATCTGCGCGCGCAAGGGCTATCCGCTGCGCGTCGTGATGCCCGACAACGTGACGCCCGAGCGCACCCAGCTGCTGAAGATGTACGGCGCCGACATCGTGTACTCGGAGGGCTCGAAGGGGTCCAACGGCGCGGTCGAGCTGGCGCTGCAGATGGCCGAGGCGGACGCCTCGTACTACATGCCCTACCAGTACGGGAACGAGGCGAACCCGCGCGCGCACTACGAGGGCACGGCGCCCGAGATCCTCGAGGAGCTCGACGAGGTGGCGGCCTTCGTGGCCGGCCTCGGCACCGGCGGGACGCTGATGGGCAACGGGCGGCGGCTGCGGGAGGAGCTCGGCGACAGCGTGAAGATCGTCGCCGCCGAGCCGATGCAGGGCGAGCCCGTGCAGGGCCTGCGCTCGCTGGACGACGGCTTCATCCCGCCGATCATCGACCTCTCGCTGCTGGACCGGAAGATCTTCGTCACCAACCACGACGCGATCGTGTGGACGCGCAGGCTGCTCGACGAGGAGGGCATCTTCGCGGGTGTCTCCTCCGGCGCGATCGCCTCGATCGCGGTGCGGATCGCGAACGAGCTCGACGAGGGCAACGTCGTGTTCATCGTCTGCGACGACGGTTGGAAGTACCTCTCGTCCGGCGTCTACACGTTGCCGGTCGAGGAGATCGAGAACCTGGACTCCACCGTCTGGTGGTGACCCGGCGCGCGCTCCTCGCCGGCGGCGCGGTCGCGCTGCTGGCGGGGTGTGGGGAGGAGGACGACGTCGTCGCCGCGCCGGCCGACGCGATGCTGCGCCAGCTCGCGGCCGAGCGCGCGCTGGCGGCGGCCACCGGCGAGCTGCCGTCGGGCGCGCCGCGGACGGCGGAGGCGACGGTGCGGAAGGTCTCGGAGCGCTCGCGGGAGCGCGCTCGGAAGCTGGCGGCCGCGATGGCGGCCGAGGGCGGCCGCCCGCACGACGCGCCGCAGCCGGCTGACGAGCGCGTCGACGCTCGGGAGGCGGTGGCGCGCGCGCAGGCCGCGATCGTCGCCCACGTGGTGGCGCTGCCGAGCCTCGCGGGCCGCGAGCTGCGCCGCCTCGGCGGCGACCTGGTGACGGGCGCGGCGGCCGACACGGCCGTGCTCGGCGACGCGCTCGGCATGCCCGTCGAAGACCCGTTCCCCGGGACGCCCGCGTGAGTCCCACGACGTCGTCGACGAGCCGTGCCACGACGCCGTCGTCGGGTCCCGCCACGGCGTCGTCGCGCCGCGCGGTCGTCGCCGCGGCCGCGCTCGCGCTCCTCGTCCGCCCCACGAGCGCGGCCGCGCAGCGCTCCGACATCGCGGTCCTGATCAATCTCGTCGCCCGCGAGGAGGCCGCCGCGGCGGCCTACGGGGGCGGGACCGGCGAGCTGCTGCCGCGGATCCACAACGACGAGCTCGATCACGCCGCCGCGCTGCGCACCCATCTCGACGCGCTCGGGCGCCGGCCCGTGCCGCGCGGGCTCGACGCTCCCGCCCGCCGCGTCGCCCAGGCCGCCGGCGACGAGCGTGTCGACGCGGCGATCGCGCTCGAGGCCTCGCTGATCGACGACTACGCCGCCGCGCTCGCCGACCTCGCCGATCCGAGCGTGCTGCAGACGGCGGCGACCATCCTCGCGAGCCACGCCCAGCACCACGCCCGCCTACGCGCCCACGCGGGCCGCGACCCGTTCGGCGGATAGCTGGTCGCGGCGGCTCCGGGCAGCTAATCTGGAGAGCCGCAGGGTCACGCCTGGAAATCCCGGAGAGGAAGTCCGTAATGCCAGTCAGCGTCGGGCCGACGGAGCTCATCATCGTGCTCGTCATCGCGCTGCTCGTGCTGGGCCCGAAGCGGCTGCCCGAGGTGGGCCGCTCGGTGGGTCGCGGCATGCGCGAGTTCAAGGACTCGATCAGCGGCGTCAGCCGAGACGACGACGAGGACGACGACCCCAAGCCGCTGCACCAGACGGCCAAGACGGCCGAGTAGCCGCGTAGTTGCGGATCTCGCGCCAGCTGCTCGACGAGGTCATCGCCCACGCGCGGGCGGATGCGCCGAACGAGTGCTGCGGGATGATCGCTTCGCGCGACGGCGAGGCGGTCGCCGTCCACCGCGCGCGCAACACGGCGGCCAGCCCGTTCCGCTACGAGATGGACGGGATGGAGCAGTACCGGATCCAGACCTCCATCGAGGACGCCGGGCACGAGCTCGGCGCCATCTACCACTCGCACACGCGCTCGGCGCCCGAGCCGTCGCAGACCGACATCAACCTCGCCTTCTATCCGGAGGCGCTGTACGTGATCGTCGGCCTCGAGGGCCCCCAGCCGGACGTGCGCGCCTGGCGAATCGTCGACGGGCAGGTCAGCGACGCGACGCTCGAGGTCGAGGAGGACGGGCCGCCGCCCGCGGCATGAACGAACGGCTCGACCCCCGGGTGCGACCCCAGTACGCGAAGGGGCCGCTGACCAAGGTCGGTTGGGCGCGCAACCAGGCCGAGGCCGAGATGATGGAGGGCCTCCTGCTCGAGCAGGGCATCCCGTCGCTGGTCCGCCGCACGGGCGGCTTCGACGTACCCGACTTCCTGGCCGCCGGACCGCGCGACATCCTCGTGCCCGCCACCGGCGCCGCCCTGGCCCGCGAGCTGCTCGGCACGGCAGAACCGCCCGAGCCCGGTCCGGCCGGGGAGGGCACGCCCGCATGGGTCAAGGCGCTCGCCGTCGCGGTCGCTGTCGCGATCGTCGCGATCATCGCGGCCGGCGTCTTCGCCGCCGTGTTCTCCTGATCCGTCACCCGCACAGCCCGCCCGCCTTCGTCGTTCCCCGCCTCTCGTTCTGGGATAGTGCAAACGTTTGTGACGACGGCGCGCGCCCACCTCTCCGGTCCCACCCTGCTCGCGGGGGGCGTCGTGCTGGCCGTCGCCGTGGCGTCCTTCATGCGCGCCCCGCTGCTGCCCGAGATCGGCCGCGACCTGCGGCTCACGGCCGCCGACCTGGCCATGATCACCACCGCGTTCGCGCTCGGGCGGCTGGTGATGGATCTGCCGGCGGGCCGGCTCGCCGACCGCCTGCCGCCGGGGCCGGCGCTGGCAGGAACGGGCGTCGGCGTCGCCCTCTCGGCCGGTCTGCTCGCGGGCGCCGGGGCGTTCGCCCAGGCGCTGGTGGCGGTGTTCTTCCTCGGCGCGGCGTCGGCGCTGACCAACACCACCGGGATGACCGTGTTCGCCACCAGCGCCCCGCCCGAGACCCGCGGGACCGCCATGGCCGGCTTCTCGATGGCGCTGATGACGGGCCAGGCGCTCGGCCCGGCGATCGGCGGCGCGATCGCCGGCCTCGCCGGCTGGCGCGTCGCGCAGGTCGTGGGGGCGCTGATCGGCGTCGGCGTCATCGTCGCGTGCCTGCTCGTGCCCGCCGGCCGCTCACGGCCCCGGACGCCCGCGACCCGCGGGGGCGAGGACGGGCTCTCGCGCTCGCAGGCGATAGTTCTCGCCGCGGTCCCGTTCGCCGTCTTCTTCACGCTCAGCGCGCTGCCGCAGACGCTGCTCCCGGTGATCGGCTCGTCGGAGCTCTCGCTCTCGGCCGCCTTCATCGGGATCGCGCTGGGCGCGGGCGGCATCGCGCGCTTCGCCGGCTCGGCGGTCGCCGGGACGATCTCGGACCGCGTCTCGCGCAAGGCCGCGCTCGTGCCCAGCCTGCTGGCCATGGTCCTGGCCGTCGTGATGCTGGCGCCGCCGCCGACGCTCGCGACCTGGCTCGGCGCGATCGTGCTGCTGTCGCTCGCCTCCTCGGGGATCGCCGTCGCCGCCACGATCATCGCCGACCAGGTGCCGGCCGACACCGTCGGCCGCCGGCTCGGCACCTTCCGCTTCACGGGTGACTTCGGGCTGCTCGCCGGCCCGGCGGTGACGGGCCTGCTCTACCAGCACTCGGGCCGCTCGGCGGCGATGTTCGTCACCGCGGGCGTGCTGGGCGGCTGCGCGCTCGCCGCCGCCATGCTGATCGAGGAGCCGCGCGCGTGATGGCGCGCGCGACGCTGCGTGACGTGGCGCGGGTCGCCGGCGTGCACCCGGGGACGGTCTCGCGCGCGCTCAACCCCGAGACCGAGGCGCTCGTGCGTGACGAGACCGTGCGGCGCGTCCGCCAGGTGGCGGAGGAGCTCGGCTACCGCCCGAACCCCCTGGCGCGCGGGCTGAAGACCAACCGCAGCTACACGGTCGGCGTGATCGTGCCCGACATCCAGAACCCGCTCTTCCCGCCGATCATCCGCGGCCTCGACGACCGCCTCGGCGAGGCCGGCTACACGCCGCTGATCGCGAACACCGACAACGACCCGGAGCGCGAGCGCGTGGACCTCGAGGCGATGCGGGCGCGCCAGGTCGACGGGTTCGTGGCGGCCACCGCGCGCGCCGATCACGAGCTGCTCGACGAGATCGCGGCCTCCGGCACGCCGCTGGTGCTCGTCAACCGCAGGGTCGAGGACGGCAGCCTGCCCTCGGCCACGGCCGACGACCGGGCGGGCGCGCGGCTTGCGGTCGAGCACCTCGTCTCGCGCGGCCACAAGCAGATCGCCCACCTCGCCGGCCCGCAGGACACCTCCACGGGGCTGCAGCGGCACGAGGGCTTCGTCGAGAGCGTGCGGGAGGCGGGCCTGGAGCCGGCGCTCGTGCGGGTCGGCCGTACGTTCACCGAACCCGAGGGCGCGCGCCTGTGCGAGGAGCTGCTCGATGCTGACGCGCCGTTCACGGCGGTCGTCGCCGGCAACGACCTGATGGCGCTCGGCTGTTACGACGTGTTCGCGGCCCGTGGCATCGACTGCCCCGGCGAGGTGTCGGTCGTCGGCTTCAACGACATGCCGTTCGCGGACCGCTTCTCACCGCCGCTCACCACGGTCGCCGTTCCGCAGTACGAGATCGGCGTCGCGGCGGCGGAGTTGCTGCTCGACCGCCTGCACGGTCGTGTCGACGGGCCGACCGAGGTGAAGCTGCCGACGAGCCTGGTCGTGCGCCGGTCGACCGCGCGGCCTTGACTCCGCCCTAGTCGGTTCGCCGCCGCAGGGTGAGCGCCGCCAGGCCGACGGCGACCGCCGTCATGCCGAGGAGCACGCCGACCTGGCCGGCGACGTCGGCGAGCGTGTCGCCGTCGACGGCGACCGCGTCGAGCGCCTCGAACGCGAACGTGAGCGGCAGCACCGAGGCGATCGCCTCGAGCCAGCCGGCCATCTGATCGAGCGGCACGAGCAGGCCGCAGAGCAGGATCTGCGGCAGCACGAACGCGGGCATGAACTGGACGGCCTGGAACTCGCTCGACGCGAACGCGCTCGCCAGCAGCCCGAGCGCCGAGCCGAGCACGGCGTTGAGCACGGCGAGCGCGATGATCAGCCAGGTCGAGCCGGCGGCGTCGAGTCCGAGCGCCAGGAACGCCACGGCGGACGTGATCAGCGCCTGCACGGTGGCCAGCAGCGCGAACGCGATGCCGTAGCCGCCGAGCAGGTCGAGCTTGGCGAGCGGCATCGTCATCAGCCGCTCGAGCGTGCCGGTGGTGCGCTCGCGCAGCATCGAGATCGACGTCACCAGGAACATCGTGATGAACGGGAACATCCCGAGCATGGGGGCGCCGAGGCGGTCGAAGCTGGTGTCGCCGAGCAGCTGCTGGAGCAGGAACAGGAGCGCGCTCGGGACCACCATCAGCAGCGCGATGGTGCGCGGGTCGTGACGGATCTGCGCCAGCACGCGGGCCGTCGTGGCGAACGTGATCCGGGCGCTCACGGCGCCTCCTCGACCAGCCGCAGGAAGGCGGCCTCCATCTCCTGCTCGCCGGTGCGCTCGCGCAGCTCGTCGGGCGTGGTGTCGGCCACGAGGCGGCCCTCGCGCATCAGCAGCAGCCGGTCGCAACGCGCCGCCTCGTCCATCACGTGGCTGGAGACGAGCAACGTGGCGCCGTCGCCGGCAAGGCGGTGGAACAGGGTCCAGAGGTCGCGCCGCAGCACGGGGTCGAGCCCGACGGTCGGCTCGTCGAGCACGAGCAGATCCGGCTCGCCGAGCAATGCGGCCGCCAGCGAGACGCGCGAGCGCTGGCCGCCCGACAGCGTGCCGGTGAGCTGGTCGCCGGCGTCGGCGAGGTCGACGGCGGCGAGCGCCCTGCCGATCTGCCCGGGCGCCACGCCGAGCACGGAGGCGAAGTAGCGCAGGTTCTCCTGGACGGTCAGGTCGGCGTAGACCGACGGCGACTGCGTCACGTAGGCGACGCGGCGGCGCAGCGACGGCGAGCCCGCCGGCTCCTCGAGCACCCGCACGTCCCCGCCGGCCACGCGCTGCACGCCGACGATCGCGCGGATCAGCGTCGTCTTGCCGCACCCGCTCGGCCCCAGCAGCCCGGTCACGCGGCCCGCCTGAAGCCGCGCCGACAGCCCGCGCAGCACCGGCCGCCCACCACGATCGACGTCCAACCCGTCGATCTCTACCGCATAATTCATCGCGAGGTGAATATACACCCAGCCAAGTAAGGGGGTCTGACCCCCTTACGGCGCCGGCGGGGTAAGGGGGTCTGACCCCCTTAGCGGCTCGTGGGCGGTCTGAACGCCCTCGTCAGGGACGCCGCGAGAGTAAGGGGGTCTGACCCCCTTAGCGGCTCGAGCCCCTTGTCAGGGTGCGGCCAGGCGGGCGAGGTGGGAGCGCCAGGCCGCCTCGGTGTGCCGCCGGCGGCGGCGGCCGAACGCCTGGTCGAGCGCCTCCTCGGGCGGGGTGCGCGCGACCGTGACGGCCGCCCGCTCGCCCTCCTCCCGCGCGACGAGGTCGAAGACGGTGCCGCCGAGCAGCAGCGCGTCGGCGCGGCCGGGCGGGAAGGCGGGCTGCGGGCCCTCGCGCAGCCGGCGGGCCACCGCGGGACGGACGTGCCGGGTCTGGCCCGACAGCCACTGCGCGGCGCCCTCGAGGAACCACGCCGACCGCATCCAGCGCCGCAGCGGCCGCGGCCCCAGCGGCGGCGGGAAGCCCGGGTGGCGCAGCGCCAGCGCCCGCCGCGCGAGCAGCGCCGACGGCGAGAGCATCAGCAGCTCCAAGGACCCCTCGACGTTCGACGCCCGCTGCGCGAGCAGCCGCGGCGAGAGCACGTGCAGCTCGTGCTCGCCCGCCCAGCCGACCACGTAGCGGCGCGCGGCCGGCGCCGTCAGCCGGCGCTGCACGGGCAGCCACGGCTGGGCGGCGTCGAGCTGCGCCGGCAAGCCGTGCAGCACCACCGCCTGCTCGCCGAGCTCGACCTCGAGCAGCCGCTCGAGCCGCTCGCGGGCGTACTCGAGCTGGGCCAGCACGCGCTCGACGTCGGGCGCATCGTGCTCGTCGTGGCGGGCGACGAACGTCTCGGACGGGGTCTCTAGCCAGATGCCCCCAGCGTGGCACGCGCGTCCCACTCCTGCCCAGCGAACGGATCGTCGAGCGGCGGATCGGCCAGGTTGGCGACGAGGTTCGCGAGCCGACCACCCGCACGCCGACGCCGTTCCCGGAGTCGGGGTCGAGTGGATTCGCCTGAACGGCCGTCAGGCGTACGCCAGCGCGCCGTCGGCGTGCACGATCGCGGTGATCTCCTCCGATGCCCGCTCGAACTCCTCGTCCGAGAGCACGGGCGTCCCTTCGAACGGGAGGTCGCGCGTGATCTCCAGCCAGGAGCGGCAGCCGCCGTAGTCGTCGCGGACACGGACGGTCACCGGCCGCGGGATGCGGTAGGTGCGCAGCAGCAGCACGTGCAGCGGGTGCCGACGCTTCCAGGCCAGGCGCTTCTCGGCGTAGTCCGGCGTCCACACGTAGAAGGGCGAGAGGCCGTCGACCACGCGGCGGTCGATCACCGTCCACGCCCCGGCCACCTCGGCCCAGGCGCGGATCCGCACACGGTCGGGCTGCGAGACCCCGCCCTCGCGCATCACGGCATGGGCAGGGGGCTCGCCGTCGGCCCAGACACCCTCTTCAAGCGCGCGCCGCAGCTCGGGCTGGTGCGACTCGCGAACGAGGTCCCCCCGCTGGTGGTCGAACGTCGGATACAGGAAGAATCGGTCGTGCTCGAGAGCGAAGTGCTTGTCGGGCTCGCGGATGCCGCCCTTACGGAGTGTCACGAGCTGCTCGCCCTCGGCGAGCGCGCGCACAGTGACAGCCCATTCCTTGAATGCGATTGGCATAGACGGAAGGTGGTGGAAAGGTGTTTGTGGGGATGCGGCTCCGCCCGTCAAAGGCGGCCCACCGCACCCTGCCCTGAAACTGCCGCCGTATAACCCCCGGCGACAGCGTCACATACTATGCACAAAGTGCCGAAATCACCAAATTCCCCTGGAAATTCCACTCATGCAGGAGAAGCGGCGGATTCACAAACTCGTGCGGCTGAGATCCTCGACGACCTCGAGAACCGCGGCGAAGTCCTGCTCCCCCAGGCCGCGGCCGGCGCCGGCCGCGTAGAGCTCGCCCGCCAGGGCGGCCGAGGGGAACCCGACGCCCGCCTCGCGCGCCTCCTGGAGGCACAGGACGATGTCCTTGAGCATGTGATCGAGCTTGAACAGCGGCGAGAAGTCGTGCGCGAGCATCGGCCGGCCCTTCAGCTCGAGCATCGTCGAGTTGGCCGCGCCGGCCCCCATGACCTTCAGCAGCGCCTCGAGGTCGACGCCGGCGCGGCGGCCGACGACCAGCCCCTGGGCGAGCGTTGCGCAGTTCGTGGCGGCGACCGCGTTCGAGATCACCTTGACCTGCTGGCCCGTGCCGACCTCGCCGACGTGCACGATCAGCTCGCCCATCGCCTCGAACAGCGGCGTCGCGCGGCGGACGTCCTCGTCGCTCCCGCCGGCCATGATCGTCAGCGTGCCGTCCTGAGCCTTGGGCGCCGATCCGGTGACGGGCGCGTCGACGAAGCGATGGCCCTGCTCGGCCAGCGCGGCGGCGATCCGCCGCGCGTGGGCCGGCCCGATCGTTGACATGTCGACGAACAGCGTGTCCGGCCTGGCACCGTGAACGGCGCCGTCCTCGCCGAGCAGCATCTGCTCGACCTGGGCCCCGTCGACGACCATGGTGATGACGGTCTCGCTGCGCTCGGCGACCTCGCGCGGAGTGGCGGCCACGTGGCCGCCGTGCTCGGCCGCCCAGGCGTCGGCCCGCTCGCGCGTGCGGTTGAAGACCGTCACGTCGAAGCCGGCGCGGCGCAGGTTGGCCGCCTGGCGCGAGCCCATGATGCCCAGCCCGATGAACCCGACCACGGGGCCGGATACTACGCGGCGAGCGGCAGCGCCTCCGGCTCGGCCAGGTGCTGGTGCGACGGGCAGTAGCCGTTCGCCGGCAGCGGCGGGCGCTGGCAGCGCGTCCCGCGCCGCGTCGTCGCCCGGCACTCGATCCGGTTGCCCTCGATGTCATAGCCGCTCAGCGGCAGCGACGAGAAGTACTCCCGGGCGAACGTCATGTACCGGTCGACGACCCGGTAGACCCGCTCCTGCGCGGAGATCGGGAAGTAGATCCGGATGTCGTTGAACAGCGTCCTCGTGGGCCTGGCGAAGTAGTGCCAGTCCGTGCCCAGGCGGTAGACGGCTGCCTCGCACGCTCTCAGCACCCGCTCGTGGTTGCTCGGGCCCCAGTGGCCCGGTCGGTCCTCGAGGATGTCGGGCGCGAGCTCGCGATAGATGGAACGACTGAACCGGTACATGCGTTCTCCCCTTCGGGCCTACGCGCTACAAGGGTCCCCCCAGGAACCCGCTGTTCACTGATAGCCGATCACGTTCAATTTAGAACGCGGGGTTTGTTGAGTTCGCGTTAAGACGCGAACCAGTGTTCGGTTTGCCGCATGACGAACAAAACTCCTCAGGCCCAGTGCTCGAGGCGCGGTTTGTCGCTGTCGGCGGCGATCACCGTGTGGCGGTGGTCCAGTGCCGGGTCGGTCTCGGGGAAGTCGGCGCGCGTGTGCGCGCCGCGGCTCTCCTCGCGGAAGCGCGCGCTGTGGGCGACGAGGCGGGCGAGCGGGTGCGGATCGCCGAGCAGCGGCTCCAGGCCGCGGGCGTCGCGCTCGAGGCCGGCATGGCGCCACATCGCCTTGCGCGTGTCGCGCGACGGTGGCGGGGCGACCGGGTCGCCGCTGTCCGGCGCGACGCTCCTCGAAGGCGGCTCGCCGAGCGCGCGCAGCGCCGCGCGGCGCCCGAAGACGAAGCACTCCGACAGCGAGTTCGAGGCCAGCCGGTTGGCTCCGTGCAGGCCGGTGCAGGCGCACTCGCCGACGGCATAGAGCCCGGCGACCCCCGAACGGCCCTCGAGATCGGTGACGATCCCGCCCATCACGTAGTGGCTGGCGGGCGCGACCGGCACGAGCTGCGTGGCCGGGTCCAGGCCGGCCTCGCGCAGGGCGGCGACCACGTTCGGGAAGCGCTCCGGGTCGATGTGGCGCATGTCGAGGCTGACCGCGGCGATGTCCTGCTCGCGCAGGGTGCGGAAGATGGCGCGGGCGACGGCGTCGCGCGGCGCCAGCTCGTCGACGAAGCGCTCGCCGCCCGAGTCGTGCAGCGTCGCGCCCTCGCCGCGGATCGCCTCGGTGATCAGGAAGCCCTCGCGACCGGGGAGGCCGACGACCGCCGTGGGGTGGAACTGGGCGAACTCGAGGTCGGCGAGCGCGGCGCCGGCGTCGCGGGCGAGCAGCAGCCCGGAGCCGAACGAGCCGGGCGGGTTGGTGGTGCGCGACCACAGCGCGGCGGCGCCGCCGGTGGCGAGGATCGTGCCGCGCGCGGACAGCGTCCGCCCGTCCTCGAGCTGCACGCCGGCGCAGCGGCCGTCGTCGCGGAGCAGGCGGGCGGCGCGGGCGCCCTCGAGCACATCGATGCCGGCGTGCTCGGCGACGACCGCCGAGAGCTGGCGAAGAATCCGCCGGCCGGTGGCGCTGCCGCCGGCGTGAACGACGCGGCGGGTGCCGTGGCCGCCCTCGAGCCCGAGGGCGAGGTTGCCGTGGCGGTCGGCGTCGAAGCGGACCCCGTAGGCCTCCAGCTCGTGGAAGCGGGCGGCCGCCTCGCTCGTCAGGACCGCGGCTGCGGAGCGGCGGACGAGCTCCCGGCCCGCGGTCAGGGTGTCCCGCAGATGCAGCTCCGGCGAGTCGTCGACCGCGAGCGCCGCCGCGAGCCCGCCCTGCGCCCAGTAGGAGGCGGTCTCGGCGAGCGGGCGCGCCGAGACGAGCGTGACCCGGGCGCCCTCGCCGGCCGCCGACAGGCAGGCGAACAGCCCGGCCGCACCCGCGCCGACGACGACGAGATCGGACCCTGGGTTCACGGGAGGCCGTACGGTACCGGCGTGCCTCCGCTCTGGCTGCGCCACGACGCCTCGCTGCCTGCACGACATCCCCGGTCACCCCGAGCGCCCGGAGCGGATCCGCGCGCTGGAGGCCGAGATGGCCCGCCACGACTGGTTCGGCTTGGTGCGGACGGAGGCTCCACCGGTGGACCGCGCGCTGCTGGAGACCATCCATCCCGCGCCGTACGTGGCGGCGCTCGAGAAGCTGTGCGCGAGCGGCGGCGGGTTCCTGGACGCCGACACCGCGGCGGTCCCGGAGACGTTCGAGGCGGCACTGCGGGCCGCCGGCGGGGCGGTCGCGCTGGCCGACGGGCTGCTCGGCGGGCCGGAGCGGGTCGGCGTGTCGGCGCTGCGGCCGCCGGGCCATCACGCCGAGCCGTCGCGGGCGATGGGGTTCTGCTTCTTCGGCAACGTGGCGCTGGCGGCACGGCGGGCCACCGGCGCGCACGGGGTGGAGCGGGTGCTGATCCTCGACTGGGACGTGCACCACGGCAACGGGACGGAGGCGATCTTCGCGCGCGACTCCGACGTGCTGTTCGTCTCGATCCACGAGTGGCCGCTGTATCCCGGGACCGGGCCGGCTTCGTACGTGGGCGAGGGGGCGGGCGAGGGCTATACGGTCAACCTGCCGGTGCCGGGCGGGAGCGGCGACGCCGTCTACCGCTCGCTGGTGGCACACGTGGTCGCCCCGCTGGTGTCGGCGTGGGAGCCGCAGCTCGTGCTCGTCTCCGCGGGCTTCGACGCCCACCGCGCCGATCCGCTGGCCTCGTGCACCGTGACCGAGGCGGGCTTTGCAGGGATGACGGCGACGCTGCGGGCGGCCTGCCAAGCGGTGGGGGCTCCTCTGGGGCTGGTGCTGGAGGGCGGCTACGACCTCGGCGCGCTGGCCGGCTCGATGGCGGCGCTGATGCCGGTGCTGGTCGGGGCATCGGCGCCGGATCCCGGCTCGGTCGAGCGCCACCCGCTGGCCGCGGCGGCGCTGGATCGGCTCAGGCCGTACTGGCCCGGCCTCTAGTGTCCCGATTCGGAAGTTCGCAGTCTGCGACCGAACTTACGGATCGCGACACTAGAGCGTCGGAACCGGGGTCGGGGTGCTCGTCGGGCTCGGGGTCGGCGCCGTGGTGGCGGCCCCCGCCGTGGGGGTGACGTGGCGCACGTAGGCGCCTTCGACCTGCGCGGAGAGGTCCTTCAGCGCCTGGTCGGCGGCGCGCTGGCTGTCGTACTGGCCTGAGAAGACCACGAACTTCCCGGGCTCGAGCGAGCCGTACTCGTCCGAGTCGAGGATCCCGACGGGGATCCCCTGCTGGGCCAGCTCGTTGGCACGCGCCTCGGCGGCCTCGCGCGTGCTCGAGGACTCGAGGACGACGGTCCACGCATCCTTGCCCGCCGGCCAGTCGGCGATCTCCGGCGTCGTGCTCCCGCTGCCGTCGTCGGTGGCGGGCGGGATCGTGGTCACGCCTGGGGTCGGCACCGCGGTGGTGGTCGGGGCGACCGTGGGCGCCGGGGTGGCCGCGGGCTGCTCCGCCACCTGCTCGGGGTCGCCGGCGAGCTCGACGAGCGCCAGCACCAGCGCGACGAGGGCGATCACGAGCAGCCCTCCGACGAGCGCCACCGGCCCGCGCCAGCTCGGCGGCGGGGCGATCGTGGAGCCGACGTCGGCGCCGCACTCCAGGCACCACTCCTGCTGCGCGGTCAGCATGGAGCCGCAGCGCGGGCAGCGCCGCGTCTCGACGGCGGGAGCGGGAGTCTCGACCGCGCTCACGAGCGCCGCTCCCGACGCGACGCGAGCGGGTCATCGGAGGTCATCGGCGGCGGGATCTCCTCGTCCCGGCGCCCGTTGGCCCCGAAGTCGCGGCGCTCCGGCTGCGCCTCGTCGGAGGTCGCCATCGGCGCCTCGGGCTCCGGCGTCTCGGCCCCGGGCTCGGTGGCCTGCGGCTGCGGCGCTCGGGCTGCGGCCGCGGCGTCTCGAGCTCGGCGGGCTGCGGTGTCTCGGCCTCGCTGGCCTGCGGCTTCGCCGGCGCGCGCTTCGCGGGCTTGCGCGGCTTCGGCTTGGCCCGCGCCGCGGCCGTCGCGGGCTGCGGCGGCGCCGCCTCCGCCTGCTGATCGGGTGCCGGCTCGCCGGTGGTCCTCGCGGGCTCGTCGCTCGTCGGCTGTGGGGGCTCGTCGGCTCGTGCTCGTCGGCCGTGCGGGCTCGTCCGGCTCGGCTCGTCGGCCTTCGTCGCGGGCGCGTCCGGCTTCGGCTCGTCGGTCTTTGCCGCGAGCTCGTCCGGCTTCGGTTCGTCGGTCTCTGCCGCGGGCTCGTCCGGCTTCGCTGCGGCGGGCTTCGCCGCCGGCTCGTCCGGCTGCGGCGCGCGGCTGAACGTCGTCGGCCGGTCGCCGGCGAGCCACTGGCTCGTCACCGCCGAGGGCGGCTCCGGCGCATCCTCGTTCTCCTCGGCGGCGGGCGCCGGCCGCGGCCCGCCCGCCCAGAGCACGCTGGCCGGCTGCGGCTCGGCCACCGCGTGGGAGCCCGTTGTCGGTTGCTCGGCCGCGCGCTTGGCACGAGCCTGCTCGTCGAGCGGCGCGCCGCAGCGGGAGCAGAAGTGCGCGTCGCTCGCGTGCAGCTCGCCGCACTCATGGCAGGTGCCGCCGATCCCGGGCTCGCGCAGGAGTGTCTCGGCGGGCGGCTCGCCGAGCAGCGACTCGAGTGCCAGCACCTCTGCGTCGAGCGCCGAGATCCGCTCCGCCTTGGCGGCAGTGAGCCGCCGCTGCGGCTCCTCCACGGCGCCGGCGGCGGTGCGGTGGATCTCGTAGGTGAAGCCGCCGAGGTCGCGCAGCAACAGCCCGCGGACATGCTGCAGGTAGCGCAGCCGCCGCCGGAGCTTGCCGCGCCGGGCGCTGGCGGGCGGCGCCGTGGCGAGCTCACCGGGATCGACGCCGGCGGGCAGGTCGCGCGCAGGTGCCGGCTGCACGGCGACGGCGGTCGGCCGGCCGGCGGCGATCGTCCAGGCCGGCAGCGGTTGTGAGGGCGGTGCGGGCTGCTCGGTCGTCTCGGGCAGGACCACGGTGGGCTGCTCGGTGGGCGTGGGCTGCGAGCCGGCTTCGGCGGATCCGGGCTGCGGGTCGGCGGCCTCGGCGGCCGCGCGCTGCGGATCGCCGGCGGGCGTGGTCTGCGGACCACCGGCTTCAGCGGGCACGGGCGGCTGGCCGCCCGCCTCGGCGGGGGTCTCGGGAGGCGCCGCGGCGGGCTCGGAGGACGTGGCCGTGGGGGACACGCTCTCGTCGGCGGTCGCGGGGCGTCGGCGTGTCAGGCGTCGCAGCAGGCCGCTCATACATCGCAAGGGCGAACGATCGGCGTTCGCCCCGGGCATTCGAGTATACGGTCGCTCACGCGGGTTGGAACCCATCGAACGGCTCGTTGCTTCGCGACGGCGCTCAGTCGACGCGTCCGGCGGCCACGTCGCGCCACGCTTCGACCACACGCGCGGCCATGCGGTCGGCCGAGAAGATCGCGGCGCGGGCGCGCCCGTCAACGCGCGGATCGTCGGCCTCGAGCACCGGTTCGCAGCGCCCTCCCTCCAGCGCTCGCGATCCCAGGCGGCGCAGTACGCGCCCTCGATCCCCTCGAGCGCCACCGGATGGATCCCGACCGGCGTCGCGAACGGCGGCACGCCGCAGGCCAGCGCCTCGATGACCGACAGCCCGAAGCCCTCCGCCTGTGACGGAACGAGTACCGCGTTGGATGCGTTGATCCAGAGCGGGACGTCGGCCGGCGGCACGCTGCCCATGGTCAGCAGGGTCGAGCCGGCGGCGGCCTCCTGCGCGCGGTCGAACCGCTTCAGCCGGCGCGCCGGATCGTGCGGGAAGAGCAGGTAACGCCCGCGCGGGTCGAGCCCGAGCCGCTCGCGCGCCTCGGCGCGGGGGATCGGACGGAAGCGCTCGAGGTCGATCCCGACCGGCAGCACCGCCACTCGGCGCGTCGTGCCCGCCCCTCGCAGCAGGCCGCTGAACTCGCGCGAGACGGCCGCCGGGAGCGTGGTGAAGGGGAGGATCGCGCGCGTGAGGCGGTTCGAGCGCGGGTGGAAGAGGTCGTTGCCGTGCAGCGTGACCACGACCGGGCCGAGCCGCGCCGCGACCGCCGGCCACGCCGTCAGCCCGAAGTGCGCGTGCACGACGTCGAAGCGCGTGCCCCCGTAGCGCCGGCGGAGCTCGCGCACCGCGCTCGGATAGCTGCGGAGGCCGGGCGGGAAGGCGAACAGCTCGATTTCCACATCGCCGCGCCGCCGCAGCGCCTCGACCTGGTCGCGCACGAACGAGCCGAGGGCCGGCCGCTCCGGCGTCGGGTACATGTTCGTGACCACCAGCGCACGCATCGCGCGCCGAGGGTACGCCGCGACGGAGATGGCACAGATTCGTGACCACCGCGCGTAGATCCGTCACGCGATCGGCCGGAGACTGGCGAGGCTCCACCGCCGGGGTGGAGCGCCGGGTCCCGGGGCAGTCGGGACGGGAGCGACCGGGGTGTCGAACATGCGGTACGAGCTCATCGGTGGTGCGCACGCGCGGCTGCTGCGTGACGCTGGCCCGAGAGCGCGGTCAGGGGACGGTGGAGTACGTAGGGCTGGTCCTGCTCGTCGCGGTCCTGATCGCCGGTGTGGTCAAGGCGAGCGGCGGGTTCTCGGACACGGGCATCGCTGAGGCGGTGGTGAAGAAGCTCAAGGGGGCGATCGACGGCGTCGGCGAGGGGTGAGAGATCTCGGCGACTTCCTCGCGCAGGGCGGAGCCATCGTGGGCGGCGGTGCCGCGCTGGGAGCGACGCTCGGCTTTATCGTCGGCTCGGTGGTCCAGGACTTCCGGCCGAAGACCGATCCCGACCTTGGGCGCGGACGTGGGCTGCGTTCGGCGGTGTTGCAGGGCTGGTAGTCCTGCTCGAACGCGGCGTAGACTCCGTTGCGTGAGGCTGCGTACGCGCAAGTACGTGTTGATGGTCGTAGCCGCGATCGCCGGCTTCACCTACGCACGGATCTCCCGTGATTGGAGCGACGTCGCCTTTTACGCGGGCCTCGCCGGCGTGGTGGCACTCGTCGGGGCCGTCGGGCTGCCCTGGATCGAGTTCGCGCCCGACGGCGCGTTCCGCCGGCGCCCCCAAGCCTGACCGGACGTTCCCGCGGGAACGCCTGCCAGACTGGCGGGCGTGACGGCGCCACAGCCTCAGGTACCCGAGGAGGTCCGCCGGCGCCCGGTCGGGGTGTTCGACTCCGGCGTGGGCGGGCTCACGGTCCTGCACGAGCTGCTGGTCCAGCTGCCGGCCGAGGACTTCGTCTACGTCGCCGACTCGGCGCGCTTCCCGTACGGCGCCCGCAGCGGGCCGGAGCTGGAGGCCTTCGCGCTCGAGATCGCCGAGGAGCTGATCGCCCGGCGGGTGAAGCTGCTCGTGGTGGCATGCAACTCGGCCACCGCGGCGGCGCTGCCCGCCATCCGAGAGCGGCTGATGGCCACAACGCTCGGCGTCGAGGTGCTCGGCGTCGTCCAGCCGGGCGCGGTGCAGGCGGTGGCGGCCACGCGCAACGGCCGTGTCGGCCTGCTGGCCACGCCTGCGACCGTCGAGAGCGGCGCCTACGCGAAGGCGATCGCCGACGCCGACCCGTTCGTGCGGCTCACCTCCGTGAGCTGCCCCGACCTGGCGGCGATCATCGAGGCCGGCTTCCCGTTCGACCAGCACGTGGTCGACACCGTGCGCGACTACTGCCAACCGCTGCGCGCCGCGGAGGTCGACACCGTGGTCCTCGGCTGCACCCACTATCCGCTCGTCCGCCCGATGCTCCAGCGCATGCTCGGCCGCGCCGTCAACATCATCGTCTCCGGCGACCCGCTGGCCCACCAGGTCGAGCACGTGCTCGGCGCCCGCGGCCTGGCCAACCCGCGCGCCGAAGCGCAGGGCCGCGTCGTCGAGGGCCGCTACTCGTTCCTCTGCACGGGCGATACCGAAGCATTCAAAGCGCTCGGCACCCGCTTCCTGCAGCTGCCGCTGAACGTGGTCGAGCCGCTCACCCTCGGCGAGCGCGAGCTCTTGGCGGGAGGCCGACGATGAGCATGGACGAGCGCGAGCCGGTGAGAGGCGGCCGGTGACGGAGCGCAGCGGCGGTCGCGCGCCCGACGCGCTGCGGCCCACCACGATCGAGCCCGGCTTCGTGCGCACCGCCACCGGCTCGGCGCTGATCTCGTGCGGCGAGACGCGCGTGATCTGCACCGCGTCGGCCCAGGAGTCGGTCCCGCGCTGGCTGATGGGCAAGGGCCGCGGCTGGGTCACGGCCGAGTACGGCATGCTCCCCGCCTCGACCGGCGAGCGCAAGCAGCGCGACGTGTCGAAGGGCCGGGCCGACGGCCGCACGGTCGAGATCCAGCGCCTGATCGGCCGCAGCCTCCGCGGGGTGATCGACTTCGAGGCGCTCGGCGAGCGCACGATCTACGTCGACTGCGACGTCCTGCAGGCCGACGGCGGCACCCGCTGCGCGTCGATCACCGGCGGCTACGTCGCGCTCGAGCTGGCCGTCCGCAGGCTGATCGAGCAGGGCAAGCTCGAGCGCTCCCCGCTGACCGGCAGCGTCGCGGCCATCTCGTGCGGGATCGTCGACGGCGTCCCGATGCTCGACCTCGACTACCCGGAGGACTCGTCGGCCGAGGTCGACGCCAACGTGGTCATGACCGGCGAGGGCGGGCTGGTCGAGGTCCAGGCGACCGCCGAGCGCACGCCGCTGTCGCGCGCCCACCTGGACGACCTGCTCGCGCTCGCGCACCACGGCGTCGAGGAGCTGCGCGTGATCCAGGCGGCCGCCGTCAAGTAGTCGCCGTGCGGCTGCTCCTGGCGACCCGCAACGCCCACAAGCTCCGCGAGTTCGAGCGGCTGCTGCCCGCGGTCGCGCTCGATCCGCTGCCTGCGGGCGTCGACACCCCGCCCGAGGACGGCGAGACCTACGCGGCCAACGCGCTGATCAAGGCCCGCGCCGCGGCGGCCGCCACCGCGCGCGCCGCGATCGCCGACGACTCCGGCATCGAGGCGGAGGCGCTCGGCTGGGCGCCCGGCGTGCGCACCGCCCGCTTCGCCGGCGAGCACGCGACCGACGGCGAGAACCTGGCCAAGCTCGCCGCCGAGGCGCCGGCCGGCAGCCGGCTGCGCTACGTCTGCGTGATCGCCCACGTCGACGCCGACGGCGCGGAGCACCTCTTCGAGGGCACCGCCGACGGCGTCGTCGCCGACGCCCCGCGCGGGACCGGAGGCTTCGGCTACGACCCGCTGTTCGTCCCCGCGGGTGACAGCCGCACGATGGCCGAGCTGGCCGACGCGGAGAAGGACGCGATCTCGCACCGCGGCCGGGCGGCACGCGCGCTCGCGGAGTGGCTGATCCGATGATGCGCGGGCAGCGCACCCGGGCGGCGCTGATCTCGATCGCCTCCAACGCGGCCCTGATCGTGCTCAAGCTCATCGCGGGCGCGATCACCGGCTCGGTGGCGATCATCACCGAGGCGATCCACTCGGCCGTCGACCTGGTGGCCTCCTTCATCGCCTACTTCTCCGTCCGCCAGGCCGAGACGCCTGCCGACGCAGATCACCCGCACGGGCACGAGAAGTTCGAGAACGTGGCGGCCGCCGCGGAGGGCGTCCTGATCCTGATCGGCTCGGGCGTGATCATCTACGCCGCCGTCCGCAGCCTCGTGCTGGGGCCCGAGCTGCACAGCCTCGGCATCGGCATCGCCGTCCTGGCCTTCTCCACCGTCGTCAACCTCGTCGTCTCGACGTGGCTGTTCCGCCGCGCCCGCGAGACGCAGTCGGCCGCCCTGGAGGGCGACGCCGCGCACCTGCGGACCGACGCGTACACGTCGGCCGCCGTGCTGATCGGCCTCGCGCTGGTGCAGGTGACGGGCGCCGAGTGGCTCGATCCGGCGGTGGCGCTCGTGATCGCCGGCGCGATCGTCGTCACCGGGCTGCGGATCGTCGTGCGCGCGTGGGGCGTGCTGGTCGACGAGGCGCTGCCGGATCCCGAGCTCGACGCCATCCGCACGACGATCGAGGGCTTTGCCGACCGCGGCGTGGTCGGCTACCACCAGCTGCGCACCCGCCGCGCGGGCGCCCGCCGCTATGTCGACCTGCACGTGCAGTTCGAGTCGGGCACCTCGCTCGAGGACGCCCACGGGACGGCCCACGCCCTGCAGGACGAGATCGCGCGGCGGCTGCCGGGCGGCACCGACGTGCTGATCCACCTCGAGCCGGCCGACAAGGTGCGGCCCGGGTCTGCAGCTCAGCGCAGGTTGATCGCCGCCGCCAACGCCACGGCGAACACCACCCCGGCATAGCCGTAGTAATCGGAGAGCAGCAGGATCAGGGCCGCGACCGTGCAGATGCCGACGGTCACGAGCCAGGCGATGCGAGACAACGGCACGAGGCGGCTATTCTCGCCCACGGCCCATGAGCCCTGCCCCGACCCCCGCGCCGGCCCTCACCCCGCAGCTCGCGCTCGACTACCTGCGGGAGCTGTCGGCCGACATCCGCGCGGGCGTCGTGCTCGACCCGCAGGGCGCGCTCCTCGCCGGCCCCGAGGAGATGGCCGAGCCGGCGCGCGACCTGCTCAAGGCGGCCGGCGACGCACGCGAGCTGCAGGTGACGACCGCCGACGGCGGCGCCTACGCCGCGCGCTCGGACCGCCACGCGATCGCCGTCGTGTGCGGCCGCTTCGCGCTGCCCTCGCTGATCCGCTACGACCTGCGGATCGTGCTCGCCGACCTGGGCGGCGGCGAGCGCCCCGAGGCGGCCTGATGCCGCGGCTGCCGCGCAAGTCGCCGGCCCCCCGCCCGCGCGGCGCGGTCGGGGCCGTCGCCGCCGGGCTGGCCCGCCGCAAGGCCGCCCGGGAGCCGCGCGTGGTGCTCACCGAGCCCGGCGGACACCCCCGCACGCTGGAGCGCGACGACCCCGCCGCGGAGTCCATCCTGCAGGCCGCGGAACGGCTGATTTCTGCCGTCCAGCGCCGTTGCAAGGTCTGATTCGCACCCCCGAAATCCCGCAAAATGCGGGAAAACGACCAGATTTGGCTCTAGAGCGTCCGATGCCGCTGTTAAGTTCGCCGCCGTCATCCAGATCTCCCGGGCTGCCGGGGGAACAAGGAGGAGCTTCATGACCACCAAGTCGGAATTCGTCGACAAGGTCGCGGCTTCCAGCGGCCTGAGCAAGAAGGACGCTGCTGCTGCGGTCGATGGCGTCCTCGGCGCCATCGAAAGCGAACTCAAGTCGGGCGGGGAAGTCAGCTTCACCGGCTTCGGCAAGTTCCACGTCGCCCAGCGCGGCGCCCGCGAGGGTCGCAACCCGCGCACGGGCGAGACGATGACGATCGCCGCCAGCCGCGTCCCGCGCTTCACCGCCGGTTCGGGGCTCAAGAAGGCCGTCAAGTAGCCGGCGCGATGTCTGCGGCGGGCGCCGGCGATGGGTCGCCGGCGCCCCGCCCGACCTTCGGCGACCGCCTCGCCGCCGCCGTCGCGGCGCGCGAGTCCCAGATCGTCCTCGGGATCGACCCCGATCCCGCCCGGCTGTGGCCGGGCCCGCTCGAGCGCGCCTCGCGAGCCCGCGCCGACCTCGCACAGGCGTTCGCCGCCGCGCACGAGATCATGCGCGCGGTCACCGGCACCTCCGCGCCCGAGCCGCAGCCGCCGGCGCTCGAGGCCGCGGCCGCCGTGCTGTCGCACTCGCTCGCGCTGATCGACGCCGCCGCGCCCGCGTGCGTGGCCGCCAAGCCGCAGCTCGCGTGCTTCGAGCGGCTCGGCTTCTCCGGCGCGCTCGCGCTCGAGGCCGTCTGCGCCCACGCGCGCGCCGCCGGGCTGCTCGTGCTCGCCGACGGCAAGCGCGGCGACGTGCCGGTCACGGCCGCCGTCTACGCACAGGCGCTCACCGGCCACACGCCGTCGCCCTTCGGCCCGGTTCCGGGACTCGGCGTCGACGCGCTGACCGCCAACCCGCTGCCCGGCCGCGACGCGCTCGCGCCGCTGGTGGACGGCGCGCGCCGCGCCGGCGCCGGCGTGTTCGTCCTCGTGCGCACCTCGAACCCCGGCGCCGCCGACCTGATGGACGTGGAGCTGAAGACCGGCGAGCCGCTGTGGGAGCGCCTGGCGTCGTTCGTCGCCGAGCTGGGGGAGACCGGGCGGGCGGGGCTCGCCGACGTCGGGGCGGTCACCGGCGCCACGGCGCCGCAGCACCTGGAGCGCATGCGGGAGCTGATGCCGCGGACCCCGTTCCTGCTGCCCGGCGTCGGCGCCCAGGGCGGCGACGTCTCGACGCTCGCGCCCGCCTTCGCGCCCGGCCGCGCGGCCGGGCTGGTCACCGCCTCGAGGTCGATCGCGCAGGCCCACGAGCAGGGCCCCGGTGACGCGCCGATGGCGGCCCGTGCCGAGGCCGAGCGGCTGCGTGAGCTGGCCTGGGCGCTTGCATGACAGCCCTGCCGGAAGCCGCCTGAGGCGACGCTATCATCGCCCTCGATGGCCCGTCGCAGCCCCGCGCGCTTTCTGGCGCCGCTCGCGCTCGTGGCCGTGTGTATCGCCCTCTACATGATCGTGACCTCCACGCAGACGAGCTCCGACGGGAGCAGGTCGTCGTCCCCGAACGGGGCCACCGACAGCCGGCCGACCGCGACGCCGGAGCCCCGCCGGCGCGGTCCGCGCCGCTACCGCGTCCAGGAGGGAGACACCCCGTCCTCGATCGCCGAGAAGACCGGCGTCGCGCTCGAGGACATCCTGCGGCTCAACCCCGACCTGGATCCGCAGACGCTCCGTCCCGGCCAGCGGATCAGGCTCCGGCAGTGAGCGCCCTCCGCCTCCCGGCGGCCGCGCCGGCGGTCGCCGCCGCGCTCCTGCTGATCGCGCCCGCCTCCGGGCTCGCGCGCGACTGCCCGCGCGCGATCCAGGCGCCGAACGCGATCGTGCTCGAGGTCTCCACCGGCGAGGTGGCATGCGAGCGGGGCGCCGACGCCCGGCGTCCGGTCGGCTCCGCGGTCAAGCTCATGACGGCGCTGCTCACGCTCGAGCGCGCCGACCTGTCCGATCGCTTCCGCGCCAGCGACTACCGGCCGGCGATGGTCGAGTCGAAGATCGGCCTGCTGCCCGGCGAGCGCATGAGCGTGCGCGACCTGCTGCGCGGCCTGCTCGCCGAGTCCGGCAACGACGCCGCGATGACGCTGGCCGAGGGCGTCGCCGGCTCGGAGCGCCGCTTCGTGCGGTTGATGAACCGCCGCGCCCGCCGGCTCGGGCTGCGCAACACGCGCTACCGCAACCCGATCGGTCTCGACGCGCCGGGGGCGTACAGCAGCGCCCGCGACCTCGTGACGCTGGCGACGCTGCTGCGCACGAAGCCGTTCTTCCGCCGGACGGTCAACAAGGACACCGTCGTGCTGCGCTCCGGCGACCATCCGCGCACGTTCGCCAACCGCAACCGGCTCGTGCGCACGGTGGGCTGGGTCAACGGCGTCAAGACCGGGCACACCCGCGGCGCCGGCTACGTGCTCGTGGGCTCGGGTCGGCGCGGCGGCATCCAGGTCGTGTCCGCCGTGCTCGGCACGCCGAGCGAGCGCGCGCGCGACGCCGACTCGCTCGCGCTGCTCACCTTCGGCCGCCGCTCCTTCCAGCGCATCACCGCCGCGCCCGAGGGCAGGAGCGTCGGCATCAGCGTGCCGATCCGCTACCGCCGCGGCGCCGAGCTGGAGCTCGTGATCGGCCCCAACGGCCAGCGCACCGTGGTGCCGGACGGCCAGCGCGGCCGCGTGACGGTCGAGCCGACGCGCTGGCCGACCGAGGTCCAGGGACCGATCGCCGCCGGCACCGTGCTCGGCGAGGCGGACGTGCTGCAGGACGGCCGCAGGATCGCGACCGTCCCGCTGGTCGCCGCGCAGGACGTCGCCGAGGCCAATCTCGCGCAGCGCACCAAGTCCTGGTTCACCAAGCCGTTAGCGGTCGTGCTCGCCTTCGCGGTCCTGGGCGGTACGGTGCTCCTGGCAGGCCGGCGGCGGCGACCCCGCAGACCAGGCCCCAGGCGGGCACGCGAGGAGGAAGCCAGGACCGCATGATCATCACGGTCACCCTCAACACGGCCATCGACAAGACGCTCTCCGTGCCGAACTTCCGGCTCGGGCGACGCCACCGCACGGTGGAGCAGACGACGATGCCGGGCGGCAAGGGCGTCAACGTCGCGCGCGTGCTCAAGACGCTCGGGGCGCCGGTGATCGCCACCGGGCTGACCGGCGGCCCCACCGGGACGCGGATCGTCGACCAGCTGACGCAGCTCTCGGTGCTGAGCGACTTCGTGCGCATCCGCGAGGAGTCACGCACGAACACGGCCGTCATCGACCCCACGACCGGCGAGCAGACCGAGATCAACGAGCGCGGGCCGAAGGTCTCCGAGCAGGAGACCGAGCTGTTCGTCGACAAGCTGCTCTACCTCGCCAAGGGCGCCCAGATGTGCGTGTTCGCGGGCTCGCTCCCGCGCGACGTCGAGATCGACATCTACGCGCGCCTGATCCGCGAGCTGCGCCGGCTCGGCGTCACCACGCTGGTCGACACCGACGGCGACCCGCTGCGCCGCGCCGTGCGCGCGGAGCCGGACGTGATCTCGCCGAACGTGCTCGAGGCCGAGGAGCTCGTCGGCCACGAGTTCAACGACGACGAGGACCGGATCATCGCCGTGCGCGAGATGGTCGGGCTCGGCGCGCGCGAGGCGATCATGACGATGCCGGACGGCTGCTTCGCGCAGACGCTGCCGACCGAGCCGAACGGCCACCCGTGCCTGTACCGCGTCCACGTCCCGCCCGGGGCGATCGAGCCGCGCGCCACGGTCGGCTCCGGCGACGCCTTCCTGGCCGGTTTCGTGGCCGCCCGCTACGGCGGCAAGTCGACCGCCGAGTGCCTCGCCTACGGGGTCGCCTGCGGCGCCGAGTCGACCCAGCACCTGGGCGCCGGCCTCGTCGATCCCGACCGTGTCCAGCGGCTGCTCGGCGAGATCGTCGTGGAACGTCCGGAATTACCGGCCGAGGTGGGCTAGCCTGGGGCGGATCGTCCGCCTCCAGCCCTAGGATTCACGAATGGAAGTAGAGATCGGCCGCGGCAAGAAGGCGCGCCGCGCTTATGGATTCGACGACGTCGCCATCGTGCCCTCGCGCCGGACGCGCGATCCCGATGACGTCGACATCACCTGGACGCTCGGGCCGTACCGGTTCGAGCTGCCGCTGCTCGCCTCGGCGATGGACGGCGTCGTCTCGCCCGAGACGGCGGGCATCATCGGCAAGCTGGGCGGCCTCGCCGTCCTCAACCTCGAGGGCATCTGGACCCGGTACGACGACGCCGAGTCGCTGCTCGAGCGCATCGCGTCTTTGGACCGCGATGAGGCGACACGCGAGATGCAGGAGATCTACCAGGAGCCGGTCAAGGAGGAGCTGATCGCGCAGCGGATCCAGGAGATCAAGTCGCACGGCGTGGTCGCCGCGGCCTCCCTGACTCCGCAGCGCGTGGAGCGCTGGCACGAGCTGGCGGTCGACGCGGGGCTCGACATCCTGGTCATCCAGGGCACGGTCATCTCGGCCGAGCACGTCTCCAGCCAGGGCCACGTGCTGAATTTGAAGGAGTTCGTGCGCGAGGTCCCTGTGCCGGTCGTGCTGGGAGGCTGCGCGTCGTACTCGACCGCCCTGCACCTCATGCGCACCGGCGCGTCGGGCGTGCTCGTGGGCGTCGGCCCCGGGGCCGCCTGCACCACGCGCGGCGTGCTCGGCATCGGCGTCCCGCAGGCCACCGCGATCGCCGACGTGGCGGCCGCCCGCTCGCAGCACATGCTCGAGACCGGCGAGTACTGCCGCGTGATCGCCGACGGCGGGATGCGCAACGGCGGCGACGTCGCGAAGGCGTTCGCCTGCGGGGCCGACGCGGTGATGGTCGGATCGCCGCTGGCGCGCGCCTACGAGGCTCCCGGCCACGGCTTCCACTGGGGCATGGCGACCTTCCATCCCTCGCTGCCGCGCGGCGCGCGTGTCCGCACGACCCAGAACGGCTCGCTGGAGGAGATCGTCACCGGGCCGGCGCGCGAGAACGACGGCACGTTCAATCTCATGGGAGCGCTGCGGACCTCGATGGCCACCTGCGGCTATCAGGACATCGCGGAGTTCAACCGGGCCGAGCTGATGGTGGCTCCGGCGCTCCAGACGGAGGGCAAGCAGCTCCAGCGCGAGCAGCAGATCGGGATGGCGGCGGCGGGCGGAGCGGTCGCGCTTGTCGCGGACTGAGGACCTCGTCAGCGACGGCCCCGGTTCCGGCGTCGTCGCCGACCAGCCGGTCGAGGAGCTGGCGCTCGAGCGCGCGGTCGCGCACGACGAGGTCCTGGTGCTCGACTTCGGCGGCCAGTACTCGCAGCTGATCGCCCGCCGCGTGCGCGAGTGCGGCGTGTTCTCCGAGCTCCTGCCGCACCACGTGGGCGCCGACGAGGTGCGCCGGCGGGCCCCGAAGGGCCTGATCCTGTCCGGCGGCCCCGCCTCCGTCTACGCGCCCGGGGCGCCGAAGCTCGATGCGGAGCTGCTCGATCTCGGGATCCCCGTGCTCGGCATCTGCTACGGCATGCAGGCGCTGGTGCTCACGCTCGGCGGCCGGGTGGAGGGCGCCGAGGTGGGGGAGTTCGGCCGCTCGACGCTGACCGTCTCCGATCATGGCCGCCTGCTGGCCGGCACGCCGGCCGAGCAGCAGTGCTGGATGTCGCACCGCGACACCGTCTACGACGCGCCGCCCGGCTTCTCGGCGCTCGCGAGCTCGACCGAGTCACCGGTCGCCGCGGTCGAGGACGTGGATCGCGACCTGTACGGGATCCAGTTCCACCCGGAGGTCGTCCACACGCCGTACGGCCAGCAGGTCCTCACCAGCTTCCTGGAGGACATCTGCGGCTGCGCGCGCGACTGGAGCCCGGCCTCGATCATCGACGAGCAGGTGGCGGCGATCCGCGCCCAGGTCGGCTCCGGGCGGGTGATCTGCGGGCTCTCGGGCGGCGTCGACTCGTCCGTGGCGGCGCTGCTCGTGCACCGCGCGGTGGGCGACCAGCTGACCTGCGTGTTCGTGGACCACGGGCTGATGCGCAAGAACGAGGGCGACCAGGTGATCGCCGCCTTCCGCGACCACTTCAAGGTGCCGCTGGTGGCGGTCGACGCCGAGGACCGCTTCCTGCAGCGGCTGCGCGGGCTGAGTGAGCCGGAGGCCAAGCGCAAGGCCATCGGCGCCGAGTTCATCCGCGTCTTCGAGGAGGAGGCGGCCAGGATCGGCGATGCGCGATTCCTCGTGCAGGGCACGCTGTACTCGGACGTGATCGAGTCCGGCGGCGGGCACGGAGCGGCGACGATCAAGTCCCACCACAACGTCGGCGGCCTGCCGGAGGACCTCGAGTTCGAGCTCGTCGAGCCGCTGCGCGCGCTGTTCAAGGACGAGGTGCGCGCCGTCGGCGCCGAGCTCGGGCTGCCCGAGCGGCTCGTCTGGCGCCAGCCGTTCCCCGGCCCGGGGCTGGCGATCCGCGTGGTCGGCGGCGAGGCCACCAAGGAGCGGCTGGACACGCTGCGGGCCGCGGACTTCATCCTGCAGGACGAGATCCGCGGCGCAGGCCTCTACCGCGAGCTGTGGCAGTCGTTCTGCGTGCTGCCGGACATCCGCACCGTCGGCGTGCAGGGCGACGAGCGGACCTACGGCTACGTGGTCGCGATCCGCGCGGTCACGTCCGACGACGCGATGACGGCCGACTGGGCGCGCCTGCCCTACGACCTGCTGGAGCAGATCGCCTCGCGCATGATCAACGAGATCCGCGAGGTCAACCGCGTCGTGCTCGACATCACGAGCAAGCCGCCGGGCACGATCGAGTGGGAGTAGCCGCGTCCGGCGACGACTCGCCGCGCGACGAAGCGCCGCGTCGCGAGACGCCGTGGGACCATGCGCCGCGGCCCCGGCCGGCCGCGGGGCGCGACGAGCAGGATCCGCCGCGCGGCCTCTCCATGCGCGCGCAAGGTCGCGGCGGGCGCCTTCATCGCGATCCTCTACGCGGGCGGGATGGGCTTCCGCGGGGACTGGCTGCCCGGCATCGTCGGCGGGATCCTGGCCGGGATCGTGCTCGTGATGGTGCTCAACCGGATCGAGCAGCGGCGCCGCCGGCGCTGAGCCGGCGCCTGTCGCCGTGGCGCGCCGCTTCGTGGTGCTTACGACGTCCGGTCCCAGGCCAGCAGCGACGGCAGCGGGTCGAAGGGGCTGCCCCCGTCATACCACCCGGGCGCGTTCCACATCTCGAAGTGCAGGTGGCACGCGCTGGCGCGCCCGGTCTGGCCCACGTAGCCGATGAGCTGGCCGGTGCGGACGCGGTCGCCGACGCTCACCAGCGCCGCGTCGCGCAGGTGCATGTACGTGTAGTCGACGCCGGTTCGCACGCCGTCGATCACGATGTAGTTGCCGGCGGCGCCGTGGTACTGCTTGAACTTGACTACGCCGCCGCGCGCCGCCACGACCGGCGTCCCGCACGCGGCGAACGTGTCGTGCCCCTGGTGGCCGCGGCCGCCGCCGAAGCGGGCAGCGGACTCGCCGAAGTAGTGCGGACCGCGGATCGGAAACTCGTGACTGAGGAAGTGGATCTCGGCCGGATCTGGCGCCTCCTCGGGCGCCTGGGCGTTGACCGCGCGCACACCGCTCGCGCTGACCGCTGAGACGCGGAACGAGTATCGCCCCGGCGTCACCACCTGGCCACCGGCAGTGCCGTCCCAGGTCAGGCTCTGCGGCGTCTCCGGAACGATGTCACCGGCGTCCCAGCTCGCGATCGCGACGCCGTCATGCGAGCGGACGAGCTCGACGAGCACGCGTCCCGGCGCGTCGCCGTGCAGTACGTAGGACACCTTCGCTGGGCGCGCCGCATCGAAGAAGGCGCGCCGCGACTGTGCCTGGACCTCGATGCTCGGCCCGGCGATCTTCCGCGCGGTGGACGAGAGGATCGCCAGCGGAACCGCGCTCGGCGACGAGTGGAGCCCGTCGTGGTGCGCCACCAGGAGCGGCCCGGGGGCCGCCGCGAGCGGAACCCGGACGTCGACTACGCGCCCCTCGCGCCGCAGCGGCGCGGCAGCGACGTCGTCGGCTTCGCCGTCGGCACCGAGGAATATGACTTCGTACGTCCGCCCGAGCGCTCGCCCGCGCACGCGCACGAGCGAGCCGGTGCCGGCCGTCGTGCGGTCTGTGCATCCGCGCACGCAGCGCCACGACCGAATCACGGGATTGGGCCGCAGCTTCACGCCGAACGGCGGCGCCGAGAGGCCGGGCTCGTCGCCCGAGGTGCCGCCCGCCGACTGCGCCGCTGCGGGAGGGGCAAGGGCGACCGCGGTCGCACACGCGACAGCGATCCCCGCGACATATCCCGTTGTACGCGCGCGACGTCTCGCCGCGCTCCCCCGGTTGCGCCCCATGCGCTCCTGCTGTGTCAGGGCCTACGGGGTTAGCTGACGGGCTCGCGCAAAGACCAGCGCTACCAGGCGGCAGTGCCTGAGATTCGCCCCAAACTACGGTTCCCCCGTTCCGCCCGTCCCAGGCGGATTCGGCCGTGTCTGTGAACGCGCGGCAGTATATATGCCCGGACTTGCGAACGACCGAACGCAAAGTCGCCGTCGACGCCGCGAAAAGCGGGCGGCTATCATGTCGCCCGCCGCGCGGGCTCCGCGTGGTCGCAAGTGTGCCCACTGCCATGAAGACCTACGTCGCCACTCCACAGGACCGCGAGCGCAATTGGCTGCTCGTCGACGCCGAGGGCCAGACGCTCGGACGGTTGGCCACGCAGATCGCCGACGCCCTGCGCGGCAAGCGCAAGCCGACCTACACGCCGCACGTGGACACCGGCGACTTCGTGGTCGTGGTGAACGCCGAGAAGATCACGGTGACCGGTGCCAAGCGCCAGACGAAGCTCTACCACCGCCATTCCGGCTATCCGGGCGGCCTCAAGACCCGCACGCTCAATGACATGCTCGAGCGGCGGCCGGAGGAGGTCATCCGCCTCGCGGTACGCGGGATGCTTCCCAAGAACCGGCTGGCCCGTAAGCAGTTCACGAAGCTGAAGGTCTACGCCGGGCCGGACCACCCCCACGAGGCGCAGAAGCCGCAACCGATGGAGATCAAGTCTTGAGCGCCGAGGACAAGAACGAGACCAACGAGCCCGAGGATCTCGAGGCTTCCGAGGACGAGCCGCAGCAGGCCGCCGCGGAGTCGGACGAGCCGGTCGAGGAGGCCGTGCCTGCCGAGCCCGTGGCCGAGGCGCCGGCCGCCGACGAGCCCGTGGCCGAGGCGCCGGCCGCCGACGAGCCCGTGGCCGAGGCGCCGGCCGCCGACGAGCCCGTGGCCGAGGCGCCGGCTGCCGACGAGCCCGTGGCCAAGGCGCCGCCCGCCGACGAGCCCGAGGAGCTCGAGGAGATCGAGACAGACGCCGCGCGTCAAGCCCGAGATCCCGGGCGCCGACCTCGAGGTCGACATCGTCCGCGAAGAGGACTACCGCGGCGAGTCGCGCTGGAGCGAGGAGGGCGACGAGGACGAGCTCGCGGAGGAGGCCGACGCCGACGAGGCCGAGCCGCAGCCGATCGCCGACGCGGCGATCGATCTCGCCGCCGGCGCCCGCTACACCGCGACCGGCAAGCGCAAGACGGCCGTCGCGCGCGTGATCCTCAAGCCCGGCACGGGCGCCTACGTGATCAACGGCCGCACGCTCGAGCAGCACTTCCCGCGCTTCACCCTGCAGCGCAACATCCGGCAGCCGCTCGAGCAGGTCGGCTACGAGAGCCGCATGGACGTCGTGGCCAGCATGCACGGCGGCGGGGTCTCCGCGCAGGCCGGCGCACTGCGCCACGGCATCTCGCGCGCACTCATCGAGGCCGACCCCAACCTGCGATCCGAGCTCAAGCGCCGCGGCTTCCTCACGCGCGACGCGCGCGTGAAGGAACGCAAGAAGGCCGGTCTGAAGAAGGCCCGCAAGCGGCCGCAGTTCTCGAAGCGGTAGTGGCCACGGCCGCTGCCGCCACGCGCAAGCTCTTCGGAACGGACGGCGTCCGCGGCGTCGCGGGCGAGTTCCTGTCGGCCGAGCTGGCGCTCGCGCTGGCGCGCGCGGCGACCAGCCACGTGCAGGGCGAGGAGCCCGCGCGGGTCCTGGTCATCCGCGACACGCGCGAGTCGGGCGAGATGCTGGAGGCCGCGGTGGCGGCCGGGATCGCCGCCGCCGGCGGCGAGGCGCTGCTCGGCGGCGTGCTGCCCACCCCCGGCGCGCCGCTGCTGATCGAGCGCTATGGGTTCGACCTCGCCGCCGTCCTGTCGGCCTCCCACAACCCGTACCAGGACAACGGGATCAAGTTCTTCGGCGGCGACGGCTTCAAGCTCGCGGACGCGACCGAGGCCGAGATCGAAGCGCGCATGGCGGCGCCCGTGCCGGCGCCGCGGATCGGCCGCGTGCGGCGCTTCCACGGCGTGCTCGAGGACTACCTTCGGGCGCTGCACGAGCGCTTCGCCGCGCTCGACCTCAGCGGCCGCCGGGTGCTGCTCGATTGCGCCAACGGCGCCACCTACGAGGCAGGCCCCGAGATCTTCCGTCGCCTCGGCGCCCACGTCGACGTCTTCGCCGCCGCGCCCGACGGGCGCAACATCAACGCCGGCTGCGGCTCGACCCATCTGGAGCCGCTCCGAGGGGCGATGGCCGCAGGCGGCCACGACGCGGGCTTCGCGTTCGACGGCGACGGCGACCGCGTGCTCGCCGTCGACCGCACCGGCACCGTGGTCGACGGCGACGAGCTGATCGCGCTGACCGCCAAGCACCTCGACGTCGACGGCGTGGCCGTGACGGTGATGACCAACTACGGCTTCCACGCCGCGATGGACGCGCGCGGGCATCGAGGTGGCCACCACCAATGTCGGCGATCGCTACGTGCTCGAGGCGCTGCGCGAGCGCGACTGGCGGCTTGGGGGCGAGCAGTCCGGCCACATCATCGACATGGGCTTCGTCCCATCGGGCGACGGCATCGCGGCGGCCCTGCTGGCGATGGAGGCGATCGAGGGGGGCGACCTGCACGACCGTCACGCGATGGAGAAGCTGCCGCAGAAGCTCGTCAACATCCGCGTGCGCGACCGCGGGGCACTCGACGATGCCGCCGCCGTCCACGAGGCGGTCGACCGCGAGTCGGCCGCCCTCGAAGGCCGCGGACGGGTGCTGCTGCGCCCAAGCGGCACCGAGCCGCTCGTGCGCGTCATGGTCGAGGCGCCGACAGCGAAAGAGGCGGAGAGCGTCTGCTCACGGCTCGTCGCGCTCGTCGAGGCACAGCTCGCCTGACGCCGGGGCACTTGCCGCGTGGCTCGCGGGAAGCCGCGCCGACCGTCAATCCGGGATCGTGAAGAAGAAGCGGTTCCCGCGCCCGCAGGGCTCCACGCCGAGCCGGCCGCCCTGGCGCTCGACGATGTGTCGACTGATCGCCAGCCCGAGTCCCGCGCCCTTGCTGCGGCGCTCGCCGCGTCCGCGCTCGAAGGGCAAGAAGATGTGCTGCCGGTCCTCGGGCGGGATCGGTGTCCCCTCGCTCATCACGGAGATCCGCCATGCGGCCTCGGCCCGCGAGGCGTTGATGCGGATCATGCCGCCCTCACGCGGTCCGTATCTCAAGGCGTTGGAGAGCAGGTTCTTCATCACGGTGCCGAGGAGCGACGGCTCGCCGCTCACGCTGGGCAGCTGCGAGACGACAATCCGCGCCCGGCGGATGCGGACCTCGTGTCCGAGTAGATCCAGGCAGTCCTCAACCACGCGGGAGAGGTCGATGACCTCACGTGCGAGCGAGGCCCGAGAACGAGCGTCGTCGAGCAGCGTATCGACCACCAGCCGCATTCTGGCTGCGCCGCGCGAGAGCGCCTCGAGGTCACTCCGCGACTCACGGTCCAGCCGGTTCCCGAGGCGCTCGAGCAACATCGTGGCGTACGCCTGCGTCGTCACGAGCGGCTCGGACATCTCATGTGCCGCCATGGCGACGAACCGCTCGAGGCGGGCATAGTCGCGCTCGAGCTCGGCCACGCGCGCGCTGAGACGCGACACATCGAATCGGAGGTCGGTCGATTCGCCTCCGGACGGCCGCTCCAGCGGCGCAGGCGAAGGCCTTGGTCTTGCCAGTGCGTTCCTCGCCTCGGACGGCATTGATTCCCCCTTCCCAGTCGGCCGCTCGCCACGGACTGCGTCCTCGACGGAGCTCTTGTAGCGGCCCTCGCGTGCCGAGTGCCCAAATTTGTTTACTCGAATGCTTCCCAACGATTGGAAACACCGATCGGAGCGGTCCGGCGCGATGATGTCCAACCTGGAGGAGTTTCGTGTCGTGTTGTCGTTCACACGATTGAAATCGCTGAGAGTTGGTCGGAGTCGTGGCGGTCAGCGAGCTGACGCTCGCGTGCGAGGACGCAGCAGAACGCAGGCGCGTCCAGCGTGGATGAGTTTGATGACGCGCGGCTGGACGGACGTTTAGTCCCCTCAGGAGGATCCAGTCTTCACGTCTAGAATGGGCGCCCGTCCAGGGTTGGACGTCGAACGCGTGAAAGGAGGCCGGGCCCATGTGCGGCATCGTCGGCTACGTCGGACAGCGCCCGGTGCAGGAGATCCTGCTCGAGGGTCTTCAGAAGCTGGAGTACCGCGGCTATGACTCCGCGGGAATCTCGATCCAGGGCGACGGTCGAGCTGGAGTCGGTCCGCGCGGTCGGCAACCTGAGCGCGCTGCGCGCGGCGGTCGACGAGGGCCCGAGCGACGGTGACTCGGCGGCGCCGTCGCGGTCGCGGCCCCGCCCGCCACGACCGGCATCGGCCACACCCGCTGGGCCACGCACGGCCGCGTCTCCGAGGAGAACGCCCACCCGCACTTCGACTCCGACAACCGCGTCCACATCGTGGTCAACGGGATCGTCGAGAACTACATGGAGCTCAAGCAGGAGCTCCTCGCCGAGGGCGCCGAGTTCACGTCCGAGACCGACGTCGAGGTCATGGCGCACCTGATCGCGCGCGAGCTCGACGAGACCGGCGACCTGACCGAGGCCGTCCGGCTCGCCTACAACCGCCTGCGCGGCCACTACGCGCTTCGTGGCCGTCGCCGCCGACGAGCCCGGCGTCATCGTCGGGGCCCGCAAGGAGTGCCCGCTGATCGTCGGCCGCGGCGACGGCGAGCAGTTCCTCGCCTCCGGCATCCCCGCCTTCCTCGCCCACACGCGCCAGGTCCAGTACATCGAGGACGACGAGATCGTCGTCGTGCGGCCCGAGGGCGTCGAGTTCCTCACCGCCGCCGGCGAGCCGGTCGACCGTGCGATCGAGACGATCGACTGGGACGCCGAGGAGGCCGAGAAGGGCGGCTACGAGACGTTCATGCTCAAGGAGATCCACGAGCAGGCGGACGCCGTGGCCGAGACGATCGCCGACCGCACCGTGCGCCCGGACGGGGTCGACCTGCCCGAGCTCGACGACGAGCTGCTGCGCTCGCGCGCGCCGGATCGTGATCGTGGCCTGCGGCACCTCGTACCACGCGGGCCTGATCGGCCGCTACGCGATCGAGGAGTGGGCGCGCGTCCCGGTCGAGATGGACATCGCGTCCGAGTACCGCTACCGCAACCCGATCGTCGGCCCCGGCGATCTCGTCATCGGCATCACCCAGTCGGGCGAGACCGCCGACACCCTGGCCGCCATGCGGCTCGCCCGCTCGCGCGGCGCAAAGGTGCTTGCGGTGACCAACATCATGGGCTCGCGGGCGACGCGCGAAGCCGACGGCGTGCTGTTCACCCGCTCAGGACTGGAGATCTCGGTCGCCGCCACCAAGACCTTCACCGCCCAGGTGGCGGCCATGTACCTGCTGGCGCTCCGGATGGCCGAGGTGCGCGGCGAGATGTCGCTCGATCGGCGGCGCGAGCTGGTCGCGCAGATCAAGCGCCTCCCGCACGCGATCGCCGAGCTGCTCGAGGCGGGCTCCGTTCAGATCGACGAGGTCGCCGAGCGCTTCAAGGACGCGACGTTCTTCCTCTACCTCGGCCGCCACGCCGGCCTGCCCGTCTGCCTCGAGGGCGCGCTGAAGCTCAAGGAGATCTCCTACACGGCGACCGACGCCTACGCGGCCGGCGAGATGAAGCACGGCCCGATCGCGCTGCTCGACGAGGGCACGCCGGTCGTCGTCGTGGCCACCGACTCGCCGGTGCTCGAGAAGGTGATCTCGAACATGCAGGAGGTCCGCGCCCGCGGCGCCTCCGTGATCGCCGTCGGCGGCGACTCGGTAGTCCCGCACGCCGACGCGGTGCTCCGCGTGCCCGAGGCCGACTGGATGCTGCAGCCGCTGCTGGCGGTGATCCCGCTCCAGCTGCTGGCCTACCGGATCGCGCGGCTGCGCGGGCTCAACGTCGACCAGCCGCGCAACCTGGCCAAGACCGTCACCGTCGAGTAGCTCGCGCGGGCATGAAAAAGGCGCTTGCGGCGGTCAGCCGGCAAGCGCCTCAGGGATGCGATCGCTCAGGTGGAGCAGTCGGTGATCGGGATCTTGTTCCAGAAGTCCGGCTTACCGAGCGTCTTGTCGAAGAGGCAGAAGCCGAGCGTCAGCTCGTGAAGGGTGCCGAGCACCCGCAGCTCGGGCGGCTCATAAATCGGTCCATCGATCCCGCGCATCGTTCCCTTACCTTCCATGGGGTTGGACACGCAGAATAAGCGATGTCGCCCTGGCCACAACTGACCAGAGGTCGAGTTCGAAGCCTGACGCAGTCGGCGCACAGGCATATGGCGTCAGGCTCCAAGGCCTCGAGGGCGGCGCCGGGAAGGCGCCGCAGCGGTGCGATCGCTCAGGTGGAGCAGTTGCTGACGGGGATCTTGTTCCAGAAGTCTGGCTGCCCGAGGCTCTTGTCGAAGAGGCAGAAGCCGAGTGTCAGCTCGTGGAGCGTGCCGAGCACTCGCAGCTCGGGCGGCTCGTATGACGATCGATCGTATTCCCCGCGCATGGTTCCCTTACCTTCCTTGGTTTGGACCACTCAGGATATGCGCCGCCGCCATGACCACACCTGATCAGAGGTCGAGTTCTACAGCTGACTCGAACGGCGCGTATGGCATCCGGTTCCGAGGCCTCGAGGGGGCGGCCGACCTGCTGGTTCCCGTCGACGGCCGGGCGCCGGCGTTCCTGGTCGAGTCGGTGGTCCGGAGCCCGCCGCCCGGCGGGGAGCATGTCGATGAAGATCACGCAGAGCTGCGGCTGCGAAGCGGCGGCCGCGTGCTCATCGACCGTCGCGGCGCCTCTGTGCGGTTCGAGGTCCCGCACGCGCTCCGGCCCGACGAGCTCGTCCATCCCTACCTCGCTCCCGCGGCGGGAGTCATCGGCCGCTGGCTTGGGCGCGAGAGCGTGCATGCGGGGGCGCTCGCCGTAGATGACCGGGCGCTCGGCATCGTCGGCACGCGGGAGGCGGGCAAGAGCTCGACGCTCGCATGGCTGGCGCTCGCCGGCACCGAAGTGCTGTGCGACGACCTGCTCGTGATCGACGGCCGGTCCACCTTCACGGGCCCGCGGTCGATCGACCTCCGCGAGGACGCCGCCGCACGTCTCGGCGCCGGGGAGGCCATCGGCGTGACCGGCGCGCGCGAACGCTGGCGGCTGCGGCTCGCGCCCGCGGGCGACCGGCACGTGCTGGCGGGATTCGTGTTCCTCACCTGGGGCGACGGCGTGACACTGCGTTCGCTCGGTGCCGGAGAGCGGCTCCAGCGGCTCGCGCCACAGCGCGGGATACGACTGGAGCCGACCAGGGTCGACGCGGTGCTCGACCTCGCGTCACTGCCCGCGTGGGAGATCAGCCGCCCGCGGAGCTGGGAATCGCTGCCGGAGGTCGGGCGGCGCCTGCTCGAGCTCGCGTCCACCACACCGACTGCAGAAGCGTGATCGTCTGGGTGTCCGGCTCCGCCGACCTCCACGCGAGGCGCAGCTGCTCGACGTCGACGAGCTGAGCGTCGACCGAGTCACCGTCCCAACCCGTCGCCAGCTCGAGGCTGGCCTCGCCCCAGAGGACCTCGGTGAAGTGCGACTTGGTCGAGCGGTGCAGCACGTCGCCGGGCAGCAGGTCGCCGACGAGGGCCTCCATCGACTCCGAGCGTGAGCGGCGCCTGTCCGCGGGCGGCAGTGCGGCCAGGGCGGCGAGGAAGCGGGCATCGCGGAGTGGGTGCGCGACGACGACGTCCCAATCGGCGGCCACCGCCTGCAGGGCCTCGAGCCCGATGCGGTCTGTGGGCGAGCCGAGCAGTCGCCGCAACCGCCGCTCGTGGCGCAGCGGCTCGCCCGCGGCCGCGGCGGCGACCCGCGCCTCGACTTCCCGTCGGGCGTCGGGCCGCAGCCAAGGGAAGAGCTCAGGGATCCAGCGCCTCATGAACGCACGCTTGACCATGGCCGGGGCAAGCGCGAAGCCGACGCGCAGGATGTCGCGCGGCACCGGCCGGACGCGGCCCTGGAGGACGGCCAGGGCACGGTCCCAAGGGGAACCCATGAACGCCTCGTCGCCGCCGATCCCGGTCAGCACGGCGCCGCCCGACGCCGCTTCGAAGATCGGGTCGTGGAAGTAGGTGTTGCACGGCCACAGCAGGCCGTGGCGCTCGATCACCGACGTGGCCACGGGACCGACGGCGTCGAGCTCCGACGACAGCTCGACGCGCAACCAGTCATCCAGCCCGAGGTGGGTGATGACCTTTTCCTGCCACGCGCTCTCGTCCGTCCCGGCCGCGGCGGGAAAGCGGTGGGTGACGGGAATCGGCGCCGGCAGCCCCTCGCGCCGCGCGACCGCGACCGCGACGGCCAGCACCGCCGATGAATCGCGGCCGCCGGAGAAGCTGACGAGGCAGGGCGCGCGGCGCAGCGCCGGCAGGATGGCCGCCTCCAGCTCCGCCCGCGGCGTCGTGCCGGGCGCGAGCCGCGGCAGCGTCGGAAGCCTGCCGTGCCGCTCGAGCACGAGCCCGGAAGCGATCTCCAGGGGAGTGAGTGGGCGTGGCGGAGTCAACGTGTCGGCGCCGGGAGGCGGAGGATCTCCTCGAAGGTGCCGGGCGGCCCGTCGGGCATCGTCTCCAGCCACGCGTGAGCCCGGAAGCCGTCACCCGGCCCGCGTACGCCGATGATCACGTCGCCGCCGGCACCGTGGTCGGCGTCCCAGCGCTGGAGGACGAGGGCCCTCTCGAGGCACGTGCTCGGACGGCGGCGGACGACGGCGAGCACGCCCCTACGTGCGGAGGCGGGCAGCCGCGGAGGGGGCGCGACGCGCGCCCCGTCGAGCCCCTGGGCGGCGAGGTCGCGCCGCGTCCGGCGCAGCGCGACGAGCGCCCATGCGGCCGCGCGGACGTTCGACGGGGCCAGCAACGGGGCGATCCGGCGCGCACGCGAAAGTGCCAGGCGGGGGCCCACGCCGTGAATGTAGTGGCGGGAGGCAGGGCGAGTACCTAGACGATTGGCTAACAGATTTTCTGATGTTCGGCCGTTACTTGGTCACATGTCGGTCGCCCCCGTTGGCCTCGACGCGTGCGCGCACGCGGGCTCGCCCCTCGCCGCCGTCCCGGCCGTCGAGGTCGATGATCTGCGTCGCAGTTTCGGCGCGGTCGAGGCGCTGCGCGGGATCAGCCTCGAGGTCGCGGCCGGCGAGGTCCACGCGCTGCTGGGTCCCAACGGCGCCGGGAAGACGACGCTCATGCGGGTCCTCAGCGGATTGGTCGAGCCCTCCGGCGGCTCGGCGTACGTGCTCGACCGCCCGGCCGGCCGCTCGCGCGAGTTGCGGGAGCTCATCGGCCTCCTGCCGTCCGGCGACCGCTCGTTCTACCTGCGCCTGTCCGGCCTCGAGAACCTCGTCTTCTTCGCGCGCATGCACGGCCTCCGCCGCCGCGCCGCGCGCGAGCGTGCCGCCGAGCTCCTGGACGCCGTGGGCCTGTCGGAGTCCGCGCGACGGCCGGTGAACACGTACTCGCACGGCATGCAGAAGCGGCTCTCGTTCGCTCGCGCACTGCTGCACGGGCCCGCCGTCCTGCTCGTCGACGAGGCCACCCACGACCTGGACCCCGTGGCCGCGGAGCAGGTACGGGGGCTGACGCGGGACTGCGCGCGCCGCGGGACCGCCGTCGTGTGGGCCACCCAGCGGATCGAGGAGCTCGCGGGCTTCGCCGAGCGCGTCACGGTGCTCGATCGGGGCGCGGTGTGCTTCGCGGGCACGGTCGCCGAGCTGGCAGCGGCCGGCGGCGGGGATCGGCACGTGGTCGGTCTGGGGCCGCGGACCACGGCGAAGCTCCCGGCGCTCGACGCGGCGCTCGGGACCCGCGGCCGCGTCCAACCGGCGTCCGACGCGGCCCACGTGCTGATCACGCTCTCTCCCGGCGTCTCCCTCGGCGCCGCGCTGTCCGCGCTCACCGCGGCCGGCGCCGAGGTCGTGAGCTGCCGCGACGAGCGCCCGCCGATGGAGCAGGCTTTCCTCGCCCTCACAGGGGAGCGGGCGGCGTGAGCGTGCTCGTCGCCGAGGCCCGGAAGGTGCCCGCCTTCCTGCGCCGAGACTTTCTGACGATGCTGTCGTACCGCGTCGCGTTCGTCGGCGACCTGCTGGCGATCGCGGTCCAGGCGGTGATGTTCGGCTTCATCGCGGAGCTGGTCGACCCGTCGGCTCTGCCGGTCTACAACGGCGTGTCCACCGGCTACTTCGAGTTCGTGATGATCGGTGTCGTCATCGTCACCGTGAGCGGGCTGCTGCTCCAGAAGGTCTCGACGGCGATCCGCGAGGAGCAGCTGATGGGCACGCTGGAAGCGCTGCTCGTGACGCCGACGTCCCCGACCACCGTGCAGGCAGGCTCGGCCGCGTTCGACCTGTTCTTCATCCCGATCCGCATGGCCGTGCTGCTGCTCGTCGTCGCGGTGGCGTTCGGACTCGGTTTCGCGCCCAGCGGCGTCGTGCCCAGCCTCGTGCTGCTCATGTGCTTCGTGCCGTTCGTCTGGGGTCTCGGCCTGGTCGCGGCGGCGGTCATCGTGACCTTCCGGCGCGGCGGCGGGGTGATCGGCTTCTTCATGAGCATCCTCGGCCTCGCTTCCGGAGCGTTCTTCCCGCTGGCGTTGCTGCCGGCATGGGCCCAGACGATCGCCGAGGCCAACCCGGTGGCGATCGTCATGGAGGGGACGCGCGAGGCCCTGATCGGCGGGGCCGGCTGGGACGGCGTCGGGACCGCAGTGGTGGTCCTGCTCCCGCTGTCCGCCGCGGCGCTGTTCGCCGGCATGGCGGCCTTCCGCGCCGCCCTCGCGCGCGAGCATCGGCGGGGGACGCTGGGGCTCTACTGACATGTGGGACCGGATCGACAGCCTGCTCGAGAAGGCGCCGCACGAGGACGCCCTGTGGCTCCATCGCGTCGAGCTGCTCGAGGCGAGGCGCCGCCGCGCGAACGGCCTGGACGTCGGCGCGCTGGCGTCGCATGAGGCGGCGGCCGCGGTCTGCGACCTCGCGGTGATCCCGCTGCTGGCGCGCGTGCGCGAGGTCTGGGATGGGCCGCTGGTGATGCACAAGGGGCCCGAGCTCTCGCTCGACTACCCGGGTCCGCGCCTGCGCCGCTTCTGCGACCTCGACCTGCTGACCGACGACGCCGAGGGCGCGCAGGCCGCGCTCCTCGCCGCCGGGTTCCAGGAGGCGCGTCAGGAGGAGAGCGACGGCGTCATCCAGCACCTGTGCCCGCTCCAGTGGCCGGGCCTGCCGCTCACGGTCGAGCTGCACTCACAGCCGAACTGGGTCGACGGCGTCCCGGCCCCGACGACGGACGAGCTGATCGCGAGCGCCGTTCCCAGCCGGCTCGGGGTCGACGGCGTCGGCGCGCTGCCGCCCGCACAGCACGCGCTGGTGCTCGCGGCGCACGCCTGGTCGCATCAGCCGCTGGGCCGGCTCGGGAACCTGATCGACGTGGCGGTGACGCTGCAGCGCGCCGACGAGTCCGAAGTCGATGCGCTGGCGCGCCGGTGGGGATGCGGGCGCATGTGGCGCACGACGCGGGCCGCGATCGGCGCCGTGCTCGAGGGGAGCGGGCGCTCGGCCGCGGTCGCGCTGTGGGCGCGGCACCTGCGCGGCGTCCGCGAGCCGACGGTGCTTCGAGTGGCACGTCAAGAGCGCGCTGGCGCCGCTCTGGGGACTGCCCGGTACGCGGGTGCCGGCGGCGGTCGTGAGCCAAGCCCGGGCCACGGCCGGCCCGGACGCCGGCGAGCCGTGGCGGTCAAAGCTGCGGCGGGCAGGCCTGGCCCTGCGGAACGCAGGGACCGCCCGCTCGGAGCACATCCTCGCGCTGGATGCGCGAGGCCTTACATCGACGGAAGGAACAGAGTGTCAGGATGACGCTGCTCAAGCTCAAGGAGACGGATCTCCACTGGCGGGAGATCGACGGCGAGATCATCGCCCTCGAGGCTCGCGGCTCGCGGTACGTGGCCGCCAACGGCGCCGGCGCGGTGCTGTGGCGCGCGCTGCTCGACGGGACGACGCGCGACGGCCTGGCCGACGAGCTGGTCCGCGTCTACGGCATCGAGCGCGACCGCGCGGAGGCCGACGTCGGTCGCTTCATCGACGCGCTGGCCGAGCAGGGCCTGCTTGCCGGCGGCTCGGCCTAGACATTCGCATAGTGGTCAGGGCACTCGCCCCGATGCAGAATCGGATCCGACTGACGAAGGAGCACGGCGGCGCGGGGTGGAGGTTTGGACCACCACGGCGGTCCCCGGAAAGTCCGCCGCTTGTTCGGCCGTTGGTCGTTGAGATCGACCCACAGTGACGTGGGCGAAGGATCAAGGAAGATATGACGCCGCAGCTCGCCGCAAGGCTGACGATCCACGAGCCGGACCTCGCCGGGATGACCGCCGCCGGCGAGGGCGGTTCTGACGGGCGCCGCTGCTCGCACCCGTTCCCGACGAGCGGCCGGAGCTCGATGACGCATGCTTGCCGGCACTGTGGCGGCGCGAATCGCTTCATCGGCGCATGCTGGGCATGTTCGATGTCGCGGGAGCGGCGCTCGCGCTGCTCGTCATCCTGGCGCTGACAGGCAACAGCACCGCCGCGCTCTGCGCGCTGGCCGGCATGCCGCTGTTGGTGGTGCTCTTCAAGATCGCCGGCCTGTACGACCGTGACGAGCTCAGGCTCGTCCATTCGACGCTCGACGAAGTGCCCGCTGCTGCTCGAGCTCACCGGGCTCTTCGCGCTCTGCGTCACGATCCTCCATTCGGTCGTGGCCGAGGGTGCGCTCAGCGGGCCCGAGATCGCCGGGCTCTGGCTCGGTACGTTCGCGGCGATCCTCGTCGGGCGCACCGCCGCGCGATCGCTCGCCGGCCGGGTCGCGCCGAGCGAGCGCTGCCTCCTGATCGGGGATGAGGAGCTCGCTGAGCGCGTCCGTGAGCGCCTGGGATCGAGCGCCGCGCGCGCCACGGTCGTGGCGTCTCTGCCGCTGACCGGCGACATCCTCGACACGATCGACAGTCCCCGGAGCCTTCGCCACCTCGTCTCCGAGCTGCGCGTGCACCGGATCATCCTCGCCCCGAACACGACTCACATGAGCGACGTGGCCGAGCTGATCCGCGTGGCCAAGGCCGTCGGCGTCCGAGTGAGCGTGCTGCCCCGCATGTTCGAGGCCGTCGGCGCCGCCGTCGAGTTCGACGACGTCGACGGGCTGACGATGCTCGGCGTCCGCCGCTTCGGCCTCGTGCGGTCGTCGCACCTCCTCAAGCGCGCCTTCGACATCGTCGCCGGCTCGATCGTGCTCCTGCTGGTCGCCCCGCTGATGGCCGCGATCGCGGTCGCGATCCGGCTCGACTCCCAGGGCCCGGTCTTCTTCCGTCAGCCGCGCGTGGGCCGCGACGGGCGGCACTTCCGCATCTTCAAGTACCGCTCGATGGTGACCGACGCGGACGACCAGAAGGATCGCCTGCGGGAACTCAACGAGGCCGGCGACGGGCTGTTCAAGATCACGCACGACCCGCGCGTGACCCGTGTCGGCGCCTTCCTGCGCCGCACGTCGCTCGACGAGCTCCCTCAGCTCTTCAACGTCATGCGCGGGGAGATGAGCCTCGTCGGCCCGCGGCCGCTCGTGATCGACGAGGACGCGATGGTGGTCGGCCTCGACCGCAGCCGCCTGCACCTCACCCCCGGCATGACCGGCCCGTGGCAGGTCCTCGGGACCCGCGTGCCGATGCAGGAGATGGTCGCGATCGACTACCTCTACGTGTCGAACTGGTCGCTCTGGCTGGACCTGAAGGTGCTGCTGCGCACGGTGCGGCACGTGCTGCGGCGCGGCAACG